>CAVWCI010000035.1:0-24376 GCA_963753315.1 uncultured Alphaproteobacteria bacterium
CGTGATCATCTTGACCATCTCGCTCGCCTTCTTCTATCTCTACCTCGTTCACGTCTATCCGATCAGGAATGACTTCTGATCGCAGACGCGCCAGGCTGTGGATCTGCTGGTGCTCTGCTCGTTCTTGCAGCAAGTGCCAAGATGAAGGCCAGACAACGGAAGGAAGAATGCCTGCATCGCTGTTGGCACGCGCTGCCTCGGTCGCCGATCTGAAGAAACGCGCCAAGCGACGAGTTCCCCGCTTCGCCTTCGACTATCTGGAAGGTGGCTGCAACCAGGAGATCGCGATCGCGCGCAACCGCAGCGCGCTCGATGCGATCGTCATGGAGCCGCGCTATCTGGAGGACTGCGCAGCACCGGACCTGTCGGTCTCGCTGTTCGGCCGGCGCTACGACGCGCCGTTCGGGGTGGCTCCGGTCGGCCTCGGCGGCCTGATCTGGCCGCGCGTCGCGGAGTATCTGGCCGAGGCCGCCGGGCGGGCGAACATACCGTTCTGCCTGAGCACGGTCGCCACGACCTCGATCGAGCGCGCGGCCGAGCTCGCCGGCGAGTGCCTCTGGTTCCAGCTGTACACGCCGACCGACCCGGCGATCTGCGACGCGCTGCTCGACCGTGCCGCGGCCGTGGGCTGCCGGGTGCTGCTGGTGACGATCGACGTGCCGGGCGCGGCGTGGCGGCCGCGCGACCTGCGCAACGGCCTGTCGGTGCCGCCGCGCTTCGATCTGCGCACGCTGCTGCAGATCGCGGCCCGGCCGGTCTGGGCCATGGCGATGCTGCGCGCCGGCATCCGCAGTTCAATTCGATCCGGCCCTACATGCCCAAGAACGTGAGCATGGCCGGCAGCAGCGTCTTCACCAGGACGACATTCACCGGCGGCCTCCATCGCAAGTCGCTGGCGCGCATCCGCGATCGCTGGCAAGGGCCTCTGGTCCTCAAGGGCGTCGAGACCGTACGCGAGGCGGAGCTGGCCCTCCAGCTCGGCGCCGAGGGCATCGTCGTGTCCAACCACGGCGGCCGCCAGCTCGACGCGTCGCGATCGCCCGTGGAGGTATTGCCGCAGATCCGCGCCGCGGTCGGCGATCGCATGACGGTGCTGGCCGACAGCGGCGTCGAATCCGGCGCCGACATCGGGCGCATGCTGGCCAAGGGCGCGGTTGGCGTGCTTGCCGGACGCGCCTTCATCTACGGCGTCGGCGGCCTTGGCCGCGCCGGCGCCCAGCACACCATCGAGATGCTGCGCGAGGAGCTCGCCCGTTTCATGGGCCAGCTGCGCTGCGCGCGGCCCGAGGAGCTGGGGCGCCACCTTCCCGACGCGCGGCAGCGCGACCCGGGCGAGCAACCGATGCGGCCGCACGCGGTAGCCTGAGGCAACGTTGACATCGCACGTGAACTAGGAATATAGGCGGATTCGCCCGCCATCGAGGGAAGCCAGCCATGGCCATGCAAGGCGACAACAACAAGCCGATCCCCCCTATCACCGCGCCCAGGGTCGGCCAGCAGAGCCTTACGCCGGCGCCCGCGCCCAAGTCCCAGGATGAGCTGCTGGGCATCATCACCAAGGCGATCTCGGAGGTGGTCAACCTCAAGATCATCACCGTGGTCGCGCCGGTATCGATCGGCGGTACGCTCGAGAACCCGACCGTCGCCTTCGACCAGAACCAGAAGGTCGGCGCCATCGCGACCTGCATCAACCTGCTCGACGGCGACATCACCACGGCCATCGACCCCGCCTACGGCAATAATGCCGACGATCCCGTGCGCCAGTACCACGAAGACCAGGTCAAGGAGGCCAAGGAGATCGTCGATCGCAATCTCAAGCTAGTCGCAGACCTGATCGAGAACCTCTGGGACAAGTTGTCCGAATAGCGGAGCGCGCTGGCATGGTGGCAATCGATCTCGTTGCGGTTGCTGCCGGTTTCGGGCATTCCTGATGGCCGAGCACGCGGAAGGAACGTCCGCAAGGGAGGACCACATGCGCGCCTTCAGGATGAGCCTGGCAGCCGGTCTGATCGGGATGTTCGGGGTCGGCCCCGCGGTGGCGGCGGACCTAACGGCCGAGGCGGTCGCCGAAGCCATGGGGCTCGGCGCCGAGGACCGCGCTAAGCTGCAGGCGGGCGAGATCGTCTCGACCGAGATCGAGGAGACCACCGAGAAGCAGCTGGCCGTGGCGCTTGCGCTGAAAGTGCCGGCCACGCTCGACAAGGTCGCCGCGCGCGTATCCGAGGGTACCACGCTCGAGGCGAACACGGCGATCCAGGCCTATGGGGAGATCGACCCGGCGCAGGCCAGCGAAGCCGCGTTCGCTCCCATCACGCTGGACGCGGACGAGGTGGGGCGGCTGCTCGAGGTCGAGCCAGGCTCGGACTTCAACCTGTCGAGCGACGAGATCGCGGTCTTCCAGGACCTGGCGGAGCAGCATGAGGCCGGCGATCCGGCCGCGGCGGAGGCCGTCAATGCCGCGTGGCGGCAGATGCTCGCCGGGCGCCTGCAGGCATATCTGGCCGGCGGCCTGGATGGCATCGCGCCCTATGACCGGGGCGGCGATTCCTCCAGCGCAGCCGACGATCTGAAGGCCGCGGCCGAAGGCTCGAAGCTCGTGCAGCAGGTCGTGCCGGAGCTGTACCAGGCCTTTCTGGCCTATCCGAACCAGAGCGTGGCCGATGTGGAGCACCGGTTCTTCTGGACCCAGCAGGTGGCCGACGACCGGCCGGTCTATGCCCTGACCCACCGCATGGTGCAGCAGCGGCCCGACATGCTGATATTGCTGTCGCGCGACTTCTATGTCAGCCATTCGTTCAACGCGTCGCAGGGCGCTGCCGGCGCGTTGCCGGTCGAGGACGGCGTGGTGGTCTTCTATGCCAATCGCACATCGAGCGACCAGGTGGCGGGCTTCATGAGCAGCATGCGCCACGAGATCGGGCGCGGCATGATGCGCGACAGCCTGGTCAAGGCGATGGAGGAGATTCGCGCCGCGGCGCAGCGTTGAGGCCGCTTGACCTCGTCAGGGAAGTGCGGAGTTTTGCGCCTTTTGATGCGGAAGGCACATTTCTTGCTCCCGTGAGCAATGACTTCTCAAGAATCGCACGCTATCGAGGGCAATTCATGATGCCATCCGAGCCGGTCCGCCCCCAATGACCAATGCGACCACCACGAGCGCCACCAGGATCCTGATCATCGTTCACCAGGCTCACTCGACGCCCGGCCGGGTCGGCGAGCTGCTGGAAGAGCGTGGCTGCGTCCTCGACCGGCGCTGCCCCAATCTCGGCGATCCGCTGCCCTGCAATCTCTCACCCTATACCGCCTGCGTGGTGTTCGGCGGCCCGCAGAGCGCCAACGACGACCATCTGCCGGGCATCCGTGCAGAGCTCGACTGGCTCGAGCGCACCGCCCTGCCTTCCGACCGGCCGCTATTGGGCATCTGTCTCGGCGCGCAGATGATCGCCAGAGTGCTCGGCGCCAAGGTCGGGCCGCATCCCGACGGCCTGGTCGAGATCGGCTACCATACGATCCATCCGACCGCAGCCGGCCAAGCTTATCTCGAGGGGCCGACGCTCTTCTACCAGTGGCATAGAGAAACCTTCGAGATCCCGTGCGGCACGGTCCACCTTGCGCACAACGAGGCTTTCAACGGCCAGGCCTTTCGCTACAACGGCCATGTCTACGGGCTCGAGTTTCATCCTGAGATGACCCGTGCCATGATCGACCGATGGACCACCTCGGAGCGCGGCAGCGAGATGCTGTCGCTGCGCGGCGCCCAGGCCCGCGAGCTGCAGCTCGCGGGGTACGACCGGCATGCGCCGATCACCGATCGCTGGCTGGACTGGTTCCTGCGGACGCGCCTGCTGCGCGAGGCAGCCCCGACGCGGGCGGATTGAGAGGCACGGCCTTACTGGCGAGCCTGACGCTTCGCCTCGTCGCGTGCCTGCGACCAGCCGTTCGCCCACTGCTGATGGGCACAATTGTCGCCGTGATAGGGATTGTCGGGGAGGCCCGCGCCGGACGCATAGGCGGCAAACCCCTCCTCGTACGGCTCGCGTTCCACGCCGGCCTGGGCACAGCCGCAGGCTAGCTCGGCACGAAACTCTTCCGGCTCCAGCGACACCGTGGCTCCAGCGCCACACGGACGCGGCGTCGACGCCTGCCGGCCCGGCATCCCGCGCCCCAGGTGCAACTCGGTCGCATCGTCGATCAGCTCTATCGATAGAAGATCGGTCATGGTCTCGGCTTACATACTCACGCTCACTTCTGGGCTCCGTAAGGTCTACGCACGGGCGCCCGTCGGGTTCCGCATTGTCTGTCACAATTTAGCAACCGACCATCGTTCGCCAAGCCCGAGATGACGTTACTGTGATCGAATGCCCACTCGATGTGGCTCTTGCGCAACGACCTGACAGAGCTGGATTGCCGCCTTCCACGCCCGGCAGCTATGCGATGGCGGAGCGCTCGGCGCGTGGCGTCTTGCCGTACATCTGGCGATAGCAGGTCGAAAAGTGTGACGCCGAGACGAAGCCGCAGGCAAAGGCCACGTCCATGATCGGCATGGTGGTCTGGTAGAGCAGATGCCGGGCGCGCTCCAGCCTGAGCTCGAGGTAATACTGCGCCGGCGTCCGGCCCAGATGCTTGCTGAACAGGCGCTCCAGCTGGCGGCGGGAGAGGCCGACATAGCCAGCCAGCGTATCCTGGTCGATCGGCTCCTCGACATTCGCCTCCATCAGCTCGATCGCGCCGAGCAGCTTGGGATGGTGAATGCCGTGCCGGACCCGGTACGGCATCCGCTGATGGTCGAAGGAGCTGCGGATGCGATCGACGATGCATTGCTCGGAGACCTTGGTCGCGAGCTCCTGGCCGTGCTCGGCGGCGATCAGATGGAGCATCATGTCGAGCGCCGCGGTGCCGCCCGAGCAGGTCAGGCGGTTGCGATCGACCTCGAACAGATCGGCCTGCACCGGAATGTCGGGAAAATCCTCCCGGAAGGCGGGCAGGTTCTCCCAGTGGATGGTGCAGCGGTGGCCGTCCAGGAGCCCCGCCCTGGCCAGGAGATAGGCGCCGGTGCAAACCGCGCCGATCGCAGCACCGGTCCGATCGGCGCGGCGCAGCCAGGCGAACAGCTGAGGATCGCGGACGTGCTCGGCGCCGAGCCCGCTGCAGATCACGACCGTCGGAGAGCGGCTGCCGGGCCGGACCGCGACGTCGGCCAGCGTCTGATCGGTCATCATCAGCACGCCGTTGCTGGCGCGCACCGGGCCGCCCGCGACCGAGACCACCTGCCAGCGATAGAGATCCCGACCGGACAGGCGGTTGGCGATGCGCAGCGGCTCGATCGCCGATGCGAACGCCATCATCGAGAAGCGCGGGATGATCACGAACGCGAAATTGGCCGCCGCCGATGCGGCCGAGCCTTCGACGTCCGTTGTTTCGTTCGACACCTCCAGCTGGGCCATGCTGTCCGATTCCAAGCTCGCAGAACCGCCGTCAGCCGGACAATATAGGGTGCCGGGCGGCGATGTCGCTAGCGCGACAGCTCATGTCGGCATAGGAGAGGCCCCGAGGTCAAAGCTTTGCCAAGCGCCCGACCAGCCCGACGCCATGAACCCAAGCCGCGGCAGGAACCCATGAGCGAGATCAAGACCGACATCGAGATTGCCCGAACGGCTCACCTGCTGCCGATCGGCGAGGTCGCGGCCAAGCTCGGCATTCCCGCCGCGGCGCTGTGCCAGTACGGCGCCGACAAGGCCAAGGTGCGGCTCGACTACCTGCAAGCCCTGGACGAGCAGCCGGACGCCAAGCTGGTGCTGGTCACCGCGATGACGCCGACGCCCGCCGGCGAGGGCAAGACCACCACCACCGTCGGCCTCGGCGATGCGCTCAACCGCATCGGCAGACGCACGGTGATCTGCCTGCGCGAACCCTCGCTCGGACCGTGCTTCGGCATGAAGGGCGGCGCCGCCGGCGGCGGCTACGCCCAGGTCGTGCCGATGGAGGACATCAACCTCCATTTCACGGGCGACTTCCATGCCATCGGCGCCGCGCACAACCTCCTGGCGGCACTGCTCGACAACCACCTCTACTGGGGCAACGAGCTGCAGCTCGACGCGCGCCGGATCACCTGGCGGCGCGTGATGGACATGAACGATCGCGCGCTGCGCTCGATCTTGAGCTCGCTGGGCGGCATCGCCAACGGCTTCCCGCGCGAGGATGGCTTCGACATCACGGTCGCCTCCGAGGTCATGGCGATCTTCTGCCTGGCGCAGGACCTGCAGGATCTCGAGCGGCGCCTGGGCAACATCATCGTCGGCCAGCGGCGCGATCGCAGCCCGGTCGCCGCCGCCGACCTCAAGGCGTCGGGGCCCATGAGCGTCCTGCTCAAGGATGCGCTGATGCCGAACCTGGTGCAGACGCTCGAGAACAACCCCGCCTTCATCCATGGCGGGCCGTTCGCCAACATCGCGCATGGCTGCAACTCGGCGATCGCGACCCGCAACGCGCTCAAGCTCGCCGACTACGTGGTCACCGAGGCGGGCTTCGGCGCCGATCTGGGTGCGGAGAAATTCTTCGACATCAAATGCCGCAAGGCGGAGCTCTCTCCCGACGCCGCGGTGATCGTCGCGACGGTGCGGGCCCTGAAGATGCATGGCGGCGTCGGCCGCGACCAGCTCGCCAAGGAAGACCTGCAGGCGGTACGCCGCGGCATGGCCAATCTCCGCCGTCACGTCGAGAACGTGCGCCGCTTCGGCGTGCCGGCGGTGGTCGCGCTGAACCGCTTCACGAGCGACACCGCCGCCGAGCACGAGCTGGTGCGGGAGCTCTGCCGCGAGCTCGGCGTGGAGGCCTTCGTGTGCTCGCACTGGGCGGACGGCGGTGCCGGTGCCGTCGAGCTGGCCGAGCACGTGGCGCACCTGTGCGAGGCGGAGCACTATCTCGACGGCCGCGGCTTCCGCCCGCTCTATCCGAGCGACATGTCCTTGTGGGAAAAGATGAGAACCATCGCGACGCAGATCTACGGCGCCGACGACATCATCGCCGACAAGCGGGTGCGCGAGCAGTTCGCCGAGCTGCAGGAGCAGGGCTTCGGCCACTTCCCGGTCTGCGTCGCCAAGACCCAGTACAGCTTCTCGACCGATCCCAACCTCAAGGGCGCGCCCAGCCACCACGTCGTGCCGATCCGCGAGGTGCGCCTCGCCAACGGCGCCGAGTTCGTGGTGGTGATCTGCGGCGACATCATGACCATGCCGGGCCTGCCGCGGGTGCCCGCGGCCAACCAGATCCGGATCGACGGCAACGGCCAGGTCGAGGGGCTGTTCTAGCGCTCGGGCGCCGCGCTTGCCGTCCGAGGAGTGAAGAGCGTACGTTCGCCCGCACGGTAAGGAGACGCTCATGCGATCGAGGCGAAGCGGTGCGCCCTCTTTCCGGGCCCGGCAGCTGCTGGGCGGGATCGTCGTCCTGGCGCTCGCATGGTTGACGGCCGCGGGGGCGATCGCGGCCGAGCCCGTGCCGGGCGGCGCCGCTGGCACGGCCGACGAGGCGGTGAGCCTGCCGCAGCCGCTCAGCCCGCAGACGATCCGAGACCTGGTCGCGCGCCTGAGCGACGATCAGGTGCGCGCGCTGCTGCTGGCCCAGCTCGACAGGGCGGCC
The DNA here is from genome assembly GCA_963753315.1 of uncultured Alphaproteobacteria bacterium. Classification (GTDB taxonomy): domain Bacteria; phylum Pseudomonadota; class Alphaproteobacteria; order Geminicoccales; family Geminicoccaceae; genus DASUGG01. The sequence continues at coordinate 7,633 of CAVWCI010000035.1, forward strand.
AACGAAAGCCCGCAGGCCCCAGGCGAGACCGTCGGCATGGTCGGCGAGCTCGAGGACGGGGTCGGCGAGGTGCGCGCGCTGTGGCAGCGCCGCATCGCCGCCCTGCCGGAGCTGGCGGGCGTCGTGCCGTTCCTGCTCGGGCACCTGGCGGAAGGCAAGAGTGCCTCGCAGCTGCTGCTGACGGTCGCCGCGATGGCGGTGATCTTCGGTGCCGGCATCGTCGCCGAGCTGGTCTTCAGGCGCCTGAGCGCCGGCATGCGCTCGCGTATCCCCGACCATCGCGTCGAGAGCTTCACGGCACGGCTGGGCTACCTGCTGCAACGCTTTGCCTGGCAGGTGCTCGACCTTCTGGTTTTCGGGATCGCGGTCGCAGCGGCTTTCTTCGCCCTCTATCATGGCCACGAGGCGACCCGCCTCACGGTCATGACCTATCTGCTGGCGATCGTGCTGCTGCGTCTGATGGCGGATGGATCACGCTTCCTGCTGGCGCCGCACGCCCACGATCTGCGGCTGATCCCGTTCGACGACCACGATGCGCTGCGCCTGCACCGCTGGATCGTCGCGGTGGCGGCGATCGGGGCCTTCGGTTTCCTCACTGGCGATCTGCTGGCGCTTTTGGGCCTCGAGCGCACGACGTTGGATGTGTTCGACACGATGGTCGGCGTCGCCTTCGTCGCGGCGCTGATCGTCATGATCTGGCAGGCGCGTCGCCCGGTCGCCGGACTGATCCGCGGTGAGCGCAGCGGCCATGGCCCGCTCGCCTTGCGCCTCCTGCAGTTTCTGGCGCAGACCTGGCACCTGCTCGCGACCGCATACGTGCTGGTGATTTTCGCGACCTATCAGGTGCGTGCGGCGCTTGGCCAGGAGACCGCCGTCAGCGTCGGCATCCTCAGCCTGCTTCTGGTGGCCGCCCTGCCGCTCGCCGACGCGGCGTTGTGCAGAATCGGCACCGAGTATTTCGCGGCGCGGCGCGCGGCCGCAGGCGAGCCGGGCGCCGAGCGGGTGGGCTACGAGGCCGCGATCGAGCGGGCGCTGCACGTCGGCCTGTGGCTGGTCGGCTTCCTGATCTTCGCGCGGCTGTGGGACATCGACATCTACACCGTGACCCAGGAGGGCATCGGCGATACCGCGGCGGGTGCCCTCTTCAACATCGTGGTCACCGTGCTGTTCGCCTATGTCGGCTGGGAAATCGTCAAGGCCATGATCGATCGCCGGATCGAGACGGAGGGTCCCGCCCCGGTCCCTGGCGAGGCCGGCGGCGAGGGTGGCGAGGGCAGCGGCCAGGGTGCGTCGCGCCTGCGCACGCTGCTGCCGCTGGCGCGCAAGGCGATCTTCGCCACCCTGGTTGTCATGGTGGTCATGATCATCCTGTCCTCGCTCGGGGTCGACATCGGGCCGCTGCTGGCCGGTGCCGGCGTGGTCGGTCTCGCGATCGGCTTCGGCGCCCAGACCCTGGTGCGCGACATCGTCTCGGGCGTATTCTTCCTGGTCGACGACGCGTTCAGGGTCGGCGAGTATATCGACCTCGGCAACGTCAAGGGCACGGTCGAGAAGATCTCGATCCGCTCGATGCAGCTTCGCCACCATCGCGGCGCCCTGAACACCGTGCCGTTCGGCGAGATCAGCTACCTCACCAACTACAGCCGGGACTGGGCGATCATGAAGCTCGAGTTCCGGGTCACCTACGATACCGACGTCATGCTGGTGAAGAAGATCTTCAAGCAGATCAACACCGAGCTGATGGCGAATCCGGAGATCGCGCCGAACCTGATCGCGCCGCTCAAGTCCCAGGGCGTCATGAGCATGGAGGATTCGGCCATGATCATCCGCGCCAAGTTCACCGCCAAGCCGGGCGAGCAGTTCATCATCCGGCGCGAGGTGTACACCCGGGTGCAAAAGGCATTCGAAGAGGCGGGCATCAAGTTCGCGCATCGCCAGGTCACGGTGCACGTGCCCGACGCGGCGGCGATCGAGGAAGCGCGACCGGGCGCGGTCGGCGAGATCGCGGGTGCTGCGGCGCGCCGGGTGATCGAGGAGGAAGAGGCCCAGGCGACGGCCAAGGCGACGGCCTGACCGGCGATGCAGCGTTACTCGATCCTGGCACTCGCCCGCAACGCCTTCTCGCGCCACGAGCGCTGGGCGCCGGTGTGGCGCAGCCCGGAGCCCAAGCAGCGCTACCGCGTGGTGGTGCTCGGTGCTGGCGGCCACGGCCTCGCGACCGCCTACTATCTTGCCAAGGAGCACGGCATCACCGACGTCGCGGTGCTCGAGAAGGGCTGGCTCGGCGGCGGCAACACCGGGCGCAATACCACGATCATCCGCTCCAACTACCTGTGCGACGCCAGCGCTGCGATCTACGACCACGCGGTCAGGCTGTGGGAAGGGCTCTCGCGCGAGCTGAACTACAACGTGATGTTCAGCCAGCGCGGCGTGATGCACCTGGCGCACACCGTGCACGACCTGCACGAGGTCAAGAGGCGCCTGCACGCGAACCGCCTGAACGGGGTCGACAGCGAGTTCCTGACGTCCGAGCAGATCAAGGCGATCGAGCCGCTGCTGGATGTCTCGAGGAACGCCCGCTATCCGATCATCGGCGCCTCGCTGCAGCGCCGCGGCGGCACCGCGCGCCACGACGCGGTGGCCTGGGGCTATGCCCGCGGCGCCGATTCGCGCGGCGTCGACATCATCCAGAACTGCGAGGTCACCGGGATCCGCGTGCGCGGCGGCAAGGTCGAGGGCGTCGAGACCACCCGCGGCTATGTCGGCTGCCAGAAGCTCGCGGTCGTCGCTGCCGGCCATTCGAGCGTGATCGCGAAGATGGCGGGCTTCCGTCTGCCGATCGAGAGCTTCCCCCTGCAGGCGCTGGTCTCGGAGCCGGTCAAGCCCTGCGTCAACACCGTGATCATGTCCAACGCCGTGCACGGTTACATCAGCCAGTCGGACAAGGGCGAACTGGTCATCGGCGCCGGCACCGATCAGTTCACCTCCTACAGTCAACGCGGCAGCTTTCATGTGATCGAGCACACCCTAGAGGCGATCGTCGAGCTGTTTCCGACGTTCTCGCGCATGCGCATGCTGCGCCAGTGGGGCGGCATCGTCGACGTCACGCCGGACCGCAGCCCGATCATCGGCGGCACGCCGGTCGAGAACATGTTCATCAACTGCGGCTGGGGCACGGGCGGCTTCAAGGCGACGCCGGGCTCGGGGCACGTGTTCGCGCATCACATCGCCACTGGCCGGCCGCACCCGATCAACGCGCCGTTCACGCTCGAGCGGTTCTCGAGCGGCAGCCTCGTCGACGAGCACGGCGCTGCCGCCGTAGCGCATTGAGGGAACGAGATGGCCAAGACGCTCTCGCGATCGGCAGACGCCAAGCTCTATGAGGAGGATTTCTATCTTTGGGTCGAGCATCAGGCCGACCTTCTCCGAAAGGGCCGTCTGCACGATCTCGACGTCGCGCATCTGATCGAAGAGGTCGAGGATTTGGGCGCCAACCTGCGCAATGCCGTGACCAGTCGCACGCGCGAGATCATCCTGCATCTCTTGAAGCTTCAGTACTCCCCAGCGGTCGAGCCACGCGCGGGTTGGCGGCAAAGCATCGGCAAACAGCGGGACGATCTGGAGCTCGAGATCACGCCGAGCTTGATGCGCCACATTGCTGCGGAGCTCGAGGCCATCTTTCAGAAGGCCCGCCGACGCGCTCTCGACGATCTGGCTCAGGACCAAATCAAGCCGGATCAGCTTCCAACGACCTGTCCGTACACATTCGAGCAGATCATCGATCCGGTCTGGCGCCCCCACAACGTGCACGGCATCAAAGATGCGGCGAGCTGAGCAAAGATGCTGCTGATCCCCTGCCCGTGGTGCGGCGAGCGCGCCGAGACCGAGTTCCGCTGCGGCGGCGAGGCGCACATCGTGCGTCCCAGGCAGCCCTCGGCGCTCTCGGACGACGCCTGGGCCGAGTACCTGTTCATGCGCAGCAATCCCAAGGGCGCCCATGTCGAGCGCTGGCGCCACGTGCACGGCTGCGGGCGCTGGTTCAACCTCGCGCGCGACACCGTCTCGGACAGCGATCCTGGCGGTCTACCGGATGGGCGAGCAGCCGCCCGAGGTCGCCAGCAGAGCGAGGCGGGACGCGACCTCATGAGCAGCCATCGCCTCCCGCGCGGCGGCCGGATCGACCGCACCCGCCCGATCGGCTTCACCTTCGACGGCCGGCGCTATCAGGGCTTTGCCGGCGACACGCTGGCGTCCGCCCTGCTCGCCAACGGCGTGCGCCTGGTCGGGCGCAGCTTCAAGTATCACCGGCCGCGCGGCATCTTCAGCGCCGGCGCCGAGGAGCCGAACGCGCTGGTGCAACTCGGCGCCGGCGCGCGCACCGAGCCGAACGTGCGCGCCACCCAGGTCGAGATTTTTGACGGCCTTGCCGCGCGCAGCCAGAACTGCTGGCCATCGGTCGGCTTCGATCTGGGCGAGGTCGAGCAACCTGCTCTCGCCCCTCTTCCCGGCCGGGTTCTACTACAAGACCTTCATGTGGCCGCCGTCGTTCTGGCACCTGTACGAGCGGCTGATCCGGCGCGCCGCCGGCATGGGCGAAGCACCGCGCGAGCCCGATCCGGACCGCTACGAGCATGTGCACGCCCATTGCGACGTGCTGATCGTGGGCGGCGGGCCCCGCGGGCCTTGCCGCAGCGCTCGCCGCGGGTCGAAGCGGCGCACGGGTGCTTCTGGCGGACGAGCAGGCGGAGCCGGGCGGATCGCTGCTTGAGCGAGCCTGTCGATCATGCGGCGCATGCCCTGGCGCGAGGCGACCCTCGCCGCGCTTCGAGCCCTGCCGGAGACCAGGCTCCTGCCCCGCACGACCGCGTTCGGCTACTACGACCACAACTATCTCGGGCTGCTCGAGCGGGTGAGCGACCATCTCGGCCCCAAGGCGTCGCCGCACCTGCCGCGCCAGCGGATGTGGAAGGTGCGCGCGCGTCGGGTCGTGCTCGCTACCGGCGCGCTCGAGCGGCCGCTGGTCTTCGCCGGCAACGACTCGTCCAGGCGTGATGCTGGCGGGTGCGGTCCGCAGCTATCTCAACCGCTATGCAGTCCGGCCCGAACGAGCCGTGGTGCTGACCAACAACGATAGCGCCTATGCCACGGCGCTCGACCTGTATGCGGCCAAGGTCGGGGTCACGGTCGTCGATATCCGGCCGGAACTGTCGGGCGGATTGCCTGCGCGCGCCAGGGCGGACGGCATCCGCGTGCTGGCAGGCCATGCGATCACCGCCACCAGAGGGCACCGCCAGGTTCGGGAGGTGGAGGTCCGTTCTTTGCGTGATGGGCAGGTCGAGGGTGCGGCGGAGCGGATCCTTTGCGATGTCGTGGCCGTGTCCGGCGGCTGGAACCCGACCATTCATCTGCAATCGCAGTCGCGCGCGCGCCCGCAGTACGACGAGGAGCGCGCGCTCTTCCTGCCCGGCCCACCGGTCCAGGCCGAGCGCTCGGCCGGCGCCTGCAACGGCGCCTTCACGCTCGCAGCATGCCTCCGGGAGGGGGCGCAGGCCGGCGTCGACGCCGCCGCGGCGGCCGGATTCACCGCCGAGCTGCCAGAGCTGCCCGTGATCGAGGAGGCGGCCGAGCAGCCTGCACAGCCGCTCTGGCGGGTGCCGGGCAAGGGTAAGGCATTCGTGGATCTGCAGAACGACGTCACCGCCGCGGATATCGGCCTGGCGCTGCGCGAGGGCTATCGCTCGGTCGAGCACGTCAAGCGCTACACCACGACCGGCATGGGTACCGACCAGGGCAAGACCAGCAACGTCAACGCTCTCGGCCTGATCGCCGCGACGACCGGCCAGACCATCCCGGAGATTGGCGTCACGACCTTCCGCCCGCCTTATACGCCCGTGACCTTTGGCGCGATCGTCGGTCGCAACTGCGGCGCGCTGTTCGATCCGGTGCGGCGCACGCCGATGCACGCCTGGCACGAGGCGCATGGTGCCGTCTTCGAGGACGTCGGCCAGTGGAAGCGGCCCTGGTACTACCCCAGGCCCGGCGAGAGCATGGCCGAGGCGGTCGACCGCGAGGTCGCGGCCGCGCGCAAGAGCGTCGTGATCCTCGATGCCAGCACGCTCGGCAAGATCGACCTGCAGGGCCGCGACGTCGCCGAGTTCCTGAACCGCATCTACACCAACGCCTGGAGCAAGCTCGCGATCGGGCGGGCTCGCTACGGCCTGATGCTGGGCGAGGACGGCATGGTGTTCGACGACGGCGTGACGACGCGCCTGGGCGAGCGCCACTATCTGATGAGCACCACATCCGGCGGGGCGGCGCGCGTGCTCGCCTGGCTCGAGGAGTGGCTGCAGACCGAGTGGCCCGAGCTGCAGGTCTTCTGCACCTCCGTCACCGAGCAATGGGCCACCATCAGCCTGTCCGGCCCCGAGTCCCGCAGGCTGCTGGCGGAGCTTGTCGACGACGTCGATCTCGACCCGGCGGCGTTCGCGCACATGAGCCTGCGCGAGGGCCATGTGCGGGGCGTGCCGGCGCGGATCTTCCGGATCAGCTTCACGGGCGAGCAGGGTTACGAGGTCCAGGTGCCGGCGAGCTACGGCCTGCCCTTGTGGGAGCGGTGCATGGCGGCCGGCGCCAAGTACGGGATCACGCCGTACGGCACCGAGGCGATGCACGTGCTGCGCGCGGAGAAGGGCTACATCATCGCCGGCCAGGACACGGACGGCACCGTGACGCCGCAGGATCTCGGCATGGAGTGGATTGTCGCGACGCAGAAGCCGGATTTCTTGGGCAGACGCTCGCTTGCCCGCGCCGACATCGCCCGGGATGATCGCAAGCAGCTCGTGGGCCTGCTGCCGGACGACCCGGATGCGCTCCTCGAGGAGGGCGCGCAGATCGTGGCCGAGCCGGGCGCCAGGATCCCGGCGGTCATGCTCGGCCACGTCACCTCGAGCTATCGCAGCCCGAACCTCGGCCGCACCTTCGCGCTCGCGATGGTCAGGGAAGGCCGCGGGCGGCAGGGCCAGAAGCTGTACGTGCCGATGCAGGATCGCACGATCACGGTGACCGTGACCGACCCGGTGTTCGTCGACAAGGAAGGCGAGCGGCTGCGTGCCTGAGACCGTCACGCCGACCACAGCCCTTGAGTCGGTCGCGCGGCCGCGCGGCATCCGGCTCGGCGAGCGCCGCCTCGGCAAGATCGAGCTGCGCGGCGATCCAGGCGATCGCGCCTTCATGGCCGCGGTCGGCCGCACGCTCGACCTGCTGCTGCCGGGCGAGCCGAACACCACCGCCGGCCGGGGCGAGCTCGCGGCCCTCTGGCTCGGGCCCGATGCCTGGCTGCTGACCTGCCCGCCGGGCGCAGGTCGCATCGCTCATCGGCAGTCTGCGAGGGGCGCTCGCCGACGTCCATGCGGCGATCACCGACGTGTCGGACGGCCGGGTGGCGCTGCGGCTGGCCGGACCCAGCGCGCGCGACGTGCTGGCCAAGGGCTGCCCGCTCGACCTGCATCCCCGCGCCTTCGCAACCGGAAGCTGCGCCCAGAGCCTCCTGGCCAAGACCTCGGTGCTGCTGCACCTGCTGGACGACGATGCGCAGCGCGGCACCACCTTCGATCTCTACGTCGGGCGCTCCTTCGCGCACTATCTGTGGGCCTGGCTCGATGACGCGGGGCGCGAGTACGGGGTCCAGGTGGGGATCGCTGAGTAAGTCGCGGCTGCGGAGCTCCGTGCTACGTTCTAGCTCTCGCCCTTCTCCCGCTTGATCTTGGCGCGGGCGGCCTCGATCTCCTCGCGCTCGCGCAGATAGTCGTCGGTCGTGCGCGGGCGCGGACGATCGGCGCCGGCGAGCGGATTGTCCTTCGCCTCGAACTGCGCGACCACGCGACAGTCCTCGCACATTCTCAGCCGATCGACCGCCGCCGAATCCTGGAACATCCAGTGCTTCTCGGCGAGCTTCTCGACGATCCTCTCGATCGAGCTCCGCGTGCCGAACGGCTTGCCGCAGCGGATGCAGGTGAAAGGCTCCTCCTCCTTGACCAGCAGCGCCCGCCTGGCGTCATCGGTGAAATCGATGCGCGGCTCGAGCCGGATCACCTTTTCCGGGCAGGTGCTGACGCACAGGCCGCACTGGACGCAGGCATCCTCCTGAAAGCGCAGCTCGGGCCGCTCCGGATTGTCCTGGAACGCGCCGGTCGGACAGGCGCCGACGCAGGCGAGGCAGAGCGTACAGCCCTGGACGTCGACCACGGCACGGCCGAACGGCGCGCCTTCCGGCAGCGCCACCTGGTCGACCGGCGTCGGCGCTGCCCCGTGCAGCTCCTGCAGTGCCAGGCGCATCAGCGCGCGCTTGTTGCCCATGGCCAGGAAGCCCGCGCCCGGCATCGGCGCTCGCGGATCCTCGAGCGCATGCAGCCGCTCCTCGACCACGTCGGGATCGGCCTCGACCAGCAGCTCCAGCCGGCCTGCGCCCCGATCACCGTCATAGCCGAGACCCGCGAGCACCGCCTCGGCATAGCCGAGTTGGGCTTGCAGGCCGGCGAGCTCGTCCGCCCGCTTGGGCGGGATCAGGCACAGCATGCGGCTGGCGCCATAGGCGAGCGCGCCCAGGATCACATCCAGGCCGAGCTGGGTCACCTCGTTGACCGCGAACGGGATGACGTTGGCCGGCAGGCCACGCCCGAAGCGGGCCATCATGGCGATCAGCTCGCCGCCATGGTCCTCGTCGTGCACCAGCAGCACCGGCGCTGTGCCGCCGGCGCGGCGATAGGCGCCCGTGAGCGTGCGCAGCCGCTCGAGCAGCGCGCTCGCCGGTGGATAGGCGTAGTCCGCGGCACCGGTCGGGCAGACGCTGTTGCAGGCGCCGCAGCCGCCGCAAAGGTAGGGGTCGATCGCGACCACGTCGCCGGCAGGCTGGATCGCGGCGGCCGGACAGACCTCCAGGCAGCGGGTGCAGCCGATCCGCCCGCTGCGCGCATGGGCGCAAAGATCGGCATGGAAGTCCACGTAGCGCGGCTTGTCGAACTCGCCGACCAGATCGGTCAGCGCGAACAGCGCCCGCTGCACCGCCGCGGGATTGCCGGGATCGGGCCTGAAGTAGCCGTCGCGCTTTTCGTGGGCCGGAAACAGCGGCGCGCCGCCGGAAAGGTCGAGGATCAGGTCACATTCGCTGATGACGCCATCACGCGGTCGGTCGAAGGCGAGGGCCCGGCGCGACGAGACGGTCATCGGCGCATGGCCGTCAATCTCGAGCGCGAAGGCGCCGAGATGGCCCCGCGCTCCGGTGATCCTGCCACGAAAGATCGGCAGATCGACCACGCGCGGCGGGATCACATCTTCGGAATCGACGAGGAGCAGGGTGACGGAGAGGCGCGGCGCCAGCTGGCGGGCCGCGTCGAGAGCCTCCTGGCCGCGGCCGTAGACCAGGCACTGGCCCTCTGAGGCCAGGCTCACCGAAGGCGTCGGCGGCACATCGACGGTGGCTTCAGCCAGCAGTGCTGCGATCTTGGGCAGCGCCGCCGGCCCCTGCTCGGCCCAGCCGGCGCGCTCGCGGATATTGGCGTAGGCGACCGGCGTATCGGCACCAAGCTCGGCGCGGGCCTCCTCGAACAGCGGCGCTTCCTGGGTGCAGCCGACCAGCAGCGGCCCGCCCGCGGCGAGCGCCCGCCGGAAGCTGTCGATCTGCGCCCGGCAGAGCTGGGTATGGATCTCGCCGCTCCCGCCCTCGGCTCCGCAGGCCCTGGCGAGCGCCTTGCCGTCGAGGGCCATGGTGACCTCGCAGTTGCAGACCAGGATCTGCTTGCCCTTGACCTCCATTCGCCTCTCCTGCGCCGCTCTCCCAAAATCTTGCGGCGCTTGCCCCGCAAAGATGGGGCGCGGTTTTGTCATGTCCACGGCATGGCCGGCAGGGTAACCTGAAGATCGAAGCGGAGCGAGGAGAGGCGCATGGCCATCGATCGCCACCCCGATGCGCTGGTGTCGACCGCCTGGCTGGCGGCGCATCTGGACGATCCGGATCTGCGCGTCTTCGAGTGCACCACCTGGCTGCGCCCGGCCCAGCCCGACGCTGGCGTGCCCTACCATCCCGAAGCCGGCCGCGCCGACTACGAGGAGGGCCACATCCCCGGCGCCGGATTCCTGGATCTGCCGGGCGAGCTGTCGCGCCAGGACGCGACCGTCGCACTTCATGATGCTGCCCGCCGACCGGTTCGCCGAGGCGATGGGCCGGCACGGCATCGGCGAGAGCACCCGCGTGGTGCTCTACAGCCGCGATCGCGCGATGTGGGCGACGCGCGCCTGGTGGATGCTGCACGTCATGGGCTTCGAGGCCGCGGTGCTCGATGGCGGCTTCGAGAAATGGGTTGCCGAAGGCCGCCCGCTCAGCACCGAGGCCTGCACCTATCCGCCGGCGACCTTCACGGCCCGGCCGCAGCCGGCGCTGATGCTGGACAAGGATGCGGTGCTGGGCGCGATCGACGATCCGGCGACCTGCCTGATCAATACGCTGAGCGTCGCCGATTTCCGCGGCGAGGAGCCCAGCCGCTATGGCCGTCCCGGCCGCATTCCGCACAGCGTCAATCTGCCCTGGCCGGAGCTGATCGAGCCGGAAAGCGGAACCTTCATCCCGCTCGACGAGGCGCAAGCACGGCTCGCGGCGATCGGCGCCGGGCGGGCGGATCGCGTGGTCTGCTACTGCGGCGGCGGCATCTCGGCCACCATGGGCCTGTTCCTGCTGCATCGCCTGGGCCATCGAAAGCTGGCGCTGTACGACGCTTCGATGGCGGAGTGGGCGCGCGACGACGCCCTGCCGATCGAGCAGGGCTGATGCGGGCCAGCGGTCGCCGGTTGCTTTTCCGTGCCATACGATCATCTTGGAGCTGTAAGAGCAGCGTGAGCGCGGCATGGAACGCAGGCTGACCATGTCGCTCGGCGTGGTGGTCGAGCGGCGCGAGATCGACAACCGCTGGCAGCGCTGGGCCTGGAAGCCGGTCGGGGTGATCCCGGGCGCGCCGCCGATCGACGCATGGCGGGAGCTGGCGCGCGGCGAGCGGTTCGTGCGCTGGCATGCGGCGACCCTGCCGCTCGAGCTGCATCGCACCGAGACCGAGGGCTACCGCGCCAACCTCTCAGGAAAGGCGCCGGCGATCTACGTGGTGCTGCGCAAGATCCAGCCGTCCGAGAGGAGTGCCGGCAACGACATCGCCCCGTTTCTCGTCACCGCATCGCCCTACGAGGCGGAGGGCTATCTCGAGGGCGAGGACGTGGTCGAGGTCACGCCGATGTCGGAAGGGCTGATCGCCTGGGTGCAGGCGTTCGTCCGGCGCCATCACGTCGACGAGCCGTTCGTCAAGCGCAAGCGGGAGCGTGCCAAGGGCGGCGACGGCGAGGCCAAGGGCTCTGCGTCGCCCGTGCGAGCGCGAGGCGAGCATGGCTGAGCGCGACCGTCCGACCAGCACGCGGGGCGATGCGACGGAGGGATTCCTGCGCCGCTGGTCGCGACGCAAGGCCACGGCGCGGAGCGCACCCGCCGCCGCGCCCCCCGCCACCAGCGAGGATCCGAACCCTGCCACAATAGCCGAGCCGGCATCTCTGCAAGAGGTGCCCGAGCCGGATGCACCGTCGCCGCGTCGACCCCAAGGACCTGCCGGACATCGCAAGCCTGGACGCGAGCTCGGATTTCACGGTGTTCATGCGACCCGGCGTACCGGCGCACCTGCGCACCCTTGCCTTGCGCAAGCTGTGGCGGTCCGATCCGGTGTTCTCGAAGCTCGACGGTTTGGTGGAGTATGGCGAGGACTACAGCATCGCATCGTGGCCGAAGGGCGCCATCAAGACCGCCTACCAGATCGGTCGCGGATTCGTGAACGAGCTCGAAAAGCTCGAGCCGGCCAAGGCCGAGCCCTTGCCGCCGGAGCCGCCGGCCGGCGGGCCGGCACCGGAGCCCCAGCCGGCGATCGCCTCGACGGTTCAGGAGCCGCGCGCCGAGGCGCCCGCGGAGCCGCCGCAACCCCTGCCCGAACCGGCCGGACCGAACGAGAGCCGGCCGGCGCCAGCAGCGGCACCTGCGCCGCCGGGGCCAGCGCTCCGACCAGGCGCCGCCCCCGCCCCCTGCCGCGGCGCGGCTGATCACGCCGGCCGCCCGATCTCCCAGGGTTTCCGAGGGACTTGCCATGGCGTGCCGGCGGCAGTAGAGAATTAGAAGAGAACTAAATCTAGGCGCCTTCACGGCGCGGGGTGAGGAAGATCGGGGAGACGGGCATGCTCGCGGCCGGATTCGCGGGTGAGGACGTGATCCTCGCCGAAGATCGGCTTCGCGCAGACCAGTACCAGCTGTTGGCGGGTTTCCTCGCCGCGCCGCCCGAGGCCGGCCTGCTGCAGGTGGCGAGCGCCTTTGCGGGTGACGACACGGAGTACGGGCGGGCGCTCGCCGAGCTCGCGGATCGCGCCGGGCGGACGACGCCCGGGGCCGCCTCGCGCGAGTACCACGATCTGTTCATCGGCATCGGCAGCGGCGAGCTGATCCCTTACGCGTCCTACTATCGCACCGGCTTCCTGAACGAAAAGCCGCTGGCCCAGCTGCGCGGCGACATGGCGCGATTGGGGATCGCCCGCGCCGAGACCGTCAAGGAGCCGGAAGACCATATCAGCGCGCTGTGCGAGATGATGGCCGGACTGATCACGGGCGCGTTCGGAGCGCCGCTCGAGCCTCGCCGCGCAGCGGACGTTCTTCGACAGCCATCTGGCGCCATGGGCGCCGCTGTTCTTCGAGGATCTGGAGAAGGCGAGGTCGGCGTGGCTCTACGCGCCGCTCGGAACGCTTGGCCGCGTTTTCATGGGCATCGAGAAGACCGCCTTCATGATGGAGACCTGAGACGGATGCGCGATCAACCCGCGGCAAGGATCGCCGCGATGGGCGCATCGATAACCGAGAGGGTGATGCGATGAAGAAGGAGCAGGAGGCGAGCGGGGCCAAGCGTCGCGAGTTCCTGAAGCTCGCCGGGCTTGGCAGCGTGACCGCAGTCGCAGGCGCGGCGAGCGTGGCCGTGGCGCCGGCCGAGGCGAAGGAGGAGTCGGGCGATCGGACCGGCGGCTATCGCGAGACGGCCCACGTCAGGAAGGCCTACGAGCTGTCCAGGTTCTAAGTCCGGGCGAAGCGGCCAAGCGCGCGGCGAGCCGGGGTTTGGCCCGAGCCAGAGTTTTGGAGAGAACCATGCTGCGAAAGAAGACCAACGGGGTGGCATCCGGTGCCCGTCTGTCGACGGCCCTGACCGGCCTCACCGGTAGCGCCATCGATCGCCGGAGCTTCCTTCGTCGCTCGGGCCTGACAGCCGGCGGGGTGGCCGCGGCCGCCACGCTCTCGGGCGGCATGGTGACCAAGGCGAAGGCGCAGGTGCCCGCGGCGTCGGGCGCCCTGCAACAGGTCAAGAGCGTCTGCACCCACTGCTCGGTCGGCTGCACGGTCATCGCCGAGGTCGAGAACGGCGTCTGGGTCGGCCAGGAGCCAGGCTTCGACAGCCCGTTCAATCTCGGCGCCCATTGCGCCAAGGGCGCATCGGTGCGCGAGCACGGTCATGGCGAGCGCCGCCTGAAGTACCCGATGAAGCTGGTCGACGGCCAGTACCAGAGGATCTCCTGGGAGGAGGCGATCAACGAGGTCGGCGACAAGCTGCTCGAGATCCGCGAGACCAATGGCCCGGACGCGGTCTACTGGATGGGTGGCTCCAAGCACAGCAACGAGGGTGCCTATCTGTACCGCAAGTTCGTCGCCTTCTGGGGCACCAACAACTGCGACAACCAGGCGCGCATCTGCCATTCGACCACGGTCGCCGGCGTGGCCAACACCTGGGGCTATGGCTGCATGACGAACAGCTACAACGACATGCACAATTCGCGTGCGATGCTGTTCATCGGCAGCAATGCGGCCGAGGCGCACCCCGTGGCGATGATGCACATCCTCAAGGCCAAGGAGCAGAACAACGCGCCACTGATCGTGTGCGATCCGCGCTTCACCCGCACCGCGGCGCACGCCGACGAGTACGTGCGTTTCCGCTCGGGCACCGACGTCGCCCTGGTCTGGGGCATCCTCTGGCACATCTTCGAGAACGGCTGGGAGGACAAGGAGTACATCCGCCAGCGCGTCTGGGGCATGGACCAGATCCGGCCAGAGGTCGCGAAGTGGACGCCCGAGGAGGTCGAGCGGGTGACCGGCGTGCCGGGCTCGCAGGTCGAGCGGATCGCCCGCACCATGGCGAACAACCGGCCGGGCACGCTGGTGTGGTGCATGGGCGGCACCCAGCACCACCACGGCAACAACAACACCCGCGCCTATTGCGTGCTGCAGCTGGCGCTCGGCAATGTCGGCAGCGCCGGCTCCGGGACCAACATCTTCCGCGGCCACGACAACGTGCAGGGCGCCACCGACCTCGGCTGCGTGCCAGATGACCTGCCGGCCTATTTCGGCCTGACCGAGGGCGCCTGGAAGCACTGGGCGCGGGTCTGGGACGTCCCGCACGACTACTTCGTCGGCCGCTTCGCCTCCAAGGAGCTGATGGAGGCCAAGGGCATCCCGGAGTCGCGCTGGTTCGACGCGGTGCTCGAGGCCAAGGAGAACCTCGATCAGCCAACCAACATCCGGGCCATGGTCTATATGGGGCACGCGCCCAACTCGCAGACCCGTCAGCGCGACCTGAAGAAGGGCATGGAGCAGCTCGACCTGCTGGTCGTGATCGACCCCTATCCGACGGTCTCGGCAGTGCTGCACGACCGCAAGGACAACACCTATCTCTTGCCGGCCGCGACCCAGTTCGAGACCTATGGCTCGGTGACCGCGTCCAACCGCTCGCTGCAGTGGCGCGAGAAGGTGATCGAGCCGGTGTTCGAGGCCAAGCCCGATCACACCGTCCTCTATCTGCTGGCCGAGAAGCTCGGCTTCGCCGAGCCGATGTTCAAGCACATTCAGGTCAATGGCGAGGAGCCGCTGGTCGAGGACATCACCCGCGAGTTTAACCGGGGCGCCTGGACCATCGGTTATACCGGCCAGTCGCCCGAGCGCATGCGCCTGCACATGGCCAACCAGCACACTTTCGACAAGACCACGCTGCGCGCCAACGGCGGCCCGTGCGACGGCGAGTACTACGGCATGCCGTGGCCGTGCTGGGGCACGCCCGAGATGAAGCATCCGGGCACGCCGATCCTGTATGATCCCTCCCTGCCGGTCGCCGAGGGCGGCCTGTGCTTCCGCGCCCGCTTCGGGGTCGAGCGCGAGGGCGAAAATCTCCTGGCCGAGGGCTCCTACCCGGTCGGCTCCGAGATCGAGGACGGCTATCCCGAGTTCACCATGAAGATGCTCAAGAGCCTGGGTTGGGACGGCGACCTCAGCGACGACGAGCGGGCCGCGATCGACGCGGTCGCGGGCGACGAGACCAACTGGAAGACCGACCTCTCGGGCGGCATCCAGCGGGTCGCGATCAAGCACGGCTGCGCGCCCTTACGGCAACGCCAAGGCGCGCGCCGTGGTCTGGACCTTCCCCGACCCGGTGCCGATCCACCGCGAGCCGCTCTACACGCCGCGCCGCGACCTGGTGGCCGACTACCCGACCTACCAGGACACCCAGGCGTGGCGCGTGCCGACCCTCTACGCCTCGATCCAGCAGCAGGATTTTTCCAAGGACTTCCCGATCATCCTGACCTCGGGGCGGCTGGTCGAGTACGAGGGCGGCGGCGACGAGACCCGCTCCAACCCCTGGCTCGCCGAGCTGCAGCAGGACATGTTCGTCGAGATCAACCCGTACGATGCCCACAACGCCGGCGTGCGCGACGGCGGCATGGTCTGGGTGCACGGGCCGGAGGGCGGCAAGGTGCGGGTGATGGCGATGCTGACCGAGCGCGTCGGCCGCGGCGTCGCCTTCATGCCGTTCCACTTCGGCGGCCACTTCCAGGGCCAGGATCTGCGCCAGAAATACCCGGCCGGCGCCGACCCCTACGTGCTCGGCGAATCGACCAACACGGCCCAGACCTACGGCTACGATTCCGTCACCCAGATGCAGGAAACCAAGACCACGCTGTGCCGGATCGAGGCGGCGTAAGGGAGCACAACCATGGCACGGATGAAGTTCCTGTGTGACGCCGAGCGCTGCATCGAGTGCAACGCCTGCGTCACCGCGTGCAAGAACGAGCACGAGGTGCCCTGGGGCATCAACCGCCGCCGGGTGGTCACGATCAGCGACGGCCAGCCGGGCGAGCGCTCGATCTCGGTCGCCTGCATGCACTGCTCGGACGCGCCCTGCATCGCGGTCTGCCCGGTCGACTGCATCTACTCGACCGAGGAGGGCGTGGTGTTGCACTCCAAAGACCTGTGCATCGGCTGCGGCTACTGCTTCTACGCCTGCCCGTTCGGCGCGCCGCAGTATCCGCAGGCGGGCAATTTCGGCTCGCGCGGCAAGATGGACAAGTGCACCTTCTGCGCCGGCGGCCCGGAGGAGGACAACTCGCAGGCCGAGTTCCAGAAATACGGCCGCAACCGCCTGGCCGAGGGCAAGCTGCCCTTGTGCGCCGAGATGTGCGCGACCAAAGCCCTGCTCGGCGGCGACGGCGACGTGATCTCCGACATCTATCGCGAGCGCGTGGTCGCGCGCGGCTTCGGCTCGGGCGCCTGGGGCTGGGGCACCGCCTACCAGCTCAAGGGCGGGGCATAGCAGGCAGCGCCTGCAGGCGTTTCGAGGGGCGGCTTCGGCCGCCCCTTTCGCTTGGC
>CAVWCI010000036.1:0-93877 GCA_963753315.1 uncultured Alphaproteobacteria bacterium
CGGTCTCCGCGAGGTCCGTCAGGACGCGGGCCATCTCCTCCGGAGCCAGGGTCTGGTTGGCCTTGATGGCAGCGCGGCACGCGACGAAGGCGAGCAGCCGATCCAGCACCGGCGAGCTCCCCCGCCCGGCGTCCTCGTCGATCTCTCGCGAGAGCTCGTCGGCCAGCCGCGGCAGGTCCTCGGCTTCGGAGGAGCGAAGGAACCGCCCGCAGGAGAACCGAGGCTCCCTCCGAACCCTTCGAGAGCGAATCCGAGACGTTCCAGCTCGGCGCGGCACGCGCTCGACCGCCCGGAGCTGCGCGGGCGCCAGCTCGAGCGGCAGCGGGAACAGGAGCTCCTGCGACGCGAGTGCGCCGCGATCGAGCTCGCCGCGCAGGCGCTCGAAGAGCACGCGCTCGTGGGCCACGTGCTGGTCGACGAAGAACACCTCCTCGGCGGTGTGGGCCACGATGAAGGTGTCCTCGATCTGGCCGACGACTCGCCCGAAGGAAGGGCTCGCCACGATAGCCGGCCTCGCCCTCGCGGAAGAGGGAGGCCTGCGCCTAGGTCGCCGGGGCGCCCAACCGGGTGGGCGGAAGCCTCGCCGCCGGGACCCGTGGCCCCCCGAGGGCCGGCCCTGGGCCGGTTTCATCCCCCGCGATGCGCGCGATCAGTCCCGCAGGGGCGGCATCCATCCGGCGGAGCGCCGTCCGGACGGCGTCGAGCACGAGGCCGTGGAGCACCCGGGGGCGGCGAAACCGGACCCACGTCTTCGCCGGGTGGACGTTGACGTCGACCTCGCTCGGCTTCGACCTCGAGATCGAGCGCGGCCAGCGGGAACTGGTCTCGCGGCAGCAGCGGCCGGAACGCCTCGAGCAGGGGCCTGGATCAGGAGCGTGTCGCGCACCACCCGTCCGTTGACGATCAAGGTGTATGTCGTCGCGGTGGGTGCGGGCGAGCGCCGGGGGGCGCGACCACGCCGGTCAGGCGCGCCCCCCGCCCTCGCCACCGAGGGTCGAGGAGCCGCGACGCCAGCCCGAAGCCATACAGTCCCGCCTCACGCGCTCGCGGAAGTCCGGTGCCCGCGACGGCGTTGAGGAGTGATGCGCCCGTTCGCGACGAGCCGCACGTGAACACCCGGGTGAGCCAGGGGCGAGCTGAGTCACGACCGCGCACGACGGCCGTCTGCTCGGTGGCGGGACTCTTGAGGAACTTGGCGCGGGCCGGCGTGTTGAAGAAGAGATCGCGGACCTCGACGGCCGTACCCGCGGGCGCGTCGGCCTCGCCCGACTCTCCCACGACACCACTCTCCCCCGACGACGAGGAACCCCCGTGTCGCCGCCGAGGGGCCGCGACAGGAGCGAGAGCCGGGAAACGGCGAAGATGGCGGGAAGCGCCTCGCCGCGGAAGCCGAGCGTGTCGATGGTGTCCAGGTCGGTCTCGTCGGCAGCTTGGACGTGGCGTGGCGTTCGAGGGCCAGCAGACAGTCCTCGGGGGTCATGCCTTGGCCGTCGTCGGTCACGGAGATGAGCTGGCGGCCGGCGCCCCGCACCGCGACTGACGGGGGTCGCCCCGGCATCCAGGCTGTTCTCGACCAGCTCCTTGACCACGGACGCCGGACGCTCGACGACCTCGCCGGCCGCGATCTTGTTGACGAGCGCGTCGGGAAGGCGGCGGACCGCCGGGGCCCCGCTCACGCGCCCGCTCCGAGTCGTCGGCGCAGCTCCGCGAGCGTGGTCAGCGCTTCGAGCGGCGTCAACGTCTCGGGGTCCAGGGCGCCCAGCGCCTCCAGCACGGGATGCGGGGCGACGCGGGCTCCGGATCGGTGGCGGCAGCGGCTCCCTGGCCCGCCGGCGGCCGGCCCCGAAGAGGTGGGCGGGCCGGTGTCGGCGCTCGCCGGGGGCGGCGGGGCTCGGCGCGCCTTGCTCCAACTCCCGCAGGAGCGCCTGCGCGCGGGCGACGACCTCGTCGGGCAGTCCCGCCAGGCGCGCCACCTGGATGCCGTAGGAGCGATCGGTCCCGCCGGGCACGACGCGGTGGAGGAAGACGATGTCGGCCCGCCCTCGCGGAGGCGACGTGCACGTTACGCACGCCGCGGCAGCTCGGCGGCCAGCCGCGTCAGCTCGTGGTAGTGCGTGGCGAAGAGCACTTCGCGCCCGGCGTCGGCGGTCGTGAAGGTACTCGACCACGGCCCAGGCGATCGCGAGGCCGTCGAACGTCGATGTCCCGCGCCCGATCTCGTCGAGGAGGACCAGGGAGCGCGGCGTCGCGTGCGCAGGATGTCCGCGGTCTCCGTCATCTCGACCATGAACGTGCTCTGGCCGCGCGCGAGGTTGTCCTGGGCGCCGATGCGCGTGAAGATGCGGTCCACCACGCCGATCGCGCGCTCCGGGCCGGCACGAAGCTCCGACCTGCGCCATCAGCACGATGAGCGCCACCTGCCGCATGAAAGTCGACTTCCCGGCCATGTTCGGGCCGGTGATGACCAGGCACTCGACCTCGCCGACGTCGAGCCGAGGTCGTTCGGCACGAACCCCGCGCCATCGGTCCGAGCTCGAGGACCGGATGGCGTCCGTCCGGATCTCGAGGCACCCCCGTCGTCCACAGCCGGGCGGGCGTAGCCGCGCTCGCGCGCAACGTGGGCGAGCGCCGCGAGCACGTCCAGGTCGCCACGGCACGGGCGGTGTGCAGGAGCCGGTCGGCCTCGGCGCGACCGTCCCTCGGAGCTCGTCGAACAGCTCGAACTCGAGCCGGTTCATCCGCCCCTCGGCTCCCAGGACCTGCGCTTCCTGCTCGCTGAGCTCGGGCGTCACGTACCGCTCGCCGCCGACCAGCGTCTGGCGTCGCACTAGCTCGGGACGGGACGAACGTGGGTCCTCGGGAACCTCGATCCCGTAGCCGAACACGCGGTTGAACCGGACCCGGAGGCACGAGATACCCGTGCGCTCCCGCTCGCGCTCCTCGAGTCCCGCGATCCAGCCGCGCGCTTCCCGCACCTCGCGGCGGAGTCGGCCAGCGCGGAGCTCTAGGACTCCCGGATCAGTCCGCCTCGTGACGGTCACGGCAGGGTCGTCGACAGAGCGGCCTCGAGCGTCTTCCCAGGGGGGTCAGGTCCTCCAGCGCCGCGGCGCACTGACGCGAGCGAGCGGCTCTGGGCAGCCTCGGCGAGCTCCCGGAGCGCGGCAGCGGGCGGAGCGCCGCGCGGAGGCCGCCAGGTCGCGCGGCGTCGCGACGCCGAGGGCGACCCGGCTCGCCAGGGCGAGGTCACCGATCCCGCCCAGCCGCTCGCGGAGCGGCCAGGAGCGCCGGGCCTCGATCAGGGCGGCCACCGCCGCCGACACGGCGCTGATCTCCGACGGCGGAGGAGCGGCCGGAGAAGCCACTGGCGCAGCAGCTCCGCCCATCGAAGTGGAGTCCGGTCGATCGCCCAGAGGAGCGCCCGCCGCCCCACGGTCGTGAAGGCTCTGGACCAGCTCGAGATTGCGCGCCGCAGCCTCGTCCAGAACCAGATGATCGTCCAGCGCCAGCGGCTGGAGGCGCGTGAGGTGCGCCGCGGGGCCTGCTGGGTCTCCTGCAAATAGGCCAGCACGGCGCCCCCAGCGCGACGCCCCGGGCTGACCGCCAAGCCGAGCCCCTCGACCGCCGCCACGCGGAAATGCGCTCGCAGGCGATCCTCGGCCCCGCGGAGCCGAAGTCGCCGGGTCGCGCGAGGTCACCGCGCTCCCGGCCTCCCGGAGGCGCGCCGGAGCGGACGTCGGCGGGACATGCCCGGCGGGACCAGCAACTCGGCCGGGCTCCTAAGAAGAAGCGCCTCGGTCAGCCCCGACGTCGTCCGATTCGCCGACCCAGAAGTCAGCGGTGGTGACGTCGACCAGCGCGACCCCCAGACGGTCCGGCCCCCGCCACAGCGCCCCAGAAAGTTGTGCTGGCGGCCGTCGAGAAGCCCCGCCTCGGTGACCGTCCCGGGGGTGACGAGCCGGACGACCTCGCGGCGGATGAGCTGCCGGCCCTTGGCCGCCGCGGCCTCGACCTGGTCGCAAACCGCCACCTTCTGTCCCGTCCGGATCAGCCGCGCAATGTACCCATCGACGAGCGTGGTGGGGCACCCCGGCCATCGGGATCGCGCCGTCGCCCTTCTGACGCGAGGTCAGG
This sequence comes from uncultured Alphaproteobacteria bacterium, assembly GCA_963753315.1. Classification (GTDB taxonomy): domain Bacteria; phylum Pseudomonadota; class Alphaproteobacteria; order Geminicoccales; family Geminicoccaceae; genus DASUGG01. The sequence goes on from CAVWCI010000036.1 coordinate 4,132, forward strand.
GTGATGTCGAGCGCCCGGGCCGCGATCGCGGCATCCTCGTGGAAGGCCTCGTAGAAGTCACCGAGCGGAAGAGCAGCAGGTAGTCCGGATAGCGCCCCTTCCACTCGCGGTACTGCCTCATCATCGGCGTGAGGGGTGCGTGGAGGGGTGTCGAGGGGGCGCGAGGGCGGCGTCCACCGCTCAGGGGGGGGCAGGTCCCCCGCCGGACTCGGGGTCGCTCCCGGCTGGGGACGCGGCGCGTCGTCGCCCATCAGGGCGCGCGGTGATCGGTGAGAGGCTCCCCGAGAGGCCGACCGGGAAGCCAAGCGTGTCTGACAGCTTGCCGTGGACTGTCCCGGAATGGGGTCGCGGCCCCGCCTTCACGTGTTGACCAGCTCCTTCAGCCGCTTGCCGACCTTGAAGAACGGCACCCGCTTCTCGGGAACGCTGACGGTGGATCCGGTCTTCGGATTGCGGCCGCGACGGGAAGTCCCACGATGCAACCTAAAGCTCCCGAACCCGCGGAGCTCGACCTTCTCCACCCGCGCAAGCGCCGAGGAGATGCTGTCGAAGACCGTGTTCACGATCTCTTGCTGCATTTATTTTTTGGTCAGGTTCGACAGCTTGGCCACCTCGTCGACGAGGTCGGCCTTCGTCATCGTCGGCAATGCTCGCCCTCCTTCGACAGGCTCCCGGGGAATCGGGGTCACGCTATCACGTGCCAAAAACGCCTGTCAAGCCGCGAGGTTCCGGGGCAATCCGCCCGGGAGATCCTCGAGCTCAGTCCAGGAGATAGAGGGGGAGCTTCGGAGACCCCAGAAGGGGGAGGGCCGGCAGGGCCCGGACCCGGCCATCCAACGGAGCGGAGCCACGAGAGAGTGGTCGCCCCGTCGACCAGGCCGACCAAGTCGAGGAGCCCCCAGGCGCGCCGCGGTCGAACGAGGCGAGGCTTGCCGGGAATGCCGCCAAGCTCGCCCGCGATCCGGACCGCCTCGTCCAGCCCCCCGAGGGCGTCGACCAGGCCGAGCTTCTTCGCCATCCTCCCCGAGTACACCCTGCCCGTCTGCGAGAGCCCGGACCCGCTCCTTGTCGAGCCGGCGTCCCTCGGCGATGGCCGTCACGAACTGGTCGTGCATGTCGTCGAGCACGACCTGGAGGACCGCGCGCTCCTCCGGCTGTCATGGGCCGGGCGAAGGACGCGCTGGTCCTTGAACCGTCCGGCCTTGATGACCTCGTAGCGGACCCCGACCTTGCGGAGAAGGCCCTCGATCTCGGCGAGCTGCATGATGACGCCGATGGACCCGGTCAGCGTGCCGGGGTTCGCGACGATTTGCGTCGCCGCCGCGGCCAGGTAGTAGCCTCCCGATGCCGCGACCGACCCCATGGACGCGACCACCGGCTTGCCCTGCGTGCGGATCTTCAGGATCGCGTCGTAGATCTCCTGCGTCGGCCCGACCACCCCGCCCGGGCTCTGGATCCGGACGACCACGGCCCTGATCGACGGATCTTCGCCCCAGTCGCCGAGCTCGCGGACCAGCCGTCCGCGTCGACGATGAGGCCCTCGACCTCGACGAGGGCCACCCGGTCTCCGCCGAGGGACGGGACACCGGGCTCGCCGAAGACGAGGATCCCCAGCACGACCGCGAAGCAGCCGGCGAAGACGAGCGCGGTGACGCCGAGCGCCCGGACCAGCTTGCCGCGCATGCCCCTGGGCTACCGGGTCGGCCTACTCGTCATCGTCGCTGTCGTACCGGTCGCGCTCTCGCTTGCCGCGCCCCACGGCGACCGCGGTGCTCCCCCCCCTCCGGTGAACGGCATGTCGGCTGCGAGATCTCGGAGTGATAGCCCGATGCCGTCGTTCGTTGGGCTCGAGGCGCAGGACCTTCACCGTCGGCGCTTCTCCGAGCTGCACACGTCCTGCGGCGTGGCCACTGGCGTTGCCCAACATCTGCGAGATGTGAAGCAGACCGTCTACCCCCGCCTCGAGCTCGATGAAGGCGCCGAACTCCGTGAGGCGGACCACCTTGCCCTTGATGTTCGACCCGACCGGGAACTTGCGCGTGACGTCCTCCCACGGGTCGCGCTGCAGCTGCTTGAGCCCCAGCGAGATCCGCTTGTTCTCCTTGTCGACGTGGAGGATGACCGTCTCGATCGGCTGCCCCTTCTTGAGGACCTCGGAGGGATGCGCCACGTTCCGCGCCCACGTCATGTCGGAGATGTGCAGGAGCCCGTCGATCCCCGGCTCGAGCTCCACGAACGCGCCGAAGTCCGTGAGATTGCGCACCTTCCCCTGCACCTTGACCCCGGGTCGGAAGCGCTCCTCGATCGAGTCCCACGGGTCGGCCTCGACCTGCTTCATGCCGAGCGAGATCCGCTTCTGGCCCTTGTCGACGGCCAGCACCATCACCTCGACGTCGTCCCCGACGTTGACGAGCTTGGACGGGTGGCGCACCCGGCGGGTCCACGACATCTCCGAGACGTGCACCAGCCCCTCGATGCCCCGGTCCAGTTCCACGAACGCCCCGTAGTTCGTCAGGCTCACCACCTTGCCGGGGTGGCGGCTGCCCACGGAGAACCGCTCCGCGACCGATTCCCAGGGATCGGGCCCCTTCTGCTTGTGTCCGAGCGAGACGCGGCCGGACTCCCTTGTCGAAGTGGAGGACGACCACGTCCAGCTTGTCCCCCACCTGCACGAGCTCGGATGGGTGGCTGATCCGCCCCCACGACATGTCGGTGATGTGGAGCAGTCCGTCGACCCCGCCCAGGTCGATGAACGCGCCGTAGTCCGTGATGTTCTTCACGACGCCGGTGGTGACCATGCCCTCGTGGATGACCTCCAGCGTGTGCTTCCGCTTCTCCTCGCGCTCCTCCTCCAGGACCACCCGGCGCGAGAGCACGACGTTGCCCCGGCGGCGGTTGAACTTGATCACGCGCGCCTTGATGTGCTGGCCGATCATCGAGTTGAGGTTCTTCACCGGGCGAAGGTCGACCTGGGAGCCGGGCAGGAACGCCTTGACGCCGACGTCGACGGCGAGGCCGCCCTTGACCACCTCCACGACCTTCCCGTCGACCGGCGCGCCCTTCTCGTAGGCTCTCGTGATGACGTCCCAGACCTTGATCTTGTCCGCCTTCTCCTTGGAGAGGACGATGAGGCCCTCGTTGTCCTCCTTGGCCTCGAGATAAACCTCGATCTCCTGGCCGATCTCCGGCGTGATTCCGCTGCGGTGGAACTCGTCGATCGGGATCGTGCCCTCGCTCTTGTAACCGACGTCGACGAGGACCTCCCCCGCTCGTGAGACCAATGATGGTGCCCTTGACGACCTCGCCCTCCTGGAGATCCTGCAGACTCTGCTGGTAGAGATCCTCGAGCTCGTCCTGCGTCTCGGGGGCGCTGCCGCCGGCGATGGGCCTCGCCGTCCGCGTCGTCCGGTCCGCCGCTGCCATCGGGCTCTCCCCAACCTCCCACGGGGATGCTCCGGTCCCCGCGCCCCCGCCATGCCGCCCCGTCGCGGGGGCCTCGGGGATCCTGTGTGACCTGGTCCATCCTGCGTCCCTCCGTTCAGTGAATTCGACCCGCCGGGGCTCGCCCCGGGGTCGTGGAATCCGTATCGTGTGTCCTGGGGCGGCGGCGACGTGGTGTCCCCGCTCGGCTTCCGCCTTGAGGCAGCCTATGGCCGCCATGATCTCGTTGCTGACGTCCTGGTATTGGGTTCTCCCCGCGCTCCCGGGCGAACCGGATCGGTGCGCCGAACGTCACCGTCACCCGGACCGGTCGAGGCACGACCGCCTCCTCGCGGCAGCGCCCGGCCGGACCCCTGGATGTAGGCGGGCACGACCGGCGCCCCGGAAAGCGCGGCCAGCATCCCGGCGCCCGCCTGGGCCGGCTGGAGGGGCCTCCTTCGGTTCCCCGCGTCCCTTCCGGAAAGACCAGGACGGCACGGCCGGCGCCGAAGAGAGCCGGAGCGCGAGCCGGAGCGCTGCGGAGTCCGCGCCGGTCCGGTCCACGGGATGCGCGTTGAGGGCGTCGAATGAGCGCCCCGAAGCCCGGGATGTCGGAACAGCTCCGTCTTGGCCATGTAGTCGAGGTCGCGCGGCATCACGGCGCCGATCAGCGCCGGATCGAGGAGGCTCAGGTGGTTCGCCGCCACGAGGAGGCGGCCCTGCCGCGGCACCCGGTCCGACTCGACGGCCGAGAGACGGAACCAGAACCCGGCCGATCGCGGCTGATGCTCAGCTTCAAGACCGTGTAGAGCACGCGCGCTCGACCTCCTTGCCCCATCTGCTCGACCACTTCCTCCACCGTCATCTCGCTGGACTCGATGTACGTCGCGTCGGCGCTCCGCGCCAGAGGCGCGACCCTCCGGGGTCTGATCCGCGTCATCCCGCGCCTGTGATGGCCGGCCTTGATCGCCTTCCAGCCCTCTCCGCTCCCCGGCCGCCTCGCGCTCGGCGAATCGCCGGCGGGCGCGCGCCTCCGGGTGAGGCATCCAGGTAGAACTTGCAGTCCGCCTCCGGGAAGACCACCGTGCCCGCGTCACGCCCCTCCACCACCACGGGACCCCGGGTCGCGCAGGCGTCGCTGGAGGCGCGTCGGCGAACGCCCGCACGTCCGGGCGCCGGGACAGGGTCGCCGCGAGCTCGCTCACCGCCGGGGCGTAGAGCGCCTCGGTGGCGTCCCGCCCGTCGACCAGAATGGCGTTGCCCGCCCGGGCGCGGCCACGAACTCGACGCGGAGGCGTCCGCAAGACGCTCTCCACGGGCGCGCCCTGGGGACGCTCGCCAGGCCACCGCGCGGTAGATCGCGCCGCTGTTCACGTAGGCGAACCCGAGCCGCTCGGCCAGCTGCCGGGCCACGGTGCTCTTCCCGGCTCCGGCGGGCCCGTCGATCGTCACGACCGCGTGCCGGCCGCGTGCGATCGAGCGCGCGCTCTGCTTCATGCCACCACCTCGACGGCGTCCTCGCCGGCCAGTGCTCTGGCACGTGGCGAATGAACTCCGGATACGACGTGGCGATGCAGTCGATCCCCTCGACCAGCGGCGGTCCGTCCGCCATGAGTCCCGCCACCACGAGGGCCATCGCGAGCCGATGGTCGCCCCAGCTCGACACCCGGGCTCCCCCGGAAACGAAGCCCCTGCCTCTCGGGCGGTCCAGCGATCGCGGAACCCATCCAGGCCGCTCCTCGATCACCACGCCCATCTTGCTCGAGCTCGGAAGCGATGGCGCGAATCCGATCCGACTCCTTGACGCGGAGCTCGGCTGCGTCTCGGACGACGTTTGGGCCCCTCGGCGCAGGCCGCCGCCACGGCGAGGATCGGCATCTCGTCGATCGTCCGCGGCACCAGCGGGCCCGCCACCTCGGCCTCCACGGAGGAGCGCCCGGGCCGACGATGAAGTCCGCAATCGGCTCCCCGTCGCCCTCCCGAGCCGTGACGCCGACGCGCGCGCCCATGGCATCGAGGACGTCGAGCGCTCCGGTCCGCGTCGGGTTCACCCCCACCCCGCGCACGGCGACACTCCCATCGGCGGCGTGCCGCAGCGGCGACCAGGAAGAAGGCGGCCGACGAGATGTCGCCCGGGACGCGGCAGAGGCGCCCTGTCAGCCGTCGTCCCGGGAACCACCGTGACCGCCTCGTCGTCCGACCGGGATGTCCGCCTCCGAATGCGGCCAGCATCCGCTCCGTGTGGTCGCGGCTCCGGGCGGGCTCGACGACGCTCACCGGACCGGACGCCCCAGAGCCCGGCGAAGAGCACCGCGGGATCGACCTGGGCGCTCGCCACCGGGGAGACGTGCCGGATCGGATGAGAGCGGTCGGGCACCGGCGATCGCCAGCGGCAGCCGGGGCGCCTCCCGCGCCGGCCGATGACGCGCGCGCCCATCGGCGCGAGAGCGGCTCCATGACGCGCTCCATCGGACGACGGCGGAGCGACTCGTCCCCGGTGAGCACCGTGGCGAACGGCTGGCCCGCCAGAACGCCGACAAAAGAGCCGCGCAAGTTGTCCCGGAGTTCCCGCAGTCCACCACGTCGACCGGCTCCGTGGAGCCCCTCGTCCCCCACGCCCTGAATCACAAAGTGCCCCGGCCCTTTCCGCGTCACCTCGGCGCCGAGCGCCGCGACGGCCCGGAGGGTCCCCGAGACAGTCCTCACCCTCGAGGAATCCCGGCACCTCGGTGAGGCCGTCGGCGAGCGCGCCCAGCAGCGCGGCCCGATGTGATACGGGATGGTCGCCCGGCACGGAAATCGTCCCCGGCGAGCGCGACGGACCGGACGCACGACAGCGTTCATGCGAGCTTCTCCCGCACCTCGCGCGCGCGTCCGAGCTCCGCCTCGAGCGTCGCCCACTCGCCGCGCGCCACGAGGTCCCGCCAGCGGCCGAGGACCGCCTCGTATCGGGCGAGCGCGTCGAGGACCGGCCCGCGATTCTCGCGGAAGATGTCCGACCAGAGCGCCTCGGCCGACGCCGCGATCCGCGTCGTGTCGGTGAAGCCGCGCCCCGCGAGAGGCAAGTGCGTCCCCGTCCGCGGCCGACACCAGCGCGTAGGCCGCCAGGTGCGGCACGCGGCCGATCTGCGCCACGAGATGGTCGTGCACCTCGGGGGAGGGGAGCCGACGCACCGTGCTCCCCAGCCCCTCCCAGAGGGCCGTCACCGCCGCCACCGCGGCCTCGGGCGTGTCGGGGGCCGGCGTCACGAGGGCGACCCGCCCCTCGAAGAGGTCCGGGGTCCGACGCCGCGAAGCCGGAGCGCTCGGAGCCCGCCATGGGGTGTCCGCCGACGAAGCTCAACACCTGCCCGCGCTGGACACGCGCCAGCCGCCTCGACCACGTCTGCGCTTGACGCTGCCCGCGTCCGTCAAGACGGCACCGGGCCGAGAGATGAGGCCAGGCCGCGCGGACGAGCCGCGGCAGCGCGCCCACGGGGGCACAGAGCACCACCAGCGTCCGCGCCCGCCACGCCGGCCGCCAGGTCGGTGGTGCCTCCTGTCCGCCGCTCCCGCGTCGAGGGTGGCGCGGACTGCTGCCTCGTGCCGCGCCACGACGACCACCTCGCCAGCAAGCCTCCGAGCCCGGACCCCCCTGGCGATCGAGCCACCGATGGTAGCCCCCGGGCTGAACGACGGTCAGGCCGCGCGGCCAGGCGAGGTCTGTCCTCTCATTTGTAAGGGGCTAATCTCAAAATGAACCGGGCGCCGGGGGGCGGGGGTACGAGCCGGATACCTTGAGGAACAGGCACCGCTCGCGGACGGCCGCGAGCACGCCCTGCGTCACCGGATCGTCCCGGTGACCCTCGAAGTCGACGAAGAACACGTACTCCCAGGGCTGCCGGCGCGTGGGCCGCGACTCGATCTTGGTGAGGCTGAGCCGCGCGGTCGCAAACGGCTCCAGGATGCGGTAGAGGGTCCCGACCTCGTCACGAATGGAGAACAGCACCGACGTCTTGTCCCGGCCGGTCCGCCCGATGGCCCGCCGCCCGATGACGAGGAACCGCGTCACGTTGTTCGCGTAGTCCTCGATCCGCTCGCGGACTGCGGGGATCCCGTGGAGCCGGCCGGCCAGCTCGCTCGCGATCGCCGCGGTCGCCGGGGTCGAGCGCGGCCTGCTCGGCGGCGGCCGACGTCGACGCCATCTCCACCACCTCGGCGTCGGGGAGGTGCCGGGTGAGCCACCCGCGACACGGGCCAAGCGCCTGGGGATGCGAGAACACGCGCTTGATGTCGCCCAGGTCGGCGGCCCGCGACAGCAGGTGGTGGTGAATCTCGAGCGACACCTCCCCGCAGATCAGCAGCTCCGAATCGATCAGCCCGTCGAGCGTGTGGTTGACCACGCCCTCGCTCGAGTTCTCGATCGGCACCACCCCGACCTCCGCTCGGCCGCGCTTGACCTCCTCGAATACCTCCGCGATGCCCCGCGGCGGACAGGAGGTCGGCGCTCGAGCCGAAGTGCCGGAGGGCGGCCAGATGCGTGTTGGTTCCCTGCGGGACCGAGGTAGGCCACGCGGAACGGTCGCTGGAGAGACGCGAGACGCCGAGAGGACTTCGGCCCCGAGATCGCGCGAATCGCGCCCGGGAGCCAGCGGCCCGGGGTTCAGGCGGGCAAGCTCGTCGAGGATCCCCTGCTCGCGCTCGGGCACGAGCACCGACTCACCGGACTCCCGCTTCGCGCGGCCGATCTCGAGCGAGAGTTCGGCGCGCTGGTTGAGCAACCCGAGCAGCTGGCGGTCGATCTCATCGATGCGTGCTCGCCATTCATCCAAACCCATCAGATCTCCAGGAGGGGGGCGTCGAAGAGCCCGCATAGTATAGGGCAGGGTCATTCGGCGCGCAAGGCAGCCCCCAGGCCCTGCCGGGACTCCAGAGGGCTGGCGACCGCCCTCGGCGGGAGGGTGACCTCGGCCCGGCGTTAAGAAGCTTCAGCACCTCGATCCGGCGGGCCTCCTGGTAGGCCGCAAGGCGGATTCCAGCTCAGGCTGGGCGTCGAGCGCATCGGCGAGCCCGATCGCATCCTCGAGGGCGAGCTTGGTGCCGGAGCCGATCGAGAAATGGGCGCTGTGCGCCGCATCGCCCAACAGCACGATGTTGTCGTGATACCAGCGCTCGCAGGCGACGCGGGGAAAGTTGAGCCAGGCGGAGCCGCGCAGATGGTTGGCGTTGCTCATCAGGCGGTGGCCGGCGAGCTGGCGCTCGAACAGCATCTCGCAGGCGGCGATGCCGTCGGCCGCGCTCATGCGATCGAAGCCGAGCCCACGCCAGGTCGCCTCGTCGCACTCGACGATGAAGGTCGAGGTGGCGGCGTCGAAGCGATAGGCGTGCGCCCAGATCCACCCCTGCGGGGTCTCCTCGAAGGCGAAGGTGAAGGCCTCGAAGGGCCGATCGGTGCCGAGCCAGATGTACTTGTTCCTGCGCCACTCGATGCTCGGCCGGAAGGTCGTGGGCGAAGCGTTCGCGGATGCCGCTGTTGATGCCGTCGGCCGCGACGATCAGATCGGCGTCGCGAAAAGCCGAAAGATCGTCGGCCTCGCGCTCGAGCTGCAGCCGGACGCCGAGTGCGCGGGCGCGCTCCTGGAGGATGTTCAGCAGGCGCTTGCGGGCGATGCCGACGAAGCCAGGCCGCCCAAGCGGACGACGTGCCCCTTGAAGTGCACGTCGATGTCGTCCCAGCGCTGAAAGCTCTCCTCGACCGCAGCGGCACTCGAAGCATCGTTCTGCCAGAGGTTGGCCAGCGTCTCGTTGGAGAAAACGACGCCCCAGCCGAAAGTGTTGTCGGCGCGGTTGCGCTCGACCACCAGCATGTCGTGCGCCGGGTCGCGCAGCTTCATCGAGATCGCGAGATACAGCCCCGCAGGGCCACCGCCGACGCAGACGACCTTCATGCCGCACTCGTGTGTTGCGCTACCTATTATTTGAAGCTTGAAACATCGAGTTCAAGGGTTCGCGAACCATTGCCACGCTGTGGCGCTGTACTTCGTCTGGTACAAGTTCGCCGCATCCATAAGGCGCATCGTCGTCCGCGATGCCAGTTGGCGTCACCGACACCCTGTGCGACATGGGTGGATCGGCGAGCTGGTTGAGGCCGCTGCGCCTAAGTCCGGCCCGCGCGGGCCGTACAAGAAGCGGATGGCTTGATGCCTATTCATGAGCACCCTCGCCTAGGCACCGTGGTTATATGCGACTTCGGCGCCGGCTTCAAAAAGCCCGAAATGACCAAACGGCGCCCTGTGGTCATTGTCAGCCCTAAGATAGCCGGCAGGCCTTACCTTTGCACCGTTGTCGCGCTCAGCAATACTGCGCCCAATCCGGTGATGCCGTACCATTGTCAGATCGATCTTCGCCCCAGATTGCCTGAGCCGTGGCAGAGCGACGGCGTTTGGGTGAAAGGCGACATGGTGAATGCAGTAGGGTTTCATCGCCTCGACCTCATTCGCCTTGGCAAGGACCGAAACGGCAAACGCAGATATCTTTACGACCCGTTAAGTGCTGAGACTATAAGGGAAATTCGAGCCTGCGTGCTGCGAGCAATCGGGCTTTGGGCCTTGACAAATGGCCTCTGATGAAGCATATGAAGGCGCGATTGCGGCTCTCGCGTGAGCGATCCGCGTCTAAGACCCCACCAGGGGCCGCCGTGCATATCAGCGAACGCAAGCTGAGCGCACGGCGCAGATGATAAGAGGGACAGCCCCGCCCAACGCGCGGGGCTTTGTTGTTTCCAGCCGTGTAGCCGTCCCCCCAGGCTGTGCGAAAACCCCCAGGCGAACGGCAGGGCAGTCGGCAGCGGTATGAAGCCGCCGGTGTCGGTCGGCTATAAGGCTCCGCATATTCAGTCGGGCACGCTGCTACGGCAACAAGCGACCCAGCGTCGGTAACTCAGCCCTCTTTCTGCGGTGCCCGAAAGCTGTCATAGGTCGGCGTCGACGGATGGAGATGCCGAATGGTCGACCTGATCCTCACCACCTTCGATTGGGTTCCCGAGACGCCGCGGGGCTATGTGCGTGACATACGTGTGCGTTGGGCACTGGAAGAGGCCGGGTTGCCCTATCGCGTCAAGAGCGTGCCATTTGGCGCTCGGAATGCCGAGCATTTCTCGCACCAGCCCTTCGGCCAGGCGCCGTGGCTGACCGATGGAGACATCTCGATCTTCGAGAGCGGCGCGATCCTGCTGCATCTGGGCGAACTTAGCCCCGCGCTGATGCCCGCCGATCCCCGCGGCCGCAACGATGCCATCGAATGGCTATTCGCGGCGCTCAACTCCGTCGAGATGGCCAGCCTGCCCTGGTCCTTGCTCGATCTTTTCCGGCAACACCGGCGACACGCCGGCCTGGAAACTCTTTGGACGGGTTCCTCCACCAGCACCGCCTCAAGCACCTGGAGCCGGTGTTGGCTGGGCGCGAATGGCTGGCCGGGACCTTCTCCGTCGCCGACATCCTCATGGCCGATGTGCTGCGCCTTGTGGACCGGTTCGACGGGCTGGCGGACTATCCCGCCTGCCGGGCCTATGTCGCGCGCGCTACGGCCCGCCCGTCCTTCGTGAAGGCACACGCAGATCAGATGGCGCATTTTGCTGCGGCAGACTGAGCGACACCGGCGCCAAAAGCTGACAGTCGCCTAACCACCACCTGCCGTCATTCCAGCAAGCCGCCTTGGTGCGTAAATCGGCCGAGCGTCGAACGCTCTCTCGTTGCAGCGCGCACGACCGGACCCGTGCCCGCAACGCCTTGGCCGAAATCAGCTTCGGACCGCTCTATGGATCAGCCGGCCGAGGGCCGGGGAACACGATCGCGGCCATGGCGTTGCGCCAAGGCATCGCCTAAGCTCCTGCCTTGGATCGACGCCAGGAGAGGTGCGGGATGGCCGCGGAGACGGGCGCGAAGAGAGACAAGGTGACCGAGGCCGTGGCGGTGTTCCACGACGTCTCGTCGCTCGATGCGGCCGTGGATGACCTCCGCAAGGCGGGTTTCAAGCGCGCCGACATCAGCCTGCTCGCGAGCGAGGACGCGGTCGAGAAGAAGCTCGGCCATCGCTACGAGCGGATCGAGGAGCTGGAGGATGCGCCGGATGCGCCGCGCGTCACGTACCGCACGCGCGCCGCGCTGGAAGATACCGAGGGCGTGATCGTCGGCTCCCTCACCTATCTGCCGGCCGTGCTCGCGGCGGGCACCGTGGTCGCCTCGGCCGGCATCGTCGCCGCCGCGATCACCGGCACCGCAATCGGCGGCGCCCTGATCGGCACCGTGCTCGCCCGCTGGCTCGGCGAGCACCACGCGGAGCATCTTAGCGAGCAGCTCGAGCATGGCGGGCTCCTGTTGTGGGTGCGCACCCGCGACAAGGAGCAGGAGGACACGGCCTTGCGCATCCTGCTCGATCATTCAGGCGCCGACGTGCACCTCCACCAGCTGCCGGCCGAGCACGCGCCCTGAGCTCGGCTCAGCAGTTGCGGGCAGGGCCCAGATGCAAAACCGCCGCTCCAGGGAGCGGCGGTTTCTTACCACGTGGTTTGGATTGGCTTAGCTGCCGCCGCCCTTCGGGACAGTGATCGGCGTGGTGGCGCCGTCGACCGACGCCACGGACTGCTTGGTCGTGGTGCTGGCGACATGGCCGGCGCAGTCAGCATACGCAGCGCTGCTGCCGATCGCGAAGGCGACGAGAGCTACCAAAGCGAGAATGCTACGATGCATCGTGCTACTCCCGTACAAAGCCAACCTGCACGCTAGCCCGCATCCGCGTCCGCTGGCAAACCCTTTCTGGCGGGCCTGCGCGCAATCCCGCATCACATCGCGTTGAACAGCGGGCCGATGCGCGGACCTCAGCTGCCGGCGCCATCCTCGGGCGGGCCGAAGCCGCCGCCGCCCGGGGTCTGGATCACGAACACGTCGCCCGGGCCGAGATCGGCCTTGGCGCAGCCGGGCAGCTCCTCGATGCGGCCGTCGGCCCGCTCGATCCATTGCCGGCCGAGCGCGCCGGGCAGGCCGCCCTCGAGGCCGAAGGGTGCCACCACCCGGTGGTTGGACAACAGCGCCGCACTCATCGGCTGCAGGAAGCAGACCCGGCGGATCGTGCCGTCGCCGCCGCGCTGCCGGCCGCCGCCGCCCGAGCCGCGATGGATCCGATGCCCCTGCAGCAGCACCGGGTAGCGCCACTCCAGCACCTCCGGGTCGGTCAGGCGGGAGTTGGTCATGTGGGTGTGCACGGCCGAGGTGCCGTCGAAATCCGGGCCGGCGCCGGAGCCGCCGCAGATCGTCTCGTAGTACTGGTAGGTGGCGTCGCCGAAGGTGAAGTTGTTCATCGTGCCCTGCGCCGCCGCGAGCACGCCGAGCGCGCCGTAGAGCGCATCGGTGATGCACTGCGAGGTCTCGACATTGCCGGCGACCACGGCGGCCGGATAGGCAGGGTTGAGCATGCAGCCTTCCGGGATCACGATGTCGATCGGCTTCAGGCAGCCCTCGTTCATCGGGATGTCGGCGTCGACCAGCGTGCGGAACACATAGAGCACCGCCGCCCGGCAGACGGCCGACGGCGCATTGAAATTGTCGGGGAGCTGGCTGCTGGTGCCGGTGAAATCGACCACCGCCCGCCTCGCCTCGCGATCGATGTGGACCCGCACCTGGATCTGCGCGCCGTTGTCGAGCGGATAGGTGAAATCGCCATCCCGCAGCCGGTCGAGCACGCGGCGCACCGATTCCTCGGCATTGTCCTGGACGTGCCTGGTGTAGGCGAGGACGGTCTCGAGGCCGAAATGCTCGATCATCGCGAGCAGCTCGTTGGCGCCGCGCGTGCAGGCGGCGATCTGCGCCTGCAGGTCGGCGACGTTCTGGCGCGCGTTGCGCACCGGATAGGGCCCGGACGCCAGCAGCGCCTCGAGCGCCTCGGTCTCGAACCGCCCCTGGTCGACCAGCAGAAAATTGTCGATCAGCACGCCTTCCTGGTCGATCGTGGTGCTGTCGGGCGGCATCGAGCCCGGCGTGATGCCGCCGATGTCGGCGTGATGGCCGCGCGAGGCGGTGAGGAACAGCAGCCGCCCGTCGGCACCGAACACCGGCACGACCACCGTGACGTCGGGCAGGTGGGTGCCGCCGTTGTAGGGGTTGTTCAGCGCGTAGACGTCGCCCGGCCGCAGGCTGTCGCCGCGCAGGCGCAAGATCGTGCGCACGCTCTCGCCCATGGAGCCCAGATGCACCGGCATGTGCGGCGCATTCGCGATCAGCATGCCGTCGGGGTCGAACACGGCGCAGGAAAAATCCAGGCGCTCCTTCATGTTGACCGAGTAGGCGGTGTTCTGCAGCGTCACGCCCATCTGCTCGGCGATCGCCATGAACAGGTTGTTGAAGATCTCGAGCATGATCGGATCGGACCGCGTGCCGATCGCGGCCTGCCTGGCGAGCGGCTCGACGCGGCGCAGCAGCAGGTGATCGCGCGAGGTGAGCTCGGCCTGCCAACCGGGCTCGACCACCACGGTGGTGGTGCGCTCGGCGATGATCGCCGGGCCTTTGATGGCGTCGCCCGGGCGCAGGTCGGCGCGCTCGAACACCGGCGTCGCCAGGCTCTCGGGCGGCTGATGCGGGGCGCGATCGGTCATCATCACGACCTCGTCGACCGGCTGCAGCCCGGCTCCTGCGGGACGGGTCAGGGTCGCCTGCTCGGGCTCGCCGATCTCGGCCATCCGGCCGATCGCCTCGACCGTCACCTGCTCGACGACCAGCGGCCGCCCCTCGACGATGAAGCCGTAGCGAGCGCGGTGCTCGGTCTCGAACGCGCGGCGCAGCGCGTCGAGGCTGCCATGGGCGATCTCGAGCGGCGTGTCGGTGCCGCTGTAGCGGATGTGGATGCGCGGCTCCGTGCTCATCCGGTCCGTCGTTACGCCCTGCTGCTCGAGCTCCGCGCGGCCCTCGGCGCCGAGGTCGTCGATGGTTTCGGCGAGGTGCTGCATGAGCGCGGCATCGAGGGTCGCCTCGATCGCGCGCTGGCGCAGCGTGCGCACGTCCGCCAGCCCCATGCCGTAGGCCGACAGCACGCTCGCCAGCGGATGCACCAGGATCCGCCCGAGGCCGAGCGAATCGGCGACCAGGCAGGCGTGCTGGCCGGCGGCGCCGCCAAAGCAGCACAGCACGTAGCCACCGATGTCGTGGCCGCGCTGGATCGAGATCCGCTTGATCGCGTTCGCCATGTTGTCGACCGCGATCGCGAGGCAGCCGTGCGCGATCTGCTCGGGCGTGCGCGCGACGCCGGTGGCGCGGCCGACCTCGGCGGCCAGGGCGGCGAATTTCTCGTGCACGACCTCGATGTCGGGCGGCTGGTCGGCATCCGGCCCGAACACTTTGGGAAAGAAACGCGGCTGCAGCTTGCCGACCATCAGGTTGGCGTCGGTGACGGTCAGCGGGCCGCCTTTGCGATAGCAGGCCGGGCCGGGATTGGCGCCCGCCAATTCGGGCCCGACGCGAAAGCGGGCGCCATCGAAGGTCAGGATCGAGCCGCCGCCGGCCGCCACGGTGTGGATCGCCATCATCGGCGCGCGCATGCGCACGCCTGCGACCTCGCTCTCGAAGCTGCGCTCCAAAGCACCGGCATAGTGGGCGACATCCGTCGAGGTGCCGCCCATGTCGAAGGTGATGATCTTCTGGAAACCGGCGAGCGCGCTGACCCGCACGGCACCGACGATGCCGCCGGCCGGGCCCGACAGGATGGCATCCTTGCCCCTGAACATCTGGGCGTCGACCAGGCCGCCGTTGCTCTGCATGAACATCAGCCGCACGTCGCCGATCGCGCGCGCCACCTGGTCGACATAGCGGCCGCAGGATCGGCGACAGGTAGGCGTCGACCACCGTCGTGTCGCCGCGGCCGACCACCTTCATCAGCGGCGAGACCTCGTGGCTGACCGAAACCTGGGCAAAGCCCACCTCGCGCGCCAGCGCCGCCAGCGCCTTCTCGTGATCAGGGTAGCGGTAGCCGTGCAGGAGCACGATCGCGACCGCCCGAAAGCCCTGCGCGAAGCTGCGCTCCAGGCCGGTGCGGGCGCGCTCGCGGTCGAGCGGCCGCTCGATCGTGCCATCGGCGCGCGTGCGCTCGGCGATCTCGATCACGTCGGTGTAGAGCAGCTCCGGCAGCACGATGTGACGCGCAAAAATGTCGGGACGATGCTGGTAGCCGATGCGCAGCGCGTCGGCGAAGCCCTCGGTGATCGCGAGCGCGGTCGGCTCGCCGCGCCGCTCGAGCAAGGCGTTGGTCGCGACCGTGGTGCCCATCTTGACGGCATCGATCAGCGCTGCCGGCAGCGGCTCGTCCGGGCCGAGCCCGAGCAGCGTGCGGATGCCATGCAAGGAGGCGTCGTCATACTGCCCCGGGTTCTCGGAGAGCAGCTTGTGCACCTGCAGCGTGCCATCGGGCCGGCAGGCGACGACATCGGTGAACGTGCCGCCGCGATCGATCCAGAACTGCCACCCGGCTCGCCGCTCGACCATATGCTGCCTGGCTCCCCGCCGCGATCTGCCTCCCCGATCCGGGGCCCGCGCCCGCCGATTGCCGCCGCGCTCATAGCGCAGATAGGGAGCGGCGCGCGCGAATGCGACCAACCTGCGATCGAAAAGCAACCATCGGTTTCGCCACCAAGGCTCTTGCCCCGAAACCGGGGCCCGACCAAGATCGAAGCGCAGCGCAGCGCGGGCGAGGGGGCGTCTTGGGCATCTGGGGCAAGATCGTGGGCGGCACCGCCGGCTTCGCCGTCGGCGGACCGATGGGCGCCGTCATCGGTGCGGTCGCCGGCCATGCCTTCGACCATTATCGGGCCGAGCAGGGCCGCCGTGGGCTCGGCGCCAAGAGCCGCGACGAGCCGCCGCTGTTCTATGAGGATCCCGCCGAGACCCGCCGCATCGCGTTCGCGACCGCCGTGATCGCGCTCGCCGCCAAGCTCGCCAAGGCGGACGGGCGGGTCACGTCGGACGAGATCCTGGCTTTCCGCCGCGTGTTTCAGATCGAGGACGACGAGGTCGGCGACGTCGCGCGGATCTACAACCAGGCCAAGGCGTCGACCGAAGGCTTCGAGGCCTATGCGCGCCAGATCGCGATGCTGTTCCAGCGCGATCGCTACCTGCTGGAGGAGCTGCTGACCGGGCTGTTCGACGTCGCGCGGGCGGATGGCGAGCTCAACCGGGCCGAGCTCGATTTCCTGCGCCAGGTCGCCGCCATCTTCGGCTTCGACCAGAAGGCGTTCGAGCAGATCCACAGGCGCTTTGCGGCGAGCGGGCGCCGCATGTCGGGCGCCGACGACGCCTATGCGATCCTGGGCCTCTCACGCCATGCGAGCGACGACGAGGTCCGCAAGACCTATCGCCAGCTGGTGCGCGAGCACCATCCCGACCGACTGGTCGCCAAGGGCCTGCCTGCGGAGTTCGTCGCGCATGCCAACAAGACGCTTGCCGACATCAACGTCGCCTACGACCGGATCGCCAAGGAGCGCAAGCTCCGCTAGGGTTCGAGCCACCAGGGGTGTGACCGGATGGCGGAGGATCGGGAGATGTGGCGGATCGGTACCGGCATGCTCGCGGTGGTCTTGCTCGTGCTCTGCGGCATCGGCCTTGCTGCGGCCCGCTACACGCCGGTGGTGGGGGTGGTGCCGTCGCTGGCGGGCCAGCTGCTGGTCGCCACGCCCGAGCTCGACGATCCCAACTTCAGCCAGACGATCGTCTACATGGTGCAGCATGACGAGCGCGGCGCCCTGGGCGTCGTGATCAACCGCGTGCTGGTCCGCCGGGCCGCTCGGCAAGCTGCTCGAAGGCCTGGGCATCGAGGAGGGCAGCGACAGCGAGGACAAGATCCGCGTCCACTACGGCGGCCCGGTCGACCTCGGCCGCGCCGTGATGCTGCACAGCCCCGACTACCTGCAGGACGACCCGATCGCGGTCGGCGAGATCGCCGCCTTCAGCTTCACGCTCGATGCCCTGCGCGACATCGCGCGGGGTAGTGGTCCGCGCCACAGCCTGTTCGCGCTCGGCTATGCGGGCTGGGCGCCCGATCAACTGGAAGGCGAGATCGCGCGCGGCTCGTGGTTCACGATCGCGCCCGACGAGGCGCTGCTGTTCGACGACGCGATCGACACCAAGTGGGAGCGCGCGCTGGCCCGCCGCGGCGTCGATCTGTAGAAGCGGCGTCCACTCTCGGGCAAGAGAGCCAGCCGACCTGACCTGGCGGGTCAAGGGTTCGGCACCCACGGCACTGGAGCGGGACGGCGCTGGTGTGGGTCGAGCATCCGTCCTATCTGCTGGTCACCACGGGTGCTTCGCTCGGCACCATCGCCGTCGCCCGGCTCATGCGCCGCCTGCGCACGCTGTTTTTCGTGCTCGATGCGATCGGTCTGGTCGTCTTCACGGTCATCGGCTGCAACATCGCGCTGGCGGAGGGCCTGCCGGTCGTCGTGGTGATCGTCGCCGGCATGATCACGGGCTGCGTCGGCGGCGTGCTGCGCGACGTGCTGTGCAACGACATCCCGCTGCTGTTCCGCCGCGAGCTCTACGCCAGCGTGTCGATCGTGACCGGCGCCCTCTATGTCGCAGGCCTCGGCGTCGGCCTGCCGCACGACCCCGTCATGGTCGCGGCAATGGCGTTGGGCCTCGCGATGCGGCTCCTGGCGCTCCGCTTCGACTGGCACATGCCGAAGTTCGTCTACACCGAAGCGCTGCACTAGCTAGCCGCGGCCACGGTTTCCCTTGCCGCCCTTGCCCTTGCCGCGGTCGTTTCGCGGTCACTACGCCAGAGCAAGCGCGCAAGCAAGGGTGATGCGCGCGATGGACCGAACGCCGCCTGCGGCGGACGGGCGCGGGCGTGTTGTTCGTGAGCTGATCAGACATCTGTTCCCAGATGGCCCGTCGAGCGGGAACCGAGCGGGGACACGGGAACTGTCGAAAGCGGATCCCAGCCATTCGCCGGCGCGATATCTCGCTGGCGTGTCGGACCTGGCGGGGACCTCGGCGTCAAGCGCCGCTGATCAGTTCTGCTTGCGGCTTGGCTATCACTCGTTCTCATGCAGGGAGTTCAAGACACCGCGGAGCATGGGGATGCCCTCTTCGGGGTGGCCAGAATTGCACAGCTCCCGAGCCTCGCGGACATCACTCTGCGCGTCAGCGATCCTGGATCCGATTGCGGTGGCCATCTCGATCTCCACGGCTCCCAGGAGCTGATCGCATTGGCTCGGCCGAGGCATCTGCGCAGGGCGCACCTGAGCCGTCGACGAATCGTGGGAAGAGCACCCGCTGACGGCCGCGAGCGCCAATGCGGCGACGGCGACGGGAAAGACAGATCGCACGGGCATGAATCAGCCTCCTCGCTGGAAGGAGACAGTTGGTCCCACAAATGGGTAAACGGATCCCTGTCGGCGACGCCGAATTTTCCGACCCCATCACGTGCGAGAAAGTTCTGGCGGACGCCGGGCAGAGAGCGGGGGCGGTCGCCCGCTGTGTGCGGCCCGAAACTTCTCGGGCCATCGCGCGCGAGAGCGCTGGGGGGAGATACGTCGGCGGGCTGGCAGGCCTCTTTTACCAACCCCGGTGAACCGGGTCAGGCGGCCAGCCTGATCTGGCCCATGCCGACGCCCGTCGACCACACGCTGCGCAGCCATTTCGGGCTGGTCAGCGCAGATATCGGCAGCCTTTAGGATCGCGCGCAGGAAACGCTTGGTCGCGACCGGATGGTCACGGACGAAGGCGCGGCCGCCGACCGCCATGCAGCAAAAATACTGTGACCATGGCTTGTCGGTCGCAGTGTTGAGGACTATACGGCTGAAACCGCGGGCGCGCAGCTCCTGCGGTTCGGGCGGGAACCCGAGAAACGCGTCGATTTCTCCGCTGGCGAACAACTCCGTGAACCCACCGTCGGGCCTGGTGACCCACTCGATGTCCTCGCGAGGGTCGAGCCCCACCTGCGCGGCCATGACCACCAGGTAAAGATGCACGGGCGAGCCGATGTCCTGGACGCCGACCCGCTTATCCTTCAGGTCGCGGATGGTTCGGATCGGCTCGTGCGCGAACAGCTCCAAGCAACCCGAATGCACGCCTGCCAGCACCGTGACGGGATGGCCGGCATCCAGGTGAGAGGCGGCCCATGTCGGGGTCAGGAAATCGAAGTCGACCACGCCGCGACTGACCGAGTGCTCGGGCGAGTACTCTGGCGACGCCACGTAGCGGATGTCGGTGAAGCCCTCGGCCCGGAGCAGGTCGCCGGCGATGTAGAGGGGCGCGAGGCAGGCAGCAGGATCATGAGGCAGTCGGAGCGCGGTCGTTTCCGGCGGCCCCTCGTCGGCGAGCGAGCCCCGCGATGCCAAGAACACTCGCGGCACCGACACACGCGACTGTGCCGAGGAAATGACGGCGCGACTGGATGATCTGCATGCGGAATCTCCAGTTTTAAGTTCCGGCGTCGATCTCCAAACGAGTTGCTTCCGGGAGCGGCTTAATCACAGGTGCCACGGCAGCGTCAATTGAAAGCCTTATTCGGCTGTCGCTGCGGAACGATGGCACGGTCCGCAGGCAAAGGAAAGCGCGTTAGTGCCAGCCTTGGCCCCTCGGCTGCCTCCATCGAGGTCTCCGATGGCGCATGAGGTGAGCGGTAGCAGCCTGCGAACATAGGCGACCGTCGCCTTACGCTGCCTTGTCGCGACGTTCCGGAATTGGGGTCATCTTCCGACCTCCGCGACCCGTCCGTGAATGCCCGCTGGTCGACCCAAAGCCGAAGGGCATAGCATCTCGTAGCTGCCGAGGGGGGTCGGCCGAAGCCCCAGGTGAGGACGCCAGAATTGCGGTCAGCAGCTCGACCCGCTGGCAGCCTGAGTTCGCGGCGTAGGGAAGATGGTCCGACCTTGCCGCCCGGCCGAAAGGGCATGGTTCGCTCAAGTTCGCGCGCAGACACGAGCGGGAAACAACGTCCAAATCCTGCCCCCGCAACCAATTTTATGTCCCGAACCGAGAGGCCGCCGCGCTAGCTAGCCATGGCCGGCCTGCGCCGCGAAGATCGCGCGCACCGTCTCGATGCTGTCGGCATCCTCGGCGCGCTTGTCGGGCCGGTAGCGTTTCACCCTCGCAAAGCGCAGCGCCATGCCGCCCGGATAGTGCGGGCTGGTCTGGATGTCGTTGAACGCCACCTCGACCACCAGCTCGGGCCGCACGTAGACGGTCCAGGCGTCGCGCGCGACCTCGCGCGCCAGCAGCTGCTCGGTCTGCCAGGTCAGCAGCGCGTCGGTCAGGCCCTTGAAGGTCTTGCCGAGCATGACGAAGCCCGCCTCGCCCTGCGCGCCCAGATGCAGGTTGCTGAGCCAGCCCTTGCGGCGGCCATTCCCCCACTCGGCGGCCAGCACCACGAGGTCGAGCGTGTGCGCGGCCTTGATCTTGAGCCAGCTCCGGCCGCGCGCGCCGGCCGCGTAGGCGGCATCGATCGCCTTGGCCATCACGCCCTCGTGGCCGGCCGCCAGCGCCTGCGCGACGAAGGCCTGCGCCTCGTCCTCGCGATCGGTGACCAGGCGCGGGATCAGCAGCGGCGCCGGCGCCGCCGCCGCGAGCGCCGCGAAGCGCTCCTCGGCCGGCCGGTCGATCAGCGCCTCGTCATCCAGCGCCAGGCAGTCGAAGAAGAAGGCCGCCAGCGGCAGCTCCTCGCGCAGCGCCGCGACGTTCAGCCTGCGGCCGAAGCGGCGCATGGTGATCTGGAAGGGCTGCGGCCTGCCGCCCTTGCGCAGCGCGATCGCCTCGCCATCGAGGATGGCGCTTCGCGCCGGCAGCGCACGGACCGCCTCCACGACCTCCGGCACGGCATCGGTGACCTCGTTCAGGCGGCGGCTGTAGACGCGCACCTCGTCGCCCGCCTTGTGCGCCTGGATGCGGGCGCCATCCAGCTTGTGCTCGAGCGCGGCGCGGCCGAGCCGGGCGAGCGCATCGCCGATGTCCTCGGCCGGCTGCGCCAGCATCGGCTGCAGCGGGCGGAACAGCGCGATCGCAAAGCGCTGCCAAGCCCGCGGCACCTTCGCCGAGCACCGCCTCGGCGACCGCGCCGACGTCGCCAGCCACCATGACCGCGCGCCGGACTTCGGCTGGCGGCAGCGCCGCAGCCTTCGCCACCGCCTCGACCATCAGGCCTTCGAGCGCGCCCTGGCGCAACTCGCCCAGCAGCAGGCGCGCGAGAAAATCCTGCTCCTCCCCGGTCGCCCGCCCGAACAGTCCTTGCAGCAACCGCGCTCGCTCGCCGGCGGCACCCTTGCCGCTGATCGCGACGAACCGATCCAGCGTCGCGTCGAGCTCGGCGAGCGTCAGGCTCGGCGCGCTCGCGGCGGTCTCGGCGCGCGCCGCGCGCAGGGCGGCCCAGCCGACCCCGACCCGGCCCTGGCGCGGCTGGCCCGCGAGCAGTGCTACCGCGGTCGGGACCGATGCCGGCTCGCAGGCGGCAAGGCAGCGCGCGAGATGGCCGATCTTTTCCAGCCGGCCGCTCGCAGCGCCGACCTGCCGCGAGGTTTCCACGATCGTGCGAAGCTCCATGGCGGGAGCTTGGCCGGACGCGGCGTCGAGAGCAAGCCGCATGCCGGCGCCCCTGCCCGAGCGCGCGAAAGGCTGCTATGCAACCGGGATGACGTTGGCGGGCCTCAATCTGCGCGACTTCGAGTACATCGTGGCGGTGGCCGAGGAGCGCCACTTCGGGCGCGCCGCGGCGCGCTGCCACGTCAGCCAGTCGGCGCTGAGCGTGCAGGTGCGCAAGGTCGAGGAGCTGTCTCGGCATTCAGATCTTCGAGCGCACCAACCGCCGCGTCGTGGTGACCGCGCTGGGCGAGCGGGTGGTCGAGCGGGCGCGCGCGCTGCTGCAGGTCGGTCACGAGCTGATCGATCTGCGCGGCCTGGGACAACAGCCGTTCGGCGGCGGCCTGACGCTCGGCGCGATCCCGACCGTCGGGCCCTACCTGATCCCGCTGGTGCTGCGCGAGCTGCTCGAGCGCTACCCCGAGGTCGACCTCACCCTCAACGAGAACGTCACCGCGGCGCTGGTGCAAGGCGTACGGCAGGGCGAGCTCGATGCCGCGATCGTGTCGCTGCCGATCGCCGACCACGATATCGCGACCATCGAGCTGTTCTTCGAGCCGTTCGTGCTCGCCGCAAGGCGGGGCGAGCGGCTGCTCAGCCAGCCGGGCCTGGCGCCGGCCGATCTGTCGCCGACCTCGATCATCCTGCTGGCCGACGGCCACTGCCTGCGCGAGCAGGCTTTGGCGGTGTGCGGCGCGCACCTCAAGGCCGGCATGGTGCCGCTGCAGGCGACCGGCCTCGACATGCTCCTGCAGATGATCGCGGTGCGCGGCGGCTATTCGCTGATTCCCCTGCTCGCGGTCGAGCGGCTGGACAACCTGGAGGGGCTGATCGCGTTTCGCGCCTTCGACCCGCCGGCACCCGGCCGGATGCTCGGCCTGATCCATCGCCGCACCTCGGCGAAGGCGGGCGATCTGCATCATCTGGCCGGCCTCTTGCGCGGCGCGCGCCGCCTGATCGGTGCGGCAGAGAGCGGGCAGCCTCCCGTCGCCGCAGCGGGGCGGCGGGATCGTCCGACCAGACCGAAGCTCAGTCGAACAGGCCCTTGAGCAGCTTCTTGGCGGCGTCGCCGGCTGCGCCGCCCTGGCCGCCCGATCCGCCCTCGCCGCCGCCGGAGCCCTCAGAGCCCTCGGAGCCCCCTGAACCCCCGGAGCCGCCTCCTCCGCGCGAGCCGCCGAGCAGGCCTTCGATCACAGCAGCGGGGTCGCCCTCGAGCGCGCGCTTGACGTCCGTGGCGCTACCGCCGAGCTGCTCGACCTGCTCCTTGAGCGCCTCGGGATCGCGCAGCGCGGCGCCGATCACGCCGGAAAGGTCGGGCCGGTAGCTGAGGTCGTCCCAGGGTCCCTCGATGATCACCGGCACCAGCACGCCCGCGACCTGCTCGCGTGCCGCCCTGGCCCTCCAACGTGGGCGCGGCCGTCGGCTCGATCAGGTAGGTCAGCGTACGGGCCGGCAGATCGACCCGGCCACGGCCGTTGACCCGCAGGACCGGCGCCTGCAGGCGCATGTCGTCGTTGGTGAGGATGCCGTCCTGGATCGCGAAAGTGCCGGACAGCTCGGCGAAATCGGTCTTGCGCTGCTCGCCGGCACTCGGATCCAGGAAGGCGGTGGCGGCATTGCGCACCATCGCGGCGATGTTGATGCCGACGACCGCGCCGTCGGTGAAGGTGACGCTGCCGTTGCCGTTCAGGCCGCGCACGAGCTGCAGCTGGCTGCCGCCGCGGCTCGAAACGTCGAGCTGCGCGCTCGCCTGACCCTCGAGCCGCTCGAACCCGGCGACGGCGGTGAGGAACGGCAGGGCGTTCAGGCCATCGAGCTGGAACTGCTGGCGGATCGCCGGCACGCCGTCGGCGACCGCGACCTCGAGATTGCCGGTGGCCTTGCCGCCATACAGCGCCATCTCCTGCAGCGCCGCGCTCAGCGTGTTGCCGGCGAGCTTCAGCCCGAGGACGGTCCTGCCGACCTCGATCTCGCGCATGGTCAGCTTATCCAGGCTGAGCGCGAAGTCGACCTCGGCGCCGCCGATCGGCGGCACCGCGATCGGCTCGTCCGACCAGCCCTCCGTACCCGCCTCGCCCGCCTGCTCGTCCGAGCCCGCGGCATCCTCGGAAGGCGGCGGCAGATAGGGATCGAGATCGACCGCGCCCAGATCGAGACGGCCGTCGACCTTCGGCACCGCGCCCGACAGGTCGGCGACCAGCTCGCCCCTGGCCTCGATCGCGTCGAGCCCGATCGTGGTGTCGGTGAGCGCCACGCGCTGCGGCGAGGCGTCGAGCTGGGATGCGATCTTGAGGGTGCGCAGCCCCTCGCCCTCGAAGGCGAGCGGCTCGGCCAGCCAGGCCGCCAGATCGCGGATCGAGGTCACGTCCAGGTCGAGCTTGCCGCTGGCGGCGGGCGCGGCGCCGTTGTCGACCTGGCCCTCGAAGCCGACCTTGGCGGGCGTCGTCTCGACGCTCAGCGCCACCGGCGACGCGCCGCCCTGGAGCAGCGCTGCCGGCTGGTCGGCGCTGAGCCGCAGGCTGACCGTCTGGTCTTTGTAGTCGAGCGCGCCGTCGGCCTCGAGGCGGCTTTGCAGATCGGGCAGGCGCAGCGTCATGTTGATCGCCGTGAGCCGCTCGCTGCTGCCGTTCTGGGCGTTGCTGTAGGTCAGGGCGCCGTTCTCGATGCGCACGTCGCCGAGCCTGATCTCCTTCAGCATGCCGCCGGACGCCGCTTCGATGCCGCCGGGACCCGCCGGCGCAGGCTGCGCCGGCTCCTGCGCTGCTGGGCGGCTCGGACGGCTCGGACGGCTGGGCCGGCCCCTCGCCAGGCGGCGCGCCGAACTGCCAGTTCGGCTGTCCCTGCGCATCGACCTCGAGGTCGATCTGCGGCTCGACCAGCACGAAGCGGTCGACCTCGAGGGTGCCGCTCAGCAGCGGCCAGACCTTGAGCTCGACCTCGACCGCCTTGAGGCGCACCATCTGCGGGCTCGAGGCACCCGGCGGATTGGCGAGCGTCACCTGCTGCGCCTCGAAGCCCAGCTGCGGCAGGATCGTGAAGCGCAGCGGGCCCTCGATCGTCAGGCTGCGGCCGGTAGCACTCTCGACCTGACTGGCGATCTGCTGCTTGTAGGTGTCGGTGGGGACCAGGAACGGCACGACCAGCGCCGCGCCGATCAGCACCACCACCAGACCCAGCAGGACGAAAAGGAACTTGCGCATGGTCGCCTCGTGCAAACGGTTGACGATGCGTCTTCAGGCGCTCACGGCCCCCCTGCCCGGCGCCTCGCCCTCTTCTGCAGCCTCGGGGCGAATGGCGGCACGCTATCGGATGATGGTGATGTCGACCCGACGATCCAAGGCGTCATCGCCGCCGCCGGCGTCCGTGCCCGCGGCACGGGAGTCGATCCTCTCGGCCGGCACGCCCGCCTGCAGCAATCCCTCGACCACCGCGAGCGCGCGCTCGTTCGCCAGCGCCTCGTTGTCGACCGCCGACCCGGACGCATCGGCGAAGCCCACGACCTCGATCCGTTGCGCGTCGTGCAGGCGCGACGCGCGCACCGCATCGGTGATGGTGTTGCGCGCCTGCACGCCCAGCAGCGCGCTGCCGGTCTCGAAGAATACCGCATACATGTCGGGCACGTCGCGCAGCCTGGTCTCGACCTTGGCCAGCTCCGCCATGTACGTCTCCTTGCAGCCGGTCGAAAGGTCGGGTCGCCCGCTGGCGCCCACCTCGCCCAGCCAGCAGTCGAAGCCGACCTGCGCCTTGGCGGCCTCGCGCGGGCTCTGCCGGCGCGCGCTCGCCTCCAGGGCGTCCACCAGGCGGGCGCGCTCCACCAGCATGGTGTCGCGCGCGTGGGTCGGCATCCGCCGGCTCGCTACCCGGTCGGGCCAGACCTCGTCGCCCAGCATGGCCTGCTCGGCCTTGTCGTCATAGTGGAGGAAGTCCCAGTCGCCGGCATCCCAGGTGCTGCCCGCGAGTGCCACATAGCCCTGCTTCGCGTCCTCGTTGAAAGGCGGCCCGAGCGCCTCGGTCCGGTCCGGCGGCAGCGCCGTGCACGCGCCCAGCAGCATGCCGAGCAGAACGAGAACCTTCACCTGATGCGCCATCGTCACCTCCGCCAGCACGGGCGCGCCAAGGGCTGATCGGGCCGTGCACGCCGCCGCCCAGAACCTGAACCGCCCGGCCGCAAAACGCAACCTATCGGTTTGCCGGGCCGGGACGCAGGCCGGCGCGCAGGCCGGCACGAAGCAGCAGCTTCTTCATGACCGTCGGCAGCGCCAGCTCGTGCAGCCGGTGCGGCGGGCACCAGAGCCCGGGCGGAGGCCGCTCGGTGCGCGCCTCGGCGAGCGTCAACTCGAGGACGAAATGGGTGAAGCCATGGATCACCGGCTCGCGCGCCAGCCGCCAGTCGGCCGCGACCGGCGCATGCTCGAGCGAGGCCGGCAGCCGCAGCGGGCCCGCCAGCCACGGGCTGCCCGGCAATTCGTGCAGGCCGCCGAGCAGGCCGCTCGCCGGCCGGCGCTGGAACAGGATCGCCCCGTCCTGCCGGGTCAGGAGGAAAGCCACGCCACGCCGCACCGGACGCTCGCGCCTTGCGGCACGCCGCGGCAGTCGCTCGGCGCTGCCGGCCGCATGCGCGATGCAGGCCGACTGCCAGGGACACGCCTCGCAGCGCGGCAGACGGGGCCGGCACACCGTGGCGCCGAGGTCCATCAAGGCCTGGGCGACGTCGCCCGGCCGGCGCAGCGACGCCAGCGCGTCGGCCTGCGCCTGCAGCTCCTTCAACGCCTCCGGCAGCGGCGTCTCGATGCCATGCCGGCGCGCGAGCACGCGCGCGATGTTGGCATCCACCGGCACGGTCGGCTGGTCGAACGCGATGGCGAGGATCGCCCGCGCGGTGTAGGCGCCGATGCCGGGCAGCTCGCGCAGCGCGCCCTCGCTGCGCGGCAATGCGCCATCGAACCGCAGGGCGACCGCCTGGGCGCAGGCGTGCAGGGCACGCGCGCGCCGATAGTAGCCGAGGCCCTGCCAGGCATGCAGGACGTCGGCCGGCGCGGCGGCCGCGAGCGCCGTCAGGCTCGGAAACCGCGCCAGAAACCCCTCGTAGCGCCCCGCCACGGTCGCCACCGTGGTCTGCTGCAGCATGACCTCGCTCAAGAGCACGTGATAGGGATCCGGGCGGTGCCCGGGCGGGGCCCGCCACGGCAGCGGCCGGCGGTGCCGGTCGTACCAGTCGAGCAGGCGGTCGATCGCCTGGCCCGGCGTCACCGGGTACGCCCCGACCATTGGTCGCAAGTCGGCATTTGTGATAGATTGTCGATGTTTGTGCGGTTCCGCGCGCCCAGCCTGAAACGATGCGCAGGAAGCCCCGTGCGAGCAGCAGGATTCCCTCGCCGATTGGGGCTCGAGCGCGCCCGATGAACGACACGCCCCGGATGAGCGACAGAGGCAAGCGCCAGCGCGCCACGGGCCGCGAGGCGATGCGCCGCGGCGGCGGTCTGTGGCGCCTGCCCGACCTGCTCGGCAAGGTGCTCGATCCGGCCTCGCGCCGCCGTGGCCTCGCCGAGGCGGGCGTGCTGACCGACTGGCCGAGCATCGTCGGCGAGGCCCTCGCGGCGCGCTGCCAGCCGGTCAAGCTGACCGGCGGCGGCCATGGCCATGGTGGCATCCTGCACGTGCACGTCGCCGGGTCCGCTGCTCTCGAGCTGCAGCACAGCGAGCCTCAGCTGCTCGAGCGGATCAACAGTTATTTCGGCTATCCGGCGGTGGCCCGCCTGCGCCTTGATCCGAGCGCCGCTGGCGCTGCCGCGGCGCGTCCCGGCTGCCGCCCCGGCACCGCTCGATCCGGCGGCGCGAGCGGAGATCGAGGCGGTCGTGCAGCCCGTCGCGGACGACGCGCTGCGCGCGGCGCTGAGCGGGCTCGGGGCGGCGCTCAAGGCGCAGGCTGGTCCTCGACCATCACAGGAAGGGAAGCACGAGTAATGGCTCGAGCGTTTCGCAACGTGAGCATGGGAGCGTCGGCGCGTGGACTGTTGCTGCTCCTGCTGGCCGTCGTGGCCGGCTGCGCGAACAACGCCGCCAAGCCGAGCAAGATCCAGCGCATGGTGCTGGAGCCGGCGCGCGCTGCCGAGGAGCGCGGCGACTATGTCGCAGCCTTCCGCAACTATCTGAGCGCCGCCAAGGACGGCGTGGTCTACGCGCAGCTCAAGGTTGCGGGCTTCTACGAGGAGGGCCGCGGCACCGCAACGGACGATGCGGAGGCGGCGCGCTGGTATCAGGCGGCCGCGGACCGGGGCGTCGCGCGGGCCCAGCGAAACCTCGCCAGGATGTACGAGACCGGCCGCGGCGTGCCGCAGGACGACGCCCGGGCGCTTGCGCTCTACCGCGAGGCGGCCGCGGGCGGCGAGGCCTCGGCCCATTACAAGGTGGGCCAGCTCACCGAGACCGGTCGCGGCACGGCGGCCGATCCCATGGCGGCGGTGGAGCATTATCGCGCTGCGGCGCAGGCGGGAGAGGTCGACGCGCAGCTGGCGCTGGCCCGGCTGTTTCGCACCGATGAAGGCGACGTTCCCGAGGATGCGGAGAGGTCGGCCCGGTGGTACGGCGAGGCCATCGAGCAGCTCGAGGCCGACGCCCGCAGCGGCGACGCGCAGGCGAGCGAGCGCCTCGGCGACCTCTACCTGAACGGTCGTGGCGCGCCTGCGAACGTCGACATGGCCGCTCGCCCACTACGAGGCGGCAGCCCGCAGCGGCCGCACCGGCGCCCAGCTCAAGCTCGCCCGGCTGCTGCAGGAGGGTGCGGACGGCGTTCCCGCCGATCCCGCGAAGGCGGCCGTCTATTTCCAGATGGCGGCCGACCAGGGCCACGCCGGCGCCGTCTATGCGCTGGCGCAGATGTACGCCGACGGCGAGGGCGTGCCGCAGGATGGCGCGCGGGCGGTAGCACTGTACCGGGAGAGCGTCGAGCAGGGCGAGACGCGCGCCTATGTCAGGCTCGGCGACCTCTACGCCAAGGGCGATGCCGTCGCGCAGGACTATGAGGAGGCGGTGGGGTGGTACACCCTCGCGGCCGAGCACGGCGACCCGAAGGGCCTTTACAGGCTCGGCGAGGCTTATGAGCGCGGCAACGGCGTGCCCGAGGACCTGGTGCAGGCGCTGATGTGGTACAGCCTGGCCGCAGCAGGCGGACTACGAGCAGGCGGCGGCGCGGGTCGAGCGGGTCGCCGCCAAGCTCGAGCCGGCCGACACCGATCGGGCGGCCCAGCTCGCCGCGGCCTGGCAGCAGAACCAGAGCTAGCCACCGCCGACGCCCGTTCAGCCACGATTAAGGCGCCATCGCTAGTCTCCTGCCTTGTCGTGCCCGCGCCGGCGGCCTAGTTTCCCGTCCGGGCCGCAGGAACGCAGGGAGACCGCTCGTGAAGGGTGTCATCGTTCGCCTCGCAGGCAGCTTGCTCGGGGTCTTCGCCTTCTGGATGGTGATCTGGCTGCCCCTGGCGCTGGTCGAGACCTCGGCGGCCGAGCCCGGCGAGCAGATCCTGGGCGATCCCGATGCGCCGGTCACCCTGATCGAATACGCCTCGCTCACCTGCCCGCACTGCGCCCAGTTCCACACCGAGGTGCTTCCCGAGCTGAAGGAGCGCTACATCGCGACCGGCAAGGTGCAGCTGATCTACCGCGACTTTCCGCTCGACGAGCGGGCGCTGATGGCGGCGGCGCTGGCGCATTGCGCCGGGCCCGACCGCTATTTCGGCTTCCTCGACGTGCTGTTCGAGACCCAGGGCAGCTGGGCGGGAGCCGAGGACTATCTCGGCGCGCTCAAGAAGCTCGGCAAGCTCGGCGGCATGAGCGACGAGCAGATCGATCAGTGCCTGGCCGACCAGGAGCTGATCGACGGCATCCTGCAGACCCGGCTCGACGGCCAGAACGAGCATCAGGTGAGCTCGACGCCGACCCTGGTGGTGAACGGCGAGGTCCTTGCGGGCTCCCGCACCATCGAGGCGCTGAGCGAGGCCATCGACCCGCTGCTCGACGGCTCCTGAGCGCGCCGCAGCAAGGGCTTCCCGCGGGACGAACCACAGCATGTTGTGGGCCAGACGCCGCCGAGCAACGATATAGGGCTTTCAAGGGCGTGGCGGAGTTGATATAGACGGTCGCCATGGCATCGCTCATCGGCTGCTGACCCGGTGCAGATCACCAAGCTGCGCCTGTCCGGATTCAAGTCGTTCGTCGACCCGACCGAGCTGTTGATCGAGCCCGGCCTGACCGGGATCGTGGGTCCGAACGGCTGCGGCAAGTCGAACCTCGTCGAGGCCCTGCGCTGGGTGATGGGCGAGACCTCGGCGCGCGGCCTGCGCGGCGGCGAGATGGACGACGTGATCTTCGCCGGCACCGCGGCGCGGCCGGCTTACGACCTCGCCGACGTCACGGTGCAGCTGCGGCGGGTCGACGGGGC
Organism: uncultured Alphaproteobacteria bacterium; assembly: GCA_963753315.1. Lineage (GTDB taxonomy): Bacteria > Pseudomonadota > Alphaproteobacteria > Geminicoccales > Geminicoccaceae > DASUGG01. Next base: position 34,573 of record CAVWCI010000036.1, read on the forward strand.
ATGGCCGCAGCTCGGCGACGACGACGAGCTCGAGCTGACCCGGCGGATCGGACGCGGCTTCGGCTCGGCGTTCCGGGTCAACGGCCGCGAGGTGCGCGCGCGCGACGTGCAGCTGCTGTTCGCCGATGCGTCCTCGGGCGCGCGCAGTGCTTCGATCGTGAGCCAGGGCCAGATCGGCAGCCTGGTCGAGGCGAAGCCCGCCGATCGGCGGCGGCTGCTCGAGGCGGCCGCAGGCGTCGCCGGCCTGCAGGCCCGACGCCACGAGGCCGAGCTCAAGCTGCAGGCGACCGAAGCCAACCTGGTCCGGCTGCAGGACCTCTTGACCGCGCTCGAGGAGCAGCATCGCAGCCTGCGCAAGCAGGCGCGCCAGGCGGAGCGCTACCGCGAGCTGAGCGCCGCCTGGCGCGAGGCCGAAGCGGCCCTGCTGATCGGCCGCTGGCAGACCGCGCGCACCGAGCTGGCGGCGGCCGAGCAGGCCTTCCGCCAGGGCCGGGACGCGATCGCGAGCCGCACCGCCGCCCTCGAGCAGGCGCGCGCAAGGCGCGACGAGGCGGCGGCGGCGCTGCCGCCCCTGCGCCAGCGCGAAGCGACGCTCGCGACCGAGCTCGCCCGGCTCGGCGAGCGCCTGAGCGCGGTGGTCGACGAGCTTGCGCGGCTCGACGAGAACAAGGTGCTCCTCGCCGCGCGCCGCGAGCAGATCGACCAGGACGTCGCCCACGCCAACGCCGCCAAGAGCGATGCCGACGCCATGCGCCGGCGGCTCGAGGAGGAGCGTGCCGGCCTCGCTGCGGCAGCCGAGCGGTGCGCCGCCGAGCTGGAAGCTTCGGCCGCGGCCGAGCGCGCCGGCTGGGACGCGCTCGAGGCGGCGGATGCGGCCTTTCGCGACGCGCTCGCGGCGACAGCCGAGATCGAGGCGCAAGGCGGCCAGCTGGCCTCGCGCCGGCGCGAGATCGAGCAGCGTCGCGACGCGCTGGACGCGGCCGGGCAGCAGATCGAGGCGGCCCTGGCACAGCTTTGCGACGGGCCCGAGGTGAGCGGCGAGCCAGGCGCTGGCGCCGGCGGAGGCGGCGCTCGCCGAAGCGAGCGCTGCGGCCGAGGCGGCGGACGCGGCGCTTCGGCTGGCCGAGCGCACGCATCTCGGGGCGCGCCGGCGCGAGCTCGCCGCCCGCAGCGAGCAGAGCGCCAGGCGGCGTCAGGAGCTCGATCTCGCCGGACTGGAGCAGCGCATGGCAGCGGCCAAGGCGGCAGCCGATCAGGCCGAGGCCGAGACGGCGGCGTTGCGCGAGCGGGCGCGCGAGGCCGACGCAAGCCGGGCGAGGGTCGAGGCGGCGCTGCGCGATCAGCAGGCCGTGGCCGAGCGCCTGCGCGCCGAGGCCGATGCGCTCGCCGCCCTCGTCGAGCCGAAGGCCGCCGGCGCCGGCGTGATCGACCTGGTCGAGGTGCAGGAAGGCTATGCCGAGGCACTGGCCGCGGCACTCGGCGACGACCTGGTCGCGGGCCTGGATCCGGCTGCGCCGGCGCATTGGCGCGCGCAAGCGGCGCAAGCGGACCCGCCGGCGCTGCCGCAGGGCTGCACGCCGCTCGACCGTTTCGTCAGCGGACCGGCCGCACTGGGCCGCAGGCTCGCCCAGATCGGCGTCGCCGAGCCCGAGGTGGCGGCCGCGCTGCAAGGCCGGCTCCTGCAGGGCCAGCGGCTGGTCAGCAAGGACGGCGGCTTGTGGCGCTGGGACGGTTTCGTGCGCCTGCCGGACGCCGCGGGGCCGGGTGCGACCCGTCTGCGTCAGCGTGCGCGGCTGCGCCGGCTCGAGGCCGAGCGCGCGCAACAGGAGGCGGTGCTCGCGACCGGGCAGGTGGAGCTGGCCGCGGCCGAGGAGGCGGCAGGCGGTGCGCGGGCGACGCTGGAGCAGGCCGACGACGCGCGGCGGGCGGCGAGCGTGGCGCTCGAGACGGCGCGCGATGCGGCCACCCAGGCACGCGCCGCCGATGCCGGCCTCGCCGCCGAGCTGGCGGCGCTTGCCGACGAGATGGACCGCGTCGAGCAGGAGCTGAGCGAGCTTGCGAGCGGGCCGGGCGACGGGCCGGTCCCGCAGGATCTGAGCGCGGAGCAGGCCAAGGCGGCGCGAGGCGAGGCCCGTGCCGCCGCCGGCGTCGCCCGTGAGCGGCTGGCGGCCGCCCAGGCCGAGGTCGAGCGCTGCCGCGCCGCCGACCATGCCGCAGCGCTGGCGCTGCGCGAGAGCGAGAGCGAGCGCCTGCGCCTGCACGACCGGCAGGGCCAGCTGCAGGCGGAGCGGGCGGCACTCGACGAGACCGATCGGGAAGCGGCCGCCGCCCTGGCGACGGCCGAGGCCGAGCTGGCCGCCGCGCGCGAGCGCCTGGCAGCGGCCAGGCGCCAGCTCGACGAGCGCCGCCAGGTCCACAACCAGGCCAGCGCCGAGCACATGCGGCTGCGCGATCGGCAGGCGGGCGCGGCGCAGCGCCACGACAGCCTCTGCGCCGAGCTGGAGCTGTGGGCGGAGCGGGCGCGCGGCGCCGAGGCGCGCCTCGCGGACCTCGCCCGCCGGCGCAGCGACCTCGCCGCCGAGATCGCGCGGCTGGTGGAGCTGCCCGCCATCCTGGGCCGCCAGCAGGCCGAGCAGCAGGCCCGGATCGCCGCGATCGAGACCGAGCGGGCAGCGCTCGGCCAGCAGCTGGAAGCCGCGGAGGCGGCCGCAGGCGAGGGCGAGCGGCTCCTCGAGCAGGCCGAGGCGGAGCGCGTCGAGGCGCGCGAGACCGGCGCCCGGCTCGAGGGCCGGCTGGAGCGGGCGCGCGTCGAGGTGGCGGGTGCCGAGAATGCTGCCCTGGCGCGGCTGCCGGAGCTGCCGGAGACGATCCCCGGGGCGGCGCCGGATGCCGAGGAGCTGGCCGCGCTCGAGGCCGCGCTCACGCGGCACGCGCTCGCCCGCGAGCGGCTCGGCGCGGTCAATCTGCGCGCCCTCGAGGAGGTGCAGGAGCTGGCCATGCGGATCGAGACCATGCAGGCCGAGCAGACCGAGCTGACCGCAGCACTCGAGCGCCTGCGCCGGGCGATCGCGACCCTCAACCGCGAGGGCCGCGAGCGGCTGCGCGCCGCCTTCGCCAAGGTCGAGAAGCATTTCGAGGCGCTGTTCGTGCGCCTGTTCGGCGGCGGGCGCGCCAAGCTCGAGCTGACCGACCCCGACGACCCGCTGGCCGCCGGGCTGGAGCTGATCGCGAGCCCGCCCGGCAAGAAGCTGCAGTCGGTCTCGCTGCTGTCGGGCGGCGAGAAGGCGCTGACCGCGATCGCGCTGATCTTCGCCGTGTTCCTCACCCGGCCGTCGCCGCTGTGCATCCTGGACGAGGTCGATGCGCCGCTCGACGATGCCAATGTCGATCGGCTCGGCACCCTCCTGGAGGAGCTGGCGCAGGGGACCGAGACGCGTTTCGTGGTGGTCACCCACCATCCCCTGACCATGGCGCGCATGGACCGCCTGTACGGCGTCACGATGGCGGAGCGCGGCATCTCGCAGCTGGTCTCGGTCGACCTCAGGAGCGCCGTGGAACTGCGGGCGACCGCCTGACGCACCGCGACACCGGGCAGCTTGACACCTTTCCTGGCCCCCACTAATTCTGGCGCCGCTTCGGCGCGGGCGGTTGTGCTGGCGCCGAGCCAGTGGTGAGATCATGCCGCGCGAGGACCGGTCGTCGAAGTTCAAGGATTTCGATGATCGCATGCGTCGCCTTCGCACCGAGGCAGACCTGCCCGGCGGCGAGCCGGAGCGCCCCGAGCCGGCGAGATACGGCGGTTCCGGGGTCCAGGCCGGCATCGAGCTGGTCGCGGGCGTGATCGGGGGCGGATTGATCGGCTATGGGCTCGATCGCTGGCTCGAGACGTGGCCGATTTTGTTTGTGGTGTTCTTCTTCCTCGGCGCGGCTGCCGGGACGCTGAACGCCTATCGCTACATTCGCCGTGCGAGCCTCGATGCGGAGCGGGATTCGCGTCCGAGGTAGGCGGGCCCGGACCGGCTGTCGGTCACCGGCGAGAACAGAGATGAGGGGCGGGAGTGGCCGAGGAGCACAGTCCACTCGAGCAGTTCGAGATCCATCCGATCCTGCCGATCAACATCGGCGGGCTGGACGTGTCCTTCACGAACTCGGCGCTGTGGATGGTGATCGCCGCCGGCCTGGTCTATACGCTCGTGATGTACGGCGCGCGCCATCGCAGCATGGTTCCCAACCGCATTCAGGCGCTGGTCGAGCTGAGCTACGAGTTCATCGCCGACATGGTCGGCAGCACGGTCGGCAAGGAGGGGCGCAAGTATTTTCCCTTCGTGTTCACCCTGTTCATGTTCGTCCTGTTCGGCAACGCGCTCGGCATGATCCCGGGCAGCTTCACCTACACCAGCCATATCGTCGTCACGTTCACGTTGGCGATCTTCGTGGTCACCTCGGTGACCATCATCGGCTTCGTCCGGCACGGGCTGCACTTCTTCAGCTTCTTCGCGCCGGCCGGCTGCCCGATCTACGTCATGCCGCTGCTCGTGCCGATCGAGATCCTCTCCTATCTGATCCGGCCGATCAGCCTGTCGGTGCGGCTGTTCGTCAACATGATGGCCGGACACATCATGCTGAAGACCTTCGCCGGCTTCATCGTTGCGCTCGGCATCTTCGGGTTCGCGCCGCTGGCGCTCACGGTCGCGCTGACCGGGCTCGAGTTCGCGATCGCCTTTCTCCAGGCGTACGTGTTCGCGGTGCTGAGCTGCATCTATCTGCAGGATGCGATCCATCTGCACTGATCGCCACCTGCGCTGACCCCCGCACGGACGGCTGAAAGCCGCCAGAGCCCGACGGACAGAGGAGCCCCGACTGATGGAAATCGAAGCTGCGAAGATGATCGGTGCCGGCCTCGCGGCGATCGGCCTTGCCGGCGTCGGCGTAGGGATCGGCAACGTGTTCGCGACCACGATTGCGACGATCGGCCGCAACCCCTCGATCCAGGCGCGGGTCGCCGGCCTGATGTGGATCGGGTTCGCCCTGGTCGAGGCGATCGGCCTGTTCGCGCTGCTGGTCGCCTTCATGGTGCTGTTCGGCTGAGCCACCGCGCACGTGGCGGGCCGGCCCTGCCGGCCGCCGCGTCCGATCGGCGTCTGGAGGCAAGCTCGTGCCGCAGCTCGATGTCTCGACCTTCGCCAGCCAGATCTTCTGGCTGATCATCTGCTTCGCGACCCTCTACTACCTGCTGAGCCGCAAGGCGCTGCCGCGGGTCGCGGAGATCCTGGAGGCGCGGCAGGACCGCATCGCCGCCGACCTCGACGAGGCGCAGCGCCTGCGCGTCGAGGCCGAGGCGGCCCTGGCGGAATACGAGGCGGCGCTCGCCAAGGCGCAGGCCGAGGCGCAGGCCCTGCTCGGCGAATCGCAGGCGCGGCTCCAGGCCGAGACCGCCAGGCGCCAGGCCGAGCTCGACGCTAGGCTGGCCGAGCAGGTAGCCACCGCCGAAGCCCAGATCGCCGAGGCCAAGCAGGCCGCGCTCGACGAGCTGCGCACCGCGGCGGTCGGCGTCGCCCAGGCGGCGGCCGCGCAGCTGGCCGGGCTGAAGGTCACCAAGAAGACTGCCGAGGCGGCGCTGCGCGAGGTCCTGGGGGAGGCCGCCTGATGCTGGAGATCTGGCTGCTGATCGCCCTGGCGATCCTGATCGCCGCGATCTGGAAGCCGCTGCGCCGCGCGACCATCGGTGCCCTCGACGGCCATGCCGCCAAGGTGCGCGCCGAGCTGAACGGGGCCAAGCGCCTGCGCGAGGAAGCGCAGAGCCTGCTGGCCGAGCACAAGCGCCGGCTGGCCACCGGCCAGGATCAAGCGCGCAGCATCAGCGAGCATGCGCGTCGCGAGGCCGAGCGCCAGGCCGAGCGCCACCGCACCGAGCTCGAGGCGAGCCTCGCAAGGCGTACCGAGCAGGCGCTCGGGCGGATCGCGCAGGAGGAGGCCCGTGCCGTCCAGGATGTGCGCAATCAGGCCGCGACGCTGGCGATCGGCACCACCCGCCGCCTGCTCGCCGAGCGGATCGATCGCGAGCGCGCCCAGGCCCTGGTCGACCGCGCGATCGAGGAGGTCGGCCGCAAGCTTGCCTGATCCGGTGGCTCCTGGCGCCGCCCGGGGCCGGTGCGCGGGTCGCGCGCAGTAGAGTCTATGTTCAGCGGGCGTTTACCTCGCCCAGGCATCATTGATGCGCCGTCTCATGGTTGTATGGAGTGCGGTCGCACTTATTTCACACTGCAGCACTCAGCCACTGAAGCGCGATGTCGCAAAGCCCCCCTGCCCGGCCGCGGATCGGCCTGACCCTCGACGCCGAGCCGCCCGGCGGCTACAGCCGGCTGCCCTGGTACGCGATCCGCGCGAACTACTGCGAGGCGATCGTGCGCGCGGGCGGCTTGCCGATCGCGCTGCCGCATGAGGTCGAGCTGGTCGATGCCTATCTGGACCTGCTGGACGGCCTGATCGTCACCGGCGGCGCGTTCGACCTGGATCCCCTGCTGTATGGCGCCAGCGAGCGCCACGCGACGGTCAGGACCAAGGACCGGCGCACCGCGTTCGAGCTCGCGATCACGCGCGCGGCGCTGCGGCGCGAGCAGCCGCTGTTGGGCATCTGCGGCGGCCAGCAGCTCCTGAACGTGGCGCTCGGCGGCGACCTGATCCAGCACATTCCCGATGCCGTGCCGGGCTGCCTCGCGCACGAGCAGCCCAATCCGCGCACCGAGCCCGGCCACACCGTCGAGGTGCTGGCCGGCAGCCGCCTGCACGCGCTGGGCGGCGTCCTGCGGCTCGAGGTCAACTCGGCGCACCATCAGGCGGCCGGCGCCGTTGGCGATGGCGTGGTGGTCAGCGGGCGCGCGCCGGACGGCGTGATCGAGGCGATCGAGGTGCCGGGCCGGCGTTTTTGCATCGGCGTGCAGTGGCATCCCGAGTACCGCATCTCGGCGGCCGACAACGCCCTCTTCGAGGCCCTGGTGGAGGCGTGCCGGCGATGATCGCGCGCACGGCGAGGGTGCAGGAGGCGGCGCCCGAGGCGGCCGGCGAGCGGGTCGCCAAGCGCATCGCGCGCGCCGGCGTCTGCTCGCGCCGCGACGCCGAGCGCTGGATCGAGGCCGGGCGGGTCGCGGTCGACGGCAGGGTGCTGACCAGCCCGGCGGTGACCGTCGGCGCGGCGAACGTCGTCACGGTCGACGGCGTGGCGCTGCCCGAGGCGCAGGCGGCCCGGCTGTTCCGCTACCACAAGCCGGCGGGGCTGCTGACCACCGCCCACGATCCGGAGGGCCGGCCGACCATCTACGACCGGCTGCCGGAGGACCTGCCGCGGCTGATGCCGATCGGCCGGCTCGACCTCACCTCCGAGGGCCTACTGCTGCTGACCAACGACGGCGGCCTCAAGCGCCGGCTCGAGCTGCCGGCGACGGGCTGGCAGCGGCGCTACCGGGTGCGCGTGCACGGCAACGTCGAGGAGGCGCGGCTCGCCAAGCTCGTGCGCGGCATCAAGATCGACGGCTTCGACTATGGCCCGATCGAGGCCGAGATCGACCGGGTGCAGGGCAGCAACGTCTGGCTGAAGGTCGCCCTGCGCGAGGGCAAGAATCGCGAGATCCGCAAGATCATGGAGCATTTTGGCTGGCCGGTGAGCCGGCTGATCCGGCTGAGCTTCGGCCCGTTCCAGCTGGGCGGCCTACCGCCGGGCGCGGTCGAGGAGGTCACGGGCAAGGTTTTGAGGGAGCAGCTCGGCGCGCTGCTCGGCGCCGGTGCGCCAGCGCCGCGCCGTGCCCCTCGAGGAGGGTGACGTGAAACGTTTGGCGATCGTGTTCCTGGCACTGCTGGCGGTCGGGACCTATCTGTGGCCCTGGCTGCGCGAGCTGGGCTTGGCCAACGTGCCCGGCGATCTGACCACCGTCGTCCAGGGCTACCGTCTCCATCTGCCGATCGGGACGGCGCTGCTGATCAGCGCGGTGATCTCCGGGGTCTGGCGGCTGCTCGACCGGCCCTGAGCCAATCGGGGCCCCGCCTGTTGGGGCATGGGGTGGCCGGTGGCACGCTGGCTGATCGTCCTGGGCGTGGTCCTGATCGTGGCGGGCCTGCTCTGGCCCTGGCTCGGCAGGCTCGGCCTCGGCCGGCTGCCGGGCGACATCGTGATCGAGCGCGAGAATTTCCGGCTCTACCTGCCGGTCACGACCTCGATCGTGGTCAGCATCGTGCTCTCGGCGATCCTGTGGCTGCTCAACCGCTGAGGCGGGGCTCCAGGGTGTAGAGCTCCTGGGGACGGCGCACGCCGCGCAGCGCATAGCGGCCGACCGAGACCAGCCGGCCGCGACTTTGGCCGGCGGCCGCAGCGAACGCGGACGACAGCAGCACGGGCTGATCGAGCGAGCGGCACAAGGCCGCGATGCGGCTCGTCTCGTTCACGGCCGGGCCCACGACCGTGAAATCGAGCCGATGGAAGCTGCCGATGTTGCCGTAAAACACCTCGCCGACGTGCAGGCCCAGATAGAGACGGGTGACCGGCAGGCCTTCGGCGGCGCGGCGCTCGTTCAAGGCGGCGACGCGGCGAACCGCGTCATCGGCGGCGTCGAGCGCCTGGCAGCAGGCATCGTCCGCCGCGGCCGCATCGAAGATCGCGAGCATGCCGTCGCCCATGAACTTCAGCACCTCGCCGCCCTGGCCCTGCAGGGCGGAGACGACGGCATCGGCATAGTCGTTCAGGAGCGGGATGATCTGCGCCGGCGGCGCCGTGTCGGTGATCCGCGTAAAGCCCTCAAGGTCGCTGAACCACAGCACCGCGCTGATCGTCTCGGCGACGCCGCGCTCGATATGGCCGCGCAGCACGCGATGGCCGGCATCGCGCCCGAGATAGGTCTCGACCAGCGTCTCGGTGATGCGGGCGATCGAGGCGCTCTTGATCGCGAGCGCGAGGCATGGGACCAGGAACTCGAGCATGGCGATATCGGCCGGCGCGAAGCCCTCGGGCCGATCGGTCGCCCACGAGGAGAACGTGCAGTCCATCATGCCGATCGCGCCGGCCGTGCCGAACCGGTTGATCATCGCGAGATAATCGGTCATGCCGTCGCGCCGCAGGCCCTCCAGGAGAGGGAACTCCAGCTCCTCGTTGCCGAGGTGTCGGCGCAACGACGTAGCCCCGCTTTCGTAGAGCCCATGGAACGGGCTCTGCAGCCACTTGTCGTCGCTGCGCTCGGGATCGAGCCGGCCGTATTCGGACTGTACCGGGGCCGCCGTCCCGGCGCCATTCGAACAGCCGGCCTTCCAGGACCGGGTGCAGCGTGTCGATGCCGATCACGGCGCGGCAGAGCGGCAGGCCGGCGCCGACGGCGCGCTCGCAAAAGCCCTCCACCAAGGCCAGCTCGGACTGGCCCGAGAGGCCGGCTGCGGCGATCCACTCGATCAGGGGCAGGAAACGGGCGTCACTCATGGCGCTTGAGAATCGTCTCCCGCGACCGGGCAACGCGCGGGCATCTCGCTGAAAGTGCTCATTGCGTGGCGAATACCTTCGAGCAGCTGAGAGCAGCGACGGGCGATTGGTCGTCGATCCAGGCGACGGCGTTCGCGATCTCAGCCTCTACGGCCGGCAGGATAACAATTCGGTGCGAGGAAGGTGGTGTTTTTTGCGGATTTCCTCCAAAACTTCCTCCGCGGGGCGACCTTCCCCGCGCTCTATCTGCTGCAGGCCCTCGCGCACGGCCTCGATCGTCTCGATCCGGTCGATCAGCTCCCAGAGCATTTGATAGGCGCGCTCGTCCGTGATCGTCAGCGCTGCCCGGTCGTCGACACGCAGCGTGATCGGCCGACCCTCGCGCTCCATCCGGTCGACGTACTGCGCCGTGGTCGGATCGTCTTGTGCGCGAGCGGCGCGGCCCTTCTTGACCTCGAGCATCGGGTAGGGTCCCTTCTTGTCCTTGCCGACCATAGCACGATCTGCGCCCTGGGGAGGAACCGCACATGAAGATCACCGAGGTCGAGGCGCTCTATCTGCGGCTGCCCGAGATCCAGGCCCGCACCGACAGCTCGCAGGACGCCCTGATCGTCAAGGTGACGACCGATGCCGGCATCGTCGGCTGGGGCGAGGTCGACGGCTGCCCGCATGTCGTCAAGGCGATCGTCGAGGCGCCGACCTCGCACACCCTGGTCACCGGCCTGCGCCAGCTGCTGCTCGGCGAGGATCCGCTCGAGACCTCCCGGCTCTGGCACAAGATGTACCAGGGCACGCTGTATTACGGCCGCGAGGGTGCCGTGATCCAGGCGATGGCGGGCATCGACCTGGCACTCTGGGACATCAAGGGCAAGGCGCTTCGGCCAGCCGGTCTACAAGCTCCTGGGCGGCGGCTATCGCAAGAAGGTGCGCGCCTACGCCTCCAACATGTTCCAGTTCGGCGCAAAGGCGACGGCCGATCGGGCGCGGGCGGCGCGCGACAAGGGCTACACCGCGATCAAGTTCGGCTGGGAGCCGTTCGGAAAGGACCCGGCGACCGACTGCGCCTATCTCGAGGCGATCCGCGGCGCGATCGGCGACGAGATGGACCTGATGCTCGACGTCGGCCTGATCTGGGACGCCAAGACCACCCTGCAGCGGGCGCGCCTGTTCGAGCCCTACCGGCTCGCCTGGATCGAGGAGCCGCTGCCGCCGGACGACCTCGCCGGCTACGCCAGGATCGCCGCCGGCACCGATACCAAGATCGCGGCCGGCGAGGAGGAGTGCACGCTCGCGGGCTTCACCCGGCTGCTCGACCAGGGCCAGATCGACGTGGTGCAGGTCGACCTCACCCGCTGCGGCCTGACCCAGGCGATGAAGATCGCAGCGCTCGCCGAGCAGCGCGGCCGGCCGGTGATCAACCACAACTTCACCACGGACATCAACGTCGCGGCGTCGCTGCATTTTCTGGCGAGCGTGCCGAACGCGTTCATCATGGAGTACTGCGTCGAGCCGTCGGAGATCAGCCGCTCGCTCGCCAGGAACCCCATCGCGATCGTCGACGGCTATGCCGCGGTGCCCGAGGAGCCGGGCCTCGGCGTCGAGCCCGATCCCGCGATCATCGAGAAGTACCTCGTGCGCGACTGAGTCGCTTCTGGGGCCAACGTATGACATAGCCGCCGCGCGCCGATCCTTGATAGGCGGTATGACCGCGGTTATACTTGGCGGATGAAGACGGCAATCTCCATTCCGGACCCGGTGTTCGAGGCCGCCGAGCGGCTCGCGAAGCGTCTCGGCAAGTCGCGAAGCGAGCTCTACACGACCGCTATCTGCGATTACCTCAAGGAGCATCGGGACGAAGACGTGACCGAGCGTCTGAACGAGATCTACGGCACGGCGCCGGAAGAGTCGGCCGTGGACGAGCTGTTGATGGATCTCCAGATCCGTTCGGTGGGCAAGGAAGACTGGTAGGTGCAGCGGGGAGAGATCTGGTGGGCCGATCTGCCGACGCCGCGGGGTTCCGAGCCTGGCTATCGCCGCCCGGTCGTGATCGTCCAATCGGACGCCTTTAACCGCAGCGGCATCAAGACAGTGATCGTTTTGCCACTGACCTTGAACCTCAGATTGAGGACAGCGCCAGGCAACGTCTTTCTGGCCTCAGGAGGCACAGGTCTGAACCGTGACTCGGTCGTCAACGTCTCTCAGGCGATCACGCTCGACAAGGGCTTCCTTCATACTCCGATCGGCCGAATTCCGGTCGCCAAACTGCGCGAGGTCGAACAAGGCCTGCGTCTGGTCTTGGCGCTTTGAACCGCAGGGTGTAGCTCTGACATCATCCTGAAACATCGCCTGCCTAGAAGGCGGGCATCATGCCATCGCCGCGGGCAATGCGAGGCCCTGGGCGGCGCCCGGAGGGAATCGTGCAAGGACGAGTCAGCCATCGGTCGGGATGGCGGGGCGAGGCGCGAGCATTGCTCACGCTGAGCGGTCCGATCGTGCTGACCAATCTCGGCCAGGTCGCGATCCAGACCACGGATGTGGTGATGATCGGCTGGCTCGGCACCGAGGCGCTCGCCGCGAGCGTGCTCGGCGTCAATGTCAGCTTCGTGCTCCTCCTGTTCGCGATCGGCGTGGTCGGCGCCACCGCGCCGATGATCGCCCAGGACCTCGGCCGCCAGCGCCACGCGCGTGCGCGAGCCGCGCCGGACCGTGCGCCAGGGTTTTTGGGTAGCGCTCCTGCTCGGCCTGCCGGCAACCGTGATCCTCTGGCAGATCGCGCCGATCCTGGCACTCCTGCGCCAGGATCCGGCCCTGATCGTCGCCGCCGAAGAGCTACGTGCACGCCGCGATGTGGGGCTTCGTGCCGGGGCTCTGGTTCATCGTGCTGCGCAACTTCATCGCCTCGCTGGAGCGGCCGCGCGCCGCCATGGTGATCATGCTGATCGGCGTCTCGTTCAACGCGATCGCCGCCTACGGCCTGATCTTCGGCCGGCTGGGCCTGCCGGCGCTCGGGCTTGCGGGCGCAGGGATCGCCGCCGCCCTGACCAACGTCTTCCTGTTCGTGGCCTTGCTGGGCTTCATCCTGATCGACCGGCGCTTTCGCCGCTACTACGTCCTCGGCCGGTTCTGGCGCGCCGACTGGTCGCGCTTTTGGGAGATCTTCCGGATCGGCCTGCCGATCGGCGTCACCCTGATCATGGAGGTCGGCCTGTTCGCCGGATCGGGCTTCCTGATCGGCGTGATCAGCACCAGCCAGCTGGCGGCGCATCAGATCGCCCTGCAATGCGCCGCGGTGAGCTTCATGGTGCCCCTTGGCCTGGCGCAGGCCGCCACGGTGCGGGTCGGGCTCGCGGTCGGCCGCCGCGATCCGCCGGGCGTGCTGCGCGCCGGCACCATGGCGCTGATCATCGGCTGCGGTTTCATGCTGGCGATGGCGCTGGTGATGTGGTCGGTGCCGCAAAGCATCGTCGGCCTGTTCATCGATACCGCCGATCCGGCCAATCGCGATGTCGTGCAGGCGGCGGTCACGTTCCTGGCGGTCGCGGCGCTGTTCCAGATTTTTGACGGCGGCCAGGTGATCGGGGCGGGTGCCTTGCGCGGGCTCAAGGACACGCGCTGGCCGATGGTGTTCGCGGCCGTGGCCTACTGGCTGGTCGGCATGGTCTGCGCGGTCGGGCTCGGCTTTGGCGTCGGCCTCGGCGGCCTCGGGGTCTGGCTCGGGCTCGCCGCCGGCCTGGCGGTGGCCGCCGGCCTGATGATCGGGCGCTTCTACCTCCTGCAGGGCAGGGTCGCCGGGCGGGCGCGGCTGGCGGCAACCGGCGGCTTCGCGTAGCCTTCGGCTTCGAGCAGACGAGCCGGGCGAAGGGAGAGCCCCGTGGACAAGGTCATCATCAGCTGCGCGGTGACGGGCAGCATCACCAGGCCCGACCAGCATCCGGGTCTGCCGATCACGCCGGCGCAGATCGCGGATGCCGCGATCGAGGCGGCGGGTGCCGGCGCTTCGATCGTCCACATCCATGTGCGCGACCCGCAAAGCGGCGCTCCGAGCATGGAGCTCGGGCTCTACCGCGAGGTGGTCGATCGGATCCGCTCGAGCGGCGTCGACCTGATCATCAACCTCACCACCGGCCCGGGCGGCCGCTTCCTGCCGGGCGAGGACGATCCCAAGATCGCAGCACCCGGCACGAACCTGCTGGCGCCGGAGAAGCGGATCGCCCATGTCGTCGAGCTGCGGCCCGACATCTGCTCGCTCGACCTCAACACCATGTGGTTCGGCACGTCCGTGGTGATCAACACGCCGCAAGAGCGTGACGGCGATGGCGCAGGCGGATCAAGGCGGCGGGCGTCAAGCCGGAGCTCGAGGTGTTCGATTCCGGCGACATCAAGCTCGCGCACCAGCTGCTGGACGCGGGCGTGCTGCCGCGGCCGCCGTTCTTCCAGGTCGTGCTCGGCGCCGGCAACGGCTTTGCGTCGACGCCGGAAACCCTGGTCTATGCGAAGTCGCTGCTGCCGGCGGATGCGGTCTGGGCGGCGATGGGCATCGGCGCCATGGAGTTCCCGATCGTGGCGCAGGCGTGCGTGCTCGGCGGCCACGTCCGGGTCGGCCTCGAGGACAACCTTTATATGAGCAAGGGCGTGCTGGCGCCTTCGAACGCCGCGCTGGTCGAGCGCGCGGCGCGGATCGTCGAGCTGATCGGCAGGAGCGTCGCGAGCCCGGCCGAGGCGCGCGAGATTCTCGGCCTGCCAACCCGCTAAGCGGGCTCGGCGCTCGCGGCGGCCGGCGCCGCGGCCGGCGCCGCAGGGGTGGCCGTGACGGGCTCGAGCCCGCCCTCGGCGCGCACCACCTCGCGATAGAGGATGTAGAGGCCGCTCGCGACCACGATCGAGGCGCCGATCGCTACCGCCGTCGACGGCAGGTCGCCCCACAGCAGCCAGCCGAGCAGGACGCCCCACAGCATCTGGCTGTACTGGAACGGCGCCACCACCGCCGCCTGGGCGCGCCGGTAGCCGGCGATCAGCAACATCAGCGCGGCGCCGCCGGTGAGCCCGGCCAGCGCCATCAGCGCGAGATCGGCCAGCGTCGGCGGCACGAAGCCGATCGGCAGCAGGCAGGCCATGAGCACCAGCCACCACGGCGTTGGTGTAGAACGCGATGCTCGCGGTGGTCTCGGTCGCGCTGAGCTTGCGCACCAGGATGATCGACAGCGCCGAGGCGGAGGCCGCCAGCAAGGCCGCGCCCGCCGCAAGGTCGAAGCTGCCGTTGCCCGGCTGCAGCATGACCAGCACGCCGGCGAAGCCCACCAGCACCGCCGACCAGCGGCGCCAGCGCACGGTCTCGCCGAGCAGCGGCACCGACAGCACGGTGATCAGGAGCGGCGTGGTGAAGATGAACGCGTAGGCGTCGGCCAGCGGCATCAGGCTGTAGGCGGTGAACGCGCAAAAGCCCCCGATCATCCCGCAGCCGGCACGCAGCAGGTGGAGCCCGATCCGGCGCGTGCGGAGCTCCCGGAGGCCTCCTGCGCGCCGGGTCATCAGCGCCACGGGCAGGAGCCCGAACGCGGCGTTGAAGAACAGCATCTCGTGCACCGGGTAGTCGGCGCTCAGCCACTTGATCATGGCGTCCATGCTGCTGAACAACGCGAACGCCAGAAACGCCAGACCGATGCCGAGCGCCGCCGACGAATCGGCAAGGCGCGGCCGGGCCACGGCAGCCGCAATCAGACCACCATAGCGCGCGAATGCCGACCACATTGTCCTTGGCTCCGAGGGGCCCGCCGCCCGCAAGACTCGGTTGATCTACGCGCGTTGTGATCGCCGGCAAAGAAAAAAGGTGCGCATGGCTGCCTTGCAGCTTTGCAGTGTGCTCTAAAGTCCTCTGTTAAGCTTTCGCGAGGTCCTCCCGGTAGCGATCGCGGATCTCTCGAAAGCCGCTGAGGCGCACGTCCTGGGCGGCGATCCAGGCCAGAAAATCCGGCTGCTGGAACAGCCTGTACTCGGCGATCCGCCAGGTCGCATCGTTCGGGTGCATGGCCTCGATGTCGCCCGGCGCGTTGCAATGCAGCGAGACGAAGGTGATGCCGGGCGCGGCATGCCGGACCATGTCGCGGTAAGCGTCGGCGCAGGACAGATGGCGCATGGCCAGGCCCATGGCGAACCGGTCGATCAGCGGCGCGCGCTCGGCGTCGAGCTCGGCGATCAGATCCGCGTACAGGGCGCGATCGACCGGCCCGATCGCGAGGACCGAATCGTAGCTCGCGCTGTCGCGGGCGAGGAGGACCGGCAGCCGGTATTCGCGGCCCAAGGCGGCGTAGATGGCGACGAACTCGGGCGCTGCGGCGGCGCCCATGTGGGTGTCGAGGTGGGTCACGTCGAGCCCCGCCCCGAGCGCCGCCTCGATCTGCGCCCGAAGCTCGGTCTCCACCGCGCCGCGATCGGCGTGATGGCGCAGCGAAGGCACGTCCGGCCACATGTAGCCGTCGCCATCCGAGCAGGCCGGATGCGGGCGATGCGGTCGAGATCGGCCGCCAGCGACAGGCGCGCGATTCGCTGGTGAGCGTCAGGTGCACGCCGACATCCAGCGCCGGCCGCTCCTTCGCCAGCAGGGCCATCTCGGGGAACCAGGCGCAGGGCGGCATCACCGAGCCGCAGGTCACGAACCCCAGCCCCGCAAGCTCGATCAGCGCGACGTTGGCGCCGTGGCTCACGCCCAGGTCGTCGACATGCGGGATCAGCACCGGAAGGTCGTCATTCGCAGCGCGCGCCATCGCCGCTCTCCGCCTACTAGAGAATGCCGTATTTGGCGAACACGTCGGCGAGCAGCGCGCCCTCCTTGAGCGCGTCGCGCGTGCGGTCCTCGCCCTCCACCTTGGCGAGTGCCAGCTTGAGAGTCTGGGCGACGATCGGCTGCGGCACCACCAGCACGCCGTCGGCATCGCCGAACACGAGGTCGCCGGGATGGACCATGACGCCTGCGCACTCGACCGGCACGTCGATCGCGCAGACCTCGCCGCGGCCCTTGGAATCGAGCGGCCCGATGCCGCCGTGAAAGACCGGGAAGCCCTGCGCCCGGATCGCCTTGACATCACGCACCAGCCCGTCGGTGACGCAGCCCACCCCGCCGCGCGCCATGCTCGCCGTGGTCAGGAGCTCGCCCCAGGGCGCGATCCGGCCGGAGGCGCCGCAGGCCAGCACCGCGACCTCGCCGGGCTTGAGGTCGTCGATCAGCGCGATCTCCAGGGCGTAAGGGTTACCGTCGTCCGGCACGTGGTAGACGTCGCGATAGAGGCCGGTGCGCGCCCTGCCGGCGAGGATGACGCCGTCGTCGAGCGGCCGGATGTGCGGCGGCAGCACCTGGTGGCGATAGCCCTGCTCGTCCAGCACGTCGGAAAGCACCGCGGCATAGAGTTTTTCGCGCGCGCTCGCGATTACCTGCTGATCGACGATCATCTTGGCGTCCCGGTTGTCCATCCCCGCTGGCAGCGCCTCATGGCGACGATTGGGGCCGCTGCTCGAAGCGAGCATGAAGCATCGCACGGCCGCGGTCCACCGCCTGTTGCCCAAGGCCTGTTACCGGACATCTGGGCGATTCCCTGGAACAATTCTTGGTCTGGCGCCGCACCATCCGCTATGCTAGCCGACCAACCACAAAGCCGACTTGGCCGGGCGCCGCGAGCGGTGCGTGCGGCCACAGCATCGCCGGGGAGCATCGATGTCGAACAAGCCCTATCGCAGCACCGCCTGGTTCGGCCATCCGGACAAGGACGGCTTCCTGCACCGCAGCTGGATGAAGAACCAGGGCTTCCCGGCCGACCTGTTCGACGGCCGGCCGGTGATCGGCATCTGCAACACCTTCTCCGAGCTCACCCCCTGCAACGCGCACTTCCGCGACCTCGCCGAGCGGGTCAAGCGCGGCGTCTACGAGGCGGGCGGCTTTCCGCTGGAGTTCCCGGTGTTCTCGACCGGCGAGAGCAACCTGCGCCCGACCGCGATGCTGTTCCGCAACCTCGCCTCGATGGACGTCGAGGAGGCGATCCGCGGCAATCCGATCGACGGCGTCGTGCTGATGACCGGCTGCGACAAGACCACGCCGGCCCTGCTCATGGGGGCTGCGTCGTGCGATGTGCCGGCGATCGTGCTCTCCGGCGGGCCGATGCTGAACGGCAAGTATCGCGGCAAGGACATCGGCTCGGGCACCGACGTCTGGCGGTTTGCCGAGGAGGTCAAGGCGGGCGAGATGACGCTTGCGGACTTCATGGACGCCGAGGCCTGCATGCATCGCTCGCCCGGGCACTGCATGGTGATGGGCACGGCGTCGACCATGAACAGCATGGCCGAGGCGCTCGGCATGAGCCTGCCGGGCTGCGCCGCGATCCCCGCGGTCGACAGCCGGCGCCGCGTCATGGCCCAGCTCACCGGCCGGCGCATCGTCGAGATGGTCAAGGAGGACCTGCGCATCTCGAAGATCCTGCAGCGCGAGAATTTCCTCAACGCGGTGCGGGCGAACGGCGCGCTCGGCGGCTCGACCAACGCCGTGATCCACCTGAGCGCGATCGCCGGGCGCGTGCCGGGGGTGAAGTTCGGGCTCGACGACTGGGACCGCTACGGCCGCGAGGTGCCGACACTGGTCGACATCATGCCGTCGGGGCGGTTCCTGATGGAGGACTACTACTACGCGGGCGGGCTGCCGGCGGTGCTGCGCGCGCTCGGCGAGCACGGCCTGCTCGACAAGGATGCGCTGACGGTCACCGGCCAGTCGATGTGGGACAACGTCAAGGATGCGCCGAACTGGAACACCGAGGTCATCCGCGCCTGGGACAACCCGCACACCGAGCACGGCGGCATGGTGGTCCTGCGCGGCAATCTGGCACCTGACGGTGCGGTGCTGAAACCCTCGGCCGCGACCGCTGCGCTGATGAAGCACCGCGGCCGCGCCGTCGTGTTCGAATCGATCGAGGACTACAAGGCCAAGATCGAGGACGAGGAGCTCGACGTCGACGAGACCTGCATGCTCGTGCTCAAGAACTGCGGCCCCAAGGGCTATCCCGGCATGGCCGAGGTCGGCAACATGGGGTCTGCCGCCGAAAGTGCTGCGCAAGGGTGTTCGCGACATGGTGCGGATCTCGGATGCGCGCATGAGCGGCACGGCGTACGGCACCGTGGTGCTGCATGTCTGTCCGGAGGCGGCGGCCGGCGGCAACCTCGCGCTGGTCGAGAACGGCGACATGATCGAGCTCGACGTCGAGGCGCGCCGTCTGCATCTCGAGGTCGACGAGGGGGAGCTCGCGCGCCGGCGCGCCGCCTGGAGCCCGCCGGAGCCCGCGATGAAGAGTGGCTACCAGAAACTCTATGTCGACCACGTCATGCAGGCGAGCGAGGGCGCCGATCTCGACTTCCTGCGCGGCTGCCGCGGTGCGGCCATCCCGCGCGAGAGCCATTGAGCAGGTCCCCGCAAGGGGTTTCTGCTCTCGGGCATTGTCCCATCGTGGCGCATCTGCTATATTGCTAGCACATGCGGTTGGAGCGTGGCGCGATGCCTCAACTTTTGGTGCGCAAGGTTGACGAGGACCTGGTAGTGCGGCTCAAGCAGCGCGCCGCCAGGGCCGGACGCAGTGCAGAGGCCGAGCATCGGCTGATTCTCGAAGAGGCGCTGCGGCCCGGCAAGCCGAGCTTTGCTGAGCGCGCTCGCCTGCACCGGGAAGCTTTGCGCGGCCGCGTGCACAGTGACAGCGCCGAGCTGATCAGAGAGGATCGCGATCGGGACTACGACAACGCATGGTCATAGATGCGAGCGTCGCCATCAAGTGGGTTGTGCCGGAGGCCGGGAGCGAAGCTGCAAGCGATTTGCTCGGCCGGGAGTTGTGGGCGCCTTCGCTCTGGCTCGCGGAAGCTGCCAACGCGCTGCTCAAGAAAGCTCGGCGCGGCGAGATCACCCAGGACGAGGCGCGACTGCG
Source organism: uncultured Alphaproteobacteria bacterium (assembly GCA_963753315.1). Classification (GTDB taxonomy): domain Bacteria; phylum Pseudomonadota; class Alphaproteobacteria; order Geminicoccales; family Geminicoccaceae; genus DASUGG01. The sequence continues at coordinate 53,977 of CAVWCI010000036.1, forward strand.
GGCCCAGGATCTCGCGGATGCACCGATCGAACCGATCGAGCTCCCGATCCTGCTGCCGAGCGCGATGCGGATGGCGGGCGAGCTTGGCCACTCCATCTACGACTGCTTCTATCTGGCGGCGGCATTGCTCCGTGATACGACGCTGGTGACCGCCGATCGCCGCTTCGCCGCCAAGGTTGCGGGTCACCCATACCTCGCTGCACGTATCGAGGCTCTGGAGAAGCGTTCTTAAATCGTCGGCGACCGCGTCGGCCGCTTGCGGGCGACTCCTGGCTTATTTCACAGCTTGTTCTTGACCAGCACCACGGCAGGGGCTTCTCTAGTCGGATCAATCAGGAGGCAAGCCCATGTTCCATTGGCTGCGCGGGCTGCTTGAGCGAAAGAGCCGCGCTGATGCGGCACAAGCGGAAGCCCCACAAGGGAGACAACAAACCATGGCCGACGATTTCAAGGCGGTCGGCGGCTGCCGATGCGACAACAACCCGGTTCGTTTCGAATACACCAAGCGACCGTTCGAGACGCACTTCTGCTGCTGTACCGACTGCACCGACATCTGCGGCGGCGCTCTCGCCCTGATCTCGGTGATCGAGCGCAACGCGTTCAGGGTGACGCAGGGCGAGAGCAAGATCCAGAACTACGACACCAAGGCGACCTGCCACCGTCGCTTCTGCAAGGACTGCGGCTGCCACATGTTCCTCTACGTCGATCCGTTCCCGGACTTCGTGCTGGTGCACGTGCCGACGGTGGATCGCGAGTGCGACGTCGGCACGCCGCCGGACAGGTGGGTGTTCACCGCCTCCAAGCACCCCCTGGTGACGATCCCGGACGACGGGCTGCCGCGCTACCGCGGCTGGCAGAACTCGCCCAACGCCGGCTGACGCGGAATTGCCGGGCCGGCCAGCACCCGTGGGCTGGCCGGCCCAGCCTCGACGCCGGCGCCGCGTTGCGCCGATCCCGCTCCCCTTGTAAGACCGGGCCGATACCGCATATGGAGCGGGTGTCACAGCTCGTTGGGCGAGGATGATGCGGGCAGTCTTGGAGCCGGTGCGCGCCGCCGTCGTGAAGAAGCTTTCCCGCTTCTTCGTGCTGACGCCGCTGTTCTTCTTGCCGTACGACAGGAAGAGCAGGGTCGAGCGATGGCTGCGCGGCCGCGAGCAGTATCGAAAACTGCAGCGCGCCGACTGCGTCATCGTCTCGTTCGGCAAGAGCGGCCGCACCTGGCTGCGCGTCATGTTGTCGCGCTTCTACCAGGTCAAGCACGGACTGTCGGAGCGCCATCTGATCGGCTTCGACAACCTGCATCTGCGCAATGGTGCCATCCCGAAAATCTTCTTCACCCACGACAACTATACCAAGGACTATACCGGCAACCTGGATTCCAAGGTCGACTACGCCGGCAAGAAGGTCGTCCTGCTGGTGCGCCATCCGGCCGACGTCGCCGTGTCGCAATACTACCAGTGGCAGTATCGCATGAAGCCGAACAAGGTCGCGCTCAACCGCTACCCCGAGCGCGGCCAGGACCTCGGCATCTTCGACTTCGTGACCCGCGAGTATGCGGGGCTCACCAGGACGATCGACTTCATGAACGGCTGGGCAGGCGAGGCCGGAGCGCAGCGACGACGCTGCTGGTGGTGCGCTACGAGGACATGCGGGCGCAGCCGGAGCGGGTCCTGAGCCGGATCCTGGCGTTCATGGGCACGCCCGGCACCGCGGACGAGGTCCGCGAGGCGGTCGCGTTCGCCTCGTTCGAGAACATGCGCAAGATGGAAGCGAACAGCACGTTCTGGCTGAGCGGCGGACGCATGCGCCCGCGCGATCGCCAGAACCCGCAGTCGTTCAAGACGCGCCGCGGCAAGGTCGGCGGCTATCGCGACTACTTCGACGATGGCGAGATCGCCGAGATCGATCGCCTGGTCGAGGAGCAGCTCGCGCCGGTGTTCGGCTACGCCAGGCCGAGCGTCCCGCCGCAGGCGGCGAGCGCCTGACCTTGCGAGCGCAGAGCCGCCGTTTCTGGTATGAGCCGCCCAGCCTCGCCGCGGGGCACATGTCCGCCTCAAGCCACAATGGATGACCGGCCGTGAAGAATTGCGTGTTCGTGCACACCAACCATCGCCAGATGGTCGGGGCCCTGGTCTCGGAGTATTCGCTCAAGCGCAACAGCCGTGACCCCGACGCCTTCGACGTGCGGATCATCGACACCAAGGACCACCCGTTCCTGCACGCCCGCGAGGGCCAGCACTATCTGCGCGACGGCGTGCAGCGGCAATGGCTGATCGAGGACCTGCAGTCGTTCACGCCGCTGCGCTTCATGCCGCCCGAGCTGATGGGCTACGAGGGGCGCGCCGTGGTGATCGACCCCGACGTGTTCGCGGTCGGCGACGTCAACGAGCTGCTGACGCGCGACATGGAAGGCAAGGCGCTGTTCTGCCGCGCCCGCAAGGGCCCGAAGAGCTTCGCCTCCAGCGTCATGCTGCTGGAGTGCGCCAGGCTCACCCACTGGCGCACCGCCGAGCAGTTCGACGCGATGTTCGAGTCCAAGCTCGACTACATGGACTGGATCTGCCTCAAGCACGAGCCGCGCGAGAGCATCGGCCTGCTCGAGCCCGAGTGGAACGACTTCGACCACCTGGACGAGAACACCAAGCTCCTGCACAACACCAAGCGCTGGAACCAGCCCTGGAAGACGGGCCTGCCGGTCGACTTCACGCCCACGGAGGGCTCCGGCATCTTCCGCACGCTCGGCTGGATCCGCCGCGCCCGCGCCAGCCTGTTCGGCCGCTACGCCCTGCTCGGGCAGTACAAGCGGCACTGGGACCCGAACCAGGAGCATTTCTTCTTCGGCCTCCTGCGCGAATGCCTGGACAAGGGCGTGATCTCCGAGGCGATGCTGCGCGAGGAGATGGAGCGCAACCACGTGCGCCACGACGCGTTCGAGGTGCTGGAGCGGACGCCGCGCCTGGCGGCCTGAGCCGGCGTAGCGAGGGGGCGTGATGCTGCAAGTAGGCGACGGCGTCAAGAAATGGGCGGTGCTGCTGCCGACGGCGGTGCTGCCGCGGCCATGGCGCGTCGCCGCGCGCCGGGAGGGTCTGGCACGGCTCGAGGTCGGCAAGGCCCTGCGCACCGACCTCCTGATCATCGGCCACCCCAAGAGCGGCAACACCTGGCTTCGGGTGATGATGTCGCGCCTCTACCAGGTGCGGCACGGCATCCCCGCCTCGGTGATCGTCACCTCCGACGAGCTGGCGCGGCGCAATCCGGCGATCCCGCGCATCTCGGCGACCAACGGCCACTACAGCTACGAGGGCGCGGTCGGCCGGCTGCTCGCGTCCGATGCGCCCGATTCGCCGCTGCGCCACAAGCCGATCGTGCTGCTCGCGCGCAACCCGTGCGACATCGCGGTCTCCTGGTTCTTCCAGTTCACCAAGCGGCAGTCGGCGCACAAGCAGGAGCTGATCAACGCCTCCATCGATCATCCGATCGACCGGCGCGCCATCGGCATGTGGGACTTCGTGCGCCACAGCGACATCGGCCTGCCGATGCTGATCGACTACCTGAACGGCTGGCAGCGCAACCTCGCGGGCCTCGAGCGCGGGCTGATGGTGCGCTACGAGGACCTGCGCGCGAGGCCCGGGCCGACGCTGCGCCAGATCACGGCGCTGATGGGCGAGAGCTTCAGCGACGCCGAGATCGAGGAGGCGGTCAAGTTCGGCTCGTTCGACAATCTGCGCGCGCTCGAGACCAAGGGCTTCTTCCGCCAGGGCGGGCTCGCGCTGCGCAATCCGAACGATCCCGAGACCTTCAAGGTGCGCCGCGCCAAGGTAGGCGGCTACCGCGACTATTTTACGCCCGAGCAGGTCGCCGAGCTCGAGGCGCTGATGGCCGAGCGGCTGTCGCCGGCGTTCGGCTACGGCACGCCGCGCCGACCAGACGGAGCCCGTCGCGGCGCGGGCGTGAGCGCGCCTTGCGCCGCCCGATGCATGCCCTGCGAGAGCCAGCGGAAGATCTGAGCGTCCAGCACGGGGCGCCGCCTCGCACCTGGCTGGTGCTGGGCGACAAGCGCGGCGACAACGGCCAGGTCGAGATGATCGCCCGAGCGCTCGGCTGGCCGTGCGAGCGCCGCAACCTGGTGATGCGCGCCGCGCTATGCGGTCGCCAAGCCGTGGGTCAGGCCCTCCCTCCACCACATCGACCGGGAACGCTCCGATCCGCTCGAGCCGCCCTGGCCCGACCTGATCATCACGGTCGGCCGGCGGCCGTCGATGGCGGCGCTTTGGATCGCCAGGCAGTCGGGCTGGCGCACCAAGCTCGTCCTGGTCACCAAGCCTTCCGGGATGACCCGGCGCTTCGATCTGATCATCGCCGGCGCCGAGACCCGGATGCCGCCGCTGCCGAACGTGCTGACCGTGACCTTGCCGCTGATGCGGATCGACGAGGGCAAGGTCGCCGCGGCCGCCGAGGCCTGGCGCTCCCGCCTGGCCGACCTGCCGAGGCCACTGATCGGCTTCATGATCGGTGGGCCGACCGGGCCGTTTCGGTTCGACGACACCGTTACCGAACGCCTGCTGGCGGTCATCGATCAGGTCGCGGCCGCCGGCGGCACGCCCTATCTGACCACGAGCCGACGCACGCCCGAGGCTACGATCCAGGCGCTGCAGGCGCGGCTGCCGACGGCCGCGCGCCTCTTCCGCTGGACGCCGGATGCGCCCGACAACCCCTATCTCGGCCTGCTCGGGCTGGCCGACGGCTTCGTGGTCACGGGCGACAGCATCTCGATGCTGGTCGAGATCGCCGGCCTGAAGAAGCCGCTTGCGATCCTCGAGCTGCCGTGCGGCTGGCTCGGCCGGCTCGACATGCTCCGGCGGCGATGGATCCGCCGGATGTTCGACCCCGAGCGCGCCGGCGGCCGGCTGCGCCGCGCCGCCGTGATGACGCTGTACGGCATCGGCGTGATCAACCACACGCGCGATTTCGCCGCGTTCTACGAGCTGTTGATCGAGCGCGGCCTGGCGGTGCGGGCGGGCGAGGGCTTCCCGCCGCCGCGCGGCGAGGTGCCGGACGAGCTGGACCTGGTCGTCGCCCGCATCAAGGCGCTGCTGGCGTGAGCATGCGTGCGCGGCGCGGGCGGAGGATGAGCGCCATCGCCCCCCGCAGCCCGAGCGGCCGGCCCCGCATCGGGCTGGCGCTCGGCAGCGGCGGCGCGCGCGGCTGGGCGCATATCGGCGTGCTGCGCGCGCTTGCCCGCGCCGGCCTGGAGCCCGACATCATCGCCGGCACCTCGGTCGGCGCCCTGGTCGGCGGCGTCTATGCCAGCGGCCACCTCGACACCTTGGACAGCTGGGCCCGACAGCTCAGCGCGGCGCGCCTGTTCACCTACCTGGACCCGCGCATGTCCGGCGGCGGCCTGATCGGCGGCCGGCGCATGGCGACCTTCATGCGGCGCTACTTCGCCGACAACAGGGTCGAGGACCTGCCGATCCCGTTCGTCGCCGTGGCCACCGACCTCATGAGCGGCCACGAGCTCTGGCTGCGCGAGGGCAGGCTGGTCGACGTGCTGCGCATCGCGATCTCGCTGCCGGGCATCTTCACGCCCGTGCGGCACGAGGGCCACTGGCTGGTCGACGGGGCGCTGGTCAACCCGGTGCCGGTCTCGGTCTGCCGCGCGCTCGGCGCCCGGATCGTGATCGCGGTCAACCTGAATGCCGATCAGCTCGGCCGCGCGCGCATCCTCTCGCGCACGATGCGCCGCACCGGGGGCTTCGACCCGGTGAGCGATATGTCGGAGGCGGATCGGCACGCGCTGGGCGGCCGGCTGGGAGCGCTCTGGCAGCAGGCGTTTCGCCGTCCGCGCGGCGCGCCCAGCCTGCTCGGCGTGATGCTGTCGGCGTTCATGATCACCCAGGAGCGCATGACCCGCTCGCGCCTGGCGGGCGATCCGCCGGATCTCACCGTGGCGCCGCAGCTCGGCCACGTCGGCCTGCTCGAGTTCGAGCGGGCGGCCGAGGCGATCGCCGAGGGCGAGGCCGCGACCGAGCGCGTCATGCCCCAGATCCACACCGCGCTCAGCCTGCTCGGCTGACGCCGATGCGCGCTCCAAGCGGCATGTCGCGGCTGCACTGAATCGGCATCGTCCGCGGCTTCGCCGCTTTATCGGCGCCGCGGAGACCGCTATCCTAGGTGCTGGCATAGAGCCAGACGCGATCCGGACCGAGCGATACGGCTCCCTGAGTCCGCAGCCAGTGGCGATTATTGCCAATGAGCGAATTGCCACATGAACATTTCCGGCTTGGGCCTTGCGGACGCAGGCATGGAAATCTGGTCGGGTATGGCTTTGCTCGCGGTGCTGGCATTTGTTCTTGGTTTTGCGCTCAACCATGGATCGATCTGCACCGTCATCGCCACGACGGAACTGGTTTCGGAGAGGCGGCCGGCGCGATTCGTCGCGCTCGTCGAATGCGCCGTCTGGGCGGCCCTCGTCTACGCAATCCTCGAAAAGTCACCGACGATGCAGCAGGGTTGGTCGCCGCTCGGCTACCTGGTTCCCGGAGCCATGTTGTTCGGGATCGGCATCTATGTGAACGGCGCCTGCGTGTTCGGGTCCGTCGGGCATTTTGGCAACGGCCACATCGACTTCGGGTTCGCGTTTCTCGGCATCTTTGCGGTGTCCTACATGGACTCTCTGTTTGGCCTGCTTCCGGAACAGCCGCCGATAAGTGCTTCCCTGCCGCTTGGGCCGGTGCTTCTCGCCATCGCACTGTCGGCAATCCTGGCGCTGAGGCTCGGTGTGTCGCGGAGATCAGAGTCCAACTTCCGGCGGCTGACGCTGTCGATGGGAGCGATCGGGATCACCTTTACGATCCTGGCGGTTTTTGCGCCCGGGTACTCGATCACGACATCGGTCGGATCGATCGTCTCGATCCCTGTCGCGGGCGCCGTGATGTCAGTCTGCATGTTCGGCGGCAGCCTTGTCTCCGCAAGATTCAGGGAGCGTCGATTCATGCTGAAATGGCCGACCATCGAGAACATCGTCAGGAGAACGCTTGGCGGCATCCTCATGGGGTTGGGCGCGCTGCTCATTCCCGGTGGCAACGATACGCTGCTGATGATCGGTTTCCCCATGGGGGCATGGCAGGCCGCGCTCGCCTACGTGCTGCTCGTCGCGTCGGTTGCCGCACTCGTCGCCAAATTCGGTTCGATGGCAAGATCCTGGTCATGACGGTGAGCTCATGAGCCCGGCCTGGGCGCCCGTTCTCAATAGCGAAGCCTCTTTGTGATCTTCGCTTCGGAATCCTGCCATCCAGCTTCGCGCTCGTAGGACGCTGCGATGTCCTCGAGGACTCCCCCGACATAAGGATAGTCGAAATGCAAGCGCTCGGCCCAGGCACGGTATTTCGCGGCGAGCTCGCGCTCCTGTTCGCCCCCTTCGCCCCGCCAATGAGCGCCGCGAGAATTATGAACGCCGATATAGAATCCCCTGCCGATTTCCGAGGATGCTATCCCCTCCATCGCCTCGCAGACCGCTTCGCAGGGCCATATGCCGTTCTCGCCCTCGGGCGCCTTGGCGAGCAGTTGACCGAGGCAGTGATCACCAATGTCGGCGCGGGCGTACTCGCGGCACAGGCGCCGAACCTCGGCGAGCCACGTGGCGAGCGCCGCCGCGTCGATCCTTCCGTTTTCGTCCGTGCCGGGAATCTTCTTTATCTGGTCGAGAAGGCGATAGGCTGCCGACGCGACTGCCGCCCGCTGCTCGGGATTCTCGATCCTCCATTCCGGCGGATCCTCTCCTTCGTCACTCCGCTTGTAGGCGAGCGCCACCGCCTGGACGAATACCGCCGGCGATTGCGCGATCTGGCTTTCGAGATTCGGGATTCCGTGCTTGCTGTGATCGAGGGCGTCGATGAAGAGGAACTCGAGCTGGGCCATTTCATCACGGGTGACGCCCGCGCGGCCATCAAGTGAATCCAGTGCCTCGGAAATGTAGTAGCGGTCGAGCTTGAAATGACCTGCCGGTTCGGCATTGACCGTGGCGACATCGCGCAGCAGCCGCTTGAGGCGAGACGTCTCGATATCCTTGAAATCCATGTGGACGGCGTGGAAAGCCGCGCGCGGCCGTCGGGCCTCCAGAAGACGGTCGATCAGTTCGGTAAGCTCGGCGGGCGTGTGCCGACCCCAGAACGGGAACACGTCCTTCCAGTACCCGGCGCGGATGTCCTCGCCATAACTGTCCAGAAGACGCCAGGTGGATGCCTGGAACGGCGCGCATACAAATAACCGCCTAAGCTCTTCGGCAGGCAGCCCTTCGGCCGCAGCCTGCAACACCCCGGCACGCGAGTCGTCCCCGATCGCCAAAAGGAAGCCCTGGAGGCACCACTCGGCCTTGCTCCGGAGGTCTCCGTCAAGGGAAAGGCAGCGCCGGACGAAATCGACCCGCGGCTTAACGCCGGTAACGCACGACGCCGCGTAACGGCCGACGGTGCTGGCGGCGCCGCTGCCGGTAAGCAATTCCTTGACACCCTCGAAACCGCGCTCGGTCCATATCTCGATCATCGCTTCGCGGCGCAGCCTGTCGATCCGCTCGTCACGCTTCCGATAGTCGAAATCCTCTTCTTCGATCTCGTCAGCCGATTCCTCCACCCACTGATCGGCGAACAGCCAGCCGTGCCGGGTGACCGGATCGTGCGGCCGAAGGCTGTCATAGGCTTCGCGGGCACGGTCGCGCGTCGCTTCCCCAAGCTTCCGGTGACGGCCGCGCCGGGTGAAGGCGAACCGCCGGATGCGCTCGCGCAGCGCGGCCTTGGCAGCTTCGCCGGCTTTCCGGGACCATTCATCGATCAGGTCCCAGACCTTGGTCTGGTCTTCCTCGGGCATGCCCTGGAGGGACTCGACGAGATCGCCAAGGGTCTTTTCGTCGTGGGACGGCCAAGCGATCAGGAAGTCCAGAGCCTTGCGGTTGAACTCGTACATCTCCTTTCGCGTGACGACCTGCCCGGCCCCGGAGGCATCGCTGCGCCAGCGGGGCCTGTAGCTGTAGTGGCCGATCCGGGAACCCGGCTTGATCTGCTCGATGCAAATCTCCCAGCCGACATCCGGGAAACGTCTGGTGAGCATCTCCAGCGTCTTTACCCTCTGCTCCACCGAGGCTGCCGTCTGCGGCATCCATGACCTGAAGATGGACTGAAGGCTGGCGTCCGGTTTGTTCGTCCAGTTGTCGTCGATTTTCGGCCGGGAGAGCTGGGCGAGGATCGCCGATACGCGCGGGAGGTTTTGCGGTTTCCAGGCAAGGCACTCCAGCGCCCAGAGAAGGCCCGTCCGCGACGGCGATGCCCAGAACGAGCCGCTGTCGACCGGCTTGAGAAGACCGAAGACGACGGGATCGTTGCGCCGCAGGTCTTCTTCGATGATCTTCAGGAATTCATCGGGCGCGGCTTCTGCGTAGCGCGGCAGGTCGTGGTCGTTGGAGAGCAGCTTTTCAAGCGTCAGCGGCGTTAGGAGTTTGCGGATCAGAACTGCGACCCGGCCTTCGACATCAATGCCGAGGCGGCTCTGGAACAGATTGTTGCCGTGGACCGACAGGATGACGAGTGTCTCGCAGATACCCTCACGCAACGCGCCAGAGTGATCACGTTTCTTGCCGTACAGGGCCGCGGCCCACCTGTTCTCTTCCGGCAGTTCGAGCGCCGGGTCGGACTCGGAAAGGACATATTCGGCGGCGACGAAGAACCGGTCGAGGTCCGCCGGCGTGACCATCCTCGCAATCGCAAACAAGGCGTCGATCTTCGAGGCGACACCCCGGTAACGTCCGGCAGACCACACCGGGCTGTCATCGAACCGAAGCAGGCGCGCGACATCGTCTTCGATCGCCTCGTACTTTCGATCCGCCACATAGGAGACGATCTCGCGATCCGCCTCCGGCTCGGCGTGCCACGCGCCGATCAGAGCCATCGGCAAGAGGGTCTTTGCCGTGTCGTCATCGCCGGCCCATGCCGGCGTCCTGATCGCGGCATTCGGCGAGAGGCGGCGGCGCAGGATCGTCGGCGAACGGCCCGACTCCCTTGCAAGCCGGTCGACGTCGCCTTCCTCGATCCCCATGGCGGTGAGCGCCTTCTCGAAGGCGTCGTGAGCCGAGCAGGTCGAGCGCAATGTCGGCTTCCGTATCGACCGCGTTGCGGGGACGGAAAACGATGCAATGGAGCCGGCGATGGGCGTCGACGAGTTCGCGCTCGGCGTCTTCGGAATGGACGATCGGGATGAAAGGCACGGAGGACGCAACAAGCATCCTGAGCGTCGCCGGAGATGTGAAGACCGCGGCGAGGTCTTTGAATTCGCCGGAGTTCTTCGTCATCGAACAGGCAGGCTAGAAAGGCGAGCGCCTCGTCCCGCAAATCGGCCGCGACGACGAAGGGCCTATCGCTCGGTTTGTTGAGCCACTCCTTGAACTTGCCTCGGTACGCGGCGATCGAGGGTGCGAAAATTTCGGGTGTCAGATGGGGCTCGCTGGCGTTCGCCCAGCGCCGCCATGCCTGCTCCAGCGTCTCATAGCCGCTGACCGGCAGGGCGAGTTGTTCGGCAAGCCAGATCTGCGCCGGCACCGACTGCTCCAGCCACTGCTCGAGATCGCTCGCATCGAAAGCCCTGACAGCCTTCCAGTCGCCGGCCTCGTTCTTCCGTTTCTCCCAGGCGGTCTTGCCGGGCCAGTTGCGAGGTGTCACGAAGACGAAGGTGCTGCTTGCCCGCTCGGCGGGATCAACCGAGGTCAGCCGCGCGGTATAATCGCTCTCCGCTTTGACACCCGGCTTCTGGTCGGTGCCGAACTCCCAATAGGATTTCCCCTCGGGAACCCAGGGTGTGGCGGCGCCCGCTTCGACGAAACCGTCGGAGCCCTTGCGCTGCGCGTTGTCGTAGCCGGGGAAGTCGACCTGGCGGAGGTCGTTGCCGGTCGAGTGCACCAGCTTCCGCAGAAAGACGGGAAGGTGGGTGCGGGCGTCGATCTGGCTGTCGGCCCAGTCCTCGATCTGCCTTGCCTTGATGGTCAGGAAATTCGGGACGAAGGCGCGAACCGCGACCTCCTTTTCACCGGCGCGACGCTCCTGCCGGTCGTAGGCGGCCTGCATATCGAGCAGCCGCTTCCGGTCGGCGCCGAACGCCTTCTCGAGCCTGACCGCCATTTCGGGGGACAGGGCGGATTTCCCGTTCAGGAAGTTCGACAGGGCCGGCCTGCCGATGCCAAGTCGCTTGGCGGCGTCTGTCACGGACATGCCGGCGGGGATGACGCTTTCGCGGACGAAAGTGCCGGGATGGCGAGGGGTTGCGGAGGGTTTCATGGTGTGTTGTTTCCTGTAGCGCCTCGAGCTACAGATATTCTATCGCGTAGCGTATCACAATACAAGCGCCCTGATTTCCTCGCCAACCCAGTAGAGGGCCTGACCGAGATGTCCTCAGCCCTTGAGCGCGCCGGCGGTCAGGCCGTGCACCAGGAATTTGCGGACCAGGATCGAGAAGAACAGCACGGGCAGCATGACCATGGTGCCGCCGGCGGCGATCTTGCCCCACTCCCAGCCCTCGTAGTTCATGAAGTTGACGACCGCGACGGGTGCGGTCATCGCCTCGGTGCGGGTCAGGATCAAGGCGAAGAAGAAGTCGTTCCAGGAATGGAGGAGGCGCAAGGCCGTGGCTGAAGGGCACCCCTTCGAGCGCCGAGGAAGCCGGGCGCCAGTCCTTGCCAAGGCCGGCATTCTGGTCGACACTTCGGGCCCTGCGACGGTCACCCGGGCATCGGATTTGCATGCCCCTATGCGGCAAACCTGACCCACAACCGACATTGAGCGGACCTCGAAGTCTGGAGGGAGAGCGATGATGAAGCTGACACGGGCGGCGTCCTGGCTGCTGGGGCCGGTGCTGGCGATGCCGCTGGTGGTGGCGGGCGCGCCGCCGGCCGGCGCTCAGGAGGACACGCTGCGGGTGGTGATGCATTCCGATCTGAAGATCGTCGATCCGATCTGGACCACGGCCTATATCAGCCGCAACTACGGCTACATGGTCTACGATACGCTGTTCGCGCTGGACGAAAACCTCGAGATCCAGCCGCAGATGGTCGACAGCTACGAGATCAGCGACGACAACCTGACCTACACCTTCACGCTGCGCGACGGCCTGCTGTGGCACGACGGCGAGCCCGTCACGTCCGAGGACGCGATCGCCTCGATCGAGCGCTGGGGCCAGAACGACAGCATGGGCCAGCTGCTGATGAGCTTCGTCGACAGCATGAAGGCCGTGGACGACAAAACCTTCGAGATGCAGCTCAAGGAGCCTTACGGTCTCGTGCTGCTCTCGCTCGCCAAGCCGAGCTCGAACGTGCCGTTCATGATGCCCAGGCGCATCGCCGAGACGCCGTCCGGCGAGCAGATCTCCGAGTATGTCGGCTCCGGCCCGTTCGTGTTCGAGCGCGACGAATGGGAGCCCGGCAACAAGGCGGTGTTCACGAAGTTCGAGGACTACAAGCCGCGGGACGAGCCGCCGTCCTGGGCGGCCGGCGGCAAGGTCGCGAAGGTCGACCGCGTCGAGTGGCTCTGGATCCCCGACCACCAGACCGCGGTCAATGCGCTGATCAACGGCGAGATCGACGTGATGGAGGCGCCGCCGCACGACCTTCTGCCGGTGATCGAGGCGGACGGCGGCATCGCGCTGTTCGACTACAATCCGCTCGGCAACCAGTACATGTTCCGCATGAACTGGCTGCATCCGCCGTTCGACGATCAGAAGGTCCGCCAGGCGGCGATCGCAGCACTCAACCAGGAGGATTTTTTGCGCGCCGTGATCGGCGATCCCCGCTACTACAAGGTCTGCCCGGCGATGTTCGTCTGCGACACGCCGTTCGCGACCGATGCGGGTGCTGCCGTGCTGGTGGAATCGGACTTCGAGCGCTCCAAGCAGCTGCTCGAGGAGGCCGGCTACGACGGCACCCCGGTCACGCTGATGCATTCGACCGACCTGCAGGTGCTGACCAACCTCGCCCCGGTCGCCAAGCAGCTCCTGGAGAAAGGCGGCTTCACGGTCGACATGCAGTCGATGGACTGGCAGACGGTGGTCGCGCGCCGCGCCCGGGCGGAGCCGCCGGCCGAGGGCGGCTGGAACGCGCTGCTGACCTCGTGGGTCGCGGCCGACGTGCTGAACCCGATCAGCACCGCCGGCCTGAACGCGGCGTGCGAGGAGGCGTGGTTCGGCTGGCCGTGCGACGAGCAGCTGGAGGAGATGCGGCTCGCGTTCGCCACCGAGACCGATCCGGCCAAGCAGAAGGAGCTCGCGCACCAGATCCAGGCGCGCGCGCTCGAGGTCGGCACGCACGCCTATGTCGGCCAGTGGTATCAGCCGATCGCGCACCGCGACAACGTGACGGGCCTGCTGCACGGGCCGGCGCCGTTCTTCTGGAACGTCGCCAAGAGCGAGTGACTTCAAGGGAGAGGGGCCCGCTGCCGGAGATGCCAAGCGGGCCCCGTCGTCAACGCGATCAAGCGCCGCCGCAGGCCCAGTTGGCGGCGTCGTTGAGATCGCCTGAGCCCTTGTAGGCTGCGACCTGAGGATAAACACAGACCGGGCGGGTCCACTCGGTCTTGCCGTCGTCATCGGTCTTGGTCATGACGATGCTCTCGGGCGGAACGCCCTGCTCGACCCACTTCTCGAGGGCAGGCAGCGGATCGAAGCCGCTATCGGCGACGCCCGGACCGGAGGGGATGCTGCAATGGCTCATGCCGGGGACCATGAACAGACGCGCGAATTCCATGGTGCCCGCATCCCCGCCCATGTCCTTGGTCAGCGTCTCGTACCACTGCCGCGTCGCCTCAGGCATCGCGATCACATCTCCCAGACCTTGATAGATCAGCAGCTTGCCGCCGCGCGCCTTGAACTTCGACAAATCGGTGCCGCTCGCCTCCATGTCGCTATAACCTTGAACCAAGAGTTCCGGATCCTTGTCGAAATCGAAGTGGGCGACGTCGTAGTCGGGGCCCGGATCTTCAGTGAAGCCAGTGTAGCGAAGAGTATCTTTGAGGGAGGCTCTGTCCTCGCGCCAACTCTCCTCATCCTCGAGCGCCATCCAGAAATTCCAATAGGGCTCGGAGCCGAGCGGCAGACCTGGGTAGATTTGGTCGCCGTTGCTGTTCTCGGCTGGACCGTACCATTTCTCGAGTGTTTCAACCTCCGCAGCAGTCAAGCATTCTGTGCCGGCTGCGCCTTCGCATTGCAGAGTCCTGGGCTTGAAGTTGCACTGCTGCGGGTCGTCGACCAAGCCGTCCTCGCCGGCACAGGCGTCGTACACCGCCTTGGCGATCATCGGCACCTTGCTGAAGGCGAGGATGCTTTCGCCGTCCGGCCCGCTGTTGGCCTTCGTGGTCCACGTCCAGCTGCTGAGGTTTTCCGCTTTGTAGAGTGACGGGCAGCCGCTGATGATGCCGTCGAAATCGTCCGGATACTTCCACGCCTCCATGTTCGCCTGGCGGCCGCCGTTGGAGCAGCCGGCGAAGTACGACTTCTCCGGCGCTTCGCCGTAGTAGGCGGCGATCACCTCCTTGGACACCCGCGCCGTCTCCGTTACGGCGCGTTGCGCGAAGTCGAAGCGGGCGATCGGGTCGTTGAGTTGGGTCCAACTGGTATCCCAGCGGCTCGACCCCCAGTGACCTCCGTCCATGGTCGAGACGGCGTAATTGCGGCGCAGCCCATGATTGGGCGCGTTCGTGAAGCCCGGCCGGTCGGCTTCCACCTTACCGCACTGCGCGCCGCAGCCGGCCATGTAGAACTTGCCGTTCCAGCTCTGGATCGGCAGGCGGATCTCGAAGTTGATCGCCGGGCGGACGTAGCCCAGCACCCGGCAGTACTCGGGCAGGTCGTCCACGGCCGGCACGACCGTCGAGGACAAGAGATTGGTGTCCTCGATCTTCAGATCTTCGAGGGTCGCACAGTCGCCCGGCGTCTGGGCCGCGACCGGGCAGGCGAGCAACGTCGCGAGGGCCGCAACGGTCATGATGGAAATCGAGCGATCGAGCATGGTGTTTCTCCAAATCCCTGCCGAGCGGGAAATCACTCGGCCAACAAATAAATCAGCAATTGGCGCTGCCCCGATCGTATTGCCCCGGCGCAGGACGCAACCGAAGGTATCGCCAATGTGCTGAGCACGCAAAGGCTGAATGATGGATGGACTAGAGACACCCCGAACGGATCGCGTTATCTCGGCCGTGACCGGAGGCGGATCGGGATGCCAGGCTGAAATGATCCGGCTCGAGCGGCGCGTCGGCAAGATCAGACGCTGGCGGGCGGATGGCGGCCGGGCTAAGGTCGGCGTCAATCACCGCTGCTCACATGGCTGCTCAGGGAGGTAGCAATGCTCAGAACCCGCTTGCTTGTCGCAGGCACGGCGCTCGTCGCCAGCACGACCTTGCTGGCAGGGGCCGCGCTGGCACAGGACCGCTGGGACGGTGCCGACGATCTGGACGTCAATCCGCTCGCCTGCGACGGCGGCGGCGGCGAGGTCGTCGCCAAGGACTACGACGGCGGCCAGCCCACGGACGCTCCCGACCTCGCCGGCCAGGAGATCACGCTGATCGACGTGCCCAAGCTGATCGGCATCGGCTACTTCGCCGCGACGACGCAGGGCATGCAGCAGGCGGCCGAGGAGCTGGGCAACGTCCAGGTCACGACCGACGGCCCGACCGAGGCCAACATCGACGACCAGATCACCTTCATCGACAACTACATCACCCAGGGCGTCGACGGCATCCTGTTCGCCGCCAACGACCCGGTGGCGATCGCGCCGGTGCTGAAGAAGGCGCTGGGCCAGGGCATCCACGTCGTCGGCTACGACGCCAACGCGCAGCCCGATGCCCGCGAATGGTTCGTCAACCAGGCCGAGTTCAACGGCATCGCCAAGTCGATGATCGATTTCGATCGTCGCCGAGATCGGCGAGGACGGCAGCTTCGGGATCGTGACCAGCACCTTCACCACGCCCAACCAGGCACGCTGGATCGCCGAGATGTGGGCCTATGCCCAGGAGTGCTACCCGAACCTCGAGTGGCTCGAGACGGTCGAGGCGCAGGAGGACAACATCCTGTCCTTCAACCAGGCGACCACGCTGCTCAACAAGTACGGCGAGGACCTCAATGGCCTGTTCGGCATGACCAGCGTCGCGACGCCGGCCTCGGCCGAGGCGGTGAGCCAGGCGGGCCTGTGCGGCGAGGTCGCGGTGGTGGGCCTCGCGACGCCGAACGCGATGAAGCCCTACGTCGCCTCGGACTGCGTCAAGTCGGTCGTGCTGTGGAACCCGGTCGATCTCGGCTATGCCGCGGTCCACGTCATGCGCGCGGTCGCCGACGGCAAGCTGCAGCCGGGCGCCACGGAGGTCGAGGCGGGACGGCTCGGCGCGCTGCAGATCGTCAACGGCAGCGAGGTCCTGCTCGGGCCGCCCTTCGTCTACAGCAAGGACAACATCGACGACTTCGACTTCTGATGCCGACCGCCGGCGCGGCCCCACCGGGTCGCGCGGCCGGAACGAGGCGCATTCGTGTGCTAGGATGTGCGCGACATCGCGCAAGGTATGCGGCATGGCCGACAGCACGACCCTGACCGTGCGCTTGAGCCGAGAGCTCAAGGGCAAGCTCGACCGCCTGGCGGAAAGCACCAGGCGCTCGAAATCCTACCTCGCCGCCGAGGCGATCACCGAGTATGTCGACGCCAATGCGTGGCAGATCGAGGAGATCCGCAAGGCGGTCCGGAAGGCCGACGCGGGCGGCCCGTTCGTGAGCGACGAGGACGCCACGCGCTATCTCGACGCGCTCGCCCGAGGTGAGAACCCCAAGCCTGCCAGGACCTTCAAGGCGCGCTAGCGGCGGATGGAGGTCCGCTGGCTCGACGACGCGCTCGCCGACGTCACAGAGATCTACCGTTACGTCGCGGCCGAGGATCCGAGGGCGGCGGCGCGCGTCGTGCAGCGCATCCAGGCTGCGGTTCGTCTGCTCGCTGAGATCCCGTACCGTGGCCGCCCCGGCCGATGGCCCGGCACGCGCGAGCTGGTCGTCCCACGCACGCCCTACATCGTGCCGTACCGGGTTCAGGGCGACCTTGTCGAGATCCTGCGCGTCTTCCACAGCGCTCGCCGCTGGCCAGACGAGCCATCGGGTTAGCACTCAGCCGATGGTCGCAAAGCCGGACAGGCTCTGGCGAGCCCGGCCGCGATCGGCGGTCGCGAAAGCTCGTTTGACCGGGAGTTTAGTTTAGTCCATAGTGCGATGAACTAAACTTTGGCCTGCGCTGGCCGCGTCCAAGGAGAGAGTCTATGGCACCTGACCTGGTCGGGCGACTCCTGCGATGCCGCGGTCACGGCGATCCGTGCGCATGCCGCGGCAGCTGACCGCGCTCGACCAGGCGATCGGCGATGGCGATCACGGCATCAACATGCGGCGCGGCTTCGATGCGATCGCGCAGGCGCGCGAGGAGCTCGCAGCCCTGCCGCTCGACCAGGCCCTGCTCGAGGCCGGCAAGACCCTCGTGATGAAGGTCGGCGGCGCTTCCGGGCCGCTCTACGGCAGCCTGCTCATGGCCATGGGCAAGGCGGCCGTGCCGCACGATGCCGCGAGCCTCGCCGAGGCCTTCGGCCAGGGCATCGAGGCGGTCAAGAAGCGCGGCCGCTCGGATGTCGGCGAGAAGACCATGCTGGACGTGCTGGTGCCGACCCTGCAGGCGCTGCAGGCAGGGGCGGCCGACGGCGCTGCGCCCGGCGCGCTGACCGCGAAGGTCCGCGCCGTGGCCGAAGAGGCGCTGGCGGCGACCGCGCCGATGCGCGCGACCAAGGGGCGCGCCTCGTTCCTCGGCGAGCGCTCGATCGGCCATCTCGACCCCGGCGCCAGGTCGAGCGCGCTCCTGATCGAGGCGGTCTGCGACGTGCTGGACGGTCGTGCCTGATGGCCGGCAACGTCGCGATCGTGATCGTCTCGCACTCGGCGCTGGTGGCGCGGGGCGCTGCCGACATGGTGCGCGAGATGGTCGGCGACGAGGTGCGGGTGGCGGCCTGCGGCGGCAATCCGGACGGCGGGCTCGGCACCGACGTCGCGGCGATCAAGCAGGCGATCGAATCGGTCTACGGCCCTGCCGGCGTCGCCGTCCTGGTCGATCTCGGCGGCGCCGAGACCAACAGCGAGATGGCGATCGAGCTTCTGCCGGCCGCATGGCAGGAAAACGTCGTCGTCTGCGATGCGCCGATCGTCGAGGGTGCCGTGATGGCGGCGACCGAGGCGTCGGGCGGCGCTGCGCTGGCACAGGTGCGCGCGATCGCCGAAGAGCTTTCGCCATGAGCGGGTTCGATGGCTGCTGAGCCATCACCGCCGGTTCCGGTCGGTGCCGAGGGCCAGGCCGTGGTCCGCGACCCGACCGGGCTGCACGCCCGGCCCGCCGTCAAGCTCACCAAGCTCGCCAAGCGTTTTCAGGCCGCAGTGCGCGTGCGCGCGGGCGAGGGCGCCTGGGTCAACGCCAAGTCGCCCAACGGCGTGATGAAGCTGAAGGCGCGCAGCGGCGAGCGCCTCGCCTTTGCCGCCGACGGCCCGGACGCGGCCGCGGCGGTCGCGGCGCTGGTCGCCCTGGTCGAGCGGGATTTCCATGACTGACGCCATCGGCGGCGCCGTCGTGGCGGGGGTCGTGGCATCGCCGGGCCTTGCGGTCGGGACCGAGTCGCGTTGCAGCGGACGGCGCGGAGCCTGCGACGCGCGGCCGGCCGGCCGGACGAGGAGGAGCAGGCGCTGCGTGCTGCGCTCGCGGCGGCGGCAGCGCAGCTGGCGGCGCTCGGCGAGGCGGCGCAGGACGAGATGGCCGCGCCCAGATCCTCGAGTTTCAGCTGGCCCTGCTCGAGGACGAGGACCTGATCGAGCCGATCCTCGAGGCGGTGCGCGCCGGGCAGCCGGCGGACACGGCATGGGGCAGCGCCCTGGACCGCGAGATCGCCGACTACCGGGCGACCGACGACGACACCTTTCGGGCGCGCGCGGCCGACCTCGTCGATCTGCGCGATCGGGTCGCGCGGGCGCTGGCGCCGGCCGCCGACATGCCCTCCGATAGCGGCGGGCAGGCGGCGATCTATGCCGACGAGGAGCTGACCCCCTCGCGCTTCCTGGAGATCGACTGGACGCACTACGTCGGCGCCGCGACCAAAGGCGGCAGCGCTGCCGGCCACGTCGCCCTGCTGGCGCGCGCCCGCGGCACGCCGCTGATCGTCGGCCTCGAGGCCGGCTTCAAGGCGCTGCGGGACGGCGCGCTCGCCGTGCTCGACGCCGAGAAGGGCCATCTCATCCTCGACCCGAGCCCGGATACGCTGGCCGATACCCGAAGACGCCTGGGCGCGCTCGCCGGCAAGGCGCAGGCGGACGCCGGGTTCCTCGCCGCGCCGGCCGTGACCGCGGACGGCGAGCGGGTCCATGTCGCCATCAATGTCGACGACCCTGCCTTGCTGGAGGGTCTCGATCCGGCGCATTGCGACGGCATCGGCCTCACCCGCACCGAGTTCCTGTTCCAGGGCAGGGAGTTGCCGGACGAGGAGCAGCAGTACCAGGCCTACCGCCGGATCGTGGAGTGGGCCGCGGGTCGGCCGGTGATCGTGCGCACGCTCGATGCCGGCGGCGACAAGCCGGTCGCGGGCCTCACGGTCGATGGCGAGCGCAACCCCTTCCTCGGCCTGCGCGGCCTGCGCCTGTCGCTGGCGCGGCCCGAGGTTTTTCGGGTGCAGCTGCGCGCGCTCGCCCGCGCCGCCACCAGGGGCGATCTCAAGATCATGCTGCCGATGGTGACCCTGCCGCGCGAGCTGGAAGCAGCGCGCGCCATGCTCGAGGAGGTCGTGGCGGATCTGCGTGCGGCGGGCATCGAGGCGGCCATGGCGCCGCTCGGCATGATGGTCGAGGTCCCGGCGGCAGCACTCACGGCGACGGCCTTCGCCGCCGACTTCTACTCGATCGGCAGCAACGACCTGGTCCAGTACGTGATGGCGGCGAGCCGCGACAATCCTGCCGTGGCACCACTCTACGACCCCCGCAACCCGGCGGTCCACGCCTTGATCCGGCAGGTCGTCGAGGCTGCCGGCGGGCGTGGGGTGGAGGTCAGCCTGTGCGGTGAGCTGGCCTCCGATCCGACGCACATCTCGACCCTGCTGCGCCTCGGCCTGCGCCGGCTTTCGGTGACCCCGGCCCAGCTCGGGCCGGTCAAGGCGGCGATCGCGCGCTGGCCGCAGGAGCGTTGATGGCGGCGATGAGCGATGCCCCGTCGCGCCCGGCCGATCGCGCCGAGGCGATCGCCAACTACAAGCGCATCCTGCGCACCTACATCGACCGCCGACCGTCCGGCACGCGGCAGAAGATCGCGCTCACGCTCGGCAAGCACAAAAGCTTCGTCTCGCAGATCACCAATCCCTCCTATGCCTCGCCGGTGCCGGCGCCGCATCTGAACGCGATCTTCGAGATCTGCCACTTCTCGCCCGAGGAGCGGAAGACCTTTCTTGGCGCCTATGCGGCGGCGCATCCCAGGCAGGGCGAGGGCGCACCGGGCGCCGAGCGCCGACAAGACTTACGACCTTCGCATCCGCGTGCCGGTCCTCGACGATGCCCGGCTGCAGAAGGAGCTCGAGGCGACCATCCGCCAGACCGCCAGCCGGATCATCGCCCTGGTGGTTCGGCGCTGACCGGGCCGGCGACGAGCTCCAGCCCGCCAACGGCCACCGCCTCGAAACTCGCCCGCCCCGAATACGCCAAACTCTCTGCGCGCACCGCGGCGCCGGTCCGACCCGACGGGAAATCCCAACTTGCTCAATATCTCATCGGCAACAATGCCTGCACCCGCTACCGACATATGGTCGTCATCGAAGTAGTAAGCGATCTCTTCCTGTCCTGCGTAACAGACAGCTTCATCGCAGAATGAATTGGCAGGATCGACAATCATGACGCCAGCCGGGATCTCCTGGAGGTGCTGTCGCACGTAGGCGGTCCGTCTGGTCCACCAATCCCTCGAGAGACCCGGCAGGTTGGCGTGGGCGGACGTCGGGTCATAGATGAGGCCTTCCATCCTCTGCGGCAGCTCGGGCGCTTGCAGAACAAGCACCACCTTCTTGCCCGATTCCACGAGATGCTGAAGAATACGGATATACGAATCCCATACCATCCGTCTTTCCGTCTCGGCGATCTCCATGGGCAGCTCGGGATAGCTGTCCTCATGGCCGCCAAACAAGTACGCATTGATGCGATAGGCGACGATAATAGTGTCAATCTCGTCGTCGCCAATGATGCTGTTGATGGCAGCATCGGTCCAATGTGAGCAATCCGATGCGTCACGCTCTTTTCCATAAGAAGGAGCGCATTCGCTGAGGCTCAAATGCCGCATTCCCAGATCGTACCCCCGCAGCCGTTC
Organism: uncultured Alphaproteobacteria bacterium; assembly: GCA_963753315.1. Lineage (GTDB taxonomy): Bacteria > Pseudomonadota > Alphaproteobacteria > Geminicoccales > Geminicoccaceae > DASUGG01. Next base: position 75,395 of record CAVWCI010000036.1, read on the forward strand.
CGCCAGAGCATAAGCAAGCTCCACGGCATGGCTGTCGCCAAAGGTAGCGAACTTGACGTTGCGGGAGAAATACTCGCAGGAGGCACCTGGCTCTTCAACATTTGGATCCGAGATGTGGCAGTCGTCCCTCATCGGGCTTGCCGTTGCCGTGCGCATCAGCAGAAGTTGTCTGTCCGTGGATTTCAGCTCGTAAAATCCATCGGCCGCGTCGGTCACGACGCCAGCGCCCAGGAACAGGATCATTGCGGCTGCGGACGCAGTAAGCATCGACGACGCGGCGGGCAGGGACCTCCGTTGCTTTCTTCTGAACGGTTTTTCGATGTATTGCCACGTCAGGTAGGAGAGCACGAGAGACAACAGCGCGAGGCAGAGCATCAGCGCTTGCGACGGCTGATGAACACTGTAGATGCGCGCGAAGGCGAAAAGCGGCTGATGCCAGAGATAGAGACTGTAGCTGATCAGCCCGATGCCGACCAATGACCGGTGGGAAAGCAGTCGGGCGGTCCAGGTCCCGTCGGCGGCAAAGAGGATGATCAGCGCAGTCCCGCCGACCGGCACGAGGGCATAGAGCGAGGGGAACGGCGTAGCGGCGTCGAAGACGAAGATCGCGAAGACGATCAGCCCCAGGCCGAGGGCCGCCAGCAGATCGTCGCGCTTCTGCTCCTTGCCGAACTGCAGGAAAGCGCACAGCGAGCCCGCGAGCAGCTCCCAGGCACGGGTCGGGGCGAGGTAGAAGGTGGCGACCGGCACCTCGCGCCAGCCCCATTCGCAAAGCGCCAGGCTCGCCGCGGCGATCGCGGCGATCAGATAGAACACGCGCCAGCGGCCGAACCGCCACGCCAGCAGCAGGAGCAGCGGGAAGAGCATGTAGTATTGCTCTTCGACGGCGAGGCTCCAGGTATGCAGCAGGGGCTTTTCTTCCGCTGCCGGCGCGAAATAGTCGCTCTCGCGCCAGAAAAGGATGTTCGAGGCAAAGAGGCTGACCGCGACCAGGCTGCGGCCGAAATCCTCGATCTGCGACGGGGCCATCCAGATCCACGCAAACGGCACGCAGACCAGCATGACGAAGAACAGGGCGGGCAGGATGCGCCGGGCACGTCGTTCGTAGAAGCGGATGATCGAGAAGTCGCCCCGCTCGAGCTCGGCGATCAGGATGCTCGTGATCAGATAGCCGCTGATCACGAAAAAGACGTCGACGCCGACGTAGCCGCCGCCGAAGATCCCGAAACCTGCGTGGAACAGCACGACCGGGATGACGGCAACGGCTCTCAGGCCATCGATTTCGCGGCGGTATTGCATGGCGGCTGAACCGTTGCGGACTACCGGCCCCAGCGCAGGGCCGGGGTGTGGACCGGTGCGTCCCACAACGAGATCATCTCGTCGTCGAGGCGGGTGAGCGTGAGCGAGCAGCCGGCCATCTCGAGCGAGGTGGTGTAGTTGCCGACCAGCGAGCGGACGACCTCGAGGCCGCGATCGCGGCAGCGCTGCAGCGCGGCGTGGTACATCAGATAGAGCTCCATCAGCGGCGTGCCGCCGAAGCCGTTGACCAGCAGCAGCACGCGCTCGCCGGCCTTGGGATCGAGGGCGGCGCAGATCCCGCCGATCAGCTCGTCGGCGATCGCATTCGCGCTCGCGAGCGCCACCCGGCGCCTGCCGGGCTCGCCGTGGATGCCGACCCCCATCTCCATCTCGTCCTCGCCGATCGCGAAGGTCGGGCTGCCGGCGGCGGGCACGGTGCAGCTGGTCAGCGCCACGCCCATCGAGCCGGTCGCCTCGTTGACCCGGTCGCCCAGCGCCTTGCAGGCGGCGAGATCGGCGCCCGCCTCCGCCGCGGCACCGACGATCTTCTCGACCAGCACCGTGCCGGCGACGCCGCGCCGCCCGGTGGTGTAGGTGGAATCCTCCACGGCGACGTCGTCGTTGGTGAGCACCGTGGCGACGTCGGCCGACAGCATCTCGCCGGCCATCTCGAAGTTCATCACGTCGCCGGCGTAGTTCTTGACGATCAGCAGCAGGCCGGCGCCGCCGTCGACGGCCTCGGCGGCCGCGACCATCTGGTCCGGCGTCGGCGAGGTGAACACCTGTCCCGGGCAGGCCGCATCCAGCATGCCGTGGCCGACGAAGCCTGCATGCATGGGCTCGTGGCCCGAGCCGCCGCCCGAGAGCAGCGCGACCTTGCCACGGACCGGCGCGTCGGCCCGCACCACGTAGGTCGGGTCCTGCGAGATCCGCACCAGATCGGCATGCGCCTCGGCGAAGCCCTGCAGGCTCTCGCTCAGCACGTCGTCGACCGCGTTGATCAGCTTCTTCATCCGGACCTCCCCGGTTCCCTGCCGTCCGCCCCGGCCATCCCTGGCCCCCGATCGTGCCGGGTCACCGGAGGAGAGCGTGCCGGATCGACGCCTGTTAAGAATCCGTTAAGGTTAGAGGCTAGCGCGTTTTCCGGTTGCGCGGAACCGGCCGGCAGCCGCTCCCGTCCACCCAAATGCGCCGTGCAGCATCGGGGTATCCTGGTTAACCGGACGGGGGTCGGGGCCGGTGCAAACCAGATCGACCGCGGCGCAGCCGTGCCGAGACGATTGAACACGGGAGGAGATGCGGATGGCACGCATGACCGGCGGTGAAGCCGTGCTCGGGGCGCTCGCGGCGCAGGGGATCGACACCCTGTTCGTGCTGCCGGGCGTGCAGAACGATGCGTTCTTCAACGCCCTGCACGACGCCGGCGAGCGCCTGCGCTGGGTCGTGACCCGGCACGAGCAGGGTGCGGGCTACATGGCCTACGGCTATGCCGCGGCGAGCGGAAGGCCCTCTGCCTACTGCGTCGTGCCGGGCCCGGGCTTCCTCAACACCACGGCGGCGCTCGCCACCGCCTATGCCGCCAGCGCGCCGGTCTTCTGCCTCTCCGGCCAGATCCCGTCCCGCCACATCGGCCGCGGCGTCGGCCTGCTGCACGAGCTGCCCGATCAGCTCGGCATCATGCGGCGCCTGACCAAATGGGCGGCGCGCGTCGATGCGCCGCAGGATGCCGCCCGCCTGGTGGCCGAGGCGTTCGCGCAGATGGCGTCGGGCCGGCCGCGCCCGACCGCGCTCGAGATGCCGATGGACGTCATGGCGCGCGAGGCCTGGGTCACGACCGAGCGCGTCGAGCTGCCTGCCGCACCGACCGCCCGAGCCCGATCCCGAGGCGCTGGCGCGCGCCGCCGAGCTGCTGAACGGCGCGCAGAAGCCGATGATCTTCGTCGGCGGCGGCGCTGCCGGCGCGAGCCCGCTGGTCCGGGAGCTGGCCGAGCGCCTGGGCGCGCCCGTGGTCGCCGGCTGGATGGGCCAGGGCGTGATGGACGACCGCTCGCCGCTCAGCATCAGCCTCACGATGGCGCATCGCCTGTGGCCGGAGGTCGACGTCGCGCTCGCGGTGGGCTCGCGCTTCCAGCGCGTCCAGATGGACTGGGGCCTGGACGCAGCGCTCAAGGTGATCCGCATCGACCTCGACCCCACCGAGATCGCGCGCCATGCGAGGCCCGAGGTCGCGCTGCTGGCCGATGCGAGCGAGGCGCTCGAGGCGCTGCTGCCGCAGATCGGCGCCGCCGATCGGGCCGGCTGGCGCGAGCGCGTGGCGGCCGTGAAGGATGAGGTCTGGGCGCTCTACCGGCGCGAGCTGGCGCCGCAGCTAGGCTGGATCGAGGCGATCCGCGCGGCCCTGCCGGAGGACGGCATCCTGGTCGAGGACCTCACCCAGATCGGCTATGTCAGCCGCATCGCCTTCCCGGTCTACGGGCCGCGCCAATACATCAGCAGCGGCTACCAGGGCACGCTCGGCATGAGCTTGCCCGTGGCGCTCGGCGCCAAGGTCGCCTGCCCCGGGCGGCCCGTGGTGGCGATCGCGGGCGATGGCGGCTTCATGTACAACGTCCAGGAGCTGGCCACCGCCGTGCAGCACGGCATCGCCGTCGTCACCGTGGTGTTCGACGACGGCGCGTACGGCAACGTCCGGCGCATGCAGCGCCAGCTGTACGGCAACCGGATCATCGCGAGCGACCTGCGCAATCCGGATTTCGTCCAGCTGGCCTCGAGCTTCGGCATGGCGGCGCGTCAGGTCACAGGAGCCGGACGACCTCGCCGAGGCCCTGGCCGATGCGCTTTCCCGCGACGAGCCGGCGCTGCTGACCGCCAAGGTCGGCGAGATGCCGGACCCCTGGCCCTACATCCACCTGCCGCGCGTGCGGGCGTGACGTAGAGGTGCGAGCCTAACGTGACAGGCCTATGCCGCCTTGTGATCGACATAGGCGGGGAGTACCATTGCCGGGCCGGTCGAGCCTGAAGGAGGTGAGACACATGGACTGCAAACACATTCTCTCTTGGTTTGCCTTCAGCATAGCCACTGCAGCCTTCGTGACATCTGCATTTGCATTCCCGACCGCAGAGGTTCCCAAGTCCGAACCGGAATACATCGCGAAAGCGAAGACCGCCGCGCCCGAGTCGATCGTGGGCGAGGCGACGATCATCATGATGCAGGGGAAAGGCGACGCCAAAACCCTGCAAACCGGGTCCAACGGTTTCACCTGTCGGGTGAATCCTGATGGCACGCCGGTGTGCGCCGACGCGAATGGCATGGAATGGATGAAGGCGGTCGGTGGCAAGACGGCTCCACCCGACAAGACCGGGTTCATCTACATGATGGCGGGGGACACGGGGACCAGCAATCACGATCCCCATGCGACCGACAAGAGCCACTGGGTCCAGACTGGGCCGCATGTCATGATCGTCGGCCCGGCGGCGCGGGAGATGGCCAGTATCTATCCGAGGACCATGGACCCCGACCCATCGCAGGCCTACGTCATGTTTCCGGGCACCCCATACGAGCACCTGATGCTCCCGGTGCATTCTGAACAGGAAGCTACGAAATAGCGCACGACCGTCGCCGTGCCTTTGACCGGCGGCACGGCGGCCCCAGTGCCAGAACCAACCCTCCGAAAGGCGTCGTCAGCCGCACCGTGCGCCTCGCGAGCGTTGGCTCCCGCGGCGGAATTTTCAGTGCAGCTTGAGCTGCGGGCGGGTGCGGCGCTGGAGGAGGTTGCCGAGGGCGCGAAGGGTCACCCAGCCGAGGCCGTGCAAGGCGCTCTGGTGCTTCTTGTAGAGCGACAGGTAGGCCAGCCGCGCGATGCGGCCCTCGATCGTGACGCTCCTGAACAGGTTGCCCATCAGGTTGCCGACGGTGCCGGAGCTCAGCGAGATCAGCGAGCCGTAGTCCTTGTAGTGGAACGGCAGCGTGGCCTTGCCCTCGACGCGACGCGCGAGCGACTTCGCCAGCGTGTGCGCCTGCTGGTGCGCGGCCTGGGCGCGCGGCGGCACCGGGCGGTCGCTGTTCGGCTGCGGGCAGGCGGCGCAGTCGCCGAGCGCGAAGATGTTGCTCGTCCCGGGTCACCTTCAGCGTCTGGTCGACCACCAGCTGGCCCAACCGGTTGACCTCGAGGCCGTCGAGCTGGGCGAGCCAGGACGGCCCCTTGACGCCCGCGGTCCACACGATCAGGTCGGCCGGGAAAAAATCGCCGCTGCGGGTATGGATGCCCTCGGCGGTGACCTCGCGGACCTGCTGGCTGGTGTGGATCTGCACATCCAGCGCCTCGAGCTCGCGCGTGGTCGCGACCTGCAACCGTTCGGGCAGCGCCGGCAGCACGCTCGGCGCCGCCTCGATCAGCCGGACCTCGATGCTCCTGTCGGGATCGAACCCGCGCAGGCCATAGCCCACCAGCTGGCGGCCGGCATGGCGCAGCTCGGCGGCGAACTCGACGCCGGTGGCGCCGGCGCCGACGATCGCGACCTGCAGCCGGCGCGGGCCCGCCGTGCGGGAACTCGCTGTGGCCGCGCAGGAACTTGCCGAGCACGCGCTGCTGGATGCGCTCGGCCTGCGCCAGGCTGTCGAGATAGAGGCAGTGCTCGGTGACGCCCGGCACACCGAAATCGTTCAGCATGCTGCCGACCGCGATCACGAGGGTGTCGTAGCCGAGACGCTGCGCCGGCACGATCTCGGCGCCGCTGGCATCGTGGACCGGCTCGAGCAGGATTTCTTTCGCGCGGCGATCGAGGCCGGTCATGCGGCCGAGCTCGAAGGTGAAGTGATGCCGGCGCGCGTGCACCAGATAGTCGAGGCCATCGGCAGCGGCGTGCAGCGTGCCCGCGGCGATCTCGTGCAGCAGCGGCTTCCAGACGTGCGTCAGCACGCAGTCGACCAGCGTGACCCGCGCCTTGCCGCGCCGGCCGAGCCGGTCGCCGAGCTTGGTCGCGAGGATCAGGCCGCCGGCACCGCCGCCGACGATGACGATGTGGTGCGGCATGGCTATGCCGGCACCGCTCGCATGCTCGATCGTCGGGCTGGCAGCCGGAGCAAGCTCGGGAACCGCAGCGATCGGCTCGCGGGCGAGGGTGGTGGCAACAGGAGTCGGATTCGGTGCAATCGACGTGGGCATGGGTCGCCCCCACGACCTGAGTTCGCATCATATATAGTCACGCCTGCTCCTTAAGCGCCAGTTATTTTGCTGCAATGCAGCATTGCGCTGGCAGGGGGCCGGTGTCAGCGACTGTCTTGGTTGGTCAAGCTGGTCGTGCTGAGCGCCATGGTTGGCGGTCCCTGAGGATAGCGTTGAGGATGACGAGAAGCTTACGCATGGCGGCGGTGAGCGCGAGCTTCTTGGCTTTGCCGGCGATGACCAGGCGCTGGTAGAAGGCACGCAGGGCCGGATTGTGGCGGACCGCGACCAGGGCGGCCATGTAGAGGGTCGCGCGCACCTGCGCTCGGCCACCCCAGATGGTGCGCCTGCCCTTCATCAGGCCGCTGTCGCGGGCGAACGGCGCGACCCCGACCAGCGCAGCGACGGCTCGGCGGTCGAGTTGCCCGAGCTCCGGCAACAGGCCGATCAACGTCGCGATGGTCACCTTGCCGACGCCCGGCACGGACGCCAGAAGAGCGGCCCGCGCGCGCCACAAGGAGCTGGCCTCGAGGCGCTGCTCGATCGCCTGCTCGAGCCAGCCCAGGTGCGTCTTGATCGACCGGTGGACGAGGGGCTCGTCCGTACGCCGGGCTCGGTTGTGTTCCGCCTCGACCAGCTGCGCGAGCTGCCGCCGGCGCAGCACCAGCGCCGCCAATGCCTGGTCGGCCGCCGACCGTGGCGCTCGCGGCACCGGCCGCAGCCGCTCGCCCCCCGGGCCGGCCCGCAGGGCCGCCCGAGGACAGGCTCCAAGCGCCAGCGCGTAGGCATCGAGCCGATCGGTTTTCGCCAGCAGGCCGGCGGCGCGGGCGAAGTCGCGGATCTGGCGCGGATTGACCACGGCGACCGCGATCCCGGCCCGCTCGAGCGCCACCGCCAGCATGCGCTCCAAGCCACCCGTGGCCTCGACCACCACCAGCAGGCGCGCCTGGCTGGCAAGCCAGACGACCAGCCGTGCAATGCCGCGCCGGTCGCGGCTGAAGCTGGCGCGATCGCCACTTGGCAGCAGGTGCACATCCAACTGCGCCGCGCTGACATCCACGCCGACAAAACACCCAAACTGACCGAGGTTGCGGGTCATGACCATCCTCGTATGCGGGCTTGCAGCCCTACCGACTGTTCGGCTTGAATGGCAAAAGCGGACGGGCGCCGAGCTGACACACGGTCTGTCGGGACCCAGGAACCTCCGGCGTCCCGCCCGCCGACCTGGTCCCGGCAGCTGCCGGGACCAGGTCATCTCGCCCCGACAGTCACCCCCTCCACCCGAACAAGTCGAGAGATACGAGGCACCCGTTGCCGGCGCGAAGGCGAACAGGCCTGGAGGAGCGATGAGCGAGCGCAGTCCCGACGATGTCGACCTGACCGATCCGGCCGGCTACCGCCATTGGACCACGATCACGATCCGCTATCGCGACCTGGACCCCTTGGGCCACATCAACAACTCGGTCTACTCCGAGTGGTTCGAAGCGGCGCGTGTCATGTTGACGCGCAGGTTCAGCGCCGCCGGGCCCGACTGGCTCATCACCGCGCTGGCGCGCATGACCATCAACTTCCTTGCCGAGACGACCTGGCCCGGCGAGGTCCAGGTCGGCGGCAGGATGCTCGGCGTCGGCAACCGCTCCTTCCGCTCGGCCTACGGCACCTTTCGCGACGATCGCTGCCTCGCGACCGCCGATTGCGTCAGCGTCTGGTTCGATCCGCGCGCACGCCGCTCCGTCGAGCCGCCCGCCGAGGTCCGCCAGGCGATGGAGGACGAGTTGCAGCGGCCTTCCTCCGGGAGCCGACCGGCGCGTTGAACCACCCGCATGCATGAGCGGGTCAAAGCTCAATCGCGGCCGGCACAGGTCAGAGCATCACCCGGGAGCAGACACTAGGGCGCGTTTGTGTAGCGAGCCCTCATGCTTTAAAAGTTACGCTTCAGCATACTGGGCCTGGGACGCTGAGGTCCCGCCGCACATTTTCACAAGGCCGCGCCAAGGAGGCCGGACATGTCACGTCAGCGCTCCCTTTTCCTCACGCTTTTGCTCGTCATCACCCCGGTGCCGGCGCTCGCAGAGAGCAACGATTTGGCCGGCCTCGTGGACATCGGCGGCGGCCGCAACATGTACCTCGAGTGCCGTGGGACCGGGGTTCCGGCTGTCGTCATCGTCGCGGGCGGGAAAGCTGCCGCCGACGACTGGACCGTATCCGCGCCCGGTGTGATGAACGTCTTCTCCGCGGTTGCCGAGTTCACGCGGGTCTGCGCCTACGACCGGCCGGGAACTCCGGTCGGGGAGGCGCCGAGCCGCAGCGACCCGGTGGCGCAGCCGATCACGGCAGCCGATTCGGTCGCCGACCTCCATGCGCTGCTGGGCGCCGCCGGCATCGCGACGCCCGTGGTGCTGGTCGGGCATTCCTATGGCGGCCTCGTCGTCCGGCTCTATGCGATGACCCACCCCGACGAAGTGGCCGGGATGATTCTTGTCGATGCCCTGAGCGAGGGACTCCGGACAGCGGAGACGCCTGACGAGTGGGCGATCCAGCGTGTCCTGCTGGAAGGCGACCTGACGGAGAGCCTGAAGCTCTATCCCGACCTGGAGCGGGGCGATGCGGACCGCAGCTTCGATGAGCTTCTCGCTGCCGCGCCGCTCGAGCCCATGCCGCTGATCGTCCTGTCCGCGGACCGGCCCTGGGGACCGCTGGTTCCCGGATTCATCGAGGCCGGCCTGCTGCCGGCCGACGTTCCCCCGGACTTCGGTTACGTCACCGACCGGGCGCAGAAGGAAGCGCAGGCGAAGCTCGCCGCGCTCGTGCCGGGCGCCAAGCACATCACCGGCACCGACAGCGGCCATGAGATCCACAAGGACCAGCCGCGGCTCGTGAGCGACGCGATTCGCGAGGTGGTCGATGCGGTGCGCGACAGCAAGGCGTGGCTGGTGCCGCGCTTCGAGCCCGCGCCATGCCCGAAGCTGCAGGGCGCCGAGGCGCTCGCCGACGCGAGCTGCGGCTACCTCGTCGTCCCGGAAAATCGCAGCCAGGCGACCGGTCGCACCATTCGACTCGATGGTCGCGAAATACCCTGGACGCTCACCGGAGAAGCTGCCCGATCCCGTTGTCTTTCTGGCTGGCGGACCAGGCGACATCGCCCCATGGGACGCCAACCCGGTCGTCGCCGCCGAATTCATCCGCGACCGGGACATCGTGCTGATGAGCCAGCGCGGCACCTGGCTCTCGGAACCGGCGCTCACCTGCGCGTCCGTCGACGACTTCGACAGAGAGCTTCTTGGCCTGCGCTTCTATTCCGAGGCAACCAAGCGCGGCCACCTGGCGGCGACGGAAGCCTGCCACCGCAAACTCGCCGCGACCGGCGCCGACCTTAGCGCCTACAATTCGACCGAAAGTGCCGCTGATTTCGCCGATCTTCGCAAGGTGCTCGGCTATGCCGCGTGGAATGTCTACGGGGTTTCCTATGGCTCCTACCTTGCGCAGACGCTCATGCGCGACCACCCCGACGGCATCCGCAGCGTCGTCCTCGATTTCGGTCTTGCCGACGACCTATACCGTCGCCGCAAACTGGGAGAACGCGCGCGCCGGCTTCGACAACCTCTTCCAAGCCTGCGCGGCGGAACCGGCCTGCAACGCGGCCCATCCCCGTCTCGAGGAAACCTTCACCGGACTGGTCAACAAGCTCGAGGCCGAGCCGCTGACGACAATCGTCAGCGACCCGGCCACCGGTGAAGACCTCGAAGTCATGCTCGACGGCGGGGCACTCGTCGACTGGCTGCGCAACCAGAACTATGCCGTGCCCTTGCTCCAAGCCGCGCCGAATCTGATCGATGGGCTCGCTGCCAAGCACGCCGCATTCCATCGAGGCGATCGCCAAGAGTCGGGCAGAGCCGGGCACCGCCATCCGGTCCGGATGTCCCTGCCCTCGGTTATGGGCTGGCCTTTGGCGTCAGCTGTCGCGAAGACTACCCGTTCGCGACGCCGGAGGATCTCGCCGCGGCCGGGCGGAAAGCGTTTCCGGACTATCCCGCGTCGATCCGAGGCCAGGGCGTCGGCGGCTGGGCGTATTTCAACGAAGACTGCCGCGACGTCTGGAAGGTCCCCGCCGCCCCGGAGGCCATGCGCCGGCCCGTCGTGAGCAGCATCCCGACGCTCCTGATCTCTGGCAGCCTCGATACGTTGACGTCGCTCGCCGGGGCGGAGGCCGCGGCGGCGAAGCCTGTCTGACGCAACCATCATCAGCATCCCGGGCATCGGGCACTACGTCTCCCCTTGGTCGCCCTGCGCCCAGGCGGTGATCGTATCCTTCCTTGCTGATCCCCACGCCCCCGAGACGTCCTGTGTTGCCGGACTGAAGCCGCAGCCCTTCGCGGCACCGGAATCGCCCTGATCACTTCGATCATCGCGGAAGGCGAATGACCGTTGCCTCGCGACCACCGGGTGCATCAGCGTCTGGTTCGACCCGCGCGCACGCCGCTCCGTCGAGTTGCCCGCAGAGGTCCGCCGGGCAATGGAAGCCGAGCTGCAGAGCTCTTCCTCCGGGAGCCGACTGGAGCATGAAGCACGTGGGATGCCTTGCGGCTCGCTGTGCAGGATCACCCGCTGTTCCGGCAGTCTGCGATCGTGAACGCCGATCAGCTTCACAACGGCAGTCGACATCTGACCCTGCGCTCGGGCGAAGGAATAGGAGGCCGACCTGCACGCCACGGCGGCTACAGAGCTTGTAACTCCGATCTGATCGAGACAGTGTCCGAAGAGGTTCCTGCGAATGCGGCAAACAGCTTCGAATGGGTGCGCAAGCGGGCCGGATAAGAATACCTCGACTGACATCTAGTGGTGGAAAATCGTCTGGATTGCCCTTCAGGAAGGCGCGCACGCTCCGCTCCTGTTGAGGACCCTGGGCCGCACCGGTCTGGACCTGTTGGGCGCGTCTGGACAAGCTCAAAGCGAGGTCTTCCGCCATGGCCGGGCGATTGATGAGCAGCGGGGCAAAAGCCTGCTGGTCGATCTCGTAGACAGTGACGCGCGTCAAGGCCTCGAGTGTGTAGGCTTCGCCCATGCCTGCGAGCAGTCCCGTCTCGCCGAAGAAATCGCCCGGCGCCAGCCGTCCGAAGTCTTCGTTCCTCGTGCCGCATGGCGATAACGCCCGCCCGAACCATCATCAGCGCGCTCAGCAATTCTCCCTGACGGACGATCACCTCGCCTTTGCGGAAATCCCGCACCGAGGTCGCTTCGGCGAGCGCTCGCTTTTCGTCCCCCGTCAGCGCGGCGAAAATCGGGATCGCTTCGATGAGCTCGAGCGGCGTCACCCGCGGCGGTTCCGCGGTTTCCTCGGTCGGCAAGTCCAGCATGGCGATGGCAGATTCCGGCGGCATTGCCAAAAGCAGACCGGCCGATTTGCAGTGCCGATACACGAGATCGAGCACTTCGTTTCGTGCCGGCGTGCGCTGCGCAGGGCTTGCTACCGCAAACTGCAGTTCGATCTCGAGCGCCGTCGCATCGAGGCCCTTGAGCGCGACGAGCGGCGGCGGCTCCTTCACGATGGAATTGCAGCTCAACAGGACGGATCGCATGACGTCCACGACGATGGACGGCATGCGCGTTGGCGCCACGCGCACGATCAGGGTCAGCCAATGGGTTTCGTCGGGACGGCTGATATTCGTCAGGCCGAGCTTGGCGAGAAAGCTGTTCGGCAGCACGACCACGTTGTTCGCGCCGGTCAGGAGATGCGTCGACCGCCAGGTGCTCTCGACGACGCGTCCCTCCGTTCCGTCGCTGAGCAGAATCCAGTCGCCGATGACATACGGCCGACCGAGCGAGAGTGCGATGCCCGAGAATACGTCACTGAGCGTATTTTGAAGTGCCAGACCAAGAATGATGGCAATCACGCCCGAGGTGGCGACCAGCGTGCCGATCGGCACGCCGAAAACGAAGGCAAGGATCGACAGAGCCGTGCTGAGATAGACGACGCCCACCACGAGGTCCTGCAGAAGACGCGCCTCCCGGGGTTGGCCCTCGAGGACGAGATAGATGCGCACGAAGCCGATGATCGCCCACGCCAGATGCACCCACCAGAGCAGCTTCGCGGATACGGCAAGAAGCGCGCTGGCATCCTCCGCTGCATCACCTTCGAACCTGTGCGGGGCGATGCCGTTGCCGACAAGAATGGCGGTCATGACAACGAAGAACGCGATCTGGACTACCAGCCGCGTGTTCGCGCGACGGCGGGGAATCAGGTGCCAGACGACGATCCCGGCGAGGCCGACAAAATTCAGTTGCACGAGTGGCGACGCAAGGAACGCGTCAAGCGACATTTGATCCATCATGCCTTACCTCCCGATGAGGAGGATCGAGCTTGCGTTCGCCGGATAAGGGCAGAGCGTCCGCGCCGGCGGGCACCGGCGCGGGCAAATTTGGGGCAGTGCTTATTTGCTCAGCGGATAGACGAGCTCTTTCTCGCTCGTATCGACGACGAAGACGGCGAGCAGGCGCGCGGGTTCCGTGTCGCTCGCGTTCGCGCTCACGAGATGACGGTCGCCGGGCTGCTCGGACCAGCTTTCGCCGGCGCGATAGGTGGTCACCGGGCCATCATTGACCTGGCTCTTGATCGCGCCTTCCAGGACAGTTGCATAGATGAAGGCGGACTTCGGGTGGGTATGCGCGGGATTTGAGCCGCCGGGCCCGTATTCGACCAGCACGCCCCTGATGCTCTTGCCGGGCACGTTGGGAATTTCGTGATCGTAGACGAGCGTCACCTTACTGTTGTCGGAGGCGTCCTGGGCTGATGCTGCGCCAACGCAAAGGGCCGTCAGCGCCGCTGCGCAGAGGAACTGTCTGATCATCGGTGGTCTCCCCGTTGTGTTTGAGCTTGCGAAGCGTTGGGCCGCGCTTGTGCGGCGAAGGACTATCGCTGCGCCGACGTGCGGCTGAGCCAATCCTCGAATCGGATCGAGCCGAGGCGCGGATGGTCGCCGGGCGTCAGCGACCGATCGTTCAACTCCGTGCCGTAGTAGCGCGCGTGAACGTCGGCGATCACCTCGCGTCTGTCGCCTTTCGCGTTCAGAAGCACCCGTGCGAGCTTGTCGAGAGGCCAGGGCTCGGGGCCGGCGATCTCGATCGTGCCGTTCACCGGTGCGCCGAGCGTGGCGTCCGCCATCGCATCGGCCACGTCATCCGATCCGATCGGCTGCAGAAGGGCAGGCGACAGCCGAATGACGTCGCCGTCGACGCCGGATTCGACGATGGGGCCGACGAACTCGAAGAACTGGGTGGAGCGAACGATCGTATACGGAATTCCGGACGCCTTGATCAGCTTCTCCTGGGCCATCTTCGCGCGCAGATAGCCGCTTGCGGGAAGGCGGTCGGCGCCGACGACCGACAGCGCGAGATGGTGCCCCACGCCGGCGGTCGCCTCCGCGGCAAAGAGATTGCGGCCAGCCGTCTCGAAGAACTCGAGGACCGCCTTGTCCTCGAAGGAGGGCGAGTTTGCCAGGTCGACGACGACCTGAGCGCCCGCAAGTGCCTCGGCCAGTCCCTCGCCGGTGATGGTGTTGACGCCCGAGTTGGGTGACGCCGGCAAGACCTCATGGCCCTTCTGACGAAGCCTGCTCACGAGCTTCGTGCCGATGAGGCCGCTGCCTCCAATGACGACGATCTTCATAGCTTGGTCCTCCCTTCGATCTCGACCACGTCGATCGCGATCGAATGAGCGGAGAATGCGGCCGAGGTGACCGGAAGTCCTTGCAGCGACATCGAACTGTCATTCAATTTATCGTGAATATTTGTCCAATTCGGGAAACACCGTGCGCCTGACGGAGCGTCAACCGAATGGGCAGTGGCTGACCAACGTCCACATGTTCTCCGTCCAGGAGTAGGGCACGGCAGCTCGGTTGCCGTCGCGCGGCGGCAACCGCCGTAGGCTCGACCCGTGGCTCACTCCGGCAGCGGGATGAACTCGGGATCACCGGGCACCGGCGTGAAGCGGCCGGCCTGCCAGTCGGCCTTGGCCTGCTCGATCCGCTGCTTGGAGCTGGACACGAAGTTCCACCAGATGTGACGCGGTCCGTCCATCGGCTCGCCGCCCAGCAGCATGAGACGGGCAGGCGTCCGCGCGGTCACGGTGATCGGATCGCCCGGCCGCAGGACCAGGAGCTGCATCGCCTCGAACGCATCGCCCGCGATCTCGATCGTGCCCTCGACGATGTAGATCCCGCGCTCCTCGTGGCTGGCATCGAGCGGCAACCGCGCGCCGGCCGCGAGCGCCGCGTCGGCATAGAACATTTCGGAGAACATCCAGACCGGCGAGCGGTGGCCGTAGAGCGAGCCGACGATCAGCCGCACGCTCGAGCCCTGGTCTGCGATCAGGGGCAGCTCCGCCTCCTCGTGATGGCTGAAGCCCGGCGCGGTCTCCTCGGCGTGCGCGGGCAACGCCACCCACGTCTGGATGCCGAACAGCTGGGCGCCCGCCGTGCGCGCCTCCGGCGCGGTGCGCTCGGAATGGGCGATGCCGCGCCCCGCGGTCATCCAGTTGACCGCGCCGGGCCGGATCGGCTGCAGCGTGCCCAGGCTGTCGCGATGGATGATCTCGCCACGGATCAGGTAGGTCACGGTCGCCAGCCCGATGTGCGGATGCGGCCGCACGTCGATCCCCTGGCCGAGCAGGAACTCCGCCGGCCCCATCTGGTCGAAGAAGATGAACGGGCCAACCATCTGGCGCTGCGACGAGGGCAGCGCCCGGCGCACCTCGAAGCCGCCGAGGTCGCGCGCCCGCGGCACGATGACCATCTCGATCGGGTTCTGCGCCTGCGGCTGGTCGCATTTTGGGTCCTTCGCCGGCTGCCAGCTCATGCCACGCCCTCCTCGGTTGATCGTGCGCCTCGCCTGTTAACCGACATTTCCCATATACCGGCTCCTGAACGCCGACGATATGCCGTTCCGACGCGCAAGCCAAGGCTCCGAGGGCTCGAGCCAGCCACTGACGCCGCGCAGAACCGCCCCTTCGCGCTCGCGGCCCGGATTGAGCCGTTTTCGAACGGTTTTCGGCCGATCATGGACGCACCTCTCCTCCCGTCGAGTTGCTGTCGTTCATCGCTCTCGATGCTCATGCCGGGAGCGGCGGCGGCCTTGGCCGCAGCCGGTCAATCCTCCGCAGGATCTCGGCGAACAGGGCTCGGGGCACCACCACCTCGGCTAGCTGGTTTGATTCACCCGGGCCAGACCGCCCTGGTCGTCATCGACAGCCGGCCCGATCAGGGACGTCTGCCGCTCGGCGACCAGGGCGCGCGCCTGCTCGATCTCGGCGAGTCGCGTCCCCGCCTCGAGCTTCTCGACCTTCGCATCCTCGACAGCGACCTCGGCTGCGGCGAGCCGGAGGCTAGAGGGCGGCAGTCCCGGCGTTGTGAGATCAGAGCCAGCGCCACGGCGTGCCGATGATGGCCACTGTGCTATTGATAGCTTGCCCCGACTGCCAGGGTCAGCGAGTGGCGTTGGCTGGGTGCCCGCCACCCTCGCTTGCGATCTGGAACGCGAAGTGCAGTTGCGTATTCAGTGACTACGTGTCGACCCCCTGAACGGCGTGAGCTCACGCGCGGCGCCGAGGCGATTGCCCTCGGGCCGCAGGTCTTCGACCTGCTGCTGTATCTGGTGCGCAGCCGCGAGCACGTCGTCAGCAAGGATGAGCTGTTGGACGTGGTGGTGGGAGCGGGCGGATCGTCTGGGAATCGACCCTGACCAGTCATATCAATGCGGCTGGCGCAGGGCGACAGCGGCCAGGAGCAACGCCTGATCCGAACGGTCGCGCGCAAACTACGGTTCGTCGGCGACATCAGGGAATGCGGGATCATCGGGATGATTTCAGTTCTCAGAAAGCTGAACTCGCCAAGTCTGGATGAAGCATCTTCACATGCGCTGGTCCTTCCCAACGGTGCCACCATGCGTCTTGCTTGTCGTTCCTGAACCTCAGCGGGCGACCCCGAGCCAGAGAGTATTTCGCCGACGGCGTCGTGGACGACATCATCTCGGCATTGTCGCGCATTACGTGGCTGTTCGTCATCGCGCGCAAGTCGAGCTTCACGTACAAGGGCCGGGCAGTCGATGTGAAGCAGGTGGGCCGCGAGCTCGGTGTGCGCTACGTGCTGAAGGCGAGCGTGCGCAAGGCAGCGGATCGAGTACGCGTCGCCGGGCAGCTCATCGACGCGACGACATGAAAGGTGCTGCTGTTCCTTTCGCAATCGCAAATGAGGGAGGAGGGACGTCTCGGTGCCGGACCACCGCAGGCGGTCTCAAGGTCCATGCCGTCGCCGGGACCTACGTCGTGAGCCTCGGCTTCGACCTGCCGGAGGCCGACTGCCCGGGCCTGCTGGGCTTCTCGATCCACCGCATCGACCAGAGAGCGAGGCCCGGTACCTGAGGGCATGAAGGCGTTCGCGGAGACCGATCCCGGTTTTCCGGCGGGCTCGCAATATTCGACCGAAGGACCACCCGATCCAGAGCTTCCAATGGGCGGACTACAGCGCCAAGCCGGGCCACCACTACACCTACACGGTCACGGCCCTGAAAGGCAGCGCCCGACGAACCTCACCCCGCACGCGGCCACGGAGGTCGACGGTCACGACCGAGAGCCCGGAAGGCGGCGCGCACGACGTCTACTTCAACCGCGGCGTCGCCGCCTCGCAGGAGTACGTCCGCCGCTTCGGCGACCGCGCGCCCGAGGAGGTCGCCAACCGGCAGGCCTTCGACTGGCTCTCGCGCGGCCTCTACGAGGCGATGGAGGACTTCGTGCAGAGCGCCGAGCCCGGCACGCACGCGCTGCGCATCGCGGCCTACGAGTTCCGCTACGAGCCCTTCCTGCAGGTCGTCAAGGAGGTGCTCGACCGGGGCGTCGACGTCCAGATCGTCTACGACGCCCGCAAGGAGGAGCCCCGCGACGACAACAGCGCCGCCGTCGGCGACTCGGCCTCGGACGCCGCCTGCACCGAGCGCACGGCCAACGCGTCCGCACATCTCGCACAACAAGTTCATCGTCAAGCTCGAGGACGGCCAGCCCGATCGGTCTGGACCGGCGGCACGAACTTCTCGGAGGGCGGGATCTTCGGGCACTCGAACGTCGCCCACGTGGTCGAGGAGCCCGCGGTCGCCCAGAAGTTCCTCGACGTACTGGACGGCGCTCGCGGCCGACCCGGAGCTCGCAACGACTCGCCCGGCGCTCGAAACGATCTCGCCGTTGCCGCCGATGCCGCCGCCGGCGGGCACCACCGTCCTGTTCAGCCCGCGCCCGAACCTCGACGCCCTGACCTGGTACGCCGAGCTCGCCAAGCGCGCGCGCGAAGGCCTGTTCATGACCTTCGCCTTCGGCATGAACGACGTCTTCAAGGAGGTCTACCGCAACGGCGCCGCGCGCCGTTCCGGCTCGCGCTGATGGAGCAGAAGACGCGGCCGATGAAGGGCGGGCCCGGAGCGGACGGCCGAGGAGCAGCAGATCCAGGAGCTGCGCAACATGCCGGAGAACACCTTCGCGATCGGCTAGCTCATCCGCACCAACGAGATCGACGGCTGGGTCAAGGAGCGGCTGTCGGGCCTGAACACCAACGTCCGTTACGTCCACAACAAGTTCATGCTGGTCGACCCGCTCTCCGACGATCCGATCGTCGTCGCCGGCTCGGCCAACTTCAGCGACGCCTCGACCACGAAGAACGACGAGAACATGGTCGTCGTCGCGGGCGACACGCGCGTCGCGGACATCTACCTCGGCGAGTTCATGCGGCTCTACACCCACCACGCCTTCCGCGAGTCGCTGCAGTGGCGGAAGCCCGACGAGCCGCCCAAGCCGCTGAGCGCCGACGACTGGTGGACGGATTACTTCGGCGACACCGACGCTCCACTCGCCGCCGGTTCTTCGCGCGCCTGTCCGGCCAACGCCTAGCGCTCGCGCTCGAAATCATCCTCTCCTTTGCCGCGCTCCTGCCCGCGCTCGGACGGTGGTGCCGCCCGCGAGATCCGTTCCTTGCAGGCTTACGAC
>CAVWCI010000037.1:0-60120 GCA_963753315.1 uncultured Alphaproteobacteria bacterium
TCGCCGAGCAGGATCTGGTCCCATTCGGTGTAGTTGTGGCGGCCGGTCTTGCCCGCGATCACGCTCGGAAACACTTTTACGAAGCGATCGGCATCGGCCGCGGTCGGCAGCAGGTACATGACCTGGGCGGCGCAGTCGTGGTCCGGGCTGTTCATCGGCGAGGGCTTCAGCCCGAGATTGCCGAGCTGCGCCGTGGCCGCCAGGATGCGCTTCTTCTCGGCGCGCATCGCCTCGATCATGCCGGGCAGGCGGTCGAGCTGGACGTTCAGCATCGCACCCATCAGCTCCGAGGCCCGCGCGCCATTGCCCGCGAACGGCTTCTGCTCCTCGTCGCGCCCCTGCCAGTAGAAGTGGCAGGGATCGATCGCGCACCGGGCGCGCTCGGCGATCCTCGCATCGCTCGTGCAGACCGCCCCGCCTTCGCCGGCCGTCATGTTCTTGTAGTAGTTGAAGCTGAACGCGCCGGCATGGCCGATCGTGCCGAGCTTCTTGCCCTCATAGCCGCCGCCGATGCCCTGGCAGGTGTCCTCGAGCACCAGCAGGTCGTGCCGGGCCGCGATCTCCATGATCGCGTCCATGTTGCAGGCGGCCCCCCACATGTGCACCGGGATCACCGCTTTGGTGCGCGGGCCGATGGCATCCTCGATCGCCTGCGGATCGATCGTGATGCTCTCGTCGACGTCGACGATCACCGGGATGGCGCCGGCCGCCAGCACCGCCATGGCGGTCGCCATGTAGGTGTGGGCCGGCACCAGCACCTCGTCGCCCGGCCCGATCCCGAGCGCGATCACCGCCGAGGTGAGCGCATAGGTGCCGCTGCAGGTCAGCGCCACGTGGCCGGTGCCGAGATAGTCGGCGTAGCGCTGCTCGAAGCGCTCGCACTCGCCGCCGACGCCGTAACGGAACAGGTTTCCCTCGCGGATCACCTTGGCGATCGCGTCGATCTCTTCTTGTCCAACGATGTACATGGCCGTTCTTTGGATGAGCAGCCCGGAATTCTCAGGCGGCACGGGACGGGCTTCCGAGCGACGGCCTTTTCTATTGGCCCCGCGCGCTGGCACAATGGCACAGAGCGATCCGGCCGGCAATCGCGGGCGAGCGGGGTGAAGGACACCATGAGCACGCGCTACGACGCGATCATCATCGGCGCCGGCATCATCGGCGCGTGCACCGCGTTCGAGCTCGCCAGGCGCGGCTGGCGCACGCTGAACGTCGACAGGCTGCCGGCCGCCGGCTACGGCTCGACCGGCAGCTCGTGCGCCATCATCCGCACCCACTACTCGACCCTCGATGGCGCGGCGCTGGCCTGGGAGGGATTTTTCCGCTGGGACGACTGGGCGGGCTATCTCGGCACCCCGGACGAGCGCGGCCTCGCGCGCTTCCACAAGACCGGCTGCCTCGTCATGAAGACCGAGCACAACGATTTTTTGCGGCCGATCTGCCGCCACATGGATGCGCTCGGCATCCCGTGGGAGGACTGGAGCCCCGAGCGCATCGACGCGCGCCTGCCGTTCTATGACCTGCGCCCGTTCGGGCCGCCCAAGTCCAGCGACGATCCGGACTTCGCGGTGCCGGCCGAGGGGCCGCGCCTTGGCGGCATCTACTTCCCCTGCGCGGGCTATATCGGCGATCCGCAGCTCGCGAGCCACAACGCCCAGCGCGCCGCCGAGGCCAGGGGCGCCGCCTTCCGCTTCAATGCCGAGGTGGCGGAGATCCGCAAGGGAGATGGCCGGGTTGCCGGCGTCACGCTCGTCTCGGGCGAAAAGATCGATGCGCCCGTGGTGGTGAACGTCGCCGGCCCGCATTCCGCCAAGGTCAACCGCCTGGCGGGCGTCCGCGACATGAAGATCGGCACCCGCGCGCTCAAGCAGGAGGTGGCGCACGTGCCGTTCCTCAAAGGACTTCGACTTCGGCGCCGACGGCATGGTGGTCTCGGATGGCGACATCGGCTGCTACTGCCGGCCGGAGGTCGGCAACCACATCGTGATCGGCACCGAGAACCCGCCCTGCGACCGGCAAGACTGGGTCGACCCGGACGACTACGACCGCAACTTTTCCGAGCAGTGGCAGGCCCAGGTCGAGCGGCTGGCGCAGCGCATCCCGGCTTTGGGCATCCCCGGCCACGCCAAGGGCGCCGTCGATCTCTACGACGTCGCCGACGACTGGATCCCGATCTACGACAAGTCCGACATTCCGGGCTTCTACATGGCGGTCGGCACCAGCGGCAATCAGTTCAAGAACGCGCCGGTCGCGGGCGCCATGATGGCCGAGCTGATCCTCGCCTGCGAAGCCGGTCGCGACCACGACCGCGATCCCTTGCCCTTCCGCCTCGAGCGCGCCGGCCACACCATCAGCATCGGCTTCTTCTCGCGCCTGCGCGAGGTCAACCGCGAGAGCAGCTTCTCGGTGCTCGGATGAGCCAGGCCGAGGGCACGCTCGGCGGGCAGGACGCCGCTTACCTGCGCGGCGTCGTCATGGTCATGGCGGCAGGCGTGCTGTGGAGCCTCGGCGGCCTGGCGGTGCGCAGCATGGAGGAAGCCGGCGCCTGGCAGATCCTGTTCGTGCGCTCGAGCGCGGTCGCGCTCACCGTGCTGGCGGTCCTGCTGTGGCGCTATCGCGGCGATTGCCTCGCGAACGATCCGGCGCGCCGGCGGGCTCGCCGTGCTGGCGGGCGCGCTGCTCGGCGCCGGGTTCTGCGGCTTCATCTTCGCGCTCATGCACACCACGGTCGCCAATGCGGTCTTCATGCTGAGCGCATCGCCGTTCCTGACCGCGGTGCTCGGCTGGCTGCTGCTGGGCGAGGCGATCCGGCGCGGCACCTGGCTCGCCATGGCAGTGGTGCTGATCGGCGTCGGCGTGATGGTGGGCGGCGGCATCGTCGCCGGCGCCTGGTTCGGCAACCTGATGGCGCTGATCACGATGGCGGGCTTTGCGGGCTTCGCCGTGGCGCTGCGCCACGGCCGCGCCAACGACATGCTGCCGGCGGTGCTGTGGGCCGGGCTGCTGGCCGCCCTGGTGGCGGCCGCGATGGCGCCCGACCTTTCGATGACCGTGCGCGACGTCACGCTCAGCGCGTTCATGGGCGCCGGGCTGATCACCGGCGGCATGATCCTGTTCACCGCGGGCTCGCGCACGGTGCCGAGCGCGGAACTGGCGCTGCTGACCCTGACCGAGGTGGTGCTCGGGCCCCTTTGGGTCTGGCTCGCCTATGCCGAGGTGCCGCGGCCCGAGACCTTTTTCGGCGGCGCCCTGGTGCTGGCGGCCATCGTCGGCCGGGCGCTCACCGGCATGCGCCGCCGCACCCCGCCGTTCGGCGCGGTGTGAGGCGGATGACCAGAGGAGAGTTGCGAAGATGCCTCGAACCCCACTTCTCGCCCTGATCGTGCTCGCGGCCTGCGGCTCGCCCCAGGCAGGCGATCCCCAGCCGGCCGATCCGCAGCCTGCTGCCGCTACCATCGGCCCGGTGACCTTCGCCTGCGACGACGGCAGCGCGATCGAGGCGACCTTCGACAACGCGCCCGACCCGGCCACGGTGCGGCTCGTGCGCGGCGACCAGGCTTTCGCGCTGCCACAGGCGATCAGCGCCAGCGGCGCCCGCTATGTCGGCGACGGCATCGATTTCTGGAACAAAGGCCGCGACGCTGCCGTCGAATGGCAGGGCACGAAGCTCGAATGCAGCGAGGCCGCAGTGACCGTGCAAGCCGTCCCGGCCAGGCCAGCCGGCGCGAACGACCCGGACTGTCCGGCAGCCGCTCCGGATTCCACCTCGATCGACCAAGGAGGCAATCGTGCCGTATCCCGACGATGTTGATCCACAGCCACAGCCCGCGCAGGTGCAGGCACCCATCGCGATCTCGCTACTCGGTTGCGGCCGCCGCCATCGTCGCCATCGCGATCTCGCTCCGTTTCTGCGCCCGAATCGGTCGCCCAATCGGACCTGCAGCTCATCTTCGCCGACGATGGCACCTCCGGCACCTGGCAGGACAAGTGGTTTCTGGATGGACCGGCCAATGTCGAGTACACCGCCGATGGCATGGTGCTTCGACGCCTCGCCGGGCTCGGGCGAGGCCGTGCTGTGGGCGAAGCCGATCGTCCGCGGCGACGTGCGCATCGAGTACGACTACACGCACGTCGATGACGCCTCGAACCCGTACGTCGTCATTCTCTTCATCCAGGCGCAGGGAACGGGAGACCGCGCTGCGGACATCTCCACCTGGGAGCGTCCTGTCGCGAACTACCCGATCTACCACGGCGAGATGTCCAACTACTCGATCACCTACGACAACGCCGCGAACACCGTGCGCGCGCGGCACAATCCTGGCCAGGCTGCCGCGGGAGAGTTCAAATACGAGGACATGTTCGAGCGCGACGAGACGTACCACATCACGATCGAGAAATCGGGCCAGAACTTCTCGATGACCGCAACGAACGAGCGCACCGGGGCGTCGCGCAGCTTCGACTTCACGGGCAGCGCGTCCAAGGACGCGATCGAGGAGGGACGCATCGGCCTGCGGCACATGGACGACCGCAGCTCGCGGTACGGGAACTTCAAAATCTGGGCGAGCGAGTATGTAGGCGGCGGCGGCAATGTGGCCGCGGCTCCGAAAGCGGCAGCGGCTCGGGCTGAGGAAGCGGCAGCTCAACGCGCCGCCTCGGCCGTCTGCCATTCGATCTCGCCGTCGCTCGACAGCATGATCGCGATCGGCCGTGTCGGGCGAAAATGGCCGCAGATGATCATGAGGATCACCATGATCGGGACGCACAGGATCATGCCGACCACGCCCCAGAGCCCGCCCCAGAACGCGAGCGAGAGGATGATCACCAAGGGGCTCAGATGCAGCTTGCGGCCCATCAGGCGCGGCTCGATCAGGTTGCTGACCACGAACTGCGCGCCGCCGAGCGCCAGGCTCGTGACCAGGAACGGCCCGATGCTCTCGAACTGCACCAGCGCCAGCAGGGACGGGAAGGTCACGCCGAGCAGGGCGCCGATGATCGGGATGAAGTTGAGCAGGAAGATCATCAGCGCCCAGAACGCCGCGAAGTCGACGCCGACCGCCCACATGATCGCGAAGCTGACCGCGCCGGCCAGAAGGCTCGTGAGGGTCTTGACCCAGAGATAGCCCTCGATCTGGGCTGCAATGCGGGCGAGCAGGCGGTGCAGCCGCTCGGCCCGGCCGGGGTCTGCCCAGCAGCGCGCGCAGCTTGCGCTCGAAGATGCTCTGCTCGAGCAGCAGGAAGATCACGTAGACCACGACGATGCCGGCGCTGCCGGCGAGGCCGCCGAGCGTGCCCGCGACCGCGGTCACGACGCTGCCGACGCTGATCTGCTCGATGATCTGGGCAAAGCTCGGCGCGCTCTTGAGGCCCACGAGGTCGTACATGGTGTTGAGCAGGTCGTGCAGGCTGGCCTCGTAGCCCGGCGCCGCCTGCGAGACCTGGGCGACGTTGTCCATGATCAGCTCGACCATGATCGTGAGCGCGCCGAAGATCGTCAGCAGCGCCGCCATGTAGGAGAGCCAGCCCGGCAGCCGGCGCTTGCCCGGCGTCAGGCGGTGGTAGAAGCCAGCGAGCGCGTTGATCAGGTGCCAGATCAGGATCGCGATCGCGAGCGGGATCAAGAGCGCGCTGCCGTGGTACAGGAAGCCGATCGCCACGGCGGCGACGATGCTGTAGGCGGCCACGACCGCCAGCGGTCGCAACGGCACGATTTCGCGCTGCCATGGCCCGGCCTCCTTCCCCACCGGCCCCGCTTCTCCCTCGGCGCCCGCGCGCCAGTCTGCGCGAATTCACACCTTGCTGTGAAGGGACCGGGCGTCGGGAGGCCCGGCGGCCGCGGGCATTGCCATTCGCGGGCGATCGCGGCAGAGAGAGGTCGCCCGACGACCGCGACGGAAGCCGCCGTGACCACGGACCAGGAGCTGCAGCGCCTGCTCGACAACCCGCGCTTTGCGCGCGCCTCACGCTATCCGGCGCGCTGGGTCGCGCAGAACCAGATGGGGCCGAACGCGCTCTGGCTCACCGAATGGCTGTGCGAGGGCCTCGACCTGCAGCCGGGCATGCGGGTGCTCGACCTCGGCTGTGGCCGCGCGCTGAGCTCGATCTATCTCGCCAAAGAGCACGGCGTGCGCGTGATGGCCTGCGATCTGTGGGTCGCCGCCGGCGACAATTGTCAGCGCGTGGTGGCGGCCGGGGTGGACGACCTGGTGACGCCGATCCAGGCGGAGGCGCATGCGCTGCCGTTCGCCGAAACCTTCTTCGATGCCATCGTCTCGCTCGATGCCTACACCTACTTTGGTACCGATGACCTCTATCTCGGCTATGTCACGCGCTACCTTGCCGCCGGCGGCCGCATCGGCATCGTGGTGCCCGGCCTGATGCGCGCGATCCGCACGCCGCCTGCCCACCTCACCCGTCCGCAGGCGCACGGGGCGGCGTTCTGGCAGCCGGACTGCTGGTGCTTTCACACCGCCGCCTGGTGGCATCGGCACTGGCAGCGCACGGGCCTCGTCGAGGCGATCGAGACCGATGTGCTGCGAGGACGGCTGGCGGCACTGGGCGCAGCACGAGCGCGCCATCGAGGCGTCGGGCCTGGCCCTGTTCCCCTCCGATGCCGAGGCGATCGAGGCCGATCGCGGCCGCACGCTGGGCTTCGTGCGCGCGATCGCCCGCCGCAGCGCGAAAGGCGTCGCGCACGGCGCCGCGCCGCATGTCTGGGAGCCCGCCTTCCGGGCGCAGTCCGACGCCCTGTTCGCCGCGCGCGACCGCGGCCCGGGCGCGGCCGAGGACACGTCGTGAGCCTGTGGCTTCTGCTCGGCGCGATGACCGCGCTCGCCGCGGCGCTGGTCGCCTGGCCGCTGCTGCGGCCGCCGGCGGCGCCGTCCGGCCGGCGCGACTACGAGCTGCAGGTCTACCGCGCCCAGCTCGAGGAGCTGGCGCGCGAGCAGGAGCGCGGCCTGCTCGGCGAGCGCGAGGCGCAGGCGGCGAAGCTCGAGGTCGAGCGCCGCATGCTGGCCGCCGATGCCGCCGCCAGCGCGCATGCCGGCGGGCGCGCCCCGAAGACCGGGCGCTGGGCGATCGCGGCGCTGATCGCCCTGCCGCTGCTGGCGGTGGGCCTGTACTGGCCGTTCGGCCGCCCGGACCTGCCCTCGGCGCCGTTCGCCGGCCGCGCCGACGAGCGCCGGCTGGCCCGGGAGGCGGCCGAGGCGCCGGGCCCGTCGGTGGAGAGCATGATCGCGCGGCTCGAGCAGCGCGTCGCCGAGCGCCCGGACGACCTCGAGGCGTGGCAGCGGCTCGGCCAGGCCTTCGATCTCGCCGGCCGCTACGACGATGCGGTGCGCGCGCGGCGCGAGGCGCTGGCGCTGGACGGCAGCGCTGCGGCCAACGCCGCGCTCGGCGAGGCGCTGGTGATGGCGAATGGCGGCGCCGTCACGCCCGCCGCCCGCGAGGCGTTCGAGCGCGCGCTGGCGCTCGATGCCGCCGACCCGCGCGCGCGCTTCTACCGCGGCCTCGCCCTGCTGCAGGCGGGCGACCGGCAGGGCGCGCTCGATGCCTGGGTCGCCCTGATCGAGAGCTCGCCCGCCGATGCGCCCTGGCTGCCGGAGCTGCAGCGGCGCGTCACGGCGCTCGCCGACGATCTCGGCCTCGATGCCGCGGGCCTGCCGAAACCGGCGCCGCCCGGGCCGAGCCGCGAGCAGGCGCAGGCTGCCGCAGATCCAGGGCATGGTCGCAGGCCTCGCCGCGCGGCTCGAGGAGCAGCCGGACGACCTCGAGGGCTGGCGCATGCTCGGCCGCTCGTACCAGGTCCTGGGCGAGCCGCAGCAGGCGGCCGATGCCTATCGCCACGTCGCCGAAGCGCTGCCGGACGACCTCGCCGCCCAGCTCGACTACGCCGACGCGCTGCTCGCGGCCGCCCCGGACGGGAAGGTGCCGGCGGCCGCGCTGGAGCAGATGCGCCGCGTGCTCGCGCTCGACCCGCAGAACCCTGCCGCCCTGTTCCATCTCGGCCAGGCCGCGGCCCAGGCGGGCGATGCCGCTGCCGCCCGCGCGCACTGGCAGCGCCTCTCGCCCAGGTGCCGGCGGACGCGCCCGAGCGGGCGCAGATCCAGCGCCTGCTCGACCAGCTGCCGCCTGACCCCTGAGCCGGAGCGACTTTCTACTCGTCATAGCTACCACTTTAGTAATAACAAATAGTTCACTGTTATTTTCAGTCCACGCGAGCTTAGTCCTTCAGTGGAATTTACATAGAGAGTAAAGCATTAGACATTGGGTTGGCCGAGGTACCAGAAGCTTAACGGTCTTCGGTAGGGAAAGCGTCTTGTTGCGCTTCTCGAACCAGTCTCACCGGGATCCGCTATGGTATCTGCGATCGCGCGCGGCCAGGAAGGCTGATCCGCGCTCCGGCCTGAGGCTACCATAGCCCCCAAAGATGGAGGCATCATCCATGAGGAAGATCTTGTTGGCCACGGCCGCCGGGGCGATCATTGCTCTCGCGGCGCCACTGTCGCTTCTAGCTCAGGGCGCCGGCGGGGCCGGCGGCGAGGGCGGCGCCGGCGGCAACGGCGGCACGGGCGGGAGCATCTCCAACAGCGCCAACGGCGGCGGCGGCGGCAGCGGCGGCACCGGCGGCACCGGCGGCGCCGGCGGCACGGCGGGCGCAGGTGGGACTGGCGGCAACGGCGGCGGCGGCGGCGTCGGTGGAAATGGTGGTAACATCGAGAACAGCGGCAACGGTGGCGGCGGCGGCTCCGGCGGCCAGGGCGGCGCCGGCGGCAACGGCGGCTAGACCTCTGGCCTGACCGCCCGGCGCGGCCGGGTCTAACCCGGGGCGGCGCGGGAGAACCCACTCCCGCGCCGCTTGCGTTTTTTCGAGACGCCGGAGGGACGCGGCGCACCGGGTCGCCGCATGAATGCCGACAGCTTTACGCCACTGGCACGTATTACTTTAGTCATAACGAACGACTTAGTGTTATTTTCCATCACCGTCTCAATGTATTCCTTCAGTGGGGTTTACATTCAGGTTGCGAGCGTTAGATAGAGGGGTATGGCCGGGCATAACCAGGGATTTAGCCGGCTCGGTCGTTTTTTGCGCTTCTCGAACAGTCCAACCGGACACGCTATGGCACCTGCAGTCGCGACCAGGCTGAGGCCGCCATAGCCCCAAACGATGGAGGAACCATTCATGCGCAAGTTCCTGTTGGGTACGGCCGCCGCGGGGATCATCGCCCTCGCGGCGCCTCTTTCGGTCATGGCTCAGGGCGCCGGGGGCGCCGGGGGCGCGGGCGGCGTCGGCGGGGCCGGCGGCAATGGCGGCAGCGTCACTGACAGCGCCAACGGCGGCGGCGGCGGCAGCGGCGGCAACGGCGGTGAGGGCGGTGCCGGGGGCCACCGGAGCCGGTGGTGCCGGTGGCGACGGCGGCGATGCCGGGGGCGGCGGCGATGCCGGGAGCATCTCCGGCAGCGGCAACGGCGGGGCTGGCGGCGCCGGCGGCGGCTGGCGGCAACGGTGGCGACGCTGGCCCGCCGGCCGAAGTAGGCGATCTGACCTGATCGCCCGGCTCGGTCGAGCTGGCGTTGAAGGCGGCGCGGGGAAACATCGGTTCCCGCGCCGTCTTGATTTTGCGACAGTGGCGGCGAGAACGAACTGCTTCGGAGAATACTCAAAGTTCAAAGTTCTCGGGAACTCGATGTAAAAGGGCGGGGTTGGCAGCCTCCGCAAGGGCTTGTCCGGGTGGTGGGCCATGAAGTGCAACACGATCGCCAAAGAGTGTTACCTGGAGCTGACCGCCCTTCTCATTGATCGCGAGATCGCCAAATTCAGGCGCGGCGAGCAGGTCGCGCGTGTGAGCTTCGCCAACGTGGCCAAGCTGGCCACGAACGCCTGCAACGAGCTTGTGACGCCTGGCACGTCGGCGCGCATGCAGCGCCCCGGTGCCTGCCCTCGCGCCTAGTCGAGGTGGACGCAGCCTGCGGGCCCGCGGACGATGAACGAGGCCCCTGCATGGGCGGGCTGCGGAGTTCTGATATCGACCGCTTCCTCGGGCACAGGATCAGGCAGCTCCGCCTGCTGGCCTGCATGTCCCAACAGCAGCTGGCCCGGCAGCTCGGTGTCAGCAGTCAGCAGGTACACAAATACGAGAAGGGGATGAACCGTTTCTCGGCGGGTCGTCTTCTCGCCATTGCACGGCTCTTCGATATCGCGGTTGGGGACCTCTTCAACGGGTATGGTAGCGGCGCCCCGCTCGGGCCGGCTCTTGACCCTAAGACCACGCGGATGCTGCTCCAATTGATGAACTCGTTTGTTGAGCTTGAGCCAAAGCACCAGGACGCACTCATGCGCCTGGCCCGGGCGCTGGCAGGGGAGGACTGATCGCTGTCCTGATGCAGATCAAAGGCTCACTACAGAGCACAGGCGAAAATCTTTAAGCTTAAAGGTTTGGAGCGCCACAAAAGCAGCATACAGGGGGGTGTATGCCATGAGCCACCAAACGGTTCGTGCAGTTTGCATGCTCGAAAGGGGAGCGCCTATGAGATCTATTGATGCTCGTGAAACCTTGCGGCTCGAGCGTGAACCCGATCCCAGCCGGCAGGCCGGCAAGGGCATGTTGATTGTCCTGATCGATCGCCGGCCGCTTACGCGACAATGCATCAGTCGCTGGCTGCAGGAAGGATCGTCTGATCTGCGCGTCGTCTCGGTGGGTAGTCCCGCGGATCTGCTCGACGCTTCCCGATCTCTCAGCGCCCCCCATATCATCATCTTCAGCATCGGCGCCGCCTCGGTGAGAGATCCCGATGTCCTCGGCAAGACGATCTTGCTGCGGCGGCATATGAGCCGTATTCCGCTGGTCTTGCTGTGCGATCGCGACGATGTCGAGGAGATCGTCGCGGCGATCGAGCACGGCGTGCGCGGCTACATCCCGACCAGCCTCGAGCCCTCCGAAGCCGCGGCCGCGCTGCAATGCGTCGCGGCGGGCGGCACGTTCGTGCCGGCGAGCGCCGTGATCAAGTTCGCGCAGGATCGGCAGAACGGACCGGGGCCGCCGATCGAGCATGAGACGAGCGCCCTCAGGCGCCTCACGCCGCGCGAGAGCGAGGTCCTGGCGCGCCTGCGTCAGGGCAAGCCGAACAAGATCATCGCGCACGAGCTCCAGATCACCGAGAACACCGTCAAGGTCTTCGTTCGGCGGATCCTGATGAAGCTAAACGCGTCGAACCGCACCGATGCGGCGTGCCTCATGCGTGATCCTGTCGATTCCCGACGAGCCGGGTAACGGGCTGCCGGTTTCGGACGATCGCCTCGCCCTGCTGAGTCGCCACCGCTTGTCAGCTCTGGCCATCGTTCAGTGTTGTGCTGCCCATCGATAGCTAGGATCTCGTCGATCAGACGCATCGGCACCGTGGGGTGCTTCGCGCAGGTCAGACGATTGGCTCAATGGCTGGAAGGCGACATGGCTAAGCCCTACGAGAACGTGCCCACCGCCATGAGAAGGGCCAGGGCGCACAGCTGACGTTGCGCTCACCCGGCAAGCTGCAAATTCGTCGCAACCAGTGCCGCCTGTGTCCGATTTTCGACCTGCAGCTTTTTCATGATGCGTCGGATGTAAATCTTGACGGTGCCTTCGCAGATCGCTAGCTCTCGGGCGATCAACTTGTTCGGTTTCCCGTCCCTCAGATGCGAAAGCACTGCCAGCTCACGGGGTGTGAAGTCAACCGCAGCCATGTGTTCCGGACTCTCGCTCCAGTTCTGAGAAGCTATTTCGTTGGTTTCCTGCCTGGCCGGGCCACTGGTCTCATCGACGTCACGGACCTGCCCATTCTCACGGTCGATCAGCACGCTCGCTGGCACAAACGTTCCCCCCGCCGCGACAAACTGGATCGCTTCCTTGAACGTCGCGAAATCGAAGCTCGTCGGGATGTATCCTCGCACCCCCGAGTCGATCAACTCCCGCACGAAACTCAACTTGTCACCGTCCGCCACGACAACAACTGGCACTTGGGGCAGCTGATCCCGAGCACGACTAACGTCCGCCGCGACATCCGGAATTTCTCCATTTATCGACGGAAGGCTGAGAACTAGAGCAATGGTGTCGGCGCTTTGCACCGAATCCACGTCATGGACACTGGAATACTCCGTCACGGCGAAACCGGGATCTGCCACTCTCAGGCAATTTGCAACACAGTCCCGTACTAAATGGCGAGGCTCGACCAAAATGACGCGTGACTGCAGGCGTCCCGTCGTCGCGTGCACTGATGGCACAGCTCTGGACGGATTCCTTTCCCTCCTTGAATAGGTGCCAGTTTTCATGAGCGTGATCGAGCCTCCCACCCGACGCACTTCAGGCTGGCACTAATAAAGGCCAACAGAGTGAGGGTAGCCCGCTCAACTCAAAGGTCAAGTCAATTAAAGATTGCTCAATTTTTAGGAAAATCCATCCGATCGACGCCCGATGAGAGTCGCAGATCCATAGGCGTACACTTGGTTTGCGATGTAGACCGAGTGGTGCGTGCGCGGTTGGATCGCGACGCTGCCTTATTCCATCCAAACTCGGAGCGGTAACAGACTCCACTTGACTGATCTGTAGATGAATTGTACGTGGATAGAGTGCATTTGGGATACGGCCAGGAACCTTGGCCTGTACCCACCGAATATGGAGGGGCACGTCTATGAAAAAAGTCATGGTGAGGACGCTTCTGGTTTCCGGGTTGGCGCTAGGCACCCTAACCTCGGCGGCCATCGCGAAGGAGCCGGTCCGGCTAAGTGACATTCAGATGGATACTGTCACAGCCGGCCAGGTCGCCCCGCCCCTCAAAGTGGTCGCGATTGCGACGGGCGGCGCCGGCGGGGCCGGCGGCGCCGGCGGGGCCGGCGGGGCCGGCGGGAGCATTTCTGATAGCGCCAACGGTGGGGCCGGCGGTCAGGGCGGCGCCGGTGGGACTGGAGGACCGGGTGGCGGCGGTGGTCCGGGCGGCAATGGCGGTACGATCGCGAACAGCGGCAACGGCGGCGCCGGCGGCGCCGGAGGACCCGGCGGACCCGGCGGCACGGCCGTTGCCACGGCGGTCGGAGTGCAAGTCAACCTGCCTTCGTGCGTCGGAATTTGCGGTCGTCTTTTGTAAGATCGCCGGTTGATCAGGCTGACGATCTCTTCGGAATCATGTTCGCGGAAAAAGGCCGCCGTCCTTGATCAAGGATGACCGGGTCGACGCGTGACCACAGCGCCGGGGGACCAGGTCCCCCGGCGCCCCGGTGCTACTCGACCACCGGCACCGGCTGGTCGGGCGGCGTCAGGTTGCCCCAAAAGCGCGTGTCGTCGACATTGTCGGCGGTGATCGCCGCACCCGGGATCTTCAGGTTCGGCCCCCACTCCTCCATCGTCAGCTCGGACTTCAGCCCGACCACGTCATAGGTGCCGGGCTCCAGCTCCTCGCCCGCCAGGATCTTCGGCGTGAACATCGCGAGGCCATAGATCTGGGCGTAGAGCGGCTGCTCGACCTCGACCTGCTGCCAGCCGCTGCGGATGTTGTCGAGCCCGACCGGAGCGCCGTTCGAGGCCATCATCATGATGTCGCCCGGCTGCTTGCCCTCCGCCTCGAGGATCGCCACCAGCGGCACGGTAAGGTGCGCCGCGTGCGCGAAGATCAGGTCGATCTCGGGATTGACCAGCAGCTGGTCCTCGAGGATCGTGCCGGCGTTCTCGGCCTCCCACTGCATCGCCGCGTTGGTGACGATCTCGACGTCGGGCGCCTCGGCGGCCATGATCTCCTCGAAGCCCTGCTGGATGTCGAGCGTGTAGTTGTCGCCGGGATCGCCCAGGATCTGCAGCACGAGGCCCTTGGGCTCGCCGTGGCGCTCGGTCAGGAGCCGGATCGCCTCGCCGGCCGCGACCCGGCCGATCTCGACCGTGCCGGCGACCGAGGTCAGCTCGAACTCGGTGCTGCGGATCTGGCGGTCGTAGTTCAGCACCGGGATGCCGGCCGCGCGCGCCTCCTCGACCCCGGGCACGATGGCATCGAAATCCACCGCGTTCATGATGATCGCATCCGGGGCCAGCTGCGATCACGTCCTCGAGCTGGTTGAGCTGCAGGTCGGCCCGGTTCTGGGCGTCGAGCGAGACCACCTCGTAGCCCATCTCGCCGAACACGGCCTCGATCGCCTTCTGGCTCTCGGTCTGGAACTCGTCGAGCAGCGTCGGGATCATGTAGTAGATGGTGCCCTGCTGCTGCGCCGCCGCCGGCTGCGCTGCAAGCGCCAGCCCGGCTCCCAGCAGCGCGCCGCCGAGCGCCGCGCTCGCTCGTCTCGATGTGGGTCTCATGAATCTGCGCATCGATCCCTCCCTGGAATGATCATGCGCCGATTAAAGGAGCCGGCGCGCGCGGGATCAATCGCCTTTCGTGTCGATCCGCCCTTCTCTCCACGCGCCTGGCACCCTCTGGTGCAGCCGCGTCTCCGCTGGATGCAAAGGAACATTGCGGCGCTGACCGGCGGGAATTCGCGTTGACAGGCGCTCGCAGATAGGTTTATGATCCTATAGTGGCAGACGAAAGTTCCGATTAGAAAAAGCGGTCGATGCGCGCGGCCGCAGACAGAAGTCCAGCTCGATGCACAATCCTTGGTTTTTGCGTCTCGGCTGATGGCCGCTCGTGCCAGGGCCATGCCGGCCGCGGATACTCGCGTTCAGGTTGTAAGTCTCTGTTAACCAAGCGGGCAGAAACTGCCCATCGAATATGGCGGCCTTAGCAAGGGACCTGATCGATGGCCTATCCGATCGTCCAGACGTTGATGGGAGGGCATACCTCTCCAGCGGATCCTCAGCTCGGTGAAGGGGCGGACCGACAGCCGCTCGTGGCCGCCATCAGGTCGCGATTGCGCTCTCTGGGCAACGAAGCGCGCGAGACGTCCCGCGCGGACGACGGCGCGTTGGCGCGATCGGTCGCGCCGCCGTCGGGACGCACCGCGCCGCTTGCCTTCCTGTCGCGCTGTGTGGTCCTCCAGGCGATCGGTGCCGCCGGGCCTGGTCGGCCTGTGGATCGCTGGCATCGCCAACAAGCCGTTCGAGGGCGACAGCGGCTTTCTCTGCTGGCTGATCGTAGGCATCGCCGCGTTGGGCGTCGTGTGCGTCTTCCTGCGGCGCTGGTCCGACGTGGAGTGGTTGGCGACGCATGTCGTCCGCATCGGCTTGCTGGGTACCGTGATCGGCCTGATCGTCGCATTCTCTGCCGCCAAGGCGGGCGGCTCGGCGGATCCCAACGAGATCAGGCCGATGATCGCTGCGGTGGTCGACGGCATGTACGTCTCGCTTTATGCGACGCTGCTGGGCATCGCCACCAACCTCTGGCTCAAGATCAACCTCCGCCTGCTCGGTCACGTCGATGGATGAGGAGACCCTCACCGTCTGGCTGGACACCGCGCTCTTGATGCTCGGCGGCTTCGTCCTGATGTCGGTCCTGATGATGTCCGTGATGAACCCGCCGACCCAATCCAGCGAGAGCGACAACGTGCTGGCGCCCGGCAATGTCATCATCGAGGCGCAGTGGGGCGACAAGCTCGCCGCCGATGTCGACCTCTGGGTACAGGCGCCGGGCGACGTGCCGGTCGGCTATTCCAACAAGGGCGGGGCGGTGTTCAATCTGCTGCGCGACGACCTCGGCAGGGACCACGACATCACCGACCTCAACTTTGAGGTCGCCTACACGCGCGGGACGCCTGCGGGTGAATATGTCGTCAATGTCCACATGTACCGCGGCCGAGACGTCTCCTATCCGGTCGCCGCCAAGATCGTCGCCAGCGTGAAGAGCGATCCGACGGGCCCGGCCAAGCAGCTCGTCGCGACGACGGTGCAGCTGCGCAAGGAGGGCCAGGAGCTCACCGCTCTGCGGTTCCGCCTGGACTCGGATGGCAGGCTCGTCGACGGCAGTGTCAACAGCCTGTTCAAACCCCTACGCGCGGCCGCAAAATGATCATCTCGGCTATCGTCTTCGCCCTGCTCCTCGGCGCGTTCGTCTTCCTGATTCTGCCGCGCGCCGGTCTGGCGCGCCGTACGATTTCGGTCGGCATCTTCGTGCTCCTGATCGCAGTGGTCTATGGCGGCGCCATCGAGCTGCTCGGCCGGCCCAAACCACTCCGGCTCGAATGGCGCGACGCCGCAGATGCCGAGGTGCTGAGCGCGGTGCCGGTCGAGAACAAGGCCATCTATGTCTGGCTCGTCATGCCCGATTCGCCAGAACCCCGCGCCTATGTGCTGCCCTGGAGCGTGCAGGCTGCGCAACAGCTCCAGGAAGCCCAGAGCCAGGCAGAGGCGGACGGCACCGGCGTGCGGATGACCATGCCGTTCGAATCCAGCCTCGATGATCGCGAGCCGATGTTCTACGCCATGCCGCAGCCGGCCATGCCGCCCAAGGACTATGAGCGGGGCGGCCCACTCGTCTACCGGCAGCCGGACGCAACCTGAACGCCGACCGCGGAGCCGCCGCGCGGCCGCTCGGGCCTCGACCATCAGCGGGCTCGCCCGGATAGCGGGCGTGAGGTCGCCCTGTCCGGCAAGGTGGTGGCAAGCCCCGGCCGAAAGGGCTATATGACGAGCAGCATCTTCATCGCGAGGGAAGGATGGGAAGCTTCAGTCTGACGCACTGGCTCGTGGTGCTGGCGATCATCCTGATCCTGTTCGGCGCGGGCAAATTGCCGCGCGTGATGGGCGATTTCGCCAAGGGCATCAAGAATTTCAAGGCGGGCATGAAGGACGACGACGATCTGGCGGCGACCCCCGGCAAGATCGAGGACGTTGCCGAGCCGACTGATCGCAAGGCTTAGCGACGCCGATCGCCTGCAGGCGGGGCGCGCATCGTATCCGTCGTGGGTGGCACTGGCTGCTCGCGGCGCGGATGCGGTCCAGACAGCGCCAGGCCGCGCTGATGGCGTGTTGCGGGGTCAGCTCTTTGACGCCGCCGACCAGAATCCCCTCGACGACCAGGCGCCAGACGATCACCACCAGCACGAGCGACGGCAGCACCGCGAGGAAGATGCTGCTGTTCAACAGCCCCCAGGAGACGTCGGTGTTGCGGGCGAGCGCCGCCATGACCACCGCGAGCGGCCGGTTGCTCGCCTCGCCGGACAGCACGAGCGCGAACAGGAACTCGGCGTAGGACAGCATGAAGGCGAACAGGCCGGTCGCGGCGAGGCTCGGCAGCGACAGCGGGATCACGACGCGGGTGAAGACCTGCACGCGGGTGCAGCCGTCGATCGATCGCCGCATCCTCGATCTCCTGCGGGATGCGGCGGAAGAAGACCGAGAGGATCAACACCGTGAACGGCAGGGTCAGCACCGAGTGCACCAGCACCAGCGCCGTCTTGGTGCCGAGCAGCCCCATCGCCTGGATCAGGAGGTAGAAGGGCGTCGTCAGCGCCACCGCCGGCACCAGCCGGCTCATCACGATCGCCATGAACGCCGTGGTCCGGCCGCGAAACCGCATGCGGGCAAACGCGTAGGCCGCAGGTGCTCCGAGCACGATGTTGACCACCAGGACGCCCAGCGCGACGGTGCCGCTGTTCACCATGCTCGCGGGCACCTGGCGGGCGGCATCCGAGATCATGCCGCGGTTGGCGCCGCGCACCGCGTAGCTCGCCGGCAGCTCGCCCGTGAAGATGTAGCGGTAGTTGTCGAGCGTGAAGCCGCGCCCGAACCAGTCCGGCGGGAAGGCGAACAGCGCCTGGTCGGGGATCACGCTGCCGAGCAGGCTCAGCAGCACCGGCCCGGCGCAGAAGGCGAACAGCACGAGTGCTGCGAGGTAGAGCAGCACGCGCGCGATCCTGCCGCCAAGAGCCACCTCAGTCCTCCCCGAACAGGTCCGAGGGCAGCGCCTTGACGATGGCAAAAATGAAGCCCAGCGAGATCAGCACGGTGATGAACGCGACGGCGGCACCGGTGCCGAAGTTGTACATGGAAAAGCTCTCTCGCCAGATCTGGAAGGAGAGCAGGGTGGTCGCGGTGCCCGGGCCGCCGCCGGTCATGGCGTAGACCAGGTCGTAGCTCGTGAACGCCACCAGGGTGGCGTAGACCAACAGGACCACCAGCATCGCCTTGATCTGCGGCAAGGTGACGTAGGCAAAGCGCTGCCAGCCGCCGGCGCCGTCGATCCGCGCGGCCTCGTACTGCTCGGGCTCGATCGCGACCAGCGCCGCCATCAGCAGGACCGCGGCGAACGGAAACTGCGTCCAGACGTGCGCGACCACGACCGCGAGCCTGACCAGCGACGGGTCGGTCAGCCACGGGATGTAGCCCTCGATCAGCCCCGCCTCGTACAGCAGAAGGTTCAGGATCCCCCACGAGGGGTGGAAGATCCACAGCCACAGCACGGCCGAGATCGCCCCTGGCAGCGCCCAGGGCAGGATCACCACGGCGCGCACCAGAAACCGCCCCTTGAAGCTCGCCAGCAGGAGATGGGCGACGCCAAGGCCCAACAGCACGATCAGGGGCGCGCTGACGGCGTGAACCAGAGCGAGTTGGCAAGCGCCGTCGCGAAGAACGGTCCGCTCACGACCGCGCGGTAGTTGGCGAGGCCCACGAACGGCTCGCCCGGCAGCAGGATCATCACCTGGTGCAGGCTGGTCCACAGCGTGTGCGCGACCGGGTAGACCGTGAACACCAGCACGAGGCAGAGTGCTGGCAGCACCCAGAGCGCCGCAGCGCCCTGCCGCGACCGGCGCTGCGGCAAAGCCCGATCGCTCAGTTGCCGCGCAGCAGCTGGCGGTACTCGAGCCACTTGGCGGCGCCCGCGTCCATGACCTCCTGGACGCTCGCCTCGCCGACCATGGCCTGGGCCAGCAGCGGCCTGAAGTAGGCGCTCCAGATGCCGGTCCACTCGGTCCAGGTGCCGTTCTTGGCCCGCGTCGCCTGGTCCTTGAAGCTGTCCATGTCGATCCAGGCCGACCACGCCTCCTGGACGTCGGGATCGTCGAACAGCGGCAGTGCGGCAAAGCCCAGGCCCTTCTCGACCGCCCAGCGCTCGGCCACCTGGTAGTCGCCGCCGCCCATGTACTCGATGAACTTCCAGGCCGCATCGAGCCTTGCGGGGTCTTCCGCCGCCTGCGCGGTGATCGCGTAGAACTTGGCAAAGCCGAGGGTGGCATGCGCCTCGCCCGGCATCGGCGCCATCGCGAACTCGCCGGCCCGCGGCTGGTCGGCGGCGTTGTTCATGGCCGCGAGCACGTAGTTGAACACCACGGTGAACGCGTGCTTGCCGGTGTTCATCGCCGGGATGACCTTGGATTCGTGCGTCTCCGGGGCCACGATCCCGTGCTTCGTGAAGGCATCCTGCAGCCATTGCAGCTGCTTGAAGGCCTCCAATTCCGGGTCATCGAACAGCGGGTTGAGGTCGGCGTCGAACATGTCGCCGCCGCGGCCATAGACCTGCGCGACGAAGGCATCATAGAAATTCGGCAGCTCCTGATTGTACTCGTAGACGATCGGCTTCGCCATGCCCGCCTCTTTGAGCTTCAGGCTGGCGGCGAGGACGTCGTCCCAGGTCTGCGGCACCTCGATGCCGTGCTCGTCGAGGATTTTCTTGTTGTAAACGAAGCTGATGATGTCGGCGTAGTACGACAGGCCATAGAGCTGGTCGTTGTAGGTCATGTCGCTGAGCGCGTAGTCGGTCGTCTTCTCTTCGTACTGCGTGACCTCGGGGAAATATTCTTCCAGGGGCACGAGCCAGCCGGCCGACGCCCAGGACGGCAGCCAGTCCTGGCCGGCGTAGATCACGTCGGTCTGGGTATCGCCGCGCAGCCGCAGCACCATCGTGTCGTGGTAGTCGGGCCAGGTGTAGTCGGTGACGTTGACCTTGATGCCGGGATTTTCGGCCTCGAACTTGGCGACGTTGTCCTGGATGGTCTCGAGCGAGTAGTTCCAGACGACGAACTCGAGGGTCACGTCCTGGGCGCGCGCGTCGTCCGCCTGAATCGTCCCGAGCACGGCCGCGAGCGCCAGCCGCGCCCGCCGTGAACAGCGCCTTCCCCATCATGCTCCCTCTCCCCGATTCGATGCAGCCCACGCCGGGCGGCTGGACAACCGTTTCGCTCAGTCTAACCGCCTGCCTCGACAGATCCAATGCCGGATCAGGCGCTGGCTGCCTCGCCATCTTCTCCTTCAACGGCGTGACGCACGCTCGAAGGGGGCCGTGATCAGGCGCAGGAGGGGCTTCTCGTATGCTCCCTCCACCCCGATGGGCATCTCTCGCCAGCGCCGGGTGCGGCTCTTCGAGCGGAACAGCGGGTCCCAGAAGCTGAAGATGGTGCCGTAGTTGCTGTCGGTGTCGGCGCGGATCTTGTGGTGGTGCACCCAGTGGATCGAGGGGGTGATGACCACCCGGGCCAGCGCCGCCTCGAGCCTTGCCGGCAGGCGCGCATCGCTGTGATGGAAGATCGCGCCGATCATGACCAGCGCCTCGAAGGTGATGACCGAGGCCAACGGCATGCCCAGCACCAGGATCACCGGCACCCGCGCCAGGGCCGATAGAAAAACCTCGCCGAAGTGGAAGCGCAGCGCGCTGGTGCTGTCCAAAAGCTCATCGAAATGGTGCACGCTGTGGAAGCGCCACAAGAAAGCCAGCTCGTGGTTGGCCCGGTGCCACCAGTAGATCCAAAAATCCAGCAGCAGCACGTCGGCGACAAGGCCCGGCCAGCCGCCCCACCAGGCCGGCCGCAGGCCGAGGTCATGCAGGTTCGCCCAGGCCGTGATCGGCACCACCACAAGGGGCGAAAGCAGCAGGTTGAGGCCGAACAGGCCGAAATTGCGCGCGAGCCGCCGCCAGGCCGCGGCCGTGGCCCGGCCGAGGCGCAGCAGCAAGGGGCTGTCGACCGCAGGCCACAGGCGCTCCCAGACGAAAAAGGCCAGGAGCGCTGCCGCGATCAGCACCGCCTTGCCGGCAAGCAGCATCTCGATCGACATGGCACTTGATATTGCGGCGCGCGGGCGGATGCCAAGCCCGACCCGCCGGGCGAGGCGGGGCACAAAGCGTCAAAAAAGGCTCGAGCTGTCGGGCCTGGGGTCTGCCGTTCGTCTTGAAGGGGACAGGGTTCACATCCGGCCCGGCCGCTGGAAGAACCCGTAAGCCGCACTGTTAGCAAGGTCGTGCAACCACGGGAGGGAAACACCATGCAGGTCCAGCCCTATCTGTTCTTCGACGGCCGCTGCGAGGAGGCCGTGGAGTTCTATCGCCGCGCACTCGGCGCCAAGGTCGAGATGCTGATGCGCTTCAAGGACTGCCCGGAACCCGAGCACCGGCCGTCGCCGGACACCGAGAACAAGGTCATGCACTGCTCGCTTCGCATCGGCGAGGCGACGGTCATGGCGTCGGACGGCATGCGCCCGAAGGGGCAGCCCAGCTTTCAGGGCATTTCGCTGTCGCTGACGGCGGCGGATGTGGCCGAGGCGGAGCGGCTGTTCAACGCGCTGGCCGATGGCGGCCAGGTGCAGCAGCCCCTGATCGAGACCTTCTTCTCGCCGCGCTTCGGCATGGTCGCCGACCGCTTCGGCGTGCCGTGGATGGTCGTCGTCGCGACCACGTGAGCCCGAGACCCCAAGCAAGACAAGGAGGCAGCGCAATGCGCTTCATGATGCTGATGATCCCCAAGGGCTACGAGAGCGCCGCGCCGGGCGCCATGCCGGATGCGGCGGCCGTGGCCGCGATGATGAAGTACAACGAGGATTTGCAGAATGCAGGCATCCTGCTCGCGCTCGATGGCCTGCACCCGCCCTCGATGGGGGCCAGGGTCTCGTTCGCCGGCGGCAAGCCCGTCGTGACGGACGGTCCGTTCGCCGAGGCCAAGGAGGTGCTGGGCGGCTATTGGATGATCGAGGTCAGCTCGAAGGAGGAGGCGGTCGCCTGGGCGGCGCGCTGTCCGGCCTCGGAGAACGAGGTGATCGAGGTCCGCCAGGTGCAGGAGATGTCCGACTTCCCGGAGGACGTGCAGGAGGCGGCCGCGGGCTTCTCCGAGATGCAGGCGGAGGCCAGGCAGCGCCGGGCGTGACGCCGCCGGCGTCAGGCCCTGCGCATGAAACCTTCGATGCGGTCGAGCGCCTCTTCGAGCTTCGGCAGCGAGGCGGCAAAGCAGAGCCGCAGAAAATCGTCGCTGCCGTCGCCGAAGGCGGCGCCCGGCGCCAGGCCGACGCCGGTGCTGGCGAGCAGCTCCTTCGCGAACGCGACGCTGTCGCTCATGCCGTCGACCCGGATGAAGGCGTAGAACGCGGCGTCGGGCGTCGGCAGGCGCATGCGCGGGATGCGGGCGATGCGCCGGGCCACGAGATCGCGCGCGGCGCGGTAGCGCTCGACGGTCTCCTGCACGCAGGGCTCGCCGTCCCGCACCGCGACCACGCCCGCCTGCTGGATGAAGCCCGCGGGGCCCGCGATGTTGTATTCGGTCAGCATCTCGAAGGCGGGGCCGAGCCCGGCCGGGACGGTGATCCAGCCGAGCCGCCAGCCGGTCATCGACCAGGTCTTGGAAAAGCTGTTGACGACGATCACGCGATCGTCGGGCATCGCCTGCTCAAGGAACGAGGGGGCTGTCGCCCGATCGTAGACGACGCGCGCGTAGACCTCGTCGCTCACAATCCAGATGCCGCGCTTGCGCGCGAACGCGAGCACCGCCTGCTGCTCGTCGGCCGACATCATCCAGCCGGTCGGGTTGTTCGGCGAGTTCAGGAAGATGACGCGGGTGCGGGCGTCGCAGGCGTCCAGCAGGCGGTCGAGGTCGAGGCGCCAGCCGGCATTCGAAGGCGAGAGCGGGACCTCGCGGATGGCGCCGGTCAGGATGCGCGGCACCGCCGGCAGGTTCGGCCAGGCGGGCGTGGTCGTGACGACCACGTCGCCCGGATCGATCAGGCTCTGCATGACCAGCATCAGCGCGTTCATGGCCGAAGCCGAGACGATCACGTTGTGCGGCGTGAGCCGCGTGCCGTACAGCCGGTTCATGTAGTCGGCGAGCGTGCTGCGCAGTTCGGCGATGCCGGCATTGGGCTGATAAAAAGTGTCGCCGGCGGCGAGCGCCCGGGCAGCGGCATCGCAGATGAATTTTGGCGTCGGCAGGTCGGATTCGCCGAACCAGAGCGGAATCACGTCGTCGCGCCCCATGCCGAGGTGGGCGACCTCGCGAATCTTCGACGACGGCAGCGAGCCGATCGAACGGCGCAGATCGCCGATCGGCCCGGCCCTGGTTGCGCTTGCGGCAGGCTCTAGCATGTCGGCAACAACTCCCCTCGACCCATCCCTAGCAGGCAATGGGTCAGCACGGAATGGCGTCGAGGTGCCCCTGCGCAGCGTATGCCAGAATGCGGGCGTCGCGGGTCACCAGCGGCACGCCTAGATCGCGCGCCGTCGCGATCAGCAGTCGATCCGCCGGGTCGCGATGAAGCGTGCCCGGCAAAGCCCCGGCCTCGATCGCGGCGTCCGGTGCCAAAGGTGTCAGGTAGATGCCAGGCTTGGCCAACAAGGTCTTGAACCACAGCACTGGCGATGGGCGGAAACTGAACCCGGCGCTCGCCCGATTCGCGAGCAGCCCGATCTCCCAGGCCGACACCGGGGAAACCAACACCGAATGATTGCTGGCGGCGCGTCTGATCGCAGCTCTCGCCACCCCGTTGAGCGGGGCATCCTCGACCATCCAGATGATCGCGCAGGTGTCGAGCAGCACGACGACGGCTTCAGAAGCGGCCCTCGCCGGACTCGGCCTCGGGAATGTCCGCCAGGATGGGCGCGGTCAAGTCGAAGCCGGGCGGAATGATGACCGAGCCTTTCATGCAGCCGAACAGGTCGGGCACTTGACGTTTGGACTGCGTCAGCTCGGCGATCGGCCTGCCCCGGCGGGTGATCACCACCTTGCTGTAGCGATGCGCCTCGAGATCCTTGAACAGGCCGAGGCATTTGGCTTTGAACTCGGTGGCGCTGATCTCGAGGATCTCAGCCATCATCCTTGCTCCGGATCGAGAAGCCCCAAACGGTCATCTCAAATGACCATATCGTCGCTCGCATCGGCCCCGTCAAGCGGTTGATGATTTGCGGCCGGGCCGGTATCTGCGATGCTGCGATGCGCGACGTCGGAGGGCGCGATGATCGATCCGCTGGGCGGGCCGAGCTACTGGCTGCCGTTCGCCGCCTGCTTCCTGATCGCCTACCTGATCGGCTCGGTGCCGTTCGGCCTGCTGGTGACGCGGCTCGCCGGCGCCGGCGACCTGCGCGCCATCGGCTCGGGCAACATCGGTGCCACCAACGTCCTGCGCACCGGCCACAAGGGCCTCGCGATCGCGACCCTGATCCTCGATGTGCTCAAGGGCGCGCTGCCGGTCTGGCTCGCCGGCCGCTATGGCCCGGATCATGGCGGTGGTCGCGGGACTGGGCGCGGTGCTCGGCCACTGTTTCCCGGTCTGGCTCAAATTCCAGGGCGGCAAGGGCGT
Source organism: uncultured Alphaproteobacteria bacterium (assembly GCA_963753315.1). GTDB lineage: Bacteria > Pseudomonadota > Alphaproteobacteria > Geminicoccales > Geminicoccaceae > DASUGG01. The sequence goes on from CAVWCI010000037.1 coordinate 24,435, forward strand.
CGCCACCGCGCTCGGCGTGATGGCGGTCCTGACGCCGCTGGTGGCCCTGCTGGCCGTGCTCCTGTTCGTCGTGGTGACGGCGCTCAGCCGCTACGTGTCGCTCGGCTCGATGCTGGGCGCGGTCGCGGCCTGCGCGCTCGCCTGGTACTTCGGCCACGCGCAGGCGGCCGAGCTCTACATCGCCCTCACGCTGCTGATCGTCGCCAAGCACGCCGGCAACATCCGCCGCCTCTTTGCCGGCACCGAGAGCAAGCTCGGCGCGCGCGGCTGAAGCGCCCTACGTGCAGATGACGTTCAGGAGCGCCTGGCGCTTCTCGTTACGAACCGCGTGCAGCGCGCGCTCGAGCGCGGCCGGCAGCGCGTCCGCCGTCTCGACCCGCTCGCCGTAGCCGTTGCTCGCCTCGATGATCTTCTCATAGGCGGGCGAAGGCTCGAGCGAGGCGAGCGGCATGCGGTTGCTGCGCGCCGCGAAGCCGTCGGGGTAGACGGCACGGGTGGTCTTGCGCACCGCGTTCCACACCCCGTTGTTGAACACCACCGTGAGCACCGGCAGGCCCAGCGCCTCGCCGACCTGGTGGCAGGCGACCGGGTTGGCGAACATGTACGAGCCGTCGCCGACCGCCGCGATCACGAGGCGATCGCGATCGGCGAGCTTGGCGCCGAGCGCCGCCGGCAGGCCCCAGCCGAGCCCGCCTGCCAGCGAATGGCTGAAGAAGCAGCCCGGCCGCGTGAAGGTCATGGCGGCCGGATCGCAGGCCAGCTCGTTGAACAGCACCGCATCGTCGTCCTTGGCGCGATCGAGGCAGTGGCTGATCCAGGCCGGGCTCATCGGCGCGCCGCGACCCGCCTCGATCGCAGCGTGCAGCGCCTCCTGGCGATCGGCATTGCGTTCGGTGATCCGCTCGCGCCGGCGCGTGGCGGCCTTCGCCTGGTCAAAGCCGCGGGCGGCCAGCGCCGCGCCCAGCGCATCGAGCGCCGCCGGCACGTCGGCCGTGATCGCGAGGCTCGCCGGAAAGCTTCGCATCGGCAGGTCCGCGAACAGCGGGTCCGGCCCGATCTGGATGACCCGGCAGCCAGCCGGCAGCGTGTGGCCCTTGGGGATCCAGGGCACCATCGCATCGAGCACCACCACGGCGTCGGCGTCCGCGAGCCAGGGCCCGACGTCGAAGCCGACATGCATCGGATGGTCGGTCGCGAGCGCCAGGCGCGACGGCCAGAAATGCGCCACGGGGATCGCGAAGCGCTCGGCGAAGGCCGCCAGCGCCGCGTAGCCCTGCTCGGTCGACGGCCCGCGCCCGGCGATCACCAGAGGCCGCTCGGCCCTGGCCAGGATGTCCGCCGCCTGCTCGATCGCCGCGGGCGCCGGCCAGGGCGCTGCCGGCGCCTGCATGACCGGCTGCTCGCCGATAGGAAAAATCCTCGACCGGCGCCGCCAGGGCTTCCCGTGGCAGGCTCAGATAGACCGGCCCGCGCGGCTCGCTCATGGCGATCGCGAGCGCCCGGTCGACGATCAGCTCGGCCTGCTCGCCGTAGCGCAGCTCGTAGTCCCACTTGACGTACTCGCGCAGCATGCCGGCCTGGTCGCGCATCTCCTGGCCCCAGTGGATCGGCAGGTCGCGCGCGCCGACCCGGCCGCCGTCGGTGATCGGCGTGCGGCCCGAGGTGAAGAAGATCGGGATATTGTCGCGCGCGGCGTTCAGCAGGCCCATCAGCGCATTCGCGGTGCCGACATTGACGTGCACCATCACCGCCAGCGGCCGGCCCGTGACGAGGTAGTAGCCGTGCGCCATGCCGACCGCGGCGTTCTCGTGCGGCACCACCACGGGCTCCGGCATCGCAAGCCCGGCCTGGGCGCCGCGCGAAAAGGCCTCGATGATCGGCGCGAAGTCGGTGCCGGCATTGGCCAGGAGCCAGTCGATGCCGCGCGCCTTCAGCACCACGAGGTAGGCTTCGGCAGCGGTCCGGACGTCTTGCTGGGGCGCCATGGCGAAGGTCCCGACGGGTTGGATGCGCCTGCCAGCATAGCGGGCGATGCCGCCCCCGCACAGACCCCGGCGCGCGCGAGAACCGCCGTGCGTCATCGCGTACAGGTTGACAAAGCCTGCTGGTTCGTCATCTTCCGGCGATGCCCCGGCTGTCCGAGAGCGAGAGGATCGACTGGCTGCAACTGGGCCGCTCGGGCGGCGTCGGGCCGCGCACCTTCTATAAGCTCTTGGAGCGTTTCGGCACGGCGCGCCGCGCCTACGAGGAGTTGCCGCGCCTGATGCGCGAGGCCGGCGGCGAGCGCTGGCGGCGCTGCCGGCGCGACGAGGCCGAGGCCGAGCTCGAGGCGCTCCAGGCGCTGGGCGCTCACCTGATCGCGCGGACCGAGCCGGAATATCCCGCACGCCTCGCCGAGATCGCCGATCCGCCGCCGCTGCTGGCCGTGCTCGGCGAGCCCGCGCTGCTCGCGGCACCTGCCGTCGCGATCGTCGGCGCCCGCAATGCCAGCGCGCATGGCCGCATGCTCGCAAAAACGCTGGGCCAGGAGCTGGCCGAGGCGGGGCTGGTGGTGGTCTCCGGCCTCGCCCGCGGCATCGACACGGCGGCGCACGAGGGCGCGCTCGCGGCCGGGGCGACCGTCGCGGTGATCGCATCCGGCATCGACGTCGCCTATCCGCCCGACAACGAGGCCCTGATGGCACAGATCGCGGCGAGCGGTGCCGTGGTCTCGGAGCGGCCGCCCGGTGCGGTGCCGCAGGCGCGCCACTTTCCCCGCCGCAACCGCATCATCGCCGGCCTCAGCCTCGGCGTCGTCGTGGTCGAGGCGGCGCCGCAGTCCGGCTCGCTGATCACGGCGCGGCTCGCGGCCGAGCAGGGCAGGGAGGTCATGGCGGTGCCGGGCAGCCCGCTCGACCCGCGCCATCGCGGCACCAACCAGTTGCTGCGCGACGGCGCCACGCTGGTGGAGAGCGCTGCCGACGTCCGCGCCGCGCTCGGGTCACTCGGCGCGATCCCGGCGCCGGTCAGGCGGCCGAGCCGGCGCGCGCCGGCGGCATCCGCGCCGCCATCCGCGCCGGCCTGCGGTGGCGCCGCCGCCGCAGGGCGATCTGGTCGGCCGGCTGCAGGAGCGGCTCGGCGTCGAGCCGCTCCTGGTTGACGAACTGGTACGGCAATGCCATGCAACGAGCTCGGAGGTGCAGCAGGCGCTGCTCGAGCTGGAGCTCGAGGGGCGCATCGAGCGGCATCCCGGGAACCGGGTCTCGCTTGCATCGTTCTGACCCGGCCACATATGAGAGGCGCCGCGCCGGCTCGCCCGGCGCATGACCAAACCCGTCGCGGAGCACTTATCGCCGCATGGACGTCGTCGTCGTCGAATCGCCGACCAAGGCCAAAACCATCAACAAGTATCTCGGCAGCGGCTACCGCGTGCTGTCGAGCTACGGCCATGTCCGCGATCTGCCCGAGAAGGACGGCTCGGTGCTGCCGGAGGAGGATTTCCGGATCATCTACGAGCCGCTCGCCGAGAAGCGCCAGCGCATCAAGGCGATCGCCGATGCCCTGCACGGTGCCCGCCACCTCTATCTCGCGACCGACCCCGACCGCGAGGGCGAGGCGATCTCCTGGCACCTTCTGGCCGCCCTCAAGGACCAGGGTGCTGTCAACGGCATCGACGTCAAGCGCGTGGTGTTCCACGAGATCACCAAGCGCGCCGTGCTCGAGGCGATGCAGAACCCGCGCGATCTGGATGTGGGCCTGATCGACGCCTACCAGGCGCGCCGCGCGCTCGACTACCTGGTGGGCTTCACGCTCTCGCCGGTGCTGTGGCGCAAGCTGCAGGGCTCGCGCTCGGCCGGCCGCGTGCAGTCGGTGGCGCTGCGCCTGATCTGCGAGCGCGAAAGCGAGATCGAGGCGTTTCGGCCGCGCGAGTACTGGAGCCTCGAGACCCGGTTCACGACGCCGCGCGATGCCACCTTCACCGCGCGCCTGACCCGGCTCGGCGACAAGAAGCTCGACAAGTTCGACCTCGCCAACGAGGCGGACGCGAAGCGCGCCGTGGCCGCGGTCGAGGGGCGCGATTTTTCGGTCGACAGCCTCGAGAAGCGCCAGGTGCAGCGTCACCCGGCGCCGCCGTTCGCGACCTCGACCCTGCAGCAGGAAGCGGCGCGCAAGCTCGGCTTCGGCGCCGACCGCACCATGCGCACCGCGCAACGCCTGTTCGAGGGCGCCAACCTCGATGGCGAGACGGTCGGCCTGATCACCTACATGCGCACCGACAGCGTCCAGATGTCCGGCGAGGCGCTGGCCGCCTGCCGGCGCCGCATCGGGAGCACGTACGGCGATCGCTACCTGCCCGAGACGCCGCGCGCCTATCGGACCAGGACCAAGAACGCCCAGGAGGCGCACGAGGCGATCCGCCCGACCGATTTCGCGCGCACGCCGGATGCCGTGGGGCGCTGGCTCGACGACGACCAGCGCCGCCTCTACGAGCTGATCTGGAAGCGCGCGGTGGCGAGCCAGATGGCGAGTGCTCTGCTCGATCGGGTGATCGCCGACCTCGCCTCGGCCGACGGCGCCGTCGGCTTTCGCGCCACCGGCCAGACGGTCGCCTTCGACGGCTTCCTGAAACTCTACCAGGAAGGCCGCGACGATCCGGCGGGCGACGAGGACGAGGGCGGCCTGCTGCCGCCGATGGCGCCGGGCGACCCGCTCGAGCGCGGCGAGATCATGCCCAGGCAGCACTTCACCGAGCCGCCGCCGCGCTTTACCGAGGCGAGCCTGGTGCGCAAGCTCGAGGAGCTCGGCATCGGCCGGCCCTCGACCTACGCCAGCATCATCTCGGTGCTGCAGGATCGCGACTATGTGCGCCTCGAGAGCAAGCGCTTCGTGCCCGAGGACCGTGGCCGCCTGGTCAGCGCCTTCCTGACGGCCTTCTTCGACCAGTACGTGCAGCCGGCGTTCACCGCGGCGCTGGAGGGCCGCCTCGACGACATCGCCGCCGGCTCGCTGCACTGGAAGGAGGTGCTGCGCGAGTTCTGGGCGCCGTTCCACGGCACCGTCGACGAGGTCAAGGAGCGCCGCGTCGCGGACGTGCTCGAGGCGCTGAACGAGCTGCTCGGGCCGCAGCTGTTCCCGGCGCGCGAGGACGGCGGCGACCCGCGCGCCTGCCAGCTCTGCGGCGACGGCCGTCTCAGCCTCAAATTCGGCCGTTACGGCGCCTTCGTCGGCTGCTCGAACTATCCCGAATGCCGCTACACGCGCCAGCTCGGGGCGAAGCCCGGCAACGGCGAGGACCAGGCGGAGGTCAAGGAGCGGCTGATCGGCGTCGACCCGGACACGCACGAGGAGGTGCTGCTGCGGCGCGGACCGTACGGGCCCTACGTGCAGCGCGGCGCCGGCGACAGCCTGAAACGCTCGTCGCTGCCGCCCAGGCTGGAGCCGGACCAGGTCGACCTGAACATGGCGCTGGCGCTGCTGTCGCTGCCGCGCGAGGTCGGCCGCCATCCCGAGACCGGCGAGCCGATCGAGGCCGGCATCAACCGCTACGGTCCCTACATCAAGCACGACCGCTTCGTGCGGCTCGGCGCCGACGACGACGTGCTCACGATCGGCATGAACCGGGCCATGAGCCTGCTCGCCGAGGCGGGCGCCAAGGGCCGCGCCGCCCCGCAGGCGCTGCGCGAGGTCGGCCGGCATCCCAAGGACGGCAACCCGATCGCGCTGCACAAGGGGCGCTTCGGCTTCTACGTCAAGCACGGGCGGCAGAACGCGAGCCTGCCCAAGGCCCAGGACCCCGAGCAGCTGACCGTCGAGCAGGCGGTCGAGCTGCTGGCCAAACGCGCGAGCAAGGACAAGGGCGCCGGCAAGGCCAAGGGCAGGAAGGGTGGCGACGGCGCCGGCAAGGCGCCGCGCAAGCCCGCCCGCAAGGCGCAGGCCAAGGGCCGGCCCTCCTGATGGTCGTCCTTCAGCGCGCGAGCCAGGGACGCGCCGGCCAAGAGCGCGGCTGATGCCTGGGCGAAAGCTCAAGCGCCGATCGCCGGGGCAAGGCTCCGAGGCGCTGCCGGATCGCGACCAGCTGCTCGCTCTGATCGAGGACAGGGGCACCGCCGACAAGCGCGACCTGATGCGCGAGCTCGGCGTCAAGGGGCGCGATCGCACCGCGCTCAAGCGCATGCTGCGCGACCTCGAGGACGAGGGCGCCTTGCCCGATGCGCCGCCTGCGCCGCGTCGCCGCGACGATGGCGGGCTGCCGCCGGTCGGCGTGCTCGAGGTGACCGGCATCGCCGCCGACGGCGAGCTGCTGGCGCGGCCTGTGAATGTGGCCGAGGGCGCGGCTTCGCCTGCCATCGTGGTGGCGTCCGAGCGCGGCCGCGCGCCGGGCGTGGGCGATCGCATCCTGGCGCGCCTCAGCCGCCGCGGCGAGGGGTACGAAGCCCATGTGATGCGCGTGCTGCCGGCGCAGCCGGCCCGCTTCGTAGGCCAGCTCGAGCGGGCCCGGGACGGTCTGCGCGTGCGCCCGGCCGGCAGTCGTGGTGCTGGCGAGCTGCGCGTGCGGCCCGCCGACAGCCTGGGTGCCGAGCCCGGCGAGCTCGTGGTGGTCGAGCGCCTGGCGACGCACGCGGGCCCCGGCTTCGGCCGCATCGCCGAGCGGCTGGGGGAGGCGGGCGATCCGCGCACCGTCTCGCTGCTCGCCGCGCACAACTACGATCTTCCCATGGCGTTCTCGCCGGCCGCCCTGCGCCAGGCCGAGGCCGCCCGCCCGGTGGCACCGGGCGACGGTCGCCAGGATCTGCGCGATCTGCCGCTGGTCACGATCGACGGCGCCGACGCGCGCGACTTCGACGATGCCGTCTTTGCGATGCGCGAGGGTGCGGGCTGGCACCTGGTGGTCGCGATCGCCGACGTCGCGCACTATGTGCGGCCGGGCGATGCGCTCGACCTCGAGGCGCGCGCGCGCGGCAACTCGGTCTATTTTCCCGACCGCGTGCTGCCGATGCTGCCCGAGGCGCTCTCGAGCGGCCTGTGCTCGCTGCGGCCGGACGAGGATCGCGCCTGCCTGGCGGCGCATCTGTGGCTCGATGCGAGCGGCCGGGTGCGCCGCCACCGCTTCGAGCGCGCGCTGATGCGCTCGAGGGCGCGGCTTACTTACGAGCAGGTGCAGGCGGCGGCCGACGGCAGCCCCGACGACGTCACGGACCCGCTGACGGCTTCGGTGATCGAGCCGCTGTACGGTGCGTTCGGCGCCCTGCTCGAGGCGCGCGAGAAGCGCGGCACGCTCGATCTCGAGGTGCCGGAGGTGCAGATCCGGCTCGACGAGAGCGGCCGGCCAATCGGTGCGCGCGGCCGCGCCCGGCTGGATTCGCACCGTCTGATCGAGGAGATGATGATCGCCGCCAACGTCGCCGCGGCGGAGACCCTGGAGCAGGCTTCGGCGCCCTGCATGTACCGGGTCCACGACCGGCCCGATCCGGTCAAGATCGAGGCCCTGGTCCAGCTGCTGGAAAGCCTGGGCCTGGCCAGAGGGCGCAGCGCGCTCGCCAAGCCCAAGGACCTGACCCGGCTGATCCGCCGGCTCGAGACCCCGGAGCTGACCCAGCTGGTCAGCACCATGGTGCTGCGGGCGCAGAGCCAGGCTGCCTACAGCCCGCACAATCTCGGCCATTTCGGGCTCAATCTCGGCCGCTATGCGCATTTCACCTCGCCGATCCGGCGCTATGCCGACCTCATGGTGCATCGCGCCCTGATCCGGGCGCTGAAGCTCGGCGAGGGCGGGCTCGAGGCGATGCCGGGCGGCGAGGACTGGGCCGAGCTCGGCGCCGAGCTGTCGCGGCGCGAGCGGCGCGCGATGGAGGCGGAGCGCTCCGCCACCGACCGCTTCCTCGCGATCCTGATGGCGAGCGAGGTCGGCAGCAGCTTTGCCGCCACCGTGACGGGGGTGCAGCGGTTCGGGCTGTTCGTGCGGCTCGACGAGACGATGGCCGAGGGCCTGGTGCCGATCGGGCGTCTCGGCGAGGAGTATTTTCACCACGATGCGGCGCGGCATGCGCTGCGCGGCGAGCGGTCGGGCAGGGTGTTCGCGCTCGGCGACCGGCTGCGGGTGGAGCTTACCGAGGTCGATCTCGCGGCCGGCCAGCTGGCCTTCCGCCCGCTCGAGCATACGCCCGGTCCGGCGGGCAAGGCGGCCGCCGCAGCGCGTGGCGGGCGGCGCCGGCCGATGTCGCCGCGGCGCCGCACGCGTCGCTGAGCGCGCGGAGCCGGCCGTGCTTGACAGCACCCGGGCCGCTCTTATGTTCCACGGAGCTGCACCTGGAGCCGATGGGGGCGTTGCATCATGGCGAAACCGAGCACCGTGCTGATCAAGCTGGTCAGCAGCGCGGGCACCGGCACCTTCTACACCACCAAGAAGAACCCTCGGAAGACGACCGAGAAGCTGAGCCTGCGCAAGTACGATCCGAAGGTCCGCAAGCACGTCGAGTTCAAGGAATCCAAGATCAAGTGAGCCGAGCGCGACGGCGCGCGCGGGAGCGCGGTCCGGCGCTCGAACAGGGTCGATGGAGCAGGGGCCGCAGCGATGCGGCCCTTTCGTTTGCCGGGGCCAAGGCCATGCCGGCGCGGGGGGCGTCTCGATCGACTTGCAGGAGAGCGCGTTAACGGATATTTAAATCTATAGGTGAAAAACATGGCCGCCAGTACGCGTTTCCGGCCGCGGCGGATGGCGGTTTTTTGGTGCGCGCGCATCCAAAAGGGAGTCGCTTCGGCATGACGTCGTCCCGCACCTTTGAGCGCTGGACCATGATCGCGGCGCTCTTCGTGCTGATCGGCCAGATCCTGCTGCCGAGCGCGCCGGCAAGCGCCGCGGTCGCGGCGGACGCGCTGCTGCAGCCGACGCCCCTGGTGCTGAAGGACGGCCGGATCGCCAACGTCTCGATCCACGTGCTGCCGTTCGATACCGGCAACGGCGAGCTGGCCGGCCCTGCCTCCGCCAGGCTGGCCGAGCTGATCGCCACGGTCGCGACCGACTGCTTCTTGACCGCGCAGGTCATCGGTCATGTCAGCTCGCGCGAGGTGGCCGACAACGAGACGCTGGCGGCGCACCGCCTGGCACGTGCGCGCGCCGATGCGGTGCAGGCTTCGCTGATCGGCGGCGGCCTGCCGGCCAAGTCGATCGCGAGCGTGTGGGACTGGCAGTTCCTGGTGCGCGAGCCGCGCGCGACCTTGTGGGTGTTCCGTCTGGTGCAGGGCGAGGACTGCGAAGGGCTGCCGCTGGACGGCAACGCCTCGGGCCTGGTCGCGGGCAACGATGCGGAGCAGACCGCGCCCCCGCAGGCGACGCCCGCAAAGACCCCGCCGGCTCGCGAGGTGGCCCCAGCGCCCACGCCTGCGGAGGTCGAGCGCCCGGCAGAGGCCCAGCCTCCGGCAGAGGCCCGCCTCCGGCAGAGGCCGTGCCTCCGGCAGGGCCGGCGCAGCAGGCCGAGGTGGATCAGGCGGCTTCCGGGCCGGACCTGGCCGGGGTGATGGGCAGCGCGGTCGCGGCGGAAGTCGCGCAGCCCGGGAGCGCCAGCGGTGGCCGCCGCGGCGCAAGGCTCCGAGCGATGCGGCCGCGAACGGCCAAGGGCGCGATGCCCGGCAGGCGGGGCCGGCGTCCGATGCCGTGCCCATGCTGACCCGGCCGCTGCCGGCGCTCAGCCCTGCGCAGCCGGCCGCAAGCCGGGGGGCTGCAGGCGACGGCGCGTCTGCCGCCGACACCAGGGTGGCTGCGGTCGAGCCGGGGCCGGACACGGCCGGCGCCAGCCCGCAACGCGCGGCCGGCAAGGCGGCGGACGACGCCCCGCCCGCGGCGACGCAGCAGAGCGCGGCGGTTACGCAGAGCGCCGCGGTGGGGGATCCGGAGCGCGAGGGCAAGGTCGAGTGGGGTCAGGACAACGTCGTGATCACCTTCGCGACCAACAGCAGCTATTTTCCGCCCGGCACCGAGCGAAGGCTTGCCTCGCTGCTCGGCAGCATGGCGGGCGGCGAGCGCTACCGCGTCCGGCTCGAGGTCGGGGTGAGCGGCTCCGACACGGTGGTTGGCGCTACGACGGCCGAGGAGGCCAGGCGCTACAACCAGTGGCTCGCCGAGCGACGGCTGAGCCGCGTGCGCGAATGGCTCGACGAGAACGCCAGCGACCGCCAGCTCGAGATCGAGCCGACCTTCCAGACCGACGACAGCTCGCGCCGGGTCGTGGTGCGCGTCGCCCCGGTGAGCTAGCTCAGGCGAGCAGCGCTGCCAGTCGTTTGGGCGCGATCAGCCGGTAGCTGCGCCTGACCACCTGGGCGACCTCGTTCCAGTCCGGCCCGTCATCGAGGCGCATGCCGATCCAGCCCTTGTGGCCGACATAGGGCGGCACGAAGAAGCGTTCGCGGATCGGCGCCGACCAGCACCATCTGGCTGCCGGGCGGCGCCTTGCACCACACCGAGCTGCGCCCGTCGCCCCGCTTCTCCATCGCGAAGATCTTTTCGCGCACCCGGAAGGTCGGGTCGCCCCAGGCCTCCTTCTCGACCGCTTCGGGCAGCGCCAGGCAGATCGCGCGCAGGCGGTCGATGGGCTGCTTTTCCTGCATGACGCCACCTTACATGCCGGTTCTCCTGCTGAGGAGAGCCTTCGCAGCGCGCCGGGGGCGCAGCGCAGGTGGCATCGCCGCGCCGGGGCGCTATGGTGCGGCATGGCGCTGGCGCTCGGCATCGATCTCGGCGGCACCAAGATCGAGATCATCGCACTGGATCCTTCCGGCGGCGTGCTGCTGCGCCGGCGGCGGGAAAGCCCGCGCGGGGACTACCAGAAGACCCTGGATGCCATCGCAGCACTGGTCGCCGAGACCGAGGCGGAGCTGGGCGAGCGCGGCACCGTGGGCTTCGGCACGCCGGGCGCGATCTCCCCGGCCACCGGGCTTTTGAAGAACTCGAACTCGACCTGGCTGAACGGCCGGCCGCTCGATCGCGATCTCGCCGAAGCCCTGGCGCGGCCGATCGCGATCGCCAACGATGCCGACTGCTTCGCGCTCTCGGAAGCCACCGATGGCGCCGCCGCCGGCGCCGCGTCCACCTTCGGCGTGATCATCGGCACCGGCACCGGCGGCGGGCTCGTGATCCACGGCCGCCTGCTGGCGGGCCCGAATGCGATCGCCGGCGAGTGGGGCCACAATCCCCTGCCCTGGCCGCGCCAGGACGAGCTGCCGGGCCCGAGCTGCTACTGCGGCCTGCAGGGCTGTCTCGAGACCTGGATCTCGGGACCCGGCCTCGCGCGCGACCATCGCCGGCAGACCGGCGGAGCACTGGCGCCGCCTGCGATCCTTCGCGCCGCACTTGAGGGCGATGCGGCCGCCGAGGCGACGCTTCGCCGCTACGAGGATCGCCTGGCGCGCGGCCTCGCGGCCGTGATCAACCTGGTCGACCCGGAGGTCATCGTGCTGGGCGGCGGCCTCTCTCGGCTCGAGCGGCTGTACGGGGCGGTGCCGGCGATCTGGGATCGCTACGTGTTCTCCGACACCGTGCGCACCCGGCTGGTGCCGCCGATGCATGGCGATTCCTCGGGCGTGCGCGGCGCCGCCTGGCTCGGCCGCGATCACGCCGCCCGCAACGGCTGAGCGTCGTCCGGGCGGAGCCTCAGCAGTCCGGCCGGTCGAGCAGCGTGAGCTGCTCGAGACTGGCCGCGAGGCGGAAGTCGCCGTAGTCGAGGTTGACGTCGTACAGCACGCCCTTGGCGTCGAGCAGGAAGGTCGCCTCGAAGGCCGGCTCCTCGCCCTGCGCGACGTTGTAGTAGGCCATGCTGACCGGCCAGGCCGCCTTGCTGCCGACATCCGGCGCATGGCCGGGCAGCGGCTCCAGCGGTCGCGGCGCGCCGATCACCGAGGTCACCTGGGTGAGCGCATCGAAGCCGAAGCCGTCGAACACCTCGTGGCTGACGAAGCGCGTGCCGGCCTCGGCCGCCTGGAGCACCAGTTGCATGTGCTCGGTCGGGAACACGGTGCCCGACGGCAGTGCCACCGCCTTCTCATGCGGCGCGGTGAAGTCGGCGACGCCGCCGTCGTCCGGCGCCATCTCGGCGATACCGCGATACTCTTCCCGCAGCTCGTCGTTCTCGTAGCTGCGCACCACGTAGCGCAGCAGCGAGCCGTCGTTCGCCTCCCAGCTGCTGAAGCGGACATCGCGGCTCATCGTGTCGCCGTCCTCGGTGGCGGCGACGAAGCCGAGGCGCTGGCGCGACGCCCAGCCCTCGCATTCCCGCTGCCATTCGATCACCAGCCCGCCGCGCACCTCGAGCAGCGCGCTGGCGCCGGGCTGGCTGCCCAGCACCAGGCGATAGGCGGCCAGATGCGGCTGCAGCGCGGTCTGCGCCAGCGCGCTGCCGGCCGTGCAGAGCAGTCCGATCGCCGACATCGCGATCCACGCCCGGGACATGCAGGCTCCCCATGGCTGTCCATCGGCCGCCATGGTGGCACGACCGGCCTCGGTCGGGTAGACCAAAACGGGATCTGCTCGCGTGCGAAGGGAGGTGGCGGTGGCCGACAAGCCCGTGGTGCTGGTGACGCGCAAGCTGCCCGAGGCGGTCGAGGAGCGGCTGCGGCGCGACTTCGAGCCGCTGCTCAATCCGGACGACCGGCGCTACGACGCCGACGCGCTGATCGAGCGCTGCGCCGCTGCCGAGGCCGTGCTGACCTGCTCGACCGAAGCCTGGCCGGCGGCCCAGATCGAGCGTCTGCCCGCGGCCGTGCGCGCGATCGCGACCTTTTCGGTCGGCGCCGATCACATCGACCTCGCCGCCGCCCGGGCGCGCGGCATCACGGTCACCAACACCCCGGACGTGCTGACCGAGGCGACCGCCGACATCGCCATGCTGTGCCTTCTGGGCGCCGCGCGGCGCGCCTTCGAGGCCGAGGCGCTGGTGCGCGTCGGCAGGTGGGCCGGCTGGGCCCCGACCCAGCTCATGGGCCTCGATCTTGCCGGCGCCGTGCTCGGCATCGTCGGCATGGGCAGGATCGGCCAGGCGGTCGCGCGGCGCGCCCGCGGCTTCGGGCTGCAGATCCACTACCACAACCGCCAGCGTCTGGCGCCGCAACTCGAGCACGGCGCCGTCTTCCACGACCGTCTCGGCGCGCTCCTGCCGGAGTGTCGCTTCCTGTCGCTGCATTGCCCGGGCAGCGCCGAGACCCGGCATATGATCGATGCCCGGGCGCTGGCCCTGCTGCCGCGGGGCGCGGTGCTGGTCAACACCGCGCGCGGCACGCTGCTCGACGACGAGGCGGTGCTCGCAGCCCTGCGCGACGGCGGCCTGTTCGCGGCCGGGCTCGACGTCTACGCCGACGAGCCGGACCTGCATCCGGGCTATCGCAGCCAGCGCAACTGCTTCCTGCTGCCGCATCTGGGCAGTGCTACGATCGAGACCCGCAACGCCATGGGCTTTCGCTGCCTCGACAACCTCGCGGCGATCTTCGCCGGCCACCCGGCGCCGGACGCGCTCTGACCCCGCCGGACCGATGACGGCGCAACGTGCTCCGACCATGGATCTGGCTATGACATCCAATGGGCTCAGTATTACTTTTCGAAATCGTCATGGGCTCCGACATAGCCGTGGATGACTGAAGAGGCCAAGGCAACGATGACCGAAGGCCGATGCGCGAGCACTCGGCGATTGAGAGCCCGGGGACCGGATCGAGTTCATCGTGCATCCCGATAGACGTGGTTCTGCTGCCGAAGCTTCCGGTCTCGGTTCGCGGGGGATCGTCGCCGGCAGGCGGCGGACGTTCAGGCTATCGACGAGATGGAGCAGGCTGTCGAAGGTGCTCTATGATGCTTGCCGGCGCAAGGCGTCGATGATCGGCGCTCGATAGCCAAATCCTCAGGCCGAGACATCGCGCAGGACGGTCCGGTCAAGCCCGGAAGGTGACGGAAGATCATCGCGGTCGGTTGACCAAGGAAGACCCCGCGCTTCCTAGCGCGATGCCGAAAGGCAAGGCGGTCGGTCCTGACGCGCCTACGGCCTGCCCGACACGACGTCGCCATCGCCATCGAGCTATCAGTTCGAGGACGATTGCTTTCGTGGAAAACGGCTGGAGAGGTCTTTGCCGCTTTGTTCGCGCTAAGGGACGGCAACGGCTCGTTCGCGGAGCATTCGTGCGGGGCGCTCGGCGCCGAGCCGGCTGCGACCTGGACTTTGACTGACCGGAAGGCAATGCGGCTTCCAGGTTTCGCGCTCGCGTAGCCTGCTGTTTTCGAGGCGAGCCGCCGGTCACCGGCCGGCGGTGAGGCTTGGCGCGGGCCGCCAGAGCAGGTCGGCGGTGAGTGCTGCATGGTCGGAGAGCGCACGCACGAGCAGATCGTGGAACTGCTCGGTGCGCAGGTCCGCGACCGAGAGCTGCCCCGAGCGCAGCAGCATGTAGTCGATGCGCCGGCGCTGCCAGCTGTCGGTGCCGCCAAGCGCCTGCCCGGGGTCGCGAAATCCCAAGGCCGCCAGCTCGCGAAGCATGTGGTGGTACTCGGCGCGCGGATCGCGCCTGGCGATCGCCGACCCGTCGATGTTGAGATCGCCCAGCAGGATCGCCGGCAGGGCGGGGTCCGAACGCTCGCGGATGAACGCCGCGAGCTCCGCGATCTGCGCCTTGCGGATGTCGGGGTGGTTGGCCTGGAGGTGGGTCACGAACAGGTCGAGCTGGTCGCCTTGCGGGGCGTCGCCGCCGCGCCACAGCCGGGCGTGCAGGGCGCCCTTGGCCGCCAGCGCATCGCTGCCGCGCGCCGTGCTGTAGGCCATCTGCGCGCTGGCGACGATCGGCAGGCGCGAGGCGATCGCGACCTCGTCGCCGAGCCAGGCCAGCGCCGCATCGCCGGTCAGCCAGTCGGCGAGCCGCGCCAGGCTCGGCGCATCCGGCCCAGGCCCGGCCAGCACCTCGAAATGCCGGCCGTTCGCGAGCCGCGAGGGGCGATCGCAGGCGGCGCCGGCGTGCTCCATCGCCGCAAAGATCTCGCTGCGGCGCGCATCGTTGATCGTCTCGTTCAGCGCCACGATGTCGAAGCAGGCCAGCGTCTCGCCGATCGCCCGGGCGCGTGCCTCGGTGTTCGGCCAGTGCTTGGCGGAGACCCTGCCGAAGCGCCAGGGCGTGACGAACTGCACGTTGTACTGCGCCACCCGCAGCGTCTGTGCCCATGCCGGATCTGCCGCCTGCGCATGATCGGCGCGAGCACCAGCCCCGCCCAGCAGCGCCAGGGCGAGCAGGGCGGCAATCGATCGCGACGCTCCGGCCGCGCTCAAGGCGGCGGCCCGGTACCCGGCGCGCCGAGCCGGCCCGAGCGCCGCAGCCAGGTCGACACCGGAAGGGCGATCAGCACGACCAGGAAGATGCGCGTGGCATGGTGCGTGACGACGAACGCCGGGTCGGCACCGAGGCCCAGCGCGATCAGGCTCATCTCGACGAGGCCGCCGGGGATGAAGGCCAGCAGCAGCAGCGCCAGGGGCTGGCCGGTCAGCTGGTGCAAGGCGCCGCCGAAGGCGAGCGTGATCAGCAGCATCAGCAGCGTGCCGCCGGCGCCCAGCAGCATCGCGCCGGCGAGGCGCGCCGCGCCGAAGCCGCAAAAGCGCACGCCGACCGAGGTGCCGATCACCAGCTGCGCCAACGCCATCAGCAGATAAGGCGGCTGCACCACGATCACGCCGGTGCCGTGCGCGATCGCGCTGCCGAGCAGCGGGCCGACGAAGGTCGCCGCCGGCAGCCGCACGCGGGCGGCGATCAGGTAGCCGATCAGGCCCAGCCCGAACAGCGCCAGGAGCGGCTCCCACGCGATGGCGAGAAGGTCGAGCGCCGGCGGCGCGACCCGCGGCTGATACAGGCTCGCGAGCAAAGGGATGGTCAGCACGATCAGCAGCACGCGCGTGCCGTGGATCAGCGACACGGTGCGCTGGTCGCCGCCGAGCTGCGCGCTCAGCGCGACCATCTCGCTGAGCCCGCCGGGCGTCGCCGCGAAGAACGTCGTGGCCCGGTCGAACCCCGAGAAGCGCCACAGATAGAGCCAGATCGCGGCGCCGACCACCACCACGTAGACCGGCAGCGCGCCCAGCGTCGGCAGCCACGAGACCGCCGCCTCGACCCGCGCCGGCGTGAAGGTGGTCCCCAGCATCAGGCCCAGCACGGCGATCATCGGCTGGCGCAGGCGGTCCGGCACCGCCATCCGCGCTCCTGCCATGCTGGCGATCGTGGTGGCCGTCAGCGCACCCAGCAGCCACGGCAGCGGGAGCTGCAGATAGGCGAACAGCGCTCCGCCCGCGCCACCGATCGACAGCGCTGCCGCAAGCCTGATGGACACTTTTCGGAAGGATGTGCCGTCGTTCGACGGCTCCGATTCGGCCATGGCGCGAGCTTAGCCGAACCGGCGGCGCGCCGCCTACAGCATATTTTTTCGCAGCGCGCGCGCCGAGGAAGGCCCGATTCGGCCCGGCCCGAAGCGTCAGCCGAGATTGCGGGCGCGCGTCGCCGCCGGCCGCTCGAGCAGGGTGAACAGCCTGTCCTGCAGCCGATCGATCAGCGCCTCGGCCTCCAGGCGCTTGCGCGCCCACACGGTGCTGGTCTCGTCGGTGGCGTTGCCGAGGTGGTGCACGCGGCCGAACAGCTCCTGCAGCTCGAGCTGGGCAGTCTCGGCGACCTCGGCGCGACGGACGTCGCGGGCGTTGCGGTACCCGCTCACCAGGTTCTCGAGGCGCCGCTTGGCGCTGCGCAGGATGGTCGTGATGCTGCGATGACGGAAGGCCTGGCCTCCGTCAGCCAGATCGGCGTTGAAGGCGACGCTCTGCTGGCCGGTCTCGAAGGACGCCGGATCCGTCCGCTCGAGCTGGGCGCGGATGGCGCCGAGGTCGCGCTGCAGACCGTCGATCAGGGGCAGCGGCGATGCATTCGAGGCCATGGTGGACGAGATGCTGGCCAGCAGCACCACCGCGAACGCGGCGAGCAGCAGGAACGTTCTTTCACGTTCCGATGCGCGCAATAGCCGCATTCCGAACAAGGCTGCCCCCGAGCAGTGAGGTGGAGACTCCCGGCCTCACCACCTTGGCCCCCACTTCCTAACGATCGATGAACGGCATCCCGCCCGCGTCATCGGTTCTGGTCCTGGCCCGCCGCATGCGCTAGGAGAGGCGACCATTTCGCCGCGAGGGCCCATGCGACCGTCCGGACGTGCCGCCGACCAACTGCGCGAGATCACGCTCGAGCTCGGCCATGCGCCGCAGGCCGAAGGTTCCTGCCTGATCCGCGCCGGCAACACCCACGTGCTGTGCACGGCCACGGTGCAGGAGCGGGTGCCGCCGTTCCTGCGCAACTCCGGCCGCGGCTGGGTGACCGCCGAATACGGCATGCTGCCGCGCGCCACCAACCGGCGCACCGACCGCGAGGCCGCGCGCGGTCGCCAGTCCGGCCGCACCCAGGAGATCCAGCGCCTGATCGGCCGCAGCCTGCGCGCCATCACGAACCTGGAGGCGACCGGCGAGCGCCAGATCGTGCTGGACTGCGACGTGCTGCGCGCCGACGGCGGCACGCGCACCGCGGCGATCACCGGCGCCTATGTCGCCCTGCACCAGGCCTTCCAGCGCCTGGTCGATGCCGCCGAGCTGCCGGCCATGCCGCTGCGCGAGCCGATCGCCGCGGTCGCCTGCGGCATCGTCGACGGCGAGGTGAGGCTCGATCTCGACTATGCCGAGGACAGCACCGCGCAGGCCGATGCCAACTTCGTGCTCTCCGGCTCCGGCCGCCTGGTCGAGGTGCAGTTCACCTCCGAGGACGTGCCGCTGCAGCGCGAACAGTTCGAAGCCATGCTCGATCTCGCCGAGAGCGGCGTGCGCCAGCTGATCGCCCTGCAGCGCCATGCGCTCGCCCTGGAGACATGAGCTTGGCGCGACGCTTCGAGGGCGACCGCCTCGTGCTGGCGACCCACAATCCGGGCAAGGTGCGCGAGCTCGCCGCCATGCTGAAGCCGCTTCGCATCGAGGTGATCGCGAGCGCGGCGCTGGGGCTGCCCGAGCCGGTCGAGGACGGTGAGAGCTTCGCGGCCAACGCGCGCATCAAGGCGCATGCGGCGGCAAAGGCTTGCGGCCTGCCGGCACTCGCCGACGATTCCGGCCTCGTGGTGCAGGCGCTCGATGGCAGGCCCGGGGTGCATTCGGCGCGCTGGGCCGAGCCCGGCAAGGATTTTTCCCGCGCCATGGCGCGCGTGCGCGACGAGCTGATCAGACGCTATGGCCGCTTCGAGGTGGCCGATCCTGCCGCCGCCTTCGTCGCGGTGCTGTGCCTGGCCTGGCCGGACGGCCACGAGGAGCTGGCGCTCGGCCGGGTCGAGGGCCTGCTGGTCGATCCGCCGCGCGGTGCCGGCGGCTTCGGCTACGATCCGATGTTCCAGCCGGATGGCCAGGCGCAGACCTTCGCCGAGATGCCGGCAGCGGACAAGCAGGCGCTGAGCCATCGCGGCCGCGCCTTTCGCCAGCTGCTCGCGGACTGCTTTCAGCCCTCCTGAGGCGCCCATGGCGCTCGCCCTGTTCGTGGCGTGGCCGGCCGAGGACGGCGCTGGCCGGGCGCTGCGCCGCGCCCTCGGGCACGCGCTCGCCGCACTGCCGGGAGGCCTCGAGCGCCGGCTGGTGAGCGTGCTGATCGATGCCGCAGGCGCGCCGCCGGCCGGCGCCGTGCATGGGTTGCTCGCGGATGCCGCGCGGCAGCTCGAGATCGCGCCGGGCCTCGAGGCCAGCCTCGCGATCGATCCGCGGACGATCACGGCGCCACAGCTCGCGGACTGGCGCGCCGCCGGCATCGACCGTCTCGTCTTGCGTGCCGGCGCGCTGGACGAGGCGGCCCAGGCCGCGCTGACGACGGCTGCAGCCGTGTTCCCCCGATGTGCGCTCGATCTCGCCTTCGCGCGCCCGCGCCAAACGCCCGCGGCCTTGAGGGCCGAGCTCGATCTCGCGCTGCAGCTGGGCGCCGGGCACATCTCGCTCGAGGAGCATGCCGAGGGGCAGGGCGCCCGCTCCGATCGCGCCGCGGCGCTCTACCGGCTCGCGATCGATCATCTCGGCGCCGCCGGCCTGCCGCCCTACGAGATCGCCCACTGCGCGCGCCCGGGCCACGAGTCGCGCCAGCTGCTGCACGGCGCCACCGGCGGCGACTATCTCGGCATCGGGCCGGGTGCGGTCGGGCGGGTCACGGCAGATGGGGTGTGCCACGCGCTGACCCAGATCGAGCCGGCAGCCGCCTGGCTTTGCGCGCTCGCGACCGGCACGGAGGCGAAGTGGCGCGAGCTAGGCGCCGACGAGCGGCGCACCGAGCTGCTCCTGACCGGCCTGCGCCTGCGCTCCGGCATCGCGCGCGCCTGGTTCGAGCCCCTGGCCGGGCCGCTCGAGGCGGCGCTCGACGCGAGGCGGCTCGCGATGCTGATCGAGGACGGTTTCGTCGAGCTCGACCAGGCGGGCCTGCGCCTCACCCCGCGCGGCTGGCCCTTGTGCGATGCCGTGCTGGCGCGGCTACTGCGCTGAGCCCGCGGGCAGCGGCTGCGGCCCGGGCGTCATCTGCGCCGGCGCTGCGGGCAGATTCTCGCGCGCCGCCAGCTGGTCGACGAGGCTGGACGGGGCCGGATCGATCATGCGGGTCGCAGCACCATCGACCTCGAGAATCGCGAGGGCATGGTCGGCGAGACCGTCGGGCCGCAGCCGGAACAGCCCGGTGGCACCGGAGAAGCCCTCGGGATTGGTGAGGGTCGCGTCCGAGAAGTCGCGATCGCCGAGATCGCGCGCGACGATCACCACCAGCGCCGTGGCGTCATAAGCCAGGGCCGCGAGCTGCTGCGGCTGGCTGGCGAAGGCGCTCTGGTAGCGGTTGTTGAACGCGCTCATGGTCGCGGGCGGCAGTGCTGCGATCCAGCCGGAACGCAGCGCCGTCTCTTCCAGCACCTGGGGATCGTCCTGCCAGCGCATGGTGCCGAGGAAGCGGGTCTCGGCCGGGTCGACATCGTAGAAGGTGAGCAGGGATGCGACCGAGCGCAGGCGATCGCCGCCGTCGGCGATCAGGATCGCATCGAACGGCGGCGCGCCGAGGGTGTCCACGGTCTCGAGGCGCTGCAGCGCGGCCCGCGCGGCGTCGTCGCCCTGCGCCTCGAGGCGCACGCGCTCGGCCTCGAGCGCAGCCTGGCGCTGGTCGTAGTCGGCGACCTGGCGTACCACCGCCGAGGGGTCGGCCATATCCGGCGGATAGAACGCGGTCATCGCGAGCTCGCCGCCGCCACCGATCACGGCGCGGCGCAGCGCCTGCAGCGCGGTCGCACCATAGGCGTCGTCGGGCGCCAGTGCTGCGATCCGGACCGGGCCGCGATCCATCATGGTGCCGAAGTCGGACTGCCCGCCCGGCGCGGCGCCGCTCGGGTCCAAGGGGAGCGCCCCGCCGGGCCGCCGCTCGACATTCTCGAGCGCGAACTGCACCACGCGCGCGACCTGCTCCTCGGGCCGGAACCCCAGCAGGTAGGTGCCGGTGGTCGCGACGGAGGTGACGTTGGAGAAGGCGAGCACCGGGATGCCCGCCTGCTGCGCGATCGGGCTGGTGGCCTGGACCGCCTGGCTGTAGAGCGGCCCGATGATCACCTCGACCTGCTGGCCGATCAGCTCGGTGGCCGCCCGGCGCGCGCCCTCGGGCGTGCCGCCGGTGTCGCGCGGCAGCAGCACCACGTCGTTCGGCCCGACGTCGAACAGCGCCATCTGCGCCGCCTGCAGCATGTCCTGGCCGAGCGCCGCCGCCGGCCCCGAGAGCGGCAGCATCAGCCCGACCTTGATCTCCTTGGGCCGCGCCGGCTCCGCCTGTTGCGCCGGCGGCTCCGGCTCCGGTACGCTGGAGGCGCATGCTGCCAGGGCGAGCAGCAGACCGACAGCCGATGCAGCGAACACGAGCTTCACGCGCGACCTCTTCCTCGCGGCGCGGCGGCAGGACGCCGCCCGACCGGCCGGCCTCCGGCATGCCGGCCCAGCGCCAACCTAGCGGCGAGGACCAGGGAAGTAAACTCGCGCCCGGGCTCCATCTGGTCGCGACCCCGATCGGCAATGTCGGCGACCTCGCGCCACGCGCGCTGGCGGCGCTGCGCGACGCCGATCTGGTCGTCTGCGAAGACACCCGCGTCACCGGCAAGCTGCTGCATCTGTGCGATGCGGCGCGCCCGCTCATGACCTATCACGAGCACAACGCGGCGCGCGTGCGACCGCAGATCCTGGCCAGGCTGCGTGCCGGCGCCAGTGTCGTGCTGGTGAGCGATGCCGGCACGCCGCTGGTCTCGGATCCCGGCTACAAGCTGGTGCGCGAGGCGATCGCGCAGGGGTCCGACGTGCTCGCCCTGCCGGGACCGTCGGCGGCGCTCGCCGCACTCACCGTCTCCGGGCTGCCGAGCGATCGTTTTCTTGGTCGCAGGCTTCCTGCCGACCCGCGCCGGGCCGCGTCGCCAGGCGATCGCCGAGCTCGGCGCGGTGCCGGCCACCTTGATCCTGTTCGAGGCGGCGCGCCGCGTGCCGGAGGTCCTGGCGGAGCTGGCGGCGGCGCTCGGGCCGCGCGCGGCGGCGCTCGCCCGCGAGCTCACCAAGAAGTTCGAGGAGGTGCGGCGCGGCACACTCGCTGAGCTGGCCGCGCACTACGCGGCCGCCGGCCCGCCGCGCGGCGAGGTGGTGCTGGTCATCGGCCCGCCCGCCGGACAGGCTGACGAGGTCGCGCCGGGCGAGGTCGATGCTGCGCTGCGCGATGCGCTCGCCTGCATGTCGCCGACGGCGGCTGCCGCGAGCGTCGCGGCCGCGACCGGCCTCGGCCGGCGCGAGGTTTATCGCCGCGCGCTCGCCCTGAAAGGGAAGGGGCCGGAGCAGCGATGAGCCGCGCCCGGCACGAGGCCTGGGGCCGGCTCGCCGAGACGCTCGCGGCGCTGAGCCTGCGCCTGCGCGGCTACCAGGTGGTCGCGCGGCGCTTTCGCACGCCGCTCGGCGAGATCGACCTGATCGTCCGGCGCGGCCGCCTGCTGGCGTTCGTCGAGGTCAAGGCGCGCATCGATCGCGAGCCAGGCGCTTGAAGCGCTCGGGCCGCGCCAGCGCGAGCGCACCGAGCGCAGCGCCCAGCTGTTCCTGGCGCTGCATCCCCGCTATCGCGACCACGACCTGCGCTTCGACGTGGTGGCGGTGCGGCCCTGGCGCCTGCCGCATCACCTCGCCGACGCCTGGCGGCCAAGCTAGGCCTTCGCTTTTGGGGCTGGCGGGGGGTACCCGGGGACGCTACGCTTGGCGGAGGCGGGAACAGCAGGGAGGTCGAGATGGCGTACACGCTGGAAGCGTTCTGCCGCGACTGCGCGGCAAGCCTGCGCGCCGACCCGGGCACGGGTGGCAAGCAGAAGATCCGCCAGGATCTCGAGCGGCTGCTGGGCGAAGAGGCGTTCGTCGCCGCGCATTGCGGACCCGATGCCGAGCAGGGCGTGCATTTGCTGCATCGCGATCCCGAGCTCGGCTTCTGCGTGCTCGCCCACATCAGTCGGGAGCCGCGCACCTCGCCGCCGCACGATCACGGCAGCTCCTGGGCAATCTACGGCCAGGCCAACGCCTATACGGACATGACGGAGTACCGCCGGCTGGACGGGACCCGTGGAGCGGGCGAGGCGAGGCTTGAGGTGGCCAGCCGCTACCGGCTCGAGCCCGGCCATGCCGGCCTCTACGACGTCGGCGCGATCCATGCGATCGCGTTGGCCGACGATGCCCGCTTCGTGCGCGTCACCGGCGCCGATCTCGAGCACGTGCCGCGCCTGAAGTTCGACCTCGAGAAGCAGACCGCGGTCCTGGTCGAGAGCGCCACGATGCAGAGGGCGTCGGCATGAGCGCTGCGATCGGCGCCGACGCCCTGCGCACCGGCCTCCTGGGAGGCGAGGAGATCGCACTTCTGGACGTGCGCGAGGAGGCGGCCTTCGGGCCGGAGCACATTCTCCTGGCGATCCATCTGCCGCTGAGTCGCCTCGAGCTGCGCGCCGGCTGGCTGGTGCCAAGGCGCAATACCCGCATCGTGCTGTGCGACGGCGGGGGCGAAGGGCTCGCCGAGCGTGCCGCCGGCATCCTCGAAGGCTATGGCTACCGCAACATCGCCGTGCTCGATGGCGGCGTCGCCGCCTGGCGGGCCGCGGGCCACGCGGTGTTCAGCGGCGTCAACGTGCCGAGCAAGGCGTTCGGCGAGGTGGTCGAGCACGGCTACCGCACGCCCTCGATCGCGGCGCAGGAGCTGAAGGCCAGGATCGATGCCCGCGAGAACATGGTGATCGTCGACAGCCGGCCGCTGGACGAGTTTCGCGTCATGAGCATCCCGACCGCGACCTGCGTGCCGGGCGGCGAGCTGGTCTGGCGCATCGGCGCCCTGGCGCCCGACCCCGAGACGCTCGTGGTGGTCAACTGCGCCGGCCGTACGCGCTCGATCATGGGCGCGCAGTCGCTGATCAACGCCGGCATTCCCAACCGCGTGGTCGCCCTGCGCAACGGCACCATGGGCTGGCACCTGGCCGGCCTCGCGCTCGATCACGGCCAGACCCGCTACCTGCCCGAGGTGTCGCCCGCCCAGGCGGAGGACGCGCGTCGCCGCGCGCAGGCGGTGTGCGCCCGCTTCGCGGTGCCGCGGATCGACCGCGCGACGCTCGAAGCCTGGCAGGCGGAACCGGACCGCACGACCTTCCTTTTCGACGTGCGCTCGCCCGAGGAGTTTTTGGCGGGCCATCTGCCCGGGTCGATCTCGGCGCCGGGCGGCCAGCTGGTCCAGGCCACCGACCGTTATATCGGCACGCTGCGGGCACGCCTGGTGCTGGTCGACGACGACGGCGTGCGCGCCGCCATGACCGCATCCTGGCTGAAGCAGATGGCGCTGCACGAGGTTGCGGTGCTCGAGGGTGGCCTGCTCGGGCGCGCGCCTGGAGGCCGGACCTGGCCCCGAGCGCGCGCTCGGCCTCGAGACGCTGCGCTGCCGCGAGATCGCGCCGGACAAGCTGCGGGACGCGCTCGCGGCGGGCCGCACGCAGCTCGTCGATCTCACCCGCAGCGTCGCCTACCGCACCGGCCATATCGCAGGCGCCCGCCATGGCGTGCGCACCCGCCTCGCCGACGCTGATCCCGGGCCTGCCGGCGCACGAGATGCTGGTGCTGACCGCGGACGACGGCTTGCTGGCGCGCTATGCGGTCGCCGAGGCGGAGGATCTTACCGACGCCCAGGTCATGGTGCTGGCCGGCGGCAACGAGGCGTGGCGCGCTGCCGGCCTGCCGCTGGTCGCGGGCGAGGATGGCCTCGAGGCCGAGCCCGTCGACGCCCACCTTCGCGCCTACGACTGCACCACCAACGTCGAGGAGGCGATGCAGGCCTATCTCGACTGGGAGGTCGACCTGATCAACCGGCTGGACGAGGACGGTACGCTTCCTTTCCGCGCCGGCGCGATTGCAGGCGGACATGCCGGCAGGGAGCCTTGAGCGGGTCCTGCTCGGGCTGATCGGCGCCGGCATCGCCGCGGCGAGGGCACGCGCCGCTTTGGTCGCGAAGGGCTTGTGATTTTTGCCGATCGGCACTATGTAAGCGGCAGGTCAGTTTCCAATGTTGCTGGTCGTAGCTTTCGCACCTTGGTGCGGCCGGCTGCTCTCCATGAAAACAAGTCGAGACTGTCCCGCGTCGTGGCGTGTTGCCCGGCGCGCACTCGGACATGAGGTTGCTTCTTTGAAGACCGGAACAGTGAAATGGTTCAACGCCACCAAGGGCTATGGTTTTATCCAGCCCGATGACGGCGGCGCCGATGCGTTTGTGCACATCTCGGCCGTGGAGCGGGCGGGGCACGATGGCCTGAACGAGGGCCAGCGGGTCCAGTTCGATCTCGTGCGCGGCCAGAATGGCAAGACTGCGGCGGAGAACCTGCAGCTCACCAACTAGTGGTCTGGATCAGACACATGCGACCCTGATGTCTGATCGCACAGCCCACTAGAACCTAGGGTTTCGTGGTTCGCGAGACACCGAGACGGAAGAAAATCGCCGTTTGGTTCGAACCACAGGCCTGAAGGCGCGTTTTTTGCGAAGCCCCTCGGGGAGACCCGGGGGGCTTTTCTGTCTGCCGGCAGCGAGCCCTCAGGCGCTTGGCGCTGCCTGGCACACTGCGAGCGGGCAGGTGCCGCCCATGTAGCCGTGGCCGCACGCACAGCTGTGCGCCTCGCCGAACGACGAGAAGTCTTCGTCGTACAGGTCCTTGCCGAGCTCGAGCGCGACCTCCGCCAGCCTTTCGTCCATCAGCACAGAATTGTCGGGGATCACCTGGTAGTCGTCCGCTGCGCTTTCGATGTAGCTGAGCGTGCCGACCGGCTCGTAGTCCCAGTTCTCGGCCTGCTTGAACAGATCGCCGATCACCGGAATCTTCGCGACCAGCTTGATGAAATCGTCGGCCGGCGGCAGCAGCGGCACCAGATCGTCGTAGTTCTCGTAGCGCACCTGATTGGTGATGACCTTCTGGTAGGCGGCCTGGAAGGCGCCGTCGCCGGGCTTCGGCGAGGCGAAGGTCACCACCTGCGCGATCTCGATGTCGTAGGGTGCGGCCTGCATGATGCAGGCGCCGATCGACGCCATGGCGCCGCCCAGGCTGTGGCCGGTGACGTAGACCGGCTTGGCGCCCGTGGGATTCAGGCGCTTCACCGCCGCGGCCACCGCGGCGATGATCGCCGAGGTCGCGTCGTAGAAGCCGGTGTGCACCATGCCCGGAACGTTCGGGCGGCTCTCCGGCTCGCACAGCAGGTCCTGCAGCCAGTCGAGCACGCTCGGCCACGATTGCCACGAGGGCGGCAGGGTGCCGCGAAAGGCGACGATCACGCCATCGGCGTTCTCGCCGACCAGGCAGGCGTCGATGCGATCGGTGCCGCCGCTGATCGGCGTCGGCGGGGTCAGGTAGGCGACCACCGGGCCGTACCGGTTGCCCGGCAGCGGCTGGTAGAGCCCCTGCCGATCGATGTAGTAGGCGCAGCCGCAGGCGCACAGCAGCCGGCAGCACAGCGTGACCGACGGTGGCGACATGGCGATCTCCCTGTACGGTTGAAGTTCCGCCTCGAATCCGCTGCGGCCGGTTCAACACCTGAGCTGCCGGTGATGCAGTCTCAGGCCGGCCTTGGCAACGACTTTCCGCAGCACGATCGAGACGTTCAACGAGGCCGCCGGTCTCGTTTGGCGACGCGGAATGAGCGCTGCGATCAAGGGATTCTAGGCCGCCTGCCCGACATTTGCCGCCCATGGCGACGAAGCGACAGCGAACCACCGTGCAGGCGCAGGAGAGCCGGCCAACTGCGGCCGTCGAGCCGCCGGCGCCAGCATCAACTGCTCGCCGACGCGCTCGAGGCGCTCGACCACGGCTTCGCCATCTTCGATGCCGACGGCCGGCTGCATATGTGCAACGGCAAATACGGCGATCTGCGCGGCGAAGGCCCGATCGCTCCGGGCACCTCCTACGAGGCCCTGATCCGCCGGTCTCTCGAGTTCGGCGCGTTCCGCGACGACGACGATCGCGAAGCGTGGGTGCGCCAGGCGCTCGAGAGCCATGCTGCGGCCGATGGCGGTCTCGTCGAGAAGCGGCTTGCGGGCGGCCGCTGGGTCGCGACCAGCCGGTCTCGCCTGCGCAACGGCTGGGTCGCGGCCATGCGGGTCGACATCACCGAGCTGAAGCGGCGCGAGGCGGCCCTGCGCGAGAGCGAGGAGCGCTTCCGTGCCCTGGCCGATGCCGCCTTCGAGGCCATCGTGGTGCACGACTACGAGAAGGTCGCCGACGCCAATCAGGCTTTTCTGGAGCTGTTCGGCTACGCCTTCGACGAGGTGGTCGGCATCGAGCTGTGGCGGCTGGTGGCGCCGGCGAGCCAGGCCGAGGCGGCCGAGCGGTTCAAGCCGCCGGCGGAGCCCTCCGACCGGCCCGAGCGGATCGACCAGCCCTACGAGCTCGTGATGCGGCGCAAGGACGGCTCGACCTTTCCCGCCGAGCTGCGCGGCAAGGCGCTGCGCTACGGCGGCAGGCTCGCGCGCGTCGTCGCGATGCGCGACATCTCGGCCCGCAAGCGCAGCGAGGATCACATCCGGCGGCTCGCGCATCACGATTCCCTGACCGAGCTGCCCAACCGCTCGCTGTTCCTCGATCGCCTCGGTCTCGCGATGGCGCAGGCGCGGCGCGACGGGCGGCCGATGGCGGTGCTGCAGCTCGACCTCGACCATTTCAAGGACGTCAACGACACGCTCGGCCACGCGGCCGGCGACACCTTGCTGCGCGCCTGCGCGCGCCGCCTGCAGAGCATCGTCCACGATACCGACACGGTGGCGCGGATCGGCGGCGACGAGTTCGCGATCATCCTGACCGGCCTCGACCGGCCGATCGACGCCGGCCACGTCGCGCAGCGCATCATCGCGCGCCTGCTCGAGCCGGTCAGCTGCCAGGGCCACGAGGTGCACACCGGCACCAGCATCGGCATCACGATCTTTCCCGACGACGACACCGATCCCGACCAGCTGCTGCGCAACGCCGACATCGCGCTCTATCGCGCCAAGGCGAACGGCCGCAACACCTACAGCTTCTTCGTCGAGGCGATGAAGCGCCAGATCGAGCGCCGCAAGGACTTGGAAGCCGAGCTGCGGCGCGCGATCGTCGGGCACGAGTTCGCGCTGCACTACCAGCCGCAGATCCGCTTCGCCGACCGCAAGGTGGTCGGCATGGAGGCGCTGATGCGCTGGCATCATCCGATCCGCGGCCTGGTGCTGCCGAGCGAGTTCCTCGCGGTCGCCGAGGATGCCGGCCTGATCGTGCCGATCGGTCTCGAGGTCCTGAGCCAGGCATGCGCCCAGGCCAGAGCCTGGCTGGATGCCGGCCTCGATTTTGGCCGGATCGCGGTCAACCTGGCGCCGGCGCAGTTCAAGGCGCGCAACCTCGCCTACGCGGTCCACGACGCCCTGCAGGCGGCGGGGCTGGAGGCCTCGCATCTCTGCGTCGAGGTCACGGAAGGGGCGTTCCTCGACCGCGGCACCGATCGGGTCGCCCAGACGCTTGCCCGCCTGCACGACATGAACGTGCTGATCGCGCTCGACGACTTCGGCACGGGCTATGCCTCGCTCGCCCATCTCAAGCGTTTCCCGATCGACCGCCTGAAGATCGACGGCTCGCTGGTGCGCGACATCGGCATCGACAGCGAGAATACGGCGATCGTGCGCACCGTGATCTCGCTCGGCCACAGCCTCGGCCTCGAGGTCGTCGCGGAAGGCGTCGAGACCGAGGCGCAGTGCGCGTTCCTGCGCGAGCACGGCTGCGACGGCGCGCAGGGCTACCTGTTCGGCCGCCCGATCGCCGCCGGCGATGCCTGGCACTACCTCGACGTCGTCGCCCCGGACGGGCTGGCGCTCAGCGACGCCGGCGGCTGAGGTCGCAGGCCTTTTGCGGGCCGCGCGAGTGGCCAAATGCCGGTCGCGCACCCATATTCTCGCGATGACCAAATCGCAACGAGACGATGCCGCCATCGTGGCGCGGCTGCGGGCGCGGCGCGCCGAGGTTGCCGAGGCCGCGGCAGCGCACGAGGACGAGCGCCGTCCGGTCCAGCTCGAC
This sequence comes from uncultured Alphaproteobacteria bacterium, assembly GCA_963753315.1. GTDB lineage: Bacteria > Pseudomonadota > Alphaproteobacteria > Geminicoccales > Geminicoccaceae > DASUGG01. Next base: position 53,047 of record CAVWCI010000037.1, read on the forward strand.
CAGACGGGCAGCGGCCGTCTGTCGCGCATGGACGCGCTGCAGGATCAGGCGATGGCGATCGAGCTCGAACGGCGCCGCGAGATCGAGCTGTCCCGCATCGATTCCGCGCTCGAACGTCTCGCCGAGGGTGAATACGGCGACTGCGTGACCTGCGGCCAGGCGATCGAGCAGCAGCGCCTGGAGCTCGACCCGGCAATCCCGCTCTGTCTCGCCTGCGCCAGGCGCGCGGGTTAGGTCGCGATCTCTTCCAGCGCCATCTGCGGCAGGAAGATCGTCAGCCCTGGCCGAAGGCGGCGCCCACTAGACGCGCTGGCGCGCCATGCGGCAGGCGGTGCGGTAGGCTTCGCGCAGGCCGTCGACCCGGGCGATGCCGCGGCCGGCGATATCGAACGCCGTGCCGTGGGCGGGCGTCGTGATCGGCACCGGCAGGCCCGCCGCGATCGTGATGCCGCGCTCGAAGCCCATCAGCTTCATCGCGATCTGGCCCTGGTCGTGGTACATGGTGACGACCGCATCGAAGGCGCCATCGCGCGCCCGCAGGAACACGGTATCGGAAGGGTAGGGGCCGTCCGCCGCGATCTGCTGCGCCTTGGCGCGCTCGACCGCGGGCGCGATCACCTCGATCTCCTCGCGCCCAAAAATGCCGCCGTCGCCGGCATGCGGGTTCAGCCCGGCGACGCCGATCCGCGGATGCGGATTGCCGCTCGCCCGCAGCGTGTCGTGGGCCAGCCGGATCGCGTCGACCACGGCGTCCTCGGTGATCAGGTCGGCCACGGCGCGCAGCGGCACATGCGAGGTGACGCGCGTCGTCGCGAGCTCGCCGGTCGCATTGATCTCGCCGACATAGCCTTTGTGGCCAAGGACATCGACGAAGAACCTGAGCTCATCCTCGAAGGCGAGGCCGCCAAGGTGCATGGCCTGCTTGTTGCAGGGCGCAAAGCAGATCGCGTCCAGCTCGCCTGCCTGGGCGAGGCCGAGCGCCTGGCGAAAGCTGTCGAGCACATAGTGGCCGCAAGCCGCGGTGGCCTTCCCGATCGGCGCCTCGGCCGGGTCGATCTCCGGCCCCCGCAGCAGCACCGGCCCCGGCCCATCGCTGCCGTTCAGCCGGTCGATCGGCGCGACGTCGAGCGCTACGCCCGCGATTTCCTCGCCGCGCACCAGCACCCGCGGCTCGCCGATCACGACCGTCTGGGCGTCGCGGTCGAGATCCTCGCCGCTCAAGAGCTTCGCGACCAGCTCGGGCCCGACCCCGGAGGGATCGCCCAGCAGCAGACCGACGCGGGGAAGGTGGGGCATGGCGGCCTCCCGGAATACGCCCTGATCCGGCATGCGAGCATAGGGGCGGAGCAGGCAGGCGCAAGGCAGCCCGCCGGCGCGCGCCATCGAGGCTGCCGGTCCGGGCCCGGCGGCCGAAGAGGCCATGGACTCCCCCGTGCCATGGGGGCAAAACAGCAGCATGAGGGAGGCGGTCTTCTACATCCTGTCGAGCTTCTGGGCGGGCGCGGTGCATGCTGCGACGCCCGGCCACGGCAAGACCATCGCCGCAGCCTACATCGTCGGCGCCCGCGGCCGGCCGATCGACGCCCTGATCCTCGGCGTCTTCGTGACCCTCTCCCATGTCAGCGGCATCGTCCTGGTCGGCGTGCTCGCGTCCCTGGGCTCGGCCTGGCTCGTGCCGCAACGGATCGAGGCCTGGCTCGGGCTTGCCCTGGGCGTGCTCGTGATCGGGCTCGGCGCATGGATGCTGTGGCTGCAGCGCGAAGTGCTGGCCCTGGCGATGGGCGAGCCGGCCGCGGCGCCGGCGCCACAAGCCGTGCCCGCCGGGTCGGCGTACCGCGGGGCCGCGTCGAGCCACGACCACGCGCACCCCCACGTCCATCATCACCAGCACCTCCATACGCATGGGTCCGCTGCGCTGCACCAGCACGCGCCGGGCGACGATCTAGGCTGGCACAGCCATGGCTGGGGCACGTATCATTCTCATCGCCTCGACGTGGTGACCGACGACCGCCCCAAGCTTGCGATCCTGCTCGCGCTCGGCATCGCGGGCGGCATCCTGCCCGACCCGGCCGCGTTGGCGATCCTGCTCGCCGCGCTCTCGAGCGGCAAGGTGATGCTCGGGCTGGCGACGGTGGTGGTGTTCAGCCTCGGGTTTGCGACGACCCTGGTCGTGGTCGGCGTGATCGCCGCCAAGGTCGGTCAGAAGATCCTCGAGTGGCTCAGCAGCATCTGGGTCGCGCGCGTGCAGATCGCAACCACGCTCTTGATCCTCGGCATGGGCGTCGTGCTCACCGTGAGGGCCGCCTACCAGCTCGCGGCGCTGCCGGGCTGACGCGCCCCTCTATTCCAGGGCATAGCGGGCGGGCAGCATGCCGACATAGCCGCGGATGTCGGCATACCAGACGTTGCCGTCGCGATCGACGGCGACGCTATAAGGGCGCGCGTCATCGCGGGGCAGCTCGAACGTCTCGAGCTCGTCATCCCGCAGCCGGCCCAGGCTGCCGGCACGCAGCATGCCAAACCACACCGCCCCATCCTCTGCGACCGCGATGCCGGTCAGCCCCGCGTTCTCCTCTGCGACCGCGAAATCGACGAACTCGCCGTCCCGGAACCGGCCAATCCTGTTGCCCCGGAACTCGACGAACCAGATGGCGCCATCAGGCGCGATCGCGACATCGGTCGGGACGGCCCCAGGACGCGGCAGGTTGAATACCTCGAGGGCTCCGTCCGGCGTGATGCGCAGCAACTGGTTGCCGGCCTGAAGCGTCGCCCAGACCGTGCCGTCGTCAGCCACGGCGACGCCATAGGGGCCTCCGGTCAACGACTCGAAGCGATGGCGGGTGAACTGGCCGTCGGCGAGCCGGGTGATGCTGTAGCCGGATGCTTCGGCGAACCATGCCGCACCATCCGGGGCCACCGCGAGCCGCCCGAGCCGGACGATCGGCGTGTCGATCGCGAAGCTCGCCACCTCGCCGTCGGGCGTCATCCGAGAGACGACGCCTGCGGCGACATCGGTGTACCAGACGCTGCCGTCGGGCGCGATCGCGACCCCGAGCGGATCGAGGCTCTTGCCCGGTTTGGGCAATCGATCGACCTGGCCGTCGCGCACCCGTCCGAGCGCTGCCGCGCCGTCGATGGTGAACCAGACGGTGCCGTCAGGCGCGGCGGCAACGGCGACCGGCATGTGCTCCGTTGCCGCCATGCCATATTCGACGAAGCGGACACGGGACCAGCCACCCGTCGCGAGGTAGGCCGTGGCGCCGATCAGCACCGCCGCCATCACCCCCAGCGCCGCGAGAGCAAGCGGTGAGCGCAGAAGCCGGGTCATGGCGATGCGCCGCCCGATGCGGCTCCGGCCGAGCGCCGGCGCGCGAGCCAGCGGACCAGCAGCGCCCCGCCGATCATGAGCAGCAGCACGAAAGCGAGGCCGCCCGCGAGACTGACCGGATCCGTTCGGGCCAGCAGGTTGCTGCCCTCGAGCGCGGTGCGCCACACCTCCGCATAGGGCATCAGGGAGTACCCGGCATAGAGAGTGCGCGCGTCGCTCGGGTCGCGCACCAAAGGCCCGGCCTCCAGGTGAACCGGCAGGTTGCCCTCCGTGAGGGTCCAGGTCGAACCGCCATCCACACTGCGGTACATCCCCTTCGCCGTCGTCACCACCAGGGTGGTCGCGGTCGGATCGGCTGCGATGCCGCGCACGTTCGTGCCAGGGCCGGGTAGCGCCTGTCCGACCGCACGCCAGGTCGAGCCCAGATCGTGGCTGACGTGGATGCGGTCCGCCGCCGCGGCCCAGATCCGGTTCGGCATCGAAGGGTCGAGAACGATCGTGTCGATCGGCTCATCGCCGAGGCCATCGCCGCGGCGCCGCCACTGGCGGCCGCCATCCTCGCTCGCCATCAGCGCGCCGTCGATCACCGCGAGCAGCATCTCCTTTGGATCTCTCGCCACCGCCAGCGCCGTCATCTCGGCCCCTTCCGGCAGCATTGCCGGAACGCGGCTGAAGCTTCGGCCGCCGTCGTCGCTGGCGAACAGCTCGCGCTGCCCCAGGAGATAGATCCGGCCGGCCGTCCCCGACGATGGCGCGTGCAGGCGCCGCAGCCTGCGCCGCCGCGGCGTTGGTCCATTGGCCGTCCTCGAACCGGAACACGCCGCTCGGGGCGGCGCCAAGCGCGCTGCGGCTGTCTGGCGAGAACTCGAGCGCGAACACGGCGCCGATAATCTGGCCCTGGCCTTCGAGCGCCCAGCTCCGCCCGCCGTTGCGCGATCGCAGCAGGCCAGTATCGGTGCCCATCAGGAGGTGGTTCGGATCGGCCGGATCGACCGCCACCGCAAGCGCTGCGTTCAGGAACAGCCCGACATCGGCGTTGAGCCAGGTCTTGCCGAGGTCGCGGGAGCGGAACAGACCGCCGTAGGCGCTCGGATCGTGCGCGCCGACACTGGCACTCGCCAGCATCAGAGCAACCGCGAACGCCTTGATGACGAGATGAAGCGTGCGGCGGGCTCGCGAACGCTCAGGCCCCTGTGGGGGGCCGGTGCGCCGGCCCCCCACGAAAGTGACAGCCTGGCTCAGCGCTTGCGCGACGGCTCGCCCGGGGCGAGCGCGATCTCGGCCATGCGGGAGCCGTTCGGGCCTTCCCAGGCATTCTTGGTGAGCGGATATTTGTCGGTGTAGGACAGAGGCTCGTGGGCGGCGACGCAGTTCTCGTAGCCGCCGGTGATCTTGTAGCATTTCTCATAGGCCAGGAACTGCTGGACCGAATCGGTCTGCTGCACGTTGGCGACCATCCAATCCCGAATTCCCTCCCAGGAGGAGTAAGCGTCGGAGCCAAAGACCAGCTTGCCGACGCTGGTCGGCACCTCGAGCAGCTGAGATCCGGCGGTGTGCGCCCGAAATGCGGGGTGGATCCTGATGCCGGGCAGGATTTCCATCTCGCCGTCGACGATCACCGCCTGGCCGCGCAGGACCTTGCCGTAGATCTCGTCGAGCGTGAGTGGCGTGTAACCACAGGCCGGCGTGCGCATGCAGCCGCCCGGGTCGGTGTTGACGGCGCTGATCTTGGGGTTGGGATAGTTGAGAGCCCACTCGATCGCGCGGAGTTCCTCGCGTTGAACGTAGAGGACCGCGTTCGGGAAATCCGTGAGCTGCCCGGCGTGGTCCCAGTGACCGTGGCCAATCACGATCTTGGTCACTTGGTCGGCGCTGAAATCGAGCAGCTCGAGCTGGTCGGGCAGGGCGGCCCAGTGATCGGAGCCGGTCATCGGTCAGGTAGTCCTGCTGCTTCCAGCCGGAATCGTACAGGATCAGCTCCTCGCCGCACTTGATCACGCCGACGTTGACCGGCAGGTTGACGGTGTTGATGCTGTTGTTCGGGCTCGTGCTGCCAGGTACGAACGCCCGATCTGGCATGAAGGCGCCGAAGGGCACGTTCATGAACCGGCTGCTCTCGACCAGCCAGACCGAGCATTGGGTCTGCGCCTGGGCCAGCGCACCCCCGACACCGACGAATGCCGTAAAGCCCACCGTCGCCAACGCCCCCAAGAGCTTCTTCATCAGCTGATCCTCCCGGTTGCTCCGCAACCTTTGTTGCCGCCGTCAGGCGCCACTAACGTCTCAATACTAAGGTCTCAATGTGGCTTGTACTCGCCGGGCCACAGAACATCGCCAACCCTGAGCGCATCCTCGGCCGCGCGAAAGCTCATCTCTTGCGCGTCGATCAAGCGCTCGTCCCTGCCGTCCCGCGCAGTCTTGAGAGTCTCCTCCGCGGCGTTCTCGTACAACGCCAGCGCTCCGAGATAGCGCTCGTGCACCTCGCGCATCGAGGCCGGCACGTCGAGCGCTTCCGCCTTCGCGATCGCTGCCCCGAAGCTCTGAGCGAGTGGCGCAACCTCGGCTTCGAGCCGGCTTGGGTCCTGGTCGTTCGTCTTGTAGGCGATGCCTGCGAAAGTCATGCCCAAGGCAGCTAGCTTCGCCTCCCGGTGGATCGGCCACAACGCCGCCGCGTAAGCCTCCTCGTCGGCGCTGAGCACCCTTATCGGAACGGCAGCAGCCACCGGCTCGGCGGCATCGCCTCCCGGCTGCCGCGCCAACTCGCGTTGCAACGCATAGCCGACCACTGCCGTCAGCGCGACAATCACGCCCGCCAGCAGCAGCGCACCTGCTTGAGGTAGTCGGATCGACTGGATTCTCCCCTCCGCCAGCCGACTTGTGCAATTATCGCTCAATTAAGCCGTTGGCAGATGACTGGTCAAACGAAAAGACGCGCGGCCTCGACGGAGGTCGCTCCGAGCTCATGTCAGGTTCGCGCCCATGAGGCCTTGGCACGTCTCAATGCGGCTGCCAGGTCGGCGCGGCGGTGAACAGCCCGCCATCGGCAAAGCCGATCTCGTAGATCAGCAGAAGGCCGAAAGCGAAGCTGATCAGGCCGGAGGCGACGCGAAGCTGCCAGTTGAACCGGGGCAATGTGGTCCAGCTGAAGGCGAACGGCGCGGCCAGCGCAATCGTGATCAGCATCATGCCGAGGATGGTCCCGGCGCCAAACAGCAGCAGATAGGCCATGGCCCAGCCGGGATCCCGTACCGCCGTCAGGACGAGCAAGGCGACCGCGGCCGATCCGGCAAGGCCATGAACGATGCCCACGACCAGCGGGCGCAGATAGTGATAGAGGGTCAAGTCCTCCAGCTTGCCGTCGATCCGGGCGAGCGGCGTCTGGTCGTCGCGATGTCCATGGGCTCCCGCGCCGTGCCCATGCGCCTGCTGATGGACGTAGTCGCCATGGGCGTGCGTGTGGTCGTGGAGAAGATCGTGGGAAAAGCCGTCGTGGCCCTGGCCATGGCCATGTCGCGACACGCCTCCACCCGCATAGGATGCCGCGGCCGCTGCGGACTTCCCGACCAAGGCCGGTGAGGGTCATCAGGCCGAGCAGGACCAGCATGATGCCGACGGCGAACTCCATGGCGAGACCCACTCGCGCCGGAATCACGACGCCGAACAGGATGATCGCGCTGCCGACCACGAACACCGTGATCGTGTGCCCGAGCCCCCAGGCGCAGCCGATCAGCGCCGAGCCGCGCAGC
>CAVWCI010000038.1:0-35194 GCA_963753315.1 uncultured Alphaproteobacteria bacterium
CGCCCAGCGCCCGCCAGGCGATCTGCCAAATCATCCATCCTCAAAACCTCACAAAAAGGCCCCGAAAATCGAGGGGGCTTCATGGTGCAGGAATTCAGCGTTTCCGCCAAAGAGCGGGCAGATACCCCCCTAGGGAATTTCGCGGGCATAAACACGCGACGGCCCGGCCGGTCCCCGCTGGCCTATCGCCGTGAACAAATGATCTCCCCCCCGGGGCCGCGGGTCGGCCCCAGCGGCCCTCGCGCGCAGTCTTCGCGTCGTGGCAGGGCTTGCATGCCGGAGCCCAGTTGCCCTGGTCCCAGAACAGCGTCTGGTCGCCGCAATGCGGCACCACATGGTCGACCACGGTCGCCGCCACCGCGCGCCCCAGGGCCCGGCAGGCGGCGCACAGCGGGTGCTGTGCCAGGAACGCGGCGCGGGCCCTGCGCCAGCGCGGACCGTAGCCCCGGCGTGCTGCGCTCGGCCGCTGGCGGTCCAGCTCGTGCTTCACCTCCGCCGCGCTGCGAAGCCCGCCGGACGGTGCACGGGCGGCTTCACGGGCAATGGCTTCTCCACAAAGCAAAAACCCGCCGCGGCGGTGCCGGGCGGGCTGTCGAGACACACTCTTCGAGCTTGTCGGAAGGCTACATCCTGTGATGGACAATGTCAAGCTTTCCAGATCTTGTGCACTTGTTTCTCGAGGTGGCGCTGCCACCATTCCCAGCACCCCTCGGGAATACTTTTGTAGGAGGAGTTCGGCTTCACGGGCATTCTCCCGCCCGTGCTGCTTGATCCCCCGGGGCGGTCGGCCGGCAGGCCCTGAGCGCCGCGCTGGCGCGACGCGCCGCCTCGGCGATCGCCTCATCGCCGTGGGCCGCAGAGGCGGCGAACGCTGCATTATCCGAGCTGCTCGCCGCATCCTCGAGCTTGAGCGCCGGACTGTCGGCGCACACACTGGTTTCGGCCATCGTTTACACCTTCAGCGTGGACGTTGGCTAGGGCGCGCGGCGGCTCTTGCCACCAGCGGCGCCTGCTGGTTGCGCGAATAGTCTCGCCAAATCTGGGTACTCTGGAGCCCGTTGCGGCAGCAGAGGGGCGCCGATGTCACTGGCCAAATGGACACTGTTGATTGGTTGGGCGGCCGTTGTTTCGATCGGTCTGATGCGCATCGCGGGGCTGGAGGAAGAGGTTGGGGAGGCGCAAGCCGCGATCGCCGGCCTACGACAAGAAGTGCTCGAAGCACGCAAGGTCTCAGTTGGGGAAGCTCGTGCTGAGTGCGATCAGGCCCGCGCCGAGGTCAGAATGCTTCAGGCCGAGGCCACCGGATTGCTGAACAAGCTTCTGCTAAGCGTAAACGAGCTACCTCAACCCACGCACCGGACGCTTGCGCCGCCGGTGTGGGTCGACCCTGACCGCCCTGCCACCCGCGACGAAGGCGTCGCACCGCCGGCCCGCTGACTGCGTTCGAAGCCCGGGCGTGCTGGTAGAACACTACCGAGCCGGTCGACGGGAGCGGCATGAGCGCTGTAGGGCTGCCAGGCTCTATTTCCTGAAAGCCACCTGGGTCCAGTATCCCAAAAGGTCAAGCCGTGGAAGCAGTAACGCGCCACCCGCTGGCCAAGCAGACGACGCGACCAGTTCCGACTAACCTCACTGTCGTCTGATTTTCGTAAAATGTCATATGAATACGCTAGATATTCGACACAAGTCCAACTCGAAAGATCTTGCGAGCCGAGCTTCTTCGGACGATACTTCACATCGAAGGGGGAGTCTTGATAAACTGGATACAAAAAGGACGATGACTGGCAGCCTCAGCACACTCGCGTGTCAGGATCGCCAGAAGGCTCTCTACCTGGAGCTTACGGCCCTCCTCATCGATCGCGAAACTCGGGCGCGGCGAGCAGGCGGCGCTGGTGAGCTTCCACAACGTTGCCCTCCTTGCCAGGAACGCCCGCGAAGAGCTTATGACGGCTGGCACGCGCCGTGGCCGGCCCCGATCCTGCCCTGCGCCGACGTGCATCGGCGCAGCGCTTAGGCCCGCGGGCGACGAAGGCGTGCCGTCCATTGGGCAGATCCCGGCGTTCTGATCTTGATCGTTTCGTCGGGCACAGGATCAAACAGCTACGCCTGCTCGCTTGCCTGACCCAACGGCATTTGGCCGCGCAGCTCGGTCTCAGCCCTGCGCAGGTATGTAAGATTGAAACGGGCAACGGCCGGGTTTCGGCCGCCCAACTCTTGCTCCTTGCACGGTTCTTTGAGGTCCCGGTGGCGGAACTGTTCGAGGGGTACGATCGCAGTGCGCCGCGCGATCTGTTTGACGACGCCGAGACCTCGCAGATGCTACGCGACCTGATGCACGCGGTTCTCGAGCTTGAGCCGAAGCACCAGGAGACCCTCGCTCGCCTGGCCCGGGCGCTGGCCGCGGAAGGCTGATCGCTGCCCTTGATGCGAGCGATGCCAGTCACCTAGCTAGTGCACGGACGCATTGAGACAATTCAGCTTGACGAAGATTTGGTCGGCGGGTTTGGTCCAGATGAAGGGCTTGGGGTCGGCGTTGTGCTCGGCGATGTGGCGGTTGATCGCGGCCTGCAGGTCGACGATCGAGTGGAAGCTGCCGCGGCGGATCCGGCAGCGGGTGAGCGCCGAGAAGAAGGTCTCGACCGCGTTCAGCCACGAGTTCCGAGGCCGGTGAAGTGGAAGGTCCAGCGGGGATGGCGGCCGAGCCAGGCGAGGACCTTGGGATGTTTGTGGGCGGCATCGTTGTCGAGGATCGCGTGGACCAGCTTGCCGGCCGGCACGGCGCGCTCGACGGCATTGAGGAAGCGGCTAAACTCCAGGTGTCGGTGGCGCTGCATGCCGTTGGGCAAGAGGTTAACGGCCGGCCGAGCCGTAACAGTTCGCAAGGCTGGGTCCAGCACGGCGGGCACAGGGGTCACCCAGAGCGCTCCTTATCGCGGCCTCCGCGCTCGGAGCCAAGATCGTTCAAGTTCGCCTCGAATGACGGACATTCATGGCGACGCCAGCATCCCCAACGCCGCGATCAAAATCCCCTGCGCCTGCTCCTGGCGCACTGGCTGACCGCTCCAGCCCTGACGGGTCGCCCACTCGCGCACGCTCCGCTGCAGCCCGACCACGTGCCAGACACACGAGCCCGCCGGGCTGTTGATCCCGCCCAGCGCCTGCATCGCCGCATGCACCCGCCGGCGCGCGTCCAGCTGCCGCTCGTTCAGGTCGGGCTCGCGACCGGTGCCCGCCACCCGCAGGATCGGCAGCGCCCGGAGCGGGTCGAGCTGGGCGATGATGAACGCGGCCTGGAAGTCCTTCGCCGCGTCGTGCATGTCGGGTGAGATCGTCCCGGCCTTGAGCATCTTGCCAAGCGTGCCCACCGTTCGGTGGTGAACCACGATCCTGCCGTCGGGATCCTTCTCGCGCACCTCCTCGAGCTGGCGACCACAAACCTTGTGCGGCTTGATCCGTGCGCTCATCTGCCATCTCCCGACCGGCGGCCGTACAGCCGGTTGGCCTCGTTGATCAGCACCTGGCGGGTCCAGTCGTCGCGCACCTCGTCAGGCCGCAGCACCACCACGCCCTGATGGCGCCAAGCTGCCCGGCGCATCGCGACCAACTCCGTCTCGAGCGATGGGCTGCGTGCCGCCGAGCGCGCGAGCGACGAGCGGTAACCTGCCGGGCCGGTCATTTCGTGACCTCGCGCAGGCAGGCAGCGTAGCCAGCGACGTCGACCTGGCTGTCGAGATGCTTGGGATCGCGGGCAAGCCCGGCCATCTTCACATCGATCAGACAGAGCACGACCTGCGCCGGACTGACCTTGGTGCCGAGCGTGAGCGACCAGCGCCTCGCAATGTGCTCGAAGAGATCGACAGGCCCGCCATACTCGCGCCGGCGCCGGGTCACCAGGTGGGCCGCGTGCTCCAGGAAGGCCTCGGCGTTCATCGCGCGCCTCCGGTCTTGAGCGCCCAGTCGGCCTCGTTGTCGTCGGCGGGGTCGAACCCGAGCCTGCGGACCGCGCCGATGACGGCGTCCTTGTCGCCGTTGCCTTTGCCGGTGATGTGCCGCTTGATGGTGGCGACCGGCACCCCGCGGTACGGGATCTTGTTGGCCTCCGCCCAGGCGCTCAGATGGGCGAGGAACCCACCATAGGCGTGGCTTGCGGCTACGCCTCGATGTGAGCGGACCTCCTCGAAGTAGACGGCGCCGATGCCACCGGCGGTCTCGTCCACCTCCTGTAGCCAGGCGCGGAAGCGGAGGAAGACCATGCCCCCGCCCTCGAATCGGCCGGGCTTGAACTCGGCGGTGCCACTGGCAATGGCGCCGTCGCCATTGCGCACCGCCCAGCCGGTCTTCTGGCCAAGGTCCAGCGCCAGAATGGCGTTGCCAGTGGGATCCCCGGTCGCCAGCGCGGGCCGGTGGACCGGGATGTCATTCTCGTGGGTGCTCTCTGCGAGCAGGGTAGCGACAGACACGTAGCCCTCCATGGAGCTTCAGGTTGGAGGGCGGTCGCTCTGTCAGGTGAGGAGCAGGCGATCGCTCAGAGGCGGGGTGCAGTCTGGTTCCGTCTGAACTCAGGACGATAGAATCCTACAGCGGCGGTTGATGTTCTCGACCGCCACGCTGCGCCGTGGTGATCCCTCGGTTTCCGCCTCGCGCTTGTCAAGCGCGTGCGCTAAGGGGCAATGATCATCATGGGGACCTTGACCATGATCTTCGTCTACAATCTGCACGAGATGCCGACCCACGTCGGGGTGCTGCGGCCGAGCCACCTGGTTTCGCTCGTGACCTCGGGAGAGCAGCCACCGACGCCGGAGGGCATCCTTATCGAACGGCACCTCCGTATCGAGATCGACGATATTACCGAGCCCGCGCCCGGAGCGGTTCTGCCCGAGCGCCATCATGTAGAGGACCTGATCGAGTTCATGCGTGTCTGGAAGCACGAGGACGACCCGCTGCCCATTCACTGCGTGGCGGGGATCAGCCGGTCTATGGCCTCGGCGTTGATCGCGTTGGTGCTCAAGGCGGGTGTACGCGAAATCGAGGCCGCGAAGAGCATCCGCGCGGCAGCACCACACGCCCATCCGAACCGCCGCATCGTCGCGCTGGCCGACGAGATCCTCGGGCTCGAGGGCCGGCTCATTGCAGCGCGCGAGGCGATGGGACCTGCTGAGCCGATGATGCACGGGCCACTGGTCAGATTGCCGCTGCTCGGCGATCGACCGCGGTGACTTCGACCAGGCATCGATCGCCGCCCGGCGAATAACGTCAATAACGTCAAGGGGCTGATTTGACGTTATTCGAGGGGTCAAGTTTTGGATTCTATATATAAATGAATAACATCAATAATATCAACATCAACAACAGATCCTCGACCAATCAGCCATCCGGGGCCGGGTAGGTAGCTGTCTATGAGATGACGTTGATGCTTGACGTTATTGCCTACGGCCCGAAAAAGGCCGAAACAACAGCATGTTACGGGATGAATAACGTCAATTGACGTTTTCATGACGTTTGATGTTATTCCGGGCATCGGATTGCCACCGCCCGATACACCGCCGCAGGTCGGCGCTCGGTTACGCGGATTTCGAGCTCGAGCTCACCGCCCTCGACCAGCGCACCGAGGATGTCCTCGCGCTGTTTGCGCTCGAGGAACTGCGTGCGTCGTGTGATCTCGTTGCGGGACAAGCCGCCCGGACCAGCGCTCTGGATCAGCCGCAGGACCTTCTTGTGGTTGGCCTGGGTCTGGTTGTCGGCGATGTGGCGCTCGGCCTCGGTGATCATCGTGGTGACGCAGCGATCGACCACCACCTTGGCCCATTCGGCATCCTCGAGCCGGATCACAGGCGCCCCGGATTCAAACTCACTGCCTTGATCAGCGCCACCTTCGCCGTGTTCTCCCAGACCCGAGCGAGCACGGCGCTGCGATCCGTACCCATCGCCTCCCGCTGACGCGCCGTCAGATCCTGATCAGCGCATCGAACAGCCTCTCGGCGTCGGGCGCCCGGCACGGGGTAGGGATCGGGAACGATCATCGGCCCTTCGACCAGGGCCGCGAGGTTGCCCCCGCCATGCCCCGGCACGCCGGCGACGATCGCCTCCAGCGCGTCGATCAGATCGGGCGCGACATCAATAATATCAACGTCAACAAAAGATCCCCTTGCCAGCCAACGGGAATACGGTGGGTGTATCTATCTCCAGAATGACGTTGACGCTTGACGTTTTTGCTCTCGGCCCGAAAAATCATTGATATCTCCACATGTTAGCAGACGAATAGCGTCAATTGACGCTTTTCTGACGTTTGACGCTAATTCGGATCCTCGAGGGGCGCACTGCTCGGTAGACCGCAGCAGGTCGGCGCTCAGTCTGCCGGATCTCCAGCTCGACGTCGCCCGCCTCGACCAGCGCATAAGGATATCCTCGCGCTGGCGGCGTCGAGGAACTGGGTCCGGCGCGTGATCTCCTCTTGGCTCAGCCCGGCGCGCCGGCGCCCTGGATCAGCCGCAGGACCTTCTGGTGGTTGGCCTGGGTCTGGTTGTCGGCGATGTGCCGCTCGGCCTCGGTGATCATCGTGGTGACGCAGCGATCGACCACCAGCTTGGCCCATTCGGCGTCCTCGAGCCGGATCACCGGTGCCTGCGGGTTGGCGCTCACGGCCTTGATCAGCGCCACCTTCGCCGTGTTCTCCCAGACCCGTGCGAGCACCGCGCTGCGGTCCGTGCCGATCGCTTCCCGCTGACGCGCGGTCAGATCCTGGTCGAGCGCATCGAACAGCTGCTCGGCGTCCGGCGCCATCGGCACGGGGTAGGGATCGGGCACGATCATCGGGCCCTCGACCAGCGCGGCGATGTTGCCCCTGGCGTGCCCCGGCACGCCGGCGGCGATCGCCTGCAGCGCTTCGATCAGTTCGCCCGGCACCTCACTGACCGGCTTCGGTCGCCTGTTGCGGTCGGGCACGTCATCGTCGGTCTGGAACACCAGGAAGCGGGCGAGGCTGCCGTCGACCATCGAGCCCTCCTGCAGCGCCGCCCAGAACGACTCCGGCACCGTGGTGGCGTGCACGCAGCAGCAGGGCTGGGCGATGTCCTGGCGTGGCCGCTGGTTCTGATCGGCGTACTCGGCGCCGAAGAAGGTGCCGCCGGCGCTGGTGTAGAGCTCGGTCAGCAGGTCCCAGATCTCAGCAAGGTATTTCGGCGCGTGACGCTTGTTGACGATGCTGCCGAGGAACTGCCCGAACTCGTCGAGCTGGAACAGGCTGGACGGCTGGCGGTAGAGGGCGGTCAGCAGGCCCGAGCCGGAGGCGATGCGGTTGCCGCCGAGGTAGCGCTGCAGGCCCGCCGCGATGAACGCCTCCTTGATGCAGCTTCGGGCGTGGTCCTTGCCGCCGCCGCTGCCGGCCATGCCGACCACGTACAGGTTGGTCCGGAGGTTGGTCTGGGTCTGGTACTTGCGGCCCATGAGCGCGCCCAGCGCGCACAGGCTGGCGCCGATGGCGAGGATCGGCTGCGGCCGCACCGCGCTCGCGAGGATGTAGTCGACCATCAGCTCGAGCGCGCCGTCGAGCTGGAACATGCGCGGGTCGCAGCTGGCCGCGCCGGTGGGTGGAGGGTTGGCAGCGCTCGGCGCCGCAGAGCACCATCAGGCGCTCCAGCATGGCGCGCGCCGGGTGCCGGCCGTTGACCAGGATGCCGCCGTTCAGCACCAGCGCCGGGTCCGGGTTCCAGCCGCCGGCGAGCGCATGGTGGTAGATGGTGCCGGCGCCGATGCGCTCGGGCTTGAGGCTCGCCCAGGTCTTGGCGGTGAACTCGGGCACGTCCTTGCTGGAGGTCGCGGACCAGGCGGCGAACAGGTCCCAGCCGTCCTCGCCGAGCGCGCCCTTGAGCGCCATGCCGATCCGGACCCAGCTGTCGTAGTCGAGATCGGCGTTGGGGATGAAGCGCAGCGCCTCGGCGATCGCCTCGGGCGTGCCACGCAGATCGCCAGCGGCGATGCGCTCCCGCAGACGCTGTGGACTCGCCCGGCAGCCGGCCCGGCCTGAGCTCCGGCGGCACCAGCGCCTGCGCCTGATCCAGGAACGCCCGCAGCATCGTCTCGTCGACCAGCGGCAGGCGTCTCGGCCGGCAGATCGGCCGGCGATTCCTGCGGCCAATGGTAGGGGCGCTTCGTGTCGGGGTGGTCGGCGAAGGCGACGAACTGCTGGCCGAGGCCGAGCACCTCGATCGGATGCGCTTTCATGCCGGAGAGCGGCTCGGCCGTGCGGTAGACCAGCAGGCGCTTGGGCGGCAGGCCGAACCGGACCGCCGGCGTGTCGCCGAGCACCTCGCGCGCCAGCTGCTCGAGCCGGCTCGCGACTTGATCGTCCCGGATATCGATGTCGACGCCGATCACGGTGCCGGTCGCGATGCCGATGCCGGCGTCCGGCCAGCCGTTCCAGATGACAAGCTCGTGCTCGGAGGTCGGTCGCGTGCCGTGCTTGGTCCAGCCGGGGTAGTCGCGCCAGGCGCCGCCCTTGAACTGTCCGGGCTTCTTGGTGCCCGGCATGATCGGCAGGATCGGGTAGCCGTTGTCGACCAGCCGGGCGCCGAGCCGCGCCATGTAGCTCTCGCTCATGGATACGGCACCTCGCGGTCATCATCGCCGAGCTCGCGCAGCCGATCGGTGAACGCCGTGACGACAACCTCGATGAGGCCGGCGAACTCCTCAGGCGACCAGGTCATGAGGTCGGTGCGGCCGATGCTCTCGATGTGCTCGCCGGCCATGGCGATGGCATGGTCGATCGCGGCCCGCTCATGCCGGGTCGGGTCAATCATGCCGCGTCTCCGATGGCAGATGTCCTGGCAGGTGAGCGAGCAGAACCAGCGGAGGCTCTCGACGCGGCGCGGATCGCCGAGGGCGAAGCGCGCATCGAACCAGCCAAAGCCGCGGGCGCCGCGCCGGCACACCGCGCAGAGTGCCCTGGAGCCACTCATGCAAACCTCGCATGGACGACCTCCGTGAACCGGCCGTTAGGGCGGACCGCGATCTGAACCGGCTGGCGAAGCTCGTCGGCACGCGCGAGCGCCTCATCGACGGTCGCCGGGACGTCCGAGTCGCCGGCGCGACGGCGCCACCATGCGGCTGCCTTCGTGCCGGCATAGCCGTCATGCTGCAGGCAGATCCACTCGCGGTGCCGGGCCAGGCCGCAGTGGTAGTCGACCCGCAGCGAGGATGGCTTGCCCGGCTTGTCGTGGCGGTGGTAGGTCACCGCGCCGACGTCGACCCACTCCGGCCGGCCGACGCTCAGGATCGGTCGGGTGGTCGCGGTGGCCTCGAGCTGCACCTCCGGCAGGGGGAAGAGGTAGTCGCACTCGATGCACATCCGCGCCGTCAGGGCATTGATGGTCCGGCACTCGGGGCAGACCTTGGTCGGCGCCTCGCCGTTGCCTTCCCCGTTCAGCTTGTTCCTCGGCTTCACGAGATCGATCGGACCGTGGCGGGCGACGTTGCCGGCGAAGTCGAGGACCAGGCAGTCGTTCTTGCCCAGCGCGAGCCGGGTGCCGCGGCCGGCCATCTGAACATACAGGCCGGTGGACTTGGTCGGCCGCAGCATGGCGATGAGGTCGACGGCCGGCGCATTGAAGCCGGTGGTCAGCACGCCCATCGAGGCCAGTGCCCGGACCTCGCCCCGCTTGAAGGCGGCGATGATCCGATCGCGCTCGGCCTTGGGCGTGTCGCCGAAGATGGTCGCGCAGGAGAAGCCGCGGCTTCGCGACGGCCTCGCAGACGTGGCGCGCGTGGTCGACGCCGGCACAGAACAGGAGCCAGGAGCGCCGGTCCCGGCCGTAGGCGACGACCTCGTCGATCGCCGCCTGGGTGATCGGGTCCCGGTCGACCGCAGCCTCGAGCTGCCCGGCGACGAACTCGCCGCCGCGGGTGCCGACGCCCGAGACGTCGAGCTGGGTCGAGGTCGGCTTGCTGATCAGAGGCGCGAGATAGCCCTCGATCGATCAGCTCGCGGACCGAGACCTCGAAGGCGATGTCGTCGAACAGCGCATCCGTGCCGACATGCAGCATGCCGCTGTCGAGGCGATACGGCGTGGCGGTCAGGCCGATGATCTTGAGCTGCGGGTTGATCCGGGTGAGGTCGCCGAGGAAGCGGCGATAGGTGGTGTTGGCGCTGCGCGGGATCAGGTGGGCCTCATCGACCAGCACCAGGTCGGCGCGCTGGATGGCGTAGGCCTTCTTGTGGACCGACTGGATGCCGGCGAACAGGATCTGCGCCTGGACGTCGCGGCGGTTTAGCCCGGCGCTGTAGATGCCCGCCGGCGCCTCGGGCCACAGGCGGATCAGCTCCGAAAAATTCTGGCTGATCAGCTCGCGGACATGGGTGAGGATGATGATCCGCTCGTCCGGCCACTGCGCCAGCACCTCCTGGATGAAGGCGGCCATGACCAGCGACTTGCCGCCGGCGGTCGGAATGACCACCAGGGGATGGCCGGTCTCCACGGTGAAGTAGGCGTAGATCGCGTCGATGGCGGCGCGCTGGTACGGACGGAGCTGGAGCGTCATGCCGCACCGTCCCGCCAGACGCTGCCGTCCGGCTTGCGGTAGGCGACCCAGGCGCCGTCGGGATCGGCGTCGAACTGCTCGCCCTGGATCAGGTCGGGGATGAAGAGATGGGAGCCGCAGCCTGCCCGCTGCTCCTCGGCCGAGAGCGGTTGTCGAACCGCGCGCAGTGCCAGGCGCCGTCCTCGGTCGGCGTCACATGCAGGCAGCTGCGGCAGGTGCGCTCGGGCAGACGGTCGCCATGGCAGGTGTCGTGGTGCGGGCAGAGCCGGCACTGGAACCCGTCGGGATCGTCGCTGATCCGGGCCGGCGGCCGCTGCAGCGAAGATGATCCGCCCGGCGCGCGCGATCAGCCGCTCCGCCTCCTCGTGGTCCACCCGCACGCGCTCGGCGTAGAGCGCATCCGTGTCCTTGCAGACGGCGAGGTAGAGCGCGCGGGTGAGGCCGGTCAGATGCATGTAGACCTGCATCTGCGCCCAGTGCTCGGGCTTCGCCTTGCGGACCCCGTGCTGTTTGAGCTCGGTGAACGACTTCGCGTTGTGGGTCTTGAACTCGAGGACGTGCCAGGTCTTCGGCGCCTCGGGGATGCCGAGCCCGACGCCATCGAGGCTGCCGCCGAAGTGCCCGCCATGCGCCTGGACGTGCCACTGCCGGCCGGTGTCGGGATCGACGTCGAGCACGGTGACCCCGATCCGGCGCAGGTTGCGGATCAGCCGCTCCTCCTCGAGCCGGCCGGTCTCGAACAGGCGCAGCATGCGCCCGCTCTGGGCGGCGCGCGTGATCCAGCGGAACGCGTACCAGAGCGCCCGATCGCACTCCCGGCCGATCACCGAGGCGCCGAGGTGCTCACGGAAGCCGTCGCCGGCGTCGGTCTCGTACGCCGCCAGGATCGCCTCGACCGTGGGGCTCGCCCGCGGCGGCAGAGGCGCCATCAGGCAGCCTCGCGTCGTTCGTGCAGGCTGTTCGCCCGGTCGAGGAAGGCCTGCCAGGCCTCGTCATCGAACTCGTCGCGCAGGACCTCGATCAGGCAGTCCTTGAACCCGACCTTGCGGCTCCGGCGGCAGGGTCTGCAGATGCGCGGTGAGCGCTGCGATCTGCTGGCGCTTGTGGCGGATCGCGGTCCGGGCCCGGTGGTACCAGCGAGGGTCCATCTTGCCGCGCCTGGCCTGCCGCTCGAGGTCGGCGGCTGCGATCTGCGCCTTGATGGCATCGATGTCGCCGCGCAGCTGGTCGATCGCGGTGCGGCACTCTGCCCTGGTCGCCGGCATGGCCTTGCCGGCGGGCGGCACCGGGGACTAGCGTCCTGTCCTCCATGGACGTTCTCCGAATGGTCGTGGGGAAAGCGCCGTCGCCGCCGTGTCGCCAAACTCGATCGGCGACGGCGCTGCCTTCTTCCGGATCAAGCGCTCCTCTTCCAGGGCGCCGTCGCCGAGATGGCTGGCGCTGGGCGCTCGGGGGCCAACGGTGCGGTAGCCGGTGCCTGGGCCGGGGCAACGGGGGTCGCCTGCTGGACCGGCTTGTAGCCCTTGACCTCGTTGTAGCCGTTGGGCTGGACGGCGACCTTCACCACCATCGGCAGGAAGTGCAGCTCCTCGCTGTCCGAGACCTGGAGCTTGCCGACCGCATGGCAGATGGCGCAGAGCGTGCGCTGCGCGATCTCTTCGGCGGTCGGGTTCGGGTTGATCAGATTCAGCTGGTCGTAGACGTGCCGGCCCTGGAGCGGCCCCTCCAGTACCTCCAGGTCGAGCCAGAGCATCTGGCCGGTGCCGGCCTTGGTGACCCGCATCTCGGACTGCAGGATCTGGACCTTGTAGTCGCCGGGCGGCAGCGCCTCGAGCGGCGCGTTCGGCTCGACGCCGGAAGCATCAAAAGTTCCACCAAGCTTAGCCATGATCAGTTCTCCTTGGGATCAGGCAGGATTCCGTGAGGCATCGCCTCGGCGAGCGCGGCCCAGGACATCTCCAGCGTGTCGGGCAGCGCGTAACGGTTCTTGGCGAGGAAGGCGGGGCGCTCGGCCGTGTGCAGCAGGCGCTCGCCGGAGCCGAGCGCTCGGGTCACCTTCTTGTTGAAGCCGACATCGCTCTTGATCGTGCTGATTCGGTAGTTGGCGAACAGCACGATGTCCGAGTGCTCCTGCAGCAGCGCCGAGGCCTTGCTGTGCAGCTTGATGACATAGCGGTCGTAGGGCTCGGACTCGGGGCTGTCGAAGCGCTTGATGTCGGTGTGCGCGATCTGGACGATCGCCATGCCCTTGTCGTCGCGCAGCGCGTTCAGCCCCTCGATGTACTGCCGCCAGAGGTCGAGGGCGTGGACGTAGCCTTTGCCGTACCCGGCATCCTCGATCGAGCTCCAGCCCTGGTCCTTGCAGACGCTCGCGTGGATCAGGGGCTCCAGCCAGTCGACGCTGTCGACCACCAGGGTCCTGAACGCATGGTCCTCGGTGTAAAGGGCGGCGAGCGCCTGCATGACCTCGTCGAAAGTCCGGGCGAGTGGGAAGTGGGGCACCTCGAGCGTGCCGAGGCCGTCCTCGGTCAGGATGAATACCGGGTCGGGCGCGCCGGCGGCGAAGGTGGTCTTGCCGACGCCGTGCACGCCGTGGATCAGGATCCGCGGCGGCTTCAGCGCCGTCGTGCGGTTCAGGGAAGCGAGCGAGATGGCCATTACGCCGACCTCCGGAGGCGCCGAGGTGCTCGATCCCGTGGTGCTGTCGCGCAGCTGCTCGGCCTCGTAGCAGTTCTACATCCTCGAGTCTGTAGATAACGCGGCCGCCGAGCTTGAGAAAGCGCGGTCCCTCGCCGAGCCAGCGCCATCTCTCCAACGTGCGCGGGCTGATCTGCCAGCGATCTGCAAGCTGGCCCTGAGTCAGATGACGAACTACGCTATCCGGCTTCTGCGACATGTTCCTCACCGCGCAAGATGATGCTGCCATTGGGCAACTAATCTCGTGATCTCGTGCGATGATGTCGGGACTTGAGGCCGTTAGAGATATAGACGGCGCCGCACAAAGTCGTGACGGGTTTCGGGTACGAAACTGGCGGAAATCCTGGTTACTCTATCCAAGTTGTGACGTTCGGCTCGAGAAGCGTGACGGCCGATCTGCACCGTCCATTTCGGAGCGGTCCAGCAGGCGAACGGCTGGGTTGATCCGGTACCCCTCCCACGGCGAGTTCTCGAGCAGCGCATCCTCCGGAAGCGGGTAGTCTTCGGCGAACCACCTGGCCAGTTGCTTCCGGATCCGGAGAACTCGCTGACGCACCGTCGGTTGGCGTACCTGAAGCTTCGTCGCGAGCTTGCTAGTGCTCGTGTACCGGTAGTTCTCCGGAGCCCTCTGGTTCCGCAAATCATCCTCGAAGGCGTCCAGGAGGGGCCTGAGGAGCTTGTAGTCCCGACCCTTCAATTCGAGACCGCCGCGAACGAGCACGACCTGGGCGGCTTCGTTCACCGCAATCTGAATCTCAGGTGCGCCAGGCCGTCCCTGAGAAGCTGAGGCTCGTCGCTTCTGGCCGAGGTCTCATCCACCAGGATCGGGACCTCCTCAGCCGCACAGCGCAGCTGGTCGTGCGAGGTGACGGCAATTCGAAGCAGACAGTACTGCGGGAGGGATCCGTCCAACAGACCACTGACGCGACAAGCGACCTCCTTCCCCAGGATGGAAAAAATGCTTGCCGCGTGTCGCTTCTGAACGTCAACCAGCTGCCGGGCATTCCTGTCTCGATCACCGGGCAGCGACTGAACCGCGCGGGAGATCTCACCGGCAAACCTGGCATAAAAGGCCTCGTCGCTCGCATTCCGCGCATCGACTGCGGATCGAACATAGCTCTCCGCCAGGGTGCGTGGCTCACCGGCGTCCCATTCGTCGACCAGGAGCTTGAGCCGATAGTGCCCCTCCGGATCCTGCGTCTCGAGCCCTGCACCGAGGACGGCGAAGCGGCGGTCGATGCACTGCGAGCACTGGCCGCAATGGGGCTGCTCTTTACTCATCTGATGGACGTGGCTGCAACTGATCGTGGACGCGATCAGGTGGGAGCAGCCGCAGTCGCCTATGACCTTCACGACCTCCGCCTTGGTCTTCCACAAGAACGGATTGTCGACGGAGGTTGGCTCCTCGAAGAGCATCTCGAACAGCAGGCCGAAGCACGCCAAAGCTTTCGGATGGGTGGTGCGGCTCGATCGCGCTCCGACCAGCTGTCGAGCGATGGGAAGGTTCAGGCTGACGATGCCGTTCTCGCACATCAGGACCCTGCGCTTGCCCAGCATGCGGCCGATGGCCGTCGCGAGCGATGCGAACACGAAAGATCGAGAGCGCAGCGTGTACTCCTTCGTCAGGCTTTCCCGCTTTCTGAGCAGCACAGGAAAGTGCAAAAGCCTGCCCGGCGCGATTTCCCTCAGCCTGGCAACGAGCTGTTTCTGCCGCGCGAGCTACTTTGTCCGCCGAATGATGACTGACGAGGGCTGCCCTCTTGCCCTGGCCAAGGACCACGTCGACCACCCCAGCCAGGGAATCCAAGCCGCCCGAGAACAGGACAACCTCGTCCGGTTCGAACCGAGCCGTCCCCTCGTCTTCGAGCTCCAGGTAGTCCTGGCCCCCCGGTGGTGAACCGCGGTGCTCCTCGAACTCGAACTGATAGTCGTCGTCGGTGAGGAACCCCAGGGTTTCTGAGAGCGCGTCGAGCACCGGCGGCGATGACCAGAGCTCGGGCCTTCGAACCGGAATGACGAAGCGGAACCTCCGGCGCCACTCTGCTCCCATTCCCCTGGATGCTTCGCCGCCGCGGCTGGTCGCCCAGTCGGCGCTGTAGACGTACGCAGCAAGCTCGAGCAGATCCGTGACGAGATCCGGAAGATTCGTGAGCATGCGCTTGCTGATGTCATGCAAGCGCAGCTCGACGTTCCGCTCTGGCCCTGTTAGGTCGAGCTGGAGCATGTTCTCGGCTCGAGAGCCGGGAGCCTTCGAACCACCGCAAAGGACGAGACGCTCAGCCATCGGCGTCTCGCCTCTTCCTCAGCTCCTTGCGGATTTTTCCGAATGCGATCGAGGCGAACCTGCCCGCCTCGTCGGGCGTCAAAGCCTTCTCGAAGTTCTTCTTCGAGAACCACTCGGCGGCATATTCCTTGAGGATGCGCGACGCCTCGCGGCAATGAAGGTCCAGCGCGGAATCGAATTCGGTATGCTCCCGGATGGACCGGAACCGCCGCTCGGGTCCGACGTGGTTCGAAAGCTCACGGCTCAGGTAGTAGTCGAGGCAACGGAACGTCAGCCGGGAGAAGAAATCCCGCGCCAGGTCGGCGAAGCGCCCCTTGCCGCTGAACCTGCCGACGGCGAGCTTCACATCGTCCGGTGTTGTCCCGAAGAGCCCGGGCAGATGTCGTCCGACGACCGAGGAGAGGCTTTCCGCAGCCGCCAGCTGCGCCATCTCGCCAAGGTCCGTCCGGCCGCCGGTACGCCCCACATGGCGATCGATCGCCTCTGTCAGGGCGCCCACCACCTCGACCAGGCCCGGGCTCGGACCAGTCTCCACGCCGAGTCTGCTCAGGCTGCCGCTGAAATCCTGGGTGCGCGCCGCGAGCGGGATCTGGGTCAGCAGCCAGAAGGCCCGGACGAGCGCCGGATCTTTGGACGCCCTGGGGAGGCTGCTCTCCGCAGCCTCTGCCGCTGCCGCCGCGATGGTTTCGAGCTCAGCTCCTCCGACGAGCAGCTCGACGACCTGGTTCCATTTCTTGGTGGCTGGAAGCCGAACTAAGTGCTTGTGACCCACAACAAACCGAACACCAACGGAAGGGGACTGAATCGCGGCAACCGCAGCGATCTATGACCTCGCCGGACGGGCTACCTGGAATAGCGATACAGGCTCAGCGCGCGAAGCTGAGGTCGGCGCCGCGCCGGCCATAAGGGTCGTGAGGCGCTCCGGGGGACCTCAGAGCGCCGCACGCACCAACCCGCGCCTCACGGGTAACAGTAGGAGTCCGACGAGGCGTCGCCGCCTTGCAGGCGCACCTGGTGCGGCAGGTAGCCGTCCGGCCACTCCAGGAAGAACTCGCGGTCGAGCTCGATGCCGCCGCCCTCCTTGGCGTTGACCTTGACCATCCAGCCCTTGAGCCCGTCCGGGTAGAACTGCGGGTCGATCGCGCCGTACAGCGAGTTGGTGAAGTAGATGCGCCGGCCGTCGCGGCTGACCTCGACCATCTGCGGCCCGCCGTTCAGCGGCCCGTTGCCGGCGGGATGCGCCGCGCGGCTGACCATGCCGCCGATCCGCACCTTGCCGGTGAGCTTCGGGTTCAGCG
Source organism: uncultured Alphaproteobacteria bacterium (assembly GCA_963753315.1). Lineage (GTDB taxonomy): Bacteria > Pseudomonadota > Alphaproteobacteria > Geminicoccales > Geminicoccaceae > DASUGG01. The sequence goes on from CAVWCI010000038.1 coordinate 16,813, forward strand.
GGTCCGACACGTCGTACTGGTGGAAGTCGCCGGTACCCCAGCACGACACGTACAGGTACTTGTCGTCGACCGAGAGGTCGATGTCGGTGACCAAGGGCGGCGCCGCCTTAAAGCCCTGAAGCAGCGGCGGCAGCTGCTCGGCCTCGGCCGGCTCCGCCGGGATGGTGATCACCTTCTTGGCCGCCCACTTGTCGCCGTCGCGGTACCAGGTCCAGATCGACGAGGACAGGTCCTCGAGCGAGAGAACGACGTTGACGAAGCCGTAGGCCTTGGTCGGGTCGTGCGCCGGGCGCAGCTCGAACACCAGCTGCTGCTTGTCGCCGAAGTCGATCGCCTGCACGTGCTTGCGCCTGTGCAGGTCCCAGAAATGCACCCGCCGGCCGTACTCGGCGCCCAGGATCTTCTCGGGGATCAGCCCGTTCTCGATCATGTCGGGCGTGCCCCACTCGCTGGTGACCAGGGTATCGTGGCCGAGGTGCCACCAGAAGTCGTAGGCGAACTGCTGCGGCCCACGGTCGACCTCCCAGCGGCCGAGCACCTCGAAGCTCTCGTGATCCATCAGGAACACGCCGCCCGGGCCCTTGCCCTCGGCGCTGCCGAGCGCGCTGACGTAGATGCCCTCGGGCCCGCAGTGCACGGTGTGCGGCCGCGAGTAGCCGGTGCGGTCGGCGAGCTCGGCCGCCTCGATCGTCCGGACCTTCTTGGGCTGCCGGGGGTCCGCCTTGGTGTCGAGGATGTGCAGGCGCGAGGAGCGGATGCCCGGAACAATGAGATAGCGGCGCTCGACGTGCGGGTGCGGCGCATTGGGGCACAGGCACGAGCTGCAGGCGTTCCAGCCGAAGTGATGGGTCTCGTCGCCGACCGCAAGCTCGGTCTGGCCGACGATCTGACCATAGCTCGCCGAGCCGGGATCGACGTCGATCGCGGCCAAGCCGTCGGGACGCCGGCGCTCGGGATCGAACTGCACTACGTAGGCGAGCTTTTCCGCGGGCGCGCGCGCCGCCATGCGCGGCGATGGATAGAAGGTCGGATCAGGTGTCCATGTCGCCATGATGTCTCTCCCCGTCTGGTTGATGCTTGGCCGCGCGTGCGCCTGGCCGTGGCCTCCCCTCTGGTCTGAGTACGAAGGGTGGTGGCTGGCGCCGTTGTTAGCACAGTCCGGCCCGGAAACAACCGGGCCGACGCCCGAAGCTGCACGCGCCGGATCATTACATCGTTGGCGGCGGGATCTTCGCCTACTCGAACTCGCTGCCGTGCTCACTCGCCTGGGAAACCTTTGGCCAAGCGAACGGCGCACAGACCGGCGCCGAGATGAGGGCGAGGATCGCCAGATTACGCCGTGTCGACCCCGCCTCGCGCGAGGACTTCGTGATCGGCTGCCGAATCCTGACGCAACCATTCTTCCTCGAGCGGGCCGACTGGATCCCGTGCCATCATGGGCGCGGCAGATCGTCCAGGGGAAGACTATTCTCAACCGAGGCGCCGGACGGCATCGCTCTGTGGGAGCAGGTTGCCGCCCGCCTGCAGTCCAGCCAAGTCATCCCCGAATGGAGCGCTTCGGCACGCCTGTGCTGGTCCGACCGCGCCTCGGCCAGGGCGCCTTTCGGCTCCTCGTCACCGACACCTATCATCGGCGCTGCGCCGTCACACAGGAGCGGACCCTTCCCGCGCTTGATGCGGCGCATGTCCGCCCTTACGCCGAAGGTGGCGTCCATGATGTCACAAACGGCCTTCTGCTCCGGCGCGACATCCACAGCCTGTTCGATCGCGGCTACGTCACCGTCACCCCGGAGTCTTCGGTTCGAGGTCAGTCGCCGGATCAAAGAGGAGTTCGAGAACGGCCGCGACTACTACGGTTTGCACGGCAGGCAGGTCCATGTGCCGGACAAGCTGACCGGCCGGCCGGATTCGGCTGCGCTCACCTGGCACAATGAGAACCGCTACCTCGGATGAGCAGCCCGAACGCACGGGTGGTCCGGCGAGCTCCATACGGAGCGGATCTCGCAGCGTCACAGCAGCGAGAAAACCTCGCCGGCCTGGTCGAGCGCGTCACGTTCCACAACCCTGACAACGGCTTCTGCGTTCTGCGCGTCAAGGCGAGGGGCCCGCGTGATCTGATCACCGTCGTCGGCCACGCGCCGACGATCAGTGCCGGCGAGTTCGTTCAGGCCACGGGCGCGTGGGTCAACGACCGCACGCACGGTCCCCAGTTCAAGGCGAGCTTCCTGCGGGCGGCACCACCCACAACGGTCGAAGGCATCGAGAAGTATCTCGGCTCCGGCATGATCAGAGGGATCGGCCCGGTCTACGGCAAACGGCTGGTGCGGGCGTTCGGCGAAGCGGTGTTCGATGTGATCGAGGCGCAGCCCGAGCGGCTCCAGGAGGTCGACGGCATCGGCCCGAAGCGTGCCGAGAGCATCGTCGCCGGGTGGGCTGATCAGAAGGTCATCCGCGAGATCATGATCTTCCTCCATTCGCACGGCGTGAGCACGGCGCGCTCGGTGCGCATCTTCAAGACCTACGGGGCCGACGCCATCCAGGTTCTCTCGGAGAACCCGTACCGCCTCGCGCGTGACGTGCGCGGGATCGGCTTCAAGACCGCCGACACCATCGCAGCCAGGCTGGGGATCGAGAAGACCGCAATGATCCGGGCGCGCGCCGGAGTCGGCTATGCCCTGACCGAGGCCATGAACGACGGCCACTGCGGTCTGCCGCTCGACGAGCTGTTGCCGATGACCGAGCAACTCCTGGAGATCCCGGCGTCGATTGTCGAGGAGGCGCTGGGTCTGGAGCTTGAAGCCGGTGATGTGATCGCGGACGAGGTCGACGGCCGGCGCTGCATCTTCCTAGCCGGCCTGCACAGGTCAGAACGGGTTATCGCAGGCCGTCTTCGAATCCTTCAACAAGGCGCGCTTCCATGGCCGCACGTCGATCCGGCAAGGGCGATCCCGTGGGTCGAGACCAAGACTGGCGTGACGCTCGCCGAGAGCCAGCGAGCGGCGCTCGAGCTCGCTCTGCTCTCCAAGGTCCTGGTGATCACCGGCGGTCCCGGGGTCGGCAAGACGACGCTGATCAACGCGATCCTCAAGGTCCTCGCCGCCAAGGGCGTCGAGATTGCGCTCGCCGCCCCGACCGGACGCGCAGCCAAGCGCCTCAGCGAGAGCACCGGCCGAGAGGCCAAGACCATCCACCGCCTGCTCGAGGTCGATCCCAGGACGGGCAGCTTCAAGAGGAACGAGGAGAAGCCGCTGGCGTGCGGCCTGCTCGTCGTGGACGAGACCTCGATGGTCGACGTGCCGCTGATGCATGCTCTTCTGCGGGCCGTGCCTGATGACGCTGCGCTGATCCTGGTCGGCGACGTCGACCAGCTGCCGTCCGTCGGCCCGGGCCAGGTGCTGGCGGACGTCATCGATTCAGCGGCGGTGCCGGTCGTGCGCCTGACGGAGGTGTTTCGTCAGGCGGCCGAGAGCCGGATCATCGCCAACGCTCATCGCATCAATCAAGGCGGCATGCCTGACTGGGCCCGGGATCCCGACAGCGACTTTCATTTCGTGCCTTGCCGCGATGCCGAAGACGCGGCCACGAAGATCGTAGAAATCGTGAAGGACCGGATCCCAGCACGCTTCGGCCTCGATCCGATCCGGGACATCCAGGTGCTCTGCCCGATGAACCGTGGCGGGCTGGGCGCGAGGGCACTGAACCTCGAGCTGCAGAAGGTGCTCAACCCGCCCGATGAGGCTTCGATCCAGCGCTTCGGCTGGACCTTCGGCGCCGGCGACAAGGTGATGCAGGTCGAAAACGACTACGACAAAGACGTCTACAACGGCGACCTCGGCTTCGTCCGCGCGGTCGACCCCGAAGCCGGCGAGGTGCTGGTCGAGTTTGACGGACGGGAGGTCGCCTATGGCTTCGGCGAGCTCGACGAGCTGGTCCTCGCCTATGCGACCACGATTCACAAGTCGCAGGGGTCGGAGTACCTGGCCGTGGTGATCCCGCTGACCACGCAGCACTACCCGATGCTCCGGCGCAATCTGCTCTATACGGGCGTGACTCGGGGCAGGCGGCTCGTGGTGATCGTCGGTCAGCGCAGGGCCGTTGGAATCGCAGTTCGAGGCGGTCAGTCACTCCGACGCTGGTCGAAGCTCAAGGAGTGGCTCCGCACAACACAGTCGATCAGGGAGGTATCCCGGTGAGCTTTGCCATCATCCGCGGCAGCAACGGCCGCCGTCACGAGGTGGACTTCGGAGATGCGGAGATCGAGGTCGACGTCGCCATCAGCAGCGAGACCGTCCAGATCACGGTAGAAGCCATAGATGATCTGGCGCCGTCCGATAAACGACGGTTCGCCACCGTCGCCATCCCTCGCGAGAAGCTCGCTGCGGCCCTGGGGGCTGACCTGAGGGAACGGTATGGGCGAAGACCGCCTGACGGCCCGCGGGTCGTCCCTCGGAACGATTGACATCCTTGAACTGGTATCCCTATCGCGATGGCGAGCTACCGGTGGACGACGAGGTGAAGTTCCGGCTGTGCGACCTGATCCGGGAGGAGCGCCCCGACGCCATCCTCACCCACTGGAGGGGCAGCATCCACAAGGACCACACCAACACGCACACGTTGGTGCACGAGGCCATCTTCCTGGCCGCGCTGCCTGCCATCCAGCGGCCGCTGCCCGCCCACCGCGTGCGTAAGGTCTATTACCCGGAGAACTGGGAGGACATGGATGGCTTTCGGGCCGACATCTATCTGGACGTGACAGAGGTGTGGGAGGAGTATCGCACGGTGCTGCGCTCGCACGGGCTGATGCGGGGCGACTGGCCGACCTTTCGCTACTATGATTACTACGACGTGCTCGGCACGACGCGCGGCTGCCTGGGCGGCTTCGTCAAGGCGGTGGCGCTGATGGCCCCGACCGGGTCGTGGGTGCGCAGGGTGGAGGAGCTGCCGTAGGGGAACCGCGCCCCTCCACCCGGAAAGCTCTACGGAGAAACCGTGATCTGCCCCACCCGGTCGGGGTCCGTAGTCAGCGCACACTTGGCGGGGTTGATATAGTAGTAGGTTTCCGGCACAGCAACCTGCCTTGGGAAAGTGTGCTGGTAGAAGCCCGGAAAGGGATCGCTCAGGTGCGGATTGGCCGGGTCCACCAGTTGCTCGCGTCTCTCGTGAAGCTCCTGTGTCCAGGTGAGTACGTTTTTGGAGTAAGGGGCCGGGTTGCCGACAAGGTTCACGCGGTCAGCATCCAGGACCGCGGCTGTCGGCCCGGTCCCCAGAGTGTGAAAGATCTCCCAGGCAAGCTGCTCGTAGATTTCGAGGAAGACGCCGTTGGAGTTGATCGTCAGGTTCCACAGGGCCGACTCGATGTCGGCCGGCGAAGCTACCCCGTCCGGGTTGTTGGTCTGAAAGCCCATGATCTGTGAGTGGAGCGTTCCTTCTTCGACGGCCCACCTGTTGGGGCAGCCGGGGCCGCGGTCGCCGTTGGTCCCTGCTGCAATGGGAAAGAGCGCCTGCTGCGTCACGGGATCGACTGCGACGGCCTGGGAGCAGCCGGGAAAGCCGCGGTCCTCGGGCAAGGGGCCGAGGCCGCTGTGCTGGGACACAAAGAGTTTGCCCGCTGTAACGTCGGTGAACGTGCCGAATAGGTCAATAAAGCGCCCGTCGCGCCCCTCTTCAAGAATTGTCTCCGTCTGTGTGAAGGCGCCGACGTCGTCAGCCGTCACGCCGGGCGGCTCCAGCAGATTGTTGCCGTCTTGATCCAGCAATGAATCTCCTTGGAAGTTGGTTGCGCTCTCCACCCTGGGAAAGCCGTCCTGGATCAATTGATATCCGAGCGACTTTCTCTGGTAGAAGGCGTTGTAGATCGTGTTGCCGACGAAGGTGTAATAGTCGTAGAGGCCGCCCGGCGTATAACCGGCATCCGCCCAAATTTTGGAGTTACAGACGCAACGAGCGTCCAGGACGCCATCATTGTCCCCGTCAAAGCATCTCTTGGGCAGGCGCGCCTCTGAGGAGAGAAAGTTCGCTCCAGAGATTTTCACATGGGCCAATGCCTGAAACCAGCGCGAGTCGCTCGTAACATGGTCCGCCAGCGCGTTGATCATTGCGGCATAGAGATCGCGATAGACTGTGTCCACCGGCGAGCCGATGGTCAAGTCGAAGCCGCAGCGGTTGTTTGGCGACGCCGGCTCGCTTCCAAAGTCTCTGAAGTCGAGCGGCGCCAGCGGGCCGGGGCCGGCAGGGCCGGTATAGGTGTCGAAAAGCCAGTCGGGCGTGCCGTTGCCTCCGGCGCTCACGTCCAGAATAAAGAGCTTGCCGTTTTCAACAGCACGATCCATCTCTCTGTCCAGATCATCCCAAAAGAACTCGATCATTCCCCCATTGTCGATCTGAATGTCGCTCCAATTCAGGCGCATGGTGACGCCGGAGATGTCAGGATTGGTCCAGGTCGTGTCGAGTATTTCGTTGATTTCCCCTTCTACCGGACAGAGTTTGTAGGTATTTCCATCCAATGAGTTCACTTGCCGAGGGACGCACGGTTCCGCCAGCGTCTCGCACGCGCATGTCTCTGTTGCGAGTTCTGGACGAGGCCGGGGCCGTCTTGGCCCAGCACAAAGATGCCCGACACCGCTTGCCGGCTCGGTCCCGTAAACTCGTTGGGGTCGGCGGCGGCGAGCTCATGGTCCAGATCGTCGTCCTCGATGCCGCAGGGGTCGGAGTTAAGGAAGAGGGCAGGATCGCGAATTTGGACGACTGAATCCGTCGTGGACAGATTCGTCCACTGCACCTTGTCGCCCGCCTGGATATTGACCGGATTGGGAAAGAATGTGCCGTCGGGGTTGACGGTGATCGACACAACGGGTGGAGTGCTGCACGCGCTCAAGGCAAGGACAGCGCAAACGATGAACAGCGAAACAGCCGCGTAGCACCGTCCGCCGCTCGCCGACCTAGGTGGGTGGTTCTGCATGACTTTTCCTTTGAGGATACCGGCGCTTCTGCGCCGGTCGTGCGGGGGTGTTTCGCTCCGGTGGGGGTGCGCCGGCTGTATCGATTGTCGGCGCTCGTGCTCTCTTCCATCAGGTAAGGGGTTCGTAAGATGGCACAAACGCAATTCCCTGCTTGCACTTATACTGTGAACGCATCTACGCGGCCATGGCCTTCTCGTTGTCCTTTGGCATCACCTCTCGTTCAATTGAAAGTGGTCTTCGCTCAAAATGATCGACGCGGTGGATGTGCCGCGGCGAAGTAGCGGGTCAAAAGGCCGGAGATCACAATACGAAGTGGTAACCAGAACTACTTTTGTTTTCGCTCTACTTCGCTAAATGCTTGTAGCTACTGGATTTATTCTGAATCGATGCTACTTTGTCAGGCAGTGAACAGTCTCAAACCGTCTTTTCGATCGCTTGCCATGCCGAACGGCTTCCGCTCCATCCCGATGTCCCCCGCCGAGCGCCTCGACGAGGTGGCGCGCCTGCTGGCACTCGGCTACCTCCGGCTGCGCGCTCGGCGCCAAGCGGAAAAAGCCAATGATCCGAACCACTTGAGAGAGTTTCGGACTGGACTTCGCCGCCGAAGGAAGCGTGTGTGACACCGACGCCCACGCCGACAGAGAGCGCGCATGACCGCCACCTCACCGGTCCTGAAGCAGATCGCCGGCCTGCCGAAGCTCAGCCACGGCGAGCTGAAGGCGCTCTGGCGGGAGTACTTCGGCGTCGAGCCGCCGGCCTACCGCCGCGGGTTCCTGGTCCGCGGCCTCGCTCACAGATTCCAGGAGCTGACCTACCGCCCGCTCGCGCCGGCCTACCAGGCGCGGCTCGATGCGATGATCGAGGGTACGGAGAAGCCGAACGGCGCCGGCCGGCCCGGGCGACGGCCGCGCCATGATGTCCACCTGCTCGAGGGCACCAAGCTGCTGCGCGAGTGGCGGGGCGTGACCCACGAGGTGACGGTCATCGACGGCGGCTACGAGCACCAGGGCAAGCGCTACCGGAGCCTCTCGGCGGTCGCCCGCGCGATCACCGGCACCCAGTGGTCAGGGCCGCTGTTCTTCGGCCTGCGCAAGACCGGGAGCGGCGCGATGAGCCGACCCGAGGTCAAGCGCAAGGTCCGCTGCGCGGTCTACACCCGCAAATCCAGCGAGGAAGGCCTGGAGCTGGCCTTCAACAGCCTCGACGCCCAGCGCGAGGCCTGCGCTGCCTACATCGACAGCCAGCGCCATGAAGGCTGGCTCGCGCTCGACGACCGCTACGATGATGGCGGGTACAGCGGCGGCACGTTGGAGCGCCCGGCGTTGCAGCGGCTGATCCGCGACATCGAGGCCGGCAGGGTCGACACCGTCGTCTGCTACAAGATCGACCGGCTGTCCCGCTCGCTCACCGACTTTGCCAAGCTGGTCGACGTGTTCGAGCGGAACAGCGTCACCTTCGTCTCGGTGACGCAGTCGTTCTGCACCACGACGTCGATGGGCAGGTTGACGTTGAACATCCTGCTCTCGTTCGCGCAGTTCGAGCGCGAGCTCGCCGGCGAGCGCATCCGCGACAAGTTCGCCGCCAGCCGCCGCAAGGGCATCTTCATGGGCGGCCACCCGCCGCTCGGCTATGACGTCAGGGACCGCAAGCTGGTGGTGAACCCGGCCGAGGCCGAGCTGGTCCGCCTGATCTTCCGGCGCTTCCTCGACCTCGGCTCGGCCCTCCTGCTGATCCGGGAGCTGAACGCCCAGGGCCACCGGACCAAGTCCTGGACCACGCAGGCGGGCACCTTCCGCGAGGGGCGGCCGTTCGACAAGGGCACGCTGTACAAGATCCTGCGCAACCGCACCTACCTCGGCGAGGCGGTGCACAAGGGCAAGAGCTACCCGGGCGAGCACGAGCCGATCGTCGACCGCGCGACCTGGGATCGGGTGCACGAGGTTCTGGCCACGAACGCGAAGCGCCGGGGCAACGAGGCGCGGGCCCGGACGCCGGCGCCGCTCCGGGGCCTGATGCGCTGCACGCACTGCAGCTCGGCGATGACGCCGACGCCACACGCGCCGGCGCGGCCGGCTGTACCGCTACTACGTCTGCCTCGGGGCGAGCCGCAGGGGCCACGACACCTGCCCGGTGCGCTCGATCGCCGCCGGCGAGGTGGAGGGCCTGGTGCTCGGGCAGGTGCGGCGGCTGCTCGCGTCGCCCGAGCTGGTCGCGCGGACGATCACCGCGGTGCAGCCGGGAGAACAGCGCAGCTGAGGACACCGGCTCGAGGAGGGCGATGTCATCGAAGCCCTCGGGGCGCTCGAGCCGGTCTGGGACGAGCTCTACCCGGCCGAGCAGGCGCGCATCCTGCGGCTGTTGATCGAGCGGATCGACGTCGCGCCCGACGGCATCTCCGTCACGTTGCACGCTGCCGGAATTCGCAGCCTCGTCGCGGAGCTGGCGGACCAGGAGCGTCCTGCTCTGGTCGCTTCCGAACCCTTGCTGGAGGCCGCAGAGTAGTGACCGAGCGCGTGGGCCTCGAGGTCGACACTCTGACCATCCGCATCCCGATGCGGCTGCAGCGTCGCGGTGGCCGGAAGCTGATCATGACACCGGAGGGGCAGCGGTGCGCCGGCGCCGAAGCCGCGCCGCGACGAGACGCTGATCAAGGCACTGGTCCGCGCGCACCGCTGGCGGCGGCGGATCGAGAGCGGTCAGGCGAAGTCGATCACCGATCTTGCGGAGCAGGAGGGCGTCACGGACGCCTATGTCTGCCGGCTGCTCCCGCTGACCTGCCTCGCGCCGGACATCGTTGAAGCAATTCTCGACGGGCGACAGCCGAAGGGGCTCAGGCTTGTCGAGATGCTGGGTAATGGGCCGGTGGCCTGGGAGGAGCAGCGGACCGCCTGGGGCTGTGCGGTAGCGCTGGTGACCTCGCCGCAGGCGCTGCGCGTGCTTTGAGAAGAACTCGGCTTAGACTAGGGGGCGACGGCGCGCTCCTTTCCCGCTCGCGGCCGCGCGGCCGGCATGTTGTCGTTGGCTGGCGAGCTGACACACCAGCTCTCGCCGAGGCGCGGGGCGACCGCGTTCGGGTAAAGCACCAGGAGCTTGCGTAACGCGCCGTTGGTCCAGCCAAAGCCGTCTTGCGTCGGGTACTCCCCACCGCCTGTGACCAGCGAGGGGTCCTCCGCGTTGTATTTCTCCATGAGCTTGCCGGTGGCGCGGTAGGCGGTGATCACCTTGAGCATCCATCGCTGAGCGATCGTCTCAGCAAGCGCTATCTCGCCGTAGTCGCTCAGACCCTCGATGGCGATCCACTGCAGCGGCGCCCAAGCGTTCGGCGCATCCCACTGCTGGCCCGTCGACACGGTTGATGTGACGAGCCCGCCTCCCTTGAGCAGTCTGGCGTGGACCACGTCCGCCACGCGCTCGGCCTGCTCTCTCGTGGCGAGACCGAAGAACAGGGGCGAGAGGGTAGCTGCCGTCACCATGCCGCTCGGCTTCTCCTCACGCCACAGGTAGTCGGTAAAGATGCCCTTGTCGGGATCCCATAGGTAGCGCCGCACCGCACCCTCGCGCAGCTCAGCACGGGCGTTGAACTCTGCAGCTTTCTCCGGCTTGCGGGTGGCGGCATATGCTTTGGCAAGTGTAGTCTCGAGCTGGACCATGAGGCTGTTGAGATCGACCGGCACGAGCTCCGTGGTGCGGATGGTTGAAAGCGTCCTGCCGTCCTTGAGCCAGCGCGAGCTGAAGTCCCAGCCGCTCTCGGCCGCCGCGCGCAGGTTCCGGTAGACCTCCTCAGGTGGCCGGCCAGCGTCCTTCGCCGTGTCCACATCCTCCCGGTAGGACTCGTCGCGCGGGATATTGCGATCGTCCCAGTAGCGATTGAGAAGCGTGCCATCCTTTAGGCGCACCACTCGCCGATGGGCGCTGCCAGGCGCGAGCGCGTCGGCGCCGTCCATCCAGAAGGCATATTCCGCGCTCAACGCGGCCAGGAATTCAGCGTAGATCGCCCCGCGATCGCTGGCCTCTTCCGCGATGAGCTCAACCATGGCGGCGAAGAAGGGAGGTTGCGAGCGACTGAGATAGTAGGTGCGATTCCCATTCGGGACATGGCCATAGCGCGTGATGAGGCTGACAAAGTTCCGGACCATGTTGAGCGCCAGGTCGCGGCGGCCGCTCTCCTCAAGACCGAGCATGGTGAAGTAGGAATCCCAATAGTAGATCTCGTTGAAGCGCCCGCCAGGCACGACATAGTGGTACGGCAGCGGCAGGAGTGACGAGCGCGGGTCGGCTCTGTCGGGCTCGCGCGCGAGCACGGACCAGAGGGAATCGATGTGGCTGCAGACATCCTGCCCCGGAATAGACCGGTAACCGCTGTCCTTTTGCCGCTGAACGGTGAAGTTCCGTGCGACAAAGCCAGCCAGATCAAACCCTGGCTCCTGCTTCTCCTCCTGATAGCGCTGGACAATGATCGCCGGCGTATCCTTTGCAATAGCATCGACGAATGTCTTGCTGTCAGGGAAGACGCGCTGCATTTGCACGTCCTCGAACAACTGGCCGTAAAGTTGTGACGGGATTTCAACTTGCGCAGCTGCTTGCGTGGCCAGGCCCGACGTGGCCACGCAAATCGCAAGGAACGTGCCGATGGCTCTGATCTGCATCTTGCGCCGGCACATCGCGGATCCTCGTGCAAAGCCTCGGAGAGTCATGGGAAATGGTCGAACTCGTTGAGCGCGATCCGTACCTCACGCGCAAGCGTGAACAGCGCCGCGCCCAACAGGCCAAGGGCGATGACAAACAGAAGGCCGACGACTTGTTCGTGTCTGATCCCCACAAACGCGCTGGCGAAAGCCAGGATGACGAGCACGGTTGTGCAGATCCCGCTGCCGACGGCAAGATAGATCGCGTTGTTCATGAGCCGCGCGCGGCGCTCGAGGCGCGGAATGTCGGACTTGAGGCGAGCCCGAGTGGTATTGTCGTCAGCGATGGAGTTCAGGCTGCGGATCCGATCGATGATGCCGTTCATCCGGGTGATCAAGATGGAGACAAACCCCGCCACGGCGCCGAGCAGAAACGCTGGCGCTGTTGCGTGCGAAATGACCTGGGAGAGCTGGCTGAGGTCCGTTACGCCCTGCTCCATGCGAGTCGTGTCCGTCAGCAGAGGCCTCTTGGCCGTCATCGGTTCGCTCTAGGAACCCGACCAATACCAAGCCATTGGCCCCAAGGCGACCCCCTTGGCATTGCCGGTTATCGCGCTCGCCCGACGTTCATAGACGACGGCGAGAACTCTCGCTCTCGACTTGCTGGCGCGCCATCATTGCGGCCTTGGCGCAGAAGTCGCGCCGCGACGAGACCTGATCAAGGCGCTCGTGCCGCGCGCACCGCTGGCGGCGCCAGATCGAGAGCGGGCAGCGCAAAGTCGATCACCGACCTCGCGGAGCAGGAGGGCGTCACGGACGCCTATGTCTGCCGGCTGCTCCCGCTCGCCTGCCTGGCGCCCGACATCGTGGAAGCGATCCTGGACGGGCGGCAGCCAAGGGGCTGAGGCTTGCGGAGGTGCTAGGGAATGGACCGCTTGCCTGGAACGCCCAGAGGGAGACCTGGGGCTTCAGCAATTGACACCGACCTGCTCAGGGAGGTTCGGTCTCGGGGCCGCACTGTGGTTCTCAAGCTGAAACAGACCGCCGGGCAGCGACAGTCTCAACCTGCCTGTCCGGTTTATGCACGGAAGCAGCCGTGTTGGCGGGTGACATGGGACGGCAGGGTTTAGCCAGGAGCGGCTGACGTGACGTTGCAGGAACACACTCTCGAGGTGGAGCATCGGATGTAGGATGGCGGGAAGACATGCGCGCTCCACCGCCATGGCAGCCAAGTCGGGAGGGAATAGTCTTCTTACCCTCGCGCTTAGTCGCACTAGCGCTCCATCGGAGCAGCGCATGGGAGACTTATAAATCGCCACATCGTTCGGGTAAGCCTCCCCTGCGCCGAGCCGATGCCTTGCTCGATCGGAAGGTTCTGCAAATGAGTCGGAGGAGCGCGTCATACGCTCAGCGTTCCCGGAACGTGCGCGCGAAAGCCTGGGTGATCGGCTGGAGGAGGTATTCCAGGACCGTGCGCTCGGTCGTCGCGATGAAGACCTCGGCCGGCATGCCTGGAGTGAGCTGGACCCCCGGCGCTGCCTCCACGAACTGGCCGCGGTCGACCTCGACCTTGGCCAGGTAGTAGCTCATCCCACTCCGCTCTTCGATGAGCGCGTCGGCTGAGACGCTGCGCACTCGGCCGGCGATCCGCGGCATCGTCCGCCGCGGCAGCGAGGGGAACATGAGATAGGTGTCCTGTCCTGGGGCGACCTCCTCGATGTCGGTCGGCGACAGACGCGCCTCGATGATGAGCTCCTCCTCGAGCGGCACTAGGTCAAGGATCGGATCGCCCGGGCGGATCACCCCGCCCGTGGTCTTGAAGCGAGAGTTGAGGACGGTGCCATCGACCGGGGCAAGGATAGCGGTCCTGCGCAGCTTGTCGCGCGCCGCTGCCAGCTCCTCCTCCGATTCGCCGCGCTCCATCTGCACCTTGGCGAATTCGGCGTCGATCCCCTCCACGCGCTGAATGCGCAGATCGCTGATCTGCAGCAGTGTCTCGCCGATCGCCTCCTGCGCGCGCGCGATCAGCGCCCTGAGTTCGCCCTCTTCACCAAGGAGATCGGCCTGCTCGCGCTGTAAGGCGAGCAGGCGGGACTTGCGTTCTAGCCCCTTGCGGTAGAGCTGCTCGACGTCACTGGCTTCATCCTCGATCAGCTCGCGCTGATGGCGGTTGGCCTCAAGCTGACGCTCATGGCCGGCGATCTGGCGGTGGAGCTGCTCGATGCGCTGGCCGAGGATGGCCTCGCGGTTCGCATCCGCGGCGCGTCGCGCCTCGAGCTGGTTGGCCTGGGCGCGGCGAGCGGCCGCGACCTTCGGGTCGGCCCGGTCCGCCAGGATCGGGTGGCTGAACTCAATCGCCGCGGCGGACGCCCTCTCCGCAACCAGGCGCGCTTCGGTTGCCGCCAGCGTGCGCAGGCGCTCTTCGAGCCGTCCGACCTCAGCTCGGGCATCGACTCCCTCGAGGACCACGAGCGGCTGGCCGACCTCGACAACCTCCCCGTCGCGCGCGAGGAGCTCGCGGATAATGCCGCCCTCGAGGTGTTGCACGGTGCGCCGGCTGCCGTCGGGGCTGATGACGCCGGGAGCGATCGCCGCGCCGGCCAGCGGCGCGATCGCCGCCCAGCCGATGCCGAAGCCAAACACGAGCAGCAGCGTGAGCGCGCCCCAGAACATCGGCTGCCGCAGGTCGGCGAGCACGCCCCGCGCGGGTGGCAGCCAGCCGGCGACCTCATCATCGGCCGGTCCCCCGGCACGACGGACCAAGCTGAGGGCCGGCGTGCGGACCTGCGAGAGTGTGTCCTGGCTCGGCATTGCTAGCCGACTTCGCTTAAGGCTGCCTGAGGCGTCGGCTCAGCGCGGACCTTGACCGGATGCAGAAGCGTGGCGCTGGCAATGGGCGGCGCGTGGTCCGGCGGGCAAACATGACGCAGATGGGCAAGCACCTCGTCGCGCGCTCCGAATGCCGCGACCTTGCCGCTGCGCAGCACGAGCAGCTTCTCGCACGGCGCGAGGATGCGCGGCTGGTGGGTGACGAGTGCGACGGTGGCGCCCCACGCCTTCGCCCTGAATATCGCCCGGACCAAAGCTTCCTCCCCCTCGGAGTCCAGGCTCGTGCTCGGCTCGTCGAGCACGATGAACCGGGGGCGGCCGAACAGCGCGCGCGCCACGACGATGCGCTGACGCTGGCCGCCGGACAGGAAGGTGCCCCCCTCGCCGATCTCGGTGTCGTAGCCCTTGGGCAGCGCGAGGATCATTTCGTGGACGCCGGCGAGCTGCGCCGCCTCGACGATGAGCTCTGGGTCGGGGGTGCACTGCATCCGGGCGATGTTGTCGCCGACTGTGCCGGCGAACAGTTCGATATCCTGCGGCAGGTAGCCGATATGCCGGCCGAGGCTGTCGGAATCCCAATGGAAGATGTCGGCGCCGTCCAGCCGCGCATGGCCTCGTGTCGGCTGCCAAGTGCCGACCACGATCTTGCACAGGGTGGACTTGCCGGCCGCGGACGGACCCACGATGCCAAGCCCTTCGCCCGCGTCGAGCGCGAAGCTGACACCGCGCAGGATCGGTTCGGTCCTGCCGCGCGGCAGAAACTCTACCTGTTGGCAGCTCAGCCGCCCGATCGGCGCCGGCAGGCGCATCGTCTTCGGCGGCGGCTGATTGCGCTCGAGCAGGCGCCGCAGCCGGTTGCGAGCATCGCGGGTCGAGACCAAGCCCTTCCAGGCGGCGATCGACTGCTCGACGGGGCCGAGCGCGCGCCCGAGCAGGATCGAACCCGCAATCATGCCGCCAGAGCTCAGCTCGCCGCGCAGGACTAGCCACGCGCCACAGCCGAGGATCATGATCTGCGCGAACAGGCGGAGGAACTTGGAGGATCCGACCAGGACCGCGTTGCGGTCCCCGGCCTGAAGCTGGAGCATCAGCACTTGCTCGTTGAGGTCCGACCAGCGGCGGAGGAGGCCCGCACGCATCCCCATCGCCTGGACCACCTCGGCGTTGCGCACCGCCGCGTCGACCCGCTGTAGCGTCGCGATTGAGCGCCCGGCAGCCTCCATGAGTGGCCGACGCGTGGCCTGCTCGTTCGCGACCGCAACGGCGAACAGAGCGATTGCTGAGGCGAGCGCGATCAGGCCGAGCAACGGGTGCAGCAAAGCGATGATCGCGATGAAGACAGGTACCCAAGGCGCGTCAAGCAGCGCGCTGACCGCCGTTCCGGCCAGAAAGCCGCGCATCGTCCCCAGATCGCGCAGCGCCTGGCTACCGATCGGCTTGCTGGCCAGGGCGCCGCGCAGGCTCGCAGCAATCAGTTCGGGGGCGAGGCGACGCTCCAGCCAGCGGCCGATCCGGCCTAGCGCGCAACCACGCACGCTCTCGAGTGCGCCGAGGCCGAGCACGAGGACGCCGGCGATAAGGGTGAGGAAGATCAACGTCTCGACCCGGCCGCTGCTGAGCACACGGTCGAACACCTGCATCATGTACAACGGCGAGATCAGGACCAGCAGATTGATCGCGAAGCTGAACACCGCGAGCACGAAGAGACCCGGCCGCAGCGCGCGCAGCGCCTCGGTGAGGGGACTGTTCGGGGGGTATGCCGTCGCCATGAAACGTTCCAGAGACGGTAAATCGGTCGGGCGATGTGGACCTGCCCGTGTCGTAAGTGGATCGGTTGGCCGCCGCGAGCGATCGGTTGGGCCGCCCGCGGCGGCGCGTCTTAAACTAGAAGAGGGTCGGCCTCGGGGAGCTCGGGCGTGAGCGGCGTGCTGCCGACGCCGACGAGGACGTCGTTGAAGTCGCCATCCCAGCTTGCATCCGTGACCCGCGTGTCCTCAAATCCGAGCAGCGTATCGTCCATCGCGGCCGGGCCGAGATCGACGGCCTGCGCGCCAGCGGCCGGGTTGAGGAAGTTGGCGCTGTCTTGGCCCCCGAGCGCATGGAAGGCTTGGATTGGCCCGGCGTTGCCCTCCCCATCGGCTACCAGGGTCGCGAGCCCGTCCTCGATCGTGGCACGCTCGCCGGTCAGCATGTTGTCGAAGAACAGGCCACCGTCCTCGAACTTTGAGAGATCGAGGCCCAACTCGCCAGGTTTGGCGACAATAAAGAGGCCGAGCGCCTTGCTCTCATCGACCGCAAGCTCAATGCTCGCGCCCGGCTCGAGGTCCTTGGTCGACGAAAAAAGAATGCGGCCTTGGTCCAGTTCTCCGGTCTCGATGTCGATCTGATACGCGCCGATCGCGCTGTCCGACCCGGCGTCCCCGCCGAGGTACGTTACGAACTGCTTGGAGCCGTCGCCCTGGAACTCCTTCAGCTCGGGTTGGGAGAGACCGCTGGGTAGGACGCCGCTGCCAGCCTGCCGGTGGCCCTGCAGTTCGGTGGTGATGTCTACGGTGCCGTCGCGGTTGAGCGCCTGCTAAGCGATCTCTCCCACGCCGGGCGCATAGAATTTGAATTCGGCACCATCGGGGTGAAGAGCCGAGCTGTCCATGACTTTGAGCACGCCTTCGAAGCTGCTGTCGCCGATGGTGACGGTCTCATCCAAGCCCACGACGATGCTCTCGTCCTCGGCAACGCCCAGGGCATGCTCCAAATAGAAGGCCGGGCCAAAGCCGGGCTCGGCCGGCATCGCGAAGCCAGGGCGGGCGCCGTCGATCCCGGCTTCCCAGGCGCCATCGTTGTTCGTTCCGATAAAGTTGCCGGCGTCGTCATACTCGAAATTGATGACGATCTCGCCGAAGTACCAGAGGTTCCCGGCCGTGTCCTGGGCGTACCAGTCCAGTGTCTCCTCGGCGAGCGCGCCGTCTTCATAGACCGTGTCGCGGATGACGGTCGTCTCGACACCGAAGACCTCGTGGGTCTCGAAGGTCGCGAAGAGGTCGTTGCGCTGGGTCTCGACGTCACCCGTCTCCGGATCGACGCGGCGGCCCTCGTAGCTGCGGATGCTGCCGAGCTCGAGCGGAAAGAAGGGGTTGTCGATGGGAGCGCCGGGCTGGAACTCGGCGGCACCGATATCGGGCAGAATTGCCATGGCTTGATCTCCCTTGCGCGGTGGGCGGAATGTCCGTAGGGGGGTACAGCTATGGCTCCGTTCGCGGAGGTCCGCATCCGACATTTGTCAGAGACAGAGGGCACACCGGACATTTGTCAGATGGGGGCAGGTTGTCTGACGCTTCGACGCCTTGCGGGAGTGCTGCTAGTATATAGGGAACGAACAGATGGCCGATCTCTCCGAGAGGCAAATCCGTGGAATCCTGGCTGGCGTCGGCGCTGGCTCCTTTGCGCTGCTGATGACGCTCGATATCTTGACCGAGCAAGACGAAATTTCGCTCCTCGACCTGCTCGTCGATGCGGTGACGGTACTGCTCACGATTTCAGCCGCCGTCGGGGTCGCCCTCCTCGCCTTGCGTATGCAGGCCCAGCACGAAGAGAAGATGACGCTGATCAGAGACCTCGAAATCGCGCGCACGGAGGGCCAGCATTGGCGCTCCAAGGTGCGGTCGAAGTTGAATGGCATCAAGGACGAGATGGAGGCCCAGTTCCGGCAGTGGGGCATGACCCTGGCTGAACGCGACGTCGGCCTGCTGATCCTCAAGGGGTTGAACCACAAGGAGATCGCCGCCTTGCGCGGCACCAGCGAGGCCACCGTGCGTCAGCAGGCGCAATCGATTTATCAGAAGGCCGAGCTCCCAGGCAAAACCGCCTTCTCGGCCTATTTCCTGGAGGACCTGTTTGCCCCCGACGCCAGTACTGACGAGCCCGAGACCGACTCCGCCGCCAAAGAGGACAGAACGCGGGCTCACAGGGCAG
>CAVWCI010000039.1:0-203800 GCA_963753315.1 uncultured Alphaproteobacteria bacterium
GCCGCGGCACGGCTGGCGGCAGTCGGTTGGCGGGTGGAGTCTCAGGCGACCGCGGCCTGCTCCTGCACCTTGCCGCCGGCGGAGCGGATGGTCTCGTCCATCGCATCGCCGAGCGTCGGCCGGTCCTCCTTGAAGAACAGGCCGAGCGCCGGGCTGCTCGGGTCCATCGTTTGCGCCATGGCCGACATCAGATCGCTGGAATCGTGGTTGGCCGGCAGGTCGCGCACCGAAACGCCCAGGTTCTTGTAGGTCATGCTGGTCTTGTCGAAGGTCACGCAGGGCGAGAGGATGTGCAGGTAGGAGAAGCCGCGGTGCGCGATCGCGTCGACGATCATGTCGGTCAGGTGATGCGGATGGCCGGCATAGGCCTGCCCGACCCAGCTCGCGCGATAGGAGAGCAGCATCATCAGCGGGTTCAGCGGCAGGTCGCGGTTGTCGTAGGGCGAGGTCTTGGTCTTGAAGCCCAATACCGAGGTCGGCGAGACCTGGCCCTTGGTCAGGCCGTAGATGCCGTTGTCGAACAACAGGTAGGTGATGTCGACGTTGCGCCGCGCGGCGTGCGGGATGTGGCCGCCGCCGATCGCGAAGCCGTCGCCGTCGCCGCCTACCACCACGACCGTCAGGCGGTCGTTGGCCATCTTGATGCCGGTCGCGACCGGCAGGGTGCGGCCGTGCAGGCTGTGAAAGCCGTAGGCGTTCATGAAGAACGGGAAGCGCGAGGCGCAGCCGATGCCGGAGACGATCACCGTGTCCTTGGACGCGATGCCGAGCTTGTTCATCGCGCTGGCCACGCCCTCGGTCATGCTGAAGTAGCCGCAGCCCGGGCACCAGGTCGGCAGCGCCTTGGAGCGGTATTTCAGGCGGCCGGTACCCTGGATCTCCTTGAGCTTCTCCTCGAGGTAGACCGGCTCCGGCAGTTCCGACGTGGTCGACATGGCGTGCTTCCTCTTGGCCCTTTCCGGCCCTCAGCGTCGTTCAGGCGGCAGCGATCTGGCGCTTGCTGCCGCCTAAGCGGCGGACCTCCATCACGATGTCCTCGACGTGCATCGGCCGGCCCGACACCCGGTCGAGCCGGTGCACGGCGCGGGCCGTCGCCGCGGTCACGAGGTTGGCGAACTGGCCCTGATAGTTGAGCTCGGGCACCAGGACCTCGCTGCAGTCGTCGCAGAAGCTGCGGATCGCGTCGACCGGCAGCGGCGAGAGCATCACGACCTTCATGGCGGCGCAGCGGATGCCCTCGCGGCGCGCCTCGAGCATCGCCTCGAGCGCCTCGCCGAAGGTCGAGCCCCAGGCGAGGATGCCGACGTCGACCTTGCCCTCGTCGCCGAACCGCTTGGCGATCGTGAGCTCAGGATGGCGCACGGCGGACGCGAGCTTCTTGTGGCGCTTCTCGGTCATCAGGGTATGCACCTCGGGCGTGTCCTTCGGCCGGCCCGCCTCGGTGTGCTCGAGGCCGGTGACGGTGTGGATGCCGCCTTCCTGGCCGGGCAGCGCTCGCGGGCTGACATAGTCGTCGGTGAGCGCGAAGCGGGCATAGTCGCCGGCCCGATCGCGCGTCGACATGCCCTTGGCGAGATTGGCCGCGAACGGGCTCTTGACCGGCAGGCTCACGGCTTCGAGCCGGTTCGAAAGGTAGAGGTCCAGCAGCACGATGACCGGCGTCTGGTATTTCTCGGCGAGCTCGAACGCCTTGCCGGCGCATTTGTAGCAGCCCTCGACGTTGGTCGGCGCCAGCACGATCCGCGGCGCGTCGCCCGAGCCGCCGTAGACGGCGAGATTGAGGTCGGACTGCTCGGTCTTGGTCGGCATGCCGGTCGACGGCCCGCCGCGCTGCGAGACGAAGAGCACGCAGGGCACCTCGGCCATCACGCCGAGCCCCATCATCTCGGTCATGAGCGCGAGGCCGGGGCCGGAGGTCGCGGTCGCCGCGCGCACGCCGGCATAGCCCGCCCCGATGGTCGCCCCGATCGCCGAGATCTCGTCCTCGGTCTGCAGCACCCGGCCGCCTTGCCTTGGCATCTGCGCCGCCAGCATCTCGAGGATCGTGGTGGCCGGCGTGATCGGATAGCCGAAGAAGGTCGCGACCTTGGCATCGAGGCAGCCGCGCACGATGGCGCGGTTGCCGCTGATCACGACAGCACCGGTGCCGCTCTCCATCGGCGCGCCCAGGCGTATCGTGTCGAGCTGGAAGGTGCCCGCACCCTCCTCGAAGCCGGCATCGAAGGCGCGGATGTTGCCCTCGGTGATCGCCGCCGCCTTGCCCTTGAACTTGGCCGCGATGGTCTGGTGAAAAGCCTCGCGCGGCAGGCCGTAGAGCCCGGCGACGAAGCCGAGCGCCACCATGTTGCGCGACTTGCCGGCGCTGGTGGCGCGCTCCGAGATCTCGCGCATCGGCAGGCCGTAGGGCAGCTGGCCCGGCTTGATGTGGCCGGAGATGTGAGCACCCTCCTTCAGCGCGGTGATCGGGGCGTCGTCGTAGATGACAGCACCATAGTCGCGCACCTCGGGCACATGCGCGATCGCATGCGCGTCGTTCAGCGACACCAGCACATCCGACTGCTGCTTCAGCGAATAGACCTGCTCCGAGGTGATGCGCGTGCACGCGATGCATTCGCCGAAGCCGCGGATCTCGGCCGGATAGACGTCGAACGCGATCACCCGGTAGCCGGCGCGCGCCATGGCCTGATTGAGGATGTCGCCGGTCGCGATCGTGCCGTCGCCAGCCGAGCCGCAGACCGCGATCTGGATGTCCGTGTCGACGAGCAGACGCATGGGCAGTTCCAGCCTAGTCGTAGTCCCAGAAGGAAGAGTGCAGCTTGCCCTCGCCGTTGACGCTCAGGGTCTCGTCGACGAAGGTGCGGAATGAATTGTTGGCGCCGGTCATGTTGCAGGCGGCGATCTCGCCCATCGCCTTGACGTTCTGCCAACCATAGTAGAAGCGATACGCGTTGTCCTCAGCGCTCCAGATCTGGCAGACGTCGCCGGCGGCCCAGATATGCGGATCGGTGGTGCGAAGCTCGGGATTGACCAGGAGGCCGCGCTCGATGTCGACGCCCGAGCCGGCGATGAAATCCAGCGCCGGCGCCAGGCCGTAGAACGGCATGATCACGTCGCCGGCAAGCTCACGGCCGTCGGCGAGCACCACGCGCCGCGCCGGAGCACCCTCCTCGCCCGCCTCGATCCGCTCGATCGGCGCTTCGCCCACGACCTCGATGCCGGCGCCGCGCAAGGCCTCGAACAGCCGCGGCCGCTCGGCCGCGTCCACCTTGATGCGGCCAGAAGGTCTGCTCGTGCGGCACGAGGATCACCCGATGCCCGGTGTCGACCAGGTTGTAGGCGAGGTCGATGCCTAAGATGTCGCCGCCGAGCATGATCACGGTGCCGTCCTCGGGCAGCGCGCGCGCCATCGCCATCGCCGCCCGGAAGGTGTTGAAGGCGTGGAACAGCGGCCGGTACTCGATCAGCGTCGCCGGCAGATAGCCGCCGCCGCCGCTCGCGATCAGCAGCGTGTCGTACTTCACCTCCTCGCGATGCGCCAGCGTCAGGACGCGGCGCTCGGCATCGACGTGCGTGACCCGGCACTTGCGCCGCACCGCGATCCGGTTCTGCTCGTAGTAGCTCGGCGGGTGCACGAGGTAGCTCCGCCAGTCCTGCTTGCCGCGGAACACATGGGGCAGCTGATAGCGGTCGTAGAACAGCAGCGCGCCGATCGTGATGATCGTGATGCGGTCGTCCGGGGCGCGGGCGCGCAGGACCGACGCCGCGTGGTTGCCGGCGACCCCGTTGCCGATGATGATGTGATGTGCCGGAGCCGCCATGAGGTCTTCCTCAGACGTCCTGATAGAAAATCTCGTTCTTGGTGATGTGAATGCACTGCGTCGGACAGACCATGAAGCAGGCGCCGCAGCGAATGCATTCGTTGTTGTCGATCCAGATCGCGCCCACCTGGTCCCACTGGCTGGTCTCGGCCAGCGCGCCGTAGGTGCCGTCGTCGTTGATCTCGACGCCCTCGACCAGCTTGATGCAGTCGCGCGGCGCGACCTCGATGCAGGCGCGGCAGTAGATGCAGTTGTCGGTGTCGATCTCGTACTTGTGATGGCAGAGGTAGCAGCGCTTGGCCTCCTCCTTGGCCAGCGGCTCGTCGTAGCCCTTCTCGGCCTCGAGGACGAGGTTGTCGAAGCGCGACTTCATCGGCTCCATCGGCATGTGCTGCGGCGGGATGAAGTCGAACGAGCGCTCGCGCAAAGGATGCTCGATCGGCTCGATCTTGACCACCTTCTTGCGCCGCACGCGCCCCATCAGCCAGGTGTCGATCTTGAGCGCGGTCTCGCGGCCGAGGCCGACCGCCTCGACCACGGTCGACGCGCCGATCACGAAATCGCCGGTCGCGAACAGGCCCGGGGCGGACGTCATGCCGTCCTCGCCGACCTGGACGTTGCCCCAGCGATCGAGATCGACCTCGAGGTCCATGATGTCGTTCACGGTCTTCTGGCCGATCGCGATCAAGAGCGTGTCGCACGGCTCGACGAACTCGGAGCCTTCGATCGGGATCGCCTGGCGGCGGCCGCCGGCACGCCAGGCGCCGAGCCGGTTCTGCACGAACCTGACGCCGGTGAGCTTGCCCTGGTCGTCGGTGATCAGGCCGATCGGCGTGCGCAGGCCCAGGATCTTCGTGCCCTCGCGTTTGGCCTCGAAAATCTCCTCCTTGGTGACCGGGATGTATTCCTCGGTGGTGCGGATGTGGATCGTCACCTGCTCGGCGCCGAGGCGCAGCGAGACGCGGGCGCAATCGAGTGCCGTGAAGCCGGCGCCGACCACGGCGACCCGCTTGCCCACGGTCTTGGTCTCGCCGCGATGCAGTTCGGTCAGGAAATCGAGGCCGTACTCGACATTGGGCATGCCGCGCGCGATGTCGCGGCCGTCATCGGCATCGCGCAGCGGCAAGGGGATCGCCGCCATGCAGCCGGTGGTCAGCAGCGCCGCGTCGTAGTCCTGCAGCAGGCTCGAAAGGCGGACCTCGCCCTCGCCCTTGCCGACCCGCACGCCCGTGCGCAGGTCGACGCCCAGGCGCAGCGCGTTGCGCACCTCGACCGAGAGCACGTCGCGCGGCAGGCGGAACGCCGGGATGCCGTAGTACAGCATGCCGCCCGGCTCTTTCTCCTGCTCGAGGATCGTGACGTCATGGCCCAGCATCGACAGGTCGTGCGCCGCGGCGATGCCGGCGGGGCCGGCGCCGATCACCGCAATCCGCTTGCCGGACGGCGTGAACAGGTTCTCGGTGATGCGGTGGCCGGACGGCTTGAGGTCGGCGGCCGAGCGCTTGAGGTGGCAGATGTTGACCGGCGCGCCGTTGCCGGGCCAGCCGTGCCGGCAGGCGTCCTCGCAGGGGCGCGAGCAGATCCGACCCAGCACCCCCGGCAGGACGTTGGCGTAGCGATTGATCTCGTAGGAGCGGCCGTAGCGGCTCTCCAGGATCATCTGGATGTAGGCCGGCACGTTGGTGTCGGCCGGGCAGGCGGTCTGGCAGGGGATGTTCTCGCGGACCCAGCCGACGTCGCGCGGATCGGTGGAGTAGCGAACCGGGGTGACCACGCGGCGGCCGTAGGACTGGCGCTCGGAAAAGTCCTCGCGCTCGTCGAGCTGGAGCTTGCGGATCTGGAGCCCGCCCGTCTCGCCGCCACCTTGCGCCTCAGCCACCGATTCCTCCTGCATCAAGCGCTGCCACAAAGGATCAACAACCGCCCTGGGGTACACGTTCCGCAACGGACAAGTCTAGAACGGAGCCAACCTTCTGACCACCCAATTGAGGGCGACGGGCGAAGAGAACCGGCCGATCCGCCATCCTCTCCGCCAAACGTGAACGACTTGCCGCTCTTTGCACACCCCCGAGATCCAAAATACAGCGCACGATACGGCGCCGGTCGCGATTTGCGCTCGGCCGGGCTGCGGCGCGGGCTCTATTCAACGAAATTGCTGCGGCGCACACAGAAGGCCCGCGTTTGTCTGCGGGGCGGTCGATCGCTGGGCTTGCATGGCCGAGCTTGCTAGGCTGCCCTCGCTCACGGCTGGAGAAGGCCAATATGGACGCGCAGCAACGCAGGCGCATCCGCGAGATCCAGCGGCGCCGCGGCCGCAACGTCAACCACGCGCCGGAGGTGTGCGCCGCCTGGCAGCGTTGCCGGGAGCTCAGCCTCGCCTATCTCGACGCGGTGATCGCGGTGCACGCCTCGGGCTGCCCCGGGTCGATCGCGGGCTGGGGCAAGTACGCCCATCTGGGCCCAGCCGAGCAGATCGCGCGCCAGGACGCCGACTACCGCGACTGGGTGCGGCATATGGAGGACACGCCCTGGTTTCCCGGCCGCACGCTCGGCCATCCCGAGCTGGAGGCGCTCGAGGCGGAGATTTTTTCGGCCTGGAGCGGCTATGCGTTCCAGGCGCGCCTCCACGAGGAGGCCTGCAACTGCGCCGGGTTCGATGTCGAGCGGGCGAGCCTCTATCGCGCCGGTGCGGACGCGGTCGGGTTCGATGACGACGACGATCTGGCGCAGCTGACCGACGGCGGCATGGACCTTTCGGGCAAAAAGGTGGAGATCGTGCCGCCGCCCGAAGCGGCGCGCGCCCTCGGTGCGGACTGGCGGTCGCGAATCGTGCTGCCCAAGGTGGCGCTGCGCACCTGGCTGATCCCGGACTGGGAGTTCCCGGGCTACTGGCTGTTCAAGGACAACCGGACGATCTCATGCGCCGACCTGGCCGACCTGCTTGGCGACCACCCCGACATCACGGCAAGCCAGCTGCGCATGCTGCGCGAGGGCGCGATCTAGCCTAGCATTGGGCCGAGCTTTATGCGAACAGGTCCCTTGCCGCATGCCGAAGGTCGGGGCAAGCTGGTGATGGTTCCTGTATGACGTCAGGTGGATTCTCCTTGAATGATCGCTGTACCGCTGGTTGGCCCGGCCAAGGCGTCGACTGGCGCCCGGTGCGAGCCGGCGTCGCGTCGTCGGGCGCGGAGCGGTTCGCAAGCGAAGGTCGGAGATATCGCGTGACGGTCGCCCGCGCGACAGCCGAATGAGCGTCCGCCGCCTCCTGTTCGTGGTCAACGATACGGCGAGCTTCGCGTCGCACCGTTTGCCGGTCGCCGTTGCGGCGTCCCGCGCCGGCTACGAGGTCCATCTTGCCGCGTTGGATTCGGGCGCGCTCGAGGTGCTGCGCGACCACGACATCCGCTTTCACCCGCTGCACGTCGATCGGACGGGGCTGAACCCCCTCAACGATCTGCGCATGGCGCTCGAGTTGGCAGGCGCCGTAAGGAAGGTGCGCCCGACGCTGATGCATACCGTCACCATCAAGCCCGTCCTCTACGGCGGCATCGTCGCGCGGCTGCTCGGCGTGCCGAGCCTGGTGAGCGCGGTCACCGGGCTGGGCCAGGTGTTCACCGACCAGAAGTCGATGCCGAGGCCGATACGCGCGCTCGCGCAGGCGCTGTACCGGCACGCCCTCGGCCACAAGAACAGCTGCACGATCTTCCAGAACCCGGACGATCGCGCCTTCATGGTCGGCGCGAACCTGGTGTCGATCGACCGGACGGCGCTGATCCGAGGCTCAGGCGTCGACATGACCTGCTTCGCGCCGCGGCCGGAGCCGCCTCGCCCCGCGGTCGTGATCCTGCCGGCCCGCCTGCTGTGGGACAAGGGCATCGGCGAGTTCGTCGAGGCGGCGCGCATCCTGCGCGCGGCCGGTCTCGAGGCCCGTCTGGCGCTGGTCGGCGAGCCGCCGCCGCACAACCGCGACAGCGTGCCGCGCGAGACGATCGAGGGCTGGGTCCGCGAGGGCCTGGTCGAATGGTGGGGCCACCAGAGCGACATGCCGGCCGTCTATGCTCGCTGCCATGTCGTCTGCCTGCCCTCCTACTATGGCGAAGGCGTGCCCCGCGCCCTGATCGAGGCTGCCGCCTGCGGGCGGCCGATCGTCACGGCGGACACGCCGGGGTGCCGCGAGGTGGTGCGCGATGGCGTGAACGGGTTTTTGGTGCCACCCCGCGCCGCCAGGCCTCTTGCGGACGCGCTGCGCGAGCTCCTGCTCGACGCGTCACGGTGCGAAGCAATGGGACGGCGGGGACGCGACCTCGCCGTCGCCGAGTTCTCGGTCGAGCACGTCGTCGAGGCGACGTTGCGGGTGTACGCCGGCCTCGAAGCCCAGCCGAGCCACGACCTGCCGCGCGGCCATCGCGTCCAATCCTGAAGACAGAACGGGCGCAAACGCGGCGATGCCGTGCTAGCCTCGGACGGCGAGGCAGGGAGCCGAGATGGCCGAGCTCGACCATGGACCGACCGGGGCGGGGATCGGCGACGCCGAGATCGTGATCGTGGGCGGTGGTGCTATCGGCTGCGCCATCGCCTTCCGCCTCGCCGAGGCCGGCAAGACGGATGTTCTGCTGGTCGAGAAGAACGCGGCACTCGCCTCGGCGACCACGGCGCAGGCCGCGGGCCTGGTCGGCCAGGTGCGCAGCTCCGAGGACCGGGTCCGGCTCGCGATGGATTCGGTCGCCACCTTCCGCCGCCTGCAACGGCACGCCGGGGCGACGCCGAACTGGCGCGAGGTCGGCAGCCTGCGGATCGCGCTGACCGATGCGCGCGCCGGGGAGTTCCGAAGTCTCCTCGCGACCGCGCAGGGTGCCGGGCTCGAGGTCGAGCTGCTCGACCGGGCGGCGGCAAAGGCGCGCTGGCCGGGCCGGCTCGGCCCCGAGGTCAAGGCCGTGCTGTGGTGCCCGAGCGACGGCTACCTGCAGCCCTACGACCTCGCGATGGCCTATCGCGAGCATGCTCGCGCGGCCGGCGTGCGGTTCGCGACCGACGTCCGCGTGACCGGCATCGGGCTCGCCGGCGGCGCCGTCGCCGCGGTCGAGACCACGCATGGCCGCGTGCGCTGCGCCACGGCGATCGTCGCCACCGGCGCCCATGGCTGGCACGTCGCGAGGCTCGCCGGGCTCGACCTGCCGATCGTGCCAGTGCGGCACGAATATGTGATCACGGTGCCGATCGCGGGCCTGCAGCCCGATCTGCCGACCTTTCGCGTGCCGGACGCGACCCTGTACGGCCGGCCCGACGTCAACGCCCTGCTGCTCGGCGGCTGGGAGCCGCAGGCGCTCTCCTGCGATCCCCGCGACTTCGGGCTGGAGGGCGAGCCGCCGGCGATCGAGCCCGACTGGCCGGTGCTCGCGAATTTTTCGGAGCTGCTGGCGCCGCTCTACCCGCCCGTAGCAGATGCCGGCATCCGCCACGTGTTTCGCGGCTGGCCGACCTTCACGCCCGATGGCCGCTTCATCGTCGGCGCGAGCCGGCGCGTGCCCGGCCTCGTCATGGCGGTCGGTTGCAACGCGCACGGCGTGTCCGGCTCGGCCGGCATCGGCCGCCATGTGGTCGAGGCGCTGCTCGAGCCGAAGCCGTCGGCCTACGTCTTGAGCCTCGGCCCCGACCGCTTCACCGAGACGAGCTGGAGCTGGGACGACGCGCGCCGCAGGGCGCAAGGGATCTATGAGCGCTACTATCACATCGGGCATTGATGATGATCCAGACCTCGGTGAGTGCCGCCGAACGGGCGGAAATCAGCAAGGTGCTTGCCGGCATCCCGGGCCTCGCGGCGAGCGGCGATGCGGCGATCGAGCGGATCGGCGGTCTCACCAACCGCAACTACAAGATCACGCTGGGGCCGGAGCGCTACGTGCTGCGGCTCGCCGGTGCCGGCACCTCCGAATACATCGACCGCGCCGCCGAGGCGCGCAACGCACGCATCGCCGCCGCGGCCGGGGTGAATGCGCAGGTGCTGCATTTCGAGGTCGAGGACGGCACCATGCTGGCGCGCCACATCGACGATTCCCTGACCATGAGCGAGGCCGCCTTCAAGGATCTCGCCCGGGTCGAGCGCGCCGCGCACGCGTTCCGGCGCATGCATCGCTTCAGCGAGCCGTTCGCCGGCCGCTTCGACGTGTTCGCCCAGATCGACGAGTACCTCGCGCTGCTGCGCCGCAACGATGCGAAGATTCCCGACGGCTATGAGGCCCTGCAGAAGGAGGCGGATGCCGCCCGCCTTGTGCTGGGCGAGCGGCCGGCGGCGCTGGCCCCTTGCCACAACGATCCGCTGGCCGAGAACTTTCTCGACGCTCCGGACCGGATGTTTCTGGTCGACTGGGAATATGCCGGCATGAACGACCCGATGTGGGATCTGGGCGACCTGTCGGTCGAGGCGGGTTTTTCGCCGGAACAGGACGAGGCCCTGCTGCGCGCCTATTTCGAGGGCGCGCCGCCCGAGGACCAGCGCGGCCGCATGGTGCTGGCCAAGGGCCTGTGCGATCTGGTCTGGACGCTCTGGGGCCTTTTGCAGGTCATGAACGACAACCCGGCCGAGGATTTTTGGGCCTATTCGATCAACCGCTTCGAGCGCTGCAAGCGGCTGCTGGCGAGCGAGCAGTTCGCCGCCGCCATCGCCGCGGTCCGCGCCGGGTAGATCATCGGCACTGGGCACCCGCGATTGAAGCACCGGGCACGTGGCTCGCCAAGGAGGATGCTTGTATCCGCCGAGCGCGCGGGAAACAATGCGCGCAGCACAAAGGCGGTGCGCAAACGATGGGAGGGCGTTCGATGCATGCAGGCCGAAAGATTGGTGCCGTGGCTCTGGCCCTGGCCGGGCTCGGCCTGGCGGGCCTGGGTTTTGCCGGCGGGGCCAAGGCGCAGGTGCCGGAAACCGAGGAGCCGATCAAGCTCACCCTGCACGACTGGACCGGCCAGCTGATCACCACCGAGATCATGGGCAAGGTCCTGGAAGCGATGGGCTACAACGTCGAGTACGTGCAGGCCGACTACATCGCCCAGTTCGCCGGGCTCGAATCCGGCGATCTGCACGTCGCCATGGAGATGTGGGAGACCACCGGCAAGGACGCCATGGAAGCCTCGCTCGCCACCGGCAACACGGTCGACCTGGGCGAGACCGGCATGCACGCGATCGAGGAGTGGTGGTACCCGGCCTACATGAAGGAGCTGTGCCCGGGCCTGCCGGACTGGCAGGCGCTGAACGAGTGCGCCGAGGCGTTCGCGACGCCCGAGACGCTGCCGAGCGGCCGCTATCTGGGCGGGCCGGTGACCTGGGGCGGCTACGACGACGAGCGCGCCGAGGCGCTGGGCCTGGACTACGAGGTGGTGCACGCCGGCACCGACGCCGCGCTGTTCGCCGAGCTGGAATCCGCCTATCAGCGCCAGGCGCCGTGGCTCGGCTGGATCTATACGCCGCACTGGGCGCCGATCAAGTTCGAGGGCGAATGGGTCGAGTTCCCGCCCTACGAGGACGCCTGCTACGAGGACCCGAGCTGGGGCGAGAACCCGGACATGGCGTACGACTGCGGCAAGCCGCGCGGCTGGATCAAGAAGGTCGGCTGGAAGGCGGGCGAGGAGCAGTGGCCCTGCGCCTACGAGGCGATCCGCGCCTTCACGATCGACAACGAGACCATGGGCAACCTGATCGCCGAGGTCGACCTCGAGGGCCGCGAGCTGTCCGAGGTGGTCCAGGAATGGCTGGACGCCAATCAGGACACCTGGCAGCCCTGGACCGCCTGCGCGGGCTGAGGCGGGCGCGCTCAGGAGCGGGGGCGGCGCGATCGTCGGCAGTCATGCGGCCCCGCGGCTGGCGCCTCGTCCTGGCCGGCCGCGTCGTGCGCCAGGGGCGCGGCTTGCGGCGTCAGGACCTCGAACGTCCGCGCCCGGTGGGCCGGCGGTGCCCGCAAGAGGCTCCGGCCGACGGCCAGCAGCGCCAGGAGCAGCGCCGCACCGGCCATCAGGTAGAGCACGCCGTCGATGTCGAAGCCGACCATCAGCTGGGTGCCGATCAGCGGACCTGCCACCGATCCGACCCCGCTCAGCAGGATGAGCGCGCCGCTCACCGCGACGACCCGGTCGGCCGGCATGCGGTCGTTGGCATAGGCGACGCAGACCGGGTAGAGCGTCGACATGAAGCCGCCGAGCAGGGCCGCGGCCGGCAGGACCAACGGCAGCGAGCGAGGCAGGAAGACCAGGGCGACGGCGACCGCCGCGAGGCCCACGCCGAGCGCCGCGACGACGTGCCGCCGGTCCAGGCGATCCGACAGCCGGCCGATCGGAACCTGGAAGGCGAGCCCGCCGGCGACCGCCGCGAACATGAACAGCGCGATCGTCTCCCGCACGATCCCGGCGCCCTGCATCCACGCCGGCACCAGCGCGTAGAAGGTCCCGGCGATCAGCCCGCTCAGGGCGCAGCCGGCAACGGCGATCGGCGCCGCCCGAGCGAGCTCGCCGAAACGGCATTTTCGTTGCCGCGGTCGACCTGCGGCGGCTCCGCCCGGGTAAAGCTCACCATGACGAGCGCTACCGCGAACAGGGCCGCGATCGCGTTGAACGGCCCGGCCGCAGCGACGTCGATGCGGCCGATCAGAAGCTGTCCCGCGGCCAGCGCCACGAAGGTGCCGACCATGTAGATGGCGAAGACACGGCCGCGCATGGCGGGCGGCGCCTTCGCGTTCAGCCAGCTCTCGGTCGCCACGAACAGCCCGGCGCAGCCGAAGCCGACGACCGCGCGCAGGGCCAGCCAGGCGTAGGGGTCGACGAGCAGCGGCATCACCACCGTGGCGGCGCCGACCAGGCCGCCGAAGGCGGCGTAGGCGCGGATGTGCCCGATGCGGGCGATGATCCGGTCGGAGCGCACCGCACCGAGCGTGAAGCCCGCGAAGTAGCTGCTGAGCACCAGGCCGGCCAAGGTCGCCTCGAAGCCCTCGACCGCCACCCTGAGAGAGAAGAAGGTGCCGAAGAAGCCGTTGGCGAGCTGGACGATGCTGGTAGCGACGATGAGCGTGCCGATCGCCGCGCGCATCGAGACCTCGGCTCGCATCCGTCCTCCTCATGCATGCTCGGGGTATCAGCGCTCGCAGGATCGCGGCTGCCGTCGGCGAGGTCAACCGATCGCCACGGTGGCGAAGGGGCCGCATGCAACGAGGTACCACATCGCTTTGCCGCCCGGAGCGCATGGCCCTTGATCGAGCGAGGATGGCGGTCGATGCTTGGCGCCGCTTGACTGAGGCGGGATCGATCGGGGCCAGGCGAGTTGGCACATAGACGGGCGGCACCTGGAGCGCCGAGGCGGGGCCGGGACGGGCGATGACGGCCGCGGTCAAGCTCGCCTGCGAGCACGTCTGGAAACTGTTCGGCCCGGCGCCCGAGCGCTTCTTGCGGGCGCATCCGGACGCCGCGCCCGAGCAGCTCGCCGCGGCCGGCCTGATCGGCGCCGTGCGCGACGCGAGCCTCGCGATCCGCGAGGGCGAGATTTTTGTCATCATGGGCCTGTCCGGGTCGGGCAAGTCGACCCTGGTGCGCTGCATGTCGCGGCTGATCGAGCCGACCGCGGGGCGCATCCTGTTCGAGGGCGAGGACCTGCTCGCGGCGACGCCGCAGCACCTGATCGAGATCCGCCGCCACAAGATGGGCATGGTGTTCCAGCACTTCGCGCTGCTGCCGCACCTCACCGTGCTCGGCAACGTCGCCTTTCCGCTCGAGGTGCAGGGCGTCGAGCGGGCACGGCGCGAGCGGCGCGCGCTCGAGGTGATCGAGCTGGTCGGCCTCAAGGGGCGCGAGCGCTACTATCCGCGCGAGCTTTCGGGCGGCCAGCAGCAGCGCGTCGGCATCGCCCGCTCGCTCGCCGTCGAGCCCGAGATCTGGCTGCTCGACGAGCCCTTCTCGGCGCTCGACCCGCTGATCCGGCGCGAGATGCAGGACGAGTTCCTGCGCCTGCAGAGCGTGCTGCACAAGACGATCGCCTTCATCACCCACGACTTCGACGAGGCGGTCCGCCTGGCCGATCGGATCGCGATCATGCAGGACGGCGCGATCATCCAGATCGGCACGCCGGAGGAGCTGGCGACCGCGCCCGCGACCGCCTACGTCGCCGAGTTCACCCGCGAGATTCCGCGCGCGAAAGTGCTCTCCGTGCGCTCGATCATGTCCAGCACCACCGATGGCGACTTTGCCGGCGAGGTGGCGGCCTCGACCAAGATCGAGGCGATCGCGCGCAGGGTGATCGATGCCGGACGGCCGTTCGCGGTCACCGACGAGCAGGGCGCCGTGATCGGCCGGCTCGAGCGCCACGCCGTGCTCGACGTGCTCACGCGTCCGGCGGACCATGGCTAGACCGCTCGCCGCACCCGCGCAGCTTGGCGCGCCACGTCTAGCCAGCCGCGGCGTCCTGCCGTGGCTCGTGCTGCTGGCGCTCACCGCAGCACTCGTCCTGGCGAGCGAGGCAGCACCCTGGGCCTTCAAGTATCCGGCTGCCTGGGTCGTGCCGCTCAAGAGCTGGATCAATGCGCTGAT
Organism: uncultured Alphaproteobacteria bacterium; assembly: GCA_963753315.1. Lineage (GTDB taxonomy): Bacteria > Pseudomonadota > Alphaproteobacteria > Geminicoccales > Geminicoccaceae > DASUGG01. The sequence goes on from CAVWCI010000039.1 coordinate 14,379, forward strand.
GTCCTGGCTGCGCGACGAGGCGAGCTTCGGCCTGTTCACGTTCCAGCAGCTCACCCGGGCGATCTCCTGGCTGATCGAGCAGCCGTTCCGGCTGGTCGCAGAGCGTTCTCTCGGCAGGCTTCGTGACGGGCTTCGGCCAATCCGCGACCCTGCTCTGGCCGCCGATCCCCTGGTTCGCGCTGATCGGAGCCCTCGCGGTCACGGCGCACCACGCCGGCGGGCGCGGCCTCGCCTGGCTGGTGGCGTTGTGCTTCCTCTATCTCGCCGTGTTCGGCCAGTGGGCGAGTGCCATGGTGACGCTCTCCTCGATCGTGATCGCGGTGCCGCTCGGCATCGTGCTCGGCACCCTGCTCGGCATCGCGGCCTTCCGCCACCCCCGCTTCGAGCGCGCGATCACGCCGTTCCTGGATCTCATGCAGACGGTGCCGGTGTTCGCCTACCTGGTGCCGATCCTATGGTTCTTCGGCTTCAACCCGGTGGCGGCGATGATCGCGACGATCGTCTACGCGATGCCGCCGATGGTCCGCAACACCGTGCTGGCGCTGCAGCGCGTGCCGGGCGAGGTGACGGATTTCGGCCATATGGCCGGCTGCACGCGCCGCCAGATGATGTGGAAGGTGCTGCTTCCTTCGGCACGCCCTGGGCTGATGGTCGGCGTCAACCAGGTGATCATGCTGTCGCTCAACATGGTGATCATCGCCTCGATGATCGGCGCGGGCGGGCTCGGCCACGAGGTGCTGGCGGCGCTGCGCCGGCTCGACTTCGGCGCCGGCCTCGAGGCGGCGGTCGCGATCACGCTGCTCGCGATCGCGCTCGACCGGCTCTCGCAGGCGTTCGCGCGCCGGCCGCCGCCCGTGCACGGCGTGGTGGAGCCGAGCTTCCTGCGGCGCCATCCGCATCTGGTCGCGGCACTCGCGCTGCTGCTCGGCGGCTGGCTGCTCGCCGCGCTGTGGCCGGCGATCGCGATCTATCCCGCAAAACCTGCAGACGAGCACCGGCGATGCCGTCAATGCCGCCATGGAATGGGTCAACATCCACCTGTTCGACACCATCGAGGCGATCAAGGCGTGGCTCCTGATCAACCTGATGGTGCCGCTCAAGCGCCTGCTGCTGGGCCTGCCCTGGCCCGCGGTGATCGCCGCGGTGGCGCTTGCCGGCTGGCAGCTCGGCGGCTGGCGCCTCGGCCTGCAGACCGCCTGCTTCGCGCTGTTCATCGCGCTTACCGGCAACTGGCTGAACGCGATGGAGACCGTCTATCTGTGCGGCCTCTCGGTGCTGATCGCCTGCCTGATCGGCATCCCGATCGGCGTCTGGGCCGCGCGCGACGACCGGGTCCACCGGGTCGCGCAGGTCGTGGTCGACACCTTGCAGACGCTGCCCGCGTTCGCCTATCTGATCCCGGCCGTGATGCTGTTCCGGGTCGGCGACTTCGCCGCCATGCTCGCGGTGGTGGCCTACGCGATCGTGCCGGTGATCCGCTACACCGACCACGGCATCCGCCAGATCGAGCCGAGCCTGATCGAGGCGGCGACGGCGAGCGGCTGCACGCGGCACCAGCTGCTGCGCAAGGTGCAGTTGCCGCTCGCGCTGCCGGAGATCATGCTCGGCATCAACCAGACCATCATGATGGCGCTCTCGATGCTGGTGATCACGGCGCTGGTCGGCACGCGCGAGCTCGGCCAGGAGGTTTATATCGCACTGACCAAGGCGGACGTCGGGCGCGGGCTGGTGGCCGGCATCTGCGTCGCCTGCATCGCCATGACCGCCGATCGCCTGATCGCGCCGTGGGCGGCGGCGCGCAAGCGCCGGCTCGGGATGGCATGAGCGAGGAGGCCGCACGCAGGACACGGGCGCTCGCCTGCTGGCGCGGTCCGGTCGAGCCGAAGCCGCTCGGCGGCGGCATCAGCAACCACAATTTCCTGGTCGAGGACGGCGCGAGCGCTTCTTCGTGCGGATCGGCGAGGATTTTCTCGTGCACAACGTGCTGCGCTCGTTCGAGCTCGCGGCCTCGCGCGCCGCCCATGCCGCCGGGATCTCGCCCGAGGTGGTCCACGCAGAGCCCGGCGCCATGGTGTTCCGCTACGTCGAGGGGCGCACGCTGGCACCTGTGGACCTTTGCAGCGAGACCATGCTCGAGCGCGTGGTGCCGCTCGTGCGCACCGCGCATCGCGCCATCCCGGAGCACTTTCGCGGCCCGACGCCGATCTTCTGGGTGTTCCAGGTGCTGCGCGACTATGCGGCGCGGCTCACAGCCGACGGCCACCGGCTCGCGCCCGAGCTGCCCCGCTACATGGCGGCGGCAGAGCGCCTGGAGCGGATGGTGGGGCCGGTCGAGATCGTGTTCGGCCACAACGACCTGCTGGCGGCCAATCTGATCGACGACGGCTCCCGCCTGTGGCTGGTCGACTGGGAATACGGCGGCTTCAACAGCCCGCTGTTCGACCTCGGCGGCCTCGCGTCCAACAACGAGCTGCCGCCCTCGCTCGAGGAGCGCCTGCTGGAGCTCTATTTCGAGGCGCCGGTGAGCGACGACCTGCGCCGGCGCTACCACGCCATGAAGTGCGCCTCGCTCCTGCGCGAGGCGATGTGGAGCATGGTCTCCGAAATCCACCTCTCGATCGCGTTCGACTACGAAGCCTACACTGCCGAAAACCTCGACCGCTTCGAGCGGGCATACGCGACCCTCTCATCCCGGTTAGGCCGGCGCTGCGGCACCTTCGAGCGGGGAGATCGACTGCTACTTGCGGAAGCGGCGGGGTCTTGGCTAAGCAGGCGGTCCCACACACTGCAGATGGCCTGGACGCTGATGCAAGGCCTACGGCCGTGACCGCCACCCCCACCCATCGCCCGCTGCGTCGTCATCGGCGGCGGCATCGTCGGCTGCTCGGTCGCCTACCACCTCGCCCGCGCCGGCTGGCGCGACGTCGTGCTGCTCGAGCGCGACAAGCTGACCGCGGGCTCGACCTGGCATGCCGCCGGGCTCGTCGGCCAGCTGCGCAGCAACGCCAACATCACCCGGCTGCTCAAGCACTCGGTCGAGCTGTACGAGCGGCTCGAGGCCGAGACCGGCCAGGCGTCGGGCTGGAAGCGCAACGGCGGCCTGCGCCTTGCCTGCAATGCCGACCGCATGATCGAGCTCAGGCGCCAGGCCACCACCGCGCGCAGCTTCGGCCTCGAGATGCATCTGCTCTCGCCCGCCGAGGCCAAGGATCTGTGGCCGCTGATGGACGCGTCCGACCTGGTCGGCGCCGCTTTCCTGCCGACCGACGGCCAGGCGAACCCGTCCGACATCACCCAGGCGCTCGCCCGCGGCGCAAGGCAGCACGGCGTGCGCATCGTCGAGGACTGCGCCGTCACCGGCTTTCGCATCGAGCAGGGCTGGGTGACGGGCGTGCGCACCAGACGGGGCGAGATCGCCTGCGACGTGGTGGCGCTGTGCGCCGGGCAATGGTCCAAGGCGATCGGCAGACTTGCCGGGGTGCGCGTGCCGCTGCAGCCCGTGCAGCATCAGTACCTGATCACCGAGCCGATCAAGGGCGTGACCTCCGACCTGCCGACGCTGCGCGATCCGGACCGCCTGATCTACTTCAAGGAGGAGGTCGGCGGCCTCGTGATGGGCGGCTACGAGCCGGATCCCAAGCCCTGGGCCGAGCCCGGCATGCCGGACGGCTTCGCCTTCAGCCTGCTCGATCCCGACTGGGACCATTTCGAGCAGCTGATGCGCGCAGGCGCTGGCCCGCGTGCCGGCGCTCGAGACCGCGGGCGTCAAGCAGCTGATCAACGGCCCGGAATCCTTCACGCCGGATGGCAACTTCATCCTCGGCGAGGCGCCGGAGGTGCAGGGCTTCTATGTCGCCTGCGGCTTCAACGCGTTCGGCATCGCAGGCGCGGGCGGCGCCGGCCGCGCGCTCGCCGAGTGGATCGTCGCCGGCGAGCCGCCGATGGACCTGTGGCCGGTCGACATCCGCCGCTTCGGCCTGCCGCACGGCGACGACGGCTGGGTCCGCGCGCGCACCCTCGAGCTGTACGGCAAGCACTACACGATCGCCTGGCCGGCCGAGGAGCACCGCTCGGGCCGGCCGCTGCGCCGCTCGCCGCTCTATGCGCGCCTTGCCGATCGAGGTGCTGTGTTCGGCGAGAAGCTCGGCTGGGAGCGCCCCAACTGGTTCGCCCGGGCGGGTCTGGACGAGCCGCGCGACATCTACGGCTTCGGCCGGCCGAACTGGTTCGATGCGGTCGGCGAGGAGCACCGCGCCTGCCGCGAGCGGGTCGCGCTGTTCGACGCCAGCTCGTTCGCCAAGTTCCTGCTGCTCGGCCACGATGCCGAGGCGGCGCTGTCCTGGATCTGCGCGAACGACGTCAGCCACCGTCCCGGCCGCGTGATCTACACGCAGATGCTGAACACCCAAGGCGGCATCGAGTGCGATCTCACCGTGACGCGCCTCGCCCCCGACGCCTACTACATCGTCACGGGCACCGGCTTCGCGACCCACGACTTCGCCTGGATCGCGCGCCACCTGCCCGAGCCCGCGGATGCGCGCCTGCTCGACGTGACCTCGGCGTTCGCGGTCCTGCCCGTCATGGGGCCGCTCGCGCGCGACCTGCTCGCCCGGGTGACCGCGGACGACGTCTCGAATGCCGCGTTCCCGTTCGGCCGCTGGCGCACGATCGGGATCGCCGGCGCGCCGGTGCGCGCGCTGCGCGTCACCTATGTCGGCGAGCTCGGCTACGAGCTGCACGTGCCGAGCGAGCTGGCGCTGACCGTCTACGACGCCCTGGTGGAGGCGGGCGAGCATTTCGGCCTCGCCCACGCGGGCTATCGCGCCATCGAGTCGCTGCGCCTGGAGAAGGGCTACCGGGCCTGGGGCGCCGACATCGGCCCCGACCACACGCCGCTCGAGGCGGGCCTGGACTTCGCCGTGAAGCTGGCGGGCCAGGAGCCGTTCCTCGGCCGCGAGGCGCTGGAGCGGCAGCGCGCGCAAGGGCTCGGCAAGCTGCTCGCCTGCTTCACCGTGGCGCCCGAGGTGGTCCTGCTCGGCCGCGAGACCATCTATCGCGACGGCGCGCCGGTCGGCTGGCTGGGCTCCGGCGGCTTCGGCTACACGGTCGGGCGCGGCATCGGCTACGGCTATGTGCGCCATCCCGGCATCGATCGCGACTGGCTGCTGGCGGGCGACTACGAGCTGGAGGTCGCGACCGAGCGGGTCGAGGCGACCTTGCACCTCGCCCCCCTCTACGATCCGGCTGCCAGCCGCATCAGGATGTAGGCTTGGGCTCGGCGGCCGCGCGCGCTAGATTTCGGCTCGAGGAGAGATGCGGCCAGGAGGAGCGATGCGGGATCTGCTCGACGCGGCGCTGGTCGCTTACGGCAACGCCCATGCGCCCTATTCCCATTTTCACGTTGGCGCTGCCGTGCGTACCGCGGGCGGCCGGATCTTCGCCGGCGCCAATGTCGAGAACGCCAGCTTCCCGGAAGGCAACTGCGCCGAGGCCAGCGCGCTCGCAGCGATGGTCGCGACCGGCGAGCGGCGGATCGTGGAGGTCCTGGTGGTGGCGGCCGGCGAGCGCCTGTGCACGCCCTGCGGCGGCTGCCGGCAGCGCCTTTGCGAGTTCGGCTCGCCGGATACGCTGGTCCATCTCTGCGATCCGGGCGGACTGCGCCGGACCGTGACCCTGGGCGAGCTGCTGCCGCTGTCCTTCTCGCTCGATGACGATGTCGCCGCGCCGGCGCCCGCCACGGCGATCGACGTGATCCAGGCGGCAGCGCCGGATTTCCAGCCGCGGGTCGGGCTGATCCTGGGCTCCGGGCTCGGCGCGCTCGCCGACGGTCTGGAGGATGCGATCGCCCTGGCCTATGCCGATCTGCCGGGATTCCCGCGGCCGACGGTCGAGGGCCATGACGGCCGCATGGTGCTGGGCCGCCTGGAGGGCCTGCCGGTGGCCTGCCTGCAGGGTCGCGTGCATCTCTACGAGGGCGTGCCGGCGAGCGCGGTCAACGTGCCGGTGCGAGCCCTCAAGGCGCTCGGCTGCGACATCCTGGTCCTGACCAACGCCGCCGGCTCGCTGCGCGCCGAGATCGGCGCGGGCGCGATCGCCCTGATCGCCGACCACATCAACATGCAAGGGCAGAACCCTCTGGTCGGCGCCAACGGCGATGCCATCGGCCCGCGCTTTCCCGACCTTTCCGAAGTCTACGATCCGGCCCTGCGCGAGCAGCTTGCCCGGATCGCCAAGGGCCTCGGCATCGAGCTCGCGAGCGGCGTCTACCTCGCTGTCCTCGGGCCGAGCTTCGAGACCCCGGCCGAGATCCGCGCCTTCCGGGCGCTGGGCGCCGACCTGGTCGGGATGTCGACCGTGCCCGAGGCGATCAGCGCGCGGCACGCCGGCCTGCGCGTGGCCGGGCTGTCGGTGGTGACCAACCTCGCTGCCGGGCTCGCCGCGGGCCCGCTATCGCACGAGGAGACGCTCGGGCAGGCGTCGGCCGCGGCGGCAAAGCTGGCCAAGGTCCTGCGCGCCTTCTGCCGCGAGCTCGCCGATGGCTGAGCCGGGCGCCAAGGGAAGCGACCTCCTGGAGCGGGCCAGGAGCGCTCCGGCCGATGCCACGCTTGCCGCCCGCGCCCTGCCGCTGCTCGACCTCACGAGCCTGAACGATGCCGACACCGAGGCCGACATCGAGCGGCTGTGCCGGCGGGCGATCACCTACGGCACGGCCGCAGTCTGCGTCTGGCCGCGCTTCGTGCCGCTCGCCAGGAACCTGCTGCGGGGATCCGGCGTGCGGCTCGCGACCGTCGCCAACTTCCCGCAGGGGAGCGACGACATCGCCCGCGCGGCCCAGGAATGCGCCGCGGCCGCCGCCGACGGTGCCGAGGAGGTCGACGTGGTGGCGCCGATCGCGGCGATCCGCGAGGGCGACATCGGCATGGTGAGCGAGCTGGTGACGGCCTGTCGGGCGGCGGCTCCCGAGACCACGCTGAAGGTGATCCTCGAGACCGGCACGCCTGGTCGAGCCTTCGCTGATCGCCGGCGCGGCCCGCGCGGCCGTGATGGCCGGCTGCGATTTTCTGAAGACCTCGACCGGCAAGGCGCCGGTCGGCGCCACCCTCGAGGCGGCGGCGGTGCTGCTCGCGGTGATCGAGGAGGCTGGCGGAAGAGTAGGCCTCAAGGTTGCGGGCGGCATCAGGACCGCCCGGCAGGCCGCATCCTACCTCTATCTGGCGGAGCACCTGATCGACCCCTCCTGGGCCTGCCCGAAAACCTTCCGGTTCGGCGCATCGGCGCTGCTCGACGATCTGCTGCGCGCGCTGCCGCCGGGCTCTGCGGAGGCCGGAACCTAGTCTTCAGCCGGCGCCGATGCCGAAGGCGTTGCGCAGCCCGTCGAAGATGTACTGCACGGCGAGTGCCGCCAGCAGGATGCCGAGCAGGCGCGAGATGACGTGCGCGAGCGTCGGGCCGAGCAGGCGCTCGAGCGGCTCGACGAACAGGAAGATCAGGACGCACAGCGCCATCACCACGAGCAGCACGGCGATGACGACCGCCTGCGCCGTCACGTCGCTCTCGTAGCGCGCCATCAGCAGCATGATCGAGGCGATCGCGCCGGGGCCGGAGAGCAGCGGGATCGCGAGCGGGAACACGGAGATGTCGTCGGGGCCGCCGACGTCCTTGAGCTCGCCCGCCGAGCGCGAGCGGCGGTCGGTGCGGCGCTCGAACACCATCTCGAACGCGATCAGCAGCAGCATCACGCCGCCCGCGGTCCGGAAAGCGGGCAGGCCGATGCCGAGCAGGCGCAGCAGGGGCTCGCCGAGCACGGCGAAGCCGAGCAGAATGACGCCCGCGATCAGCGTGCCCTTGAGCGCCATCCGCCGCCGCTCGGCCGCGGCAACGCCGACCGTGAGCGCCAGCAGGACCGGCACCAGGCCGAGCGGGTCGATGACGACGAACAACGTCGTGAACGCGTGCAGCGCGACATCGAGCATGTCGACCCGTCTGCCCCTGCGCCGGGCTGGCGTCAATCCGCGATCGAGCTAGATTCATTCCATGCTGCCCCAGGAGATCATCCGCAGGAAACGCGACGGCGGCACGCTCTCCGCCGCGGAGATCGCCTTTCTCGTCGAAGGCATCAGCGCCGGTCGGATCTCGGAAGGCCAGGCCGCGGCGTTCGCCATGGCGGTCTATTTCCACGGCATGACGCGGGCGGAGACGGTGGCACTCACGCTGGCCAAGGCGGCGTCGGGAACGCGCCTGCGCTGGGACGACCTCGGGCCGGTGGTCGACAAGCACTCGACCGGCGGCATCGGCGACAAGGTGAGCCTGATCCTCGCCCCGATCCTGGCGGCCTGCGACGCCTATGTGCCGATGATCTCCGGCCGTGGCCTCGGCCACACCGGCGGCACGCTCGACAAGCTCGACAGCATTCCTGGCTACGACACAGCACCAGGCCTCGAGCGGCTGCGCGCCGCGGTGCGCACCGCCGGCTGCGCGATCATCGGCCAGACGGCGGAGCTGGCGCCTGCCGACCGGCGCCTGTACGCGATCCGCGACGTCACGGCGACGGTCGAGAGCGAGCCGCTGATCGTCGCCTCGATCCTGTCGAAGAAGCTCGCGGCCGGGCTCGACGCCCTGGTCATGGACGTCAAGGTCGGCTCCGGCGCTCTCCTGCCCTCGCTCGAAGCCGCCCGCGATCTCGCCCGCAACCTGGTCGAGGTCGCGAACGAGGCGGGCCTGCCCTGTCGCGCGCTGCTGACGGACATGGACCAGTGCCTCGGCCACAGCGCCGGCAACGCGCTCGAGGTGCACGAGGCGATCGGCCTGCTGACCGGCGCGCGCAAGGACCGGCGGCTGCATGAGGTGACGCTGGCGCTGGCAACCGAGCTGTTGCTGATGGGCGGCCTCGCTGCCGATGCCGCCGGTGCGCGCCAGCGCGCCGAGCGCGCGCTGGACAGCGGCGCTGCGGCCGAGCGCTTCGCGCGCATGGTCGCGGCACTCGGCGGCCCGCACGATCTCGTGGAGCGGCCTGCGCGACATCTCGCCGCATGCGCCATGCAGCGCCCGGTGCATCTGCCGCGTGCCGGCACGATTGCCAGCATCGACGTGCGTGCGCTCGGCCTGGCGATCATCGCTCTTGGCGGCGGTCGGACCAATCCGGCCGATGCGATCGACCACGCGGTGGGCCTGAGCGAGGTTCTGGGGCCCGGCGAACGGGTCGGTCCGGACCGGCCTTTCGCCATCGTGCATGCCCGTACCGAAGCCGAGCTCGAAGCCGCCGCGCGCGCTCTCGCAGCCGCCGTGGTCGTGGGCGAGGAAGCCTCGATGAGCCGCAACGACGCGGTCATCGAGGCTGTTGGCGAGGTTGATCGATCGGTCCCGAAAGCGCTTGACCGATATGATTTGCGGGTTCAGACTCCAGACGTCCGAAACGAAGCTGGGAGCTAGGACGCAGTTCTTCTGGTTTCGTCGCAACATCTGGCCAGGAGGGTGCCCAAACAGCATGACTCCGCCCGACAATGCCTAAGTGTCCGAAAACCTGAGTATTTGCCTAAAATTGTGTCCGGCACGAGTGTCGGACTGGGAAGACTTGGCGTCTTCTCGCAAGAAACCCCGCCAACAACCTGCGATGTGGCGGGGTTTCGCTTGCTGCAGACCCGCAATCCATCACGTTCGATCGGACGCTCGCCACGGATAGCGCTGCCGTGGCTGCGGGTGCGGCTCCGGATCAGAAGATCTTCTCGAGCCACAGAAATGCCTTGCGGACGGGCAGCAGCCACTCCATCAACTGCCAGGCCCGCGATCCGGCGATGCGGTCGAGACGCTCGTGCGCCCAGCCTGTCCTGTCGCGTCTCGCCTGCGTGACCATCGCAAACATGGCCTCGTCCGCTGGTATCCAGCCGCCTTCGGCATCCGGCAGGACGAGCCTCCAGATCGCGCCCGCGCGCCGGTCGGCGATCAGGATCTCGCCGTCGAACCGGGTGCCCAGTGCAGAGGCCATCAGGTCGGTCTCGGCGACCATGCGAACCTCGGCTGCGCCCGCCAGGTTGCGCAGCGCCCAGATCTCGCCGCTGCATTGGTCACTGAACAGGAATACGCCCTGCCACTGCGGAAATGCGGTGCCGCGATAGACGGCCCCGCCGATCACCGCGCAGCGACCGTCGCCGTGCGGGTACTCGAAGGTCGGCCAGATCAGGTCGCCGCGATCGCACTGGGCGATGCAGTCGTTGCCCTCGGCGAGCGGCCAGCCGAAATTGCCGCCGCGATGGATCGGCGCGGCGAGCACGTTGATCTCCTCCCAGGCGCGGCGGCCGACGTCCGGGATGTACAAATCGCCGGTCGCCGGATCGAACCCGAAGCGCCAGGGGTTGCGCAGGCCCTTCATCCATATCTCATAGCTGCCCGACGGCGCGGTCTCGGCGATCGGCTGCACCCCGGCGATCATCCTGGGCTCGACGTCCAGGCGAAGGATCTTGCCGCGCGGCTCGTCCGGATCCTGCGCGATCGGCTCGACATTCCCGTTGCCCTGGGTATCGCCGACGCACAGATAGAGCAGGCCGTCATGGGGGCCGAAGGCCAGGTGGCCGCAATGGTGCATGGGCACGTAGCGGGGCAGCGTCAGAAGGACCTGCTCGCTCGCAGCGATGGCCTCGAGGCCCGAGGGCATCACCTCGAACCGGCTGAGCGCGAGGTCGCCATGTACGTCGACGAAGGTCACGTAGACGTATGGCATCTCCGGGAACCGCGGCGAGAAGGCGAGGCTCAGGACGCCGTCCTCGGGGTCTGGGTCCGGGATCAGACGATCGCTCAGATCGAGGAAGACCTCAGGCAGGAGGCGGCCGTCGGCGATGACCCGGATCTCGGCCTCATGGTAGTCGATGACGTAGATTCGCCCCCGGCCATCGGGCGGCGACGCCAGATTGGACGGCTCGTCCAGCCCGTCGGTGACGAGTTCCAGGACTCCGGCAGCGCCATCGCCCGCATTAAGCGCTGCCGCGAACGACAGACAAAGGAAGAACAGGAGCGTCGACGCCGGCGCGTTGAGGCGCTGCTTGCAGTACATGGTGCCATCCCATGCCCGAGCACGCGCCGCGTTCGATTATTCCTCCTCGCACATCAGGCCGCTCTGGCCTCGCAGGTCGCTCTGGGGCGAGGTCGATCGTATCAAGGGGACTTCGACGATCAATCGCGCGCCGGCGGCCGCCGACGTCCTGGGGTACGCAGAACCGGCATGAGCGGTCCGATGCCTTCTCGCGGCGTCGGCCGGCGCCGCGCATGGAGACTATCGGGCAGCGGGACGCAGTCTCGGGGTCGACCGGTCCAGCGCCTCGAAGGCCTCCCGGAACGTGACCCCGTACGCGGGCAGGTTGTTGATGGTCGCGTGCGAGGCGCCGGCCAGCGTCCGATCGAACACCAGGTTCAGGATCTGGTTGCGCAGCGCGGCGGTGCGCTGCGGCTTGACGACGCGATCGCCCTCGGCGGCGATCACGGCCACGGGAGTGCGATTGGCCTGCATATGCTCCACGCTCGCGAAGCGCTCGTGCAGGAGGAGGCCCACCGGCACCCAGAAGTACTGCTCCTTGGCGATCGCCTCGATCGCGTCGAACGGCGTGACCAGGACCATGCCGGCCAGCGCTCGATGCTTCGAGAGATAGGCGGCGACGCCCGAGCCCAGCGAGATGCCGACGGCGAAAATCCGCGCCGGCTGCAGCCGCAGGGCCATGGCGTCGTAGATCGCGAGCGCATCGGCATACAGCGCCGCCTCGCTCGGCCGGCCCGCGCTCGGTCCATAGCCGCGGTAGTGGAACACGACGAGATCGGCGTGCGGCAGCCGTGCCGCGAGGTCCTGGCCCAGCACCTCGGCATCCTGCATGTTGCCGCCGAAGCCGATCACCAGGTCGGCGCCGCCGGCCGGTGCGCGAAACAGCATGCCGTGCAGCACGTCGCCGTCTGCGGTCGCAAGCTCCAGGCGCTCGGGCGCGCGCGGGTGGTCGAGGGGCTGGCTCTGCATGTGCGCGCCGCGAAAGATCAGCGAGCGCTGGCCGAAATACAGGAGGGCCACGATGCCGGCATAGGCCACTGCCAACATCACGAGAAGCTTGATCACGGCAAGCTTCCCGACATCGGATTGCGCCGCACCGCCACGTTCAGTCGAGATCCTTCGGCCGAACGAACGCCTCCAGCCGGCCGGCGCCGGCGGCAACCTCCGACCAGTGCTCGGCATCGAAGTCGATCACGGCCAGCCCCGCGGTCGGGAACTTGGCGCTCATCCTCTCGAGCGCCTTCTTCGAGCCGGCACCGCAAAGGCTCGTGGCGAGCGACCCGAGGCCTGGATTGTGACCGATCAGGAGGAGCGTCCTCGCCTCGTCGGGCGACCGGCGCAGCGTCATCAGGAGCCGGCTCGGCGCACCTGGATAGATCGTGCGCAGCGTCTTGGTGGCGATCTCCTCGCCGAGCAGCGGCGCCATCAGCTGCCAGGTCTCGCGAACCCGTTCGGCCTGCGAGCAAAGCACGAGGTCCGGGACCCACCGGCGCTTCGCCATCAGCTGCGCCACCAGGGGCGCTATCCGCCGACCCCGTGGTGCGAGCGGCCGGTCGAGGTCCGCCAACCCGGGCGTGTCCCAGCTCGATTTCGCGTGCCGAAGCAACAAGAGTCGCCGCATCGTCCTTTCCGGCAGGTGGCGAGGTTGACACGGTAGGCTTGACCAGCCCTTCATAGCATGTTCCGGTTCGACCGGAACGGCTGTTGTCCGCCCGAGACCTGCCTACGGAGACCGACGTGACGGAAGCTCTTGCCGCAGAGTCGGCCGCCTCGACCGTCGACGAGGCGACCATCCAGGCGACCGACGACGAGGGCGACGCGACGCAGCCGTCTGCGCTGATGCAGTCGCCCGAACGGTTCTTCAATCGCGAGCTGTCGTGGCTGGACTTCAACGAGCGGGTCTTCGCGGAGGCCGCCAACAGCGCCTATCCGCTGCTCGAGCGCCTTCGTTTCCTGTCGATCTCCGCCGACATCCTGGACGAGTTCACGATGGTGCGGGTCGCGGGCCTGCAGGGCCAGGTGCAGGCCGGCGTGCGCACGCTGAGCCCCGACGGCCGCAGTCCCGCCGAGCAGCTCGATCTGGTCGACCAGGGCATGGCGTCGCTCCTCGATCGGCAGCAACGCCGCTGGAAGGAGCTGCGTGCCGATCTGCGCACGGAGGACATCGCCGTGCTCGACGCGGCGGAGCTCACGGCCAAGGAGCGCCACTGGCTCGACCGCCATTTCATGACGCGACTGTTTCCCGTGCTCACGCCGATCGCGGTCGATCCGCCCAATCCGTTCCCGTTCATCGCCAATCGCGGCATCAGCATGATCGTCGATCTGTGGCGGCCGACGGACGACAAGCACATCCATGGCCTGGTGCCGATCACCGGGCCGATCAACCGGTTCCTGCGGCTGCCGGGACCACGGCAGCGCTACCTGCCGATCGAGCAGGTCGTGGCGATGTTCTTCGATCGCCTGTTCCCGGGCTTCGAGGTGGCCGGACACGGGGTGTTTCGCGTGATCCGCGACAGCGATCTCGAGATCGAGGAGGAGGCGGAAGATCTGGTGCGGCTGTTCGAATCGGCGATCAAGCGCCGCCGCCGGGGCCAGGTGGTGCGCCTGACGATCGACGGCGACATGCCCGACGAGCTCAAGGCCTTCCTGATGCGCCAGCTGGTGGTCGAGCCCGAGAACGTGTTCCGCCTGAAAAATCTGATCGGCCTGGCCGACACCACGAACCTGATCTCCAACGACCGGCCCGATCTGCTGTTCGCACAGTACACCGTGCGGTTTCCGGAGCGCATCCGCGACTTCGGCGGCGACTGCTTCGCCGCGATCCGGCGCAAGGACATCATCGTCCATCACCCCTACGAGAGCTTCGACATCGTCGTGCAGTTCCTGCGCCAGGCGGCCCAGGACGACGCCGTGATCGCGATCAAGCAGACGCTGTACCGCACCAGCAACGACTCGCCGATCGTGCAGGCGCTGGCCGAGGCCGCCGAGGCCGGCAAGTCGGTGACCGCCCTGGTCGAGATCAAGGCGCGCTTCGACGAGGAGGCCAACCTGCGCTGGGCCCGCGATCTCGAGCGCAGCGGCGTCCAGGTCGCGTACGGTTTCCTCGATCTCAAGACCCACGCCAAGATCTCGCTGATCGTGCGCCGCGAAGGCGGCGGCCTGCAGTCCTACGTCCATTTCGGCACCGGCAACTACCACCCGGTGACCGCCAAGGTGTACACGGACCTTTCGTTCTTCACCTGCAACCCCAGCCTGTGCCGCGATGCGGCCTGCGCCTTCAACTTCATGACCGGCTACGCCTCGCCGGACCGGCTCGAGCAGCTGGCGCTCGCGCCGACCACCTTGCGCAGCACGCTCTTGCGGCTGATCGACGACGAGATCGCCCATGCCCGGGCCGGCCGCCCGGCCGCGATCTGGGCCAAGATGAACGCGCTGGTCGACAGCGAGATCATCGACGCGCTCTACCGCGCCTCGCAGGCCGGCGTGGAGGTCGACCTGATCGTACGCGGCATCTGCTGCCTGCGGCCGCGCGTGCCGGGCCTGTCCGAGCGCATCTGGGTCAAGAGCATCGTCGGCCGGTTTCTGGAGCACAGCCGGATCGCCTGCTTCGGCGCCGGCCACGGCCTGCCTTCCAGCGAGGCCAAGGTGTTCATCTCCTCGGCCGACTGGATGCCGCGCAACCTGGACTGGCGGATCGAGACCCTGGTGCCGATCGAGAATCCGACCGTGCACCGGCAGGTGCTCGATCAGATCATGATCGCAAACCTGAAGGACGACACGAACAGCTGGGAGCTTCGCCCGGACGGCAGCTACGAGCGCGAGCCGGCGCACGAGGAGGCCTTCAGCGCGCACGCCTATTTCATGACCAATCCCAGCCTGTCCGGTCGCGGCAGCGCGCTGCGCCGCGCGCGCGTGCCGCCGCACCTGACCGTCGATGCGGAGTGAGCTCTGCCGGGCCTCCGGTGCAGGTCAGGCCCGCTGCCAGCTCCACCCGGCGTCCGCTTCCGGGCGTCCTAGCGCGGCCTGCCTCGGCTAGCGTGCGCACGATCGCAGGGAGATCGCGATGAGCCTGTCCGGCATCTTCGGGCGCATCGTCGCGTTGATCGGCGCCGTCACGGTCCTGTTGCGGCGGCGGGAGGGCCGCGCGCACGCAGCCGGCTCTGGGCAGCACGCCGGTGATCCCGGCGGCAAGGCCGCAGGGCATCCCGACCCTCAAGATGCCGACCGCCCGGGGGTGGAGCGAAGGGCAGACGCCGGTCGCGGCGCCCGGGCTCGCGGTCAACGCGTTCGCGCCCGGGCTCCGGCATCCCCGCTGGATTTACGTCCTGCCCAATGGCGACGTGCTCGTCGCCGAGGCGCTGACCGCGGCCGGACCCGTCAGGTCGCTCTTCGACTACGCCATGTTCAGCACGATGCAGCGCGCCGCCGCGGTGGGGACCAGCCCGAACCGCATCACCCGGCTGCGGGATGCGGACGGCGACGGCGTGGCCGAGATCCGCGAGGTTTTTCTGGACGGGCTGAACCAGCCGTTCGGCATGGCGCTGCTGGGCGACACGTTCTACGTCGGCAACACCGACGGCGTGGTCGCCTTTCCCTACGCCGCGGGGGCCAGCCGCATCACGGCGCCGGGGCGGAAGCTGGCCGCGTTCAAGCCCGGCGGCCACTGGACGCGCAGCCTGCTGGCGAGCCCCGACGGGCGCAAGCTCTATGCCGGGGTCGGCTCGCTCAGCAATATCGGCGAGAGCGGCATGGCCGCCGAGGAGGGACGCGCGGCCATCCATGAGCTCGATCTGGCAAGCGGCGGGAGCCGCATCTTCGCCGCGGGCCTGCGCAACCCCGTGGGCCTCGCCTGGGAGCCCCGGACCGGCGTGCTCTGGACGGTGGTCAACGAGCGCGACGGCCTGGGCGACGAGACGCCGCCCGACTATCTGACCTCGGTGCGCGACGGGGGCTTCTACGGCTGGCCGTATTGCTACTGGGGGCAGACGGTGGACGACCGGGTGCCGCAGGATCCGGCTGCGGTCGCCAAGGCCATCGACACCGGACTACGCGCTGGGCGGGCACACCGCGTCGCTCGGCCTCTGCTGGCTGCCCGCAGGCACGCTGCCCGGCTTTCCCGAGGGCATGGCCATAGGGCAGCACGGCTCCTGGAACCGCAGCACGCTCAGCGGCTACAAGGTCATCTTCGTGCCGTTCGCGGACGGCCGCCCGGCCGGGCCGCCGCGCGATATTCTCACAGGCTTCCTTGCACCGGACGAGCGGGTGTCCTACGGACGGCCGGTAGGGGTGGCGGTCGGCCCCGACGGCTCCGTGCTGGTGGCGGACGATGTCGGCGACGTGATCTGGCGCGTGACGGGCGCGCGGCGCTAGGCCCGCTGCCGGCTCTCGTACAGGCCCTCGATCAGCCCCTCGTGCAGACGGCAGATCCGTTGCCGCTTGAGCTTGAGCGTCGGGGTCATCAGGCCGTTCTCGATGGTGAACGGCTCGGCCATCAGCCGGAACTGCCGCACCCGCTCGATCACCGACAGGCTCTGGTTGGCGCGCCTGACCGCCTCGCCGATCGCGCGCTGAAAGCCTGCATCGTCGACCAGGGTGGCAAGGTCGCGCGACAGGCCGTGGGTGCGGGCGTAGCTGCGGGCGAACTCGGCGTCGGGCACGATCAGGGCCACCAGGTGCGGTCGCCGATCGCCGTAGACCATCACCTGGGCGATCTCGGGCTCGAGCGACAGGATGCCCTCGACCCGCTGCGGCGCGCAGTTGTCGCCGCCGGAGAGCACGATCAGGTCGCGCTTGCGGTCGGTGATCTGGATGCAGCCGGCACCGTCGATCAGGCCGACGTCGCCGGTGTGCAGCCAGCCGTCCTGCAGCGCCTGGGCGGTCGCCGCCTCGTCGCGCCAGTAGCCCTGCATCACGGAGTTGCCGCGCACCAGGATCTCGCCGTCGTTGGCGATCTTGACGTCGAGGCCGGGGATCGGCGGCCCCACGGTGCGCAGCCTCACCTGCGCCCGGCAGGTTGACGCTGATGATCGGCGAGCACTCGGTCAGGCCATAGCCCTGGAACACCGGCAGGCCGAGCGCCGCAAAGAACATGCCAACATCGTAATTCAACGGCGCGCCGCCCGAGACCAGCGCCTTGATCCGGCCGCCGAAACGGCTCTTGACCTGCTCGCGCACCAGCCGGTCGAGGGCGCGGTCGAACAGGCGCTCGGCCAGGTTGAGCGAGCCCGGCTGCTCGACCTTCCTGGACCCCAGCTCGACCGCCTTCGCGAACAGCTTCGGCCCCAGCCCGCCGCGCCGCGACAGGGCGTTGAGGATCCGCTGCCGCATCACCTCGTACAGCCTCGGCACGCAGGTCATGATGGTGGGGCGCACCTCGAGCAGGTTGCTGGTCAGGCTCTCGGTGCCCTCGGCATAGTAGATCTCGCCCTGCACCGCGATCGGCAGGAACTGCCCGACCGTGTGCTCATAGGCGTGCGACAGGGGCAGGAACGACAGGAAGACCTCGTTGCCGAGCCCCAGCTTCTCGACCACGGTGTAGGCGCCGGCGACGTTGGCGAGAAGGTTGCCCTGGCTCAGAATCACGCCCTTGGGATTGCCGCCGGTACCCGAGGTGTAGATGAAGCAGGCGACGTCGGCGCGCGACAGCGCGCTCGCGGGATCGGGCGACGGCTCGGCCGCTCGCTCGCCAAGGGCCAGGGCCTCGGCCCAGCTCAGCACCGTGGCCTGGAGCTGATCGGCGTCCGCCAGCGGCTCGATCGTGATCACCAGCGCGACCGTGCCGGTCTCGGCGATCGCCGGGACGAGCCGGGCGGCCAGGGCGGCGCTGGATACCACTGCCGCGCGCGCGCCGCTGTGCTCGAGCAGATAGCGGTGGTCGGCCGTGGTGTTGGTGGTGTAGGCCGGCACGGTGATGCCGCCCGCGGCCATGATGGCGAGATCGGCGATCGCCCATTCGGGGCGGTTCTCGGCGACCAGCAGGACCCGATCGCCTCTCGCCAGGCCCTGCGCGACCAGCGCCCGGCGCAACGCGCGCACCTGCTGCTCGACCTCGCGCCACGACCACGGTCGGTAGACGCCCTCGCGCTTGGCCCAGAGGAACGGCTCGTCCGCTCCTTGCCTGACGGCGCGCTCGAACAGCGCGAACAGGTTCGGCCCGAGATCCGGGACCAAGCGCAATGCTCCCAGAACGTTGCTAGTGCTCGCGGCGACGGCGCCGGCTCGCGAACAGATAATCGGATTTGCCTGGATTGACCAGACTCGCCTCCATATATCAGGCCCATGCGTCAGGGCGGTGCCGCGAGAAAGGAGCCTTTGCATGTCGATCGCGCGTGAGCCCGCCGGGCTCGCAGCTCCAGCGTCCGGTGAAGCGACGGCGGAAGCGCCGCCGGACTGGGATCTGAGCGACCTCTACGCCTCGCCCGAGGCGCCCGAGATCGAGGCGGATCTGGAACGCGCGCTGAGCGAGGCCACGGCGCTCGAGGCGGAGGTCAAGGGACGGCTCGCCGATCTCGACGGCGAAGCTCTCGGCGCGGTGATCGAGCGTTACGAGCGGATCGAGGAGCAGCTCGGCCGGCTGATGAGCTACGCCCAGCTGATGCATGCCGCCAAGGCCGACGATCCGCAGATCGGGCGCTTCTACCAGACGATCCACGAGCGCGTCACCAAGGTCGGCACCAGGCTTCTGTTCCTGACCCTCGAGCTGAACCGGATCGAGGACCAGGCGCTCGCCGAGAAGCTCGAAGCAGTCGGCGCTGCTCGCGCGCTATCGGCCGTGGATCCGCGACGTGCGCACCTTCCGGCCGCATCAGCTCGACGACGAGATCGAGCGGGTGCTGCACGAGAAGTCGGTTACCGGCCGCAGCGCCTGGGTCCGGCTGTTCGACGAGACCATGGCGAGCCTACGGTTCCCGCTCGACGACAAGGAGCTCACCAGCAGCGAGGTCTTCGACCTGCTCTCGGACCGCGATCGCGCCAAGCGGCAGGCCGCGGCGACCTCGATCGCCTCGGTGCTCGCGCCCAGGGTCCGGCTGTTCGCGCTGATCACCAACACGCTCGCCAAGGACAAGCAGATCGAGGACGGCTGGCGCCATTTCGCGCGGCCGATCTCGAGCCGCAACCTCGCCAATCACGTCGAGGACGAGGTGGTCGACGCCCTGATCACGGCGGTCCGCGACGCCTACCCCCGCCTCTCCCACCGCTACTACGCGCTGAAGGCGCGCTGGCTCGGGCTCGACCATCTCGAGCACTGGGATCGCAACGCGCCGCTGCCCGAGGACAGCGACAAGAGGATCGCCTGGTCGGATGCCAAGGTCATCGTGCTCGACGCCTATCGCGGCTTCTCGCCGCGGCTCGCGGCGATTCTCGAGCGCTTCTTCGGCCAGAGCTGGATCGATGCCGCGCTGCGGCCGGGCAAGGATGCCGGCGCCTTCTGCCATCCGACCGTGCCGAGCGTGCATCCCTACGTGCTGATGAACTACCAGGGGCGCACGCGCGACGTCATGACGCTCGCGCACGAGCTGGGCCACGGCGTGCACCAGGTGCTGGCCGGACGGCAGGGGCCGCTGATGGCGTCGACGCCGCTGACGCTCGCCGAGACCGCCTCGGTGTTCGGCGAGCAGCTGACCTTCCGCTCGCTGCTCGCGGCCGAGCGCGATCCGGTGCAGCGCCGGATCCTGCTGGCGGGCAAGATCGAGGACGCGCTCAACACCGTGGTGCGGCAGATCGCCTTCGTCGAGTTCGAGCGCCGGGTGCACGATGCCCGCCAGGAGGCGGAGCTGACCGCCGACGAGCTCGGCAAGGTCTGGCTCGACGTGCAGACCGAGAGCCTCGGCCCCGCCTTCCGCTTCGACGACGCCTACCGCGTGTTCTGGAGCTACATCCCGCACTTCGTCCACGTGCCGTTCTACGTGTACGCCTATGCCTTCGGCGACTGCCTGGTGAACTCGCTGTACGCGGTCTACCAGGCCAACCCGGAGGGTTTCGAGGAGCGCTATCTGCAGCTGCTCGAGGCCGGCGGCACGCTTCGCCACCAGGAGCTGCTGGCGCCGTTCGGCCTCGATGCGAGCGACCCCGGCTTCTGGAGCCGCGGCCTTCGCATCGTCGAGGCGCTGATCGACCAGCTGGACGCCGAGCTGCCAGGAACATGGCTGACGGACAGCCGGAGAACACGCTCGGCGGGCGGGTGCGGCGCTACGCCCAGGTATCGGGCACCATGGGCGGGCTGGCGGCGCGTCTCGCCGGTCAGCGCCTGTTCGGCATCGACATCGATCAGCCACGCCACGCCGAGGAGCTGCGGGCGGCGCTGGGCGGGCTGAAGGGCCCGCTGATGAAGGTCGCGCAGCTGCTGGCGACGATTCCCGAGGCCCTGCCCAAGGAGTACGCCGCCCAGCTCTCGCAGCTGCAATCCCAGGCGCCGCCCATGGGACGGCCGTTCGTGCGGCGGCGCATGGCCTCCGAGCTGGGGCCGGACTGGCAGAGCAGATTCAAGGATTTCACGTTCGAGGCCGCAGCCGCCGCCTCGCTCGGCCAGGTCCACCGCGCGACCTCGCACGACGATCGGGCGCTCGCCTGCAAGCTGCAATATCCCAACATCGAGAGCGCCGTGGAGGCGGATCTGGCCCAGCTCAGCCTGATCTTCTCCGTCTATCGCCGCTACGACCAGACCATCAATCCCGAGCGGATCTACGAGGAGCTGGCCGAGCGCCTGCGCGAGGAGCTGGACTACGATCGCGAGGCCAGGCACATGGCGCTCTACCGCCACATGCTGCAGGGCGAGGCCGAGGTCGACGTGCCGGAGGTCCTGGCCGAGCTTTCGACCCGGCGGCTGCTGACGATGACGTGGCTCGAGGGGCGGCGGCTCACCGACTTCGAGGACGCGCCGCTCGAGCAGCGCAACGCGATCGCCTACAACCTGTTCCGCGCCTGGTACGTGCCGTTCTACGACTACGCCGTGATCCACGGCGATCCGCACCTGGGCAACTATACGGCGTCACCCGAGATGCGGCTCAACCTGCTCGACTTCGGCTGCATCCGGGTGTTCCGGCCGGCCCTGGTGCAGGGCGTGATCGACCTGTACTGGGCGCTGGTGCGCGGCGATCGCGATCTCGCGGTGCATGCCTACGAGACCTGGGGCTTCACCGACCTGCGCAAGGAGGTGATCGACACGCTGAACCTGTGGGCGGCGTTCGTCTATGCGCCGCTGATGGAGGACCGGCCGCGTCTGATCGAAGAAACCAATTCCGGCGCCTATGGCCGCGAGGTCGCGTTCAACGTGCAGCGCGGCCTGCGCAAGGTCGGCGGCGTGACGCCGCCGCGCGAGTTCGTGCTGATGGACCGCGCCGCGATCGGCCTCGGCTCGGTGTTCATGCACCTTGCGGCCGAGATCAACTGGCACCGGCTGTTCATGGAGCTGATCGAGGGCTTCGACGTCGATGCCCTGGAGCGCCGCCAGACCGAGGCGCTCACGGCGCAGGGTCTGCCGCTGCCGGCCTGAGCCCCGGGTGATCAACAGGCCAGCGCGCGCAGGTGGCCTGCTTCGGCATAGCTCAGGATCCTCGCATCGCGCGTGATCAAGGTGGCCGGCAGCGTGCGCGCGCTCGCGACGAGCAGGCGATCGGCCGGATCGCCGTGGAACGGCTCGTGCAGAAACGAGGACGAGATCGCCGCCGCGACGCTGAGCGGCGTCAGGCGGATACCGGGCAGGCCGAGGAAGCGCTCGAACCAGGGCAATGGCTCGAGATCCAGGCGGACCGGCCCTTTTGCACCAGCAGCCCGATCTCCCAGGCCGACACGGGTGAGACCAGGACCTCGCCTCGCCCGGCAGCATCGTCGATGGCGGCGATGCTCTCGCGCGTCATCGGCGCGCCGCTGTCGAGCCAGAGCAGCGCATGGGTGTCGAGCAGCAGCATCAGCGGTGGAGAATGCCTGCCGCCGCATCGAGCGGCTCATCGACGACGGGCGCGGTCAGATCGGCCCCCGGCGCGACCTCGACCGAGCCGCGGTGCGCGCCCCAGAGCGTGGGCAGCTCGGTGCGCGGCGGTGTCAGCTCCGCGACCGGACGACCGCGTCGCGTCACGAGCACACGGCTGAGCCGTCGCGCTTCGAGATCCTTGAAGATCGCCAGGCAACGGGCCTTGAACTCGCTGGCGCTCACGGCCAGAGCATCATCCATCGCCAAGCCGCCGCCAATGGTCATCTCTACCCGACCATATGGTCCGCGTGCTGTCGACGTCAAGCCGCTGCCGGCGCTGAGCCTTGCGTGCTCAGTCGCCGCCGGCGATCGCGAGGCCCGGGACCGACGCGCCGCGACTGGCATGGACCAGCCTCGGCACCTCGGAGCCCAGGACCGGACGTCCGAGCAGATAGCCCTGCCCCTCGTTGCAGCCATAGGCGCGCAGCGTGGTCAGCTGGTCGACCGTCTCGATGCCCTCGGCGATCACGCTGACGCCCAGTCCGTGCGCCATGGCGATCACCGCTCTGGCGAGCGCGGCATCGCCGTCGCTGAGGCTGATGTCGCGGACCGACGAGCCATCGATCTTGAGGCGCTTGATCGGAAAGCGCCGCAGATAGCTGAGCGACGCGTAGCCAGTGCCGAAATCGTCGAGCGCCAGGCCGATGCCGATGGCCGCCAGGCTGTCGAGCATGCCGGCCGTGCAGTCGCCTTCCTGCATCAGCACGTCCTCGGTGATCTCGAGGTCGAGGCAGCCAGGCTCCATGCCGGTCTCGGCCAGAAGCTCGTGCACGCGCCGGCCCAGCTCGCGCCGCTGAAACTGGCGCGCCGACATGTTCACCGCCATGCGCAGGCGAGGCAGGCCGGCCTCGCACCATTCCCGATGCTGCAGGCACGCGGTCCACAGCACCCACAGGCCCAGCCGATGGATCAGCCCGGTATCCTCGGCGAGCGGCACGAACTGCTCGGGCGGCACCAGGCCGAGCTCGGGATGATGCCAGCGCAGCAACGCCTCGACGCCGACGACCTGGCTCGTGGCGAGATCGACCTGCGGCTGATAGACCAGGCCGAACTGCTGCTGCTCGATCGCCCGGCGCAGGTGGCGCTCCAGCGCCATCTGCTCGACGATACGGGCGTTCATGGTCGGGTTGTACAGCTGCAGGCGATTGCGGCCCGCATCCTTGGCACGATAGAGGGCCACGTCGGCATTGCGCAGGAGCTGCTCGGACGCCGAGCCGTCGGAGGGGTAGAGACTGACGCCGATGCTGGCGGTGACGTGCAGCTCGTGTCCTTGCAGATGAAACGGCGGCCGGATCGCCGCGAGGATCTTCTGCGCCGGCTTGACCGCGTCCTCGCTGCTGCGCAGGCCGCGCAGGACGAAGATGAACTCGTCGCCCCCCATGCGCGCCACGGTGTCGTCCTCGCGCACGCTGCCGCGTAGCCGGCGGCTGACCGCGACCAGCAGCGAGTCGCCGATCGTATGCCCCAAGGTGTCGTTGATCATCTTGAAGCGATCGAGATCGAGAAACAGCACCGCCAGCATGTCGCCGGCACGCGCCGCATGGCGGAGCGCGGTCGTCAGGCGGTCGTGGAACAGGGCGCGATTGGGCAGATCGGTGAGAATGTCGTGGGTGGCGTGGTAGAGCGCCGCCTCTTCGGCGGCCTTCCGTGCCGTGATGTCGCGCACCGCGGCGATGAAGGTGCGGCGGCCATGCAGGTTGATCGAGGTGACCGAAAGCTCGATCGGGAAGGTCGCGCCGTCCCTGCGCACGCCTACCATCTCCAGCAGCGTCTGGCCGGGCAGGTTGGTGAAGTCGGCTACGGCGAGCATCGATGCAGGCCGCGCCGTCGAGCCATGGTCGGCGTGCGCCAGCAGCTCGCCGACGCCGATCCCGATCATGGCGGACGGCGCGCAGCCGAAGATCCTCGCGGCCGCCGGATTGGCCAATTCGACCCTGCCGTCGTCGGCGAGCGTCAGGATGCCATCGATGACCGAGTTCATGACCGCGCGCATGCGCTGCTCGCCATGCTCGAGAGCCCGCTGGCGTTCCTTCGCTTCGGTGATGTCGGTGTAGATGCCGACCGTACCGCCATCCGGGGTCGGGAACTCGCGGGTGGACATCCAGCGTCCGTCACGCAGGCGCTTCTCGCGCGGGCCGAGGGTCCGGCAATGTTGGGTCGCGCGGCCCGCGAGCCATTCCGCCAACGGCGGACGATCCTCGAGCGCCAGGACGTGCTCGTGGAGCAACGTGGACACCTCGTCGAAGGTCTTGCCGAGCACCAGCCGGTCGCGAACACCTTCGAACATGTCGCCGAACTTGCTGTTGTACAGCACCAGACGATCGTCCGCGTCCCATAGGGCGAAGCCTTCGGACATGGCTTCGGCCGGCTGGACCAGGCGATCGCGCGCCGCCTCCAGCGCCTTGACGCTGTCGGTTATCCGATCGACCATGCTGTTGAAGGCGCGACCGACGCGGGCCACCTCGTCGCGACCGGAAACCTCGACCCGGGCGGTGGTGTCGCTCGCGACGACCCGGTCGGCGGCATCGGCCAGGCTCTGCAGGCGGCGCGTCAGCACGAAGCCCATGCCGAGGCCCACGAGCGCAATCAGCACCATGCCGACGGCGGCGATCTTGATGCCGAGATTTCTCGTCTCGCTGTAGGCCTGCTCGATCGGGCCGTCCGAGAACTCGATCGCGAGCGAGCCCGAGCGCCCTGCGCGGGTCACGATGTCGACGCTGCCGCCAGTAGGTATGAGGCCGGTCCTGCGTCGCCGGCCGCGACGATCCGACGAGGGCGACATCGCTCGCCGCGATCACCCGGTCGGCGGCGTCGGCAATGATGACGGCGCGAATTCGCGGGTCCTTGTGGTCACCCTCGATGAACTCCTGCAGCTCGGCGTACTCGTCGGTCAGCAGCGCCGTCCGACCGAGGTCGTTGAGCAGCCGGATCGTGACCTCGTCCGTGCGCGCGGCCTGCTGGCGCACATGGTCCATCGCGTAGCGCAGGGTGCCCCACAGCACGACCGCGATGAGGATCGCCTCCAGCGCGAAGATCGTGACCGCGATCCGGTACTTGAAGGACATCGCCGGCTATCGCTGCGCGAAGCGCTGCAACCGCAGCATATGGCGCCGGATATCGTCGTATTCCTGATCCCTGGCCCGAACGAAGCGATTCCATGCGCCGCCGGCGAGGATCTTGCGACCCTTGGCCGTGAACGGCCAGGCCAGGATCGACCGGCGGAGGTCGACCTGGTCGGATTCGGGCACCCTCGAATGGGCCGCGAACAAGAAGTTGCTGACCGGCTCGGTCTCGAACAGCAGGCGCAGCTTGCGCTCGTTGTTCGGGTCGATCTGCGCAAGCGCGAAGCGCGGCAGCCCGCATGCAGCCGCGCGACCGACCGTCACCGCCTGCAGGCAGGAAGGCTTGGAGCGATGGTGCTGCAGGGCGACGTTGACGCCCGGCAACAATCCGGCATCGAGCAAGGCCGACCTGACGAGCTCGGTGACGGCCGCGAGCGCCGGCGGCAGGCCGATCGTCTTGCCCTTCAGGTCGGCCAGGGTTTCGATCGGGTCGTCGTCGCGCACCATGACCATTGCGGTCAGCGGCTCCTCCAGCCGTGCCAGCGGCACATAGTGATGCTCGTCCCGCGCTTCGACATAGAAGAACGGGTGCACCAGGATGATGTCGTAGCTCTCTTTTCTCAGCTCCTCGGCGAACTTGGAGAACGTCGGCTTGGTCTTGAGATGGACCGGCCGACCGAGATCCTCGGCAAACTGCGCCGCCACGGGCCCATAGATCCGATCGACCGCGAGCACCGGAAGATAGGGGAACACGCCCAGGCGGTAGGCCTCGGGCTGCGGGAGCTGGTCATCGGCGCTCGCCGCCTGCACGTGCCAGACCAGGACCGTGGCTACCCAAAGCGCGACGACGAGCAGCGATGCCCCGTGCGCACGCCCTGCGATCAGCGTAAGACGATGAGAAACTCCGACCCGACCCCAGGGCATGTTCACGCTTTCCCACGAGCGGCGTTGGCGAGGTCTACACAGGGAATCACCGGCTCCGCAACCAATCTCCGTCCAAGGCACCGGTTGATATCTATGATTTTGCGCCGTGCGAAGTTTTCGCTATTTACGCGATTGTCGATCACCGGTCAACCGCAGCTGCCGGGCCTCGCGGCCGCCTGCTCGAGCGATCTCCCCCTTTGCGAGGGCGCGACGACGCGATAAACACCGTCGTCCGACGGTGATCTTCGTCCGCACACATGGGGAAGGCCTTTGGCCATGAGAATCGGGGTTCCCAAGGAGCGTCGGCCACATGAGCTGCGGGTCGCCGCTTCGCCCGATACGGTAAAGCGGCTGACCGGTGAGGGAATCGAGGTCCTGGTCGAGAAGGGTGCCGGCGCCGGCGCCCTGATCGCCGACGAGGCGTTCGCAGCCGTCGGCGCCCGGATCGTCGATCAGCCGGAAGCCCTGTACCAGGCGGCCGATCTGGTCCTCAAGGTGCGTCGCCCGCTCGAGCCGGGCGAGGACGACGTCGACGAGATGGCGTGGCTGCGGCAGGGGCTGGTGCTGATCGGGCTGCTCGATCCACTCCTGCACCATCGCCAGGTGGAGACCTACGCCAGCGCCGGCGTGATCGCGTTCGCCATGGAGATGCTGCCGCGCACGACCCGGGCCCAGGCGATGGACGTGCTGTCGTCGCAGGCCAATCTCGCCGGCTATCGGGCGGTGCTCGACGGCCTGGCGGCGTTCAGCCGGGTGATGCCGATGATGATGACCGCCGCCGGCACGGTGCCGCCTGCCAAGGTGTTCGTGATCGGTGCCGGCGTCGCCGGCCTGCAGGCGATCGCGACCGCGCGCCGGCTGGGCGCCGTGGTATCGGCGACCGACGTGCGGCCCGCCGCCAAGGAGGAGGTGGAAAGCCTGGGCGCGAAGTTCGTCGGCGCGCCGGTCGAGGATGCGGCGACCCGGGGCGGCTATGCCAAGGAGCTTGCCGAGGCGCAGCAGCAAAAGCAGCGCGAGCTTTTGGCCGAGACCCTCCGCAGCCAGGACCTGGTGATCACGACCGCCCAGGTTCCCGGCCGCAAGGCGCCGCTGATCGTCACCGCGCGAGATGGTGGACGGGATGAAGCCGGGCGCGGTGCTGGTCGACATGGCGGTCGATTCCGGCGGCAACTGCGAGCTCAGCAAGCTCGGCAGGACGGTACGACGCAAGGGCGTGGCCATCATCGGGCCGGCCAATCTGCCCTCGGAGCTGGCGCCGGCCTGCACGGCGCTGTACGCGCGCAATCTCTACAACTTCGTCCAGCTGCTGATCGACAAGGACAGCAAGGCGCTGGCGCTCGACCGCGGCGACGACCTGGTCGAAGGCACCATGCTCACCCGCGACGGCAAGGTGGTGCATCCCCGCCTGACCGAGACCCGCGCCGCCTGATCATCAAGCCGACCGAGGGAAGGGTTACCATGGCAGCGATCGACCCCGGGCTGTACAACCTGATCGTGTTCGTGCTGGCGATCTTCGTCGGCTACTACGTGGTCTGGAGCGTCACCCCGGCCCTGCACACGCCGCTGATGTCGGTCACCAACGCGATCTCGAGCGTGATCATCGTCGGCGCGCTGATCGCGACCGGGCCGGCCGGCTTCAGCTTCTCGAAAGTGATCGGCTTCCTCGCCGTGATCCTGGCCTCGGTCAACATCTTCGGCGGCTTCCTCGTGACCCAGCGCATGCTGGGCATGTACAAGAAGCGCGGCTGAGGGAGGCCGGCGCATGGCGAACCTGGTCGCGTTCGGCTATCTGATCGCCGCGGTCTGCTTCATCCTGGCCCTGCGCGGCCTGTCGTCGCCCGCAACCTCGCAGCAGGGCAACCGGATCGGCATCGCCGGCATGGCGATCGCGGTGGTCGTGACCCTGTTCGCCCTGCCCGATCCGGGCTGGGGCAGCTATCTTCTGATCGCCGTGGGCCTGGCGGTCGGCGGCACGATCGGCGCGATCATCGCGCGCCGCATCCAGATGACGGCGATGCCGCAGCTGGTGGCGGGCTTTCACAGCCTGGTCGGCATGGCGGCGGTGCTCGTCGCGGCGGCCGCCCTCTACGACCCGGCCGCCTACGGCATCACCAGGCCCGACGGCAGCATCAAGGGGCTGAGCCTGGTCGAGATGGGGCTCGGCACCATCATCGGCGCCATCACCTTCACGGGCTCGATCATCGCCTTCGCCAAGCTGCAGGCGCTGATGCGCAGCGCGCCGATCCTGCTGCCGAGCCGGCACCTCATCAACATCGCCATCGGTGCTGCCATCGTGCTGCTGCTGATCCTGTTCGCCGCGAGCGAGAGCACGGTGGCGTTCTGGCTCATGACCCTGCTCGCGTTCGCGATCGGCGTGCTGCTGATCGTGCCGATCGGCGGCGCCGACATGCCCGTGGTGATCTCGATGCTCAACTCCTATTCGGGCTGGGCGGCCGCCGGCATCGGCTTCACGCTGAACAATCCGCTGCTGATCGTCACCGGGGCGCTGGTGGGCTCCTCGGGCGCGATCCTGTCCTACATCATGTGCAAGGGCATGAACCGCTCGTTCGTCAGCGTGATTCTGGGCGGTTTCGGCGAGACCGCGGCCGTCGTGGGCGGGCACGAGGATCGCGCGGTCAGGCCGGGCAGCGCCGAGGACGCGGCCTTCATCATGCAGAACGCGCGCTCGGTGATCATCGTGCCGGGCTACGGCATGGCGGTCGCGCAGGCGCAGCACGCGGTGCGCGAGCTGATGGACGTGCTGACCAAGCACGGCGTCGACGTCAAGTTCGCGATCCACCCGGTCGCCGGCCGCATGCCCGGCCACATGAACGTGCTGCTGGCCGAGGCCAACGTGCCCTACGACGTCGTCTACGAGATGGAGAATATCAACAACGACTTCCAGACCGCCGACGTCTCCTATGTGATCGGCGCCAACGACATCACCAACCCGGCCGCCAAGACCGACCCGAACAGCCCGATCTACGGCATGCCGGTGCTCGACGTCGAGGAGGCCGGGGCGGTGTTCTTCGTCAAGCGCTCGATGGCGCCCGGCTATGCCGGCATCGAGAACAGCCTGTTCTACAACGACAACACCATGATGCTGTTCGGCGACGCCAAGAAGATGACCGAGGAGATCGTCCGCGCGATGGAGTGAGTTTTCCGGCTCTTGCCTGGGAGCGCAGAGGCCTTGCGCCGGCTCGGGACATGGTCCTAAATTTGCCTCCAAAGGATGAGGTATGCGCACGCCGAGACCGAATTACGGACCGTTTGGCTCAGAGCAGCATGCGCTTTCGGCTTTGGTCGGAAGGCTGGTCACGGCGTTCGATCCGGAAGCCATCTATCTGTTTGGTAGCCGCGCGCGCGGCGATGCCACGCCTCTTAGCGACTTCGACCTCATGATGATCACGGGTTCAGACGAGGACGCGGCAAGCGTCGACCTTGCCGAGGCCTACGCGCCGGTACAAGGTCTCGGGATCGCCTGCGAGGTCATTCCCTGCTCACGCTCGACGTTCGAGCGGGAGAGGCGCGCTCGCACGGGCATCTGCCAGACCGTGGCTCACGAGGGCCGGCTCGTCTATGAGCGACGCTGATCGCGTTGCTGCTTTTCTGAGTTTGGCTCGAGAGGATCTTGAGGCGGCCGGATTGCTCAAGGTCGGCGTGCCGCGCCAAGCGGCATTCTTCCTCCAGCAGGCGGCCGAGAAGATTGGCAAGTCCTTGCTGATCCGCGAGGGTGTCGACCCGGCGCGGATTCATGCCATCGGCAGGCTGGCTGCAGAATTGCCTGAGGCGCATCCGCTGCGACGCGAGCTTATGGCGCTCGATCGGCTATCGGTCTACGCGACCGCCACACGCTACCCATCGCCCACAGGAAAGCTTCCCGCGCCCGATCAGGCGGTGATCGAGATGAGATCGGCGCCGTGGCCGAACTACTCGACCGCGCCGATCTCATCTGGTCAAGCCTCGCCGATGAGCGGATGGAGGCGAAGCCCGGGCTCGAAGGCTGACGCTGACGGCGGTGTTCTTCGTCAAGCGCTCGATGGCGCGGCTATGCCGGCATCGAGAACAGCCTGTTCTACAACGACAACACCATGATGCTGTTCGGCGACGCCAAGAAGATGACCGAGGAGATCGTCCGCGCGATGGAGTAGGGCGGCTGCACGGTCGTCGGCCATGCCGGATCGCGATGTCGAAACATGACGAGGTCGTTGCGGCGTCGTTACGCAACATTAATTTGATTGCGAACGGCAAATACATAGATCAGCGGTAGCAATCAACAACCACACAATTGTAGCGCACCATGGCCAAGACCGAGTCGGCGCCGGGCGAGCCGCCCGGGCGCGCGTTTGCCGTAGCGGGGCTGCGGCAAGAGGAGCGCCGCGACGCGGCCTACCGGGCCGCCTGGGAGGAGATCGACGGGCTCGAGCCCGGCGAGGCGATCCAGTACCACGAGGGCAATCTCGTCGCCGACGTCGCCAAGGATCCCGAGATCGCCGGCCGCGCCGCCGCCTACCGCCATGCCGCGACGGATACTGGCCAAGGGCACGCTGGCGCAGCGGCGCATCAGGTTCGAGTGGTACCAATACATCTTCCGACGGTCCGGCGTCTGAGATGGACGCGGCCGGCACCGCGACGGTCACCTTCACGGTGACCGATCTCGAGCGGATCGAGGGCGCCGGGCGCCTCGCCGCTCTGGCAGCGATCGAGATCGAGCTGGATGGCATCGCCCTGACGGTGCAGGGCGTTCGCGTGGTCCGGCAGAAGAACCGGATGACCACGGAGGCGCCGCGCTATCGCGACCCCAGGACCGGTCAATGGCTGCCGGCGCTGATCCTGCCGGACGAGCTCGGCGCCGCGATCGCGCGCGAGGTCCACCGCATCCTCACGACCCAGCGACGCGCCGGCTAGATGGCGATGCGCTGCGGTATCTCGTCCAAAACTCTCCGCCGATCAGTGAATCGCATGGCCACCGAGATGCCGCAGCTTGTCCGGATTGCGCATGACATAGATCGCGACGATCTTGCCATCCTCGATCTGTAGCGCTGTGGTCTGCAGCGTATCGTCCTGCTCGATCGTGACGAATCCCGGCAGGCCGTTGACGAGGCCATAGCGCACGATCCGCGACATCTTTGCGGCGAAGATACGCGCAAGCGAAGCCTGCAGCTGCATGACATTGTCGAGCCCGACAACCGGTTGCGTGGCAGCCGACGCCTTGCCGCCGCCATCGGCATAGACGGTCACATCGGCCGCCAGGAGCGATCGCAAGTGCTGCATGTCGCCGCTGCGGGTGGCCGCGAAGAACGCAGCGGCCATCTGCAGCCCGCGTTCCTTGGGCATAGGAAAGCGGGGGCGCGCCGCGCGGACATGGGTCCGCGCGCGGCTGGCAAGCTGGCGGCATGTCGCCGGCTCACGACCGATCGTCAGGGCGACCTCCTCGAAGCCGACGCCGAACACGTCGTGGAGAAGAAAGGCGGCGCGTTCCAGCGGCGACAGGCGCTCGAGCGCCATCATCAGCGGCAGCGTGACATCGTCGATCTCGTCGTCCGCCGCCTCGACGACCGGTTCCGGCAGCCACGGCCCGAGGTAGGTCTCGCGCCGGCGCCGCGCGGATTTAGGCTGGTCGAGACAAAGGCGCGTCACGATGCGGCGCAGAAAAGCTTCCGGCTCGCGCACCGCATCACGATCGGCATCGAACCAGCGCAGGAACGCCTCCTGGACCACGTCCTCCGCGTCCGCGACCGATCCCAGCATCCGGTAGGCGACGCGGATCAATCGCGGACGCAGCGGATCGAAGGTCGCGGCAGCGTCCTCGCCGGTCATCGCCGCCATCACGCCGCCTGGCGCTCGCCCGTCGGATGAACCGCGCGAAAGCCGACCTGGATCCGGTTCCAGCCATTGATCGCGACGATCAGCAAGGTGAGCCTCACCTGCTCCTCCTCGGTGAACTGCGCCTGCAGCGCTCGATAGACATCATCGGGCGCCTGCGTCTGCGACACCAGCGTCAAGGCTTCGGTCCAGGCGAGCGCGGCGCGCTCGCGCTCGCTGTAGAGCGGTGATTCGCGCCAGGCGTCGAGCAGGTAGAGGCGCTCCTCGGTCTCGCCGTGCTTGCGGGCATCGGCGGTGTGCATGTGCAGGCAGAAGGCGCAGCCGTTGATCTGCGAGGCGCGGATCTTCACGAGCTCCATCAGGCTCTTCTCGAGGCCGCTCTCGAGGATGCCCTTGCCGAACGCGAGCCAAGCCTGCATCGGCACGGGTGCTGCGGCAAACGGGTTCAGTCTCGGTGTCATGACCATCTCCTTCGTCATCGTCAGGGGCGGTTGCCGAAGACATGACGAGATGGACCGGCACGGTGTGACACGCGGCCGGGATTTTCTTGCGGGCGCCGACGGCGGCGGCCCTCTTTCGCGCCGGCACGACCATTGACCGGCGGCGCCCGTCATGCTGGATGGAGCGGCTCGCGAGCATCACCGCAAGGAGAGCGAACCATGGCCAGAGAGCATCATTTCGCCGCCAACCTGGTCTGGACCGGCGCCGCGCAGGGCTCGACCAGCAGCTACGAGGCGTACTCGCGCGCCTTTCGCGCCGAGGTCGAGGGCAAGCCTCCGATCGAAGGCTCCTCCGATACCGCTTTCCGCGGCGACGCCAGCCGCTACAACCCCGAGGACCTGCTGGTCGTGTCGCTGTCGGCCTGCCACATGCTGAGCTATCTGCATCTGTGCGCGAGCGCCGGCGTCGAGGTCGTGGCCTATGAGGATCGCGCCACCGGCACGATGGCGTTCAAGGATCGCAAGATGCGTTTCGTCGACGTCCTGCTGGCGCCCAGGGTGACGATCGCCAAGGGCGACGACAGGGAGAAGGCCGCGGCCCTGCACGAGCAGGCGCACGAGGCCTGCTTCATCGCCAGCTCGGTCAACTTTCCGGTACGCCACGAGCCGGTGGTCGAGCATCAGGGCTGATGCCGACGGCCGTAGCCTGCCGTCTTGGGCCGCCGTCTTGGGGGTCGGCGCGCGAGCCGCGCCGTGGGATCAGATCTCGTCGCGTTCCCGGCGCTTGCGCTGCAGCTTGCGGAACCGCCGGATCGCCTCGGCCCGCTCCCGAGCCTTCTTCTCCGAAGGCTTCTCGTAGTGACGGCGCATCCTCATCTCGCGATACAGCCCTTCACGCTGCATCTTCTTCTTCAGCGCGCGCAGCGCCTGATCGACGTTGTTGTCGCGAACCTGGACTTCCACAGACTACGAGCTCCTCATTGTTGCACCACGTAGCATCCGGACAGCACAAAGCGGATCGTCCCCATATGGAGCCGACACCTGCGCGTTTCCATAGCACGACGGCCAGGCTTGAGGAAGCCTTTCGCGCCGGGCGGCGACAACGCCCCTTCCCCCTTCGGTACATCTTGCATACATCGTGAGCCATGGCGTTGCTCAAGATTGCCCGCATGGGCCACCCGATATTGGCGCAGGCCGCCCGACCGCTCGAGGACCCCGGCGCCGAGGAGATCCGTCGCCTGATCGCCGACATGGCCGAGACGATGGCCGATGCCGACGGCATCGGCCTCGCCGCGCCGCAGGTCTACTGCCCCCTGCGGCTGATCCTGTTTCTCGACGTCGACGAGCGCGAGGATGCCCCGCGCCGCCCGCCGATCGCGCTGATCAACCCGGAGATCGAGCCTTTGGGCGAAGCGCTCGTGCCGGGCCTCGAAGGCTGTCTGTCGATCCCGGGGCTGCGGGGCATCGTGCCGCGCCACGCGCAGATCGGCTATCGCGGGATGACGCCGGACGGCAGGACGATCGAGCGGGAGGCGACCGGCCTGCATGCCCGCGTCGTCCAGCATGAGGTCGATCATCTGGACGGCATCCTGTATCCCATGCGGATGAGCGATCTGCGGCAGCTCAGCTTCGAGAGCGAGCTCAGGCATTTCGCCGCGGCCAACGTCGAGGAGGAGGAGCAGTCGGGATGAGCATCGCGAGCCGCGAGGACCAGCGTGACCGCCTGCTCGAGGCGGCCCTGGTCCATGTGCCGTTCGACGGGTGGAGCCGCCGGTCGCTGTCGGCCGGCGCCCGCGACCTCGGCGTCGAGCCCGGCCTCGTGCGGCGCCTGTTTCCGCGCGGCGGCGACGACCTCCTGGCGCAGCTCGAGCGCTGGGCCGACCGCCAGATGCTGGCGCGGATCGACGCCGACGCGTTGGCGGCGATGCGCATCCGCGAGCGGATCGCAACGCTCGTGCGGGCGCGCCTCGAGGCCCTGGCCCCGCACCGCGAGGCGATGCGGCGCGGCGTCGCCGCGCGGCTGCTGCCGAGCAATGCCATGGCCGGCTGCGCCAGCCTGTGGCGGACCGTCGATCTGATGTGGTCGGTCGCCGGCGACAAGGCCGAGGACTACAGCTACTACAGCAAGCGCTCCCTGCTGGCCGCGGTCTGGACCAGCACCTTCCTGTTCTGGCTCGAGGACCGCTCGGACGGCTTTCGCGACAGCTGGGCGTTTCTCGACCGCCGGATCGGCGACGTGATGCAGATCGGCGCCCTGCGCGCCCGCGTCGGCGATGCGCTGCGCCGCCTCGGGCGCCTGAATCCCTTGGCGAGCCAACGCTGAGCCCGCCCCCCGGCCGGGCGTTAGGATGGCGTTAACCATTCAACCCTAGAGTTGCATCCGCACGTGGCCTTGTCCGCGCCACGCGCGTCGGAGCGATCCGGCAAGGGGAGCAACTCGCCATGGCCATCGACCGCACAGACCCGATCCTGATTGTCGACGACTATTCGCGTATGCTGCGGATCATCCGCAACCTGCTCCGACAGCTCGGCTACGAGCGGGTCGAGGAGGCGGCGGACGGCGCCAGCGCCCTGGAAAAGCTTCGGCAGAAGCCGTTCAGCCTCGTGATCTCGGACTGGAACATGGAGCCGATGTCGGGGCTCGAGCTGCTGCGCGAGGTGCGGGCCGATCCGACGCTCGCGGCGCTGCCCTTCATCATGGTCACGGCCGAGGCGCGCGCGGCGAAGATCGCCGAGGCGCAGCGCGCAGGCGTCAGCGGCTATATCATCAAGCCGTTCGGCGCGGAGGCGCTGAGCCTGAAGATCGCAGCGATCGCACGCGCCGCCTGAGAGCTGCCGCCGGCGTGGCGGCGCCCCGGGCCTGCTCGCCGGCAACCTGCCCTGCCCTTGCCGTCACGCCGGCTCGGCGAGCGTCGGGATCAGGATCTGGCGCACCGTCTGGCCGGATGCAAGGCGATCGAAGGCGGCGTTGAGCTCGGCGAGCCCGATGTGCTCGCCCATGACGCGGTCGACCGGCAGCTGCCCGCCCTGAAACAGCGCCACGAAGCGCGGCACGTCGCGCACCGGCACGCAGCTGCCGACGTAGCTGCCCTGAACGGTGCGCTCCTCCGCCACCAGGGTGACGTGCTTGAGCGCAAAATCGTGGCTCGGGTGCGACAGCCCGGCGCTCACGGTGGTGCCGCCCCGGCGGGTGATCCGATACGCCACGTCCATGGCCCGCACCGAGCCCGCCATCTCGAAGGCGAAGTCGACGCCGCCGCCGGTCGCCTCGCGCACCTGCTCGACGCAATCCGCATCGCCGGCATTGACCGTGTGGGTCGCGCCGAGCTGGCGGGCGAGCGCCAGCTTGTCGTCCTGCAGATCGACCGCGACGATCGCCGCCGCACCGACCAGGCGGCAGGCGAGCAGGGCGTTCAGACCGACGCCGCCGAGGCCGACCACGGCGACCGTGGCGCCGGCCGGCACGCGCGCCGTGTTGACCACGGCGCCGACCCCGGTCAGCACCGCGCAACCGAACAGCGCCGCCTGATCGAACGGCAGGCTCCTGTCGATCTTGACCAGCGAGTTGCGCGAGACCACCGCATGGTCGGCGAAGGCGGACACGCCCATGTGGTGCTGCACCGCACGACCTCGCAGGCGCAGGCGACGCGCGCCGGAGATCAGGCTGCCGGCGGCATTTGCGGCACCGCCCGGCTCACATAGGGCGGGCCGGCCTTCCATGCAGCGAGGGCAACGGCCGCAGCTCGGCACGAACACCATGACGACGTGATCGCCGGGCGCGAGGTCCGTGATGTTCGGGCCGGTCTCCTCGACCACGCCGGCGGCCTCGTGGCCGAGCGCCATCGGCACCGGCCTTGGCCGGTCGCCGTTGATCACCGAAAGGTCGGAATGGCAAAGCCCCGCCGCCTCGACGCGCACCAGCACCTCGCCGGGCCCAGGCCCTTCCAGGTCCAGCTCCTCGATCGCCAGCGGCAGGCTGTGGGCATAAGGCTGCGGCTTGCCCATCTCGTGCAGGACGGCCGCCCTGATCTTCATCGCTGCCTCCGAACGCGGTTGCGCGTCCGGTATCACTAGCCTGTTGGCGGGTCCCGGGCCAGGGCGCCCCGCGCGCGATCACCTGCTGCGCGCCCGCCCTGCCGGTCTCCCGCCGAAATGGCGCCTCGTCCCGGCCCTTCCTCAGGAGCGCCGGTCCTGGTGCGAGCCGGCGTCGGCATCGGGGTCGCGACGATGTCGAGAGCCCGCCTCGTGACCTACCCGCGCCGCCGGGGCGGCATAGCGTGCGCCGCCCGGCCCACCTGCCTGCGAGCTCGGCTGCATGTCGCCCTCTGCGACCGTCCCAGCAGCGTCCGGACGGAGGCCCTCGACCAGCTCGTCCCACAGCGCCATCACACGCTCGCGGCCGAACCTTCGCACGTTGCGCAGCGCCGCCGCGGCGAGACGCGCGCGCAGCGCGTCGTCGCCCATCAGCAGGTCCAGTCCTTTGGCAAGTGCTGCAACGTCCTCGGGCGGTACCAGCCAGCCATCGACGTCGTGCCGCACGATCTCGCCGGGCCCCCAGGGGCAGTCGGTGACGAGGACCGGCAGCCCCGCCGCCATCGCTTCCGTCACCACGTTGCCGAAACTCTCGTAGCGCGAGGACAGGACGAACAGGCTGGCATCGTCGACCCACTGGCCGGGGCGCTCGGTGACGCCGGGCAGCTGCACGCGATCGGCCAGCCCCAGACGGTCGCGCAGAGCCTCGAGCTCGGCGCGCAGCTCGCCATCGCCCCAGATCACCAGGCGCCACTCGGGATGCCTGCCGGCGACTTTGGCGAACGCCGGCAGCAGGATGTCGAAGCCCTTCTGCTCGTCGAGACGGCCGACCGCGACCAGGGTGCGGCCGTCCGTCCGGCGCGGCGATGGCTCCGGCAGGTCGACCGGATTGGGGATCACGCGGCCACGGGCACGGACCGCGGCCGGCAGCGACGTCAACACGCCGCGGCTCGGCGTCACCAGCCGGTCGGCCACGCCGTACAGGCGAAGGCGCAGCCAGCGCCAGACGGGGTTCACGACCTGGCGCAGGGGATTGTTGCGCTCCGATACGATCACGCCGACGTCGAGCCCGCGCGTCGCGAGGACCGTGATGATGTTGATCTTGGCGAGGAAGGAGATCACGACGTCCGGCTCGATCGCACGGATCTCGCGGCGCAGCACGAGGACGCGGTGCACGCTCTGACGCAGCGAGCGCAACCGTCGCCTGCTCGCGACGCGGTCCAGATCGCGCAACGTGACGCGCGCATCGAGCGCATAGTAGGGCCGGGTGCCGGGCGGCGCGAACGTCAGCAGGGTTACCGCGCGGCCACGTGCCGCCCAATAGTTGGCCAGCGTGATCATGACGCGCTCGGCCCCGCCGGCGCCGAGGGACGAGATCACCAATGCAATCTTCATGGGGCGACATCCGCTCGATTGCCCCGGGGCCGCGAAGGGATTTTGCCCGCGCGGGGCGACGCGGGAGGGGAGCATAGGGCTAGAAAGGTTACCGTATCGTTGCCGTTTGCCGTCGCGTGCATGCCGGGCGAATTGCGCTAAGCTTCAGTCCTTACGATCGCCGACGAATTCGGTTACAAGTCGGCGCGGGTTTCGGCCGTTGCCCCGTATCGGCAGTAGCCGGGCCATCGGGTCGACACCCTTGTGTCGCCGCAATCGGAGGATTTGGAATGAAGTTGCTGCCTATGTTGACCGGTATCGCGCTGCTTGCGACGGCGTGCGCATCGGGGTCCGAAGACGAGCCGATGGCGTCATCCGGCGAAGCATCGACGGCGCCGGCCGAAGAAGCATCGACGACGCAGGCCGGGCAGATCAACTGCGCGACGGCCGAGGCCGATCTGCGCGTCCTCAGGGGTGAGCAGAGCCATGCCATGGAACAGGCCATGGGCGGCGGCAGGACGATGGTCCCGAGCGGCCTGGTGACCGAGCCGGAGTTCAGCACCGGCCCGGTCGGCGCCGGCGCGTACAGCGACTATCTCAACGACCGGATCTCGCAGATCGAGCAGGCCTGCCGGCTGTAGACGACCCTGCCCCGCGCCGTGCGCGCTCGCAGGCGCAAGGCGGGTGGCAGAGCGATTCGAGGGAGGGAGGCAGATGCAACGCCTGACATCGTGGCTCGCAGCGTGGCTTGTGGTCGGCTTGATCGGCACCGCAGCAGCCGCTGACAAGACACACCAGAATCACTTCGCCACCATTCAGGTCGACGGCAAGAAGATCGGCCAGGTGCACTACACGCTCACCTATGACGAGCACGGCGAGGTCGAATCGCTCAAGACCAATGCTTCGTACTCCGTGCTCGGCTTCGAGGTCTATCATTTCACACAGGACCTGACCGAGACGTGGCGGACCGGCGAATTACAGTCCATGGACGGCCACACCAACGATGATGGCGACAAGTTTCAGGCATCCGTCGCACGCAAGCCGGACGAGTACACCGGTGTCCTGAACGGCAAGAACCTGACGCTGCCGCACGACGCCTTCCCGAATTCGGTGTGGCACTATCAGATCACCGAGCAGTCGCTGCTGTTCAATCTCAGCGACCTGCGCCTGATGAACGTCCAGGTGAGCAAGCGCGCGGAGAGCCTCAAGATCGGGGGCAAATCCTTCAATACCGAGCGCTTCGACTTCACCGGCGACTGGCAGGCATCGCTCTGGTTCGATCAGAATCAGCAGCTCCTGAAGCTCGAGTACAAGATCAAAGGCCGCGATGTGGTCGTCACCCTCGATCAGAGCTGACGAATGACGGGGGAAGCGATCGCGATGCGCCGCCTGACGCATCCATGCGTCGCTTTCGGCCGGCCCGACGCATGTCCGCGACAGCTGGTGAGCCGCCATGGCTGAGCGCTTGCAGCCGCGGCGCAACCTCCTGTTCGTGCCGGGGACGCGCCCGGACCGGTTCGCGAAGGCGCTCGCGCATCGCCCCGACATGGTCACCGTCGACCTCGAGGACGCGGTCATCCCGGCGCACAAGGACCACGCGCGCGACCAGGCGATGGCGCTGTTCGAGCGCAGCGGCGACGGTCGGGGCGACGGCCCGGAAGACGGGATCGAGCGGGTGGTGCGGATCAACCCGCTGCGCACGCCCTTCGGCCTGAAGGACCTGCTGGCGCTGACCCAGCACCCGAGCCCGCCCGATGGCGTCATGCTGCCCAAGGTCGAATCCGCCGACGAGGTGCGCATCGTCGATGCCCTCCTGCAGCGCGCCGCCCGGCCGATCGGCCTGCACGTGATCATCGAGAGCAACGCCGGCCTCGACCAGGCCCTCGCGATCGCCGGCGCCTGCGGCTCGATGCGCTCGCTGCTGTTCGGCGGCGTCGACATGGCGGCCGAGCTCGGTGCCGCGCTGGATTTCACCTCCATGCTCTATGCCCGCTCGCGCGTGGTGCACGCCGCCGCGAGCTTTGGCCTGGACGCGATCGACGTGCCCTGGCTGGACCTCGAGGACATGGACGGCCTGCGCGAAGAGTGCCGCCGGGTCCAGGCCCTGGGCTTCACCGGCAAGGCGACGATCCATCCCAAGCAGCTGGCGGTGGTGAACGACGTGTTCACGCCGGATGCGGAGCGCATCGCCTGGGCGAGGCGGGTGATCGAGGCGTTCGAGGGCGCCTCGGACGGCCTCGTGGTGCTGGACGGCAAGCTCGTCGAGATCCCGGTGGTGCGCAGCGCCAGCCGCACGCTCGCGATCGCCCGGGCGACCGGTGTGGCCTGAGCCAGCATTGCGCCGGGCCCCGTGCCAGCCCGGTGCCGCGAGGAAAGGAGATCACCCATGGTGGCGCAGGCGGTGAAGGTCGGGGAGCGGCGCTGGCGCGAAACCTACGGCCGCTGCTTCGAGGATTTTTCGGTCGGCGACATCTACGAGCACCGTCCCGGCCGCACCATCACCGAGGCCGACAACACCTGGTTCACGCTCTTGACCATGAACCAGCACCCGCTGCACTTCGATCGCGAATATGCGCGCCAGAGCGAGTTCGGCCAGCCGATCGTCAACAGCGCGCTCACGCTCGCCGTGGTCACCGGCATGAGCGTGTCCGATGTCAGCCAGCAGGCGATCGCCAATCTCGGCTGGACCGACATCCGCATGCCGGCCCCGGTCTTCAACGGCGACACGCTCTATGCCGAATCCGAGGTGCTCGAGAAGCGCGAGTCGAAGTCGCGGCCGACCCAGGGCATCGTCACGATCGCGACCCGCGCCCACAAGGCCGACGGCACCCTGGTGATGGAGTTCAAGCGCACGATGCTGATCCCCAAGCGCGGCCACAGCATCGACGACAAGCTCGCCGCGGCGCCGGGCTGAAGGAAGAGGCGCTCCGGCAGATCGTTTACAGGCCAAGCGGTGGACGGGCGGACGGCGCAGGGAGCGCGGGCAACGTAGGGCGCTCGCATTGTCGCGTTGCTTCTTGTAGTAAGGAGGGCGTTGCGGCGCGAAGGGATCGCCCCGTGAAAGCGGTGTTCACGCACAAGGCCGCCTCGATCTACGACGACAAGCCCGAGGAGCGCTATCACTTCCCGGACACGTACCTGCGCCCGGCGCAAGCGGCGGTGGACGACTTCATCCTCTACTACGAGCCCGGGCGCGTGGGGACGCACGATCGCGGCCGCTACGGACGGCGCGCCTACGTGGCCGTCGCGAGAGTGACCGGCGTCAGGCCCGATCCGGCCCGCGGCGGCTTCTTCTATGCCGACATCGATCCGTCGACCTACGTCACCTTCGATCGGGCGGTCCCCTTCCGCGAGGGCGAGCTTTATTACGAACGACAGCTTCGGCGTGACGATGGCGGCACGAGCAAGGGCGCGTTCGGCCGTGCCGTGCGACCGATCGGCGACGACGAGTTCACGGCGATCCTCACAGCAGGCTTCGCGGCGGAACTGTCGCGGGACCAGAGCGAGAGGCAGCCGGACCTGATCCTGCCCGCCGGGATGATGGAGGCGGCGGCGGATTTCGAGCGGCCGGTGATCGAGCGGATCTTGAGCAGGCCGGTGCGCGACGCGGCGTTCCGCCACGCGGTCCAGGCGGTCTACCAGTCGACCTGCGCGATGACCGGGATCAAGCTGATCAACGGCGGCGGGCGCTCCGAGGCGCAGGCCGCGCACATCCGCCCGGTGGCCGAGCGCGGCCCCGAACTCGATCCGCAACGGGCTGGCGCTGTCCGGCACGGTGCACTGGATGTTCGATCGCGGCCTCGTCTCGCTCGGCGACCCGCCGGACTACCCCATCCTGCTTGCGCGCGATGCGGTGCCGGATAGCGTGCGGCGGCTGTTCAATCCGGACATGCTGCTGCGCAAGCCCGCCGATCAGCGTTTCTGGCCTTCCCCCGCCTACGCCGAATTCCACCGCAGCCAGGTTTTCAAGGGCTGAGCGCCGGCGTGGCGGACCTCGCGGCTCCGTATGCCGCCAGACCAGAATGACCAGCGCCCTGGGTCACCTACTGCTCGAGGAACATCCGGCCGCCCGCGTCAGCGTGCAGCGTGTGGCTGTAGGCGTGGCCCGCCGCGCCGGTCGGTGGAGGTCAGCCGAGCATGATGCCTTCGTTGGCGCGCAGCTCGACGTGGCCCGTGAGGGTTTCGCTCGGCCGGTCGAGGTGCGTCGACAGCAGCAGTCGGCCGGGGTCGGCAAGCGGCAGCCTGTGTGGCGTCGCACCGAGGTTGAGGGCGACCAGCACCCGGACGTCGGCAGCGCTGCGCGCGTAGACCAGGATATCGCCGTCGGCCGCCAGAGGCCGCCAGTCGCCGGCGGCAAGTTCCGGCCGCTGCCGCCTCAGCTCGATCAGGCGCCGGTAGAGCGCAAGCAGCGAGCGCGGATCGTCCGCCTCGGCCGCGACATTGGTCTCGCGGTAGGCGTCCGCGACCGGCAGCCAGGGCGTGCCGTGGGTGAAGCCGGCGGCCGCGGTGGCGTCCCATTGCATGGGCGTGCGTGCCGGATCGCGCCCGACGCCGATGCCCGGCACCCGCTTCTCGAACGGGTCCTGGACGAGCTCCGGCGGGATGGTCCCGTCCTGCATGCCGATCTCGTCGCCATAGTACATCGTCGGCGTGCCGCGCAGCGTGAGCAGGAGCATGGCCGCGACGCGCGCCTGCGCCGCGCCGATGCGGCTCGCGATCCGGTGATTGTCGTGGTTGCCCAGGACCCAGTTCGGCCAGCCGCCCGCCGGCAGCATGGCTTCATAGTCGCGCACCAGATCGAGGATGGCCCGCGCGTTCCACGCGCACTGCAGGAGCTGGAAGTTGAACGGCAGATGCACGCCTGCGCAGATCGACGCCGTAGTAGGTCACGAGCCGCTCGAGCGGCAGGTAGATCTCGCCGATCAGCGCCCGGTCGGCGTACGCATCCACGAGCCGGCGCATCTCGCCCACGACCTCGTGCACCTCGGGCCGGTCGGTGGTATAGACCGGGTCGAGGCTGGCATATGGCTGCTCGCCGGTGCGGTAGCTGGGGTTCGGCGGGTTGTCGCGGAACTGGTCGTCCTTGATCAGGTGCCAGATGACGTCGACGCGAAAGCCGTCGACGCCGCGCTCCAGCCAGAAGCGCAGGACGTCGTACATCGCGTCGCGCACCTCGCGGTTCTGCCAGTTAAGGTCCGGCTGCTCCTTCAGGAAGCCGTGGTAGTAGTATTGCCGGCTCGCCTCGTCCCACGTCCAGGCCGGGCCGCCGAACACGGAGAGCCAGTTGTTGGGCGGTCCTCCATCCCCCGCGGCATCGCGCCAGATGTACCAGTCACGCTTCGGGCTGGCTCTGGACGAGCGGGATTCGAGAAACCAGGGATGCTGGTCGGAGGTGTGATTGGGCACGAAGTCGAGGACGACCTTGAGCCCCGTGCGATGCGCCGCATCGAGCAGACGATCGAAGTCCGCGAGCGTGCCAAACGCCGGATCGATGTCGGTGTAGTCGCTGATGTCGTAGCCGAAATCCGCCATCGGCGAGGGAAAGATCGGCGAGAGCCAGACCGCGTCGACCCCCAGCCAGGCCAGGTAGTCGAGGCGCTGCAGGATGCCGTTCAGATCGCCGACGCCATCGCCATTGCTGTCCTGAAACGAGCGCGGGTAGATCTGGTAGATGATGCCTGTCTGCCACCAGCGCATCTTTGGCATGGTCGTCTCCGGCAAGGGATCTGATGCGCTTTCCTGAGGTGGCCGCCAGGAAATCGAGAAGCGACTACGGCAGGCGGCGCTGACCTTGGCGATGGACGCGAAGCCAGCGATAGCCGTAGGGGCCAAGGTCGAGCTCGAGCCTCTTGTCCGGCAACAGCTCGGGGTCTCCGCCGCCCAGGAGGTCGTGAAGGTGTTCCCAGTCCTCGCAGCGCTCGAAGGCAAGCCGGGCCTGCTGCTGCCTGCCCGCGAGATTGTGCAGGACGACCGTCGTCCGGCCGTCCCAGTCGAAGCGCTGGGCGAAGAGGCCTGCAGCGCCGGCATCCAAGAGCTCGCTGGTCCCCCAGCCGACCTCCGGGCACTCCTTGCGCATGCGGATGAGCCGCTCCATCCAGTTCAGCAGTGAGTCGGGGTCGCGGCGCTGGTCGGCGACGTTGACGGCGGAGGGACCGTACTCGCCCGCCACGACCGGCCGGCGAAGCTTCTCCTTTGCCGCGGTCGAGAAGCCCGCGTTCGCCTCGCCGGACCACTGCATCGGCGAGCGGACGCTCATCCGCCCTTCGATCTCGAGGTTCTCGGCCATGCCGATCTCCTCGCCGTAGAACAGGACCGGCGCTCCCGGCAGCCCGAACATGAGGCTGTAGACCATCCGCAGCCGCGCCTGGTCGCCGCCCAGCATCGACGGCAGACGGCGCCGCAGGCCGCGGCCGAACAGCTGCATGTCCGCTTGCGGCCCGAAAGCTTTGAACACCTCCTGGCGCTCCGCCTCCGAGAGCTTGTCGAGCGACCACTCGTCATGGTTGCGCACGAAGTTGCCCCACTGGGCGTCCGCCGGGATCGCGGTGAGCGCGCGCAACGCGGCGGCCAGCGGAGCTGCGTCCTCGCGGACCAGCGCCAGCGCCATCGCCTGATTGACATTGAAGTTCAGGCACATGTGCAGCTCGTCGCCATCCTCGTCGCCAAAGAACCGGCGCTGCTGCTCGGGCTCGAGATTGACCTCGCCGAGCAGGATGGCATCGCCGCAACGGCGTCCAAGGAAGGCGCGCAGGTCGCGCAGGAACTTGTGGGGATCGAGCTCCGGCTCCGTCTCAGTGCCTGAGGTCTCCAGGAGGAACGGCACGGCATCGACACGGAAGCCCGAGAGCCCGAGCTGCAGCCAGAAGCCCGCGATCCTGGCGATCTCCTCGCGCACCGCGGGGTGGACGATGTCGAGGTCCGGCTGGTGCTTGTAGAACCGGTGCAGGAAGTACTGCCCGGCCTGCTCGTCCCATTCCCAGTTGCTGTCCTCCTTGTCGGGAAAGACGAGGTCCTTCGGCCGCTCCGCGGGCGGCTCGTCGCGCCAGACATAGAAGTCGCGGCAGGGCGAATGACGGTCGGCGCGTGCCGCCTGGAAC
Organism: uncultured Alphaproteobacteria bacterium; assembly: GCA_963753315.1. Lineage (GTDB taxonomy): Bacteria > Pseudomonadota > Alphaproteobacteria > Geminicoccales > Geminicoccaceae > DASUGG01. Next base: position 59,126 of record CAVWCI010000039.1, read on the forward strand.
CAGGGATGCTCGCGCGAGGTGTGGTTGACGACGAGGTCGGCGATGACCTTCAGGCCGCGGTCGCGCGCGCTCCGGACGAACTCGACGAAGTCGCCAAGCGTGCCGAGGCGCGGGTCGACGGCATAGTAGTCGACGATGTCGTAGCCGTCGTCGCGGTTGGGCGAGGGCTGGAACGGCATGAGCCAGATACAGGTCACGCCCAGGCCCGCCAGGTAGTCGACCCGGTGGGTCAGGCCGTTGAAGTCGCCGCACCCGTCGCCATTGCCATCGAGAAAAGTCTCGACGTCCAGGCAGTAGAAGACCGCGTTCTTCCACCAGAGGTCGGCAGTGTCGTCGATCATGAGGGTCATGATGCTGATCCTGCAAACGCCGGCAGCACTCGCTCACCGAAGACCTCAATGAACGCCCGCTGCTCCTTGCCGACGTGATGGACATAGATCCGCTCGAAGCCGAGCGCGGCAAACTCCGCCAGCCAGTCGAGGAATTGCTCGGCATCGGCGGAGATCAGCACCGGGCCCTCGAGGTCCTCCGGGCGCACGAACTGCGCCGCGTCCTCGAACATCTGGGGGAAGCTCCAGGTCCCAGCAGATCGAGGGCGGGAACACGTTGGTCCGCCACTGATCGTACGCGATGGCAAGCGCGGCCTCCTCGTCGCGGCCGTAGGCGACGTGGATCTGCAGGAAGAGAGGCTTGCCCTCGCCGCCGTTCTCGCGAAAGGCCCCGATCATCCGCTCGAGCTTGTCCCTCGGCTGGTTGATCGTGACCAGACCGTCGGCCCAACCTCCGACCCAGGCCGCCGTCGCCTCGCTGACCGCGGCGCCGATCAAAGGCGGCGGCATCGCCGGCAGTGTCCAAAGCCGGGCGCGATCGACCTGCACGAGGCCTTGATGGCTTACCGTCTCACCAGCGAACAGGGCGCGCATGATGTCGACGCACTCGCCCAGGCGGGCGTTGCGCACCGACTTCACGGGCCAGAGCTCGCCGGTGATATGCTCGTTCATCGCTTCGCCGCTGCCGAGCGCTACCCAGAACCGGTCGGGAAACATCTGGGCGAGCGTGGCCGCCGCCTGCGCGATGATCGCCGGGTGGTAGCGTTGGCCAGGCGCGTTGACCACACCGAAGGAAAGGGACGTCGCCTGCAGCGCTGCACCCAGCCAGGACCAGGCAAACCCGGATTCGCCCTGACGCACGCTCCAGGGCGAAAAGTGATCCGAGCACATGGCCGCCTGAAAGCCCGCCGCCTCCGCAGCCTGCACCGCGGCCAGCAACGAGCGGGGGTCGATCTGCTCGTGCGAGGCATGGAAGCCGATGAGTGGCATGTGCTGCGTCGCCTCACGAGATCCGCGGCCGGCGACTGCGATCGCTCAGTCCGCGGATCCGCAAGGACCGGGAGGGACAAGTGTGCAGCGCCGGATCTTTCCCAACGCGCGGTACGGCAAAAATGTTCCCACAGCGCGGCCACAGGGCCATCTCAGTCAGACGGGCCGTATCTGGGCTGGGTGCTCGAGGAAGAAGCGGAGCATTTCGCGGGCCGCGTCGGGCCCTCGCGGATCGGTGTAGGAGCCGGCCGGGCTGCCGCCCGACCAGGCATGGCCGGCGCCGTGGATCACCCACTGCTCGAGCATCGTCTGTCCGCGCGCGTCGGCGTGCAGCGTGCGGCTGTAGGCATGCCCGCCGGGCACCCGGCCGCGCTCAACCCTGGTCTGCAGGCCCGTGGCAGCACTCGTCGACTGCGCGATGACCTGATCGCCGTTGCGCGGATGAACCGTGCTGTCCCGATCCCCGTGGAACACGATGGTCGGGATCGTTACCGCGGAGCCGCGCACGAGGGCGCCGCCCTGGCTCATGGCGGCGAACGCGGAGGGGAGGTCGCTGGCGGCCCCGCAGGCGAGGCCGGAATGCACGCCGATCGCGGCGTAGAGATCGGGGTAGGCCATGCCCATGATGGCGGCGGCCGCGGCACCGGCCGAGAGCCCGGCGACGTAGACGCGCTCCGGATCGACCGCGTAGTCGCGCATGATTTGCCGCGTGATGCCTGCGATCAGCGAGGGCTCGCCCTGCCCATGCTGCTGGTCGCGCGGGCTGAACCAGTTCCAGCACTTCGAGGCGTTGGCGCACGCGGCCTGAGCAGGATACGCCACCAGGCAGGCTGTGCTCATCGGCGACCAGGTTCATGCGCGTGCCGGCGGCGAAGTCGTCGGGCGACTGGGTGCAGCCGTGCAGCATGACGACCAGCGGGACCGCCTGGCCATGGTAGCCGCTGGGGATGTACAGCTTGTAGGCGCGGCTGCCGGCCTGGTTGCCGTACGAGGCGGCCAGGAACTGCCCGCCGTCCGGCATGACGTCCGGCGCGTGCGGCGGCGAGCGCCTGGCCAGCCCGCCAATGCCGGGCTCGGAGTCGCCCCGTTCGACCCGGTCGAGGAAGCTGCGCAGCGCCTCGGGCATGTGCGAGCGGGCCATTGCCGGCGTCCCGCTGGCCGGCCGGGGGCTGACCCCGGTGCCGGACGCGTGCCCGGTGTGCGACCATGGCTGCGGATCCGTCAGCTCGATCGTGTCCGGCGTCAGGTCGATGATGCGCGAGATGCGCCGGCCAGGCGCGCCCGCGGCCTCGCCGGTCGGAGCAGATGCAGTGTCCGTCACCGTCTCACTGCGCAACACGCGTTGCAGGAGCGTGGTGGCTTCGGTGAGCCTCCCGGCGCGGGTGAGGCGGGTCGCCTCGAGCATGTCGGCGTGCGGTATGTTCATTTCCGGTGCTTTCTCTGTTTGTTTGGCAAGACGTCAGGCGCGCGGGGAAGCCGAGCCGCCTCGCGGTCGAGGTGTTGGCGAAATCTGACCATGGGCGGCGGTATCCCCGCCGCATCAGCAGGGCGGCAACCGGCGAGCCTTTACCTGATACGGTCGGCGAGAGCGGCCTTGACCGCCGGGCTGGCGCGCAGGGCTCCCAGCACGACGACCGATTCGATCGTGGCGCAGGCAAGCTCGGGCGTCACATCGTCGGCGATGCTGGCAAGGCCGAGGACGTGGATCTGGAGTGTCTGGCCGCGAGCACGCACCGCTTCGAGATCCTCGCGGCTGTAGTGCCGCAGGCCGAGGTCCAGGCTCTGGTGCGCGACCGAGCGCTTCACCGCGTCGGCATGGCGCTCGAGCTGGTTGCGAATGGCGGTACGGATGAAGTCGGTGCGGTTCGAATAGAATCCCTCTCCCACCATCAGGTCGATCTGGCCGAGGTCGACATAGCCGAGGTTAATCGTGATCTTCTCGGTGTCGCCGGTCCTGGGTCGCAGCTCATGAACGTTGCCTGGCATTGGTTTGGCCATCCCATCTCCATCCACATGGATGGTAGATGGAGGGCAGGGTGAAGTTAGTCAAGGTGAGGTTGTGTCTGCTATGATGCGCAGGCAGGGAGAGCCATCATGACCAGGACGACCGGCCGGGCGGCGAGGCGTTCACCGGGGACGACGAGCGCCAGATGCTGGATGCGATCGAGCGCTGGCTCGAGCGCGAGGTGCGCCCGCAGGTGCTGGAGCTCGAGCACGCCGACGCCTATCCGCGCGCGCATGGTCGAGCAGATGCGGGAATTCGGCCTGTTTGGTGCTACGATCGCGCCCGAATACGGCGGCCTCGGCATGCCGACGCTGACCTATGCCCGCATGGTCGCGCGCATGTCCGAGGTCTGGATGTCGCTCTCCGGCGTCTTCAGCTCGCACCTGATGATGGCGGCCGCCGTGCAGCGCTTCGGCACCGAAGCCCAGAAGCGCTCCTTCCTGCCGCGCTTTGCCGCGGGCGAGCTGCGCGGCGGCCTCGCTCTCACCGAGCCCGACTGCGGCACCGACCTGCAGGCGATCCGTGCGCGTGCCGTGCGCGATGGCGATCACTACGTCATCAACGGCACGAAGAGCTGGATCACCAACAGCGTCGAGGGCTCGTGCCTGGCCCTGCTGGTCAAGACCGACCCGCAAGCCCTGCCGCGCCACCGCGGCATGTCGCTGTTCGTGGTCGAGAAGGGCCCGGGCTTTCGCGTCACCCGGAGGCTCGAGAAGCTCGGCTACAAGGGGATCGATACCGGCGAGTTCGTGCTCGAGGATTTTCGCGTGCCCGCGGACAACCTGATCGGCGGCGAGGAGGGCCACGGCTTTCATCATACGGTCGCGGGCCTCGAGCTGGGGCGGATCAACATCGCGGCGCGCGGCGTCGGCCTCGCCAAGGCAGCACTCGACGCTTCGGTGCGCTACGCCCAGCAGCGAAAAACCTTCGGCAAGCCGATCGGCCAGCACCAGGCGATCCAGCTCAAGCTCGCCGAGATGGCCACGCGCTGCGAGGCGGCCCGGCTGCTGACCGAGGCCGCTGCCACGGCCTACGATCGCGGCGAGCGCTGCGACATGGAAGCGGGCATGGCCAAATACTTTGCCTCCGAGGCCGCGCTCGAGAACAGCATCGAGGCGATGCGCATCCACGGCGCCTATGGCTACGCCAAAGAGTTCCCGGTCGAGCGCTACTTTCGCGACGCGCCGCTGCTGTGCATCGGCGAGGGCACCAACGAGATCCAGCGGATCATCATCGCAAGGCAGCTGCTGGCAAGAAACCCGGTTTGACATGGCGGGAGCCCTGCGCCAATTTGACCCACATTCAAAAGAAACCAGGCCTATCGCAATACGTTCGCGGAGCGGGAGAGCACGTTGATCAATGGGAGCCGGAACATCATGGACGATCCTTTTCGCGATGCGGTGATGCAGGCTGCGCATGCCGCCCTGGTCGACGACGACGCCAGTGAGGAGGAGCGCCAGGCCCTGGCCGACGACCTGAACTACGCCTGGCCGCCGGAGGTGCCGGACATGCCGGCGCAAGCCCTGACCCGGCAGATGGATCACGAGCTGCGCGATGCGCTGCGATCGCAAGGCATTCCCGACGATCAGGTGCTTTTGGCGGCGTATGCGCTGGCGCACCTGGTGCGCTTCGGCGAGCCGTTCCGGCCCGCCTGACCCCTGCCCGACCCGACGCCCGCCCGGCCTGTCCCCCGCGTTGACGGCGCCTGCGGGAAGGCGCATCGTCCGCGCGCCGCTGTGCGGGCGAACGAAGGAGGTCGGGTCATGGCGCGATGCCGGCTGGGCGTGGGGTGGCGCGTCTGGGCGCTCGTGGTCTTCGGTGTTTTGGCAGGCATCCAGGTGGCGGAGGCCGCCAACACCAGCCGTCCCACCGGCAGGGGTGCCATCCACGACAACAGCGTCTACTGCCAGAACTCGCCGGGGCAGCCGGCGCGCCCTGCCTACCGCGGCACCGGCTCGCAGAACCCGTTCGGCGGCGAATGCGGCCCGGGACCCGCCGTGCAGCCGCCGCAGCCCGAGCCCCAGGAGCAGGAGGAGTCCTGCCCGCTGCGCCAGGCCTCGGCAAGCCCGCCCGGCATCGTCCTGGTCGCCAACAGCGCCGACGTCCGACCCGGCCTCTGGCTCGGCGACCACAAGGTCCTGAACGCGCGCCAGGTCGGCCTGCAGGACCTGACGCAGCGGCGCAAGGAGATCTTCGAGGCGATGCGCTGCAGCCGCACCCGGGCGTTCCGCTTCGCCGATCAGGCGCCGCCTGCGGGATACCATCGAGCTGCGCGCCAAGATCATCGAGCGGATGGAGGCGCGCCTGCAGGGCCGCTCGCCCGTGGCGTTCGGCTGCGACCTCGGGGTGCCGTCCGGCTGGGAGACCTATCCCGAGGCCAAGGGCACGCTGGTGCGGGGATCGGAGCGCTTCGCCGCCCGCTCGCTGCCGGGCGTGAGCGCGCACGCCGCCGTGCAGGCGTTCCGCACCGCGCCCTCGGAGCTCGACTGCCACGCCGGCGTGCAGCTGACCGTGCTCGATGCCGCGGACGAGCTTCTGGGCGCGTCCGCTTTCGACGACCTGCATCCGCAGCAGAGCTGGCCGCATTTCCAGCCCGTGCGGCCGGACGGCCGGCCGGCGACCTACGCGCTGATAGGACTGGGCGTGGCGCTGCTGACCGACGAGGACCTCTTCACGCCCTCGCTGCCGGCGCTGCAGATCGGCCCGGTCCAGATCACCCCGCCGCTGCAGTTCGGCTTCTGGACCACCGTCGTGCGCAACGCGAGCCTGACCTCGCTCTCCAAGCACCTGTTCGTCGTCCGCTACCACCTGCAGGGCGAGCCGGACCCGGCGGGCGACTTGTTCGCCGGCAAGATCGAGGCCGCGGACATGGTGCCCGGCGACTGGGCTTATCTCAAGAACGTGCCCGCCTACGAGATCGAGGTTCCCTACGGCGCCTTCGCCGGCGAGAACGCGTTCTACATCCGCGAGCGGACCAGGGGCGATCCGACCTCGCGGGTGTTCTTCGGCTTCGGCCTCGAGCCGCGCCCCGGGGAGCCGGGACGGTTCTTCACCGAGCACGAGCTGGCCACGCACATGGCGGAGGACTTCAACCGCAACGCGCCGCGGCGACCGCAGGCCCTGCCCGAGCAGATGGTCTGGACGAGGCTCGGCAGCCCGATGCTCGACGGCGCCGATCCGCGCGAGGCGGGGCCTTTCGTGCGCTGACGCAGGACGCCTGGCAACGCCGGGCACGGCGGGCCGGGCACTCGGTTGAGCCGGGCCGCCGCAGCGCGTAAGAAGGTCGAAGGCAGCACGTGGGGCACCCCGTATGAAGCTTCCCCTGGCGGGACTGCGCATCCTGGCGATCGAGCAATACGGCGCCGGCCCCTACGGCTCGACCCATCTCGCCGACATGGGCGCCGAGGTGATCAAGATCGAGCATCGGCCGAGCGGCGGCGACATGTCGCGCGGCGTCGGCCCCTACTTCCTGGGCGAGGACGACAGCCATTTCTTCCAGAGCCTGAACCGCAACAAGAAATCGCTCACGCTCGACCTCAAGCACCGCTCGGGCCGCGCGGTCTTCGAGAAGCTCGTGGTGACGGCGCGCGGCCTGTTCGGCAACCTGCGCGGCGACCAGCCGGAAAAGCTGAAGCTGCGCTACGACGACCTGAAGCACCTGAACCCTGCGATCGTGTGCGCGCATCTCTCGGCTTACGGCCGCGAGGGATCGCGCAAGGGCTGGCCGGGCTACGACTTTCTGGTCCAGGCCGAGTGCGGTTTTCTGGCGCTGACCGGCGAGCCGGGCGGGCCGCCGGCGCGCTTTGGCCTCTCGATGGTCGATTTCATGACCGGCATGACCACGGCGTTCGCCCTGATGTGCGGCCTGCATGCGGCGCGCGAGACCGGCATCGGCCGCGACGTCGACGTGAGCCTTTTCGACGTCGCCATGCATCAGCTGAGCTATCCGGCGGCGTGGTATCTGAGCGAGGGGCACACCACCACGCGCATGCCGCGCTCGGCGCATCCCTACATCGTGCCCTCGCAGCTCTACCGCACGCGCGACGGCTGGATTTTTCTGATGTGCCAGACGCAGCGCTTCTGGGAGATTCTCTGCGAGAAGATCGGCCGGCCCGAGCTGATCCATGACCCGGCCTACTGCGACCGCGAGGCGCGCCACGCCAACCGCGACCGGCTGACCGAGGAGCTCGACGCGACCCTTTGCACGCGCACCACGGCCGAGTGGATCGAGGCGATGGGCGGTGCAGTGCCCTGCGCGCCGGTGCACGATCTGCAGCAGGCGCTGGACAACCCGTTCCACCACGAGCGCGAGGGCATCCAGCGTCTCGAGCACCCGGACCATGACGGCCTGAAGGTGGTGGCGAGCCCGATCCGGATGGGGGCGAAAGTGCCGGCGCGCCCGGCGCCGAAGCTCGGCCAGGACACCGACGCGATCCTCGAGGAGCTGGGCTACGACCAGGCGGCGATCGACGATTTGCGCCAGCAAGGCGTGATCTGAAGCTTACGGAGGTCGCATGGCGGACATCGTGCTGAGCTCGGTCGACGGGCGCGGCGTGGCCACGGTCACGCTCAACCGTCCCGAGGTACACAACGCCTATGACGGTGCGCTGATCGATGGGTTGCTCGGCGCGCTGGGCACGCTGGCGGCCGACCCGCGCGTGCGCCTCCTGGTGCTGCGGGGCAAGGGGAAAAACTTTCAGGCGGGCGCCGACCTCGCCTGGCTGAAACGGGTCGCGGGCTTCGCGCTGGAAGACAACGTCGCGTTCTCGCGCAGGACGACCCAGGCGATGTGTGGCCTCAACGAATTTCCCGTGCCGACGATCGCGCTGGTGCACGGCGCCTGCTACGGCGGCGGGGTCGGCATGGTCGCCTGCTGCGATGTCCGGATCGCAACCGAGACGGCGGCCTTCGCCCTTTCCGAAGTGCGCTGGGGCGTGATCCCCGCCCCGATCATCCCGCAGCTCTGCGCCGCGATGGGTGTGTCGAGCCTGCGCCGCTACGGCATCACCGGCGAGCGCTTCGATGCGCATGAGGCGCGCCGCATCGGCCTGATCCACGAGGTCTGCGCCGAGGGCGGGCTCGACCGGGCCGCAGAGCCGATCGTCGAGGCGATCCTACGAAGCGCCCCGGAGGCCGTGCGCGAGACCAAGCGCCTGGTGCTCGCAGAGGCCCACCTCGAGCTGTCGGAGCAGGACGTCGAGGCGCTGGCGGCACAGGCCGCGGTCAGGCGCGCCTCGCCCGAAGCCGCCGAAGGGCTCGCGAGCTTTCGAGCAGAAACGCGATGCGGCCTGGTACCGGCCCCCGGAAGGGAAGCGATGAAGCTCGCGGGCATCCGCGTCGTCGACCTTTCCCTGTTCCTGCCCGGGCCGGCGATGACCCAGGTGATGGCCGATCACGGCGCCGAGGTGATCAAGGTCGAGCCTCCCGAAGGCGAGCCGAACCGCAGGATCGGCCCGGAGCGCGACGGCGTGAGCGTCTATTTCGCCAACACCCATCGCGGCAAGAAGAGCCTGACCCTCGACCTCAAGCGCCCGGCCGGGGTCGAGGCGCTGCTGCGCCTGGCCGCGACCGCGGACGTGCTCGTCGAATCGTTCCGGCCGGGCGTGGTCGATCGGCTGGGCGTCGGCTACCAAGCGGTCTCCGCGCGTGCGGAAAAGATCGTCTACGTCTCGATCTCGGCCTTCGGCCAGACGGGACCCTACCGCGACCGGCCGGCGCACGATCTCGCGGTCGAGGCGACCTCGGGCACACTCAGCGTCAATCTCGGCTGGGACGGGCGGCCGTGGGCACCCGCGATCGCCTGCGCCGACATGCTGGCGAGCAACATGGCGCTCGCCGGCGTGCTCATGGCGCTGCTGCGCCGCCAGACCACCGGCAAGGGCGACTACATCGACGTCGCGATGATGGACGCGCTGATCGCCTCGCTGCCGAACGGCTACGGGCTGCCGATGACGGAGCGGCGCCAGCCCGTGGCCAAGCACGAGCGCACCTGGGGCGGCAACGCCATGTATCGGGTCTACGAGACGAAGGACGGCAGGTTCGTCGTGCTGGGCGGTGCCGAGATGAAATTCGCGACCAACCTGCTCACGGCCCTCGGCCGGCCCGATCTGATCCCGCTTGTGCAGGCTGCCGCCGGGCCCGGGCCAGGACCCCGTGCGGGACTTTCCTGACGCGAGACCTTCCTGAGCCAGAACCCAGGCCGAGTGGGTGGACTGGATGGCTGGCAAGGACATCGCGTTTGCGCCCGTCAAGACGCTGCGCGAGGGACTCGACGATCCGCAGGCCCGCCACCGCGACATGGTGGTCGAAGATCGACGCGGCTGGGAGCACCTCGGCATCCCGATCAAGTTTTCCGACGAGCCCGGCGAGATGCGCTTCGACCCGCCCGCGCACGGCGAGCACTCGGAAGAAATCCTGCGCGGGCTCGGCTACTCGGACGCCGAGCTTGCGGCGATGAAGGCAGACGGCGTCTACTGAGCCCCCTTCGCGCGCAGCGCATCCCAGGCATTGGCGAGCGCATCGCGCGCGGCGGGATCGGCGATCGCGATCAGGGCCTCGGCGCGCTCGTCGATCGATTTGTCGCGCAGGTGCGCCACGCCGTGCTCGGTGACCACGATGTCGGCATCGGCGCGCGGCAGGCTCACCACGTGGGTGTCGTCGAGACGCGGCAGGATGCGCGAGGCGCCGCCGCCGGTGGACGGCAGCGCCAGGATCGAGCGGCCGCCGCGCGACAGCCGCGCGCCGCGCACGAAATCCATGAGCCCGCCCGTGCCGCTGACCTGACGGCCGCCCAGCATCTCGACATTGGCCTGGCCGAACAGGTCGACCGCGAGACCAGCATTGATCGCGACGAAGCGGTCGATCTGCGCCATCACGCGCACGTCGTGGGTGTAGCTCACCGGCGCAAAGCGCAGGTCGTCGCGGGTCGCGGTCCAGTCGTAGACGCGCGAGCCGAGCGCCGTGCAGCAGACCATGTGCCTTGAGCGCGCCTGCGGCGTGCAGGTCCACCACCTCGTCGGTCACCATGCCGCCATGCAGGCCGAGGTCCCTGTGGCCGTGCAGCGCTCCGAGGATCGAGGCCGGCACCTTGCCGATGCCGACCTGGATGCAGTCGCCGTCCTCGATCAGGCCGGCGACATGCTGGCCGATCCTTCGGGCCTGGTCCGACAGCGCTCCGGTCTCGAGCGCCACCAGGGGATGGTCGGTCTGGACGACGACATCGAGCCGCTCGTAGGGAACGAGCACGCTTTGCGCCGGCCGCGGCATGGCGGCGTTGACCTCGGCGACCACGCGCGCCGGCACGATCCAGCACCGCCGGCACGAAGTGCACCGAGGGCCCCAGGCTGCATTGGCCGTCGGCATCGGGCGGGGTCACCTGGATCAGGGCGAGGTCGACCGGCAGGGCGGCCAGATAGGCGAAGATCGCGCTGTAATGCAGCGGCAGGAAGCGCACCTTGCCGGCCGCATGGGAGCGCGCGATGTCGCCGAACACGAAAAAGCTGGTGAGCCTCGCGCCGGCGTGGAACGAGGCGGGATCGACCAGGTTCACGCCCGGCACCCGGCAGCCGACATAGTGCACGCCGGCGCTCGCCTCGGGCGCTGCGGCAAGGGCTTCCAGCAGCGCCGTGGGCTCCCCGCTCGCCCCTTCGACGAACACGGTCATGCCGGGGCGCAAAAGGTCGGGGACGCGCTCAGCTGTCATGATCTCTGGCATGGCGCAGTGCTCCCGGCGCAGGTGCCGCCACCGCTCGATGCCCGTCAAGCCGCTGGGTGGTAGCGCTTGACGTCGAGCCGGTCCGCGTTCTTGCGGGCCTGGGCGAGATCGTAGGCCGCCTGCAGCCGCAGCCAGACATCGGCGCCGCCGCCGAACGCCAGGTCGAGACGCAGCGCCATTTCCGGCGAGATTCCGCGGCGGCCATTGACCAGATCGTTCAGCGTCTGCCGGGTCACGCCGAGAACTGCGGCACCCTTGGTCACGGTAAGCCCGAGCGGTTCCAGGCAGTCGTGCCTCACCGACAGGCCGGGATGGGGCGGGCTCTTCATCGGCATGTCACGCTTCCTCAATGGTAGTCGACCAGATCGACGTCATGGGCATGGCCGGCATCGAAGCGGAAAACGACACGCCAATTGGCTCGGACAGTCACGGCCCAGAACCCGGCCAGATCGCCCTTGAGCGGATGCAGCCGGAAGCCCGGCAGGTCCATCTGTCCGACCTGATCGGCCTCATCGAGACGCGCGGAATGTGCTCGATCTTGTCAACCTGATCCGGCCTGAGCTGGCGCCGATCGCCCTTCTCGTACAGCCTTCTCAATCCGCGGTGCCGGAAGCTCCGGATCATGTCCGCGATATGTAATGTGTCACATGTCACACGTCAAGGCAGCTTGCTCCGCCATCACCACGCTTACGCTTTGACCGGCGACGCGCGCCGCGGCATGTTCTCGCCGGGATCGGCAAGCGGTGACGGGTTGCCATGGCTCTTCACGTTGCGCTGCAGCATCGTACCACCTACGCCTATGACCGGCCGGTCGAGCTGGGCCCGCAGATCATCCGCCTGCGCCCCGCACCGCACTGCCGCACCCGCATCGTGAGCTACAGCCTCGAGGTCGAGCCCAAAGAGCACTTCCTCAACTGGCAGCAGGACCCGCACGGCAACCATCTCGCCCGCCTCGTGATCCCCGAGCCCACCACGCGCTTTGCGGTCGAGGTCGGGCTGGTCGCCGAGATGGCGGTGATCAACCCGTTCGATTTCTTTCTCGAGCCGGCCGCCGAAGCCGTGCCGTTCGCCTACGAGCCGCTGCTGAAGAAGGACCTCGAGCCCTATCTCGAGATGGCGCCGCCCGGCCCTCGCCTGCGCGACGCTGCTCGCCTCGATCCCGCAGGCGCCCGAGGCCACGGTGTCGTTCCTGGTCGAGCTCAACGGCCGCCTGCAGCGCGAGATCGCCTACGTGATCCGCATGGAGGCGGGCATCCAGAGCTTCGAGGAGACCCTGCAGCTCGGCAGCGGCTCGTGTCGCGACACCGCCTGGCTGCTGGTCCAGATCCTGCGCCAGCGCGGCCTCGCGGCGCGCTTCGTGTCCGGCTACCTGATCCAGCTCAAGCCCGACGTCGCAGCGCTCGACGGCCCGTCCGGCGCCGCGGAGGATTTCACCGACCTGCACGCCTGGGCCGAGGTCTACCTGCCGGGTGCGGGCTGGGTCGGGCTCGACCCGACCTCGGGGCTGTTCGCGGGCGAGGGCCACATCCCGCTCGCCTGCACCCCCGATCCGCAGAACGCCGCGCCGATCACCGGCAGCGCCGGCCCGGCCGAGGTCGAGTTCGCGTTCGACATGCGGATCGCCCGGATCCTCGAGACGCCGCGCGTCACCAAGCCCTACAGCGAGGCGCAATGGGCCGCGATCGTCGCGGTCGGCGACGAGGTCGACCGCCGGCTGGCCGAAGGCGACGTCCGCCTCACCATGGGCGGCGAGCCGACCTTCGTCGGCCGCGACGAGCCCGATGCCGCCGAATGGAACACCGCCGCCGACGGCAGGCACAAGCGCGCCTGCGCCGCCGCCCTGATCCGCCGCCTGCGCGATCGCTTCGCGCCGGGCAGCCTGCTGCACTTCGGCCAGGGCAAGTGGTATCCCGGCGAGCCGCTGCCGCGCTGGTCCTTCGCGCTCTACTGGCGGCGCGACGGCGTGCCTTTGTGGCGCGATTCGGCGCTGATCTCGGATGACGCGCCCGGACGGGCCGCCGACGCCGACGACGCCCTGCGGTTTGCGCGCGGGCCTGACCGGGCGGCTCGACCTCGAGCCCGACCACCTGATGCCCGCCTACGAGGATCCGCGCAGCAGGGAGCTGGGCGACGACGGCCTGCTCCGCTTCGGCCCGCCCTGCGGTTTCGTGCTGCCGCTGCGGCCGCGGCAAGGCCCCGAGCACGCGCCGGTCATCCCAAGTGGCGCAGCGAGCGATGGCCGCTCGAGCGTCTGGTCCTGATCCCGGGCGATTCGCCGCTCGGCTACCGCCTGCCGCTGGGCTCCTTGCCCGCGCCGCCCGCAACCGCCGCTGACGAGACGGAGGATTCTGCCCCGGTCCGCACGGCGCTGGCGCTCGAGCCGCGCGACGGCCACCTTCACGTCTTCCTGCCGCCCTTGGAGCGTGCCGAGGATTTCACCCCCCTGATCGAGGCGATCGAGGACGACCGCCCTGGCGCTGGCGCTGCCGGTCCGCATCGAGGGCTACCCGCCGCCTGCCGACCCGCGCCTCGAGGCCGTCAAGGTCACGCCCGATCCCGGCGTGATCGAGGTCAACATCCATCCCTCGCACAGCTGGCGCCAGCAGATCGAGATCACCGAGGCGCTCTACGAGGAGGCGCGGCTCTCCCGGCTCTCGGTCGAGAAGTTCATGCTGGATGGGCGCCACACCGGCACCGGCGGCGGCAACCACATCGTGGTCGGCGGCCCCACGCCGGAGGACAGCCCGTTCCTGCGCCGGCCCGATCTGCTTGCGAGCCTCCTGACCTACTGGCAGAACCACCCGGCCCTCTCGTTCCTGTTCTCGGGCCTGTTCATCGGCCCGACCAGCCAGGCGCCGCGCGTCGACGAGGCGCGCGACGACAGCCTGTACGAGCTCGAGATCGCGCTCGCGCTGACGCCTTCGCCCGACGAGCCCTCGCCGCCCTGGCTGGTCGATCGCCTGTTCCGCAACCTTCTGATCGACGTCAGCGGCAACACCCATCGCACCGAGATCTGCATCGACAAGCTGTACGACCCCGACAGTCCGACCGGGCGGCTCGGCCTGGTCGAGTTCCGCGCCTTCGAGATGCCGCCGCACGCCCGCATGAGCCTCGCCCAGCAATTGCTCCTGCGCGCGCTGATCGCCTGGTTCTGGCAGCAGCCCTATCGCGCCAGGCTGGTCCGCTGGGGCACCGCGCTGCACGACCGTTTCATGCTGCCGCACCTGGTGTGGGCCGATTTCCTGGACGTGCTGGCCGATCTGCGCGCCGCCGGTTTCGCCTTCGAGGACGCCTGGTTCCTGCCGCACCTCGAGTTCCGCTTTCCGGTCTGCGGCACGGTCGAATGCGGCGACCTGCACGCTCGAGCTGCGCCAGGCGCTCGAGCCCTGGCACGTGATGGGCGAGGAGGACGCCCCCGGCGGCACGGCGCGCTACGTCGACAGCTCGCTCGAGCGCCTCCAGGTGCTGGTGCGCGGCATCAACCACGGCCGCCATGCGGTCACCTGCAACCGCCGCACCCTGCCGCTGGCGCCGACCGGCCGGCAGGGCGAGGCGATCGCGGGCGTGCGCTTTCGCGCCTGGCAGCCGGAGTCGTGCCTGCATCCGACCATCGGCATCCACGCGCCGCTGGTGCTCGACCTGGTCGATCGCTGGTCGGGCCGCTCGCTCGGCGGCTGCACCTATCACGTCGCCCATCCCGGCGGGCGCAACTACGAGACCTTGCCGCTCAACGCCTACGAGGCCGAAGGCCGGCGCCTCGCGCGCTTCCTCGACTTCGGCCACGCGGCGGCGCCGATGCACGTCGATGCCGCGCTCGTTAACCCGGATTTCCCGTTTACCCTGGATCTTCGCCGGTTTGACTGAGCGAGCCGACGCGGTGCAGATCCCAAAGCCATCCTCACGGGTCGATGCGGCCCAGGCGCTGCTGGCGGGCTATCGCCCGTTGCCGGGCGTCCATGACGAGATGATGGCGCAAGATGGCCGCCTGCGCGATCACTGGCAGCGGCTGGTCGGCGCGCTCGCGGCGCTCGGGCCCGAGGAGCGGCGCCAGCGCGAGCAGGCGACCGCGCGCCTGCTGCGCGACAGCGGCATCGCCTTCAACGTCCACGCCGATCCCGACGATCCGGCCCAGGCCGGCCAGCTCGACACGCTGCCCCTGGTGATGGCGTCGGCCGACTGGTGCCATCTGGCGGCCGGGCTGATCCAGCGGGCACGCCTGCTGGAGGCCGTTCTCGCCGACCTCTACAGCACCGCTACGCTGCTGCAGGAGAACCTTTTGCCGCCGGCCCTGGTGTTCGGCAGCGAGGATTTTCTGCGGCCCTGGGTGCGGCGCGAGGGCCACCGGCGCCCGAACCTTCTGCTCTACGGCGCCGACGTCGCGCGCACCGCCTGCGGCCGCTGGCTGGTGCTGGCCGACCGCACCGAGACGCCGTCCGGCACCGGCGAGGCGGTCGCCGACCGGGTCGCGCTCTCGCACGGTTTTGCCGAGCTGTTCCGCGACTGCCCGGTCCAGCGCCTGGCCGGGTTCTTCCAATCACAGCGCGACGATCTGTTCGGCACGCTCGATCGCGACGACGGCCGGGCGGTGCTGCTCGTCAAGGGGCCCTCGGATCCTGCCTATTTCAGCCATGCCTACATCGCCCGCTACCTCGGCTACACCCTGGTCGAGGGCGCCGACCTGACGGTGCGCGACGACCAGGTGTTCCTCAAGACGCTGGACGGCCTGCAGCGGGTCGACCTGGTGGTGCGGCGCGTGCCCGGCGCCGACTGCGATCCGCTCGAGCTGGATGGCCAGGGCCGCTTCGGGGCCGCCGGCCTGACCCGCGCGGCGCGCCGCGACCGGGTGATCGTCGCCAATGCGCTAGGCTCCGGGCTCGCCCAGAGCCGCGGGCTCGTGCCCTTCCTGCCGGCCCTGTGCCGCCGGCTGCTCGGCGAGGAGCTGCTGCTCGAGCAGGCGCCATCGCTCTGGTGCGGCGATGCCGCGGCCCGCGCCGAGGTCCTGGAGCGGCAGAGCGAGCTCTCGATCCTGCCGGTGCGCGGCGCCGCCCTGCCCGTCGCGGACGACGACCGCGACGCGCTGATGCGCCGGCTCGAGCACGAGGGCCATCGCTATGTCGCGCGCCAGCCGGTCGAGCTGGCGACCACGCCGGCATGGAGCGAGCGCGGCCTCGCGCCGGTCCGCTTCGCGCTGCGGCTGTTCGTCGGCAGGAGCCGCAGCGGCTACGCCGTGATGCCGGGCGGCCTGGTCCGCATGGCCGCCGCCACGACCACCTTCGAGCTGCCGAGCGGTCACGGCAGCAAGGACTGCTGGGTGCTGTCCGAGGAGCCCCTGCCCGCCCCGGCGAGCCTGCTCAAGTCGACCATGAGCACGGTGCATCTGCGCCGCACCGGACGCGACCTGTTGAGCCGCACGGCCGACAATCTCTACTGGCTCGGCCGCAACGCCGAGCGCGCCGAGGGCATTCTTCGGGGGCTGCGCAGCGTGGTGACCCGGCTGGTGGTCGATGTCGGGCCGAGCCAGTCGCCAGCACTGCTCGAGCGCCTGCTCGACGTGCTGCTGCAAAAGGCCCCCCTCGCGCCCGATCCGAAGCGCGAGACCGGCGCGCTCGGCCGCATCGAGCGCCAGCTCGACGCCCTGGCGCTGAGCCAGGGCCGGCCCTACGGCCTCTCCGACACGATCGACCACCTGCATCGCACGGCGACGCTTGCCCGCGATCAGATCTCGCAGGACGCCTGGCGCATGCTCGCCGCTCTGTGCGCCCCGAACGGCGTCCGCCGCATGCCCGAGCAGCTGATCGACGGCCCGACCCTGGACGTGCTCGACGAGGGCCTGCGGCTGCTCGCCGCGTTCAGCGGCACCGGGTCGGAGAACATGACGCGCAACTTCGCCTGGCGCTTTCTCGACATGGGCCGCCGCGTCGAGCGCGCCTGCCAGGCGGTCGACCTGATGCGCGGCCTGCTGGCCGGGCGCGAGGATCCGGTCGCGAGCGGCACCCTGCCGCTGCTGCTGGAGCTCGCCGACAGCTCGATGACCTATCGCTCGCGCTACCTGATGACGCCGCTGCTGGCGCCGGTGCTCGACCTGCTGCTGCTCGACGAGACCAACCCGCGCGCGGTCGCCTTCCAGCTCGGGGTGATCGACGGGCATCTGCAACGCCTGCCGGACAGCCGCGGCGACGGCCCGCACTACAGCCCGGCGCAACGGATCGTCATGCCGCTCCTGACCGAGCTGCGCCTGGTCGACCCGGGCGTGCTGGCCGGGGCCGAGCCCGGCGCGCCGCGGCCTGCGCTCGCCGAGCTGCTCGCCCGCCTCGCGCGCGCCCTGCCCGAGCTGTCCGACGTGATCTGCCGCAGTCACTTCGCCCATGCCGAGGCGCGCTTCACCTCGATCGCCTCGACCCGCATCGAGCCGTGAGCATCGAGCCGTGATCTACGAGGTCAGCCATCGCACCCGCTATCGCTACAGCGCGCCGATCTCGATCTCGCACCACGTCCTGCATCTGGCGCCGCGCACCTGCGAGCATCAGCGCTGCCTGCAGAGCGTCCTCGAGGTCACCCCTGCGCCCGCCTCCTCGGTCGACGATACCGACTATTTCGGCAATCCGGTCACCTACCTGACCGTGCAGGAATCGCACACCGAGCTGTCGTTCCACAGCCGGAGCCTGGTCGAGGTGAGCGCCGTTCGAGCCGCCGCGGCCGGGCACGACCGTGCCGTGGGAGACCGCGGTGGCGCAGCTCGCCGGCGACCGGTCGGCAGACGGTCTCGCGATCTTCGAGCTCACCTTCGCATCGCCCTACACGCGCGCGAGCAGCGATCTCGCCGGCTACGCCGCGGCCTCGTTCGCACCGGGCCGCCCGCTGTTCGATGCCGCCCGCGATCTCACCAGCCGCATCCGCCGCGACTTCGGCTACGAGCCCGGCGCCACCTCGGTATCGACCCCGGTCGACCAGGTATTCTCCGAGCGCCGCGGGGTCTGCCAGGACTTCGCGCACTTCCAGATCGCAGCGATGCGCGCGCTCGGCCTCGCGGTGCGCTACGTCAGCGGCTACCTGGTGACGCAGCCGCGCAAGGGCGCGGCAAGGCTGCGCGGCGCCGACGCCTCGCACGCCTGGCTGTCGGTCTGGCTGCCGGCCTGGGGCTGGCTGGACCTCGATCCGACCAACGACGTCGTGCCCAGCGACCAGCACGTCACGGTCGCCTGGGGCCGCGACTATGGCGACGTGAGCCCGATCATGGGCGTGATCCTGGGCGGCGGCGAGCACCGCATCGACGTCGCGGTCCACGTCGAGCCGGCCGCAGGCGTCGCCGCGGCGGCAACGGCCGGCTGAACGACGCGCCGCCCGCTGATCGTGCTTGGCGGGCGGTGCCCGCCTGCGCTATGACAATCTGGTGCACAGCGCATCACATCACAGCACCTTGAATCCGGCACAGCGCGCCGCCGTGACTTTTGGCGTGCCGGCCGAGGGCAGGCTGGAGCCGGGCCCGCCCCTTCTGGTCATCGCCGGCGCCGGCTCGGGCAAGACCAACACGCTCGCGCACCGGGTGGCACACCTGATCCTGAACGGCGCCGATCCACGCCGCATGCTGCTGCTGACCTTCACGCGCCGCGCCGCCGAGGCGATGACCCGCCGCGCCGAGCAGATCTGCGAGCAGGTCCGCAACGGCGCCGCGATCCCCTACGGCGGAGCCTTGTGGTCGGGCACGTTCCACGCCACCGGCGCCCGCCTGCTCCGGCTCTATGCCGAGCAGATCGGCCTCGATCCCGCCTTCACCGTGCTCGATCGCAGCGATGCCGCCGACCTGATCGACCTCGTGCGCGACGAGCAGGGCCTGAGCCAGCAGGATCGCCGGTTCCCGCGCAAGGCCACCTGCCTTGCGATCTACTCCTATGCGGTCAACGCGCAGCAGCGCCTGGATGTGGTCCTGCGCAAGGCCTTCCCCTGGTGCAGCGACTGGGAGGCCGAGCTCAAAGCCCTGTTCGCGGGCTATGTCGAGGCCAAGCAGCGCCAGAGCGTGCTCGATTACGACGACCTGCTGCTCTACTGGGAGCAGCTGATGGCGCTGCCGGCGCTGGCCGCCGACATCGCGGCGCGGTTCGACTACGTGCTGGTCGACGAGTATCAGGACACCAACGCGCTGCAGGCCGCGATCATCCTCAAGATGAAGCCGGACGGCCGCGGCGTCACGGTGGTCGGCGACGACGCCCAGGCGATCTTCGGCTTTCGCGCCGCGAGCGTGCGCAACATCCTGGATTTCCCGCGAAGCTTCGAGCCGCCGGCGGCGATCGCGACGCTCGAGCAGAACTACCGCTCGACCCAGCCGATCCTCGCCGCCGCGAACGCGGTGATCGGCCTGGCACAGGAGCGTTTCACGAAAAACCTGTTCTCGGAGCGGCCCTCGCGCCAGAAGCCCGTCCTGGTCGCGGTGCGCGACGACGTGGGCCAGGTCGGCTACGTGGTCGAGCGCATCCTCGCCTGCCGCGAGGCCGGTGTGGCGCTGCGCCAGCAGGCGGTGCTGTTTCGCACCAGCCATCACAGCGGCCCGCTCGAGGTCGAGCTGGCGAGGCGCAACATCCCGTTCGTCAAGTATGGCGGCCTGAAGTTCCTCGAGGCGGCCCATGTCAAGGACGTCCTCGCGATCCTGCGCTGGGCCGAGAACCCGCGCGATCGGATCGCCGCCTATCGCAGCCTGCAGCTGCTGCCCGGGATCGGGCCGGTGACGGCGCGCAAGGCCCTGCTGCTGCTGGAGGCGGGCAGGCAGGACTTCGCAGCGCTGGCAGGCTTCGCGGCGCCGGCCGCGGCGGCCGAGCTGTGGCCGGGCCTCGCGCGCCTGATGCGCGATCTCGCGGGCAACAGCCCGTGGCAGGGCCAGGTCGGCCGCGTGCGCGCGTTCTACGATCCGCTGCTCACCGCCCTCTACGAGTTCCCCTGGGCGCGCCAGGCGGATCTCGATCAGCTCGAGCAGATCGCGGCCAGCCATCCGAGCCGCGAGCGCTTCCTTTGCGATCTCACCCTCGATCCGCCGCAGGCGGCGGGCGACCAGGCCGGCGCGCCGCATCGCGACGAGGACTATCTGATCCTCTCGACCATCCACTCGGCCAAGGGCCAGGAGTGGCAGGCGGTCTACATCCTGAACGTGGTCGACGGCTGCATCCCGTCCGACATGGCGACGGACACGGTCGAGGACATCGAGGAGGAGCGGCGCCTCCTCTACGTCGCGATGACCCGGGCGCAGGGATGCCCTCCACCTGATCCATCCGCAGCGCTTCTACAGCCACGGCCAGGGCCGCCACGGCGATCGCTACGTCAGCGCGCCGCGCTCGCGCTTCATCCCGGATGCGCTGCTCGAGCGCTTCGAGGTGCGCGCTCACGGCCTGGCGCCGCCCTGGCAGACAGAGGCGGCCAAGGCGGGCATCGAGCCCGTCGATATCGGCGCCCGGATGCGCGCGATGTGGCGTTAGCCGCGGCTTCCCCCTTGCCGGTCAGCCGATCTCGCTCTAGTGATCTTGGCGACGCTGACACGATTGCTACATAACCGGCTCGACCAGACATCACGCTGAAAGAGGTTGCGGCTAGGACTGCGACGCGGGCGCGGGGCGCTCGACGCGACTGGCGACGCCGCCGGGCGCCTGTCCGCTCGAGCGCAACTGCAAGTGGGGAATCGTCATGACGCTGCAGATCAACGACACCGCACCCGACTTCGAGGCCGACACCACGGCCGGTCGGATCCGCTTCTACGACTGGGTGGGCGACAGCTGGTGCGTGATCTTCTCGCACCCGAAGGACTTCACCCCGGTCTGCACGACGGAGCTGGGCTACATGGCCAAGCTCAAGCCCGAGTTCGACAAGCGCAACTGCAAGATCATCGGGCTGAGCGTCGATTCGGTGGACGACCACAAGCGCTGGTCGAAGGACATCGAGGAGACCCAGGGCCACGCGCCGAACTATCCGATGATCGGCGACAGCGACCTCAAGATCGCCAAGCTCTACGGCATGCTGCCGGCCTCGGCCAGCGGCGACGCGTCGGGCCGCACGCCGATGGACAACGCCACGGTGCGCAACGTCTACATCGTCGGCCCCGACAAGAAGGTGAAGCTGGTGATCTCCTATCCGATGAGCACCGGCCGCAACTTCCCCGAGATCCTGCGCGCGCTGGATTCGCTGCAGCTGACCGCCAAGCACCAGGTGGCGACGCCGGTCAACTGGAACGACGGCGACGACGTGATCATCGTGGCCGCGGTCTCGAACGAGGCGGCCAAGGAGAAGTATCCGGGCGGCTGGAAGTCGCCCAAGCCCTACATGCGGATCGTGCCGCAGCCGCGGGGCTGACGCCTTCTCGGCGCGAGGCGGGCCCTGTCCGCCTCGCCCGCCGCTCGCCCGCCCCAAGCGGCCGTCGGAACATGGCGCCGCGCGCGCCGTTGAGACACGCACGGGCCGCTTGAGGAGAAGGATCGATGCTGAAGCGCGGGTTCAAGGCGATGCTGGCGGAGGCCAACGCCGTCATCGAGACGGTGTCGGTGCCGGATCTCGCCTACCATCTCGAGGACAGCGACGCGGTGCTGGTCGACGTGCGCGACCAGGCCGAGCGCGAGCGCGACGGCGCGATCCCGGACTCGGTGCACGTCTCGCGCGGCCTGCTCGAGTTCAAGGCCGATCCGGAAAGCCCGCTCTACGAGGCAGCACTGCGGCAGGACCGGCGCATCATCCTCTACTGCGGCACCGGCGGCCGCTCGGCGCTCGCCGCCAAGACCCTGCACGACATGGGCTACAGCGACGTCGCCTCGCTCGCCGGCGGCTATGCCGCCTGGCGCAAGGCGCAGGACAGCTAGTCGCCGCGGTCGGAGAGCCGCCCTTGAGCCAGCCGATCATCGACGCCCATCAGCATTTCTGGGACCTCGACCGCAACTACCTGCCCTGGCTTTGCGACGAGCGGGCGATCCCGTTCCGCTACGGCGACTACGGCGCGCTGCGCCGCAACTACCTGCCGGCCGACTACTTTCGCGACAGCGCGCGGCAGAACGTGGTCAAGACCGTGCATGTCGAGACCGAGTGGGACCCGGCCGACCCGGTCGGCGAGACCCGCTGGCTGCAAGAAGTCATCGAGGCGAGCGGCTTTCCGCATGCGATCGTGGCCCAGGCGCGCCTCGATCGGGACGACGTCGAGGCGGTGCTCGCGGGCCATGCCGCGTTCGCAAGGGTGCGCGGCATCCGCCACAAGCCGCGCGCGGCCGAGGCGCCCGATCGGGTGGAGCGGGGTGCGCCGGGCTCGATGGGCGACCCGCAGTGGCGGCGCGGCTACGCGATGCTCGCCCGCCACGGCCTCTCGTTCGACCTGCAGACGCCCTGGTGGCATCTCGCCGAGGCGGCGGCGCTCGCCCGCGATTTCCCGGACACGCAGATCATCCTGAACCACACCGGCCTGCCGTCGGATCGCAGCGAGCAAGGGCTTGCGGGCTGGCAGGAGGCGATGCGCGTGCTTGCCGAACAGCCGAACGTCGCCTGCAAGATCTCGGGCCTCGGTCAGCCCGGCCAGCCCTGGACCGTCGCGAGCAACGGCAGGGTCGTCTTGGACACGATCGAGATCTTCGGCGTCGACCGCTGCATGTTCGCCAGCAACTTTCCGGTCGACAGCCTGGTCGCCGATTTCGACACCATCTTCGATGGCTTCAAGACGATCGTGGCAGGGTTCAGCGCGGCCGAGCAGGCGGCGCTGTTCCAGGGCAACGCCCAGCGCTTCTACCGCCTGGACCAGGCGTAGATCTCACTTGGATCGCCTGGGCCTCATGAGGCGATCGTAGAGCGGTGCCGGCAAGAAACGGCCGAAGCCCAGCGCCAGCACCAGGGGCAACGGAAAGGCATAGGATTTGCGGCGCGCGCGGATCGCGCGCGCCATGCGTGCGGTGGCCGCCTCGAGGTCGACCTGGAAGGGCTTGCGCCGCTTCTCGGGCTTGGTGCGCACGAAGCCTGGTGCCAGCACGGTGACGTCGATGCCGTGCGGCGCCAGATCGATGCGCAGGCTCTCCATCATGGCGGTGAGCGCCGCCTTGGCGGCCGAATAGGCGGCGGCACCGGGCAGGCCGCGCCAGGCGGCAAGGCTGCTGGTCACCACGATGTGGCCGCTGGCCGCGCGCCAGCATGCCCGGCAGCACCGCCTCGATGCAGTTGGCGGTGCCCACCACGTTCAGCCGCAGGATCTCCTCGATCTCGGCCGCGGCAAAGCGCTCGACGTCCGTGCTCCGGCCGCCGCCGGCATTCGCGATCAGCCGCTCGATCGGGCCGAAGCGCGCCTCGGCGGCCTGCGACGGCAGCGGCCACCTGCTCCCGGTCGGTGACGTCGCACGGCAGCGCCAGCGCCTGGCCGCCGGCCGCCTCGATCTCGGCTGCGAGCGTATCGAGCAGGGCCTTGCGGCGCGCGACCAGCGCCAGCGGATCTTCTGCGAGGCGCAGCGCCAGGCTGCGGCCGATACCCGACGACGCGCCGGTCAGCAGGGTGACGGTCAAGGGATAGGTCCTATGCCGCGTCGCGGCGGTCGTCGGTCGGCTCGTCGAACATCGTGTCGGCGCGCTGGACCGACTTCTCCCAGGCATCCATGTTGCGCTTGGCGTCCTTGTAGTAGGCGCTGCGCTTGACCCCCCAGACCAGCAGCCGGTGGACGGCGCGGCCGAGCGGCCGCATCGGCCGGTCGAAGTCGAACAGCAGCACCACGCGCTCCTGGTCGGTGTCGTTCAGCACCTCGTGCTCATAGGTGTCGTCGAACACCAGGCACTTGCCCTCCTGCCAGACCAGCCGCTGGTCGTCGACCCGCATGGTGCAGCGCTCGCGCTGCTCGGGCACGATCAGGCCGAGATGGACCCGCACCACGCCCTTGGTGACGCCGCGATGCGGGCGGATGTGATAGCCCGGCGCCAGGATCGAGAACCATGCGGTCTGCAGGCCCGGCACGGTCGCCAGCAGCCGCGCGGTCTGCGGGCAGCGCTTGCAGTTGATCTCGGACGGCGTGCCGAAGCCCCAGAAGATGAAGGTCTTCCAGCGGTCGTCGCGCGAGATCTTCTTCTGGTCCGGCGAGATCTGGTGGAACGCCGGCAGGCTGGCGCGATCCTGCAGCACCTCCTCGAGCTCCGCCCGGATCTTCTGCCAGTCGCTCTCGAACGCCTTCAGGAACGGGAACTGCGCGGCCTCGAACACCGGCCTGTCGCCGACCAGCGACTGGCGGCCCATGAACGCGCCCAGCCTGCGGATCGACCGCATCCCGATCTTCTTCACGCGCTGGCGCTGGAACTGACGCAGCTGCTCGACACCGATCATCGCCATGTCTCCTGAGCCGGCCTGTCCGCCTGCCGAGGCGTCAACCGACGGTGGTGCGTGCTGGCGCGCGATCATGGCCAAAAGCCGGGGGCTAGGCAAGCCGCCATGCTGTGCCCCGAGGTCGCACCGCACCGGCCGCGGATTGCCTCGCACCCGCCGCCTATTCTATGGTCCCTGACGCCGCGCCGAGCGGCGGTGCGACGAGGCGCGAGGCAGGATCGAGGATGGTCGAGGGCGAGATCCGCAAGCATCGGAAGGGCGGCAAGCGGCGCGACGGCCGTCATCCGAAGGGCCGCCAGCTCGAGGATGCGGCGCTCGAGGAGGTGCGCGCCCTGCTCGGCGAGCGGCCACGCCGGCGCGATCTCCTGATCGAGCATCTCCACCTGATCCAGGACCGCTACGGCCATCTGTCGGCGGCGCATCTGGCCGCACTCGCCCACGAGATGCGCCTTGCCCAGACCGAGGTCTACGAGGTCGCGACCTTCTACGCCCATTTCGACGTGGTCAAGGAGGGCGAGACGCCGCCGCCTGCGCTCACGGTGCGCGTGTGCGACAGCCTGACCTGCGAGCTGATGGGCGCACAGGCGCTGCTCTCGGCGCTCGAATCCACGCTCGATCCGAGCGCGGTGCGCGTGGTCCGCGCGCCCTGCATGGGGCGCTGCGACACGGCACCGGTCGCCGAGTTGGCGCATCAGGCCGTCGACCACGCCACGCCGGACAAGATCGCGGACCTGGTGCGGCACGGCGAGAGCCATCCGGCGATCCCCCCTTATGCCGACTTCGACGCCTACCTCGCAGGCGGCGGCTACCAGCTGATCAAAGCCTGCCGCGCGGGCGAGCACAGCTTCGAGAGCCTCACGGCCACGCTGGGCGATGCGGGGCTGCGCGGCCTCGGCGGGGCGGGCTTTCCGACCGGGCGCAAGTGGGGGTTCGTGCGCAACGAGCCCAAGCCCCGCTACCTCGCGGTCAACGCCGACGAGGGCGAGCCCGGCACCTTCAAGGACCGCTGGTATCTCGAGCGCGAGCCGCATCGCGTGCTCGAGGGCATGCTGGTCGCGGCCTGGGCGATCGAGGCCGATGCCGCCTACTTCTATCTGCGCGACGAGTATCCGGCGGTGCGCCAGGTCCTTTTGCGCGAGATCCCGAAGCTGGAGGCGGCGGGGCTGGCGCCGGAGGGCTTCATCCGGCTGCGCCGCGGCGCCGGCGCCTACATCTGCGGCGAGGAATCCTCGATGCTCGAGAGCATCGAGGGCAAGCGCGGCCTGCCGCGCCACCGGCCGCCCTATGCCGCCCAGGTCGGCCTGTTCGGCCGCCCGACGCTGATCAACAATGTCGAGACCCTGTTCTGGATCCGCGACATCGTCGAGAAGGGTGCGGCATGGTTCGCGGACCAGGGCCGGCGCGGCAGCAAGGGCGTGCGCAGCTACTCGGTCTCCGGGCGGGTCAGGAATCCCGGCGTCAAGCTCGCTCCGGCCGGCACCACGGCGCGCGAGCTGATCGAGGATTTTTCCGGCGGCATGGCCGAGGGCCATCGCTTCGCGGCCTACCTGCCGGGCGGCGCCTCGGGCGGCATCCTGCCGGCCGCGATGGCCGACATCCCGCTCGATTTCGGCAAGCTCGAGCAGCACGGCTGCTTCGTCGGCTCGCATGCGGTGGTGATCCTGTCCGACCAGGACGATCCCAAGGCCGCAGCGCTGAACCTCTTGCGCTTCTTCGCCGACGAGAGCTGCGGCCAGTGCACGCCGTGCCGGGTCGGCTGCGAGAAGGCGGTCAAGCTGATGGACCGGGAGCAGTGGGACGAGGCGCTGCTCGAGGAGCTGTGCCAGGCGATGGCCGACGCCTCGATCTGCGGCCTGGGCCAGGCGGCGCCCAACCCGATCCGCTCGGTGCTGAAGTTTTTTGCGGAGCCTCCGCCAAACTGACCGACCGCTTCACACCGTCGCCGTCGACCACCACGTCCAGCAGCACGGGCTCGGAGCGAGCGAGCGCCTCGGTGAACGCGCGATCGAACGCGGCGCCGTCCTCGACGCGGTGCGAGCGCACGCCGAACGATCGCGCCAGGCCCGCGACGTCGATCGTCGGGGTCGCGAAAATCCATGCCGATGAAGCGCTCGTCGCCGTGGAACGCTTTCAGGCGCTGCTTGATGATGCGATAGCCGCCATTGTTGCAGATCACAAAAATCACCGGCAGCTTCTGGTTGGCAGCGCTCCACAGGGCCTGGATGCTGTACATCGCGCTGCCGTCGCCGAGGATCGCGACGACCCGGCGCGAAGGCTGCGCGAGCTGCACGCCGACCGCCGCGGCGATGCCCCAGCCGATGCCGCCGCTGATGTTGCCGAAATAGCCGTAGCGGTCGCGGAACGGGAACAAGGCGTTCAGGCTCGCAGCGCTGGTGAGGCCCTCGTCGACCACGATCGCGTCCGCCGGCAGCTTCTCGCAAAGCCGCATCATCAGCCACTCGGGATCGATCGGCCGCGCGCCGCCCTTGCCTGCCGCCTTGCTGCGGAGCCACCTCGCGCTTCGCCGACCAGTTGCGCTCGGAGAACGCCCGGACGGCCGCCTCGGCGCGCTCCTGCCGCGCCCTACCGCCGAGCTCGGCGATCAGGGGCACGAGCGCCTTCAAGGTCTCCTTGACGTCGGCGCGCACCGCGAGCGCTGCCGGATAGTTCTTGCCCATCTCCCAGTCGCGCAGGCCGATCTGGACGACCTGCAGGTGCGGCGGCAGCGGCTCGACCTCGCTGTGCACCGACATCTGCAGCACGTCGGCGCCGACGCAGACCAGCGTGTCGTACGGCGCCAGCAGCTCGCGCACGCGGCGCTGGTCGCGCGACAGCTGGCCCAAAAACAGGGGATGCTCGGACGGGAAGTGCGCGCCGCTCACCACGGTCTGCTGGTAGACCGGCGCGCCCAGCGCCTCGGCGAGGGTGCTGCCTCCGCGAACGCATCGCTCGCGACGATCTCATGCCCGGCGAGGATGACCGGCTTCTCGGCCGCCAACAGGCGCTCGGCGAGCGTGCGCAGCGCCGCATCCGAGGGGCGGGCTCGCCGTATCGACGCGGGTCGGCGGCCCCAAGCTCGATCGCGCCGAAATCGTTCAGGATGTCGCCGGGCAGGGAGATGAAGACGGGCCCGGTCGGCGGCGTCAGCGCGACCTTGGCGGCGCGATGCACGATGCGCGGCAGGTCGGCGAGCCGCGCCACCTCGACGGCCCACTTCACCACGGGCGCCGCGATCGGCACGAGCGGCGCATAGAGCAGCGGCTCCTTCAGCCCGTGGCCCTGCTCCTGCTGGCCGGCGGTGACGATGATCGGCGTGCCGGAGACATGCGCCGTGTAGAGCGCGCCGATGGCGTTGCCGAGGCCCGGTGCCACATGGACGTTGCAGGCCGCGAGCTTGCCCGAGGCGCGCGCGTAGCCGTCCGCCATGGCGACGACGATCGGCCTCCTGCAGGCCGAGCACGTAGCCCATGTCGGGATAGTCGGCGAGCGCATGCATGATCGGCAGCTCGGTCGTGCCGGGATTGCCGAAGATCTGCGCGACGCCTTCGGCCTGCAGCAGCTCGACGAAGGCCGCGCGGCCGCTGATCTGGTTCGATTGCACCCTGTCGGACATGAGCGTTGCGGAACTCCATGGCGGGAGGGATGAGATGGCGGGTTTGGGAGGACGATGCTGCCACGTGCAGCCGGAAGGCGAAAGGGAGACCCGCTCATGCAGAGCGTCTGGGCTGGGACCTCTCCCGTCCGCACGAACGCACGCAGCACGTCGCAGAACTCCTGGGTCGCGGTGAACAGCGGGACGTGCCCGTACCCCACGAAGGGATAGAGCTGCGCCCCGGCGATATGCGCGGCCAGGTACTCCGCGGCCGCGAACGGCACCTGGCGGTCCTCGGTGCCGTGCGCGATCAGGGTCGGCACCCGGATCGCGGACAGAAGGGGCCTGATGTCCATGTCAGGGTCGGGGTCGAAGAAGCTGAGCGCGGTCTCGCGCGGCATCTCCAGCCACCGCTGCAGGCGGCTTGCCGCCAGGTCCGCCACGTCGGGCTCGGAAAACACCCTGCCCATGTGGTAGCGCATCAGGCCTTCGAAGTCGTCCGTCGGCAAGAAAGGCCGCGAGCTTGTTGAGATGGTCGAGGCGCTGCGCCGGGCTGTCGCGGGCGCCGATGTCGGTCGGCGCGCCGATCAGAACGAGCCGCCGCACGAGCTCGGGGTGGCTGTGCGGTAAGACGAACCAGAAGATTGCTGCCGCGCGAGATGCCGACCCCGGTGATGGCGTCGATGCCGGTCCGCTCGATCACGGCACGAACGTCCTCGATGTGCTGGCCGAGGCCATAGGGACGCTGCAACGGGTCCGATGCGCCGGTGCCGCGCGGGTCGATCGTGATGATGCGGAACTCCTGGCAGAGCCGCTCGACGATCGGCTGAAACACTTCCAGGCCATAGACGACGGGGTTGACGAACAGGAGCGTCTCATCGCCGGCGCCGTGCAGGTAGTAGGCGATCCGCGCGCCGTCGCGGCGCGCGACGCCCGGCCGATGCCGCCTGCTCTCGATGCGGTGGCGCCCGGCAGCGTCGGCGGTGAGCGCGATGGCGGCGTCGTAGCTCCGGTTCGCGGTCTCGAGCTCGCCCATCAGGCTGTGCAGGTCGCCCTGCAGCTCGAGCGCCTGGCAGTGGAGCCCTTGCAGTGCAGGGTCGCGCTCGGCAATCGCATGCGCCCTTTGCGCAAGCTCGAGCGCCGTCGGATAGGTATATCGCTGCTTCGCCTTCGCCGCCGCGCGGAGAAGATATCCGGCGGCCTTCGGCCAGACGGCGCCCTGATCGAAATGGTGCGCCAGGGTCTCGACGAGCTCGTCGAGGTGGTCGGCGTGGCGGGCCTCGAGCGACCTCGGCGACGCGGCCGTGCAGGGCGCGGCGGCTTTCGTGCAGCAGACCCTCATAGGCGACGCGCCGGGTGAGCCCGTGCCGGAAGGCGTAGGCGATGTCCGGGAACAGGCGCGCCTCGTAGAGCAGCTCGCGCGACCGGAGGTCGGCCAAGGCGCCGTGCAGGGCGTCCGCCGGCAGATCGGACACGGCCTCGAGCAGGGCGAGCGGCACGTCGTCGCCGATCACGGCCGCGAGCTGAAGCGCCTTCTTCTCGGCCGCGCCGAGACGGTCGATGCGCGCGGCGATGATCGCAGCGACGCTCGCGGGGATCTCGATCTCGTCCGGCCGCCGGATCACCCGGTAAGCACCGGGGGCGCCAGACAGCACGCCCCTGTCCACCAGAATGCGCACGCTCTCCTCCAGGAACAGCGGATTGCCCTCGCTCGCCTCGAGCAGCCGCCCCTTCAGCTCGACGAGATCGGGCGCGTCGCCCAGCAGGCCCGAGAGCAGCTCGTCGGCGCCTGTCGCCCCGAGCGGATCGATGCGCAGCTGCGTGTAGTGCGCCCGGCTGGCCCAGCCGTGCCGATAGTCCGAACGGTAGTTGACCAGCAGCAGCAGCCGACAGGTCGTCATGCTTTCGACCAGGCTCTCGAGCAGCGCCTGGGTCTCGCCGTCGATCCAGTGCAGATCCTCGAACACCAGGGCGAGCGGCTGCCGCTGGCTTTCGCGCACGAGCAGCGCCTTCAGGCCGTCCAGGGTGCGCCGCCGTCGCAGCGGCGGATCGAGCGCCTGCCAGGCGGCATCCTCGACCGGCAGGTCGAGCAGGGCGAGCATCGCCGGCAGGGCCGGCCGCAGGCCCTCGTCCAGCAGCAGCACCTTGCCCAGCACCTTCTCGGCGCGGCGCCGACGGTCGTCGCCGGGCGCGATGTCGAAGTAGGGTTTCAGCAGGTCGATGACCGGCGCCCAGGAGCTGGCCCTGCCCGAAGACACCGAAGTGCCTTCCAGCACCAGCCAGCCTCGCATCCGCTCGCCGTGCGTGATCTCGTAGAGCAGGCGCGACTTGCCCACGCCGGGATCGCCGACCAGGGCGACCATCTGGCCCTGCCCGGCTGCGGCCAGCTCGTGCGCTCGAACCAGCGCCGCGAGCTCCTCGCTGCGGCCGACGAAAGGCGTCAGGCCGCGGCCGGCCGAGGCCTGCAGGCGCGTGCGCGCCGCGCCGACCCCCAGCAGGTCGAACGCCTCGATCGGCTGCGAGAGGCCCTTGATCGGCACCTTTCCCAGCGCCCGCAGCTCGATGAAGCCCTCGGCGAGCCTGGCGGTCGACGCGGTCAGCCTGATGGCGCCCGGGCTCGCCAGCTGCTCCATCCGGCTCGCCAGATGGACCGTCGGGCCGATCGCATCGTAGTCGACGCTGAGGTCGTTGCCGATCGCGCGGACCACGACCTCGCCCGAGTGCAGCCCGACCCGGACGCTGACCTCGATGCCGAGGGCCCCGCGGGTCTCGGCGGCGTGGACCTCCATCGCCCGCTGGATCGCGAGCGCCGCGTAGCAGGCGCGCACGGCATGGTCCTCATGCGCGATCGGCGCGCCGAACAGCGCCATGATGCCATCGCCCATGACCCGGTTGACCGTGCCCTCGTAGCGATGCACGGCATCCATCATGACGCGGATCGCGCCATCGAGGATGCGGCTCGCCTCTTCCGGGTCAGTGCCTTCGATGATCGCGAGCGAGCCCTTGATGTCGGCGAACAGCACCGTGACGTGCTTGCGCTCGCCCGTCAGTCGCGTCCGCGCATCGAGGATGCGCTCGGCGAGATGGTGCGGCGTGTAGGCGTCCGGCGGCAGCGCGCCATGTGCCGGCTGCCGATCCGGCGCCGGCGCGTCGAGCCCGGCGATCGCTGCAAGCAGCTTCTTGCGGTGGCCCAGCGAGCCGACGCCGAGCTCCTTGAGGTCGTCCGCCGTGAGCGTGCAAAGGACCGCGGCGTCGATGTCGTTCGACGCGAACACCTCGGCGTATTGGCCGAGATCGTGGCCCTCCAGCCAGGCGCGGACGTCCACGGGCTTCCCCGATGCGCTGGTCCGACCGGCATTGTAGCTGATGCTTGCGCGAATTGCGCCGGGCTTTCGAGCGCGTGCTTACGCCTCGATCACGACATAGTCCTGCTCGACCGCCACCTCGAAGGTCTCGGCCACATACGGCCCCTCGACCACGCGGCCGCCGGGCTGGACGCTGCTGGGATAGCTCTTGACCCAGGTGCGGGCGGGATCGCACCAGGACTTGCCGGTGCGCAGGTCGAACTCCCAGCCGTGCCACGGGCAGCGGATGATCTCGCCGACGCGGTGATAGCGGTAGCGGCCGGGCTCGTCGGATTCGACCAGGCCCACGAGCTTGCCGCGGCACAGGCTGCCGCCCTGGTGCGGGCAGCGGTCGAGCAGCGCGAAATACTCGCCCTTGACGTTGAAGACCACGACGTCGCGGCCGCGCACCGAGACCAGCTTGCGTTCGCCCGGCGCAATCTCATCGGCCCGGGCGACCACGAAGCGCTCCATCAGAGACGGTAGACCTTGCGCGCGTTCTCCGAGCAGATCGCCCGGCGCTTCTCGGGCCCGAGCGAGCGCGGCAGGGCCACGCTCGGATCGTCGAAGTCCCAGTGCGGGTAGTCGGTGGCGATCAGCAGCCGGTCCCAGCCGATCCACTCCATGACGTCGAGCAGCTGGCGGCCGCGCTCGGGCTCCTCCATCGGCTGCGTGCTGATCCACAGGCCCTGGCGCAGGCTTTCCGAGGGCGGCCGGGTGACGTGCGGCACCTCCTCGCGATGGCGCGCCCAGTGCTGGTCGAGCCGCCACATCAGGGACGCGAGCCAGGCGAAGCCGCCCTCGATCACGATCACCTTGAGGCCCGGGATGCGCTCGAAGACGCCCTGCATCGCGAGGCTCGCGACGCCCGCCTGGCAGGCCGCGGCGTGCGAGGTCATCTCCTCCAGATAGTAGGACGGCCAGCCGGCGCCGGTGACCGGATGGCCGCTGTAGCCGAACACGTGCAGGCCGATCGGCAGGCCCACCTCGGCCGCCTTCTCGAGGATCGGCCAGTAGCGCCGGCTGCCGATCGGCTCGGAGGTGCGTGCGAGGATGAGGATCTGGGCGAAATCGCGGTCGTCGGCGCAGCGCTCGATCTCGGCGACGCGCCGCCGGCGCGTCCTCGTAGGGGACCACGATCGAGGCCTTGAGGCGCCGCTCCGGCCGCGTCCACTTCTCGCGCTGCCAGTCGTTGACGGCGCTGCAGATCGCGGCGCCGAACTCGGGATTGCGATCGCCCTGGCCGGTCGGAAACAAGGGTGCCAGGATGCCGTACTCGATGTTGCAGGCCTCGAGGTAGTGGCGGCGCATGTAGTCGAGATCGCTGCCGGGCGGCTTGCCTTCCGGCGTCCAGGCGTCGCGGCGCGCGGCGCGCGGCGCGGCCTTGGGGTACGGGTCGCCCTGGGCGAAGGGGTGCTTGGGCCGCGGCCCATAGGTCTGCCAGTAGCGCCACCAGCGCTCGCTCAGATGCGGACGCAGCTCGCTGACCGAGGTCACGGTCGGATGCACGTCGCTGTCGATCACCGGCAGGCGGGCGTCCGGTGCCCGCCGCGCCTGGGTTGCGACCTCGGTATCGGCCAGAGTCTCGAGGGTCATGAAGCAGCTCCCATGCGCGCGTAGGTGTCGGTGGGATTACCCTTCAACATGCGACCTATCAGGGCATCCGGCAACCCGTCCGGCAGCACGTCGTCGCCATCGAAGTGCCAGTGCGGGTAGTCGGAGGAGAACAGCAGCATGTCGTCGGAGCCCAGATGCTCGAGCAGGCGCCCGACCGCGTCCGCCGTCGGCGGCGCGTCGAACGGCTGCAGCGTCAGGCGGACGTGCTCGCGCACGATCTCGACCGGCGCGCGGTCGACCCAGGGCACCTCGATGCGCAGGCCGCGCCAGAACTTCGACATCCGCCAGCAGAATGCGGGGACCCAGCTCACGCCGGATTCGATCAGCACCAGCTTCAGGCGCGGGAAGCTCACGAACACGCCGTGGCTCAGCATGCTGGCGAGCTGCGCCTGCATGCCCTGGGTCTGATCGACATAGTCCTCGACGTGGTAGCTGGGCCAGCCGACCGCGGTGATCGCGCGGCGATAGGCGCTGCCCAGATGCAGCCCGATCGGCAGGTCCAGGCGCTCGGCCTGCTCGAAGATCGGCCACCAGTAGCGCCGGCCATAGGGCAGATCGTGCATCGCCGGCATCAGCACCTGCACGAAGCGCCGATCGTCCGCCCAGCGGGAGATCTCCTCGACCGCGCGCGCGGGGTTCTGCATCGGGATCACGATCGAGGCCGCAAGGCGCGGGTCCTTGTCCAGCCACTCGGCCGCGAGCCAGGCGTTGACCGCCGAGCACAGCGCGGCCTCCAGGCCCTCGTCGTTGACCTGCTGGACGCCGTAGAGGCAGTTCAGGATCGCGCCGCCGAGCTGCCAGCGATCCAGAAGGTCGGCCTGGAGCCGCTCGACCGTCTCGGCGGCCTGGATCTGGTCGCCGCGCCAGTCCGGGCGCGCGCTCGCCGGCACCAGCGGCGGATAGGCGCGGCTGTTGAAGCCCTCGATGCCGCGCACCTCGATCATGTCGCGCCAGTAGTCGTCGAGATAGGGCATCAGCGCACGCACGCCCGGCACGTTCGGATGGACGTCGCAGTCGATGGCACCTTGCAGGCGCGAAGCCATGTCGAATTCCCGCGGTGAGGCCGTCATCCTAGCCTGCCGCGACGCCGTCTTGAAGGGCGATCATCCCTTGACCGCCCCGAAGGTCAGGCCGCGCACCAGATGGCGCTGGACCAGCAGCATGAACAGCGCGATCGGCAGCATGATGCCGACCGCACCCGCGGCCGAGAGCGACCAGTAGGAGATGTCCTCGGCACCATACTCGGCGATCGCGACCGGCAGGGTCTTGGTCTGCGAGCCGGTCAGGACCAGGGCGAACAGGAACTCGTTGTAGGACAGCAGCAGGCTGAACAGGGCGGTCACCACGAGCCCGGGGCGAACCACCGGCAGGATGACCTTCCAGAACACCTGCCAGTTGTTGCAGCCGTCGATCCGGGCCGCCTCGTCGAGCTCGATCGGCACATCCACCAGGAAGCTTCGCATCAGCCAGATCGTGAAGGGCTGGTTGATGGCGACGATCGCCAGGATCATGATCAGGTAGCTGTCGATCAGGCCGAGATAGCGGCCCATGATGAAGAACGGCAGCGCCAGCAGGATCTGCGGGAACATCCGGATGGTGAGCAGCCCGAACAGGATCGAGCGGGTGTGCCGGGTGCGGCTGCGCGAGAGCGCATAGGCCGCGAGCGTGCCGATCGGCACCGAGATCAGCACGACCGCGCCCGAGATGATCAGGCTGTTGACCAGATACATCCAGAACTTCTGCTCGACCCAGATCTCGTAGTGGTACTGGAAGGTCGGCTTGAAGAAGATGGTGGGCGGGATCGTGAAGGCGTCGACCGGCAGCTTGATCGAGGTGAGCCCGGCCCAGACGATCGGCACCAGGTTGAACGCCGTGTAGACCAGCAGCGCCAGGAACAGCAGGAACTGCGTGCGGCCGCTCGGCCTCCATCAGAACGCCCCCCGCTCGCGCCGGTAGAGCATGAAGATGATGCCGCCGATCAGGACCGAGACGAACAGCAGGGTGAGCACGCCGAGCGCAGACGCCTTGCCGATCTCGAGCAGCTTGAAGCCCAGCTGGTAGGTGTACATGGTGATGGTCTCGGTGGCGGTGCCGGGGCCGCCGCCGGTCAGCACGTAGATCGAATCGAAGAAGCGGAACGCGTCCATCAGCCGGATCGCGAGCACGAACAGGATCAGGGGCCGCAGCGTCGGCAGGATGATGTACCAGATCATGCTCCAGCCCGACGCGCCGTCGATCACGGCCGCCTCCAGCAGGTTCTTGTCCATGCTCTGCAGGCCCGCATAGAGCACGAGCATCATGAAGGGCGTGAACTTCCACGCGTCCGCGGCGATCACGGTGACCTTCGCCATCCAGGGGTCGCCCAGCCAGTCGGGCGGAAAAATGCCGAGCGAGGCGAGCGTCGCGTCGAGCAGGCCCCAGCGGCTGACGAAAATCCAGCGCAGGAACAGGGCACCCACCACCGGCGTGATGATGTGCGGCAGGAAATTCAGCACCATGAAGGTCTTGGGCGACCAGGTCAGGCGGAACAGGCAGAGCGCCAGCGCGAAGCCGAGGACGAACTCGGTGGCGACCGCGGTCCCGGCGATGATCAGGGTGTTCAGCATCGACCACCAGAAGCGCCGCTCGCTCAGGAGCTCGGCGTAGTTGCCGAAGCCGATGAAGGTGCGATCGGGATTGGCGAGGTAGTAGTCGAAGAGGCTCAGATAGAGCGCGTAGCCGAGCGGGAAGACCAGCACCAGGGACAGCACCAGGAGGCTCGGCACGGCGAACAGGAACAGGCTGCGGCCGGGCGGGCCCACGGCCCTGCGGCGCCACACCCGGGCCGGCAGCGGGCGTGCCAGACGATGCGCCTCGCGGGTCGCAGCCATCAGGAGGTGATCCTTGGCGAGCTTGGCAGACCGGCCCGCCCGGCAGCCGGGCGGGCCCTTCGATCAGTTGTAGTAGCCGCGGCTCTCGAGCAGCGCCTCGACCTCGACCGCAGCCGTGTCCATCGCGTCCTTGACCGGTAGCTCGCCCGTCACGGCCTGCAGCACGTAGCGGGTCACGATCTCGGCCGTCTCCATGAACTCCGGGAAGCCCGGCAGCGGCTCGGCCACCTCGATCGACGCCATCGCGGCCTCGAAGTGGCGGTTCTCCGCCTTCAGCTTCGGATCGTCGAGGACCGAGCGGCGCAGCGGCATGGACAGGCCGGCCGCCTCGAGCTGCGACTCGGCGCTGCTGCCGATCGCCAGGATCTGGAACAGCTTGTCCTTGTCCAGCGACGAGAACTTCGAGATGCCGTAGCCCGAGATGCTGATCCGCGAATGGCCGCCGCCCGGCGGCACCGCCCAGTCGATCTTGCCGATCACGCGCGACTCCTCGGGATCGTCCATCGCGGCCGCCCGGCTCAGCCACTGCAGCCCCATGGCGGCGAAATCCTGCTGGAAGGCGATGGTCGATTCGTCGTTGGCGTGCGCGGTGAAGCCGCGCGGCGCGTACTGCGAGACCTCCTTCAGCGTCTCGATCGCCTTGATGCCGTTCTCGCTGTTGAACACCGGCTTCATGTTCTCGTCGAACCAGCCGTCGCCGATCGCGTTCAGGTACCAGTGCGTCTCGTTCATGGCCGCATCGACCGGCTTCAAGGTCAGGATCGTGCCGGAGCGCTGCGGGCTGTTGAGCTGTGCGGCGTAGGTCAGATAGTCCTCGAAGGTCTCGGGCGGCTCGATGCCCGCCTCCTCGAACAGATCCGTGCGGTAGTAGAAGAACATCACGTTGACCGCGAACGGCATGGCATACAGCTTGCCGTCGTAGCGCAGCGCATCGACCGCGGCCTCGGGAATGTCGTCGAGGTCGTATTCCTCCTTGTACTGCTCCCAGTACGCGTCGAGCGGCTCGAGCCAGCCGGCCTTGGCGAAGCGGCCGAGCATCGGCTCGTTGACGTAGACGATGTCGAGCGCGTCGGAGCCGGCGGCGAGCGTGATGGTCGCCTTCTCGGTCGCCTGATCGATCGGCATCAGGCTGACCTCGCCCGGCATCTCGGGCAGCGCCTCGGCCATCTTCTGGGTGAAGAACTCGAGCGCTGGGTAGCGGTGGCTGATGATCTGCACGGCATCCTGCGCCAGTGCGGAGACGGAAACCGCCATGCTCGCCGCGGCGCCGAGCAGCGCGAACACAAAGGGCTTGCGCTGCCGAAGCGCCGCGCAGCCGGATTCAACCGTCATCATTGGCCTCCCGTTTCTTGCCCGAGATCGGAGCTGCTGGAAACGTCAACATACAGGCTGACGCCCCGGTCCTGTCAAATGCCGTGCCTGCGCCTCAGGGCGCGTAGTCGACCGGCGTGCCGTCCGGGCCGGATTCGTTCCACGCCCAGTAGCGCTGCCTGAGCCGCGACGTGAGCGGGCCGGGCTCGCCGTCGGCGACCGGCTGGTGGTCGATCCTCGTCACCGGCAGGATGCCGCCCGCGGTCGAGGTGATGAACACCTCGTCCGCGGCACGCAGCGCCTCGGGCGCGATCGGCCCGATCACGGTCTCGACATTGGCTTCCGCCAGCAGATCCAGGGCCGTCTGCCGGGTGATCCCGAGCAGCACCGTGCCCTCGGGCGTGGTGACGCGGCCGTCCTTGAGCGCGAACACGTTGAAGCCCGGCCCCTCGGTGACGTTGCCGTCGAGATCGAGCAGCACCGGCATGTCGCAGCCGAGCTCATAGGACTGGAACAGTCCCTTGACCAGGTCGCCCCAATGAAAGTTCTTGACCGCCGGGTCGACCGATTGCGGCGGGATCCGGAGCACGTCGCTGATGTGCAGATGGATGCCGCGCTCGCGCATCTCCTCGCTCGCGATCCAGACGAACGGGATCGCCAAGCGCATAGAAGCGGTTCTCGCAGAGCCTGGGGTCGCGGGTGCCCTTGGGTGCCAGGCCGCGGGTCACGATCACCTCGACATAGGCCTCGCGCAGGCCGGTCAGGCGCACCAGCCGGTGCAGGATCGCGGCCACCTCGTCGCGGCCGTACGGGTTCTTCAGATGCAGCCCGGCGACGCTCTTCTCGAACCGCTCCAGATGGTGGCCGAGGCGGAAGAAGCGGCCGTTCCAGACGTGCACCACGTCGTAGGTGCAGTCGCTGCGGATGAAGCCCCAGTCGAGGATCGGCAGCCTCGCCTCGGCGATCGGCACGTACTCGCCCTCGATGAAGGCCGCACCGTCCGGCCAGATGCCGACATCGCCGCGAGGCTCGACTTGTGCTGCTGCACCAACCGCCATGACTTGCTCCCCCTTCGCCGGTTTGCCGGCAACCGTAGCACCGCCGCCAAGGTGGGCCAAGCGAGCGATCCGCGCCTTCACCGCCGCGTCGAGCTTCCGTCTCGTCCTGGCCATCGTTCGCTGCGTCCGCTATCACGGATCGGAACGCGGCCCCACTTGCCTGGTCCTGATTCCAGCGGCCACTTCTCACCTCGGAAGAATTGCACATGGAACAACGAGCGCTCGGGACGAGCGGCCTGTCCGTGTCGCCGATCATGCTCGGCGGCAACGTCTTCGGCTGGACGGCCGATGCTCGGACGAGCTACGGCATCCTCGACGCCTTCGTCGCCGCCGGCGGCAACTTCATCGACACCGCCGATGTCTATTCAGCGTTCGCCCCCGGCAACAAGGGGGGAGAGTCCGAGACGATCCTGGGCGACTGGTTGAAGAAAAGCGGCAAGCGTCACGATGTGCTCCTCGCCACGAAGGTCGGGACGCTGGACGGCGAGGGCGGCAGCGGTCTCAAGCCCGCACGCATCGCCGCAGCGGTGGAAGCATCGTTGCGGCGCCTGCAAACCGACGTGATCGACGTTTACTTCGCGCACCGGGACGACCCCGGCACGCCGCTCGAAGAGACGCTGGCGGCGTTCGACGCGCTCGTGAAGGCGGGCAAGGTGCGTGCCATCGGTGCCTCGAACTACAGTGCGGCGCGGCTTTCCGAAGCGCTGGCAACAAGCGACCGGAACGGCTGGGCACGCTTCACCGTGATGCAGCCGCACTACAATCTGCTGTACCGGGATGAATATGAGGGTCCGCTGCAGGAGCTGGCGCTTGCCGAGAGCATCGGCGTGGTTTCCTACTACGGCCTCGCGAGCGGCTATCTCAGCGGCAAATACCGAACGCCGGGCGACCTTTCCGGCAGTCGTTCCAGGGCCGCGAAATCGCACATGGAAGGAAAAGGCCCGGCGGTGCTCGCGGTGATGGACGCCATCGCGGCGGAAACCGGCGCCAGTCTGCCGGCGATCGCGCTCGCGTGGCTGCGGGAGCAGCCCGGTATCACCGCGCCGATCGCCAGCGCCACCAGCACGGCGCAGGTCGGCGAGCTGATCGCCTCCGCCACGCTGACGCTGAGCGCGGATCAGAGCGCCCGCTTGACGGCGGCGGGCCGCCAGCTGTGATTTCCGAGAGGGTTGCTCATCCGGGCTGATGTCTGTCGGGTGGCTGGTGCCAACCGACGCCATCTGAGCTGGAGCAACCGGATGAACGCGCACCGGAATGCCCGCGGGCGGGTGTTCGACGAGGCCTGGAGCCGCAGCCGTCGATCATCGCCGCATCGCCTCCCAAGGAACATGCTCCGGCTTTACACAAAGCTCGCCCTCGATCGAGGCTCGCTCTGGTTGTGGGAGCTGTAGCGGGCGTAAATAGCGGCGTTTGGTGAGGGGTTCTTGGGGGCACACCGTCCTCCTGTTCGAGGTTCCTGGATGCCCTCCTTGGCAAGTCGAATGTTGTCGCTTGGCTGATCAGGCGTCAAGCCTTCTTGGATAGCATCGTCTGGTATCTCGGCACCGAGATCGATGCGAGATCGCCGTTCGCCGATCCATCGACGTCCGATCGAAGGCGCAGAACTGACATGCTCGATCGGCCGCTGAATGAGCGCTCGTAGCCGAGGCTGTTTAAAAAGTCGGGGCGCGAGGGGTGAGGGTCGAGGCTGTCGACCGGAGTTTCATGTGCGGCTGTGGTTTGCGGGTGAGGGAGCTCCTCGCGGAGTGGCCGTGCTCGGCCTCTGCCGTCATGCGGTGGTTGGTGAAGTTGTCGGTTCCGGCGACGGCCAGATTGCCTGGGCTAGGCGCCTGAGGTTCTGGACCGTGGCCGCCAACAGGAACTCATCGTTCGCGCCGGTGAGCCCGCGCAGGCGCAGGCGGGTCAAGCCGAGGTTGCGTTTCATGTCTCCGAAGCCGGTTTCGATCATCTTCCGCTGGCGGGCGGAGACGCGGTAGCCCTCGGTTTGCATGAGGCCTCGGGCAAGGTCGCGCGCGGCTTCGTTCACATCACGCGGGATCTTGCGCGCGGGCTCCTTCGGGCAACATCGGAGCTTCAGAGGGCAGGGATCGCAGTCGTGTTTGCTCGCCCTGTAGAGCAAGGTCCGGCCGTCATGCACCTTGCCGGTGGTTTTGAGAACGTTGCCGCGAGGGCAGACATAAAGATCGCGCTCTGGCTCGAACCTGAAGTCCTCGCGTGAGAGGGTGCCGTTGTCGCGCTTGCCCTGGTCCCACACGGGGATGTGCGGTGCGATGTTGCGCGCGACGATCGCGCCCAGCAGATCGCCCGTGCCGTAGGCGATATCGGCGCTCATCCGCTCGGGCTTGAGGTCGAAGCGTGCCGCGACGCGATCGAGCATGGTCTCGACCACATCGACCTCCATCGAGATCCGGGTCGGCGTCGCCTCGACGTCGACGATCACCCCATCCAAGAGATCGACGAGGTGATTGACGCTGTAGGCGAACTGCACCTTGTGGCGCCCGCGCGTGGTCCAGGCTGCCGCCGGATCAGACGGCGACATCGCCTTTGGCGCCTGCCCCGGATTGACCGGCGAGTTCTCGCTCTCCAGTGCCGCTAGGTACTCACGGACCGGCCGTTGGGCCTTCTGCTCGTCGCTCCAGCCGACTTCGCTGCCCTCGACCCGTTGGTAGCGGCTGGCGTCGGCCTCGACCACGCTGGCATCGACGGCAAAGCCTTCGCCGCCGACCAGCCCGACCTTCATGCACGTCGCCACCACGCTCTCGAACACCAGCCGAAACGCGGCGCTCTCACGGAAGCGGCCATGGCGGTTGACCGAGAACGTCGAATGGTGCGGCACTGCCGCTTCGAGGCCAAGCCCGCAGAACCACCTGTAGGCGAGGTTGAACCGGACCTCGTCGCACAGTCGCCGCTCGGAACGGATCGAGTAGCAGTAGCCGATCAGCAACATCCGGATCATCAGCTCCGGATCTACCGACGGGCGGCCGATCTCGCTGTAGACGGGCTCGAGCTGCTTACGGACCAAGTCAAGCTCGAGCAGCGCATCCAGCTTACGCAACAGATGGTTCGCCGGAACCTGGTCCTCGAGCCGGAAATGGTAGAACAGCCGCTCCTGACCCGCTTCCAACCGACCCATCATCGCCAGACCCCGTCGCGATCGATCCCACCGCGACCAAATCACGCCTCAGGCAAACCCGCAACACGCTTTTTCAACAGCTCCAGCCAAAAGGGGCCATGGGCCTGCGCCGGCAGAGGCCGAGGAGTGGTTGCTCGCGACGCTGCACGAGAGGCTGGTGAAGACCGGAGCCCGCATCGTGTTCGCCGAGATTTCCGTCGGATTGACCTGCTCAGGCCCGCTGCCCTCGGCATGAAGCATCGAGAGCAAGGGCAAAAGGTGCGTCGATGATGGAAGAAGAACTGCTCGAAGGTGACCCGATCCTCTCACGAGCCCGAAAAGCGGTGCCGTCGACCTTGCGCGCCCCTTTAACGCCAACCCTGGATGCCGACAGCCTTGCTTTGTCCGTCGGAGAGGAACAAGCTGGGCCTTCAACCGGCACAATGTCGGTGAATACCATTGGGCCTTTGTGCTGCATCTGTAGCCCCTAACCTTTCGCTCGGCGGTATGACTATTCAAGGGGGAGGCATTATGACACGAATACAAAAGCGGTTTGGCGCGTGGCCCGAGGCGGCCGCCGAGCGCGTTGCGGGTGGCGGGCTGCTGCGCAGGCGGACGCTGCTGACGGCTGGAGCGGTGGCAACGGGGGCGATCGCGGCAGGGCGCGTCGGCACAGCGGCCGCGCAAACGGGATCTCTAGCAGGCTGTTGAAAAAGGGATGGTCTGTGCGGCGGTGGCGTGATTCACTGTTGGCCGTGGTGATTGGCCGAGGTGATGATGCGCGGGACGGACAAGCGGTCGGGCGAGCTGTTCTCGTACGTGGATCTGGAGCAGCGGGTGCGGGCGGACCATCCGTTGCGGGCGATCCGCAAGGTGGTGGGCACGGCGCTGGCGGCGCTGTCGGGTGACTTCGCCGGGCTCTATTCGGGGATGGGCCGGCCCTCGATCGCGCCGGAGATGCTGCTGCGGGCGATGCTGTTGCAGGCCTTCTACTCGATCCGCTCGGAGCGCCAGCTGATGGAGCGGCTCGAGTTCGACCTGTTGTTCCGCTGGTTCGTCGGGCTCGGGGTGGATGAGCCGGTGTGGGATCATTCGAGCTTTTCGAAGAACCGCGACCGGTTGCTGGCCGGCGACATCGCGGCCAAGTTCCTGGCGGCGGTGCTGGCCCAGCCGCGGGTGAAGCGGCTGTTGTCGAGCGAGCACTTCTCGGTCGACGGGACCCTGATCGAGGCCTGGGCGAGCATGAAGAGCTTCAAGCCCAGGCAGGTACCGGGCGGTGATCACGGCGGCGATGACCGCAGGGACGGGGGCCGCAACGCGGCGGCCGACTTCAAGGGCGAGAAGCGCGCGAACGCGACCCACGCGTCGACCACCGACCCCGATGCCATGTTGTATCGCAAGGGACCGGGCATGGAGGCCAGGCTGTGCTTCATCGGCCACGGCCTGATGGAGAACCGCTCCGGCCTGATCGTCGGCACCCGGCTGACGCGGGTGTCGGGCCATGCCGAACGGCTGGCCGCGCTCGACCTGATCGCGCCCCATGGCGAGCGGCCGCAGGCGGTAACCCTCGGCGCCGACAAGGGCTACGACGCCAAGGACTTCGTGATGGAGCTGCGCGAGCTCAACGTGCGCCCGCACGTCGCCCGGCACAGCAACGGCCGGCGCTCGGCGATCGACCGGCGCACCACCCGGCATCCCGGCTATGCCATGAGCCAGCGCAGCCGCAAGCGGATCGAGGAGGCGTTCGGCTGGATCAAGACGGTGGCCGGCCTGAGGAAGACCCGGTTTTGCGGGCTGGCACGCGTCGACCTGGCCTTCACCTTCGCAGCCGGCGCCTACAATCTGGTGCGGCTGCCCAGGCTGTTGGCCGGAGCCCTACCGTGACGGCGCCGATGGACTGCCGGCTCGTCGGCCGCTGGCGGATCGTCGAGGCCGACCTGTGGGATCGTGACTACCTCGACCTGGTCGTCCCCGCCACCATGACCATCGGCGCCGACGGCCATGGCGAGATCGCCTACGGCGCCATGCAGGCCAGCCTCGAGCTCGAATACAGCCGCTCGATGGTCTTCTTCACCTGGGCCGGCTTCGACGAAGGCGACGAAATCACTGGTTCCGGCTCCGCCGAACTCAACGACGACGGCACCATCGAGGTCGCCTTCGCCTACCACCTCGGCGACGAGGCCGTCCTTAAGGCCGAACGCATGACTTCTTCAACAGCCTGCTAGAGCCTCAATGAGGCGGTTCGGCAGCTCGTCACGATCGCGCCGGCAGTAGCGGTGACGATGGAGAGCGACGAGCCGGGAGCGCTTGCCCGGCAGTGGCAAGTGGGAGACCGGAGCGATACCTTGGAGTGCCCGCGAGGAAACGCCGGAAAGGGAGATTGAAGATGACGCACCCGGCCGCCCGCCTCATCACGACACCCCGCGACGACGATCTCGGCCTGCGCCGGATCACGAACCAGACCGGCCTGTCAATCAATGTCCTTCCGAACGGTTGCGTCTTCACGATCGAGCAC
Source organism: uncultured Alphaproteobacteria bacterium (assembly GCA_963753315.1). Classification (GTDB taxonomy): domain Bacteria; phylum Pseudomonadota; class Alphaproteobacteria; order Geminicoccales; family Geminicoccaceae; genus DASUGG01. The sequence goes on from CAVWCI010000039.1 coordinate 102,889, forward strand.
CAGCATGAGGAGGGCCGGATCATGGTCAACCAGATGCTCGGCTCGTCGCTCCAAGGCGGCATCGCTCGCCTGTATTTCCGCGCTCATGCACCCGATCGGCTCGTCGCGCAGGCCGTGGGCCCCGGTGCGAAGGTGGGCTTCGGCACCGTTGACGACCGGTTCGCTTGGGAAGGCGAAACAGGCGGCATGCGACATCGGGCCGTGCTCTGGCTTCACCCAAGGCAGAATGTCTGGCTCTGGCGTCTCGAGCTCGTCAGCTTGCGCGAGGTCGAGATGACATGCGATGCAATCCTCGTGCAGGACGTCGGGCTGGCCGCGCGCGGCTTCCTCATGACCAACGAGGCCTATGCGTCGCAGTACATCGACCACCATGTCGCCGAGCACCCGGATCTCGGGCCCGTGGTGATGAGCCGGCAAAACCTGTCGCAGGGCGGCCGCTACCCATGGGTTGCGCACGGCTGCGTTGAGGGGGCCGCCAGCTTCGCCACCGACGCAATGCAGCTGTTCGGCCCGGCGTACCGCAATGCCGACGAGGTCCTCAGCGACGATCTGCCCGGCGAGCGGCTGCAGCACGAGGTCGCGTGCCCGATGATCCAGTCAAGGATCGTCACGCTGAAGCCGAACGCGCAGGCGACGTGGACGTTCTTCGGCCTCTACGAGCCGGATCACCCTGAGGCGTCGAGCGCTGCCGACCTGGTGAGGATCGAGACCGCCAGGCGCGCCCTGCAGGACTTATCGCGACGCGACGTTCCGTTGAGCGCGCGGATCCGGAGCGTGCTGCAGGATGCAGCGCCTCTCGTCGCCGATCCGCTCGACGAAGACACTCTCGCAGAGAGTTTTCCAGAGCGCATGCACGAAGAGCGCAGCGCCGGCCGGCTGCTGTCGTTCTTCGTGCCCGACGGGGCGGCCAACCGCCACATCGTGCTGCGCGAGAAGGAACGGATCGTGCCGCGCCGCCACGGTGCGCTGCTGCGATCCGGCCAGGGCGTGCTGCCCGACGAGGCGACGCTGTGCGCGACCTGCTGGATGCACGGGGTCTTTGCGGCCCAGCTCACCATCGGCAACACCTCCTTCCATAAGCTGTTCTCGGTCTCGCGCGATCCCTACAACATCACCCGCGCAAGCGGGCTGCGCCTGCTGTTGGATGCGGACGACGGCTGGCGGCTGCTTGCGGTGCCCTCGGTCTTCGAGATCGGCCTCAGCGACTGCCGCTGGACCTACCGCCTTGCCGGCCGCACGATCACGGTGCATGCGGTCGCATCGGGCGACGATCCAGCCATGCAGTGGCGCATCGCCGTAGAGGGGACGCCCTGCCGCTTCCTCGTCTTCGGCCATCTCGTCCTCGGTGAGCGCGAGCTCGAGCACACCGGCCGCATCGAGATCGACGCGCGGCGCAAACGATTCGCCTTCGGCCCGGACCCGGATTGGTTGTGGGGCCAACGGTATCCCGATGCGGTTTACTTTCTGGTCACCAGCACCCCAGATGCAGTCGAAGCGATCGGCGGCGACGAGCTGCTGTACGTCGACGGCCAGACCCGCGGCGGCGCCTACGTGGCGATGCGGACACGCCCGACCACCGAGCTGTGCTTCGCCGTGGTGGGCTCGATGACGAATCCCAAAGAAGCACGGCGTCTCGCGGCGAACTATGCTGGAGGTGTGAGCGCCGAAGCGATGCTGGTGCCCGCAACGCGCTATTGGGGAAAGCTCACCCGGGGTCTGCGCATCATCGGTCAAAGTCCCGAGCTCGCGGTGCTCGACACCATCTTTCCATGGCTTGCGCACGACGCGATGGTGCACCTCACCGTGCCGCACGGCCTGGAGCAGTATACCGGTGCTGCATGGGGGACGCGCGACGTATGCCAGGGACCGGTCGAGTTCCTCCTCTCGCTCGAGCACGATCAGCCCGTCAAGGAGATCCTGCGGATCGTGTTCGCGGAGCAGTACGAATTGCGTGGCGACTGGCCGCAGTGGTTCATGCTCGAGCCGTACGCTCAGATCCGGGACAGTCACAGCCATGGCGACGTCATCGTGTGGCCGCTGAAGGCGCTCTGCGACTACATCGAAGCGACTGACGATCTGGGATTTCTAGACCAACCGGTGGCGTGGCGGCACGAGGACACCTTCGAGAAGTCGGAGCGCAAGGATGCCGTTGCGACCCATGTCGACAAGCTGCTCGCCACCGTGCGGCAGCGGTTCATTCCCGGGACCCATCTGATCCGCTATGGCGAGGGTGACTGGAACGACGCGCTGCAGCCGGCCGATCCGAAGATGCGCGACTGGATGGTTAGCAGTTGGACGGTCGCGCTGCTGTTCCAGCAGGTCAATCGCTACGCCGAGGTGCTGGCGCGCGCGGGACGAGCGAGCGATGCGGACCAGCTGCGCGATCTCGCGGCGGCGATGCGCGCAGACGTCAACCGTCATCTGATCCGCGCCGGCACGGTCGCTGGCTATGCTCTGTTCGATCCAAGCGGAGATGAGCCTGAGCTGCTGCTGCACCCGAGCGATACACGCACCGGCCTCCGCTACTCGCTGCTGCCTATGACGCGCGGGATCATCGCCGGCCTCTTCACCACCACGCAAGCGCAGCATCACCTCCGCCTGATCCGTGAGCACCTGCTCTTCCCGGACGGCGTCCGGCTGATGGACAGGCCCACGGCATATCGCGGCGGCCCTGAACGGGTCTTCCGCCGTGCCGAATCGTCGTCGTTCTTCGGTCGCGAGATCGGCCTGATGTACGTGCACGCCCACCTTCGCTACGGCGAAGCGATGGGGGCGCTCGGCGAAGCTGATGCGCTTTGGTCCGCCCTGCAGGTGGTGAACCCGATCGCCGTGACCGAGCTTCTCGCGCACGCATCACCGCGGCAGCGAAACGCCTACTTCAGCAGCAGCGATGCTGCTTTCCGCGATCGATATCAGGGGAATGCGGAGTGGCAGCGCGTCAGAATGGGTACTGTCGGCGTGGACGGCGGCTGGAGGATCTACTCGAGTGGCCCCGGCCTCTACACGAACCTGCTGCTCCGACATGCCTTCGGCATCCGCCGACATTTCGGCAAACGCGCGGTCCTGCCATTGCTTCCCCGGTCGCTGAGCCCCGTAAGACTGGAAATGGAGATCGACCGGCGAAGGGAAAGCTGGACCCTTCCACCAACATGATGGTCCGCTGTCCCGGCCGGGAGCTCGTCGTGGCCAAATCTGCTCGGGAGTAGGTCCGCAGCTGCGTATCGCCCGGGCCTGCGGTCGTGTCCCGGACGTGGTGTAGGAGTTGGGCGGCCGGGATCTTTGTGGCGGGACGGGCCGCTCTGGTTCACGCCGCCACGGCGGGCAGCATGAGGGCGAGGTCTCCGTACAGGTGGACGTCGAGGCCGTCCTCGGCATTCGGGGTCAGCGTGATCTGCTCGATTTGGCTGCGCACGATCTCGGTCGCCTCGGCCTTGATCTCCGGGTCGGCCAAAGCCTGCTCCAGTGCCGCCACCTTCTGCCGGTACATCCCGGCAAGATTGGGGTGCAGCCGCACCTTTGGCAGCTCCGGCGCCGCCGAGAGCCGTTCCTCGAGCTCCACGCGCTCCGCCTCCAGCTCCGCCATGCGCGCCTTCATCGAGGGCTGGTAAAGGGCATCCTCGATTGCCCGGATCATGCTCGCGATCTTGCGGCGAACCGCTTCCAGCTGACCTTCGTCCTCGGCCCGGCCCTGGACTTGCTCGGCCGCGAGACGATTGACCTCGTCGTGGAACGTGCCGGCGAACTCCTCGACCAGTTCGGGCGCCAGCAGCCGGTGCTTGAGGCCGTCGAGCACACGGCACTCCAGCTCTTCGCGCCTGATCCTGTGCTGATTGTTGCAGGTCCCCTTCGCGCGGTGCGTCGCGCAGCCGTAGTCGTGCGCGTTGACGATCGTAAAACCGCCGCCGCAGACGCCGCAGGCAAGGAGGCCCCTCAGCAGGTATTTTTGGCGGTGCGCGCCGATAAGCGCCGCTTTTGCTCAGCGAGCGCCGTATCCACCAGACGCGCGCAGTTAGCGGCAAGAGCGTCGACTGCCTTCGTAGGTCCGAACTCCTAGCCGGCGCAAAGTCGCGCGTGTGGTCCAGTTGATCGGCACCCTCCAGCCGGACCCAAACTTCCAGGAGACGGCTTCATCCCAGGAAAGGGCATTCCGAAGCGAGGCCGGTCGAAATCGGTAGCCAGCGCAGTGCATCACGAACCAAAGTAGTTCGCCATCTAGAGGTTTGGCATGCGAGTAGAGGAACAGTTTAGCCACGCCTGCGAGATTTCTAGACCCCGGGAATATGCCGTGGCGAAGAAGATCATATAAGTTGCGTCCTGCCCAGCAGATGCGGTGATCGCTTGAAAGCGAGACTGTCAACGACGCTTTGGTTACTGTCCAACCGAGTTCCCGCCGAATTCCTCGTGCGACATCGTAGGTGGTCACAGGGGAGGCTTCCTGTTCAAGGACTAAGACAGCAGGGTCAGCGTTGGAGAGGCGGCCGACAGGCCGCGTCACGGAACAACCCATGCAATGATCGCCCTCCCACGGGCTAAGTTCAACGCCGCAGCTTGGACACGAATGCATGGCTACGCCGCCTTCTTCGGATTCCAAACTGAAGCGTACAGCGCATCGAATTTGTCGGGGTCGGCGTCCAGGTCGTCCCAGAGTCTGTCCGACCATTGGTCGTGGAGTTGCAGGAGTGTGCGGATTCGAGCGGAACTAACTGGCCGAGGGAGGAGATACCCACCACTCACGTGAGGTCGAAGCACGGACTGCATGGACCTAGCAGGCTGTTGAAGAATTGGGTGGAGGAGCCTTTTTGCCGGGCGGAATGAGCATTTTCGCCGCGGACAGGGATGATCGCGGCTGCGATGCGGGGGCCGAGCGATCTCGGAGCGACGCGGCGTGTTCATGATGGCGCCGCCAGCAGCAGCTTGGGCAGGCGGATCAGGTTGTACGCTGCGGCGGCAAGCGTGAAGGCCCAGCCGACCCGCGCGGTGCCGCGGAACCGGGTCTGGTCCTGGCCGGCGATCGTCTTGACCCACGCAAACGCCTCCTCGATCCGTTTGCGCGCACGCTGGCTCGCCAGGTAGCCTGGGTGGCGCACGGTCCGGCGATCGATCCGCGACCGTCGGCCCGAGAGGTTCTGCGCGACGTGCGGCGTCGCGTTCAAGGCTCGCAGGTCAGCGACGAAGCTCGTCGCATCAGAGGCACGATCGGCCCCGACCGTGATCCGGTGCCGTCCCGGCACGTCACCGATCAACGCCATGGCCGCGTCACGTTCGGCGCGCCCGGTCGCCTCGGTCAGCTGGGCGCCAATCAACAGGCCGGAGCGGTTCTCCATCAAGAGATGCCCCATGAAGCTGAGCTTGGCCTCCTTGCCGGGGCCCTTGCGGAACAGCCTGGCCGCAGCGTCGGTGATCGAGGCGTAGAGTCTCATTCCGCCTGCGCTCACCGTGAAAGTCGCGGCTGCCGTTGCGGCCGGCGTCGTCCGGCGGCCCGCCCGCATCGTCTTTGGGCCGGAAGCTTTTCATCGACGCCCACGCCTGGATCAGCGTGCCGTCGACGCTGAAGTGCTCGCTCGACAACAGGCGGCGCACCTTGGGCCGGTCGAGCAGCGTCGCCAGAAACCCGGCCGCGACGTCACCTTGGAGCAGCCGGTCGCGGTTCTTCGAGAAGGTCGAGTGGTCCCACACCGGATCGTCGATGCCGAGGCCTGCGAACCAGCGGAACAGCAGGTCGAAGTCGAGCCGCTCCATCAGCTGGCGCTCCGAGCGGATCGAATAGAACGCCTGCAGCAGCAGCGCACGCAGCAGCATCTCGGGCGGGATCGACGGGCGGCCGAGCGGCGCGTAGATCCGGGCGAAGGTCGGCGACAGCTCGCCGAGCGCCTGGTTCACGATCTCCCGGATTGCCCGCAACGGATGCCCCGCCGGCACCCGCGCCTCCAGATCGACGTAGCTGAACAACGCCCCCGCCCGCTCATCCATCCCTCGCATCCCGCTCCATCCCTGCCGCGCCAACTCACCGCAACCTCGCCAAAATCACCAAGTTTTTCAACGACCTGCTAGTCCCCGCCGGGGACAAACTCGACTGGTACTCCATGACGGAGCAGGTAGTCGAAGACAAGATCTTCCCATGCCTGCCCTCTACCCCGACCGGCCTCGGAGGGTAGCTCGCTCTGGGCAAGCAGAAAGATATCGCGACAAATTCGCGAGAACGTGTGCATCCGTCAGTCGCTCCACAGGTCTGAGCGGGTAGGGACGGAGGTTGACGAGGGCATGGTGTACTGCTCCTCGTCGTCCGGGGTCATAGCTCGGCAAATCTGCAAGGCGCCACATGTCCCCGATCGCCTGGGTTGCGCGAGGATGCATTGTGGCGATGCAGCTCAACATGTCACACATGGGCTGCAGTTCGAGGATGTAATCCCGAAATCGTTCCGTCTCGAGAGCTCGCTTCTGCTGCGAAGTCGTCGTGGACGCGAAGTCCTCAAGTTGGTCACAGCATAGAAGAACGTGCTTGATCCCGAGCGCTTTGGCCATGATGAGAAAAGTGGCAAGAAATGTTGCACCACTGCGTGCGCGCTTTGTCGGGGTAACGTTGTCTACATAGCGGCTGAGTTTTCTCGGGTCATCGTCGCAGAGAAGTTCCAGGAACTCGCGTACAGGCGGGCCAAGCGTCCTTCCGCGAAGGTTCTCTTGCACCAATTCCACGGCACCGATCAGAGCCTCAAGGTCGTCGTCTCCGACGACATCGACTAACCGCTGTCGGATACGTTCAACGAGCGTCGAAGAAGTCTCTGAATGGCGGAAACGGCAAGCATACCGTGCAGCTTCGTAAAAAACGGCGTTGAGAGAACGGGCGTTGGCCATATCGAACGATGCCAGCACGGCGCATAGCGGATGTTCATCGGCATCGGCATTCTCCAAGCCCATTTCCAGAAACACTTTCCTGCCGAAGTCTTCGTTCACGTTCTCGACGAGGAACTGCATCAGGCTCGACTTGCCAAATCCACGAGCATCGCCGCCGAGGCCAGTACCCAAAGACCACAAGTAACCTACGAGACACCCCTTTTTGTCATACTGTGCGGCGAAGAAAGTCCAGGTGCGCCTTCCAGCGCCGACGTGTCGGCGCATAGCAGCTGCTTCACGTAGCCAGTGCCAACCTAGCTACTGCGTGGGGCCGATGCGCAAGGAGCATCACGCCGAAGCGATGGCGCTGCTCGAGCGGCTCACCATGGTGCGCAACTCGAGCGAGATTTCTGCCGCATGGGCGAACGGGCGCTGAGGCCCGTCAGATCGACGGGCGAGGCCGGACACCCGCTGTTCCGGCGCCAGAACCAGGATGAGAGGACCATCATGCTCGACAAGCGACAGTTCTACATCGACGGGAAGTGGGTCGCGCCGGCGAGCCCCAACGACCTCGAGGTCGTCAATCCGGCCACCGAGGAACCCTGCGCCGTGATCTCGCTCGGCACCGTCGCCGACGTCGACCGGGCCGTGGCCGCGGCCCGCGGTGCGTTCCAGACGTATTCGCAGGCCTCCGTCGCGGATCGGCTCGGTCTCCTGCGGGCCCTGCAGGAGATCTACGACCGACGCTACGACGAGGTCGCGGCCACGATCTCGATGGAGATGGGTGCGCCGATCGACATGTCGAAGCGCGCTCAGGCTGCGACCGGCAAGCGTCACATCGCGACCGTCATCGAGACGCTCGAACGCTTCGAGTGGGAATCTGCCAACGCGTCGGGCAAGACCGTCGTCCGGCTGGAACCGATCGGCGTCTGCGCGATGATCACGCCCTGGAACTGGCCCATCAACCAGATCACGGCGAAGCTGATGCCGGCGCTCGCGGCCGGCTGCACCGCGGTGCTGAAGCCGAGCGAGATCGCGCCGATATCCGGTATGCTGTTCGCCGAGATGATGCACGAGGCCGGGTTCCCGGGCGGCGTCTTCAACCTGGTCAACGGCGACGGGGCGGGCGTGGGTACGTTGCTTTCGCGTCATCCCGGCGTCGACATGATCTCCTTCACCGGCTCGACTCGTGCTGGCGTGGCGGTGTCGAAGAACGCGGCCGACACCGTCAAACGCGTAACCCTCGAGCTGGGCGGCAAGTCGCCGAACCTGATTTTCGCCGACACCGACGTGGAAGCGGCGGTAACCCGCGACGTCGGCGCCTGCTTCAACAACACCGGACAATCGTGCAACGCACCGACCCGCATGCTCGTCGAAGCATCGGTCTACGTGCAGACGATCGAGGTGGCGCGTGCGGTCGGGCAGAAGGCGACGGTGGGCGATCCGTCGGCCGCCGGCCCGCATATCGGCCCGCTCGTGAGTGCGGCACAGTTCGACAAGGTGCAAGACCTGATCCAGTCCGGGATCGACGAGGGGGCGAGCCTGCTGCTCGGAGGCACCGGCCGTCCGGAAGGGTTCAACCGCGGCTATTTTGTCCGCCCGACCGTGTTCGCCGACGCGACGCCCGAGATGCGCATCGTACGCGAGGAGATCTTCGGACCGGTGCTGAGCGTGATGCCGTTCCGGGACGAGGACGAAGCGATCGCGATCGCGAACGATACGCCCTACGGGCTCGCGTCCTACGTGCAGACCGGCAGCCCGGAGCGGGCGCGGCGGGTCGCCAATCGGATCCGGGCGGGTATGGTGCAGGTCAACGGCGCGGCGCACAGCCCGGATACGCCGTTCGGCGGCTACAAGCAGTCGGGCAATGGGCGGGAGTTCGGCGAGTACGGGATGATGGAATACCTCGAGCACAAGTCCATCAGCGGCATGTAGGCGGCCCGCACCTTCGAGCGGTGCGGGCCGTGCCCCGTGTGCGTCGCCGTCAGCGCAGGACAGCTAATGTGATGGCAGCGCTGCGGCGGCGGCTATGTCTGGACGCAACAGAACATCGCGTCTGCACCCCCTCGCCGATCGCTGGCGCTTTAGACGCTGCTAGCTTCGGGATCTCTCGGATGCGGCGCGATCGGTGAAGCACCTTCGGTGGCGAACAGGAGGACGTTGCTCTCGGCGTTCAAGCCGAGACGCGCGCGCCAGTCCGCACGGCGGCAGACGGCAAGCAGCCCCGCCAGGCCTGCGATCCCGGTCGCACCGATCTGCGGCAGGTTCGCGTCAGCACCGTCGGCCAGCGACTGCCGGGCCAACTGCGCGTCTGCATCCGGGATCTGCAGGAACGCGGTGGCGCGCCGGCGGACGATCTCGAACGCCACGGTCGAGGGCACGCCGCAGGCGAGCCCGGCCATGACGGTCGCCAGCGAGCCCCGCACCCCGGTCAGCGCCGCCGCGCGCACGCTCGCGAAAAGGCACCCCGCCCGGTTGGAACTCGACGACGATGCCCGCAGCGCCACGAAGGACGGAACTGCCTGCGGCGGCATCGAGAACCGCACCCGCCAAGCCGCCGACGCCTGCCTGCAGGAAGACGTGCGTGAAAGGCGGCGGACCCGCTCTCGCGGCGGCGATCTCCCTTACGAGGGTCGTATAGCCTTCCATCACGAGGAGCGGCACCTCCTCGTCGCCGCCGTGCGCCGTATCGGAGACTTCTATCCAGCCGTTACGCCCGGCACCTTCAGCGGCGACCCGGACCGCATCGTCGTAGGTGCCGGCGACCTCGACCACCTCGGCCCCGAGATCGGTGATCGCGGCGCGGCACCCGCCGCTGACCTGCGGCGGCACGAAGATGATGCAGCGGCAGCCGAACAGGCGGCTTGCCCAGGCGAGCGCGCGGCCATGATTTCCGTCGGTGGCCGCAACCGCCGTAAGGCTGGCGGTGCGCCCGCAGTGCGAACCCTGCAAGAGATCCAATACTGGAACATCCCGACCGAGGGTGCTGCTCAACATGCCGGTCAAGATCCTGGCGAGGGCATATCCGGCGCCGAGCGCCTTGAAGCTGTCGACGCCGAACCGTTTCGTCTCGTCCTTGAGCCAGATCGCGCCGAGGTTCAGGCGGGATGCCAGATCGTCGAGGCGAACGAGCGGTGTTGCCACGTAGCAAGGCCAGCCGGCGATGGTCTCGTAGGCGGCCTGCATGCGTTCGGGCGTCAGCACGACCGGTCCAGACGATGGCGGGCGGGCGGGCACGAACAGCCGGGCGCGATCGTCGGCGGGCGGGTCGACCCAGCGCAGTCTCACGCTGGACCCGGTGGGCGCCTGGTCCAGGGTCATGCTCGGGCCTCGTTCATCACCGGCTCACCTTCGCTGCGTACCGTTTTGCATCAGGCGCGGCAGGCGCATGCGCTATAACCACATAAGCACGCGATAGATTGTGGAGTCGTTTCGCAGAGTTGGCTTACCCTTCGGATCGCACCCGGGGGTGCAGGAGAGAGCGGCCCATGTGGGTTCCGATCTGGGTCAAGGCAGGGGCGGTCGTCACGCTGATCGTCGGCTTGACGCTGGCACTGATCGGCATGCTCAACTTCTTCCGGTTCGAGCAGACGCTGCGCGCGACGACCGAGGCCCGTCTCGGCTTCGTCGCCAAGGATCTCAAAGCCAACGTCCAGACCGGCCTCGACCTCGGACTCGATCTTTCGTCGATGTCGAATGTGCAGAACATCATCGAGCGGGAAGCGGCCACCGACCCGGGGATCTTGGGCATCGACGTTTTCGACGACCAGGCGGAGGTCCTTTTCTCGACCCAGGACGGCGCGCTCGAGCGGCAGATTCCGGCGGCCTGGCGCGCCGCGATCGGCTCGGACGACGACGCCGTCTGGCAGGCGAGCGATCGTGAGCAGATGGTCGTAGGGACCCGCCTGACGAGCAATTTCGGCTCTGATGTGGGCGGGGTCGCGCTGCGCTACTCGCGCGCGTCGTTCGAGGAGCAGCTGCAGCGCATGCTCGATCTGCTGATCCGGCTGGGGAGCTCCACCTTGCTCGTCACGGCGCTGCTGAGCCTCGTGGTGTCCTGGCTCGTGCTCGGCGCCACGGCGCGCCGTCTGGCCCGGGTGCGCTCGGCCGTCGAGGACGCGCTGACGCATCCCGAAGGGCCGTCGTTCCGGCCGAGCCGGCATCCCATCGAGCAGGAATACGCGCTCGCGGAAAGGGATCTGCGGGACCGCCTGCGCCGGGCCGCGGCAAGCGACCGGGAGAGCTAGATGGTGAAGCGTCCCCGCGGAGGCAACCGCTCGCTCGTCGAGCTCCTGAGCGTCACACTGGTCCTCCTGGTTTTGCCGCTGGTCCTGCTCTCGCTGTTCGCGCTCGAGGGCTACGAGCGCTACCTCGGTCCCGAGCTGCGGCAGCAGGCCGACACCGTCGGCCGGGCCGTCGTCAGCCGGGTCGAGCGGGCGCTCGGGCTCGGCATCCCGCTGGACCGTCTGGTCGGCGTCGACGAGTACCTGGCTCCGATCGTGCGCGAGTCCGACAGTCTCGGCTTCATCGCACTCGTCAACGCGGACGGTGACGTGCTTCATGCCGTCGGCTTGACCCCGGCGCAGGCGCGCCAGGTGCTGGCCAGCGGGCCGGGGAGCCCGGCAGACGAGGGCTCCTTGTTCGGCATGCTGCGCCGCCAGGCCGCGGCGGTGGTGGACTGGGTTCTGGCCGAGCCCGACCGCCCCGGACAGGACGACATCCGCGGCGAGTATCTGACCAGCGTCCACAGCGTGATGCAGGGTGACGTGGCGGTCGGCGAGCTCGTCGTGGGCGTGCCGCTGAGCTTCCTTCGCCAGTTGCTGGAGGAGATCACGTTCGATACCGGCATCGTGCTGCTCGTGGGGCTGCTGGTCGCCTTCGAGCTTCTTTTGCTGGTGGTCAGCACCAACCTCACCTTCCCGCTCGGCCTGGTCCGTCAGCTCATGGCCGACATCCGTGAGGGCCGCGTCGTCCGGGTGGTCGCGGTGCCGGTACGCAACGAGGTCGGACGGCTGCTGACGGAGCTCAATCGGGCTGTCCGCCTCATCGGCGGCAAGCCGGCAGACGGCCCCACAGCCGATGCGCCGGCCGCGGAGGAGGAGCAGCAGCGCGCCAATCTGGTGGTCGTGCGCATCCTCGCCTTTCTCTTCGTCGTCGCCGAGGAGCTGGCGAGACCCTTCCTGCCGGTCTTCGTCGAGGGCTTCCTGCGTGTTCCCGGGCTCGCGCCGGAGCCGATCCTGATCGGCCTGCCGTTGTCGCTTTTCATGCTGGCGGCGGCGGTAAGCATGGCCTTCCTGGGGCCGCTCTTCGATCGCCTGGACCGGCGCCACACCTTCCTCATCGGCTCCCTTCTCGCGACCGCGGGCCTGGTCGGCACCGGGCTCGCGCAGTCGTATTACGAGGTCGTGCTCTGGCGAGTCGTCGCCGGCATCGGCTACGGCCTCAATTTCGTGGCCTGTCAGGGATACGTCTTCGACGGTACGACGCGGGCGGGGCGCGCCGGCGGGATCTCGATGTTCGTCGGCGGCATCATGACGGCGGATATCTGCGGCCCCGCGATCGGCGGCATCATGGCCGATCGCATCGGGTTCTCCTGGACCTTCCTTCTGGGCGGCGCGATCGCGCTGATTGCGGGAGCCCTGGTCTATCGGCTGATGGAGCCGCCGCAGACCAGGCTGCTGCCGGCGCGGCAGGCCTCGCTTGCCGCAGGCCTCGGCGCCACGTCGGCCAACTGGCGGTTCTGGTTTCTGCTGCTGTTCGCCGCGGTGCCGGCGAAGGTCCTCCTGACCGGATTTCTGTTCTATCAGGCGCCTCTCTACCTGACGGCGCTGGGGAGCTCGCAGTCGGAGATCGGCCGCTTCATCATGACCTACGGTATCGCGGCCCTGGCCTTGACCTCGTTCTTCAGCCATTGGGCCGATCGGATGCAGGCGCACGGGCTGCTCATCGTGGCGGGCGGCATCCTGGCCGGGCTCGGCATGCTGCCGAGCCTCTTCGGAGAGAGTCCGGGCCGGGTCCTGCTCGCCATCCTTGCGCTCGGCGTCGGCCAGGCGATGAGCATTCCGGCCTTGTTCGCCGTCGTGACCCGTGTCGCGGGGCACGAGATCGAAGCTGTCGGCCAGGCTTCGGTGCTCGGCATCTTCCGTCTCATCGAGCGCCTCGGCGCTGCGGCCGGCCCCTTCGCGATGGCCGCTCTGCTGGGTGTCGCTAGCAACGCGACGGCAATGGCCATCGCCGGAATCTTCGCGGTCCTGACCGCGGTGATCTTCGGAACGGTGTTTCTCAGCGTCGGCTACGAGCGCGATCGTGGACTCGCGGCGGCTGACTGACCTCGGGTCCGAGGCGGCGATCACGCCGGCTTCCGGCGCGGTGGCGGATGCACGGATGCGCGAGCCGCTCGAGCAGCTTGGCCTCCCTGACGCTCCGTGGATCGTCGAGGGGACCACGCAGAGTGAGACGCGCCTGCTCACGATCGCCGACCTCGATGCCCTCGAGCGGGTGCATCGCGACATCGTAGCGCACGCCCCTTTGGGGACGGTAGCGCTGGAGACGAGCGAGTTTCTCGCAAGACACCTCGAAGCCGACGGCTATACGGTCGGACTGATTTTCGAAGCGCAGCTGGTCGCGTACGGGATTCTCGGTCTCTCGGGTGCGGAGCACGGCCGCCTCGGCGCTCTGCTCGGTCTGTCGGCGCAAAGCTGCGAGCGCCTGGCGGTTCTCGACGGCGTCGGCGTCGTCCCGGCCTTCCGCGGCCGCGGCGCGCATCGCTATCTCAATCGCGTGCGGGAAGCGCTCGCCGATCGCCATGGGCGGCAGCTGATCGCGGCGAGCGCCGCCCCGGCAAATCCGGTCAGCTGGCGCAACCTGATGCGGCAGGGGCTCGAGGTCCGCGGCCTCGCCCGTATGTTCGGCGGCCATTGGCGCTACCTGATGCTGCGCGAGGAAAGCGGCATCCCGGCCGGCGCGCCGGCCAAGCTCGTCGATGCCCTCGACATCGCCCGCCAGCAGCGGTTGCTCGATCGCGGTTGCCGAGGCGTCCTGCCGGGCGAGTGCCGGGGCCGGGCCGCGGTCGCCTACGCTGCCGGTACCTTGGCGCGGCCTCGGGATCGATGCGCGCGATGACGCTGCGCACGCGCATCACGCTGATCGTCATCGGGTCGTTCCTCGCCATGGCGGCGGGCATCGTCGGCGAGGGGCTTCTGTCCGAGCGCGCCCTGGAAGCGCGCTATGGTCAGGCGGTGGTCGACGGCGACCGCAATGCGTGGTCGGGCATTCTCGAGGCCGACGTGCAGCGGCTGCGGCCGCAGGTGGAGCTGCTCGCCGGCCAGGACGAGCTGGTGCGCGCCGTCGCCGCGCAGGACAGCGGGCAGCTCGGCGAGCTGCTGACCAGCGAGGTCGAGCGCCTGAGCCTGGTCTTCGATACCGGGGTGGCGCCGCAGTTCGAGGTCAGCACCCGGGACGGGACCATGCTCTACGATGCGGGCTCCGGCCGGGCGCGCGAAGGCCGGCTGCTGACCATGCCGGTGGTCGAGGCGGCGGCGGACCTCGGCACGACCCGGGCCGGGCTGACGCGTCGCAGCGACGGCTCCTTCGTGGTCGCCGCGGTAGCTCCGATCTACACCCGGGACGGCCTGGCGGCGTTTCTCGCGCTATGGCTGCCCATCGACCAGGCTGTCGACAGCCTGACGCAGGCGTTGTCGGCAGAGGTGGACCTCGTGCCGATGGCACGCGAACGCCCGAGCACTGAGCTGATCCGCGACGATGAAGGGCGTCGCCTGTTCGAGGCCGAGTTCCCGTTGACGGATCTGGTGGGCAGGAACATCGGCATGCTCCGGACCTCGCGCGACATCACGGCCGATCAGCGCCGGCTCGAGCTCGTCCGCCTCCTCTCCTTTGGTGCCGTCGGCTGCGCCCTTCTCCTTCTGGGAGGTTTTCTGCAGTGGTACCTGCGCCATTCCTTTCGGCCGTTGATCGACGTCATTGGCGTCCTCAACGCGCTTGCGCGCGGCGCGCGCGAGATCCGCTTCGAGGCGCGCGAGGGGCGCGACGAGATCGGCCGGCTAGCCGCGACGGTGAGCGCCTTTCGCGGCAACCTTCTGGAGCTCGAGGAGACGCGCGCGGCCAAGCAGCGCATCGAGAACGAGCTTGCGGTGGCGCGGGACATCCAGCTCAAGATCATCCCGAGCGGTCGACCGGAGTTCCCGGGTCGCGACGATCTGCGGCTGCATGCGGTGATGGAGCCGGCACGGGCGGTCGGTGGCGACCTCTACGATTTCTTCCTGATCGACCGCGACCGGCTGTTCTTCGTCATCGGCGACGTCTCCGACAAGGGCGTCCCCTCGGCGCTCTTCATGGCGATCGTGCGCACGGTGCTCAAGGCGACCATGCAGACGACCAATCTGCCCGTCAGCCGCTTGATGGCGGCGGCCAACCATTACCTGTGCGACAACAACCCGTCCGAGATGTTCGTGACCGTCTTCGCCGGCATCCTGGACACCAGGACCGGCGGCATCGAGTACTGCGACGGCGGTCACGAGCCACCGCTGATCCGGCGCCAGGACGGCCGCGTCGAGCTGGTGGACAAGGTCGGCGGGCTGGCACTCGGCTGTATCGCCGATTTTCCCTACGCTTCCGGCAGCCTGCAGCTCAGGCCGGGCGACACCCTGATTCTCTACACCGACGGCGTGATCGATGCGACCAACGAGCAACAGGACAGATTCTCGACCGATCGCCTGGTCGGCATGCTGGACAACCTGGATGAGGCCGATCCGCCCTACGCGGCTGCGCGCCGCATCCTCGATGCGGTCCGGACGTTCAGCGGGAGCCAGCCGCAGAGCGATGACATCACGATCCTGGCGCTCCAGTATCGAGGCCAGGCGGGCGGCGCCAAGGTTCGACAGGCCGCCGCATGACAAGGAAGAAGGATCCTTCGATGAGCCGATGCCAAATCCTCGCAACAGTCCTGCTCGCCCTCCTTGCCGCTGCTGCCGGGAAGGTCGCCGCCGACCAGGATGGCAGCCTCGACGTGCCCCGCTATGCGATCGGCGACGCCCGGACGTGGGACAGCGACGGGGTGGAGTGGACGGAGACGGTGGTCGCGGTCGAGGGCGATCTGGTCACCTGGGAGGCCGGCAACGGCGACGTCGTCAAGACGTCTGCGAATTTCGTCCTGCCGCCCGTCGAGTACCATCAGCAGAGCTATGGCGCCGGTCACAACGAGGTCGTGAAGGCTGACGGCGAGATCTTTCCCCTCGAGACCGGCAAGTGGGTCAACCTGCATATCCTCGAGGACGGCGACGACGAGGCGCGGACCCGCTTTTGCCGGGTCGGCGATTGGAGCGAGATCGAGGTCGCCGCGGGGCGCTTCGAGGTGGTCGAGGTCAGCTGCCAGGAGCTCAACCGCACCAAGGTCTGGTACTATGCGCCGGCGATCGGCACGCACGTGCGCTATCTCAACACGCATCGCTACGAGCGGACCGTGTCGCAGGATCTGGTCGCCTTTCAGCGGGCCGGGCAATAAGGGCAGCGGCAAGATGCAGGCCAAGATGCGG
Organism: uncultured Alphaproteobacteria bacterium; assembly: GCA_963753315.1. GTDB lineage: Bacteria > Pseudomonadota > Alphaproteobacteria > Geminicoccales > Geminicoccaceae > DASUGG01. The sequence continues at coordinate 119,271 of CAVWCI010000039.1, forward strand.
ATCGTCCATGTCCTGTCCGCGCTCCTGACCCTGCTCGGGTCGGGTCCGGCGCTCGCAGGCAGCGGCACGGCGGAAGATCCCTTCAAGATCTTCATGATCCTCTATCGCGGCGAGACCGAGGTCGAGGACGGCTTCAAGGCCTATCTCGAGGATCGCGGGATCCACGCCGAGCTGATCGTTCGAAGCGTCGACGGCAAGATGGACCTGCTGCCGGGGTTCGTCGCCGAGGCGAAGGAGGCGCGGCCGGATCTGGTCTATACCTGGGGCACAGGCGTCACGCTGGGCACCGTCGGGGAGTTCGACGAGGTCGATCCGGCCAGGCATATCACGGACATACCGGTGGTCTTCACCATGGTATCCTCGCCCGATGGCGCCCGGATCGTGCCGAGCCGCGAGTCGTCCGGGCGCAACGTCGCTGGCGTCAGCCACATCGTGCCGCTCGAGACCCAGATCAGGGCGATGCGCGCCTACCGCCCGATGACCCGGCTCGCGGTCCTCTATAACCCGAACGAGGAGAACTCGGTCGTCAATGTCCGCGAGCTCAAGGCGCTCGGGCCGGAGATGGGCTTCACGCTCATCGACCAGCCCGTTCCCCTGGATGCTAATGGCCAGCCCGATCCGAGCACCCTGCCGAAGCTGATCGCGGATCTGGCCGCGCGCGAGCCTCAGTTCCTGTACATCGGTCCGGACACCTTCATCGGCGTCTATCGCGACCTGATCACCGCCGAGGCGATGAACCTGCACCTGCCGACCTTCACTGCCACCGAGCTGGAGATCCGGCATTCCAACGCGATGATCGGCCTGGTCAGCCCGTATTTCAACGTCGGCCGCTTCACCGCCTTCAAGGCCGAGCAGATCCTCGTCGACGGCGAGGCTCCGGCCGAGATTCCGATCGAGACGCTGTCGCGCTTCAGCTACCTCGTGAAAATGCCGGTCGTGCACGAGGTCGGCCTCTATCCGCCGATGAGCGTGCTGGACTACGCCGAAATCATCGAATGAGGCCCGCAGGGCCGTCGGCTAGCCCGCGGCGACGACGGCGAGCGCGTCCTTTCGCTCGGCCACGATCGGCAGGATCTTCGCGAAGCCGCTGACCTCGAGCACCTTGGCCACCTGCGGCTGGAGCCCGAACAGGGTGAAGGGTGCCGCCTCGGCTTTCGTACGCTTGGCCGCGAGCAGGAGGAGCCGCAGGCCGGCGCTGCTGACATACTCGAGCCCGGTGAGGTCCAGGGCGAGCGCGCGCACGCCACGATCGAGCGTGGTGGTCAAGGTGTCCTCGAATTCCCGGGCGGTCTCGGAATCGAGCCGTCCCGAAACGGTCAGGAAGGTCGCCCCGGCGACCAGCTCCTCCGTCGTTTCCATGCTTACCGTCGCCGCCGGCGCCCTTCGGCCTGCTCCGGGGCTTTGTCCGGCGACAGGCGCTTGATCAGATGGACATGATTATGCCCTTCGCTGCGTCGGTAGTGAACCCGATCCATCAGGTTTTTGACCAGAAAGACACCGAGCCCGCCGATCGGCCGCTCGTCGATGCCGGCATGGATGTCCGGATCGTCGGCGGCCAAAGGATTGAAAGGCGGGCCGGAATCGACGACCTCGGCGCTGAGCTCGCTGCCGTTGCAGGCGATGGACAGGGCGACCTCACCGCCGGCGCCGTGCCCGAAAACATTCGCCACCAGCTCCTCCAGCGCAAGGAGGAAGGCTTCGCCGACGTCGTCGCCGAAGCTGGCCCTGTTCCACGAGCGCCTGCAGCGCATCGCGGATCTGGCCCAGCCCCTCCGGCCAGTGATGGATGCGAAGCTCGATCTCGGCCAAGCCCGGCGACCCAGCTGGTGCGGGCGAGCGCGTCTCGGGGTGATGAATCACGTAGATCGCCTGCTCACCGAAATTCTTCGGCAAGACCTCGACGCCGACATACTCGACCACATAGCGCTCGACATAGTCGCCACCGCTCAGGACCGCTTCGTGACGATGCGCGCTCTCCTCGGCGGTCAGGAGGGCCACGAACTGCTGCGATGCGTAGATCCTGCCGGGAACCGAGATCGGCTCGATGCGGGCCGCCCGGTTGACGTTGCTGCCGTAGATCATGCGCTGGCCGGTCAGCGGATGATCGGTCTCCAGCACGGGCCCGGCGTGCAGCCCGATGCGAAGCCGCGGCCGCAGCGGCAGACCCGCCGCCTCCGCATCGCCGCCGGCAAAAGCCTCGTTCAGCGCCATGGCGTAGTCCACGAGCCCGAGCGCCGTGTCCATCACCACCAGCAGGCCGTCGCCCCAGCTGTCGATCAGCCGGCAGGGAGGATGCCTGCCCTGCATGCGCTCGCGAACGCCCTGCATGAAAGACCAGAGCCTCGCCACATGCAGATCGGTCAGCCGGCTGAAGCCGACGATGTCGGCGAACATCATCGCGGCTACGGACTGGCGATCGGGTGTGGCCCTGGATGAAAGCACCGCGCCGGGTGGCTCGCTCGCGTCCGTCCCGACAATCTCGTCCAGGTCGATGATCCGAAGTCGTGCCGGGTCGCCCCAGTGATCGATGAAGTCGCTGGCGCCGCCGGCGGTATTCATCGCCAGGTAGTCCCAGGCGGCGATCAGGTAGGGCTCGGTGCCGAGCATGCGGGCGCGCAGGCGTGCTGTGCCATCCATCACCTGGTTGGCGTAGCGGAACACCACGTCGTCGCCGAGATAGGCGCTCTCGGAGATGCGCGTGACCGACGTCGCCCGCGCGAGCGCGGCGTCGAACCGCCGCAGCCAGCCGTCGCCGGCGGGCCCGACCCGCAGCGCCGTGAAGTCGTCCTCGGCGAAGGGAAGAAGGACGTTCACCTCGCCGCCCCGCTCGAGCATCGCCTCCACGAACAGCAGATCCGGCCCTGCCGCCGCCGAGGCATAGCTGATGCGCACGTCCAGCTCATCCAGCCTGCGGCGGATCTCCATGGCCAGACGCTGCTCGGCGTCGCCCGCCGTCGCCACCAGCTGCTGGCCCGCGAACACCGCGAGGACCGGCGGCGCCACCAGGGCCATGATGCTCTCGTCGACCGTCAGCCCGCCCGCCGCGAGGCGCTCGAGGTCGGCGCGGGTCTCGGCGATCAGCATGTGGCGATGGCCTGCGGCCTCGACGGCGGCCGCGAGCGCTTCCTCGGCCAGCTCACGCGCGCCGGCGAGCAGGGCTGCGAGCGCCACCGTAGCGAGCGCTCGACTGTCGGCATGCGCACGCGCCAAAAGATCGCGCCGGCTGCGCAGCGCCTCGCGCGCGAGGTCGGCCGCCTCAGCCCGGCTGCCCAGATGCCAGGTCAGCACCGCGGCCGCCGCCAGCGCGATCCGATCGCCTGTTGCCTGGTGGATGGCGAGCTGCACGGTGCGCGCCCGGGCGAGGTCGTCCTGCCGCCCGAGGCGCAGCCAGGACAGGACGTAGAGCTCGGTCAGCAGCGGCGCCAGCGTCCGGCTGTGGCCGGCATCCAGCGTCTGCGCCCGTGTCCGCTTTGCAGGCGCCGCGGCCGCCCCGGCCGCTTCCTTGCCAAGCCCGAGCCGGCCCTCGTGGCTGGCCAGCAGGGCGCGGCCCTCCGCCAGCGCCCCGCAGCGCATCAGGCCAAGCGCAGCCAGCAGGACGAGATGGAGGTCGTCCGGAAACGCGGCGCGTGCCTCGCGTGCCAGGTCGAAGGCTGCGAACGCATGGCCGACGTCCAGGCTCTCCTGAATGCGCGCCGCCCATTCGGCCGCCTCATCTGGCATCCCTGCGCCCGCCATCGTCCAACGCCTCTGCCGGGGCCATCCGGCAGCCCTCCGCATCGTATCGCGAAGACGCCGACAGGTGAAACGCGGAAAGCTCCCGCATACCAGGGCGGGGCCCGGTTGACAAAGCGGGCAATGGTCCGCATGCCGGCGTGAACCAGGCAGGGGGGACGGCATGCGGGGCGCGGACATCTTGGTGCAGACGCTGGCGAAGGCCGGCGTGCGGCGCATCTTCGGCCTGTCCGGCAACCAGATCATGCCGATCTTCGATGCCTGCATCGATGCCGGGATCGAGATCGTCCACACCCGCCACGAGGCCGCCGCGGTCTTCATGGCGGACGCCTTCGCGCAGCTGACCGGGCAGGTGGGCATTGCGCTCGTGACCGCCGCGCCGGGCTTTGCCAACGCGCTCGGGCCGCTCTACAGCGCGCGGGCCTCCGAGAGCCCCGTGCTGCTGCTCTCCGGCGCCGCGCCGATCGCGCAGGACGGCATGGGCGCGTTCCAGGAGCTGGCGCAGGCCGAGATGGCGGCAGCCGTGACCAAGCTGTCGTTCCGGGCCTCTTCGGCCGCCACGCTTGGCAAGCGACACGGCGCAGCGCACTGCGCACCGCGCTCTCCGGCCGTCCGGGGCCCGTGCATCTGGCCCTCCCTTTCGATGTGCTCGAGGCCGAGGCGCCGCAAGGCCTTCCAGCCGAGGCCAGCCTGCGGCCCGAGCCGATGGCCGCGTCCGAGGACGATCTTGCGGCGATCCGGGCGGCGCTCGGCGCCGCGCAGCGGCCATTGATCCTGACCGGCCCGGCGCTGAACGCAACCCGGGCGGGAGAGGTCCTGGCACGCCTGGCCGAGGCCGTCGCTGCACCCGTCGTGCCGATGGAGAGCCCGCGCGGCCTGAAGGACCCCTCGCTCGGCGACTTTTCCCAGGCCCTGGCAAAAGCGGACCTGATCGTCTGCCTCGGCAAGGCGGTCGACTTCACGCTTGGCTTCGGCGGGCAGGCGGCGTGCGCGTGGCTCGTGGTGAGCGCCGATCCTGCGGAACGCGACCGGGCGCACCGCAATCTCGGCTCTCGCCTGCAGCGCTGCATCGCGGCCGATCCGCGCACGGTTGCGGCAAGCCTTGCAGGCTCGCCCGCGGACGGCGAGCGGGCCGGATGGCGGCGTGAGGTGGCAGAGCCTGATCGCCGCGCGCGGCCCCGCATCGCTCGAAGAGGCGACGGAAAGATCACGCCGGCCGCGCTTTGCGCCGCGGTGCAGCGGCGGATCGATGCCGCCAAAAACCCGATCCTGGTCTGCGACGGCGGCGAGTTCGGCCAGTGGGCGCAGGCCTGCCTTGCGGCCCCGCGCCGGCTGATCAACGGGCCGTCGGGGGCGATCGGCGGCGGGCTCTGCTACGGCATCGCGGCGAAAAAGGCATGCCCCGATGCCACGGTGTTCGTGCTGACGGGCGACGGCAGCATCGGCTTTCACCTGGCCGAACTCGAGACCGCCGCCCGCGAGGGCACGCCGCTGGTCGTGGTGATCGGCAATGACCAATGCTGGAACGCCGAGCACCAGATCCAGCTGCGCCGCTACGGCCCGGACCGCCTGATCGGCTGCGGGCTCAGCGGCGCGCGCTACGACGAGGCGGCCATCGCTTTGGGCGGCCACGGCGAATATGTCAGCGACCTCGCCGACCTCGACGCGGCGCTCAGCCGCGCGATCGCCGCGGAAAAACCCGCCTGCGTCAACGTCGCGATCGAGGGCCTGCCGGCGCCCGCCGGCTCCGGCCACTAGCCGCTTCGCCCCGCTACACGAACAGCTTGCGCAGGCGCTGCGAGGCGATGTCGAGAACGCTCACCGTGACGATGATGATGATCAGGATCGCCGAGGTGGCCTGGTAGTCGAAGCCCCGAAAAGCCTCGAAAAACACCTGGCCGATGCCGCCGGCGCCGACCAGGCCGACGACCGTCGCCGAGCGCACGTTGGATTCGAAGCGATACAGCGCGTAGCTGATCCAGAGCGGCAGGACCTGCGGCACGATCCCGTAGACCACCTCGTGGAGGCGATCGGCGCCGGTGGCGCGCACGCCCTCGACCGGGCGCGGGTCGATCGCCTCGACGGCCTCCGAGAACAGCTTGGCGAGCACGCCCGTGGTGTGGACGAAGATCGCCAGCACGCCGGCGAACGGCCCGAGGCCGACCGCGACCACGAACAGCACCGCGAACACCATCTCGTTGATCGCGCGCGCCGCGTCCATGACGCGGCGGATCGGAAAGCAGACCCAGGCCGGCGCCACATTGTCGGCGCACAGGATGCCGAGCGGCATGCCGAGCAGCACCGCCAGCACCGTGCCCCAGATCGCGATCTGCACCGAGACCAGCATCTGCTCGGCGTAGAGCGGCCAGCGATGGAAGTCGGGCTCGAGAAAGTCGCGCGCGAACGTCGCCATGTTGCCCGAATAGGCGATCAGGTCGTAGGGACGGATGTCGGCGCCCTGCCAGGCCCAGGCGAGCACGCCGACCACCATCGCCCACGACGCGAGCTCGATCAGCCGGCGCCTCGGCGGGACCCGTGGCGGCTCGAGCGCACGCGAGCGCAGATCGGTGCTGGTACGGCCCGTCATCATGCCGTGTCCGCGGGGAGAGGTGGGGCGCCCCGACGACGGGGCGCCCGCGGGGGGCTATTGGGTGGCGGGCGTCACGATCTGCTCGAGCTGGGCCAGCTCCTCGAGCTGCCGGTCGATCTCGGCGATCTGCTGCTGCTTCTCGTCCTCGCCGAGGCCCACATCGTTCTGCAGCTGCACCTTGCTGCTGAACAGCTCGAGCTGGCGGATCGGGATCAGCTGCAGGTTGGAGGACATCAGGAACGGCCCCCAGCCGTCGCTCATCCCGGCCAGCACCTCCGCTGCCGCTCGAGATCCTTGTCGGCGCCGAAGCGGCCGTAGGTCATGAAGAAGTAGAGCAGGTCCTGCTTGACCTCCTCCGGCAGGTTCGCGCGCCAGACCATCGGGTCGGACGGGATCAGCGGCGAGCGCCAGATCTCCCGGATCTTTGCGGCGGCCTCGGGCTGGGTCTCGGCGAGGCGGCCGTAGAGCGATTCGGTGTTGTTGGTCGCGATGTCGACCTGCTTGTTGGCGACCGCGAGCGCGTTGGTCTCGTGGTTGGCGTTCAGCACCGACTTGAAGCAGGTCGCGGGATCGGCGTCGTTGAGCGCGAAGACGTAGTAGCTCGGCACCAGGAAGCCCGAGGTCGAGTTGGGGTCGCCGTTGCCGAAGGTCAGCGACTGATCGCAGGCCAGCACGTCGTCGAGGCTCTTGATCGGGCTGTCGACGTGGGTGATCAGGAGCGAATAGTAGCCCTCGCTGCCGTCGTCCTTGATGGTCTGCGCAAAGACCTCGCCGCCGGCGCGGTCGACCGCCTCCATGGCGGACTTGTTGCCGAACCAGGCGAGGTCGACCTTGTCGAAGCGCATGGCCTCGATCACGCCGGCGTAGTCGGGCGCGAAGAAGCGCCTTCACGGGCACGCCCATGTAGGCCTGCAGGTCGTCGAGGAAGGGCTGGAAGCTCTCCTGCAGGGCCTGCGCCGACTCGGTCGAGATGATGCCGAAGTTGAGCTCCTCGAGCTCCTGTGCGCTCGCCGGAGCGGCGATGCCGAGCGCCAGCAGGCTGCCGACGACAAGAGATTTTTTCATGCTGCCTCCAAGGGGTTGATCGAGGTTGCTGGCGCGAGCGGCGCCGTGAAGCATGGCAGAGGCGCTCGCATCAGAGCGCAGCGGCCGCGGCCGCGGCGCCGAGAGGATCGGGCGAGCCGCTCGCCACGGGATCGATGTCGGGCAGGAACAGGGTCTCGCTCTCGGCACCGTAGAGCTGCCGCAGCATGTCCGGCGTCAGCGCCCTGCTGTCGCCGTCGTAGACGACGGCGCCGTCGCGCAGCGCGATGGTGCGCGGGCAGTACGCCATGGCGTAGGCGACCTGGTGCAGCGAGACCAGGATGGTGGCGCCATCCTCGCGATTGATCCGGCTCAGGATCTCCATGACGCGGCGCGCCGCCTGCGGATCGAGCGAGGCGATCGGCTCGTCGGCGAGCATCAGGTCGGCCTGCTGCAGCAGGACCCGCGCGATCGCGGCACGCTGCTGCTGGCCGCCGGAGAGCGTGGAGGCGCGTTGCGCGGCGTGCTCGGCGAGCCCGACCCGGTGCAGGCAGGCCATCGCGCGCCGTTTCTCGATCTCGGCGAAGGCGCCGAGATAGCCGCGCCAGGCGGGGATCTGGCCGAGCAGGCCGATCAGCACGTTGGTGAGCAGCGACAGGCGGCCCACCAGATTGAACTGCTGGAAGATGATGCCGACATGGCGGCGCTGCGCGCCGGCCCGGCGCGTGAGCCGGCCGCCCTCCTGCACCCGCTCGCCAAACACCGCGACCTCGCCCGCATCGCAGCAGGCAAGGCTCGAGAGGCTGCGGATCAGCGTCGACTTGCCCGAACCGGAGGCGCCGATCAGGGCCACCATCTCGCCGCGCGCAAGCTCCAGGCCGACCTTGTCCAGGGCCCTGCGCCGGCCGCCGAACGACTTCGTGAGGCCTCCTGCCTCCACCGCCATCATGAGCGAGAGCATCCCCGTTACCGCGCGTTTCCTCTCCCTAGGGGCACGAGATGACGGCCCGATGACGGTTCGATGACAAGGCGGCGAATTGGAGACACCTCAACCCCGAGGCACCATGCCCCGGCACCTCGCAACGCCGCGGGCGAACCCGGAAGCGGCAGGAATCCTGGAGAATCCGGACATCCGTGCATGGTCGACAGCGTCCTTGCGCAGGGCCGGGCCGTGGCGCGCGCTGGACAAGATGCTCGGCCACGATGTTTGATCGCGGCGCCCGGCCGATCTGCCGACCAGGGAAACGGAACAAAGGCATGACCGACGTCCAGCAAGTGGAGCTGCCGCGCGAGACCGGCGATCGCCAGCAGCGGCGGCTCGACCTCGCCGCCCGCGCGGCCTGGCTGTACTACATCGCCGGCAACACCCAGGATCAGATCGCGCGCAAGCTGAACGTGTCGCGCCAGGCGGCGCAGCGCATGGTCGCGACCGCGGTCTCCGAGGGCCTCATCAAGTTCCGCCTCGACCATCCGATCGCCGCATGCATCGAGCTCGCCGACGCGCTGCAGGGCCGCTTCGAGCTCGAGTATGTCGAGGTGGTGCCCGGCGATGCCGACCGCGATGGCCTGGTCGGGATCGCGAGCGCCGCGGCGCGTCAGGTCGAGACCCATCTCGCCGCCAAGGCGCCGACCATCCTCGCCTTCAGCACCGGCCGGACGCTGCGCGCCACGGTCGCCCAGGTGGCGCCGATGGAGCGCCCCCAGCACACCGTGGTCTCGCTGGTCGGCACGATGACCCGCGACGGCCGCGCCAGCCCTTACGACGTCGTCATGCGGCTTGCCGATCGGACCGGGGCGACCTGCTATCCGCTGCCGACGCCAGTGGTCACGGACACGCCCGAGCAGCGCGAGCTGCTGCAGGACCAGCGCCCCTACCGGGTGGTGCGCGAGCTGGCGGCGCAGGCCAAGGTCGCGTTCCTGGGCGTCGGCACCATCGACGCGCGGGCGCCGCTGCTGGTCGATGGCTTCATCACCGAGGCCGAGTTCGCGCAGCTGGTCGAGGCCGGCGCGGTCGGCGAGGTCGCGGGCTCGGCGTTCGACGCCAGCGGCCGCCTGGTGGCGAGCGCGCTTCGTTCCAAGACCACCGCGATCCCGCTCGAGCTGCCGCTCAGCCGGCTGACGATCGGCATCGCCGGCGGCGGCTCGAAGGCGCAGGCGGTCGCGGCCGCCCTGCGCGGGCGACTGCTGTCCGCGCTGATCACCGACGAGGCGGTGGCCAGAGCGGTGCTGGCTTCGGACTGACCACCCCGCACGCCTGCGCGAGCAGCATCCGGCCGGCCTCGCGAAATCGAGGCTTGACAACCACGACGCGATATGGGCATTTGCTCATCAGATGGGCAATAGCCCGACCTAGTCCCAACAAAACGACATCGCCTGGGTCAGCACGGGAGGCCGAAAGGATGCGCAAGCCATTTCTGATCACAGCCGCGGCGGTTGCCATCGGCGCCGGGCCGGCCGTGGCCGAGACCGTCACCATCGCCACCGTCAACAACGGCGACATGATCGTCATGCAGAAGCTGTCCTCGGGCTTCGAGGAGCAGCATCCGGACATCGACCTCGAGTGGGTCGTGCTCGAGGAGAACGTGCTGCGCCAGCGCGTGACGACCGACATCGCCACCGAGGGCGGCCAGTTCGACGTCATGACGATCGGGACCTACGAGGTGCCGATCTGGGCGGCCGAGGGCTGGCTCGAGCCGATCGACGATCTCGGCGAAGACTACGACATCGAGGACGTGCTGGCGCCGGTGCGCGACGGCCTGTCCTACGAGGGCACGCTCTATGCGCTGCCGTTCTACGCCGAGAGCTCGATGATGTTCTATCGCAAGGACCTGTTCGACGAGGCCGGCATCAAGGTGCCCGAGCAGCCGACCTGGGAGGAGGTGCGCGGCTGGGCCGAGCAGCTGCACGATCCCGGCAACGAGCTGTACGGCATCTGCCTGCGCGGCAAGCCCGGCTGGGGCGAGAACATGGCGTTCGTCTCCACGCTCGTGAACACCTTCGGCGGCCAGTGGTTCAACAACGACTGGGAGCCGCAGCTCGACTCCGAGCCGTGGCAGGAGGCCGTCACCTTCTACGTCGACCTCCTGAGCAACTACGGCCCGCCCGGGGCCAGCTCGAACGGCTTCAACGAGAACCTGGCGCTGTTCTCGACCGGCAAGTGCGCGATGTGGATCGACGCGACGGTCGCCGCGGGCATGCTGTTCAATCCGGCGCAGTCGCAGGTCGCGGACAAGCTGGGCTTCGCCCAGGCGCCGGTCGGCAAGCATCCCAAGGGCTCGAACTGGCTGTGGTCCTGGGCGCTCGGCATCCCTGCCACCTCCGATGCCAAGGATGCCGCCAAGACCTTCGTCGCCTGGGCGACCTCGAAGGACTACATCGAGATGGTCGGCGAGAGCGAGGGCTGGGTCGCGGTGCCGCCCGGCACGCGCACCTCGACCTACGAGCGCAGCGAGTATCAGGACGCGGCGCCGTTCGCCGGCTTCGTGCTCAAGGCGATCGAGACCGCCGATCCGATCAACACGACCGCCGAGCCCAAGCCCTACAGCGGGGTCCAGTACGCCGGCATCCCCGAGTTCCAGGCGATCGGCACCCAGGTCGGGCAGATGATCGCCGCGGCGCTCACCGGCCAGATGCCGGTCGAGCAGGCGCTCTCCGCCGCGCAGCGCAGCACCGAGCGCACCATGCAGCAGGCCGGCTACCCGAAGTAAGCGCACCAGCGGGCGGGGCGGCGATGCCGCTCCGCCCGCGCGCTTATGCCGTCTCGAGCCTGATCAGGGGAGGCACGTCATGGCCGATTCCACCTCCGCCTCGGCGCCCGCCGCAGCCGCAGCCGCACCGGCCGGCAGGAGCCGCCGTCGCAGTCGGCGCGACGTCAACACGCTGCCGCTGCTGGCGCCCTCGGTCATCGTCCTGCTTGCTGTGGATGATCGTGCCCCTCGCGCTCACCCTGTGGTTCTCGTTCCAGCGCTACAACCTGGTCGTGCCGACCATCCAGGGCTTTGCCGGCTTCGAGAACTACACCTGGCTTTTGACCGACCCCGCGCTCTGGACGGCGATGCTCAACACCCTGCTGCTGGTCGGCGGGGCGCTGATCATCACGGTCGTGCTCGGCGTCCTGCTGGCGGTGCTGTTCGACCAGGACTTCTTCGGCTGCGGCGTCGCCCGCCTGCTCGCGATAGCACCCTTCTTCGTCATGCCGACGGTGAGCGCGCTGATCTGGAAGAACATGCTGATGCATCCGGTGAACGGGCTGTTCGCCTGGATCACCAAGGGCATCGGGCTCGGTCCGATCGACTGGTTCGCGGACCTGCCGCTGACCTCGGTCATCATCATCGTCGCATGGCAGTGGACGCCGTTCGCGCTGCTGATCCTGCTGACCGCGATCCAGTCGCTCGACAACGAGCAGAAGGAAGCCGCGCGCATGGACGGCGCCGGTCCGCTCGCGATGTTCTGGTTCATCATCCTGCCGCATCTCGGCCGGGCGATCTCGGTCGTGGTGATGATCGAGACCATCTTCTTCCTGACGATCTTCGCCGAGATCTTCGTCACGACCTCGGGCGGGCCAGGCCTCGCGTCGACCAACCTCGCTTTCCTGATCTACATCCGCGCCCTGCTCGAGTTCGACGTCGGCGGCGCCTCGGCCGGCGGCGTGATCGCGATCGTGCTCGCGAACATCGTCGCGATCTTCCTGATCCGCGCCGTCGCCAAGAACCTGGACGCGTGAGGAGGCCGAACGATGGATCCGAAGCTGCGCGACAAGCTCCTGATGAGCGCTCTCGGCTGGCTGGCGGCGGCGCTGATCTTCTTCCCGATCTTCTGGATGTTCCTGACCAGCTTCAAGACCGAGGTCGAGGCGGTGACGACGCCGCCGTCGCTGTTCTTCGCGCCGTCGTTGGAGAACTACGTCGAGATCCAGGCGCGCGCCAACTACGTGCGCTTTGCGCTGAACAGCGTGGTGATCTCGCTGGTCGCGACCCTGCTCGCCCTGGTCCTCGCGGTGCCGGCGGCCTATGCGATGGCCTTCTTCCCAGGCCGGCGGACCAAGGACACGCTGCTCTGGATGCTGTCGACCAAGATGCTGCCGCCGGTCGGCGTCCTGGTGCCGATCTACCTGATTTTTCGCGATCTCAACCTGCTCGACACGCGCACCGGGCTGATCGTGGTCTATGCCCTGATCAACCTGCCGATCGTGGTCTGGATGCTCTACACCTTCTTCAAGGAGGTGCCCAAGGACATCCTCGAGGCGGGCCGGATGGATGGCGCCAAGCCCAAGCAGGAGCTGCTCCACATCCTGATGCCGCTCTCGCTGCCCGGGATCGCCTCGACCGGCCTGCTGTCGATCATCCTGTGCTGGAACGAGGCGTTCTGGAGCCTCAACCTGACGACCTCGCAAGCCGCACCGCTGACCACGTTCATCGCCTCGTTCTCGAGCCCGCAAGGCCTGTTCTGGGCGAAGCTCTCGGCCGCCTCCAGCATGGCGATCGCGCCCATCCTGGTGTTCGGCTGGATGAGCCAGAAGCAACTGGTGCGCGGCCTGACCTTCGGCGCCGTGAAGTAGGGAGACGACTGATGGCGACGCTTCGACTGCGCAACCTGCGCAAGACCTACGGCGACGTCGAGGTGATCAAGGGTGTCGACCTCGACATCAACAATCGCGACTTCGTCGTCTTCGTCGGTCCCTCGGGCTGCGGCAAGTCGACCCTGTTGCGCATGATCGCGGGGCTCGAGGAGATCACCTCGGGCGACCTGATGATCGACGGCGAGCGGGTCAACGACGTGCCGCCGGCCGAGCGCGGGCTCGCGATGGTGTTCCAGTCCTATGCGCTCTATCCGCACATGACCGTGCGCGACAACATGGGCTTCGCGCTTCGGCTTGCGGGCGTGCCCAAAGCCGAGCGCGACGCCAAGGTGCTCGAGGCCGCGCGCGTCCTGGAGCTCCAGCAGTTCCTCGACCGCAAGCCGCGCGCCCTTTCCGGCGGCCAGCGTCAGCGGGTCGCGATCGGCCGCGCGATCGTGCGGGCGCCCAAGGTGTTCCTGTTCGACGAGCCGCTCTCCAACCTCGACGCGGCGCTCCGGGTCCAGATGCGCATCGAGCTCGCAAGGCTGCACGACGAGCTCGCCGCCACCATGGTCTACGTGACCCACGACCAGGTCGAGGCGATGACGCTCGCCGACAAGATCGTGGTGCTGCAGGGCGGCATCATCGAGCAGGCCGGCACGCCGCTCGAGCTCTACCATCATCCCGACAATCTGTTCGTCGCGGGCTTCATCGGCTCGCCCAAGATGAACTTTCTCGACGCCCGCGCGGTCGGCAGCGACGCCGACGGCGTGACGGTCGAGCTCGTGAACGGCGACCGGGTGCGGGTGAACGTCGCTCCCGGCCAGGTCCAGAGCGGCGAGGCGCTGACGCTGGGCGTGCGCCCGGAGCATCTGCGGGTCGCCGGCGAAGGCGACGTCAACGGCGAGGTGATGGTCGCCGAGCGGCTCGGCGGCGAGACCTATCTCTACACCCAGATCGCGGACGGCGTGATGCTGGTCGTGCAGGCCGACGGCGAGAACGCCGACGCGCGTGCACGACAAGGTGGCGGTCGCGATCGACGGTCGCGCCTGCCATCTCTTCAAGGCCGACGGCAGCGCCGTCCAGCGCGCCCAGCGCCACCCACTGGCCGACATCAAAGACCCGACCGCGCACGCCGCGGCATGAACCGGGGGAAAGCGCGGATGTATCTCGAGAAGTATGATCTGAAGGGCCGCACCGCCGTCGTCACGGGCGGTGGCCAGGGCATCGGCTATGCCTGCGCCCAGGCGCTCGGCGAGGCCGGCGCCCGGGTGGTCATCGGCGAGCTGCTGCCCGACCGCGGCAAGGAGGCCAGCGCAAACCTTGCCGCCCTCGGCATCGATGCGCATGCCGTCGCGCTGGATGTGACCAGATCCTCCCAGGTCGACGAGGTCGCGGCCATGGTCGAGCGCGACTTCGGCGGCGCCGACATCCTGGTCAACAACGCGGGCGTGGCCAGGAGCGACGTGCGCGCCGAGGACACCAGCGACGAGCACTGGCACTTCCACATGGACGTCAACCTGCATGGCCTGTTCTGGTGCTGCCGCGCCTTCGGCCGCCAGATGCTGGCGCGCGGCAAGGGCTCGATCGTCAATGTCGGCTCGATGTCGGGCTACATCGTCAACAAGCCGCAGCCGCAGGCGTTCTACAACGCCTCCAAGGCGGCGGTGCATCATCTGACCAAGTCGCTCGCCGCCGAATGGGCCGCGCGCGGCGTGCGGGTCAACGCGGTGGCGCCGACCTACATCGAGACGCCGCTCACTGTGTTCGGCATGGAGAACGCCGAGATGGCCGACGTGTGGCTCGAGATGACGCCGATGGGGCGGGTCGGCCAGCCGGACGAGATCGGCTCGGTCGCGCTGTTCCTGGCCTCCGACGCCTCGAGCCTGATGACCGGGAGCATCGTGCTGGCCGATGGCGGCTACACTTGCTGGTAGGCAGATGAGGACGGCGGCATCGCCGATGCCGCCGTCCCCTGATCGCATTGCCGCGAAAGATCGGCTGTCTCAGAACGCGACGCCGATGCCCAGGCCGGTCCAGAGGATGCCGTCGTCCCAGCCCAGCTCACGGGCCTGGAAGTCGTAGGCGACCTTCGCCCGCATATCGACGGCCTCGATCAGGTTCAGGTTGAACCCGACCTCGGGGCCGAAGATGATCCCGTCCTGCAAGCCGCCGCCGTAGACGCCGCCGAAGTTGGCGCTGAGGAAAGGCCGCACGATGCCGAGATCCGGCGCGAAATCGAGGCTCACCGCGGAGCGTCCGTTCGAAGCCGTCATTGTTGCCGTTGAAGCTGTAGAGCACGGCCTGCTTCAGCGACATGCCGCCGAGAAAGCCCGGGAAGGCGTTGTAGACGAGTTCGCCGCCGACCAGATCGTTCTCGCCGCCCTCATTGTTCTCGGCGAAATTGTGGCCGTAGATCGGGCCGAGGGTGAGCACCGAAGTGGGCTCGGGCTCAGGCTCAGGCTCCGGTTCCGGCGCAGGCGCCGGCGCCGCTGCCACCGGTGCCGGGGCCGGCGGCTCCTGCACGACGATCTCGACCCGGCGGTTCCGGGGCTCGCTCACCCCGTCGGCGGTCGGTACGAGCAGATTTTCCTCGCCGCGGCCGACCGTGACGATGCTCGTGGCGGGGACGCCCTCGGCCTCGAGCTGCTCCGCCACGATCTCGGCCCGGCGCTGCGAGAGCTCCGAGATTGTAGTTCGCCGAACCGGATGTATCGGTATAGCCGGTCACGGTGATCCGTGCCGATCCGGTCCGGCGGTAGTCGTCGGCCGCCTGGGTGATGACCCGACGGTCCTCCTCGGTGAGCGTGGTCTGGTCGAGACCGAAGGTCACGAGATAGTGGCCGCCGCCTTCCACTTCCGCCGGCGCCACTTGCCCGCTGGTCTGGGCATGCGCTATCGGGGCCGTCACAGCCAGAATCGAGACACCGATCAACAGTGCTCGAATGCTTGGCCCAAGGATTTGTTCAGGGCAGATGCTACGCCCCGCTTGACACCTTCGCGTGCTCATGCTGGTCCTCCCGAGCGGCTAAAGTTGGTGCCTCCATGTTGACCGCGGGGTGTGAGCCCTACTGCGGTACGCAGCGTCAACACCGCGCGCGGCACATCGTTCCCGCCGCCTGCACACCGCCGGGTGACCCGCCTGCCGCCTTGGTGCGACCGCTGGTCGCACCCGTATTTGCTGCATTGCAGCAGAAGGGCCATTGCCTCGGGCGGATCGCTCCTATTTATTGTGCAGTGCAGCATTCAGATGGAGTTCCCCATGACCAAACCTGCGACCCCGAGCATGGCGCTCGCCGAGATGAAGTTCCCGAAGCTCGACATCGACGCCGTTTTCGCCGCGCAGAAGGCCAACCTGGCCGTCGTCCAGGAAGCTCAGAACGTCCTGATCGACGCCGCCCAGGCGATCGTCAAGGCCCAGTTCGACTGGACCATGGACATGGTCGCCAACGGCGAGAACGCGCTGCGTGGCAAGCAGCCGGCGAAGCCCGAAGCCTTCGTCGCCGACATGCAGAGCACGGCCGAGAAGACCATGGCGGTGGCCAAGCAGTCGGTGGATCTGGCCACGGCGGCGCAGCAGCGGGTGGCCGAGCTGGTGGCGCAGCGCGCCGCCGCCAATCTCGACGAGTTGAAGTCGCTCGCCGCCTGACCGGCGCGGGCGTTCAGGGCTCCCCTGCGGACCTCTCTGGGGAGCACCCTGCGCTGGCCCCGAGCGTCTCGCTCGGGGCTTTCTTTTTTATCCGCTCCGCGTCCGCGGACCGGCTGAACGGGCCGGGCCCGCCGCGTCACGTCAAGGCGCGCCCTTGTCCACGATCGCGCCCGGCCGATGTACTGCTTATGGCGCCGCATGTCGGGCACTGCTCTCCGTCGAGCACAAGAGAGGTGGAATGACCGATGTGGGATCAGACCTTCAAACGCTGGCTTGACCTCGTCTTCTGGTGGCTCCCGAAGCACGAGGCGACGGAACAGCCCTCAGCACAAGCCGCCGAGCCGGCTGTCGCCGCCGGCCGCCGCACCCGAGCCTGCACCACGAGCTGCGGAGCCGGCCACCGCTGCACGCCCCCGAGCCGGCTGCGCCGCAAGCCAAGGAGCCGCCCGCAGGCAGGGCGCCGAAGCAGGCCGCTGCCGAGGCGGCGGCAAGCGACCGGGCCGCGGACGACCTGACCGTGATCAAGGGGATCGGCCCGGTCGTCCAGCAGAAGCTGCACGCGCTCGGCATCCGAACCTTCCACGACCTGGCCGCGGCCGACCCGGGAGCCCTGGTCGAGCAGCTGAAAGGCCGGCAGCCGATCTCGGAGACGCTGGTCCGCGGCTGGACCAAGGCCGCCGACCAGCGGACCGCGGCGCGCCACTGAGCGGACAGCCGGCCGGCGGCGCGCAACGGTCGGCGGGCCTTACGGCGGCAGCCGCTCAAGACCGGCTTGCATGGCTGCCAGCCGCGATCGGGTCGCGGCTCAGACCGCTTCGAGCGCGACCGCGATGCCCTGGCCGACGCCGATGCACATGGTCGCCACGGCCCTTCTGGCGCCGCGCTCCTTCAGCTCGAGCGCCGCGGTGCCGGCGATCCTGGCACCCGACATGCCCAAGGGATGGCCGAGCGCAATCGCGCCGCCATTGGGATTGACGTGCTCCGCATCGTCGGCCAGGCCGAGCTCGCGAAGGGTCGCCAAAGCCTGGCTCGCGAACGCCTCGTTCAGCTCGACGATGTCGACCTTGCCGATCGACCAGCCGGTGCGCTCGCAGAGCTTCTGGGTGGCGGGCGCCGGCCCGATGCCCATGATGCGCGGCGGTACGCCGGCGGTAGCACCAGCGACGACGCGTGCGATCGGGGTCAGGCCGTGCCTCCTGGCCGCCGCCTCGGATGCCACGATCAGGGCAGCGGCGCCGTCGTTGACGCCGGACGCGTTGCCGGCCGTGATCGTGCCCCCCTGGCGAAACGGCGTCGGCAGCTTGGCGAGCTGCTCGAGGGTCGTGCCGGCCCTCGGGTGCTCGTCGCGCTCGACCACGACCGGCTCGCTCCTGCGCTGCGGGATGCTTACGGGCGTGATCTCCTTCGCCAGCCGGCCGCGCTCGATCGCGGCGGCGGCGCGCGCCTGCGAGCGGGCGGCGAAGGCGTCCTGGTCCTCGCGGCTGACGGAAAACTCCTCGGCGACGTTCTCGCCGGTCTCGGGCATCGAATCGATGCCGTAGCGCGCCTTCATCACGGGGTTGACGAAGCGCCAGCCGATCGTGGTGTCGTGCATCTCGCCATGACGGGAGAAGGCAGTCTCGGCCTTGGGCATCACGAAGGGCGCACGCGACATGCTCTCGACGCCGCCCGCGATCACCAGTTCCGCCTCGCCCGCCTTGATGGCGCGCGCCGCGGTGATCAGCGCATCCATGCCGGAGCCGCAAAGGCGGTTGATCGTGCCGCCCGGAACGCTCTCCGGCAGGCCTGCGAGCAGCAGCGCCATGCGGGCGACGTTGCGATTGTCCTCGCCCGCCTGGTTGGCGCAGCCGAAGAGCACCTCGTCGACCGCGCCCCAGTCGACGGTGCCGTGCCGCCGCATCAGCGCCGCGAGCGGAACCGCGCCGAGATCGTCGGCGCGCACGCTCGCCAGAGCACCCGCAAAGCGGCCGATCGGGGTCCTGACGTAGTCGCAGATGAAAGCCTGTGGCATCGAGGCCCTAGCTCGCGGCGCCGGGTGCGATGCTCGCGAGATAGTCGCGCAGCTTCTCGAGCGTATCGGAGATCGGCGGCTCGACGTCGGGTCGCGGCGTGACGTGGATCAGGGCGCCGTCCACGCCGGCGAGCATGACGCCGACCTCGTAGCAGCGCTCCTCGAAGTCGTCGGGCAGATCGTCCCTGCCGTGGACGCCGGGGACGGTCACCACCCAGATCCCGTCGCCCTCCTCACGCACCTCGATCCCGGCCATGCCTGCCTCCGCTTCGTGCCAAACCGCGTGCGAGCTTAGCGGATCGGCGCGGCGGCACAACCGCGGCGTCGCCCATCAACTCCCCGGCTCGGGCGCGACCGTGAGCTGGACGCGGGCGCCCGCAAAGCAGGTGACGCCGTAGCGGATCGGCCGGTCCTCGGGGTCGACGTCGATCGCCTCGGTCACCAGCACCGGCTCGCTCGCCGGCTGCTTGAGCCGGAGCGCCTCCTCCACCGACGGCAGGCGCGCGAGGATGCGCGTGCTCTGGCGGCGATAGTCGGCAAGCCCGTAGCTTGCAAGGACCCCGCTGATCGAGGTTGCCTCGCGCAGGTCCTCGGCAATGCCGGGAAAGCGGGCGCCTGGGAAAAAGCTGCGGCCGCAGCTGACCGGCACGCCATCGGCAAAGCCGACACTCGTGCTCTGCACCACAGCAGCGCCACGCCGCAGGCCGAGCGCGCGGGCGACCTCGGCGTCGGCCGTGACCTCGATCACCTCCAGGACGTCGTGGGTCGGGGCGCGGTGCTGCGCCAGAAGATTGGCGCTGAAGCTGGTGCGCCGGCGCAGCGGATAGTCGATGACCAGGTCCTGCAAGAAAGTGCCGCGGCCCTGCTCGACCCGGATCAGGCCGCGTGCCGCCAGTTCGGCGATCGCGCGGCGCACGGTGTGGCGGTTGACCGCGAAACGGGCGGCAAGCTCGGCCTCGGTCGGCAAGCGCGCGCCCGCCTCGAGCCCGCCGGCCCGAAGGTCGCTCTCGAGCCGGTGCGCGATCTGGCGCCAGATCGCGACGCCGCCGCCGCGCTCAAGGGACTCGAGCGCTGTCATCGAAAGATCACCGGGCTGCCGTAGGAACGCCGTTGCATGCGGAAAAGATAATTCGTATAGACATATAGATCAATGGCGAGAAGCAGGGTGCACCAGCAACACGACGAGCAGGAGCAGCGCCGGCGCTGGCTCGCAGTCCTCGCCAGGGCGGCGACGGACCAGCTCGAGACCCATTGGGCCGAGACCGGACAGCCGGCGCTCACGCTGCTGCGCCAGCCGGAGACCGGACTGGTCATGACACGCGGCCGCGCCGGCGGCACCGGCCAGCGCTTCAATCTCGGCGAGATCACGGTCACGCGCTGCGCGGTGCAAAGCGCCGACGGCCACATCGGCCATGGCTACGTCGCCGGGCGCGACAAGCGCAAAGCGGAGCTGGTCGCGAGCTTCGATGCGCTGCTGCAGGCACCGGCCCGGCGCGGAACGCTGCTTGAGCAGGTCGTCGAGCCGCTGGCCGCGGCCCAGGCCGGCGCCAGGGCGGCGACGGCGCGCAAGGCGGCCGCGACCCGGGTCGAGTTCTTCACGCTGGTCCGGGGCGACGGATGATCATCGCAGGTGGCTTCGCCGATCCGGTGCTCGGCGCCCAAGCGACCTTCCGCTGCCTGCTCGAGGCAATCGCCCATCCGGGCCGGATCGTCATCGCGCCGGGCGGGTTGCCGGCGCACCCTGCCCCGCTGCTCGCGCCGGCCTACGCCGCAGCCCTCACCCTGCTGGACTTCGAGACGCCGCTCTGGGTCGACCCGTCGTTGGCGACGCCCGCCGTGATCGACAGCCTGCGCCTGCACTGCGGCTGCCCGATCGTCCCGCAGGCGAAGGCGCGTTTTGCCCTGCTGGCAGGGCCCGGCGCCCCCCTGGCGGCGTTTGACCAGGGCACGCCCGAATATCCGGATCGCTCTGCGACCCTGATCTGGCAGGTGGAGAGCCTGGAGACCGGGCGCGGCGTGCGGCTGACCGGCCCCGGCATCCGCACCAGCACGCGGCTGCATGTCGAAGGCTTGGCAGCCGATTTTTGGGCGCAATGGGGAATGAACCACCGGCAGTTCCCGTTGGGAGTCGACGTGATGCTCGTGACCGAGAACCAGCTCGCGGCGCTGCCCCGCTCGATCGGGGTGGAGGCCTGATGTACGTCGCCGTGAAGGGCGGCGAGCAGGCGATCGCCGCGGCCCATCGCTGGCTCGCCGAGGAGCGGCGCGGCGAGCCGGGCACGCCGGAGCTTTCCGTCGCGCAGATCGAGCAGCAGCTCAAGATCGCCTGCGATCGGGTGATGAACGAGGGCTCGCTCTACGACCGCCCGCTCGCAGCACTCGCGATCAAGCAGGCGCAGGGCGACCTGATCGAGGCCGCGTTTCTGCTGCGCGCCTATCGCACCACCCTGCCGCGCTTTGGCTACAGCGAGCCGGTCGACACGGCGCAAATGTCGGTCAGGCGGCGCATCTCGGCGACCTACAAGGACCTGCCGGGCGGCCAGGTGCTGGGCCCGACCTTCGACTACACCCACCGCCTGCTCGATTTCCGGCTCGCGGCCGAAGGCGAGGTCGAGCCGGCGCCGGAGCGGCCGGCCGACCGTCGACGAGCCGGTGCCGCGCGTCGTCGACATCCTGGACGACGAGGGGCTGATCCAGGCGGAGCCCGGCGATCCGCCGGACGCACCGGTCGGCGATCTCACCCGCGAGCCGCTGCTGTTCCCGGCCGGACGCGACGTGCGCCTGCAGAACCTCGCCCGCGGCGACGAGGGGTTCCTTTTGGCCCTCGGCTACTCCACCCAGCGCGGCTTCGGCAGCAGCCATCCGTTCGTCGGCGAGATCCGGGTCGGCACGGTGACCGTAGAACTGGCGCCCGAGGAGCTCGGCTTTCCGATCGAGCTCGGCGAGATGGAGGTCACCGAGTGCCAGCTGGTCAACCAGTTCAAGGGCTCCAAGACCGAGCCGCCGCAGTTCTCGCGCGGCTATGGCCTGGCCTTCGGCCACAGCGAGCGCAAGGCGATGGCGATGGCGCTGGTCGACCGCGCGCTGCGCGCCGAGGAGATGGGCGAGGAGACCACGGCACCCGCCCAGGACCAGGAGTTCGTGCTCTATCACTCGGACAACATCCAGGCGACCGGCTTCGTCGAGCACCTGAAGCTGCCGCACTACGTCGATTTCCAGGGCGAGCTCGAGGGCATCCGCCGCATGCGCGCAACCGCGGCGGACGAACCGGCCGCGGCGCGCACGCGCGAGGAGGCCGCTGAATGAGCCTCGAGGGCTACAACTTCGCCTATCTCGACGAGCAGACCAAGCGCATGATCCGGCGCGCGATCCTGAAGGCGGTCGCGGTGCCGGGCTATCAGGTGCCGTTCGCCTCGCGCGACATGCCGCTGCCCTACGGCTGGGGCACCGGCGGCATCCAGGTCACCGCCGCCTGCATCGGCCCGGACGACGTGCTGAAGGTGATCGACCAGGGCGCGGACGACACCACCAACGCGATCTCGATCCGGCATTTTTTCCAGAAGACCACGCGCGTCGCCGTGACCGAGGCGACCGCGGACGCGACGATCATCCAGACCCGGCATCGCACGCCCGAGGCGCCGCTCCACGAGGGCCAGATCCTGGTCTACCAGGTGCCGATCCCGGAGCCCTTGCGCTGGCTCGAGCCGCGCGAGAGCGAGACCCGCAAGATGCATGCGCTCGCCGACTACGGCGTGATGCACGTCAAGCTGTACGAGGACATCGCGCGCCTGGGCCAGATCGCGACCAGCTACAACTACCCGGTGCTGGTCAACGGCCGCTACGTCATGGCGCCCTCGCCGATCCCCAAGTTCGACAACCCCAAGCTCGACCGCAATCCGGCCCTGCAGCTGTTCGGCGCCGGCCGCGAGAAGCGGATCTACGCGATCCCGCCCTACACCGCCGTGCGCAGCCTCGACTTCGAGGATCACCCGTTCGAGGTTCAGCAATGGGAGGAGGTCTGCGGCCTCTGCGGCGCCGGGGACAGCTATCTGGATGAGGTGATCATCGACGATCGCGGTGGCAGGCTGTTCTGCTGCTCGGATACCGACTACTGCGCGAAGCGGCGCGCCGCGGGCCACGTCGGCCCGCACGGCCGCGATGCGCCGGAGGCACTGCGCTCATCATGAGCGAGACCCTGCTCCAGGTCGAGGGCCTGACCAAGCGCTACGGCCGCACCGTCGCCTGTCACGACGTGAGCTTCGAGCTGTGGCCCGGCGAGGTCCTGGCGGTGGTCGGCGAGAGCGGCTCGGGCAAGACGACGCTCCTGAACGCGGTCTCGGGCCACATCGCGCCGGATGCCGGCCGCGTGCTCTACCGGACCCGGCACGAGGGCGTGGTCGACGTGCTGCAGATCTCGGAGCCGGCGCGCCGCCTCCTGATGCGCACCGACTGGGGCCTGGTGCACCAGAACCCGCGCGATGGCCTGCGCCTTGGCGTCAGCGCCGGCGCCAACATCGGCGAGCGCCTGATGGCGGTGGGCGATCGGCACTACGGCCGCATCCGCAGCACGGCGGAGGGCTGGCTGGGGCGGGTCGAGATCGACGAGGATCGCATCGACGACCGGCCACAAACCTTCTCGGGCGGCATGCAGCAGCGCCTGCAGATCGCGCGCAACCTGGTGACCGGGCCCCGCGTGGTGTTCATGGACGAGCCGACCGGCGGCCTCGACGTCTCGGTCCAGGCGCGCCTGCTCGACCTGTTGCGCCAGCTGGTGACGGAATTGTCACTGTCGGTCGTCATCGTGACCCACGATCTGGCGGTCGCCCGCCTGCTGTCGCACCGCATGATGGTCATGCAGCGCGGCCGGATCGTCGAGCTGGGCCTCACCGACCAGATCCTGGACGACCCGCAGCACCCCTACAGCCAGCTGCTGGTGGCATCGATCCTGCAAAGCTGAGCCGACGCATGCAGCACCCCGTGATCAACCTGCGAGGACGTTCGCAAGAGCTTCACCCTGCACCTGCAGGATGGCGTGGTGATCCCCGTGTTCGAGGCCGCGAGCCTTGCGGTCGGGCGCGGCGAGTGCGTCGTCCTGACCGGCGCATCGGGCATCGGCAAGTCGACGCTTTTGAAACTCATCTACGGTAGCTACAAGCCGTTGGGGGGTCGCCTCCTGCTACGCCAAGAGGACGAGGAGATCGATCTGGCGCACGCAACGCCGTCACCAGATGCTGGACGATCCGCCGGCGCACGATCGGCTATGTCAGCCAGTTCCTGCGCTGCGTGCCGCGCGTGCCGGCGGTCGACGTGGTCGCCGAGCCGCTGCTGGCGCTCGGCGTGACGCGCGAGGCTGCGCAGGGGCGCGCCGCGGCGCTGCTGCGCCGGCTGCGCATTCCCGAGCGGCTGCTGGCGCTGCCGCCCGCGACCTTCTCGGGCGGCGAGCAGCAGCGCGTCAACATTGCCCGTGGCTTCATCCACGGCTATCCGCTATTGCTGCTCGACGAGCCGACCGCCTCGCTCGACGCGGCCAACCGCGCCACGGTCGTGGAGCTGATCCGCGAGGCCAAGGCGGCGGGTGCTGCGATCCTCGGCGTGTTTCACGACCCTGACGTGCGCGATGCGGTGGCGGACAGATTGATCGACATCGAAGCTCTGCGGGCGGCGGCATGAGCGCCAGTCTTCATATCACCAACGCCCGGATCGTGACCGCGGATGCGGTGGTCGAGGGCGGGCTCGTCGTCGATGGCGGGCGGATCCAGGAAATCCTGCCGGCCGCGCGCATGGCGCCGGGTGCCATCGACCTCGACGGCGACTACCTGCTGCCGGGCCTGGTCGAGCTGCATACCGACAATCTCGAGCGCCAGTTCCAGCCGCGGCCCCGGGTGCGCTGGCCGGCGCAGGCGGCGATGCTCGCGCACGACCGCCAGATCGCGGCCGCCGGCATCACCACCGTGTGCGACGGCGTCTGCGTCGGCATCTACGGCGGCAAGCGCGAGCGGATCGAGTTCCTGCAGACCTCGCTCGAGGCGCTGCACGAGGCGCAGCGCAACCGCTCCCTCACCGCCGAGCATTTCCTGCACCTGCGCTGCGAGGTGTCGGACCCGCATGTGGTCGAGATGTTCGAGCCGCTGCTGGAGGAGCCCAGCCTCAAGCTGGTCTCGCTCATGGATCACACCCCGGGCCAGCGCCAGTGGCACGACATCGACAAGTACCGGACCTTCCACCGCGGCCGCACCGAGGCCTCCGAGGAGGAGTTCCAGGCGCTGATCGAGCGCCGCATCGAGGAGCAGAAGATCTATGCCGACCAGCACCGGCAGAAGCTGCTGGCGCTGGTGCGAGGCCGGCCGATCACGCTTGCGAGCCATGACGACACCACGGTCGCGCATGTCGAGGAGGCCGCTGCCGACGGCATCACGATCTCGGAGTTTCCGACCACGCACGTCGCGGCCGAAGCCGCGCGCGCGCAAGGGCTCGGCGTGGTGATGGGGGCGCCGAACCTCGTGCTCGGCGGCTCGCACTCGGGCAACGTCTCGGCGCAGCAGCTGGCCGAGCAGGGGCTCCTGGACGCCCTGTCGTCGGACTACGTGCCGGTCAGCCTCCTGCATGGCGCCTTCCGGCTGCACCGGGAGCTGGACATGCCGCTGCCGCAGGCGATCGCGCCGATCAGCCGCAACCCCGCGGCCATGATCGGGCTCGACGATCGCGGTGCGATCGCGCCGGGGCTGCGCGCCGATCTGGTGCGCGCGCGCCTGATCGGCGAGACGCCATCGGTGGTCGCCGTCTGGCGCGAGGGCGAGCGGGTCGCATGAGCTGGCACCTCCTCGCCCGCGGCGCGCGACGCCGTGCCCTTCATCCTGACCAATGCGCGCCTGGTCCTGCCGAACGAGGTGGTGCGCGGCACCATCGTCGTGCGCGCCGGCCTGATCGTCGAGGTCGACCACGCGCTCAGCCGGGCGCCGGGCGCGCTCGATCTCGCCGGCGACTTCCTGATCCCCGGCCTGGTCGATCTGCACACCGACAACCTCGAGCGCCACTACCAGCCGCGCTCGGGCGTCGAGTGGGACGCGGTCTCGGCGGCGATCAGCCACGACACCCAGGTCGCGGGCTCGGGCATCACCACCGTCTACGACAGCCTGACCCTGGGCGCGGCTTCCGGCTGGGACATGCGCGACGAGACCATCGGGCCGATCATCGAGGGCCTGCGCACCGCGATCGGCCACGACATGCTGCGCGTCCAGCATCTCCTGCACATGCGCTGCGAGGTGACGCACCCCGACATCGTGCCGATTTTTTCGGCTTATGCCGACGATCCGCTGGTCCGCTTCATGTCGCTCATGGACCACGCGCCGGGCGATCGCCAGTCGCCTGACGCGGTCGACTACCGGCGGCGCTATCTGAAGGTATTCGACGGCGACGAGGCGGCCGTCGACCGGCACATCGCCGCGCTGCTGCACGGCTCGAAGGTGCTCGGCCCCGGCAACCGGCGGCGGCTCGCACGCATTGCCGCCGAGCGCCGGCTGGCGTGCGCGAGCCACGACGACGCCAGCCGCGCGCACATCGAGGAGGCCCGCGATCTCGGCGTCACGGTGAGCGAGTTCCCGACCACGCTGGAGGCCGCCCTGGCGGCGCACGAGGCCGGCATCAAGGTGCTGATGGGCGCGCCCAACCTGATCCGCGGCCGCTCGCACTCCGGCAATGTCGCAGCCGCCCTCCTGGCCGGGCGCAACCGCCTCGACATCCTCTCGTCCGACTACATTCCGGCGAGCCTGCTGCCCGGCGCCTTCAGGCTCGCGCACGAGGACCTCGGCTGGTCGCTGCCGCGGGCGCTTGCGACGGTCACCAGCACGCCTGCCGTCACCGCCGGGCTCGACGATCGCGGCCGGCTGGAGCAGGGCCTGCGCGCCGACCTGGTACGCGTCCAGATGGTGCAGAACCGGCCGGTGGTGCGCGCGGTCTGGTCGGGCGGCGCCCGCGTCATGTGATGGCCGCGGCCATCGCCCGCGTCATGTGACGAGCATGCGGAGCGCGATCTATTTCGCGCCGGCACCCGGCTGTGCGCTGGAAGCGTTCGGCTGCGGCTGGCTCGGCCGCGCGCTGGACGGCACGCCGCTGGCCCAGCCGGCCGTCCCGGGCATCGATCCCGCGCGCCTGTTCGAGATCACCCGCTCGCCGCGCCACTACGGCTTCCACGGCACGCTGAAGGCGCCGTTCGCGCTGGCCGCCGGCAGCTCTGCGCACGCGCTGGGCGAAACGGCCGAAGGTTTTGCGCGCGGCCGCGCGCCGTTCGATGTCGCGTTGAAAGTGGGGTCGCTCGGCGGCTTCATCGCGCTCGTGCCGGCGACGTCTTCGCCAGCGCTCGATGCGCTCGCGGCCGACTGCGTCGAGGCGTTCGACGGATTTCGGGCGCCGCTCGACGAGGCCGAGATCGCGCGCCGGCGGGCGAGCGGCCTCTCGCCGCGCCAGGACCGCCATCTGCTGCGCTACGGCTATCCCTACGTGCTCGACGACTTCCGCTTTCACATGACGCTGACCGAGCGGCTGCAGGCGCCCGAGCGCGACCGGGTGCTGGCGATCCTGGCCGAGCGGGCGGCGCCGATCTGCGCGAAGCCGCTCACGATCGACGCGATCGCCATCTTCGAGCAGCCATCGCGCGAGGCACCCTTCAGCCTGCGCCGGCGCTTTGCCTTCGGACGGGAGGCCTGAGCGGGCGTCACGTCGGGCCGTGCAAGCTCGCGACGCCCTGTGCTAAGACTGCGGGCAGCATCACCAGCGTGGGGAGGCACGATGCGACGGTTCGAGCCCAAGGGCGTGATTCCGGCCTGTCTGTTGCCGTTCGATCAGGACCTGGCGATCGACGAGCGCGCCTATCGCAGCCATCTCGAGGACCTGCTGGCGGTGGACGGCATCACCGCGATCACGACCAACGCGCACGCCTCGGAGGTCCACGCGCTGAGCTTCGACGAGCAGCGCCGGGTCCTGGCACTGACCAAGGAGACCGCAGGCGATCGGGTCGCGACCGTGGCCGGCGTGTTCACCAACGGCAGCCTCGAGGCGGCGCGGATCGCGCGCATGGCGCAAGGCGAGGGGGCGGACTGCCTGCTGGTCTTCCCGCCCGACATGATGGCGTGGGACGCGCACATGCGGCCCGAGATGGCCCTCGAGCATTTTTCGCGCATCACCGATGCGTGCGACCTGCCGATCATCCTGTTCCAGTATCCGCTCGCCTCGCGGCTGATGTACCCCTTGCCGACCTTGCTGGAGCTTTGCCGGCGCTTTCCCCAGATCCGCGCGATCAAGGATTTTTGCGGCGACGGCAAGCTGCACGAGCGCCACATCCGCGAGCTCGGCGCCCTCGATCGGCCGGTGGGGGTGCTGAGCACGCACAGCGCCTGGCTGATGAGCTCCTTGGTGCTCGGCTGCCAAGGCCTGCTGTCGGGCGCGGGCAGCGTGATCGCCAACCTGCAGGTAGCCCTGTTCGAGGCGGTCCAGGCAGGCGACCTGCAGCGCGCCCGGGCGATCAACGATCGGATCTATCCGTGCACGCGCGCCTTCTACGACGCGCCGCTGGTCGACATGCACAACCGCATGAAGCATGCGCTGGTCTATCTGGGCCGGCTGCCGGCGGCGCATGTGCGCCCGCCCCTGGTCACGCTCGGGAGCGAGGAAATCGCCAGGATCCGGCGCTGCATGGATCAGGCCGGCCTGACCCCGGAGACCGCCTATGCCCTGGTGGCGTAGCGAGGACGGCATGCTGGTCAGCACCACCGACGGCATCGAGGGCCGCAAGATCGCGCGCTATCTCGGGCTGGTGAGCGGCGATGCGGTGATGGGCACCAACATGTTCCGCGACATGTTCGCGGGTCTGCGCGACATCGTCGGCGGCCGCGCGGGCGCTTACGAGAAGGAGCTCAAGCACGCCAAGCAGCTGGCGGTCGAGGAGATGGTCGAGGAGGCGCGCGAGCTCGGCGCCGATGCGATCGTGGGCGTCGACCTCGACTACGAGCACCTCGGCGGCGGCAACCGCTCGATGCTGATGGTCAGCGCCAACGGCACCGCGGTGAAGCTTTCCTGAGGCGTCGAGCGGCGAAATCGTCTCCAAGTCGTAGGCGTTATGGTTTATAATGTGGCGAGCAAATAACGCGGTCCGCGTGGTATATCGTACAGGGCGGGAGCAACCGATGTCAGCTCGACGTGACGTGCTCAATGCAGCCAAGGCCGCCGTCAGGGCCTACGCCCGTGATCCCTCCAAAGCCAATGCGATCGAGGTCGATGTCGCCTGGCGAAGGGTGCGTGCGCTCGATGGCGTGGCGGCCTGGCGCAAGCCCGACCAGCCCGGTCGCGAGGTGAAGCCGCAAAAGCCCACCGCGCACTGAGGCTCGCGGCCGACCGGCGAGCGGACGCATCGCGGCAGGGTCGTGCACCGTCTCAGGTGATGATGAGAACTACGTTTACACTATAGCCCTCTAAAATCTGGCCTCACCCCAGGGGACTATGCAGCTGAAGCGCGGGGTTTCTTGGCGCGAGCGGCTGCGGGCATATCCATGAGTGCGGGCCTGTTTTTGGTGCGGAGCTGTGTGCTACGCGAACCACCCAAACGCTCCGATGTTGCAGGAGTGTCATTTGACAGGCTCTGTTCGCCTGGAAGCGATGATCACTATCGCCCGCTAGGGAAGAACGACGCGTCCCCGCCCGCAGCGGGCAATTGCAATGACAGTGCTGTTCGTTGTAACCATTCCGACCGCTTGATTTTAGAGGAGACGCAGCATGGACCGATTCACCGGCGGTTGCCTGTGCGGCAACGTCCGAATTGTGGCGTCGGGACTCCCATACCGGGTCGGCCTTTGTCACTGTCTCGACTGCCGCAAGCATCATGGGGCCCTTTTTCACGCTTCCGCGGTGTTCCCTCAGGATGCGGTGACGATCGATGGCGAAACACGCGACTACGTCGGGCGGTTTTTCTGTCCCCGCTGCGGCTCCTCCGTTTTCGGACGCAGCGCAGACGAAATCGAAGTGAACCTAGGATCCCTGGATGCCCCTGACCAACTGATGCCAACCTACGAAAGCTGGATCGTCCGTCGCAAGTCCTGGTTGCCGCCGTTTCCGCTCACGAGACGATACGACCGCGATCGTGACGCCACGGGTCGCTTTGAGGAGTAGGTCGCACGACCGGTGCGAATATCGTACCATAGAGGGCTATCGGCGGTCTTTGGTGCGCGCGGCGGGATTCGAACCCGCAAGCCGTTTCGAGGGGCGGCCCCTGAACCTTCAGCTGCGCGCAGCTCCCATGATGCAATCCTGATGCCAGATCCGGCGGCCATGTCCGCCGGACCGGGGTGGCGCGGGGTCCGCCGCACGACGGCTGGGGGCGCGCCACCTACCCCGGTACACGGCATGTGCGCGGGCGACCGCTTGCGGAGCCAGAGCAACCGCGGTAAGCCCATGCCACGGGGGCGGGTGAGACGAGGCCTGGAAGGCACCGATGGCGGTCCTGGAGCTGCGCGACATCGCCAAGCACTTCGGCGCGATCGAGGCGCTGAAGGGCGTCGACGTCGACCTGGAGGCTGGCGAGGTGCTGGGCCTGATGGGCGACAACGGCGCCGGCAAGTCGACGCTCGTCAAGATCATCGCCGGCAATTTTCCGCCCTCGGACGGCGAGATCCGGCTCGAAGGCAGGACCTGCCATTTCCATCGGCCGATCGACGCCCGCGCCGAGGGCATCGAGGTGGTCTATCAGGACCTGGCGCTGTGCGACAACCTCACGGCGGCCGCCAATGTGTTCCTCGGGCGCGAGGCCAAGAAGCGCTTCGGGCTGTTCCGCTTTCTCGACTATGCCGCCATGTACGCCCGCGCCGGCGCGCTGTTCGCCGAGCTCAAGTCCGAGACCCGGCCGCGCGACCTGGTGCGGCAGATGTCCGGCGGCCAGCGCCAGGCGGTGGCGATCGCGCGCACCCGCCTGTCGGACGCCAAGATCGTGCTCATGGACGAGCCCACCGCGGCGATCAGCGTCCGCCAGGTCGCCGAGGTGCTCGACCTGATCCGCCGCTTGCGGGATTCCGGCATCGCGATCATCCTGATCAGCCACCGCATGCCCGACGTGTTCGCGGTGTGCGACCGCATCGCGGTGCTGCGGCGCGGCCGCAAGGTGGCCGAGAAGGCGATCGCCGAGACGTCGCCCGAGGAGGTCACCGGGCTGATCACCGGCGCGATTGCCTCGGCCTGAGGCGGGGCATGGTCGGTCGGGGACGGGGACGATGAGCACGGGCAGCACGAGCGTCGCGATCGAGGACATCACGGGCATCAGGGAGCGCTCCCTGGTCGCGGCCGTGCTGGCCAACCAGGCGTTCTGGGTCTCGGTCGCGGTCGCCCTGATCTGCCTCGCCACCGCCTGGGAGCAGCCCGACACCTTCGCGACCAAGGCGAACTTCTTCAACGTCACCCGCAACTTCGCCGCCATCGGCATCATGGCGATGGGCATGACCGCGGTGATCATCACGGGCGGCATCGACCTGTCGGTCGGCTCGGTCATGGCGTTCGTCGCGATCGTCGCAGCACGCCTGCTCGAGGCCGAATACTCCTGGTTCGTCGCCTATGCCGCCGGCCTCGGCGCCGGCGCCATGGTCGGCGCGGTCAACGGCAGCCTGATCGCCTATGTCAAGCTGCCGCCGTTCGTCGTGACGCTCGGCATGCTCTCGATCGCGCGCTCGCTCGCGATCGTGGTCTCCGAGAACCGGGTGATCTACCAGTTCGGGCCGGGCGGCGACGTCTTCAAGGCGATCGGCGGCGGCCAGATCGAGCTGCCATGGATCGACGGCGGCACGCTCCAGCTCTCCAATCTGTTCGTGGTGCTGGTGGTGCTCGCGATCTGCACGGCGATCGTGCTCAGGACCACCGCCTGGGGGCGCTACGTCCTCGCGATCGGCGGCAACGAGAACGCCGCGCGCCTGACCGGCATCCCGGTCGATCGGATCAAGATCCAGGCGTACGTGTTCTGCAGCATGACCGCGGCGCTCGCGGCGCTGATGATGGCCGGCTGGCAGGGCTCGGCCAGCAACGGCATGGGCAAGTCCTACGAGCTGTACGTGATCGCCGCCGCCGTGATCGGCGGGGCCAACCTGATGGGCGGCCACGGCAGCATCTTCGGCGCCTTCGTCGGCGCAGCCCTCATCTTCCTGATCCGCAACAGCCTGATCATGTTCGGCATCGATGCCAACTGGTACGACATGTTCGTCGGGCTGTTCATCATCCTCGCGGTTCTGCTCGAGCGGATCCGCGCAGGCGCACGCGGCTGACGGCCGCGGCCATCCCCGCAAAGAAAAAGGGAGGTTTTCCATGAAGAAGCTCTTGCTGAGCGCCGCCGCGATCGCGGCGCTCGTGACGCTTGGCAACGGCGCGCTGCAGGCCCAGGAGCCGCTGGACCTGGCGCTCGTGCCCAAGAACGTCAACAACCCGTTCTTCGACCAGGCGCGCGACGGCTGCATGAAGGCGCAGGAAGAGCTCGCCGGCCAGATCGAGTGCCGCTACATCGGTCCCGGCGAGCACGGCGGCGGCGAGGAGCAGCTGCAGATGGTCAACGACCTGATCGCAGCCGGCGTCGACGGCATCGCCGTGTCGCCCTCGAACGCCGCGGCGATGGCGAGCGCGCTCGCCCAGGCCAAGGCCGCCGGCATCCCGGTGCTGACCTGGGACAGCGACCTCTTGCCCGAGAACCAGGACCTCAGGATCGCCTATGTCGGCACCAAGAACTACGACATCGGCGTCAACCTCGCCAAGATCGTGCAGGAGATCAAGCCGGACGGCGGCGACATCTGCATCCAGTCCGGCGGCGCCGCCGCGGCCAATCACAACGAGCGCATGCAGGGCATCCGCGACACGCTTGCCGGCACGAGCGGCACCACCTCGCCGGGCGAGCGCCTGGACGGCGCCAACGGCTGGACCGAGGTCGACGGCTGCCCGCTCTACACCGACGACGACTTCCCGCGCTCGGTGCAGCAGATGGAGGACATCCTGGCGCGCTACCCGGATCTCGACGCCTTCGTGCCGACCGGCGGCTTCCCGCAGTTCGTGCCGGACGCCTACCGCAACGTCGCGAGCAAGCACAAGGACCGGATCGCCGACGGGTCGCTGGCCCTGGTGGTCGCCGACACCCTGCCCGTGCAGATGGACCTCATGAACGAGGGCCTCTCGCTCGGCCAGGTCGGTCAGCGGCCGTTCGAGATGGGCTACCAGACCATGTACTTCCTCAACGACATCATCCGTAACGGCAAGAACCCCGCGGATCCGACCTATACCGGCCTCGACGTCTGCACGCCCGAGACCGCCGACACCTGCATCGGCGGCTGAGCGCGCACCGCATGCCGTGAAGCTGCTCCCGGGGCAGGCCTCGGGGGCAGCTTCCTTGTCGCGAGCCTTTGAGCCACCTGCCGGCAGCGCGCGCCGGTCGATCGTGACGGCTGGCCCGGCTCCTGCCGGCTTCGTATACTCGAGCCGTGACCGCGCCTGCGGCTCACCCACGACAAAAACGCAACAAGGGCGGAAACGATGGTTGGTCGCATCGCAAGCCTCGGCATTCTCCTCCTGCTCTGGAGCACGCCCGCGCTGGCGCAGGCACCCTCGATCGGCACGGTCGACGCGCTGGTCGGCGACTGTTCGGTGGTCCGCTTCGGCGAGAGCGGTGCTCGCGCGCTCGCGGTCGGCGCCCCGCTGTACGAGGGCGATCGCATCCGGACCGATGCGGGCTCCCGCCTCAGGCTCGCGTTTGCCGACGGCACCGTGGTGCAGCTCGGCGAGAGCACCGATCTCGTGCTCGACTGGTTCCTGCACGCGCCCGACGCCGGCACGCAGAACGTGCTGCTGCGCGTCTCGTCCGGCATTTTTCGCGTGATCCTCGAGCTGGTGCTGCCGCGCGCCGCCTTCGAGGTGCAGACCACGACCGCGGTCGCCTCGGTGCGCGGCACCGACTGGATTTCCGAAGTGACGCCCGACGCCACCGCGACCGTGACCCTCGAGGGCCAGGTAGCACTCCGCAACATCGAGCCGGCACTCACAGGCGAGGTCGTGCTCGGCCCCGGCGAAGGCACCACGGTGACGGCCGATGCGCCGCCGACCGCACCCACCGTCTGGGGCGATGCCCGCCGCAACGGGTTCATCGAGCGGACCACGGTTCCCTGATCGCCGTCTGCCCGGAACAACCTCCATCGGCGTGGAGAACGACCGCGCATCCGCGCTACTGCGCCCGCTGACCGCGCCCTTTATGCGCCAGCTGTCATGGTGTCGAGCGTCGGCCATCTGCCGTAAAGCATCCGTATAGCACCGCGGCGATGCTATATTCGTTCGCGCACTTGCGATATCGACAGCAAGATCACCAAAATCCATAAGCCCGCTCGCGCTTGTAGTGGCGACCCTCGTCCATTCCCGACCGAGCGCTCATGCGTCACCGTATATTGCGAGTGACGCATGGTGGCGCGGAAATGCGCCATCGTTTGATTGCCAATCCGGCGTCGCTCCCAAGTATTGCCCGAAGCTTGATCCGATTGATCCTCGCCTCCATCGCATGTATATGGTGCGCACCCCAGCCTAATCTGTTGCTCTGTAGGTATTTCTGTAATCTACAGCGTACTCGTGTCTATGTCGCTCTGACAAAAGCTGGAGTCCGACCTCCAGCTGTCTGGAGGCGAAATGCGATTGCGACAGCGCGGCGCAAAAATGCGTCAGGTGACCGATTTGGGCCACGGGACACCTGCGGTGGTGATCTTCGTCGCTTCCGACTGATTCGGATCGAACGGCCGGGTACCCATCCCGACCGACGGCATCGGCAAGCCCCTTCCGGCGACGGGGCGAAAAGGGCTCGTTAACCTTAACGCGCTAGCAAGGGCGGTGTGCGATGCTGGGAATCCGTGCGCGCGGCGCAAGGGAGCGCGCCCGCAGGGCGCGCGGGCAGGATCTGGCGTGCAGGAACTGTCGGAACCGCGGGGCCGGGACGGCGGCGGACGCGCGCGTGACTCAAATCGGGCGGGCGCAGGTGTGCGGCGTGCTCACGGCGGCGTCGACAAGCCCAGTCGGCGGGGCCTCGCGCCCGCCGATCGGCCGGGTCGCGGTCGGGTCTCATCACCGTGCCGGTGCCTCCTAGGGCCGCCTGACCGCCCGGCAAAGCCAAAACTCGCACTCGTCGCGCCATGTCCGCGAGCCTGGGACAAGGTGTCGGCGATGGTGTGAAGAGGTCAAGCTGGGGCGCGCGGCGTGGCTGGCGGTCCGAAATCAGGGCGTTGGGGATGATTTTGTGAGATCATATCCTTCCCTTCCCCTCGCGCAGGCTGAGCGTGCTCGCCAGACCCCCTTCGGGCGACGACGGAATAGTTTGCAGGCGCCAGACGTTCCCTCAAGTCGGGCGTAGGATCTAGCCCTGACTGCCCTGAGGAAACGGGCCATGCAGCAGCCAGGCCCTCGCATTTAAGAGGCTCCACGCTCAGAGCAGCGCGCGACGTTGCCACCACGGAGGCGGGCGATGCTGGGGGATTTTGTTCTGTTCGTCGCCGTGGGCTTCGCGGCCCAGCTCGTGGACGGTGCCATCGGCATGGCCTACGGCCTCTCCGGCACCACGGTGATGCTCAGCTTCGGCATCCCGCCGGCTACCGCCAGCGCCAGCGTGCATGCCGCCGAGGTGTTCACGACCGGCATCTCCGGCTATTCGCACTGGCGTTTCGGCAACGTCGACTGGGCCTTCGTGTCGAGGCTTGCGCTGCCTGGCATGGTGGGCGGCGCCATCGGCGCCTACCTGCTTACCACGATCCCAGGCGACACGGTCGCGCCGTTCATGAACGCCTACCTTCTGATCATGGGCGCCTGGATCCTGCTGAAAGCCTTGCGAGCGCGCCCGACGGTATCCGAGCCGCCGCGCTGGATCGTGCCGCTCGGCTTCGGCGGCGGCTTTCTCGATGCCATCGGCGGCGGTGGCTGGGGGCCGATGGTCACCTCGACGCTGCTGGGCCATGGCACGACGCCCCGGTTCACGATCGGCTCGGTCAACTTCACGGAGTTCTTCGTCACCGCGACCATCTCGGTGACCTTCCTCGGCACCATCGGCCTCGAGCTCTGGCCGATCATCGCCGGGCTGATCCTGGGCGGCGCCCTGGCCGCCCCCCTTGCGGCCTACGCCGCCTTCAAGATCCCCGACCAGCCCTTGATGATCCTGGTCGGCAGCGTGATCGTGCTGCTCAGCATCCGCGGCCTGGTCCAGGCGTTCGCCTGATCGCCGCCACGCGCAGGTGGCGTCGACGCCCGCGTCCGGGAGCGCCAGCCGGGCACATCCCGATCTGGTTGGTCCAAGACAGCCTTCGTGCCTCTCGGCCCATTCGGGTCGAGCGGTCCCCGACCGCCGTCACCGGCAAAGCCCGTTCTGGCGACGGCGGCGGAAAGGGCTCGTTAACCTTAACGCGCTAGCAAGGGCGGTGTGCGATACTGGGAATCCGTGCGCCTGGTGAAGGGAAGTGCGCCCGCAGGGCGCGCGGGCGGGATCGATCGCGGCCCGCGGGCCGGCCCTGCCGAGGCGCTAAGGAACCTCACT
This sequence comes from uncultured Alphaproteobacteria bacterium, assembly GCA_963753315.1. Classification (GTDB taxonomy): domain Bacteria; phylum Pseudomonadota; class Alphaproteobacteria; order Geminicoccales; family Geminicoccaceae; genus DASUGG01. Next base: position 155,393 of record CAVWCI010000039.1, read on the forward strand.
GCAGGCTTGCAGACATTCCTTGATTTCTGCATATAAGCAGGGTATATAGCAGCAGGAGGGGCCTCATGCACGTTCCCGATCCGGCCTCCGCGCCGATCGCCCCGAGCGAGCTTCTTCGGGATCCGAAGCGTCAGGCCGACCTCATGCGCGGCTTCTTCGGCATCGTAAGGCTGTGGGAGGTCGACAACGCGGACGCGAGGCGGATCCTGGGCGATCCGCCCGAGCGGACCTTCTATGCCTGGAAGAGCGGCAAGGTCAGCCGGCTGCCTGCGGACGTGGTCCGCCGCATCGGCTATGTCGCGGGCATCTACAAGGCCCTGCAGATCCTCTACGGCGACACGCGCCAGGCGGACGGCTGGGTGAAGCGGCCGAACCGCCAGTTCGGCGGCCAGACGCCGCTTGCCCGCATGGCGGCGGGCGACGTCACCGATCTCGCCGCCGTGCGCGCCTATCTCGACGCCGCCCGTGCCCCCTGGTCCTGAGCCGGCGCTCACGCACATCGTCTGGGACCCTGCCACCCGGATCGTCGCCTCGCGCTACCCGCCGATCGACCTGTTCGAGCGGGCCAGCGCCGACCCGGCGGTGTGGGAGGCGCTGATCGCCGCCGAGATGCTCGTCAACCCGCGGCTTCGCGACCAGATCGGCGAGATCGCGCTCGTGCCGCCCGACGAGCGGGTCAGCGGCCCGGGCGCGACCTATGTCATGGCCTCGTTCACCCATCGCAACCCGAAGGGCTCGCGCTTCAGCGACGGCAGCTACGGCGTCTACTATGCGGCGATCGACTTCCTCACTTCGCTCGCGGAGACGGCGTTTCATTTCGCGAGGTTCGCGCAGGACAGCGGCGACGGGATCCGGCACGAGGACATGCGCGTTCTCGTCGGCAGCGTCGACGAGACATTCCACGACATCGCAAGCCTGAGGGCCGCCGAGCGCGCTGCCGTCCTCGACCCGGACAGCTACGCGGCGAGCCGCGCGCTGGGTTCCCGGCTGCGCGCCGCCGGCAGCAACGGCGTCGTCTGGCCGAGCGTGCGCCATGCCGGCGGCACATGCCTTGGCGCCTTCCGGCCGCGGGCCGTGCGGCCGCCAGTCCAGAGCTGGCACATCCGCTATCGCTACGACGGCGCGCGCGTCACGGCGTGGTTCGACTACGGCGAGGGCGCCTGGCATTCCTTGTGACGGCCGCGCGTCGCTGCCCCGCGCCCGAACCCCCTATCAGCAGGCGCAGCCGGATTTGGCGGCGAGCGCAGCCGGGGTGTGGCCGCGCTCGATCAGGGCCTGTTGGGCTTCGGAAAGCTCGATCCAGGGGGCCTGCGGGCCGTCCGCGGTAAGGGGCAGCTCGCGGCCGCCGACGATGGTCAGCGTGTTGCGCACCAGCTCCTTGCCACGGCGCGCGTTCATGTGGATGTCGTAGAAGGTGAAGTCGCCTCGCTCGATGCGGAACAGCGCGACGTCGGCCAGAGCGCCCGGCCGGAGCGTGCCGACCTCGTCCTGCAGCCCCATGACCTGCGCCGGGCGCGCGGTGGCTGCCTGCACCGTGTCCGCAAAGCTCATGCCCAGCGCCATGAACTTGGCAAGGCAGGTCGGCAGGTCGAACATGGGGCCCAGGATGCTGAGCTGGTGGATGTCCGACGAGATCACATCCGGCCGGTGCCCGATGTCCATCAGCGCCTCGGCCGTCTCGAACGAGAACGAGCCCGCGCCGTGGCCGATGTCCATGATCACGCCGCTGTCCCAGACCCGCCTGGCCTCGTCGCGCAGCCGGCCCGCGTCGTCGATGATCCGCATGTCGCCGCCGGTGAAGCAGTGGGTCAGGATGTCGCCCGGCCGCATGTGGCGCAGGACCTCGGTGAGCGCGGGCGGCCCCCAGCCGATGTGGACCATGAGCGGCACCTCGCACCGGTCGGCGGCCTCCCGGGCGCGCTGCAGGGGTGCGATGCCGGTGCCGCGCGTGGTGTTCCGATCGATGCGCGCCTTGATGCCGAGCACGATGTCCCGGTTCAGGTCGATCAGCTTGCAGCAGAGGTCGACGTCGCAGTAGTCGAGGTTGGCGAGCTCGAAGGTCGGCGCGGTCAGCCCGATCGAGGAGATGTTGAGCAGCGCATAGATGCGCGCCGTGGACGGTCTGGCGATGAACTCGCGAAACCCGGGCAAGTTGTAGCCGCCGGCCGAACCGACATCGAGCCAGGTGGTGACGCCGCTGCGCGCGGCCACCGGGTCGGCGTGGATGCCCCAGTAGGTGGCGCCGTGATAGACGTGCGTGTGCAGATCGACCAGGCCGGGCGTCACGTACTGGCCGCCGGCGTCGACGACGCGAAAAGCCGATTCCGCGGGAATGTCGGCGTCGACGGCTGCGATCCGGCCGCGCTTGATCGCCACATCCAGCTTGCCGCTGCGGTCTCCTCCCGGATCGACGACGTCGCCGCCCTTGATCAGCAGGTCAAAACGCATGATCTCCGTTCCTGTCGTGTCTTGGGGCTCCTCGCGACCGAGCATGCGCCGTTTCGGCGCGGGAGAAAAGGCCGGGGCCGCCTGCCAGCACGTCGGAAAAAGGGCTGGATTGCCGGGACGGGCCCGGCAGTGACCCGTGCGGCCCGGCCAGGCCCCCTCCATCCCGCGAGCGCGTCGTTGTAGCATGGGGGGATGCTCGCCTCGAATCTGCGCCTGTCCCCCTTCCGCGTAGCACTGCTGGCGACGCTCGCGGCGGCGATCGTCTACCTGCCGGCAAGTCAGCTCGGCATCGTCCAGCAACTCGAGGGGGAGCTGTTGGACCTTCGCTTCCAGGCGCGGCCGCCGCAGCCGACCTCGGGCGAGATCGTGCTGGTGCTGATCGACGATGCGAGCCTCGCCGAGGTCGGTCGCTGGCCCTGGAGCCGCAGCCTGATGGCGGACCTGGTGGCGCGGCTCGAGGCGGCGGGCGCCGGCACGGTGGCACTCGACCTGCTGCTTGCCGAGCCCGAGAGCAGCGGCGTCCCGACCGCAGCCCTGGCGCCGCTCTTGCAGGATGACGATGCGCTGGCACGCCTGCCCGAGCTGATCGAGCAGGCCGAGGGCGACCCTCGGCTCGCCGCCGAGGCGGCGCGCGCCGGCAACGTCGTGCTGCCGATCCTGTTCGAGCCGGCCCAGGACGAGGCGGCCCAGGACGAGGCGGCCCAGGACGAGGGACCGCCGGCGTTCATTGCCGATGCGGCATTTCGCGTCGTGCAGCAGCCCTCGGCGCTATCCGATCTCGCCGAGCCGCCGGCAGGCGGGCGCGTGCTGGCACCGATCCCCGAGCTCGGCCGCGCCGCAGCAGGGCTCGGCCACGTCAACGCGCCGCTCGATCGCAGCGGTGCGCAGCGGCTCGAATATCCCGTGATCCGCCACGGGGCCGACTACTATCCCTCCTTCTCGCTCGAGATCGCGCGCCAACATCTGCGCGTCGGTCGCGACCGCACCCGGCTGCTGCTGGGCCAGGGCATCATGCTCGAGGATCGCCTGGTGCCGACCGACGAGAGCATGCGCCTGCCGATCAACTACGACCGGCCGGGCCGTTTTCCTGCGGTGTCCGCGGCCGCCGTGCTCGATGGCGAGGCGGGCCCCGCCCTGTTCGCGGGCAAGATCGTGCTGATCGGCGGCACGGCGGCCGGCATCGGCAATACTTTCGTGACGCCGTTCTCGAGCCTGATGCCCGGGGTCGAGCGCCACGCCACCGTGGTCGACAGCATCCTGCGCGGGGATTTTCTGGTGCGCCGCGAGGCGGGCGTGCTGGTCGACCTCGTGACCGTGATCGTGGCGGGGATCCTGATCGGCTGGGTTGCCCAGCGCCGCGGCATGCTGGGCGCTTCCGCGACGTTCCTTCTGATTGCAGCGGGCTTCGGCGCGGCCAACATCCTGGCGTTCATGCACCTCGGCCTGTGGCTCAACCTGTTCCTGCCGCTCGCGGCGCTGACCTTCATCTATCTCGTCGTGCTGGCCTACAGCTACTTCGTCGGCAAGCGGCAGGAGCGCGCCATCCGGGCCGCGTTCGAGCACTATCTGAGCCCGGACCTGGTCGACCTCGTGTGTCGCGATCCGGCGCTGCTGCGGCTCGGCGGCGAGCGGCGCGAGCTGACGGTGCTGTTCGCCGACATCCGCGATTCGACAGCACTCGCCCAGCGCCTGCCGCCGGAGCGCTTCGCGGCGCTGCTGAACGACACGCTCGGCGCCATGACCGGCGTGCTGCTCGCCCGCGGCGGCATGCTCGACAAGTTCACGGGCGACGGTTTCCTCGCGATTTTCGGGGCGCCGCTGCCGCAGGAGGATCACGCGCTGCGCGCCTGCTGCGCCGCGCTCGACATGCAAGAGGCGCTCGAGGCCGTGCGCGCGCGCTGGGCCGGGGAGGTGGCGCCGATCGAGGTCGGCATCGGCATCAACAGCGGGCCCATGCTGATCGGCAACATGGGCTCGCCGCAGAGGCTCACCTACACCGTGATCGGCGACGAGGCCCATCTCGGCGCCCGCCTGGAGGTCGCCAACAAGGACTTTCGCACCCGCATCCTGATTTCTGGGGCAACCTTTGCGCAGGTGCAGGGCAAGATCGCGGCGCGCGAGCTCGATCTCGTCCAGTTCCGGGGCCTCGAGCAGCCGGTCCGGGTGTTCGAGCTGCTGGGCGAACAGCCGCTGGCCTCAGGACCAGCCGCGCGCCTGGAAAAATTCGAGGCGGCGCTGGCCAGCTACCACGGCGGCGATTTTTCCGGAGCGCTTGCCCGCTTCGAGGCGCTGCGCGCGGAGGACCCCGAGGATTATCCGGTCGCGATCTACCTCGAGCGCTGCCGCGAGCGGCTCGCCGCAGCGAGCGATACCGGCGATCGGCCCGCCCCGCAGGCCCGCAGCGGGCCGTCGCTCGCCTGAGCGCCCGGGCCCCGGCCCTCAGGCCGGGTCGGGCGGCCGGCGATCGGCCCAGGGCCGTGCCTGCTCGAGCTGGCCGGCAAGGCGGAACAGGCCGGCCTCGTCGCCAAAGCGGCCGACGAACTGCACGCCGATCGGCAGGCCTGCCTCGTTCCAGGCGAGCGGCACCGACATCGCCGGCTGGCCCGTGACGTTGAACGGGTAGGTGAACGGCGTGTAGCGCCAGAGCCGCTCGGTGAAGGCGGCGATGTCCTCGCTCATCATGTCGAGCACGCCGAGTGCTATCGGCGGCTCGGCCAGCGTCGGCGTGAGCAGGATGTCGTAGGTCGTGAAAAAGGCCTGGATGCGGCGGCTGATCGCGTGCAGCCGGTTCAGCATCTGGACATAGTCGGCGGCGCTGCAGCGATCGGCGATCTCGACGGTGCTCCAGGTCACGCGCTCGAAGGAGGCGGGATCGAGGGTGAGGCCGAGCGCGCCGGCGCGCAGCCGGATGTTGGCCGCGGCGTTGATCGCGAAGACGAGGTTGTAGGTCTCGTCCAGCCCGGCGACATCGTAGGTGGGTGCGGCCCGCTCGACGTGGTGGCCGAGCTCCTCGCAAAGTGCCGCGGCGGCTTCCGCGGCGGCGACGCAGTCCGGGTCGACCGGGCCGCCGCCGAACGCTTCGGTCGCAAGCGCGATGCGAAGCCTCGCAGGGGCCGCGCCGACCTCCTCGAGGAACGGGCGCAAGGGCGGCGGCGGAAAATAGGGGTCGCCGACGGCCGGGCCCGCGCTGGCATCGAGGGCGGCGGCGCTGTCGCGCACGCTGCGCGAGACCACGTGCTCGACCGAGCAGCCGGCCAGGCTCTCGCCGGCATAGGGCGCGTAGGACAGGCGCGCGCGCGTGGTCTTGAGGCCGAACAGGCCGCAGCAGGAGGCGGGGATGCGGATCGAGCCGCCGCCGTCGCTGGCATGCGCGAGCGGCACCATGCGGGCGGCGACCGCGGCCGCCGAGCCGCCGCTCGAGCCGCCGCTCGAGCGGGCGAGGTCCCAGGGGTTGCGGGTCGGGCCGAACAGCACGGGCTCAGTCGAGGCGTTGAGGCCGAACTCGGGCGTGTTGGTGCGCCCGAGGATGCGAAGGCCCGCGCGCCTGTAGCGCACCACCGTCTCGGCATCGACCGGTGCGGGCGCATGGGCGAAGAAGCGCGAGCCGCCGGTCATCGGCACGCCGGCCTGAGCACCGCCCAGGTCCTTCAAGAGGAACGGCACGCCCGTAAACGGCGCATCGGTGCCGTCCGGTGTGGCGGCGCGCGCCTCGTCGTAGACCCGGGTGACGACGGCGTTCAGCGATCGGGTTCAGCGCCTCGATGCGCGCGATCGCCGCCTCCAGCACCTCGTCGGCCGAGACCTGTTTGCTTCGCACCAGCTAGGCGAGGCCCAGGCCGTCATATTCGGTGTACTCCGCAAAACCGCTCATGCCGCTCTCCCGGGGTCAAGTCGCCGAACGCTAGCATAGGCGCCTGCCCGGCGCTAAGGTCGCCCGCATGACGGACGGCTTGCCTTCGCGCATCGAGGATACAGGCCAGCTCGAGGACGTGCTGACCACGCCCGGTGCGGCGCTGATCGAGGATCTCGCGAGGCTGGACGGCGACATCCTGGTGCTCGGCGTCGGCGGCAAGATGGGGCCGACGCTCGCGGGCCTGGCGAAGCGCGCTGCACCGGGCAAGCGGGTGATCGGCGTCGCCCGTTTCAGCGAGCAGGGCCTCGAGGAGCGGCTGCGCCGGGGCGGCATCGAGACCATCGCCTGCGACCTGCTCGATCGCGAGGCGCTGGCGGCGCTGCCGGACGGCCCCGAACGTCGTCTTCATGGCGGGCCGAAAATTCGGCACGGCGGGCCAGGCGCACCTTACCTGGGCGATGAACGTGCTGATGCCGGCGCTGGTCGCCGAGCGCTTTGCGGGCAGCCGCATCGTCGCGTTCTCGACGGGCTGCGTCTATCCCTACGTGCCGGTCGCATCGCAGGGCGCCACCGAGGCTATGCCGCCGCTGGCACCGCCCGGCGAGTACGCCAACTCCTGCGTCGGCCGCGAGCGGATGCTCGAGCATTTTTCGCACAAGTACGGCACGCCCGGCCGCATCATCCGGCTGAACTACGCGATCGACCTGCGCTACGGCGTGCTGGCTGACGTCGCGGCCAAGGTCCTGGCCGGCGCGCCGATCGACCTTGCGATGGGCCACGTCAACGTGATCTGGCAGGGCGATGCCAATGCCATGGCGCTGCGCTCGCTGCTGCACTGCACGACGCCTGCGAGCCCGCTTGAACGTCAGCGGCCCGGAGACCATCAGCATCCGCTGGCTCGCCGAGGCTTTGGGCGAGCGGCTCGGCAAGGCGCCGCTGCTGCAAGGCGTCGAGGCGGAGACCGCCTGGCTCACCAACCCCGCCAGCGCGCTGGCACTGTTCGGCTATCCCGCCGTGCCGCTCGCCCGCATAGTGGACTGGGTCGCCGACTGGGTCGCGCGCGGCGGCCACAGTCTCGGCAAGGCAACGCACTACGACGCCCGTGACGGCAGCTACTGAGCCGCTCGTGACCCGCGCGCTCGGGCCGGACGACGCCAAGGCGGCGCTGGCACTCTCGAGCGAGGCGGGCTGGAACCAGACCCTTTCGGACTGGCACTTCATGCTCGCGGCCGGCAAGGCGCGAGGCCAGCTCACGCCCGCGGGCGCCCTGGTCGCGAGCGCGCTGATCCTGCCCTATGAGAATCGGATCGCCTGGATCGCCATGGTGCTGACTACCGAAAGCCACCGTCGGCGCGGGCTCGCGACCGCCAATCTGCGCTGGGCGATCGATTGCTGCGCGGCGCGCGGCCTGATCGCCGGGCTCGATGCCACGCCCGCCGGCCGCGAGGTCTATGCGGCCGCAGGGCTTTTGCGACCTCTGGGGCCTGCAGCGCCTTTGCGCCGACCATCCCGTCTTGCCGGAGCCTTTGCACCGCTTCGCCATCCGGCCGATGCGAACGGACGATCTGGCCGCGGTCGCGGCGCTGGACGCCGCCGCGTTCGGGGCCAGACGCGACGCGCTGCTGGGGTTTCTGCACGGCTGCCGGCCGGCGTGCGCCTGGATCGCACAGCGCGCCGAGGGCGACATCGCGGGCTTCGTCCTCGGCCGGGCCGGCAGCACCACCTTGCACATCGGCCCGCTGATCGCCCGCGATCCCGACATCGCCACCGCGCTTGCCGCCCGGGCGCTCGCACCAGGATCCGGAGGGATGCCCGTGTCCGTGGACGTGCCGGACGGCCAGGGCCTGTTCCGGCAACGGCTGCTCGCCGCGGGGCTTGTGCCCCTGCGCCCGTTCACGCGTATGCTGCGCAGCAACGACGCAGCATCTGGCGAGGCTGGACTGACGTTCGCGATCGCCGGGCCTGAGCTTGGCTGAGGCCCTGCGCCAGCATTGCCGAACAGTTAGCCAGAATGGTCAAGGATCGCCTAGCGGCTTAGCACCCTATCGCAATGCTGCGTTGCAACAATAGTGGTTGTGAGCTGCCCGCCGCCAGCTCAAATTCACGAGCGAAAGGCGCTTGGGAGCGTGAGCGATCGCGTCCGACGAACTTGGAGGACTGCGATGACAGAGCACCATTTCTTCCACACCAGCCTCTCGCCCGAAGTCGATGTACCGCTCGACGTCCGGGTACGTCAGCATACGATGCGTGCCAGGCAGATGCAGGCGGAGGCCGTGGCGGCAATGCTGGCCGGCGCCTGGCAGGCCTTGAGCCGCGGCATCGGCGCGTCGACCCGGTGGCTGCTGGAGCAGCGCCGCCGCGCCCGGACCAAAAGCGCGCTGATGGCGTGCAGCGACCGGACGCTGGCCGATATCGGCATTCCGCGCGAGCAATCCACCTCGCGGCCAGGGGCGTCGACGTCCGCGACCGGTCGCCGTGAGCGGGCCGGTCTCGGACCGGCTCCGGCGCATGCGCGACAGGCGGCGCGAGCAGCTGCGCGTCTACCGCGAGCTCATGGGCTACAGCGACCGCGACCTCGAGGAGATCGGCCTGCGCCGCAGCGACGTTGCCGGGATCGCCCGCGCGGCGTAGCTCAGCACCCTATGCCGGCACCTCACCAGCGCAGGCGAAGGTCGATCTTGCCGCCGTCCGCGAAGGTGGCCAGCACCACGTCGACATCGACGCCGGCGGTCCGCCGCCCGGTCATGGCAAGATAGTCCTGCCAGTCCCGCGCCGGGCGTCCCGGCTCGGTGGCGACGTAGAGGATGCCGCCGAACAGGTTGGAGAGGCCGGTCTGGATGCCGGCGCGCCGCTCGCCCCAAAGTCCCACCACGAGACCCGCGGCGAGCGCGAGCACGGTATTGCCGGCGTAGGGGAGGACCTGCGTGCGCGCCTCGGCGCGCAGCGCGTTGCGGCGCAGCTGGTCCTCGGCGGCGCGCAGCTTGACGAGCTTCTGCGCCCGCGTCGCCTCCGGCAGGCCACGAATCGGAGCGGCGCCGTAGCGCGCCTCCAGCGGCCGCAGGAGCAGATCGGCGACGCCGATCGCGCCCATCACGGCTTCGGTCGCATCGTTGATCCGATCGTCATGCTGGCCGCTCAGGCCCGCGGCGATGCCGTTGCCGACGGTGCTGCCGCCGTTGATCGTGAGCCAGCTCCAGTACCAGATCTGCCCATGCGTCCTGCTGTCGTCGAGCCGCTGCTCGAGGAACGCGATGCGCCGGTCGATATCGGCGTCGCTGAGCCCGGTGCGGCCTGTCGGCGCGGGCTCGGCCGCCCGCAAAGGGGCGCTCGCAAGCAGCGCGATCCCTGCGATCACGACGAGCCGGAGCGATCCTGCACGCATGACGAGCACCGCATCCCTCCCCTTGCGCAGGCGGAAATCGTTCCTGCGTTCGCTACCGACGTCAACCGGACTTCGAAGCGATCAGAGCTCGGCAGGGTCGAGCTCGACATGGCGGATGCGCCGGCGCTGCCAGGTGTAGGTGATGTGGATGCGGCCGTCCGCGGCCTGGATCACGGCGGGGTAGGAGTACTCGCCCGGCGCGTCCTCGAGCACATGCGATCGCTGCCAGAGCACGCCGTCGCGCGAGAGGGCGAGGTTGAGCGGCGTGCGGCCGTGCCGCGTGTGGTTGTAGACCAGCAGTGCCCGGCCATCGGCCAGCATCACGGCATCGATGCCGCTGTCCGGGTTGGGCAGGTCCAGGGGCCGCATCCGGTCCCAGCGCCGCCCGTCCCGCGACCAGCAGGACGTGATCGCGCCCTGCTTGCTGCGGCAGACGATCTGCATCGCGCCGCCCGGATGGCAGAGGATGCTCGGCTGGATCGAGCCGCGCGTGCGCGACGCCCGCAGCGACAGCTTCTGCCACGCGCCGCCCTGGGTGCGCTCCAGATGGCAGTGCCAGAACAGCGCTTCGGTGCTCGACGGGCAGAGCAGCGCGCCGTCCGGCAGCTCGACCGGCTTGTTCTTGATCGGCCCGAGCATGCCGCGGGGCAGGCGGGCCGGCTCGGACCAGCTGCGGCCGCCGTCGTGCGAGCGCATCAGCATGCCCCACCAGCGGCGCGGGCTCGGCCCCACCTTGTAGAACAGCAGGAGCGGCCCGTCGCGCGGCTGGAACAGCACCGGGTTCCAGCAGGGGCTCGGGCGCCCGCGCCGGTCCCGCCCTTGCGCGACCTCGACCGGCGCCGACCAGCGCCCGGCCGCGCGGCGCGCGAGCCAGATGCCGACCTCGGGATGGCCCTCGTACGGCCCGCCGAACCAGGCGGCGACGAGGCCGCCGGGGTCTCGGCGATGGTCGACGCGTGCGCCGAGGCGAACGGCGCGTCCTCGAAGATGAACCCGGCTTGCAACGCTCGCTCCTCAGGCCCACTTGCCCGGCGGGCCGGGCGGCGTACAGTGCGGCAACATCAGCATGAGGGGCACCCGCTTGCACGACGTCGAGTCGCGCGTTGCACCGCGCGAAAAGTTCACGCCCGGCCGCTTCGTCGCCAACATCATGCATTTCGCGCGCGTGCTGCGGGCGGCGGGCCTGCCGGTGGGTCCCGGCAAGGTCCTCGATGCGATCCGCGCCGTCGAGGCGACCGGGCTTCGCGACCGGCGCGACTTCTACTGGACGCTGCACGCGGTGTTCGTCAACCGGCGCGACCAGCGCGAGCTGTTCGACCAGGCCTTCCACATCTTCTGGCGCAAGCCGGACCTGCTCGAGCGCGCCATGCAGCTGCTGCTGCCGCAGATCGAGGCGGACGTGGCCAGGACGGGGAAGAGCTGGCGCGCCGCCTGGCCGAGGCGCTCGGCCCCGAGAAGCAGCCGGGCCAGGGCGAGCCCGAGGAGGAGACGCCGGTCGAGCTCGACGCAACCCTCACCTTCTCGCCGGGCGAGGTGTTGCAGAAGAAGGATTTCGAGCAGATGTCGGCGGACGAGATCGCCCGCGCCAGGGCGCTGATCCGCCGCATGCAGCTGCCGATCCGGGCCGTGCCGACCCGCCGCTTCCGGCCGGAGCCGCGCGGCCGCCGGGTCGATCTGCGCCGCACCCTGCGGCAGTCGCTGCGCGGCGGCGGCGCCATGATCGACATCGCCCGCAAGCGGCGCGTGCGCCGGCACCCGCCTTTGGTGATCCTTTGCGACATCTCGGGCTCGATGGAGCGCTACTCGCGCATGCTGCTGCACTTCATGCACGCGGTGACCAACGATCGCGACCGGGTGCACTGCTTCGTGTTCGGCACGCGGCTCACCAACGTCAGCCGCCAGTTGCGCCAGCGCGACGTCGACCTCGCGCTCGCCAAGGTCGGCGAGCAGGTCCTGGACTGGTCGGGCGGCACCCGCATCGGCCACTGCCTGCACGCGTTCAATCGGGTGTGGTCGCGCCGCGTGCTGGCGCAGGGTGCCGTCGTGCTGCTGATCACCGACGGGCTCGACCGCGATGCGGGCGCCGGCCTCGAGCGCGAGATCGAGCGCCTGCACAAGAGCTGCCGCCGCCTGATCTGGCTGAACCCGTTGCTGCGCTACGAGGGCTACGCGCCGATCGCCACCGGCTCACGCGCGATCATCGAGCATGTCGACGATTTTCGGCCGGTGCACAACCTGGAGAGCCTGGGCCAGCTGACCGAGGCGCTGGACCGCTTCGGCCCACGCCGCGAGGAGGGCATTTCGAGCTGGCGGGAGCTGGCGCACAACGCAGCGCCCAAGGCCGCGCCCGCGCCCGCGCACCGGCCGCTGCGCGCCAGCCTTCAGGGCAGGCACGACCGCAGCTTCAAGGCAGAGGCACATCGCCAGTCGCTCGCCGTCGCGCAAAGCCCGCAGGGCGATGACGATCAGGCGTTCATCGATTCCGTCTCGGATCGAGACGTTGAATGAAGCAGCGCAAGACCCGGCACCTTCCCCCTCACTTCGCCGGCTCGTGCGCCTTGGGCCAGTAGGTGCCGAAGCACCAGACATAGCCTTCGGGGTCGCGGCAGATGAAGTCGCGGCTGCCATAGTCGGTATCGGTGAGGCCCATCAGGATCTTGGCGCCCGCCGCTTCGGCGCGCGCGCAAAGCTCGTCGGGATTGTCGATCGCGACGTAGATCGCCTGGCCGTTGCCCGTGCCTTCGGGGCCGACCGGGGCGCCGACCATGGCGCCGTAGCCGTCGTCGCGCGCCGAGCCCAGCATGATCATGCCGGAGCCCATCGCAAGCTCGGCATGGGCGATGCTGCCGTCCGGCGCGGGATAGACGACGCGCTCGGTGAAACCGAACGCCTTGCAGAGCCAGGCGATCATGGCAGGCGCATCGCGGTAGCGCAGGCCCGGGTAGATGCGGCTCGGCTCGACCAGCTTCTCGGACATCGATGCTCTCCGGGTTGGTGGTTTGCAAAGCGACCCCTAGCCCGTTCCCGGCCTGCGGTATTGAAGATTTGTTACCGGGGCTCCGCGCCCACCGGGCGGAAGCGTCCGGCGGCATCGCGCGCATAGTCGGCAGGGGTGGCGCCCGCCATCGCGCGGAACTCGCGGATCAGGTGCGCCTGGTCGGCATAGCCCCAATCGGCCGCCATGCCCGCCCAGTCCCCGGCCCAATCCCCGGTCAAGTCTGGGCACCCGGCGCCGATGCCGGCATCGATCGCCCGCCTTGCGCCGGCAAAGCGCAGGATGCGGCCCACGGTTTTTGGCCCGGCACCGACCTCGATCGAAAAACGCTGCGCCAGATGCTTGCGGCTCCAGCCGATCTCCCTGGCCAGCGCGGCAACCCTGACCCGGCCGGCGCTCGCTGCGAGCTGCCGCCAGGCCCAGGCGATCGGCGACGAGGGCGCCTCTGCCGCCGCCAGCCGCCGGCGCACGAAGCGGTCCAGCAGGCAAAGCGCGTCGTCCAGTCGGGCGCCTCATGGAGCCTCTCGGCCAGGTCGTCGAACCCGCCGACCTGATCGAGCGCCACGGTCTGCGCCGCCAGCTCGCGCATCGGCATGGCGAAGAAGCGGTGGGCGCCGAGCGGCGTGAGGTCGACCTGCATGCAATGCGCCCGGCCGGTCGAGGCGACGTCGGCATAGCCGTCATAGAGGCCGGCGACGAAGCCATGACGATGGACCGATGCGGCAGCACCCATGCGGATGCGGAACGGATCGCCGAAACTGATGATCAGCGGCACGATCGGGCTCGCGACCTCGCGATTGTCGATCGACCAGCCGCCATGCTCGCGGTAGCCGGAGTAGCGGACCACGTCGCCCGCGAGATCTGGCTGCGGGCGCATCTGCGCGAGCTCCCAGTGTCCCTGCGGACACCGCTCCAGGCGGTACATCCTCCTCCCCGTCGCGATCGAACGCTGCAATCCTAGCGCGGCCAAGTCACTCCTGATCGAGCAGCTCGTAACCGTCGGCGACGCGGCTCCACGATTGGATGCCGCGGTCCTGCTCGAATTTCCGGATCGCCGCCGCCTCGACCTCGTCGCGGCCATGGCAGCCGGTGACGTGCACGACCGTGAGCGGCACGTTGCGCGGCTGGCCGGCGCCGCTCGCGGTCAGGGTCTTGTAGAACGCCACCCGCTGCGGCCTGGTCTCGAGGTCCCGGTCCGACAGATCGTCGAGCGAGACGATGCCGACAAGCCGCTGCTTCTGATCGAGCACAGGCAGGCGGCGCACCCGATACTCGGTCATGAGCCGCAGGGCCTCCTCGACCGGCTGGTCGTCGAAGCAGACCAGGAGCTCGGCCGACATCACGTCGCGCACCGTCCGCCGATGGCAGTCGATGCCGTCTGCGACGCAGCGGACCACGATGTCCCGATCGGTGATCATGCCGAGCAGAAGGTCGCCCTCGCCGACCGGCAGCGAGCCGACATTGGCAGCGCGCATCCTGCCGGCGGCCGCGACCACCGACGTCCCCGGCTCCACGACCTCAACCGGGCTCGTCATCACATCCTTGACGCGCATCGCCATCCTCCTCATCCGCCGAGCATCGCTCGCTGCCGAGGACTGAACGCTGCACGGGCGGGGAAGATCCCGAGGGTGCCGCGGCATCGCGATCACACCGCTTCGATCGGCGTCTCGCCGCGCACCTTGGCGAACAGCGCGATCAGGTCGGCGACATCGAGCCCGGCGCGCGCGGGGCCGTCGAGGTCGAAGCAGACCCGGCCGTCATGCAGCATGATCGTGCGCTCGCCGCAGTCCAGCGCCTGGCGCATGCTGTGCGTGACCATCATGGTGGTCAGCCGCTGCTCGGCGACGATTTTTCGGGTGAGATCGAGCACGAAGCCCGCGGTCTTGGGATCGAGCGCCGCGGTGTGCTCGTCGAGCAGCAGGATCTTCATCGGCGCCAAGGTCGCCATCACCAGGCTCACGACCTGGCGCTGGCCGCCGGAGAGCAGGCCCATGCGATCGCCAAGCCGGCGCTCGAGGCCGAGCCCGAGGCTCGCAAGGCGCGCCCGAAAAATCTCGCGAAGGTCCGTGCGCAACGCGGCGCCGAGCCCGCGCCTGCGGCCGCGTGCCGCCGCCAGCGCCAGGTTCTCCTCGATCGAGAGCGCCTCGCAGCTGCCGGCGAGCGGGTCCTGGAAGACGCGGGCCATCAGTGCTGCGCGCGCGGGCGCGCTCCAGCCGGTGACGTCCTGGCCGTCGATCTCGATGCGGCCGGCGGCGAGGCCGACATTGCCGGTGATCGCGTTCAGGAGCGTCGATTTGCCGGCGCCATTGCTGCCGATCACGGTGACGAACTGGCCGGCGGGCAGGGCGAGGTCGACGCCGCAGAGCGCGGTGGTCTCGAGCACCGTGCCGGGCGCGAACACGACCTTCAGGTCATGCAGGCGGATCACGGCGCCGTCCGCCGCGTCAGCAGCGCCTTCAGCGGGTTGCGCGCGCTCGGCAGGATCAGCGCGAGGCCCACCAGCACGGCCGTGACGAGGTTCAGGTCCGATGCCGTGAGCCCGAGCACGTCCGAGTTCAGGGCGAGCGCCACGGCGAGGCGATAGAGGATCGACCCGAGCAGGCAGGCCAGCACCACGAGGCCGATGTGCCGCGACGGCAGGATGGTCTCGCCGACGATCACCGCGGCGAGGCCGACCACGATGGTGCCGGTGCCGATGCTGATGTCGGCAAAGCCCGCGGTCTGGGCGAACAGGGCGCCTCCCAGCGCCACGAGCGCGTTGCTGAGCGCCATGCCCGACCAGGATCGTCGAACCGGTCTGCACGCCCTGGGCTCGCGCCATGCGCGGATTGGCGCCGGTGGCGCGCATGGCGAGGCCGTAGTCGCTGGCGAGGAAGCGCACCAGGAGCAGGGCTGCGACCAGTGCCACGGCGCCCACCGCCAGCACCTTCAGGACCGGCATCCAGAGGCCGAGCGGCTCGAGCGGCGTCAGCACGGTCGGCTCGGTCAGGAGGGCGATGTTGGGCCGGCCCATGATGCGAAGGTTGATCGAGAACAGCGCGATCATGGTGAGGATGCTGGCGAGCAGGTGCAGGATGCCGAAGCGGACGTTCAGGATCGCGGTCACGAGCCCCGCGAGCGCGCCCGCGAGCAGCGCCATGAGCGTGCCGAGATAGGGATCGAGGCCGGCGACGATCGCGCTCGATGCGACCGCGGCGCCGAGCGGAAAGCTGCCGTCGACCGTGAGATCAGGAAAATTCAGGACCCGAAACGACAGAAAGACGCCGAGCGCCACCAGGCCGTAGATCAGGCCGAGCTCCAGGGCGCCGAGGAAGGCGATCTGGCTCATGCGCGCAAGGGGGCCCGCGCGCGGCTACTCGACCACGGTGCCGGCGCGCGCAATCACGGCCTCGGGGATCGTCACGCCCATCTTCTTTGCAGCACCCGGATTGACGTGCAGCTCGGTGGTCTCGATGCCTTGCACCGGAATATCGCCCGGCGCCTCGCCGGCCAGCACGCGGGCGACGATCTTGCCGGTCTGGACGCCGACGTCGTAGTAGTCGAAGCCGAGCGCTGCCATCGCGCCGCGCGGCACCGAATCGGTATCGCCGGCATAGACCGGCAGCTGGTTGTCGACGCCGACGCCGACGATCGCCTCGAGCGCCGTGACGACGGTGTTGTCGGTCGGCACGTAGATGGCATCGACCCTGCCGACCAGGCTCTGCGCCGCGGCCTGGACGTCGGCCGAGCGCGGTGCTGCCGCCTCGACGATCGCGATGTCGCGCGCCGGCGCCTCCTGCTTGAGCAGATCGAGCAGGGTCACGGAGTTCGCCTCGCCGGGATTGTAG
Organism: uncultured Alphaproteobacteria bacterium; assembly: GCA_963753315.1. Taxonomy (GTDB): domain Bacteria; phylum Pseudomonadota; class Alphaproteobacteria; order Geminicoccales; family Geminicoccaceae; genus DASUGG01. The sequence continues at coordinate 171,898 of CAVWCI010000039.1, forward strand.
ATCACGCCGAGCGTCGCGACCTCGGGCGTGATCTCCTTGACCAGGTCGAGATGGGCGCCGATCGGCGACAGATCGGTCATGCCGGTGACGTTGCCGCCCGGCTGCTCGAGCGAGGCTACCAGCTTGGCGCCGAGCGGGTCGGTGACGGCCGAGAACACGATCGGGATGTCCTTGGTCGCGCCGGCCACCGCCTGGGCCGAGGGCGTCGAGATCGGCACGATCACGTCCGGCGCCTCGCCGACGAATTTCTGGGCGATCTGCGCCGCGGTCGCGGGGTTGCCCTGGGCGCTCTCGAACTGGAAATCGAGGTTGTCGCCGGCCTCGTAGCCCTGCGCCGCAAGCTCGTCCTGAACCCCCTGGCGCACCGCATCCAGCGCCGGATGCTCGACGATCGCGGTCACCGCGACGGTGACGTCCGCGGCGGCCGCGGCGCCTGCGAGGCCGAAGCTCAGGGCCAGAGCGGCCGGCAGCCTGATCGAGAACAGCTTGGACATGCATGCCTCCCCTTGCGCCGCCTCTCGGAGCCGCGCGTCACGCCGACCATACCGCCGCCTGCGCGAGCGTGCCAGGGAGGCTTAGGTGAGCAGGGCAAGCGCCAGCGGCATGGTGATCGCGGCGAGGATGGTGGAGAGCGTGATCAGGCCGGCCATCAGCGGCGCATCGCCGCCGAGCTGGCGCGCCAGCACGTAGGACGAGGCCGAGACCGGCGCCGCGGTGAACAGCACCGCGGTCGCGGCGATCACGCCCTCGACGCCCAGCAGGCGACAGAAGCCAAAGGTCGCGACCGGCATGACCACGAGCTTGAGCGCGTTCGCCGCGACCAGCGCCAGCGGGTTGCGGCCGAGCCGTCCGAGCTCGAGGCCGGCGCCGACGCACAGGAGGCCAAGCGTCAGCGCGGCGCTCCCAGGATGTCGAGCATCGCGCGCGCCGGCTCCGGCAGGCCAAGGCCTGTGGCGTTGAGGGCAAAGCCGCCGACGCAGGCGAGGATCAGGGGGTTGGTGGCGACCGAGACGAGCAGGTCGCGGACGCGCATCGTCCGGCCGCGGTGGCTCACCAGCACGACCACCGAGAGCACGTTCACCAGGGTCACGACGACGAACACCAGGATGCCCATCGCCGCGAGCCCCGCCTCGCCGTAGAGGGCGGCCGCACCTGCGAGCCCGACATAGGTGTTGTTGCGGATGGCACCCTGGAACACGGAGGTGAAGCTCGCGCCGGCGAGACCGAGGCGGCCGCGCAGCGCGAAGGTCAGCGCCGCGGTCAGCCCGATCGCCGCGACCAGGGCCAGCGCGATCGGCAGGGTGCGAAGGCCGGTGAGGTCCGAGCCCGCCGTGGTGAGCAGCAGGAGCGGCGGGAACAGGACCCAGTAGACCAGCCGCTCGGCGCCCGGCCAGAAGGCATCGCCCGGAAAGCCCCGCGCACGCAGCAGCCAGCCCAGCGCGATCAGCAGGAAGATGGGCGCGAGCGCGCCGAAGGTCGTCAGCATGCGCGCTCACAAAGGTCGGTGCGGGGCGCCGGTGCGGCCAGGGCCCGTCTCTAGCACGCCCGGTCAGGAATCACACTTGGTCAGCCCGGCCGAGGCCCCCGAAGCCGGCCGCAGCAAACACGATCAGGCGTTGCCCGGAGCACTCCGTCGGCACGAACGCCATGGCGACGCCGTTCATGCAGTAGCGCAGGCCGGTCGGCGGCGGGCCGTCCTCGAACACGTGGCCGAGATGGCCGCCGCAGCGGCGGCAATGCACCTCGGTCCGCGTCATGAACCAGGTGTCGTCCACCGACGTGCCGATCGCGTTGTCGAGTGGCGCCCAGAAGCTCGGCCAGCCGGTGCCGCTGTCGTACTTGGTCGCGGACGCGAACAGGGGCAGCTCGCAGCCGGCGCAGACGAAGGTGCCCTCGCGCTTCTCGTGGTCGAGCGGGCTGGTGCCGGCGCGCTCGGTGCCGTGCTCGCGCAGCACGTAGTACTGCTGCGGCGTCAGCCGCTCGCGCCATTCGGCCTCGCTGTAGGTGATCTCGAAGACCTCGGCATTCTCGGCTTGCGCGCGCGCGCCCCGACCGAACCACCGCATCGCACCCACTCCCGTCAAGCCGGCGACCGCCACACCGAGACCGAAACCGCGTCGTGACAACATCGGATGTCTCCCTACCGCGCCGGGCCCTTTTGGGGCCGACCATCCGTGCAGATAAGCACCGTCCGGCAAAAAAGCGACCCAACAACCGTTCACTGCTGTGTTAGCGGGGCGTGAAGGGCTCCGAGATCGCGCACATCGCGATCACGCCACTCATTCGTACACATGCGCGGCTCATACATGAGCGGCAGGTACGTCGCTTTGCATGCGTGCGTGACGGTGAAGCCGGCGTGGGAGATTGGTGCGCGCGGCGGAGTTGAACCCGCAAGCCGTTTTCCAGCGGCCGGCCTCTGAACCTTCAGCTGCGCGCTACTCTATCCGAGGCAAGGATGATGCCATGTGCCGGCGGCCTTGTCCCGCGCGCGGACGTGGCATGCCTGGCTCCGAACGAGTCCCTTGGGGCAATTCCCGATGAGATAGGATCGCTCCGGATTGCCGCGTCGCCCTGCTCAATGGGACAGACTTGCTTTCACCTTGGGAGTAGAGCGACCTTTACGGGCGCCGATCACCATCCGGCGATCCCTCCTATTCGGCTGCCAGGTTGCCGGCTCAGTCGCTTCGATGATCGCCCGGCCGCGCGGACGGCGGCTACTGCGTCGGGGCGGCGGGCGGCAGGGTCACCTCGATGATGCGGTTGGTGCTGCTCTGGTGGATCAGGAGCTTGCCGTCCGCGGTCGGCCGCATGTGCCGGATGATGCCGGCATAGAAGCCGCCCGACGGGATCGGCCAGCTCTGGAACGTCTCGGCCTTCGGATCGAAGCGCACCAGCGCATCCGGCCGCATGCCGGATTCGTTGTACCAGACGATGCCGTCGACGACCGCGAGCGCGTAGGGGTGCGACTTCGGCCCGCTCGGCGATGGCCACTCCTTGATGTCGCCGGTCTGCGGGTCGAGGCGGCCGATCCGGCCCTGCGAGGAGTTGACGTACCAGATCATGCCGTCGTCGGCGATGTCGAGGCGGCGCACGGTGGTCTCGGGGATCGGCAGCTCGACCACGTTGAGAGCCATCGTCTCCGGGTCGACCTCGACCAGGCAGTTGCTGCCGTTGCAGGCGAACCAGGGCGTCCCGTCGGCGTCGATCTTGATGCCGTACGGGCGCGCGTCCGGGACCGGCATGGTGACGAGCTCGACCTCGCCGCTCACCGGGTCGAGGCGGCCGAGCATGTTGCTCTGCTGCAGCGTGAACCACATGATGCCGTCCGCATCGAACACCGCGGTGTGCGGATCCTTCGCCGCCGGGTCCGGCATCTTGAACTCGGTGATCTGGCCGCTGTCCGGGTCGAGCTTGCCCACCGTGCCGTTCTTGTTGCCCGTGTACCAGACGTCGCCGGCCGCATCGAGGACCACGGTATGCGGCATGGCGTTGTCCGGCAGGGGATATTCGGTCATCTCGCCGGTCGCGGGATCGATGCGCCCGACCAGGTTGCCCCATTGCCCGGCCCACCAGATCGAGCCGTCGGCGGCCTCGACCGGATCGCGCGAGCGCTGGCCCGGCGTCGGCACCACCCACTCCTTGAACGCGACCTCGGCATCGCCCGGCATCAGCTTGGGCGCGCGCTCGGTGTTCGGCGGAAAATGCGTCGCCAGGTAGTCGACGATCGCGGCCCGGGTCTCCGGATCGCCGGACAGGTCGATCATCGTGGCGGTCAGCTCCTGCCAGTCCTCGCGGCTATAGCCGGAGCTGCGCGTGATCTGGTTGGTCTGGTGGCAGGCGGTGCAGACGCCCTCGACCAGCTGCTTGCCTTCGCCGTCGGGCAGCTCGGCTGCCTCGTCCTGCGCCTGGGCGGCGGCAGGGACGAGGACCCAGAAGGCGGCGGCCGTCAGCAGGCTCATCGAGCGTCCGGGCATCGCTACCTCCCATCGGTCTGGTTGCAACTCTCCGACCCGAATCGTTCTTATTCGCGATCGCGAAAGTCAAGTGAAAGCGGCGGCCATCACCCGATCGTGCGACCCGCGCTTGACCTCAGGGAGCGGGCGGCCAAGCATGGCGCATGAGCAACGCCGCAGACCGTCCGGCAGGCATCCGCACGGCGCCGCTGACGCCGGCTCGGTGGGCTGACCTCGAGAAGGTGTTCGGCGGCGGGCGGGGCGACTGCGGCCGCTGCTGGTGCATGTACTGGCGGCTGCCGCGGCGCGATTTCGAGGCGTCGCTCGGCGACAAGGCGCGGCGGCTGTTCCGGGCGCGGGTCGAGGCGGGCCCGCCGCCCGGCCTCGTGGCCTATCGCGACGGCGATCCGGTCGGCTGGGTCCAGGTCGGCCCGCGCGCCGACGTGCCGCAATGGAACGGTGCAAGGCGGCTCACCGCAGCCCATGCGCCGACGCGCCGGCGGGCGACCCGCGGGTGTGGGGCATCTCCTGCTTCGTGACCAGGTCGGGTTGCCGCCGCCAGGGCATCGCCACGGCCCTGCTTGCGGGCGCGATCGCGTGGGCGCGCGAGCAGGGCGCAGGGGTGCTCGAGGCGTGCCCGGTCGACACCGCTGGCAGCCGGCCGGCGGCAGCGCTCTATCACGGTATCGCCTCGACGTTTCGCGCGGCCGGTTTTTCGGAGGTCGCGCGCCGGCGCCCCGACCGGCCGCTGCTGCGCCTGCTGCTCGGCGACTAGACCCGCTCGACGGCGCCGCCGCCCTCGGCCCAGTCCTTGAAGGCGCCGAGGTTGCGCACGTCCCGATAGCCGAGGTCCTGCAATGCCTTGCCGGCCAGCGCCGAGCGCCCGCCTGAGGCGCAGTAGAGGATCACCGTCCGGTCGCGGTCGAAGGCCTCGTCGTGGTAGGGCGATTCCGGGTCGGCGCGAAACTCCAGCATGCCGCGCGAGACGTGCACCGCACCCGCGACCTTGCCGTTGGCCAGCAGCTCCGGCGCGTCGCGCACGTCGACGACCAGCACGTCGCCGCCGGCCATCAGGGCAGCCGCCTCTTCGCGCCCGATCCGCGGCACCGCGGCATTGGCGGCCGCGAGCATCTCCTTCACCGATGTCGGCATCTCGACCCTCCCCAGGCCCTTCCAAGTCGTCGGGGGCCGCCCAAGCGGCCCCGTCGCCAACATTCCCCAGACGGGGCCGGCCCGCAAGCACGACAAGTGCGGATCGTTGGCTCCCGCCTAGCCGGGGCGCTGCCCGAGGTCCCTGCGCCGCGCGGCAATGTCCTCGGCGCTGCCGCGAAACGCGCCCAGGGTCTCGATGTTGAGCGAGGCGGCGGCCGCGGCAAACCTCGCGCACTCGGCGCGATCGGCGCCGGTCAGGCGATGCGCCATGTAGGCGGCGAGATACGTGTCGCCGCAACCGGTCGCATCGGCGATGCGGCGCGGCGGCACGGCCTCGATCTCGAGCGCAGCGCCGCCGCGCGAGCACCATCGATCCCCGGCTGCCGCGCGTGATCAGCACCTCGCGCACGCCAGCGGCGAGGACCCTGGCGGTCGCCTCGTCGATGGTGGCGCAGCCGGTGTAGGTCAGGATCTCTTCCTCGTCGGCCTTGAGCACATCCACATGGCGCAGATGCAGGGCGCCGCCCATGGGGTCGCTCGGGCGCACCTCGCCCGCCACGATGCGGCGCGTCAGCCCCTGCACGTCCATGCCGACAGCGCCGCCGGCCCGCGCGCAGCGGGCGATGATCGCCGGATCGATGTCCTGATCGGTCAGCGGCCCGATCTGCCAGATTCGCGCGCGGATCGGCGGCAGGTCGGCCACGGCCAGACGCTCGGCGCGGGCATCGACCCGCTGCAGGCGGGCGTCGGCATCGCCGAGCGCATAGATGTTGCGAAACGTCGTGGTGGTCGCGGTCGGGCGATTGAAGACCGTTGCGCCGGCGGCGCGAAGCTCCCGCAGCAGCGTTGCCTCATCAGGGGCCGCAACCTTGGTCAGCACCGCCGCCCGCAGGCCCAGATGCGTGTACACCATGGTCGCGTAGTAGGCCGCCCCGCCAGCGCGCGGCTCGTACGCCGTGCCGCCGATCGTGTTGATGTCGCGCGCGACGGGGCCGATCACGCAGGCATCGAAAGTTGCCTCGGCGATGTCCCTCTCCTCGGCTGCCGCTCCGCGGCAAACCTCCCTAGCACGAAAGCGGCATCGAGGTATCGGCGCGTCGTCGCACGATGGCGCCGGAGAGCCGGCGCCCAACCCTAGCCAGCCCTGCTGCTGCCGTCTAAGAATGGCGCCGGTTACGGATTGCAAGCACCAGGGAGGGGCGCGTCCGGCGATGGCCACGGCGCAAGGAGCCTATGATTTCATCGTCATCGGGGCCGGCTCGGCCGGCTGCGTGCTGGCGAACCGGCTGTCGGCCGACCCCGGCAACAGGGTGCTGCTGCTCGAGGCCGGCGGGCGCGACCGCGATCCCTGGATCCATCTGCCGATCGGCTACTACCGGACCATCCTGAACCCCAAGGTCGCCTGGCGCTACGAGACCGAGCCGGAGCCGGGCTGCGACGATCGCAAGATCGTCTGGCCGCGCGGCAAGGTGCTGGGCGGCTCCTCGTCGATCAACGGCCTGGTCTACATCCGCGGCCAGCCCGAGGATTTCCGGCACTGGCGCCAGCTCGGCAATCCCGGCTGGGACTGGGACGACGTCCTGCCCTACTTCATCAAGGCGGAGGACCAGGAGCGCGGCCCGGATGCGCTGCACGGCACCGGCGGCCCGCTTTCGGTGTCCGACACCAAGCACCCGCATCCGCTCTGCGAGGCGTACATCCAGGCCTGCGACGAGGTGGGCATCCCGCGCAACAGCGATTTCAACGGCGCGAGCCAGGAGGGTGCGGGCTACTTCCAATTGACCAATCGCAGGGGCCTGCGCTGCTCGACGGCGGTGGGCTACCTGCGGCCGGCCAGGAAGCGGCCGAACCTCGACATCCAGACCAAGGCGCTGGTGTCGTCCCTGGTGTTCGACGGCAGGCGTGCCGTCGCCGTGCGCTACCGCCAGAACGGCGCCGAGCGGCGCGCCGACGCGAGCCGCGAGATCGTGCTGGCGGCGGGTGCGATCGGCTCGCCGCAGATCCTGCAGCTCTCCGGGGTCGGCCCGGCCGGGCACCTCAAGGAGCACGGCATCGAGGTGGTGCACGATCTGCCGGGCGTCGGCGCCAATCTGCAGGATCACTTCCAGGTCCGCTCGGTCTATCGCTGCAGCCAGCCGATCACCTTGAACGATCGCGCCCACAGCCTCGGCCACAAGCTGCTGATGGGGCTGGAGTGGCTGCTTGTACCGGACCGGGCCGCTCACGATCGGCGCCGGCCACGGCGCCATCTTCGCGCGCACCAGGCCCGAGCTCGCGACCCCGGACGTGCAGTTCCACATCCTGCTGTTCAGCGCCGACAGGCCGGGCCAGCCCCTGCACAGGTTCTCGGGCTTCACCGCGAGCGTCTGCCAGCTGCGGCCGGAAAGCCGCGGCTCGGTGATGATCAGGTCGCCCGAGCCCGCGGACCACCCGGCGATCGTCGCCAACTATCTCGCCGCCGAGGCCGATCGCGTCTGCACCGTCGCGGGCCTGCAGCTGACCCGCCGCCTCGCAAAGACCGCGGCGCTCGAGCCCTACATCGCCGAGGAGATCGAGCCCGGCCCGGACCGCGTCAGCGACGACGACATGCTGGCCTACGCCCGCGCGCGCGGCAGCACGATCTTCCATCCCACCAGCACCTGCACGATGGGACCGGCGAGCCGGCCTCAGAGCGTGGTCGACGCCGCGCTCAAGGTGCACGGGATCCAGGGCCTGCGGGTCGCCGACGCCTCGATCATGCCGACCGTGGTGTCCGGCAACACCAATGCCGCCTGCATCATGATCGGCGAGAAGGCCTCGGACCTGATGCTGGGGCGCGCCTGATGACAACCACGTTGGAACAGCCATGATTGTCGGACTTGCCTTGCACATCCTCGGCGCCGTGGTCTGGGTCGGCGGCATGTTCCTCGCCTATGTCGTGCTGCGGCCGGCAGCCGGCACGCTCGAGCCGCCGGTGCGCCTCGCACTCTGGCGCGGCGTGCTCGGGCGCTTCTTCCCCTGGGTCTGGGCCAGCATCGCCCTGCTGCTGCTGAGCGGCTACGGCATGCTGTTCTTAGCGCTCGGCGGCTTTGCCGGCGCCGGCGTGCACGTGCACGTCATGAACCTTCTGGGCCTCGTCATGATGGCGCTGTTCCTGCACCTCTATTTCGCACCCTGGCGGCGCCTGCAGCGGGCGCTGGATGCGGGCGACGTCGCCGCGGCGGCCGGGCAGCTCGGCCAGATCAGGACCATCGTGGCGATCAACCTTAGCCTCGGCCTGATCACGTCCGTGATCGGCGCGAGCGGACGCTACTGGGGATAGCGATCGCGCCGGCGGGATCGCCCAGTGCTGTTCCCTTTTGTTCGCCGAAGGGTTACACTTGGCCCAGATGACGTCGTCGCGCCAGCGCGTTGGCCTTCCATTTGGAGGCATCGTGGGGTGCGCCCGTGGCGACGCATGCGGGGCTTGACCCTGTCACGACTACGACCAAGGCGTTCGTCGCCGGATGAGGAGTTCGCCTATGCCTCTTGGCACCGTCAAATGGTTCAACCCGACCAAAGGTTTCGGGTTCATCCAGCCGGACAGCGGCGGCAAGGATGTGTTCGTGCACATTTCAGCAGTCCAGCGCGCCGGTATGGAGTCTCTCGACGAAGGGCAGCGGCTCGAGTTTCAGGTGGTGCCCGGCCGTGACGGCCGGACGTCGGCCGACAACATCAAGGCCGTCGAAGGCTGACCCGGGGGCTACGGCTCCCGACAGAGACCCCGTCGCCCGGCGCGGGCGACGGCATCGAGGGTGTCCTGCAGGATCGTCGCCGCGGCGAGGGCGTCGAGGGTATTCGTGCGCCTTTTGCCCCGCAGGCCCGCCTGGTCGGCGACCTCCTTGGCGGCGAAGGTCGTCAGGCGCTCGTCCCACAACAGCATCGGCAGTCCCTGCGCCACATCGAGCCGTGTCCGCGAACGCGCGCACCGACTGGCAGCGCGGGCCCTCGCTGCCGTCCATGTTGAGCGGCCAGCCGATCACCAGCGCGCCGGCAGCGCGCTCGCGCACGACCTCGCCGAGTGCTGCGAGGTCCTGCTCGAGGCGGCGCCTGCGGATCGTGCGAAGCGGCGTCGCGAGCCGCCAGCTGGCATCGGCGCCGGCGATGCCGATCGCCCGCTTGCTGACGTCGAGCGCCAGCAGGCCCGGCCGCTCGCGCCCCCTGCCGAGATCGACGAGCGCCTCGAGGTTGTCTAGGATCGGCAAGGGGTGTAGCTTCCGCCGCGCCTTTTTTGCCCGCCATCCGAGCCCCTGCTCCGAGCCGTTTGCAGGTCGACCAGGGGCCAGCTAACCTGGGAGAGCATCGCAGATGTCGCTCGATGAGGCCACTGTCGCGCGCATCGCACGCCTTGCCCGCATCGACGTGCCCCAGGACGAGCTGGCGCCGCTCGCGGGCGAGCTGTCGCACATCCTGGGCTGGATCGAGCAGCTGGGCGAGGTCGACACCGACGACGTCGCGCCGATGACGAGCGTGGTCGCCATGCGCCTCGCCTGGCGTGAGGACACGGTCACGGACGGCGACCAGGCCGAGGCGATCCTCGCCAACGCGCCGGCGCGCCAGGGCGACTGGTTCGTGGTGCCCAAGGTGGTCGAATGAGCCCGCTCACCGGCTTGAGCCTCGCCGAGGCGCGCAAGGGGCTTGGCGCCAAGAAGTTCTCGGCGACCGAGCTGGTCCGGGCGCATCTCGATGCGATCGCAGGCGGACCGGCTGAACGCCTTCATCCTGGCGACGCCCGAGCGCGCGCTCCAGATGGCCGAGGACTCCGATCGGCGGATCGCGGCCGGCGATGCGCGCCCGCTCGAGGGGCTGCCGGTCGGCGTCAAGGACCTGTTCTGCACCGAGGGCATTGCCGACCACGGCCGGCTCGCGCATCCTCGAAGGCTTCGTGCCGCCTTACGAGTCGACCGTGACCGCGAGGCTCTGGGATGCGGGCGCGGTGCTGATCGGCAAGACCAATCTCGACGAGTTCGCGATGGGCTCGTCGACCGTGACCAGCTACTTCGAGCCCACCATCAACCCATGGACGCCTGCCGGCTCGGACGCGCCGCTGGTGCCGGGCGGCAGCTCGGGCGGCTCGACCGCGGCGGTCGCAGCGCGGCTCTGCCCGGCCGCGATCGGCACCGATACCGGCGGCTCGATCCGCCAGCCGGCGGCGCTCTGCGGCGTGGTCGGCATGAAGCCTACCTATGGCCGCTGCTCGCGCTTTGGCATCGTCGCGTTCGCGAGCTCGCTCGACCAGGCCGGCCCGATCGGCCGCACGGTCGAGGACTGCGCGCTGCTGCTGCAGCAGATGGCGGGCTACGATCCCAAGGACAGCACCAGCGCCGACCGGCCGCTCGAAGATCTTTCGGCGGCCCTGAGCGGCGATGTCCGCGGCCTGCGGGTCGGCATCCCCAAGGAGTACCGGCTGGACGGCACGCCGCCCGAGATCGCGGCACTCTGGCAGCAGGGCATCGACTGGCTGCAGGCCGCCGGCTGCAGGGTCGCCGAGGTCAGCCTGCCGCACACCAAATATGCACTGCCCGCCTATTACATCGTGGCGCCGGCCGAGGCGTCCTCGAACCTCGCGCGCTACGACGGCATGCGCTTCGGCCTGCGGATCGAAGGCAAGGACCTCCTCGACACCTATGCCAGGACGCGCGCGGCGGGCTTCGGCCAGGAGGTGCGCCGGCGCGTGATGATCGGCACCTACGTGCTCTCGGCCGGCTACTACGATGCCTACTACATCAAGGCGCAGAAGGTGCGCAGCAAGATCCTGCGCGATTTTCAGCAGGCGTTCGAGACGGTCGACCTGCTGCTGACGCCGACTACGCCCAATGCCGCATTCCGGATCGGCGAGAAGATGGACGATCCGATCCAGATGTATCTGAACGACGTGTTCACGGTGCCGGCCAATCTCGCGGGCCTGCCGGGCATCTCGGTGCCGGCGGGGCTGTCGCGAGACGGGCTGCCGCTGGGGCTGCAGCTGATCGGGCGGCCGTTCGACGAGGCGACGGTGCTGCGCGCCGCGGCCGTGCTGGAGGCAGGCCGCAGGCTTCGATGCCCTGCCTCCCCGGCTCGCGAGGGGGGCGTGAGCATGGCGGATATGCAGGACGTGCAAGGCGCGCAACCTGATCCAGGGCGCGACGGGCCCCTGGGAGGTCGTGGTCGGGCTCGAAGTGCACGCCCAGATCGTCTCGAGCGCCAAGCTGTTCTCGGGCGCGTCGGCGGCGTTCGGCGGCAGCCCGAACAGCCACGTCTCGCCGGTCGATGCCGGCATGCCGGGCATGCTGCCGAGCGTGAACGGCTTTTGCATCGAGCAGGCGGTGCGCACCGGCCTCGGGCTGAAGGCGAAGATCAACAAGCACTCGGTGTTCGAGCGCAAGAACTACTTCTATCCCGATCTGCCGAACGGCTATCAGATCTCGCAATATGCCGAGCCCCTGGTCGGCCGCGGGGTGCTCACGATCGACCTGCCGGACGGCGGCAGCAAGGACATCGGCATCACGCGGCTGCACGTCGAGATGGATGCCGGCAAGAGCCTGCACGATGCGCGCCCGGATGCGACGTTGGTGGACCTGAACCGCTCGGGCGTGGCGCTGATGGAGATCGTCTTTGAGCCGGATGCGCGCTCGGCCGAGGAGGCGGTGCTGGCGATGCGCAAGCTGCGCTCGATCCTGCGCTACCTGGGCACCTGCGATGGCAACATGGAGGAAGGCAGCCTGCGCTGCGATGCCAACGTCTCGGTGCGCCGGCCGGGCGACGCCTTGGGCACGCGCTGCGAGATCAAGAACCTGAACTCGATGCGCTTCGTCGGCCGCGCGGTCGAGCACGAGGCGCGCCGCCAGATCGCGGTTCTCGAGGCGGGCGGGGTGATCGAGCAGGAGACGCGGCTGTTCGATGCGATCAAGGGCGAGACCCGGCCGATGCGCACCAAGGAGGAGGCGCACGACTACCGCTACTTTCCGGACCCGGACCTGTTGCCGCTGGAGCTGGACGACGCCCTCATCGCGCGCATCGAGGCGGAATTGCCCGAGCTGCCGGACGCGAAGAAGGCGCGCTTCGTCGAGCAGTACGGGCTTTCGGCCTACGACGCCGAGGTGCTGGTCGCCGAGCGGGCGGCCGCCGACTACTTCGAGCAGGCAGCGAAAGGGCGCGACGCCAAGCTGGCCGCGAACTGGGTGACCGGCGATCTGTTCGGCGCGCTCAACCGGGCGGGCCTGGAGATCGCGCAGGCGCCTGTCACGGCGGAGCGGCTGGGCAAGCTGCTGGGCCTGATCCAGGCCGGCACGATCTCGGGCCGGATCGCCAAGGATGTTTTTCAGAGAATGTTCGAGACCGGCGCGGATCCGGAACAGATCGTCGCCGAGCAGGGCCTCGCGCAGATCTCCGATACCGGAGCGCTGGAGCAGATCGTCGACGAGCTGATCGCCGCCAACCCCGCCCAGGTCGCGAGCTACGAAAAAAACCCGAAGGCGCTCGGCTGGTTCGTCGGCCAGGTCATGAAGGCCACCAAGGGCCAGGCCAACCCCCAGCTGGTGAACGACCTGCTGCGCAAGAAGCTGGGTGGATATGAGCTGCCGCCGCCAAAATGCGGCTGACCTGAGACGCAGTGGGCAGGGGTCGCAGGAGCTTCGAAAAGAGTATGGTTGACGTCACCCAGCTTAGCGATGAGCGCCTCGATACCCTAATCAAGAACGCCGAGCGTCTCCGGCGCACAGCAGAGGAGGTCTATAGGGAGGCAGTCGAGGAGAGGAACCGGCGACGTGGCGGCGGGCTCAATCTAAAGACATCGATCAAGGCAATCCTTCAGACCGCTCGAAGGCGCGAGTTTCTTGAGCTATGGCGAGCTCGCGGCAGCAAATGGCGCTGACTGGAACGCTGTTCGTTATCCCATGAATACTCACCTTGGGAACATTATCCGTTACGCACAACATAGAGGTTGGCCAATGCTAAGCTCCGTTGTGGTCAACCAAAAACATCTGGACAGTGGGAAGATGGAACCGAGTACTCTGAAAGGCTTTATCGAAGCTGCCAAATGGCTCGGGTATGACGTGGGCGATCCGGAAGAGTTTCTAGATCGACAACAGAAAGAATGCTTTGAATGGGCACGTATCGTATCGGAGTCTGATTTGTGAAGCAGTATGATCTAGGGTTCGAGGATACCGATCCTCAATCGCAAATGCACAATCCGCCGCATCCAGGCGGCATCGTGCGGCGGCAGTGCCTGGAGCCGCTCGGCTTGACCGTGACGGACGCCGCGAAGGGTCTGGGGGTGACCCGTCAGGCCTTGTCGGACCTCGTGAACGAGAAAGCCGGGATTTCGGTCGACATGGCTATCCGCCTGTCGAAAGCCTTCGGCTCGAGCCCGGAAGCCTGGCTCGGGATGCAGACCGCCTACGATCTCTGGCAGGCGCGCGACCGCATGACTACCATCGAGGTGCAACGTTTCGAGCCGGCCTAACGTGATGCCGATCTCAAGCGCTTCCGATCGTTTTCCGGGCAGACCTATGGCTTCCTCGCCGTCCCGAGCAGGGCCACTTTGCCTGCTCATCCTATGTTTCGCGTTGGCGGCGATGGCCGTGCCCGTCCTCGCCCAAGAGAACGCGGTCCCGCCAAGCCTTCTGGTGCTGAACCTCGAGCTCGTGGACAGCTCGGGCGAGGTGACCGATCAGCGGGCGGATCATGAGCGCCGGCTCGCCGCGGTCCGGGAGATCCTGACCAGCGAGCTTGCCGCGCGCGAGGTCTACGCGGTCGTCGATCCGGGAAAAATCCAGGCCGAGATCGATGCGACGCGGGAGGGCCAGTACCTGCATGCCTGCAACGGCTGCGAGGTGCGCTTCGCGCGCGAGGTCGGCGCAGAGCGTGTGCTGACCGGCCATGTGCGCAAGGTGAGCTCGCTGATCATGGCGCTCTGGATCGATATCAAGGACGCCCGAAGCGGCCGCCCGGTCCTGCGCGAAGTGCTCGATTTCCGCGGCGACAACGACAAGGCCTGGCAGCGTGCGGCGCTCTACCTCGTGGGCCAGCTGGAGCAGCTGCCGCCGGAGGCGCGCTGAGGCCTAGCGCGGCGACAGGGTGATCTCCGCCTCGACGTGGGACTGGACCTCCTCGAGGTCGGGGAGTGCGGTCGGCGGCGGGGCATCCGTCATCGCCTCGGCGCGCATCGCCATCATCGGCCGCGGGCCCTCCACCGCACCGCCGACGCGCAGCGTGTCGATGTTCGCGACCTGCATGTCGACGCTTGCGGCGATCGCCTCGGCGCGCTGGCGCAGCGTCGCGATCGCTGCGATCGTGAGCTCGTCCTGCACCTTGCGCCGGGTGTCGGCGTCGACCTGCCAGCCGAGCCCGACGAGGTTCAGCCCCGTCTCCTGCAGGCTGCCGGCCAGCTCCAGGAGCACAGCCGGATCCTTCGAGGTCAGCCGCAGGTCCTGCTCCGCGACCCAGCCGACCGGACGGCTGTCGCGATCGTAGCGCTGGTAGACGCTGTAGCCGCCGGTCGCAGCGCGGATCTCGGGCTCTGCGCGGACCCGCTCGACCGCCGCCGCCATGGCCTCGTTCACGGCCGCCTGCGCTTGCGCCGGCGACGTCGCTTCGGCGTGCGCCTGGACCGTGGCGACGAGCACGTTCTGCTCGACCTCGCGACTGGCGCTCTCCTGCAGGTACAGCCGCGTCAGGGGCGCCTGCGCGAAGGCGCCGGCCGCAGGCCAAGCGACCAGCAGCGCAAGAAACAGGCCGCTCAGGGCATTTCGGTACGACACCAAGCCTCTCCTTCGCGCGCGTCATCGATGCGGCGATGGTAGACCAGCACCGTGTCCTGCGGGAAGGGAGGGCTCACATGCCGGCCGGATGCGGCAGCTGATAGCCGGCGCGCAGGACCGCGACCGTGGGCGCCGGGGTGAGCACGATCACCCGGCCCGACCGGCGCTCGCGGGGCGGCCCGTAGCCGCCCGGATGCCAGGGGTGCAGGCGGTCGCCCTGGACCAGGAGGGGCGGCGAGGGGGCATCCCGCAGGAGCACGAAGGCGCCATCGGGCAGATCGTCGAGCGGCGCCTCGAAGCGGATCTGGCGGCGCGAGCGCGGCTCGACCCTCGCCCGGTGCAGGACGCGGTCGATCGCTCCGGCCGATGCGTCCTGCCCGAACGCCCGCCGCCAGGCTGCCTGAAACCTCCGAAAGTCCTCGCGCCGGCATTCGCAGCACGGGCGGTGGCCGGCGGCGAGCGCGGTCGCCGCGTCGAGGAAGAACAGCTCGGTGTAGCGGCGCGGCGCCATCACCTCGCGTCTGCGCCCCTTGAACGCCAGCCGGCAGAAGATCCAGTGGGGATGGCGCCAGCGTGCCGCGCCCAGGCGCTGCCGGGCGTCATGCAGGATGCCGCGATTGCCCATCAGCGTGCCGCGCGCCGGATCGGCGATGATCTCGCCGCCAGGCGTGACGCGGTTCTGCAGCGTCATGGGAGTTCAGCGCTCAGCGCAGCCGAGCACGCGCCATGCAGGTCCTGCGCCCGGAGCGCTAGTCCTCGTCGGCAGGCGCCGCCTCGCCCTGGGCCTCGGTGGTCTCGCCTTCCTTGGGCTGATCGGTCTCGGCCCGCTCGGCCTTGGCTTTCGCGCGCGCGGCCTTCTTGGCGGCCCGCGTACGCTCGCGCTCGAGCCGCTCGAAGCGGTAGTTGGGCTTACGTGCCATGGATCTCCTTTCGAGGAGCGCCGGTCAGTGGTCGAGGGCCGGCCGGCGCCGGATCAACGGCAAGCGCAACGCCCCACGGAGGGCGCCGTCGCGGTGCCCGCCTCTGCCTAAACAATTGCGGCGCCGTGCCGCCAGGCACAAGCGCCGGAAATCAGCGGTCCGACTGGAACCGGTTGGCTCAGTCGAGCGCAACCAGGTTTTCGGCGGACATCTTGCCGTTACGGCCGGGAACGAGCTCGTACTCGACCTTCTGGCCCTCACGCAGACTGTGCAGGCCGGCCCGCTCCACCGCCGAGATATGGACGAACGCGTCCTTGGAACCGTCGCTGGGCTGGATAAAGCCATACCCCTTCGTCGGGTTGAACCACTTCACTGTTCCGGTAGCCATAGCTATTCCTTGCAAACCACGAAGCACACCCGTTACTTCGCGCAACCCCACAACCGATGGCGCCACAATGTCTGGGAGTAACGCGGCCAGGCTCGAGAGCAGCTACGGCTACGCCAGCAATCGCGGACAACCGATCGCTCCAGATTTGTGCAGCTAGCCCAGGAATGCAAGGCGCAAGTGCGAGATTCGCCAGATCGCGCGATCGCGCGCTCCGCTTGGCATTTCGCCCCCCGCATGGCTAGATACACGGTGAGGCCGGCAGGATCGCCGGTTTGGGGCCGATTCCGGGCGATCCTCGCTGCGGAGGGCCTCGGCATCGCACCCGCGGAGGCATCGTGATCGATCTCTACACCTGGGGAACCCCGAACGGACGCAAGGTCTCGATCATGCTCGAGGAGACAGGGCTGCCCTACGAGGTCCACCCGATCCATATCGGGCAGGGCGATCAGTTCAAGCCCGAGTTCCTCGCCATCAGCCCGAACAACAAGATCCCGGCGATCGTCGATCGCGACAACGGCTACTCGGTCTTCGAATTGGGCGCGATCCTGATCTACCTGGCCGAGAAGACCGGCAAGCTGCTGCCGAGCGCCGCCAACGCGCGCATGGACACGCTGCAGTGGCTGATGTTCCAGATGGGCGGGGTCGGCCCGTTCTTCGGCCAGACCCACCACTTCAACCGGTTCGCCGAAGAAAAAATCCCCTACGCGATCGAGCGTTATGTCAATGAGACCAAGCGCTTGTACGGCGTCATGGACAGACGGCTCGAGAAGGTCGCCTATCTGGCCGGGGACTATTCGATCGCCGACATCGCCACCTTCCCCTGGGTCGCGCGCTGGCCGTGGCACGGGCTCGACAACGGCCTGAAGGACTTTCCGAGCGTGGTCCGCTGGTACGATGCGATCCGTGCCCGCCCGGCCGTGCAGCGCGGCTACAACGTGCCGGCCTCGGATCAGGAGATCCCGGCGCCTTGACGCCCGCTGGGAGCGGCCCGGAAAGCCGGCAGGCCCACCCGGGGGTGCAGCGCGTACGCCAGGCGTTACGCCAGACAGGATCGGCCGCCGAGGTGATCGAGCTCGCCGATACCGCCCGCACCGCGGCGGCGGCAGCCTCGGCGCTCGGCGTGCCGCTCGGCGCGATCGTCAAATCGCTGGTGTTCACCATCGACGGCGCGCCGGTCATGGCGCTGATCGCGGGCGACCGGCGCTGCGCCACCAAGACCCTGCCCGGCGCGTTCGGCATGTCCGGGCTCGTCATGCGGGCCGATGCCGACCGGGTGCGCCAGGCGACCGGCTTTGCGATCGGCGGGGTGGCGCCGGTCGGGCACCCGGCACGGCTGCCGACCGCGATCGACGACAGCCTCGGCCGCTTCGAGACCGTCTACGCGGCGGCCGGGCATCCCTTTTTCGTGTTCCCCACGACCATGCTGGAGCTGAGCCTTCTGACCGGCGGCGCGGTCGTCAAAGGCATCTCGGCCGACGAGGCCTGATCGCCACGCAGCACATAAAGAAACGGCCGGCGCCGCAAAGGGCGCCGGCGAGGTTCCTCGAGCGCGACCTGCGCCCGTCTGGGCGCAGCCGCACCTCATGGGCTGCTAGAGCCCGGTCTCCCACTGCTTGACCTGGCGCTCGGCCTCTTCGCGAGCGATGCCGTAGCGCTCCTGCACGCGACCGATCAGCTGCTCGCGCTGGCCCTGCACCTGGTCGAAGTCGTCATCGGTGAGCTTGCCCCACTGCTGCCGGGCCTTGCCCTTGAGCTGCTTCCAGTTTCCTTCGATTTGATCCCAGTTCATGACGAACTCCCGTGTTGTTGGTCTCGTACAAAGAAAACGCTGCAATAGAGGACAAGTTCCACCCCGCATGATCGATGAGAAGCGGATCGCCCCGGAACATCGCCATACCTCATCAAGACTTGTGGACTTTGTTGCGCCGACCCATTGTGCGTCGAGCACTGCGGGCGCCGTGCAGCGCGGCGAGCCCCGGCGGGACGCGAGCCATGGGCATGATCCTGACGATCGTCCTCTACCTGACGGGTCTGGTCTGCATCGTCACGACGCTGCTGCCGCTGTCCCGGCACGAGGCCTGGTGGATCAGAGCGTGGGACTTTCCGCGCCTGCAGATCGTCGCGGCGTCGGGGGGCGTCCTTGCGGCGCTGATCGCATCCGGGATGATCGACGATACCGGCGGCCTGCTGCTCGCCCTGGTCCTGCTGGGCTGCGTTGCCTATCAGCTCGCCGTGATCCTGCCCTACACCCGGCTGTGGCGGATCGAGGTGCCGACCAGCGCCGCAGCGCCCGGGAACCGGACGCTGAGCCTGCTGGTGGTCAATGTGCTCATGTCCAACCGCCGGGCCGACGGGCTCCTCGAGCTCATCCTGGCGCATGCGCCCGACCTGGTGCTGGCGGTCGAGACGGATCGCTGGTGGTGCGATCAGCTCGAGCGGCTGCAGGGCTATCCCTTCAGGCTCGCCCATCCGCTCCCCAACACCTATGGCCTGCTGCTGCTCTCGAAGCTCGAGCTGGTCGAGCCGCAGCTGCGGTTTCTGCTCAAGCCCGAGGTGCCGTCGGTGCGCACCGGCCTGCGGCTGCCATCGGGCGAGCTGATCACGCTCTACGGGCTGCATCCGGAGCCGCCGAGCCCGAGCGAGGCCGACAGCTCCGCGCCGCGCGATGCGGAGCTGGTGCTGGTTGCGCGTGAGGCTGCCGAGGCGGACGTTCCGACGATCGTCGCGGGCGATCTGAACGACGTCGCCTGGTCGCACACCAGCCGCCTGTTCCGCCGCATCAGCCGCCTGCTCGATCCGCGCGTCGGCCGCGGCATGTTCAACAGCTTTCACGCCGGGCACCGGCTGCTGCGCTGGCC
The DNA here is from genome assembly GCA_963753315.1 of uncultured Alphaproteobacteria bacterium. Lineage (GTDB taxonomy): Bacteria > Pseudomonadota > Alphaproteobacteria > Geminicoccales > Geminicoccaceae > DASUGG01. Next base: position 190,927 of record CAVWCI010000039.1, read on the forward strand.
GCTCGACCACGTCTTCGTCAGCAACGACTTCCTGCTTCGCGACATGCAACGGCTGAAGGCGTTCGGCTCGGATCATTTTCCGATCCTGATCCGGCTCGACCACGAGCCCCGCGCCGAGGTGGCCGAGCCGCCGGAACCCGACGGCGACGACCATGCCGAGGCCGACCGCAAGCTCGAGGTGGTCGGGCTCGATCCCGGCTGATCCTCAGGGCACCTCGCCGACGTGATCGGCGACATACGCGCCCCGCTCACCGCGCGGCTTCGGCCTGCCGACCGTGGTGTCGCGCTCGGTCTGGTGCTCCATCTCGGCGTTGAGCTCGGCACCGAGCAGCACGATGAAGGCGCTGATCCAGAGCCAGAACAGCAGCACCACGACCGCACCCAGAGCGCCATAGGTCTCGTTGTAGCTGCCGAAGTTCGCGACGTAGATCGTGAACAGGAGCGAGGCGCCGATCCAGAGCACGGTCGCCAGGATCGCTCCCCAGCTCACCCAACGCGTCTTCGGCTCGTGGCGGCTGGCGCCGTAGCGGTAGAGAACCCCCAGCGCAACGACCACGAAGCCCGCAAGGACCAGCCACGGCACAAGCTTGAGGAGCAGCTGCGTGATCCCGCCGAGGTCGACGAGGTTCAAGAGCACCGGCACGATCACGATCACGCCCAGCGAGATGATGCCCAGGAGCGCGATGCCGATCGTGAAGAGGAAGGCGGTCCCGTAAAAGCGCAGGAAGTTCCGCTTCTCGCGCTCGTGGTAGGCGATGTTGAGCGCCGTCATCATGGCACGCACGCCCGCGCCGGCGCTCCACAAGGCGAGCACCAGAGCGACCAGGGCGCTGATGCCGAGCTTGCCGGGCCGCGCAGATGCGACCGCGGTCAACTGGTCGTTCAGAATGCGCCAGCCGTCGTCGGGAATGACGCCCCTCAGGTTCTCGAACTGCGCCTGAACCTGAGCCGGGTCGGCGATCAGGCCGAACAGGGAGACGAAGGCGGTGATCGCCGGAAAGAGGGCGAGCATGACGTAGAAAGCGACGCCGGCTGCAACGATCGAGACGTTGTCCTCGCCGATCTGCGTCCAGACGCGCCAGAGAATGTCGCGCCAGCCGCGCGCCGGCAGGTCGCTCGGGCGATCCGCCGAGCGGCCACGATCGAAAGAAGCCGTCGAGGACATTGGTCGGGTTCCCATCGTGCGCAAACAGCGGGCCATGCGATCACGCCGCCCGGACAGCCGGCCCGGGGCTCGAAGCGCCGCTCGCGTGCGCCCGAGCCCCGGCCGTGCATGCGCCGGTTCAGGTTCGATCGAGGCTCGATTTCGGGTCGGCGGCGAACCGCGGTTCGCTGGCCAACCCTGCCTGTGTCGCTTCGCCAGGCCTCGGCTCGCCGGAACTTTTTGGCGTCGACGCCTGCTTGCCCGCCTCCTCGCGCGCCGCGGCAGCGACGGCGCCGGCGGCGTCACGCACCTTCTCAGCCTGCTCGCGGCCGACTTTCGTGGCGCGCCGCAACGCCTTGTCACGGGTCTCGCCCATGAGCTCGTCCTCGGTCTCGGTCGGCGGCAAGGCGGCCCCGAGCGCCGCGCCGATCGCAAGCCCGATCGCGCCGAGCACGAGCGGCTGCTCGTCGAGCGAGCGGAGCAGGCCCTGCCTGGCACGGCGACCGGCATGACGCGCCCGCGCCCCCGCGTCGTGAGCGCGCCCGGCCACCCCGGCACGGGCACGGCCGAAGCGATCGCGGACCTGCGCACCGGCATCGCGGGCGCGATCGCGCGCCTGCGCAGCAGCGTCGCGGGCGCGCTGGCCGGCCTCGCCCATCATGTCCCGGGCGCTGCTGCCGGCTTCCTGCAGACCCTCGCCGAACCCCCCGCCCGCATCAGCCTCGGGTCCGAGGTACGCGAGGTCCTCTTCGGGAAAGCCTGTGTAGTATTCCTCGACCGGATCCAGATCCTCTTCCCCGTACGCCGATCCCTCACGATCACCATTGTGGCCGGTGCGCTGGCCGGAGATCATCATCCAGGCGAGCCCGACGCCCATCAGCGTGACCGGTATCGGGTTCGCTGCGATCGAAATCGCCGAGATTGCGCGCGAAGTCGACGCCGCGGCCGCCACGAAAGTAGCCGATGGCCTGGTCGACCAGCTGGCCCGGCGACAGCCTCTCCTGGATCGCGTCGAGGGTGTGCTCGATGTTGGCGCGCGACTGTTGAACGTCGCGCTCGATGTCCGCTGCCGACCTCGAGCCGGGATCAGTGCCGGTTGGCTGCGTGCTCATCGTACCTGCTCCTTGACCACCTGCGCATCGCGCTTGAGGGAACTCATCGTGCGGTCGGGCGCGAGATTGCTCGCCTTCAGATCACTGGTGCCCTTGTGAATCAGGACGTAGGCGATGACCGCGACGACGACGCCCACGATCAGGGAAGCCCAGCCGGGCGGCACGCCCGCCTCGGCGATGCCGATGACCAGCGCCTGCAGCAGCACGATCAGCGCCGCCAGCGCCAGGATGGCGCCGCCGGCGATCGCACCGATGGCCACGCCGACCTGGCTGATCTTCTCCGATGTCTCGGCACGCGCGAGCTGTATCTCCTGGCGGAACAGCGTCGTGATGCTCTCGGTGAGATCGGCGAGAAGATCCTTCAGGGACCGGTCGTCGGTATGCATCATAGCCCATCTCCTTCAGCCATGCCCGATGCACCCATGCGGCTGCCGGTGGTCGTGCTGCGACGGCGATCCGCCGAGCTCTTCATGAGGCGCGCGAGCCCGAACCCGGCTGCGACGGCGCCGCCGAGAAACGCCACCGGCTGCCGGCGCGCGAAATCCTCGACCGTGCCGATCAGGTCATCGACGTTCCGCTCGCGCACCGTGCCCGAGGCGCGCTCGAGACCATCGGCCGCCTGTCGCACCCAGGCCGCAACCGAGTCCTGACCACGCCCGTGCAGATCATCGGATGCGGACTTGAGCGCGTGCGCCCAGCCGTCCATCTGCTGCGCGGCCGCGTCCTTCTGGTGGGCGGCAGTCGAGCGGACCTGCTCCTTGACGTCCTCGGCCACGTCCCGCGCGCCCGCCTTCATCTCTGCAGCGGCCTCGCGCGCCTGCTCTTTCACCGCGCGACCTTCATCTTTCGCCGCCTGGGCGAACTCGTCGGTCGGTCGCTGCGGGTCCCGGTCCGGCTGACCGGGCTGTCCATTCGCCATCTGTACCTCCTCCATGGATTTGCCAATTCGATCTGCGGGAACGTATCGACGTCAGGTCAATCCGAGCAGCGACAGGATTGCCAGGACGACGACGATCACGCCGATGATGTAGAAGACGCTGTGCATGCCTGGCCCACCTCCGATTGGGTTTGGAATGGACGAAACCGGTGCGTCGACGGGACTGCCCGTGCTCCGTCGATGCAGACAACGGCACGCCTGCTGAAATCGTTCCGAACCGATGCGAGGGTCGCGACGAAGGCGCCGCACGCCTAGCGATGGGTCGGTGCGCAGTCTCGGGAACCAACCGGTATTCGCTCCGTTGCCCGATCTGATCATCTCTAGAAAGGACGCGCGTGAAACTATTTGAGTGCCAGCATTGCGGTCAGCTGCTGTACTTTGAGAACACGCGATGCGAGCGCTGCGGCCACGTTCTGGGCTACCTGCCCGAGCTTACGCTCCTGAGCGCGCTGGAGCCGCAGGGCGATGGACGCTGGCGCCCGCTGGCGGTACCCGAGCAGCTCTCGACGTTCTGCGCCAATGCCGCCCATCGACGCCTGCAACTGGCTGGTGCCGGCCGGTGCCGGGCCGTTCTGCAGCGCGTGCCGGCTCAATCGCACCATTCCCTGCCTCGATCCTCCGCAGCACCTCCTGCTCTGGCAGCGCCTGGAAGGCGCCAAGCACCGCATGGTCTACGGGCTCTTGCGGCTCGGCCTGCCGCTGGTGAGCAGGGCCGAGGACCCGGCGGGGCTCGCGTTCGACTTTCTCGCCGATCCGGGGCCGGCCTGGCAGGACAGCCCGCAGATCATGACCGGCCACGCCGAGGGCCTGATCACCATCAACATCGCCGAAGCCGACGACGCCGAGCGCGAGCGCCGCCGGCAGGACATGGCGGAGCCCTATCGCACGCTGCTCGGACACTTCCGTCACGAGGTCGGCCACTACTACTGGGAAAGGCTGGTGCGCGGGGGGCCGTGGCACGAGCCGTTCCGGGCGCTGTTCGGCGACGAGAGCGAGGACTACGGCGCCAGCCTCGAGCGGCACCACGCGAACGGGCCGCGGGCGGACTGGCAGGAGCGCTTCGTCAGCGCTTACGCCAGCGCCCATCCTTGGGAGGACTGGGCGGAGACCTTTGCCCACTATCTCCACGTGGTCGACACGCTCGAGACCGCGCACGCCTTCAATCTGCGCCTGCGCCCCGAGGCCGGCGCCGATCCCGCGCTCGCCATGGCAGCGGATTTCGATCCCTACGGCCATGCCGACTTCGATGCGCTGATCGCGACGTGGCTGCCGCTGACCTATGCCGTCAACAGCCTCAATCGCAGCATGGGACAGCCGGACCTGTATCCGTTCGCCCTGGCGGCGCCGGCGGTCGCGAAGCTACGCTTCGTGCACGATCTCGTCAGGCAGAGCCGCTCGTGATCGGCGGCGCGGCGTCTCAGGGGCTGCTGGCGCCGAGCACGCCGTCGTAGAACGAGAACACGGCTTCCGCCGCGCTTTCCAGGTCCGGATTGCTCGCATCGCTCATCACGGCGAAGCTGAAGCCGTCGCCGAGCCAGTACCGCGCCGTGACGTTCTGTTGCCGGCCAATTTTCTCGAGCTGCGTGGGCGGCTGATCGCCCGACCAGAAGACCACGGCGAGCCTGGCGTCTTCCGGACCTTCGAATTGAAAGAAGCCGATGCTGGCGCCCGAGATCGGCAGCAGCTGGCCGCCCCGATACTCATAGGACAGATCAGCCAGATCCGGGGGCGAGATCTCGCGATTGAAGGAGCGGTTGATCCAGGACACCAGCTCGCTCGTCTGGTCGGGCGGGAAATCGACCGGATAGTCGTGGTCGCCGCCGTAGAAGGTGTACAGGTCGGCGGCATTCGCAGCGATCAGGTCCTGGAGGCCGGGGCGCGGGGTGAGCCCGTCGTGGATGAACCAGCCCACCGTGCCGCCGACGCAGAACAGCAGGATGGCCGCCGCGGCTTCCAGGAAGCCGGAGGAGCGCAGCCTCGCTCGGCCCAGGAAGCCTCGCCGGCTGTCGCGTCTGCCGATGCAGCACGTCGCGCAGGCGCGCAGGCACCGGCTCGTCGAGAATTTCGTGGCCGATGCCGCGCAGCGCCTCGTTCTGCCGGCGCAGCATCTCGACGTGGGAGGCGATGTCGGGATGGGCCAGAAGGTAGGCCGCGACGACGGCGTTGTCGCGGTCGTCCAGGCGGCCGTCGATGTAGTCCTGGATCTTGTCATCGGCGAGCATTTCGTGATCAGCCATGGCGCGTCGCCTTCGCTGGGCTCAAAGGGCCGCGCGGCGTGATCGCCCGGTCCTCGAGCGCGTCACGCAGGGTCTGGCGCGCCCGCGACAGCCGCGAACGGATCGTGCCCACGGGGATCTGGAGAATCCCGGCCGCTTCCTCGTATTGCAGCCCCTCGATGGCGACCAGCAGCAGGACCTCCCGGTGCTCCTCGCTCAGGTTCAGGTAGGCATCGCGGACCTCCAGGAGGCTCATATGCGCCTCCTGGCTGGCGGGTGTCGGCACCACATCGTAGTCGGAGCTCATCTCACCCATCAGGCTGGTGCGCTGGCCGCGGCGAACCTCGTTGATGTGGCAGTTTCTCAAGATGACGAACAACCAGGCCCGCAGGTTGGTGCCGGGCGTCCAGCTGTCGATCTTGCCGATCGCGCGCGTAAGACACTCCTGGACCAGATCGTCGGCGCGGTCGGCTTCGCGCGCCAGGTAGCGCGCATAGCGACGCAGCCGGGGAATTTCGGCCTCGATGAGATCGATCGTCCTCTCCACATGTCCTCCCTCGCCCGCGCAGTCGTCACCGCCGCGGCGGGCACCCACCCTACGTGACTGCTGAACAATTGGGAACTCGCCAATCTCGCCGCCATGCTGACCGACGATCCGAAAGGCCTTCCTTCTGCTCTCTGCGTGATCGCGCATCGCTGGCGCGTCCTTGGCTCGTGCTCGAAAGATCAGGAGCCCAGACTGGCCCCCACCTGCCGGTCGAGCGCGCTTGCCGGTCGATCGAGCTCGCCTGACGGCAGCAGAAGGCCGGTCCGCAGGGAACTGATCTCAAGCGGCGCCTCGTCGTCGTTTTTCATGAGCTGGTCGCGCAGGAGCCAGCCGCAGACACCACCGACCAAAGCCAGGCCGAAGACGATCAGGATCTCCACGCGCTGACGGGAGAGCCAACTTGCCGTGCGGCGCAAGGCCATCACGATCCAGCTCCTCGCGCCCGCAATCGCATGCGATGCGGCGCCCGCATGTTGTCCTCGGTCAGATCCAGCCCAGGAGCGCTCGCCCCCACTGCGGCACATGGCGCAACAACGCCGCGCGCCGCGTCTGGTTCCGCAGATGCGACCTAGATCTCGTCGTCGGCGCCTGCGTCGGGGTCGAGCGTCGCGGGCAGCTCCGGCACGCGAAGGAGACCTTCCAGCACGGCCCGGGTCTCGGCTGGAAGGTCGTGCTCGAGCGCCGCGCGCACCGTCTGGGCCAGATGCTCCTCCGCATACCGGCTGCGCTGCGCGACCTGATCGCGCTGGTCGTCGGCCACGGCGACCTGCAGCCGCGCGAAGCAGGTCTTTGGCCGCCTGGAGATCCGCATCCGGCTCCGAGGGCAGATCGCCCAGCCGGCGCACATGCTCGCCGAGCTCCTGCGCCGCGCGCCGACGTTGCTCGGCCAGCGCCCGCAAGGCGGCCGCGAGGTCCTGCCCCTCGAGCAGATCCGCACCTTCCTCGTGGATATGCGCGGCGTCGAGCAGGGCTTCGACCACCAGATTGATCGCGACCTGCCGATCATCCCTGAGCATCGTCCACCTCCTCCTGCCGCCGGCGTGCGATCACGGCACGTAAACGGCGAGCGCCTTGGGCACGATATGGATGTGCGCCGGCGTCTGCGTCGTGACCTCGCCGTCGGTGTTGATCGGCATCGGCCGGCGCGTGCGGATCTCGATCTCGGTGCCGCGCCAATGGCGCAGGCGCTGGCCGTGGTGGTGACCCCAGAGCAGTCGCGGCGACGACAGGATCAGCTGCCAGAAGCCGTGCGGCGGCAGGCTCACCAGATCGAGCATGCCATCGTCGATCCGCGCATCTTCGGCGATCGTCATGCCGCCGCCGAAGTGGCGCCCGTTGCCGATCCAGATCTGGATCGAGTGCAGCCTTCGGCGCTCCTGGTCGCAGCGGATCTCGGCGCGAAACGAGCGCCGCTTGTGGACCGCACGCCAGAGCGCCAGCGGATAGCCGAATACCCCCCAGCGCCGTTTGGTCTTCCGGGTCAGCTCGCGCGTGACCTGGGTGCTGAGCCCGAGGCTCGCGACGTTGAAGAAGTGCTTGCCGTTGATGCAGCCCAGATCGATCTGCCGCGTGCGGCCCGCGGCGATGACGGCGGCGGCGGCAGCGAGATCGCTCGGCAGCTCGAGGGTGCGGGCGAGATCGTTCGCGGTGCCGAGCGGCAGGATGCCGAGCGGCAGGCCACTTTCGATCAGGGCATCGGCCACGGCGTTCAGCGTGCCATCGCCGCCCCCGACGACGACGCGATCGACCGCGCCCTGGTGCAGGGCGATCGCCTGCTGCAGGCGGCGGTGATCGTCGCTCGACACCTCGACCACCTCGAGGCCGGCCTGGCGCAGCAGATCGAGCGCCGGACCGAGGTCCGCATCGCCCTGCCTGCTCCCCTGATTGATCAGGACCAGCGCTGCCCGCCCGGACACCTGTGCCTCCCGCGACATGGCCAAGCCGCTCACTCCCGCCTGGTCGCGGCCGTTCCTACCATCGCAGCGAGCGCCCATGCGCACAAGATGGCAGCCTTGCATGCTCAGGCTCGCGTGTCGGGAGGAACGGGCGGGCCGGCCGAGGGGTTCCTGAAAGGTCGCGGGAACCCTCTTCGGCACCGTCCGTTCTCATCGGCGCCGGGCGAGGCTGGCGGCCCGGCAGACCAGCATGGCGAAGCGAGCCCAGCACGTGGATCTGGCCTATGGACGTCCTTCGAATCCTGCTCGCGATCCTGCTGCCGCCGCTCGGCGTCTTCCTCCAGGTCGGGCTCGGGCTGCAGTTCTGGCTCAACATTCTCCTGACGCTGCTCGGCTACATCCCGGGCATCGTGCACGCCATCTGGATCATCCTGCGACGCTGATGGTTGCCGCCAGGAAGCGACCTGACGGCCGCGGTCGCAGCGGGCCCCGAGCGTCGATCGATCGAGCGACTGCGCCAGCTCGCCTATCTGCTCGACGACCGCTTCCGCATTCCGGGGACCAAGTACCGGATCGGCCTGGACGGCCTGGTCGGTCTGGTGCCCGGCATTGGCGATGCCGTGACCACGTTGCTCTCGCTCTACATCGTCCTCGAGGCGCGCCGCCACGGCGTGCCCGTCAGCAAGCTTGGCCGGATGGGCCTCAATGTCGGCCTCGATGCCGTGCTGGGCGCCGTGCCGCTGGTAGGCGACCTGTTCGACGTGGCCTGGAAGGCCAACCGGCGCAACCTCGCGCTGCTGCTCGAGCACCTCGAGGCGGATCGCCGGACGCGGCATGGTGCGCGCGACGAACTGGTCGGATCCGATCCCGCGCCGAGCAGCAGGAAGGTTTGATGGCCAGATCGACGAGAACGCTCACGCTGCATTTCCAGCCGCACGCCCGGCGCGCGCAGGCCGGTCCGCCGCTGCCGCACGACATCTCGGCGGTCGCGGCGGTGGGGCGCACCCTGTTCGCCGCCGCCGACGAGACCGCGACGGTCGAGCGCCTGGTGCGGGGTTCAGATGGCGATTATCGGCAGCAGGACAGCATCGCGCTCGGCGACCACTTCGATCTGCCCCAAGGGCCGGGCGGCGAGATGGACATCGAGGGGCTCGCGATCGATGGCGATTTCCTCTGGATCACCGGCTCGCACAGCCTGAAGCGCGACAAGCCGGATCTGTCCTCGGACGACAACGCCAAGGCCCTGGACGAGCTCGAGGAGATCGATCGCAACGCCAACCGCTATTTCCTGGGCCGGCTGCCGCTGGTGGCGGGCCGCGGCGGCGTGCATCGTCCAACCCGCTCGGGCGAGAGGTCCGGCAAGGACGGCGCCGCCTGCCTGAAGATGAGCCGCAAGGGTCGCAATGCGCTGACCAAGGTCCTGCACCGCGACCGCCATCTGGCGCCCTCGGTGAACATGCCGTGCAAGGAGAACGGCTTCGACATCGAGGGTCTGGCGGTCAAGGGCGAGCGGCTGTTCCTGGGCCTGCGGGGACCGGTGCTGAGCGGCTGGGCGGTGGTGGTCGAGCTGAAGCTCGGGGCCTCGAAGCCCGGCCGGCTCAAGCTGCGCCGATGCGGCCGCAAGGGGCGCCGCTACCGCAAGCATTTCTTGCCGCTGCGGGGCCTTGGGATCCGCGACCTGCGGTTCGACGGCGACGACCTGCTCGTGCTCGCCGGGCCGACCATGAACCACGACGGCACCGGCGCGCTGTTCCGCTGGCGCCGGCCGATCGGCGACGGCGACGACCGGGTGCATGCGCCGCGGGACGTCGAGCCCATCATGGACCTGCCGTATGCCCGCGGCGTCGACCAGGCGGAAGGGGTGGCGTTCGTCCATGTGAACGACCAGCGGCGGCTGCTGATCGTCCACGACAGCCCGGCGCCGGAACGGCTCGGCGGCGACAGCCTGACGGTGGACCTGCTCGATCTCGAGCGCTGACGGGCCCATTCAAGATCGGGCCAAGCCTCGTTCGCCGAACGGCGTAATTTCGGGATCACGTCGACCTGTCGGCTCCTGAAATTTGAGCCGCTTTCGGATCGCGTATCGGAGTCGAGGGGCCATGGATCTGTTGAAGGATACCGAAAAGGCGTACCGGGTCTGGAGCGCCACGCCCGCTCGCGGCGTGGCCCTGCCGAGGCACCTCGACAAAGGGTTGATCCCTGTACGTCCGCTTGATGGATCGCAGGCAGGCCGGATCGATTCGAGTGCGCTCACCGCGCGCGAGCGTCAGTTGCTGGCGTTTCTCGTGGAAGGGCAGTCCAACAAGGTGATCACCCGCAAGCTCGGCGTCGCCGAGGCGACGGTCAAGGCGCAGATGGTCAGGCTGTTCACCAAGATCGGAGCCGCCAACCGCACCCAGGCTGCGGTTCTGGCTTGGGCGTCGCACCGCGCTTCGCCGCATCAGTCCTCGAGACCATCAAGCCGGAGCGACCTGAACCGGGCGAGCTGAGATCATGACGTCGATCAAGCGATCGCCGCAGGACAGCCCGGCGCCATCCCGAGCTTGCAGGAGGATGCCGCGGCCCGTATAGATGCGGGCCGCAGCAAGGCCATCGCGGGCGAGGGTCGCAAAACAGGCGGCAGTCCCATATCTCGGGGCGCCGGTTTCACCACAACCCGCGGCATTCCTGGGCTGGAGGGGTGGCCGAGAGGCTGAAGGCGGCGGTTTGCTAAACCGTTATACGGTGATAAGCCGTATCGTGGGTTCGAATCCCATCCCCTCCGCCACCCAGTCTCGGCTTTTGCCGGCTCCCCGGACACTTCCCTGAAAACCCCGGAATTCCTGGGCTTTGGCGCCCGGGCCTGCCGGTGGAGACCCGTCTCCACGTGGCCGTTACGCCGGAATTGCCGCGGCGGTCTCCGTTCGGCGATTTTGCGGTTCGGTTTCCCTGCTAACAGGGTAATTAACAAGGATTTTGCTGATTTTCTGTGTTTTGGGCGAAGTGTGCCCCCAATTCGGCAGGCCAATTCAATGGCTTATCGATGATTTCCCTAAGGCCCATTAACAGGGATTTTGTCCGTGGTTAACAGGGATCTCGTCCGCCTTTAACAGGGAATTCGCCGCCCAAAAACAGGGGAGTCTCAGATGGCCGAGAGCCAGGCGCGCTGATCGGACCAGAGCATCCGGTGCCTCGACTTGATTAGGCGGTCGGCGGTCAGCGTTGGAGGCTGGCGCCCCTCGACGATCGAGCGGACAATGTCTGGCGCCAGGAAGGCAAGATCCACGAGATGAGCGACGCGGCGTTGGGTGACGCCTTCGCGGCTGGCGATTGCCTGCATGGTCGCGCCGGCCTTAATTTCCTCGAACCAGGCCCAGCCCAGGGCTAAGGTTTTGACAAGCGTGCGGTCCAAAGCGGCTGAGGTGTTGGCGAGCACGATCTTGGCTTCGACCCCGCGTCGGCGCAGCGTAAACTCGCCGACCAGCGACAGCGCATCACGGCTTATCTGCGCCAGCGGCACGCTCAGCCGCTCGGCGATGGCTCTTGGACATAACGTGACCGATAGCCGCCCGGGCTCGATGCGAGCGCTGTCGACGATCGCTCTCAGGGTCGGGCCCCGATCCGGGCCGCTCAGCGCTGAGCAGAGCGATTGGCAGCAGAGAGAAGCTTTGTCATCATCTCAGGTGTGGCGCCATCGATCAGACGCTGCGCTGCCGACGGCGTTTCGAGCCCATCGATGATCAGTTTGGCAACGGCGCCCTCCAGCGCTGCCGCCGGCAAGCGCCATCCGCGGCTATCAGACTTACCGCTCCCGGCGACGAGCCGCCGCGAGACATAGTAGCAGTAGCGCCTGCCGCGCCTCACCGCATGGGAGGGTGTCAGGCGCTCTCCAGTTTCGTCGGTGAGCTTGCCGACCAAGGGCGAATGGGTTGCCGCGGAAGTTTGGGCCTTCACCCGGCTCGCGTTGGCGTTGAGCCTCAGATTGACGGCGTCGAAGGTCCCTCGGTCGATGATCGCCGGGTGCTGGCCGGGATAGCTGCGCCCTTTGTGTCGGATCTCACCGACATAGACCGGGTTGGCCAGGAGATGATAGATTCGCCCACGCGTGAAGGCGACGCCACCGAAGGTTTTGCCGTTGTTGAACCGGCGATATTTGCTGACCAGGCCCTGGCGGTCCGCTGCTTCCTTGACGCGCCGTGCGCACCCGAGCTCCAGATAGAGCTGGAAGATGGTCCGGACCGTCCGAGCCTCGGCCTCATTGACGACGAGTGTGCGGTCCTTGGCATCGTAGCCGAGCGGCACCAGGCCGCCCATCCAGAGGCCCTTCCTCTTCGATGCCGTGATCTTGTCGCGGATGCGCTCGGCCGTGACCTCGCGCTCAAACTGAGCAAAGGAGAGCAAGACATTCAGCGTCAGCCGGCCCATGCTGGTCGCGGTATTAAACTGCTGGGTCACCGAGACGAAGGAGACGCCCGCCGTATCGAACCGCTCCACCAGCTTGGCAAAATCGGCAAGCGAGCGTGTCAAGCGATCAACCTTGTAGACCACAACGAGGTCGACCTTGCGCGCTTCGATATCGGATAGCAAAATTTGCAAGCCGGGGCGCTCGAGCGTGCCGCCGGAGACGCCACCGTCATCATAGCGGTGGGGCAACAGTCTCCAGCCTTCGCCCTTCTGGCTGGCCACATAGGCGGCGCAGGCTTCCCGCTGGGCATCCAGCGAATTGAAGGCCTGCTCGAGACCCTCATCGGAGGACTTGCGGGTATAGATGGCGCAGCGGATCGGCGCCTTGCTCACAGCCGTGCCACGAGGCCGAAGAAGCGGGGGCCCGACCACTTGGTGCCGGTGATTGCCCGGGCGATGGCGGAGAGCGAGCGATGCCGTGCCCCACGCCAGAGATAGCCATCCTCCAGCACCTCGACCTCGTGCAAGGCGCCGTGCCATTCGCGAACCAACCGCGTGCCGCAACTGGGCAGGTTCTCAATGTCGACTTGCGATCTGCCTTGGCCGCGGCCCTCAAGGCGCGCCTCGTGCGTGCGGGCAG
>CAVWCI010000040.1:0-47502 GCA_963753315.1 uncultured Alphaproteobacteria bacterium
CCACTGGAACACGACGTAGAGCATCGGGATGACGAACACGCCGAAGATGGACGCAGCAAGCATGCCGCCGAACACCGGCGTGCCCACGGCACTGGCGGGTTGCGGCGCCTGCACCCGCTGCGATCACCAGCGGCACCAGGCCCAGGATGAAGGCGAAGCTCGTCATCATCACCGGCCGGAAGCGCAGGCGTGAGCCCTCGATCGCGGAATCCACGATCGACTTGCCGTGCTGGCGCTGCTCGATCGCGAACTCGACGATCAGGATGCGCGTTCTTGGCGGCGAGCGCGATCAGCACGACGAGGCCGATCTGGGCGTAGACGTCGAAGGTCAGGCCCGCGATCCAGACCGCAAAGATGGCGCCGAGCACGCCCACGGTCACCGAGAGCAGCACCGAGATCGGGATGTTCCAGCTCTCGTAGAGCGCGACCAGGAACAGATAGGCGAACAGCACCGCAAGCCCGAGCACGATCGGCGTCTTGCCGGCGGCCTGCCTTCTCCTGCAGCGCCGTGCCGGTCCACTCGAAGCCGAAGCCCGCGGGCAGCACCGTCGAGGAGATCCGCTCCATCGCGGCGAGCGCCGCGCCCGAGCTGAAGCCTGGCGCCGGGGACCCGTTGATGATCGCGGCGCGATAGTTGTTATAGCGGACCAGTAGCTGCGGCCCGAGCTCGAGGCGAGCGGATGCCAGGACGCGCAGCGGCACCATACTGCCATCCTTGTTGCGCACGTAGATCTGGTAGATGTCCTCGACGCTTCGCCGGTAGGGCGTCTCGGCCTGCACGTTGACCTGCCAGGTGCGGCCGAACAGGTTGAAGTCGTTGACGTAGTAGCCGCCGAGCGTGGCCTGCAGCGCATTGAAGATGTCGGAGATCTCGACGCCCAGCGTCTGCGCCTTGTCGCGGTCGATGTCGAGATAGATCTGCGGGGTGTCGGAGGAGAAGGTGCTGAACACGCCGGCGAGCTCGGGCTGCTGGTTGGCCTCGACGATCAGGCCGCGCATGGTCGCAGCGATCTCGGCCGGCGCCTGGCCCTGCAAGGCCTCGAGCACGTACTGGAAACCGCCGGTGGTGCCGAGGCCGATGATCGGCGGCAGGTTGAGCGGCATGGCGATCGCGCCCTGCAGAGGCGCAAGCTCTCCGCGCAGGCGGGCAATGATGGCGTCAGCACTCTGGCTCGGCTCGGTGCGCTCTTCATACGGCTTGAGCTGCGCCACGAAGAACGCCTTGTTCGAAGCGGCGACGGCGTTGATGAAATCGTAGCCGACGACCGTGAGCAGGCCCTCTATGCTCGAACTCATTCTGCATGATCGCCTCGACCTGCTCGGCAATCGCGCCCGTGCGATTCTGCGATGCGCCTTCCGGCAGCTGCAACACGGCGAAGATCGCGCCCTGATCCTCCTCCGGCAGGAAGCCTGTCGGCGTGATCTTGAAGAGAAAGCCGGACGCCAGCACGGCCGCGACGAGGATCGCCAGACTGAACACGGCCACCCGCACCAGTCGCCTCACCACCGCCGCGTAGCCCTGGGTCACGCGGTCGATCGCGCCGAGCACGTAGCGCATCGGGCCGCGCGTCGTGTGTCCGGGCTTCAGCAGGATCGAGCACAGCGCCGGGCTGAGGCTCAGCGCGTTGATCGCCGAGATCAGCATCGAGACCGACACCGCGACCGCGAACTGGCGGAACAGCTCGCCGCTGATCCCGGGGATGAACGCCACCGGCACGAAGACCGAGAGCAGCACGAGAGTGATCGCGATGATCGGCGCGGTGATCTCCCGCATGGCCTTGCTGGTGGCCTGCTTGGGCGTGAGGTGCGGCTCCTCCTCCATGATCCGCTCGACGTTCTCGATCACCACGATCGCGTCGTCGACCACGATGCCGATGGCGAGCACGAGGGCCAGCAGCGACACCGTATTCGCCGAGTATCCGATCGCCAGGAGCACGGCGAAAGTGCCGATCAGCGAGACCGGCACGGCGATGATCGGGATCAGCGTGGTGCGCAGCTTGCCGAGGAACAGGAAGACCACCAGCCCGACCAGGACGAACGCCTCGAACAACGTCTGGATGACCTCCTCCATCGTCGACGTCACGAACACCGTGGTGTCGTAGAAGACGTCGTAGACGAGGTCGTCCGGGAAGCGCTGGCTAAGCCGCTCCATCACGGCGCGCACCTGGTCCGCCACCTGCACGGCATTGGCGCCCGGCGACTGATAGATGCCGATCGCCGCCGCGGGACTGCCGTTGTAGCGGCTGAACTGGTCGGAGGACTTGGCGCCGAGGTCGACCCGCGCGACGTCGCGCAGCCGCACCACCGAGCCGTCCGGATTGGCGCGCAGCACGATCTGGTCGAACTGCGGCACGCTGGTCAGGCGACCCTGGGTGCTGATCGTCAGCTGCAGCTGCTGGTCCTGCGAGATCGGGGCGGCGCCGATGCGGCCGACCGCGGCCTGAACGTTCTGCGAGCGGATCGCGGTGATGACGTCGTTCGGCGTCAGGTTGAGGCCGGTCAGCTTGGCGGGATCGAGCCATACCCGCATCGAATAGTCGAGCGGGCCGAACAGCTGCGCGTTGCCGACGCCGTTGATCCGCTTGAGCTCATCGAGCAGGTTGATCGTCGCGTAGTTGCTCAGATAGAGCGCGTCGTAGGTGCCGTTCGGCGAAGAGATCTGAATCACCTGCAGCAGCGCCGAAGAGACCTTCTTCACCGAAAGGCCCTGGCGCGTGACCTCCTCCGGCAGCTGCGGCTCGGCCAGGCTCACCCGGTTCTGGACGTTGACGGTGTTGATGTCGGGGTCGGTGCCCAGATTGAACGTGACCGTGAGCGTGTAGCTGCCGTCCGAGCCCGACACCGACTGCATGTACAGCATGTTGTCGACGCCGTTGACCTGCTGCTCGATCGGCTGCGCCACGGTCTCCTCGACCACGAAGGAGTCGGCGCCCGGATAGCTGCCGGTGACCTGCACCTGCGGCGGCACGATGTCGGGGAACTGCGCCACGGGAATCGCCGTGATCGCGATCAGGCCGGCGAGCGTGATGACGATCGAGACGACGAAGGCGAGCCGCGGCCGCTCGATGAAGACGTCGGAAATCATCGCCCGCTCCTACTGGTTGGAGGGCGGCGCCGGTGCAGCCGAGGCACCGTCCGCAGGCGCCGTCGCGCCGTCGGCGGGCGCCGGCGGCAGGCGTCTGGCCCGCCGGGGCGGCTGACGAGGCGCTCGGGGTCTCGCTGGCCGCCGACGGGCTGATGTCGGCGTCGCTCGTTGCGAGCGGGACCACGTTCGCCTGGACCTTCATGCCAGGCCGGACCTTCTGGATCCCTTCGACGATCACCCGCTCGCCCGCCTGAAGCCCCGACTGGACCACGAGATTACCCGCGAATGCCTGGCCGGTCTGGACCCGTCGCTGCTCGACCTGGTCCTGGCCGTCGACAACCAGCACGTATGCGCCCGCCTGATCGAGCTGCAGGGCCGCCTGCGGCACGACCAGACGCTCTTCGGGCTTGGCCCGCTCCACCGCGACATTGACGAACCCGCCATCGACCAGAAGGCCCTCGGGATTGGGAAACTCGGCGCGGACCGTGATGGTGTCGGTGGTCTGGTCGGCCTCGATGTTGAGGAAGTTGACCTTGCCTGGATGACCGTAGGTCGTGCCATCGGGCAGCTGGGCGCGGACGACGAACTCGTTTGGCTTGCCTGCTGCGATGGCCTGCTGGCGGGCCTCCAGAATGACCCGGCTGCTGACCGGGAAGGTGACGTAGATCGGATCGTCGCTGACGATCGTGGCAAGCGTGCCACTGTCCGGGCCGACCAGGTTGCCGACCGTGTAGTTGGTAAAGCCGATCCGGCCGTCGATCGGCGCGCTGATTTCGGTATAGCTGAGATTGAGCTTGGCAATCTCCAGCTGGGCCTTGGCGGCGAGCACCTCGGCCTGGGCGCGCTGGTCGTTTGCCAGCGCCTGATCCACCTCCTGCTTGCTGACAGCACCACTGCCGCTCGCCTCCTGGACGCGCTCCAAGCGTCGCCTTGGTCTCGGCGACCGAGGCCTCGGCGCGCGCGACGTCCGCCGCGGCCTCGTCTACCTGGGCCTGGAACGGCGGCTGCTCGATAACGTACAGCAGATCGCCCTTCTTGACCTTCTGGCCCTCGGTGAACAGGCGCTGCTCGAGGAAGCCTTGCACACGCGCGCGCAGGTCGACCTGATCGATCGAGACCACGCGCCCGACGAACTGCGACGAGGGCGTGACGTCCTGGGGCTCGACCTCGACCACCGATACCGCGGGCGGCGGCGGTGCTGCAGCCGGCGTCTGGTCGGCCTCGCCACAGGCTGAAAGGAGCAGGCCCGGCAGCACGAGCCATGCCCCCCGGAGGCGCCGCCTACCATGACCCGTCCATGCGAACCAACTGCTCACGCCTCTATCTCCCACGAACCCGTAAGGGCTTCCGCGTCCAGGAGGTGCCAAAGCGGCCGGGATCATATCGATATCGCACCGGTTGCGCATCCGACTTCGATCGCACGCCCGAAGGCGGGCGGGCATCCCTAGAAATCGATGCCGATCTCGCCGCCGAGCACCGCGGCATCGTCGATGTCGCTTCGGCCGTCGGGCCGGATGACGTATTGGAAATCAGGCGTGACATAGAGCCACGGCGCCAGCTGAAAGCGATGGTTGGCCTCGATCACGGTCTCGGCGCTCTGATCCCGGAGCCTGTCGCTGAACGCGCCATAGTATACCGCCAGCGCCGTCAGGTCGTCGTCGCGGCCCGGCAGCAGACCCGCATACACCAGGCCGCCGGCCGCCGAGAGCGGGACGGTGTTGATCTTCCGGTCGGGCGCAAGCGTGAAGGCGCCCCAGGGCGTCAGGCCCTGGTCGCTGCCGGGGCCGCCTTCGCGGTACGCCATCTGATCGAGCAGCAGGTAGAAGCCGTAGTTGCCGCTCTGCGCTCTGCCGGAGCCGTCGAGGAACTCGAAGTCGCTGCTGTCGAGGTAGCCGCCGAAGGTGACGCTGCCCGGCATGCCGGTAGCGTCGTCGGCCTGGTTCCACTGATAGCCGGTCTCGGCGATCGCCACCACGCCGTCCTCGGGGTCGAATGCGAAGTCGACGCCGTGCCTGCCATCCTTGCCGGCGTCCGGGTCGGCGTTGTAGACGCCGGCGGCGAGGTGGATCTGCCTGGTCGGCCGCACGATCGCGCGAGCGCCCCACTGGGCGACCGGATCGGCGGTGAAGGACGCGATGTTCTCGGAGATGGCGAACGGGTTGTCGTTGACGCCAGTGCTCACGTAGCTCGCATAGAGATTGCTGGTGGCGAAATCGTCGCCGGCGGAGAGGCGACCCAGCGCCACCGCCAGCCTGCCCTCGAACAGCTGCTGCTCGAGATACATCTGGGCGAGGCCGACCGTGCGGCCATTGAACGCCTGAGATACGTCGATCAGATTGCCGACCTCGGTGTCCGAAAGATCATCGCCCGAGGCCCAGTAGCCGGCGATGTAGAAGCGCGTGCCTTCGAGGCCGGCGATCCGCTCGAGGTCGGCGTCGAGCGAGACCTCCATCGTGCCGGCATAGGCGAAGCCCTGGCGCTCGCCGCCGGTCGGGTTGGCCAGAAGGTCGGTCTGGTAGTAGCCGTCGACCTTCAGCCCGGCGGCCTTGGCCCGGCTGCGCAGGCCACCCCAATCGCCGGTCGCGGTGTCCTGCGCGAGCCACGAGGCGAGGCCCGTCTCGGCGCGTGCCACCGATGCGAGAGCCATCATGCCGGCCAGCGCGGCGAGGAGCGGCCGGGTCCGCAAGCGCACGCCGCGGTCGGCTAGGGGCCCTGCCAGCCGCGGCGCAGTTTTTCGCCGATCAGGCAGTCGATGCGCGGTGCTGGCCGGGTCTCGGCCACCGTGGTCAGGCGCGGCGGCGCGCCGGCGATCTCGAGCACCAGCTTCTGGCGGATCGCATCTGCCAGCTGGCTCGGGTCGTCGACCGGCAGCACGAACGAGCCCGGGCCGCCGATCACGCAGTCGGCATAGTAGATGTCCAGATCGGGGATGCTGTAGAACGTGTTGGAGGGCTCGCGCAGCATGATCGGCAGGCCGTTGACGATGAAGCCCTGCGCGAGCACGGCGTCGCGGGTCGGCAGCACCGGCGCGCCGGAGCTGTTCGGCCCGTCGCCGGATACGTCGATCACCTGCCGGAAGCCCTCATAGCCGTTGCTCTCGAACAGGCTCGCGGCATAACCCAGCGCGCCCGAGATCGAGGTGCCGTGGATGGTGCGAATCGGCGCGGCGGCGAGCGCCTCGGCAAAGCGTCCGGCGCCTGCCGCATCCTCGATCAGCGCCCACGGCGTCATCACGGTCTGGCGTCGCACCCCATTCGACATAGGCGATCGCGACGCGGCCATAGATGCCGCCCCGAATTGCGCTCAGCACCTGGGGGTGCAAGAGCGCGGCGACATAGCCCTGCCGCTGCAGCTCATGCTCGCCGTAGTCCATCGACTGCGAGACGTCGACCGCAAGCACCAGTTCGACGTCGACCGGCGTTTGGGCCCGGGCGTCGCCCCCGGCTGGCAGCGCGCCGAGCGCCAGGCCGGCGAGCACGGCTCCAAGGCGCATGGCGATCCTCCCTCCACGATCGTCCGACAGTGCAGGGGGTGGCGTCATGTGGCAACCGCCCTCGAGCACGCCCCACGGTTGCACGTCCGCCGATCTTGACCGATACCGTCGGTCCCCATGCGTATAGTCGGAGAGCGAATCGAACTCTCGGCGAGCGATCTCGCCAGCTACCTCGGCTGCCGGCATCCGACCCGGCTCGATCTGCTCGCGGCAAAGGCCGAGCTGTCCGCCGACCCAGCGTGGCTCGCCGAAGTTCGGCTTTCGCCACGCCGAGACGTTGTCCCGCTACGCGCAGGCTTCACGCGGGCCACCAGCTGCCGCCCGGGTTGTAGTGGTTTACCGGACCCTATATCCTCGCGTGAGATTGTAGCGCTCCCACGTATACTCTCCGCAACGCTAACGCCACGAAAGCGCAGCTTCTACACCGGGGGCTGCAGCAATTGCATCGTGAGATGTCGCCGCAGGAGGGCCGCGCAGAATGCCCGATGTCAGAATTGAGCACTTTGAACGTGCCGCGCAAGATATCGGCAGCCGCGGCGACAACGATACTCTTCCGTTCGATGTTGATAACCGATTTGTAAAAGAAGAATCCGCCACCCTTTCGCGCCTAGCATACTCATTCTTCGAAAGCCTAGAGAATAAACCCAAAGACGATGTGAGCGCAACCATCAACGAATTGCAAATTTTTTCAGAGCGACTTTTAGTCCCTACGGGATCAAGTGGATTCAGGATCACAACCAAAATTCACCCATTTTGGACGGTATATCTAAACGGACTCGGGATCGCGATAGCCGAAAAACACGAACCCGAGCGAAGCGATCGCGCTCACTCGTATCGTTACCGAACAGACGGGCCGGACCTTTTTGATGTGAGTAAATCTTGGCGGGCATACCGCGAAGCCACGTTGGAGGACCCGGCGCTCAGAGAATCCAGCCCCTTCGTTGTTCAGGCGGACATCTCAAGCTTCTATGAACACATCTACCACCATCGGCTCGAAAGCCGTTTAGAAGACCTCTTATCAAATCAACCCTCGGTTCCAAAGCAAATTGACCGTTTCTTAAGCAAACTTGCTGCAGGCAGGTCCTTCGGATTACCTGTTGGTGGTCAATGCGCCCGAATTCTTGCCGAAGTTATGATGACGCCGATCGATATCATGCTCAGTGATTACAAAATCGTTTGGCATCGTTACGTTGACGATTTCACGTTGATCACAACGTCTCCTCAAGAGGCCTATCGAGCGCTTTCTGTTCTCTCTCATTCTTTAGCTGATTATGGATTGACCCTCAACCGGACAAAAACAACAATAATGCAAGCGAACCACTACGTTGACTTTGTTGCAGCTCAACTTGGTTCGCCAGATGACCCCACCGCTATACTAAGGGAAATTGATCTGCACTTTGATCCGTATGGAGATAATCCATATGACGATTACGAGTCAATCAAGGAGACTGTGGAGCAGTTAGACATTCGCGCGCTGCTAGAACTGGAAACCGCGAAGACCCAGCCTGATAGTTTCGTCGTCGCCCAAATTGGGCGAACACTCAGATTTCAATCGCCGGACAAAGCAGGCCAGTTGTGCGCATTGCTATTAGGTGCGGACAATCTGAACGCGTTTAGGGCGTCTTGGTCGACAATAATGCGAGGGATTACGGCCATCCGCTCGAGTCCCGAATATCAAGAGATCTTTGAAGAATTAGATCGGCTGCTGGATAACGTGCCTCAACACTCGCGACATCTCTTGCTGCCTGAAGCGAACGTGCTTCACTATCTCAAGGCGATACGGTTCGCTCGAACTGAGAGACGCGGGCAGTTTGTATCCCTCACCTACGAGCGTACCCGGTCTACCACGGTCAGGCGCGGCTGCATCGAATGCTGGCGTTTCTGGCATGACCGACACCACTTCATTAGGTTGAGGAACCAATGGCAGAACCTTGGGACATAGGAACAACGAATGCTTTGGCTAGCGGCGTCGGGCTTCGGTGAAGAGGGTCGTTATGCACTCAAGCAACTAAGGAAGTCGGCATTGCAGTCATGGCTGCTCGGCGTTGAGGATGGGAATGTAGAGGGTTTTCCAGTTTCATACATAAATTGGTGCAAAAATGCGCAGTGATCGCAGGCCGGTGAAAGATCCTCGCACAGTGGCAAGGGAAATCCCTGGACTTTTTGATGCGCTG
The DNA here is from genome assembly GCA_963753315.1 of uncultured Alphaproteobacteria bacterium. Lineage (GTDB taxonomy): Bacteria > Pseudomonadota > Alphaproteobacteria > Geminicoccales > Geminicoccaceae > DASUGG01. The sequence goes on from CAVWCI010000040.1 coordinate 8,753, forward strand.
TTTCCAACTTTGAAGGGCGGCTTTGTACACGCGCTTAATAGCCGCGCGTACGCTTGTGATCGCGGCATCGATATTGGGGCTTGCGCTTTCGGCTCGGTGACAATGAGATTGTCCTTGCTCTTCGAAGTCGCTGTTGCGAGAGCGGAGAGCCTGGTTGCTGGGGAGGCTGATCCGGATTGGGGTCTCTGCTTATCGATCGCGGCAGAACGGCAAAGGCGACATTTTGATGTGCGTGTTCCGGACGAATTAGAGACCTCTGACAAAGATGTTGCCGATCGGGTCGCGCAAAGTCTCGCGGCAATGCTAGATGAGTTGCGGAATGATTGGAGTGAAGGAGCAGTTGTCGTCCGACCTCGCATCCCTGGATACGAATGGATTGCATCAAGCGAAGGTGACTTTGCGATCGGTTCGACGCTAATAGAGGTGAAGTGTATACAAGGCAATTGTGGGCTTGCTGACTACAGACAGGTACTCATGTATTGGCTTCTTAGCTATGCGTCGGCGATAGAGAGGAATAAGAACGAATGGAGGCATCTGGCGATGCTTAATCCACGTCGGAATATAGTCGTGCATTTTAATATCGATGCAATTTTCGGATTTATTACGCATGATGCGTCCAAATTGGAAGTTTTGCAACTATTCGTCACGCTGGTTGAAGAGGCTTCTCTGAACTTGCTTGCGGGAAGGGGCTGAGGGCGCGACGCCTGCCTCTACGCGACGCCTGCCTCTAATAGCAGGGGGTCTGCAAGGCGGACCTGAATGCCAAGCGGCGCGGTAGGGAGAAAACATGAGCGTTCGATCCGTGGTGGTGTCTCAGTTAGAGACCAGCACGGCCGCGAGGACGGCATGCATCCTGGTCGGCAGCCCGGCGCTGTTCGAGCCGGAATGCCGCAGCCCGGCGCAGATGCGGCTCGCCAATGCCTTCTGCCGCTACCTCGAAAATGGCGCGGACGGTCTGAGCCGCGTCTCAGCGAGGCGCGCGCGCGGCGCTGGTCGAGATCGCCCGTGATCAGGCCGACGACCTCCTCGTGGCTGGTCGATGCGGCCGTGCGCGTGCCGGCGACCCGGCCATGGCGCAGGACCACGATCCGGTCGGCGACGTGAAAGGCGTGCAGGACATTGTGGGTGATCACGATGATCGCCACGCCCTTCTTCTTGATCTGCTCGATCAGCTCGAGGCCGCGGCGGGTCTGCTGCACGCCCGAGTGCGGCGAACGGCTCGTCGAGCAGGACCAGCCGCCCGCCCCAGTGGACGAAGCGGCAGAGCTCGATCGCCTGCCGCTGGCCGCCCGAGAGATGCTCGACCGTGGTCCGCACCGAGGGGATGTGGGTGCCGAGATCGGCGAGCGACCGCTCGGTCTCGGCCTGCATCGCCGTCTCGCGCAAGAAACCGAGGCCGGCCACCCGGCGGTAAAGCTCGCGCCCCATGAAGAAATTCGCGACGACGTCGACGTTCGGGCAGAGCGAGAGATCCTGATAGACCGTCTCGATGCCGAGCGCCTTGGCGTCGGCCGGGCTATCGAAGCTGACCGGCCGGCCGTCGAAGTACACGCGGCCGCCGCTCGGCTCGAGCGAGCCGGAGAGGATCTTGATCAGCGTCGACTTGCCGGCGCCGTTGTCGCCGAGCAACGCCACCACCTCGCCGGCCCGCACCTCGAAGCTGACCTCGTCCAGCGCCACGACCGGCCCGAAGTGCTTGGAGAGCCCCTCGAGGCGGAGCAGCGGTGCGCCCGCGTTGGTGGATGCGTCGTTCATCGCGATCGTTCCAAACAGCTGCAGGTCACGGCGCCGGCGAGATGCTAGAGCACGGGCTCGCTCTCGAAGGCGCCGGCCTGGGTATCATGGAGTCGCCGATAGCAGCCATGTGGCCGTGTGACCAGCTGATCATGCGTGCCCTCCTCGACGATCCGGCCCGCCTCGAACACCAGAATGCGATCGACCTGCCGCACCGTCGAGAGGCGGTGCGCGATCACGATCGTGGTGCGGCCCTTCATGAGCTCGACCAGGCCGGCCTGGATCGCCCGCTCCGAGACCGAATCCAAGGACGAGGTGGCCTCGTCCAGGATCAGCACCGGCCGGTCGGCCAGGATCGCGCGCGCAATCGCAACCCGCTGCCGCTCGCCGCCCGACAGCTTGACGCCGCGCTCGCCGACCAGGGTCTGGTAGCCGTCCGGCAGGTCGGCAATGAAGCCATGGGCATGGGCGAGGCGCGCGGCGCGCACGATCTCGGCGTCGCTCGCTTCCGGCCGCGCATAAGCGATGTTCTCGGCCAGCGAGCGGTGGAACAGCACCGGCTCCTGGGGCACCAGCGCAATCGCCCGGCGCAGGCTCGCCTGAGTCACGCAGGCGACATCCTGGCCGTCGATCGTGATGCGACCGCCGTCGAGGTCGTAAAGCCGCTGCAGCAGCTTGACCAACGTGCTCTTGCCGCTGCCCGAGCGGCCGACCAGCGCCACTTTCTCGCCGGCCCGGATCGTGATCGAGAGATCGTCGAACACCGGCTCGTCCTTGCCCGGGTAGACAAAGCGCACGCGCTCGAACCGGATCGCTCCGGCGGCAACGCGCAGCGCTCCAGCACCCGGCCGATCGACCACGTCCGGCGGCGTGCGCGCGTACGCGACCACGTCCTCGAGATCGTTGGTCGCCCGCTGCAGGGTATGGATCTGGGTGCCGACGTCGCGCAGATAGCGATCGATCATGAAGAAGCTGGTGATCACGAACGCGACGTCGCCGGGCGTCGCCCGACCCAGCCACCAGAGCCAGAGCGCGCCCCCGATCAGCACGACATAGAGCGACAGCATGGTCGCGCTCTGCACGACCGCGGTATCGATCGCGGCGGACCAGGCGCGCACCATGCGCTGCCGCCAGCTCTCGAGCAGCAGGGCCAGCCGCTCGTCCTCGCGCCGCTCGGCGCCTGCCGTCTTGACCACGCCGATGCAGGTGATCGCGTCGGCGAGCGAGCCGCCGAGCCGGCTGTCCGCCTCGACCGCAAACCGCCAGCGCGGCGACACGTAGGCCGATGCCATGTAGGTGCTGATCGCCGTGTAGGTGGCAGCGCCCACGATCAGCAGAATGCCCATGAGCGGCCAGTGCACCGCAGTCAGCACCGCGACGCCGAGCACCACCGCGGCCGCCGGCACCAGGCTGATGTACAGGGCGTCGCCGAAGTCGTCGAACGCCCAGATGCCGCGCGTGATCTTGCGCACCGTAGCGCCGGCCAGCGTGTTGGCGTGCCATTGCGTGCTGTAGCGCTGCACGCGCGCAAACGCGTCGGCGCCGATCTGCCGCATGACGTCGATCGCCAGGCGACACCAGAGATAGTCGCCCGCTTTGTGGAACACCTGGAACGTCAGGCTGAGCGCCAGGATCACGACCAGGGCGTGTACCGCGGCGCTCGGGTCACTCGCGCCGAGCGCGTCGATCAGCCGGCCGATCCAGACCGGGATGTTGATCTCGGCCAGCGTGGCGCCGGCGAGCATCAGCCCAAGCAGGAAGATGCGGCGGCCATGACGGCGCCAGTAGCTCCAGGCGAACGCGAGAACAGAGATGAAGCCGGGCATGTCGGGCTCCCGGACGTGCTGACCGCAAGGTCAATCGGTGGAGGGTGTGGTGACGCGCGATGACATGACGCGGCGGGCCGCGGGAACCGCAGCCGCCCGTCACGCATGCGCCGCAGGGCGCGGCGCTAGGTCAAGCGATGATCGCGTTTCGCATCAAAGGGGCCCCCTCCATTGCCGGAGCCGACGCGCCGCGCAAGCTAGTGCACGGACGCATTCAGGCGATTCACTTTGGCGAGGATCTGGCCGACGGGTCTGGTCCAAATAAAGGGCTTGGGATCGTGGTTGTGCTCGGCGATGTAGCGGTTGATCGCGGCCTGGAGGTCGACGATCGAGTGGAAGCTGCCGCGTCGGATCCGGCGGCGGGTGAGCGCGGAGAAGAAGGTCTCGACGGCGTTCAGCCACGAACCCGAGGTCGGCGTGAAGTGGAAGGTCCAGCGTGGGTGGCGCGCCAGCCAGGCCATGACCTTGGGATGCTTGTGGGCGGCATAGTTGTCGAGGATCGCGTGGATCACCTTGCCGGCCGGCACCGCCCGCTCGACGGCATTCAGGAAACGGATGAACTCCTGGTGCCGGTGGCGCTGCATGCAGCGGCTGATCACGGTGCCCTCGAGCACGTCGAGGGCGGCGAACAGCGTGGTCGTGCCATGGCGCTTGTAATCGTGGGTCATGGTCCCGGCTTTGCCAGGCTTGAGCGGCAGGCCGGGCTGGGTGCGATCGAGCGCCTGGATCTGCGACTTCTCGTCGACCGAGAGCACGATCGCGTGCTTGGGCGGGTCCATGTAGAGGCCGGCCACATCCTCGAGCTTGGCGGCGAAGTCGGGATCGTTCGAGCGCTTGAAGGTGCGGATGCGGTGTGGCTGCAGCTTGTGCGCCTGCCAGATGCGTTGCACCGAACGCAGACTGATACCGGTGGTCCTGGCCATGGCGCGGCCGCTCCAATGGGTGGCCTCGCCGGGCGGCTCGGCGCAGGTCAAGGCCACCACGCGGCGGACCGTGGCGTCGGCCAAAGGCGCCTTGCCGGGCTTGCGGCTCGCCTCGCGCAGCAGGCCCTCGACGCCGGCCTCGGCAAAGCGCCGCTGCCAGCGCCAGACCGCCGGCCGGCCGACCCCGGCGCGCCTGGCCACCTCGGCGACGCTCAGTCGCGCCGCCGATGCCAGAATGATCAGAGCCCGCGCCACGTGCTTTTGGGCGCGGTTGCGATCGGCGACAATCGCCTCCAGACGAGCACGATCCGCAGCCGAGACCACAGGGCAGACGATATGAGCCATGCCCCCAGCATGCCACATCTACGCCCTTGTGAATCATGATGCGTCAGTGCACTAGGCGAAAGCCGCCGGCCTCGCAAGAGGCCTCGCGCGAGGATGCCGCGCCAACGTCTGGTTGATCGGCATCGGGTTAAGGATTCCTTAACTGCGCCGCGCGTAGCATTCCCGATCGGAGCTTTGCGGGGGCTGGATGCAGGACGTGCAGGCGCGGCAGCTCATGCCGGATGCGCCGTGGCTGGCGAGCTATCCGTCAGGGGTCGACTGGTCCGCCGATTTTCCGGCCATGCCGCTGTGGGACCTGTTCGACCAGGCGGTCGGCCGTTACGCCGATCATCCCTGCCTGGATTTCTTGGGCAGGGTCTGGAGCTACGAGCAGATCGGCCGCCTGGTCGATCGCGCCGCGGCCGGCCTGCAGGCCCTGGGCGTCGGCGCCGGCACCAAGGTCGGCCTGTTCCTGCCGAATACCCCCTACTTCGTGATCTGCTTCTTCGCGGTGCTCAAGGCCGGCGGCACCGTGGTCAGCTACAATCCGCTCTATGCCGAGCGCGAGATCGCGCACCAGATCGAGGATTCCGAGACCGACCTCATGGTCACCCTCGACCTCGCGCTGCTGCTGCCCAAGCTCGAGCCGATGCTGGCGCGCACCCGGCTGAAGGCGATCATCGTCGGCAAGATGGCGGATATCCTGCCCTTTCCCAAGAAGCTCCTGTTCCCCCTGGTCAAGGCGCGCGAGATCGCGAAGGTGCCCGGACGACGGCCGCCACATCTGGTTCGACGATCTGATCGCCAATGGCGGCGGCGGGATTCGGCCGGCGCCGGATCCGTATCGCGACATCGCGGCGCTGCAGTACACCGGCGGCACCACCGGCGTGCCCAAAGGGGCGGCGCTCACCCACCGCAACCTGCAGGTCAACGCGCTGCAGATGGTCGCCTGGCACCCCCGCGTCGAGCGCGGCGCCGAGCGGATCCTGGCGCTCCTGCCGCTGTTTCACGTCTTCGGCATGACCTGCACGATGAACTTCGCGCTGTGCGTCGGCGCCCAGATCATCCTCTTGCCCCGCTTCGATCTGGTCCAGCTGCTGACCACGATCGATCGCAAGCGCCCGACCATCCTGCCGGGCGTGCCGACGCTCTACCGCGCGATCAACCATCACCCCGACATCGGCCGCTACGACCTGTCCTCGCTGCGCCTGTGCATATCGGGCGGCGCACCCCTGCCGCTCGAGGTCAAGCAGCGCTTCGAGCAGCTGAGCGGCTGCACGCTGGTCGAGGGCTATGGCCTGACCGAGTGCCCCGTGATCGCCTGCAACCCGATCGGCAGCCCGGGCAAGCAGGGCTCGATCGGCCTGCCGCTGCCGGGCACCAGCATCGAGGTGGTCTCGCTCGATGACCGCAGGACCCCGCTCGGGCCGGGCCAGAGCGGCGAGCTTTGCGTGCGCGGGCCGCAGGTCATGGCCGGCTACTGGAACCGTCCCGCGGAGAGCGCGGCGGTCCTTGTGGACGGCCGCCTGCACACCGGCGACATCGGCTACATGGACGAGGATGGCGCCTGCTTCGTCGTCGACCGCCTGAAGGAGCTGATCATCTGCAGCGGCTTCAACGTCTACCCGCGCGCGGTCGAGGAAGCGATCTACGCCCATCCCGACGTCGTCGAGGCCGCCGTGTGCGGCGTGCCGGACGGCTACCGCGGCGAGACGGTCAAGGCGTTCGTCGTGGCGCGAGATCGCGCGAGCCTGGACGAAGCGGCGCTGATCGCCTTCCTCGAGGATCGGCTGTCGCCGATCGAGATGCCCAAGCTGATCGAGTTTCGCGACCAGCTGCCCAAGTCCGCGGTCGGCAAGATCCTCAAGCGCGAGCTGCTCGACGCGCCGCCTGCCCCGGAGGCGATGCGGCGGCCGAGCGCAGCGGCGTCATGACCGCTGCGCGCGCGCTCGTGCGGGCCCTGATCGCGCCGTCTCGAATCCAGGCCCCGGCGACCCAATATTCAGGGCTTGCCATACAGGGGTCGTCGGGGCCACACGTCTTGCCGCTGCGATCGCGCCGCGATGATCGGTCACACCGCTGGGGACGACAGATGAGGAAAAGCGTGGTCATTGCCGGGTACGCCCGCTCGCCGTTCCACCTGGCGCACAAGGGCGCGCTCGCCAAGGTCCGGCCCGATCATCTGGCGGCGCAGGTGGTCGCCGCCCTGGTCGAGCGTAGCGGCGTGCCGGCCGACGACATCGAGGATCTGATCGTCGGCTGCGCCTTTCCGGAGGGCGAGCAGGGGATGAACGTCGCCCGCCTGATCGGCTTTCTCGGCGACCTGCCGCTGTCGGTCGCCGGCACGACGGTCAACCGCTTCTGCGGCTCCTCGATGCAGGCGATCCACATGGCGGCGGGCGCGATCCAGCTCGATGCCGGCGAGGTGTTCGTCTGCGCCGGCGTCGAATCGATGACCCGCGTGCCGATCGGCGGCTACAACCCGATGCCGAGCCCCAGGCTCGTGGAGCAGTATCCCCAGGCCTATATGAGCATGGGCGAGACCGCCGAGAACGTCGCGCGCAAATACCAGATCACCCGCGAGGTGCAGCAGGAGTTCGCGGTCGCGAGCCATCGCAAGGCGGCGGCTGCCCAGGCCGACGGCAGGCTCGCCGGCGAGATCGTGCCGATCAAGGCGAACGGCCACGTGGTCGAGGCCGACGGCTGCATCCGCCCGGATACCAGCCAGGAGGCGCTCGCCAACCTGAAGCCGGCGTTCGACGAGAACGGCTCGGTGACCGCCGGCACCTCCTCGCCGCTCACCGACGGCGCCGCGGCGACGCTGGTCTGCACCGAGGACTATGCCGCGAAGCACGGCCTCGAGGTGCTGGCCCGGATCAGGAGCGTCGCGGTCGCCGGCTGCCAGGCGGAGATCATGGGCATCGGGCCGGTCGCGGCGAGCCGCAAGGCGCTGGCGCGGGCGGGGCTCGACATCGGCGACATCGAGGTCGTCGAGCTGAACGAGGCGTTTGCCTCGCAGGCGATCGCCTGCGTGCGCGATCTGGAGATCGATCCCGCGACCGTCAATCTCGATGGCGGGGCGCTGGCGCTCGGCCATCCGCTCGGCGCCACCGGCGCCCGCATCACCGGCAAGGCCGCGGCGCTGCTGCGGCGCGAAGGCCGGCGCTACGGTCTCGCCACCCAATGCATCGGCGGCGGCCAGGGCATCGCGACGGTGCTGGAGGCGATCTGATGACGATCAGGGCCGCCGCCGTGATCGGCAGCGGGGTGATGGGCAGCGGCATTGCCGCGCAGATCGCCAATGCCGGCGTGCCGGTGCTGCTTTTGGATATCGTGCCGGAGGGCGCGCAGGATCGCAGCACGCTCGCCAGGGCGGCGCTGGCCCGGCTCGCCAAGGCCGATCCGGCGCCGTTCATGAGCAGCGCCGCCGCCCGCCTGGTAACGCCCGGCAATCTCGAGGACGATCTCGGGCGCCTGGCCGAGGTCGACTGGATCGTCGAGGCGGTGGTCGAGAACCTCGAGATCAAGCGTGCGCTCTATGCCAGGATCGAGGGCGCGCGCCGGCAGGGCTCGGTGGTCTCGTCCAACACCTCGACCCTGCCGCTTGCGAAGCTCACCGAAGGCCTGCCCGAGCGCTTTTGCCGCGACTTCCTGATCACCCATTTTTTCAACCCGCCGCGCTACATGCGGCTCCTCGAGGTGGTGCGAGGCGAGCGGACCGATCCGGAGGCAGTGGCGCGGATTACGGCGTTCGCCGACCGCGCGCTCGGCAAGAGCGTGATCGCCTGCAAGGACACGCCGGGCTTCATCGCCAACCGGATCGGCTGCTACTGGATGCAGGCGGCCTTCAAGGCCGCCTTCGAGATGGGGCTGCCGGTCGAGGAGGCGGACGCCGCCATGGGCCGGCCGCTGGGCATCCCCAAGACCGGCATCTTCGGGCTCGCCGATCTCGTGGGCATCGATCTGCTGCCGCAGGTGGCCGCAAGCCTGCGCAGCGCGCTGCCGTCCGATGACGCCTTCCACGCCGTGGATCGCGACTGGCCGCTGATCGGGAAGATGATCGCGACCGGCTACACCGGGCGCAAGGGCAAGGGCGGGTTCTACCGCCTGAACACCACGGGCGGCGATCGGATCAAGGAGGCGATCGACCTTCGCAGCGGCGAGTACCACACCGCGCAAAAGCCGCGGCTCGACGCGCTGGACGCCGCCAGATCCGGCGGTGCCCGGGCGCTGCTCGAGGGCAAGGAGCCGGCCGCGCGGTTCGCCTGGCAGGTCATGGCGGCGACGCTGACCTACGCCGTGTCGCTGGTGCCCGCGATCGCGGACGACATTGTCGCGATCGATCGCGCGATGCGGCTCGGCTACAACATGAAGTGGGGGCCTTTCGAGCTGCTCGACCGGATCGGCCCGGCCTGGTTCCGCGCCCGGCTGGAGGCCGAGGGCGCCGAGGTGCCAGCACTGCTGCGGGCCGTCGGCGAGGGCAGCTTCTACCGGGTCGAGGATGGCCGGCTGCAGCACCTGACCGCGGACGGCGGCTACGCCGATGTCGACCGGCCGGAAGGCGTGCTCCTGCTCGAGGACGTCAAGCGGTCCCGCGAGCCGGTGGCGAGGAACGGCTCCGCGAGCCTCTGGGACATCGGCGACGGCGTCCTTTGCCTCGAGTTCCACAGCAAGATGAACGCGATCGACCTCGACTCGCTGGCGATGGTCGACAAGGCGATCGCGATCGTCGCCAAGGACTTCAAGGCCCTGGTGATCTATAACGAAGGCAGCAATTTCTCGGTCGGCGCCAACATCGGCATCGCCCTGTTCGCGGCCAACGCCGCGGTCTGGCCGATGATCGAGGACACGGTCGCCAAGGGCCAGCAGACCTATCGCAAGCTGAAGCACAGCAGCTTTCCGGTGGTGGCGGCGCCGTCCGGCATGGCGCTCGGCGGCGGCTGCGAGATCTGCCTGAATGCCGATGCGATCCAGGCGCATGCCGAGACCTACATGGGCCTGGTCGAGGCCGGCGTCGGGCTGATCCCGGCCTGGACCGGCACGACCGAGCTGCTCACCCGCTGGGTGCGACGCAAGGACCGGCCCGGCGGGCCGATGCCGCCGCTCGCTCAGGCGTTCGAGACGATCGGCATGGCCAAGGTCGCCAAATCCGCGGCCGAGGCCAAGGATCTTCTGCTGCTGCGCGGTGGCGACGGCATCACCATGAACCGCGATCGCCTGCTCGCGGATGCCAAGGCCAAGGCGCTCGCCATGGTCGAGGGCTACGTGCCGCCGGAGAAGGCCCCGATCTCGCTGCCCGGTCCGACCGGGCGCGCGGCGCTCGAGATGGCGGTGGACGGTCTGCGTCTGAAGGGCACGGCGACCGCGCACGATCAGGTGGTCGCACGCCAGCTGGCGGGGGTGCTGTCCGGCGGCGATACCGACATCACGGCAAGCGTCGGCGACGATGACCTGCTGGCGCTCGAGCGCCGGGCCTTCATGACCCTGGTCAGACAGCCCGCGACGCTCGCCCGCATGGAGCACATGCTCGAAACCGGCAAGCCGCTCAGGAACTGACATGACGACCTACACGGCACCCCTGCGCGACATGCGCTTCGTGCTGCACGAGCTGCTCGAGGTCGGCCAGCTGGCGGCGCTGCCGGGCTACGAGGAGGCGACGCCCCGACCTGATCGATGCGGTGCTCGAGGAAGGCGCCAGGCTGGCCCAGAACGTGCTGTTCCCGCTCAACCGGTCGGGCGACGAGGAGGGCTGCGCCTTCGAGAACGGCGTGGTGCGCACGCCCAAGGGCTTCAAGGAGGCTTACGACCAGTTCGCGCAGGCAGGCTGGATCGGGCTTGCGGCCGACCCCGCGTTCGGCGGCCAGGGCCTGCCGGCGGTGGTCAAGGTCGTGGTCGACGAGATGGTCTGCTCGGCGAACCTGTCGTTCGGCACCTATCCGGGCCTCAGCGGCGGCGCCTACAAGGCGATCGAGCACCATGCCGACGAGGCGCTGAAGGCGCTCTATCTGCCGAGGCTCGTGGACGGCCGCTGGAGCGGCACGATGTGCCTGACCGAGCCGCAGTGCGGCACCGACCTCGGCCTGATCCGGACCCGCGCCGAGCCCAAGGACGACGGCAGCTATGCGATCTCCGGCACCAAGATCTTCATCTCGGCCGGCGAGCACGATCTGACCGACAACATCGTCCATCTGGTGCTCGCCCGCCTGCCCGACGCGCCGGCCGGCATCAAGGGCATCAGCCTGTTTCTGGTGCCGAAGTTCCTCCCCAGGGACGGCGCGCCGGGCCCGCGCAACGGCGTCAGGTGCGGCGGCCTCGAGCACAAGATGGGGATCAAGGCGTCGGCGACCTGCGTGATGAACTTCGATGGTGCTATCGGCTGGCTGGTCGGCGAGCCGCATCGCGGCATGCGGGCGATGTTCACGATGATGAACGAGGCGCGCCTGGAGGTCGGCGTGCAGGGTCTCGGCATCGCCGAGACGGCCTATCAGAGCGCCGTCGCCTACGCCCGCGAGCGCCTGCAGGGGCGCGCGCTGTCCGGCGCGGCGCAGCCGGACCAGCCGGCCGATCCGATCCTGGTGCATCCGGACGTCCGGCGCATGCTCCTCACGATGCGCGCCTTTTCCGAGGGCGCGCGCGCGCTCGCCTGCTGGATCGGCCAGTCGATCGATTGCGCCGGGCGGCATCCGGAGCCGGAGGCCCGCAAGTCGGCCGAGGACCTCGTGGCGCTGATGACGCCGGTCATCAAGGCCTATTTCACCGATCAGGGCTCGGCCTGCGCCAATCTCGGCGTGCAGGTGATGGGCGGTCACGGCTACATCCGCGAATGGGGCATGGAGCAGCTCGTCCGTGATGCGCGCATCACCCAGCTCTACGAGGGCGCCAACGGCATCCAGGCGCTCGATCTGGTCGGCCGCAAGCTGCCGGCCCACTTCGGCCGCTACCTGCGCAGCTTCTTCCACCCGGTGATGGCCTTCATCGAGCAGCATCAGGCGGAGCCGGAGCTGGCGGAGTTCGTCCTGCCGCTCGCCAAGGCGTTCGCGCGGCTGCAGCAGATCACGCTGCACGTCGCCCAGCAGGGCATGCGGAGTCCCGACGAGGCGGGCGCCGCGTCGTGCGACTATCTGCGCCTGCTTCGCCCTGGTCGCGATGGCCTACCTCTGGGCCAGGATGGCCGAGATCGCCCATACCAGGCTGGCCGAGAGCGCGGACGATGCGGCGTTCTATCGGGCCAAGCTCGACACCGCGCGCTTCTTCATGACCAAGATGCTGCCGGAGAGCGGGGCGCTGTTCGCCCAGATCATGGCGGGCAGCGCGCCGCTGATGCAGTTCGAGGACGCGGCGTTCTGATCATGCGCGGTGACGAACGCAGGGCCCGGCCGGGCTTGGGCCGCCGGAGCGCCGACCGCGGAGGGGTCGGCTGGCTGAGCTTCTTCGGATCGGGCGCTGCGCCTGATCGGGTGCCTGCTCGCGGTATCCGCCGCGATCGGCGCGCCCTCTCACGCCTGCGACCAGCCGCCGGGGCAGGACGTCTACAAGGTCGACCACGAGACGGTTCGGCGAGATCGGCCGGCACGTGATCACCTTCTCCTGCCAGGGCGACGATCTTGTGGTCGAGACCGAGATCTCGGGCGAGGTTACGGTGCTGTCGTTGCCGATCTACAAGCTCGCCGGCAGCTACCGCGAGGTCTGGCGTGGCGATCGCCTGATCAGCTTCGACAGCAAGGTCGACGACAACGGCGAGAAGTTCGAGGTGAGCGCCCGCGCCGAGGGCGATCATATGCTGATCGACCGGCGCCGCGGCCTCATCGAGGCGCCGGCGAGCATCGTCTCGGATCACCCGTGGAACTTCGCGGTGCTCGACCGCACGCTGCTGTTCGACGCGCGCCGGGGCAAGCTCCGCCACGTGCAGGTCGAGCCCGCCGGCAAGGAGGCGCTGATGATCGGCGGGCGCGAGGTCGCGGCCAGGAAATACCAGATGAGCGGCGATCTCGACCGTGTGCTCTGGTACGGCGAGGACGGCAGCTGGCTGCAGTCGCAGCTTGAGTACGGCGGCTCCAAGGTGCTCCTCACGCGCCAGTAGCGCGTCAGCTCTCGAGCAGGCTCGCGAGCTTCATCGCCACGCCGAGCGAGCCCTCCACCTTGATCTGGCCCAGCGTGTAGGCGAGCGTCGGCGACATCCGGCCATCGATCAGCTGCTGCAGCCGATCCTCCGAGAGGCGGATCGTGCAGTCCGCCTCGCCGTCCTCGTTGGACAGCGTGGGCGGCATCCGGGTCGCGTCGATCAGCACGAAGCCCGCGCCGTCGATCGCAAATTTCACCTTATAGCCGAGCGAGGCCAGCTGCGGCAGCTGGCTGCGGATCTGCTCGGTCGTCTGTTCCAGGCTCATGGCACCTCACGCGGCAGGGACATCCAGTTCGGGGGCGGCGGCTCTCGCGGCCTCCGGGGCGGCATTCAGCCGCCGCATTTCCTCGGCGATCAGGCTGCGCCGTGACGGCTTGCCGAGGAAGGTCTTGGGCAGCTCGCTGCGGAACTCGATCTGCCTCGGCTGCTCGAACGGCGCCAGCTTGTCCTTGAGGAAGGCGCGCAGCCCGGCGGGGCTCAGCGTCTCGCCCGGGCGCAGCGTGACGAACGCCTTGACGATCTCGCCGCGATGCGGCGTCGGGCAGGCCGCAGACCGCGACCTCCTCGACCGCGGGGTGCAGCTCGATCGCCTCCTCGACCATGCGCGGATAGACGTTGAAGCCGCCGCACAGGATCAGGTCCTTGATCCGGTCGATCAGATAGAGATAGCCGTCCTGGTCGAGATAGCCGACATCGCCGGTGTAGAGCCGGCCGTCGCGCAGCACCAGCGCCGTCTCGTCGGGATGCGCCTCCATAGCCAGCCATGACCTGGGGTCCGCGGATGCAGATCTCGCCGCGCTGACCGGGCGGCAGGAGCCGATCGGGCTCGTCGATCGCGGCGATCTCGATCATCGTGCCGGGCAGGGGCAGGCCGACCGAGCCTGGCCTTGCGACCGCCGCCGAACGGATTGATCGTGCACACCGGACCGGCTTCGGTCAGGCCATAGCCCTCGACCAGCGCGCAGCCCGTCCGCCGCTCGAAGGTCTCCTGTACCTGCCGCGGCAGCGGCGCGCCGCCGGAGATGCAAAAGCGCAGGCTCGAGAGATCGTAGCGCTCGAGCAGGGCCGAGCCGTTGATCGCCGAGTACATCGTCGGCACGCCCAGCATCACGGTGGCGCGCTGCCCGTGAATCACCTTCAGAATCTCGTCCAGCCGGAAGCGCGGCAGCAGGATGATCTCGAAGCCGGCGGCGAGGCTGGCGTTCATCACCCCGGTCATGCCGAACACGTGGAACAGCGGCAGCGCGCCGATCACCTTCTCCTGGCCGGGCCTGCTGCCGACCGCCCAGCGGCGCACCTGCTCGGTGTTGGCATGCAGCGCGGCGTGGGTCAGCATCGCGCCCTTCGGCCGCCCGGTGGTGCCGCCGGTGTATTGCAGCACCGCGACATCCTCGTGCGGCCGGATCCCGACCGGCGCCAGGCGGCCGTCGTTGGCGATCAGCATCTTGAACTTGACGTGGTGCAGGTCGTGCGCGACGTCGGCGATCTCGTTGCGCCGCAGCAGCGCGAACAGGGTGCGCTGGCGCCACGGCAGGAGGCCGCCCATGGAGCCCACCACGATCGTCTCGAGGCAGGTGTCCTGCAGGCGCGGCGCGACCTTGGGATAGAGCCCCTTGATGTTCAAGGTGACCATGATCGAGGTTCCCGAATCCTCGATCTGGCGCGCGATCTCGCGCTCGGCGTAGAGCGGGTTGTAGTTGACCACCGTGCCGCCTGCCTTGAGCACGGCGAAGAAGCAGACGACGTAGTAGGTGCAGTTCGGCAGGAACAGCCCGACGCGCACGCCCTTGCGCACGCCCAGCATCTGAAAGCCCCTGGCGGCGCGGTCGACCAGCCGGCCGATCTCCCTGTAGCTCGATTTGCGGCCGAGAAAGTCGAGGCACGGCCGCTCCGGGTAGCGCGCGACCGCCTCGTCGAGCAGGCTGAACAGCGGCTTCGGCTCGAGCTCGAAGTCCCAGGACAGCCCGTCCGGATAGTGCGCTTCCCACGGATAGGGGCGGGTCGGCGCGGGCGCGATGGTCGGCACCGGCGCTGCCCGCCACCCGAACAGATCCCGCAGAAACCGAACCCCGCCCGGCCAGCGGGCCAACACCGAAGGGATCATGCCACTCCCCGCATGTGCCTGCCCGCCAGCCTGGCAGGGCCCATGAGGCCGCAGGCCGGACCGGGCGTGCGAACCTAGCGCGCAGAGCATCAACATTACGTTATGGGGAGCGATTCGAGGGCGCTGCGCGGGCGGCTCATCCGACTAAGCCGAACTCGCTGAACGGCACGAAGGTGACCGGATCGCCGCGTCCGACCCGGGTCACGTCCTCGGCCAGCTCGACCAGGCCATCGGCCTCGGTCAGCGAGGTCAGGATGCCCGATCCTTCGCGCTCGATCCGAGCGACCGTCAGATCCCGGTCCGGCCCGCCCTGACAGCCGCGCGCGCAGATACTCGCGCCGGCCCGGCTTCTTGGCCATGGCGAAATCCGCGGGCACGGCAAAGCCGTGCGGCTCCGGCCAGCGACCGCCGCCGAGCGCTACCAGGACTGGCCGGGCAAAGCGCAGGAAGCAGATCACCGCCGCCACCGGATTGCCCGGCAGGCCGATCACCGTACAGCCGCCGAGCTGGCCGAAGGCGAGCGGGCGCCCCGGCTTCACCGCGATCTGCCAGAAATGCAGCTTGCCCAGGCGCTCGACCGCGCGCACCACGTGGTCCTCGTCGCCGCGCGAGGCGCCGCCCGAGGTCACTACGGCATCGAGCTCGGCCGCCCGCAGCATGGCCCGGTCCACGGCGTCGGCCTGATCCGGCAGGATGCCGAAATCGTGGACCTCGCAGCCAAGGCCCTGCAGCAGGCCGAGCAGGATGGTGCGGTTGGCGTCGTAGGTGCCGCCCGGCGGCAGCGGCTCGCCCGGCTCGCACAGCTCGTCGCCAGTCGAGATCAGCGCCACGCGCAGCGGCCGGAAGACATCGAGCGCGCCGCGCCCGGCGCTCGCCGCGACCCCGACGTCCTGCGGCCGCAGGCGCAGGCCCGGCTGCAGCACGATCTGGCCGCGCCGCATGTCCTCGCCGGCCTTGCGCCGGTTCGCGCCGCGCCTGACGCCCGCCGGGATCACCACCGCATCGCCCTCGATGCTGACGTCCTCCTGCATCAGCACGCTGTCGGCACCCTCCGGCAGCGGAGCGCCGGTCAGCACGCGCAGCGCCATGCCATGGGACAGGCGCTCGGCAAAAGGATGCCCGGCGGCGGCGCGGCCAGCCGCCAGCGGCAGGCGCGTCGGCCGGTCCGGCATAAGCGCGTCGTGCGCGAAGGCAAAGCCGTCGACGGCGACGTTGTCGAAGCCCGGCACGTCGCGATCGCTTGCGACCGGCTCGGCCAGGATGCGGCCATGCGCCTGCGCGAGCGGCACGGTCTCGGAGCCGACCACCGTGCGCACGCGCGCGCGCAGCAGGGCCAGCGCCTCGGCCGCCGGCAGACGCTTGGGGTCGTGCGCGAAGCAGTCGTCGATCAGAGCCCTTGCCATCGAATTCCGTCGCTTCCTGCAGCCCCGTTGCCAGGCTCCTGGTCTGCGCAGGCGCCGTCTGAGGCCTCAGGTAATGTAGCGCATCGGCGAGCCGAATGGCATCATGGCTCGCGTGCGATCACCTCCTGGCGACGGGAGTTCCTATGTCCGACACGCTGCTCGATGCGCGCGGCCTGAAATGCCCGCTGCCGGTGCTGCGCGCGCGCAAGGCGATGCAGGGGCTGGCACCGGGCGCCGTGCTGCAGGTCCTTGCCACCGATCCCGGCAGCGTGCGCGACTTCCAGGCCTTCTGCGAGGCCACCGGCCACACCCTGGTGGAGCAGAGCGAGGAGGGCGGCGCGTTCTCCTTTCGGGTGCGAAAGAGCCGCTGAGCCGGGTGCGGTCCGGCGCCCCTCAGTCGCCCTTGGCTCGTCGCTCGATTCGGCCGCGACGGGCGCGCGCGGCCAGGAGATTGAGCGACTCGACGCCGATCGAGAACGCGATCGCGAAGTACAGGTAGCCGCGCGGGATGTGGAAGTGCAGCCCGTCGGCCACCAGCGCCGCGCCGACCAGCAGCAGGAACGACAACGCCAGCATCTTGACCGTGGGGTGGGCGTTGACGAAGCGCGCGGTCGGCTCGGCGGCCAGCAGCATGACCGCCATGGCGATCACGATCGCCGCGACCATGATCGGGATGTGCTCGGCGATGCCGATCGCGGTGATCACCGAATCGAGGGAGAACACCAGGTCGAGCACGACGATCTGGGTGAGCACGGCGGCAAAGGTCGCGGTGCCCGCGACGCCCTCGCCGCCGTGGCCCTCGAGCATGTGGTGCATCTCGGAGGTGCCCTTGACGATCAGGAACAGACCGCCGCCGCCGAGCACGATGTCGCGCCAGGACACCGCAAAGCCTGCGACCTCGAAGATCGGCTCGGTCAGGCCGATCATCCAGGTCAGGCTGAGCAGGAGCAGGACGCGGGCGAGCAGCGCCAGGCCCAGGCCGATGCGGCGCGCCATCGCCTGCTGCTCCACCGGCAGGCGCGCCGAGACGATCGAGAGGAAGATGATGTTGTCGATGCCGAGGACGATCTCGAGCACCGAGAGGGTGGCGAGGCTGACCCAGGCGTGCGGATCGGTCAGGAGCTCGAGCATTGTTCAGCCTGTGTCCTCGTGAGGTGGGTGATCGTGCACCGACCGAAGTGATGGCGTCGTTGCGCGTGGAGCGCAAGGCGTCCCAGGCGCGGATGGGCCTCTTACCTCACGCGTTCAGGAGCCGGGCGTGATGGGCGAGGTGATCGCCCATGAAGCTCGCCATGAAGTAGTAGCTGTGGTCGTAGCCGGCCTGGTAGCGCAGGGTCAGCGGGATGCCGGCGGCGCGGAAGGCCTCCAGGAGGAGCTGAGGCTTGAGCTGCTCGTCGAGAAAATCGTCGGCGGTGCCCTGGTCGACCAGCACCTCGCTCCGCCAGCTCGAGCCGGCGGCGAGCGCCGTGGCGTCGTACGCCCGCCAGCTCTCGCGGTCGTCGCCCAAGATAGCCGGCAAACGCCTTCTCGCCCCAGGGGCAGCGCATCGGCGCACAGATCGGCGCGAAGGCGGACAGCGAGCGGTAGCGGCTCGGGGTTTTTCAGCGCGCAGATCAGGGCGCCATGGCCCCCCATGGAGTGGCCGAAAATCCCCTGACGCTGCGCATCCACCGGCAGATGCGCCTCGATCAGGGCCGGCAGCTCCTCGGTCACATAGCTGTACATGCGGTAGTTGCGCGACCAGGGCTCCGCTGTCGCATCGACATAGAAGCCGGCGCCGCTGCCGAAGTCGTAGCTATCGTGCTCGCCCGGCAGATCGGTGCCGCGCGGGCTGGTGTCTGGCGCCACGATCATCAGGCCGTGCTCTGCGGCATAGCGCTGCACGCCCGCCTTCTCGGTGAAGTTGGCCCAGGTGCAGGTCAGCCCCGAGAGCCAGTACAGCACCGGCACGCTGCCGTGCTCGGCCTGCGGCGGCAGATAGACCGCGAACTCCATGGCGCAGCGTGTGACGCTCGAACTCGTGCCGGTAGATGCGTTGCATGCCGCCGTGGCAGCGGTGCTGCTTGAGGGTGGTCAAGGTCATGACGGCCTCGCTTGGCAGGCGGGGCAGGGGCGCCGCCGTGAAATCAGTACAGGACGACGGCGCGGATGGATTTGCCTTGGTGCATGAGGTCGAAGGCGTGGTTGATCTTGTCGAGCGGCATGGTGTGGGTGATGAGGTCGTCGATCGCGATCTTGCCGTCCATGTACCAGTCGACGATTTTGGGCACGTCGGTGCGGCCGCGCGCACCGCCGAACGCGGTGCCGCGCCAGACCCGGCCGGTGACCAGCTGGAACGGCCGCGTCGCGATCTCCGCGCCCGCCGGCGCCACGCCGATGATCACCGCTTCGCCCCAGCCCTTGTGGCAGCACTCCAGCGCCTGGCGCATGGTCGCGACGTTGCCGATGCACTCGAAGCTGTAGTCGGCGCCGCCCTTGGTGAGGTCCACCAGATAGGGCACCAGATCGCCCTCGACCTCCTTGGGATTGACGAAGTGCGTCATGCCGAATTTTTCGGCGAGCGGCACCTTGGCGGGATTGGTGTCGACGCCGACGATCATGTTGGCGCCGACCAGGCGCGCGCCCTGGATCACGTTCAGGCCGATGCCGCCGAGCCCGAACACGACGACGTTCGAGCCCGGCTCGACCTTGGCGGTGTTGATCACCGCGCCGATCCCGGTGGTGACGCCGCAGCCGATGTAGCAGACCTTGTCGAACGGCGCGTCCGCGCGGATCTTGGCCACCGCGATCTCCGGCAGCACGGTGTAGTTGGCGAAGGTCGAGGTGCCCATGTAGTGGAAGATCTTGTGGCCGCCCTGGCTGAAGCGCGAGCTGCCGTCCGGCATCAGGCCCTGGCCCTGGGTCGCCCGGATCGCCTGGCAGAGATTGGTCTTGGGGTTGAGACAGTACTCGCACTGGCGGCATTCGGGCGTATACAGCGGGATGACGTGATCGCCCTTCCTGAGCGACTTCACGCCCGGCGCCGACCTCGACCACCACGCCCGCGCCCTCGTGCCCGAGGATCGCCGGGAACAGGCCTTCCGGATCGGCGCCCGAGCGCGTGAACTCGTCGGTGTGGCAGATCCCGGTGGCGCGGATCTCGACCATCACCTCGCCCGCCTTGGGCCCGTCCAGCTGCACCGTCTCGACCCTGAGCGGCTCGCCCGCCTTGTGCGCCACCGCCGCGCGTACGTCCATGCCCGCCTCCCCTCTCGCTGCCTGCTGCCCGATGCCAGCCCGACAGCGAACCAGACTGCATCGCCCCCTGGCAAGGCCCTGCGCGAGGGGCTGGCAACATGCCGGCGCCATCACATTATTCTATCCGAGACGCGTCCGGACCAGATACGATCGGCGACAAAAGCCCGCGAACGGCTTGCGGTCGAGGCGCGTTGCCACTAGCAACAACCGCAACAGAGGCGGCAAAAACGGGGAGGCTCGGATGGGACCAGCATTGGCGTGCGGCGTAAGCCTGCTGGGCGGTCTCGTCATGACGGTCGCGGCCCATGCCGCCGATCTTGGCACCATCAGGATCGGCGTGCTGCAGTTCGGCACCGTCAACTGGGAGCTCGACGTGATCGAGCACCACGGGCTGGACGCGAAGGAGGGCTTCACGCTCGAGATGGTCGGCTTTGCGAGCAACGATGCGGCCGACGTGGCGCTGATGGGCGAGGCGGTCGACGGCATCGTCGAGGACTGGCTGTGGGTCTCGCGCCAGCGCGCCGAAGGCGTGCCGCTCACCTTCATCCCCTATTCGAGCAGTGTGGGCGCTCTGATGGTGCCGGCCGACGGCGGCATCGACAGCCTGGCCGACCTCGAGGGCAAGCGCCTGGGCATCGCCGGCGGCCCGCTCGACAAGAGCTGGCTCTTGATCCAGGCGGTCGCCAAGGACCAGGGCGTCGACCTCGCAGAGGTCACCGAGCTGGTGTACGGCGCGCCGCCGCTGCTGGCGGAAAAATTCAAGTCCGGCGAGCTGGATGCGGTGATCAACTACTGGCACTACGCCGCCCGCCTCGAGGCCGGGGGGGACAAGCGCCTGCTGGACGTCACGCAGGCTCAGGAGGGCCTCGGCGTGCCGGCCGACACGCCGCAGCTCGGCTACGTGTTCCGCGAGGAATGGGCCGACGAGCACCCCGACCTGGTTCAGGCGTTCGCCCGCGCCTCACGCGCCGCCAAGGTCATCATGGCCGAGAGCGACGAGGAGTGGGAGCGCCTGCGCGCGCTGACGAGGGCCGAGGACGACGCGACCCTCGACGCCCTCAAGCGCCGCTACCGCGAGGGCATCGTGCACAGCTGGGGCGATCGGGAGCGCGAGGCCGCCGGACAGCTCTATGCGGTGCTGGCCGAGCTTGGTGGCGAGGAGCTGGTCGGCAGCTCGCCGGTGCTGGTCGATGGCACATTCTGGTCCGGTGTCAGCTACTAGCACCGCTCGAGGAAGCGCCCGAGCCGCATCCGGCACCAGCGCAGGCGGGCCGCCGGCCGCTGCCGGCAGGGGGTGGTCGCGCGTCCTGCTGCCCGGGCTCTCGATTCTGCTGCTGCTCGCGGTCTGGCAGATCGCCGCATTGCAGGCGGCGAACCCCAGGCTCATGCCGGCGCCGCTCACGGTCTTCGCGGTCCTGGTGGACGAGATCGTCGAGGGCGAGCTTCTGTATCACCTGGGCGTGACCCTGCTGCGCGTCGCTGCGAGCTTTGCGCTCGCGATGTCGATCGGCATCGTGATCGGCTTCGTCATGGGCCGCTCGCAGCTGATCGACCGCCTGGGCAATCCCTGGCTGCTGTTCTTTCTCAATCTGCCGGCGCTGGTGACCATCATCCTCGCCTACATCTGGATCGGCCTGATCGAGGCGGCAGCGATCCTTGCCGTGGCGCTGAACAAGATCCCCAACGTCGCCGTGACGATCCGCGAGGGCGCGCGCGCCCTGGACACGGGCCTGATGGAGATGGCGCAGGTGTTTCGCGTGCCGCGCCTGCGGATCCTGCGCGATGTGGTGCTGCCCCAGCTCCATCCCTACCTCGCCGCGGCGGCACGCTCGGGCCTCGCCCTGATCTGGAAGATCGTGCTGGTGGTCGAGCTGCTCGGCCGCTCGAACGGCGTCGGCTTCCAGCTCGGCCTCTATTTCCAGCTGTTCGACGTCGCCGGCATCCTCGCCTATGCGCTCGCCTTCATCGCCGTCGTCCAGGTGATCGAATGGGGCATCCTGCAGCCACTCGAGAACCGTCTCAGCCAATGGCGGCGCTGACCACCACGGCGGCGTTGACCGTCGCCCTCAGCGAGAAGTGGTTTCCCCCGGTCGGCGACGCGCCGGCCAAGCAGGCGCTCGGCGAGATCGCCTTCTCCGTCGCTCCCGGCGACGTGCTCGCCCTGATCGGTCCGTCGGGCTGCGGCAAGACCACACTTTTGAACCTGATCGCCGGGCTCGACGGCGCGTTCGGAGGTCGCATCGATCTGGCACCTGATCGCCGCCTCGCCTACGTCTTTCAGGAGCCGCGCCTGCTGCCCTGGCGCACGGTCGAGGACAACATCCGACTCGTCCTCGACGGCGGCGGCGAGGACGACGATCGGGTGCGCACGATCCTCGCCCAGGTCGGCCTCGGCTCGGCCAGCAGGCTGTTCGCCTCGCGCCTGTCGCTCGGCATGGCGCGCCGGGCGGCGCTGGCGCGGGCGTTCGTGATCGAGCCCGGCCTGCTGCTGCTCGACGAGCCGTTCGTATCCCTCGACGAGCGGACGGTCGGACGGCTGCGCCTGCTGCTCCTGGACTTGCTGGCCATGCACCACACCACGGCCATTCTGGTCACGCACAATCTGCGCGAGGCGGCGATGCTCGCGCGCCGCCTGGTGCTGTTGTCGGCATCGCCCGGCCGGCTGATCGGCGAGGTCGAGGTGCCGCTGAGCGAGGCCGAGCGTCACGACGAGCGGGCGATCGAGGCGTTCCGGGCCAGCCTGCTCGCGGAGCACGAGCTGGGCGAGCATCAGCTCGAAGCGCCCGCGGAGGCGCCGCTTTGAGCGCAGGGCGGGCAGCCGAGATCGACGCCCTCGTGGTCGAAGGCGTGTCCTTTGCCTACGGTCGCGGCCGGCGGGCGCTGGACGATGTGAGCTTTCGCGTGCCGGCCGGCTCGTTCACAGCCCTCCTGGGGCCGAATGGCGCCGGCAAGACCACGCTGATGTCGCTGGTGACCCGGCTGTTTCACAGCCGCACCGGCAGCATCACGGTGAGCGGCTTCGATCTGCGCCGTGCGAGCCGTGCTGCGCTCGCCGCCATGGGCGTCGTGTTCCAGCGCCTGACGCTCGATCTCGACCTCAGCGTCCAGCAGAACCTTCGTTATGCGGCGAGCCTGCAGGGCCTGGCGGGCAGGCAGGCAGAAGTGCGGATCGCCGAGGAGCTGGAGCGCCTGGGGGTGGCCGACCGCGGGGGCTCGCCCGTGCGCACGCTGAGCGGCGGCCTGCGCCGGCGCGTCGAGCTCGCGCGCGCGCTCCTGCATCAGCCACGGCTTCTGATCCTCGACGAGCCGACGGTCGGCCTCGACATCGACAGCCGCCGCGCGATCGTGGAGCACGTGCACCGCCTTTGCCAGGAGCGCGATCTCGCGGTCCTGTGGACCACGCATCTGATCGACGAGATCTGGCCGGGCGATCAGCTGGTCATTCTCGCCGATGGCCGGGTCCGTGCCGTCGGCCCGCGCGAGGCGATCCGGGCGCAGACCGGCTGCGACGATCTCGCCGAAGCCTACAAGCAGCTGACGGTGGCGGCCAAAGCATGAGCATGCAGCCCTGGCTCCTTTGCCTGCGCGGCATCTGCTGGCGCGAGTTCCTGCGCTTCCTGATGCAGCGCGGCCGCTTCTTCGCGGCACTCGTGCGGCCGCTGGTCTGGCTGATGATCTTCGCCGCCGGGTTCCGCTCGATCCTCGGCGTCTCGATCCAGCCGCCCTACGTGACCTACATCCTCTACGAGGTCTACATCATGCCCGGGCTGTGCGGCATGATTCTGCTGTTCAGCGGTATGCAGGGCAGCCTGTCGATGGTCTACGACCAGGAGATGGGATCCATGCGCGTCCTGCTCGTGAGCCCGCTGCCGCGCTGGTATCTGCTCGGCTGCAAGCTGGTCGCGATCGTGCTGGTCGCCTGCCTGCAGGTCTACGTGTTCCTGGGCATCGGCTGGCTGTTCGACATCCGGGCGCCCGCGATCGGCTACCTCACGGTCTTCCCGGCGCTGATGCTCGCGGGCCTGATGCTGGGCGCGCTCGGCCTGCTGCTGTCCTCGTTCATCCGCCAGCTCGAGAACTTCGCCGGCGTCATGAACTTCATCATCTTCCCGATGTTCTTCGCCTCGTCGGCGCTCTATCCGTTGTGGCGCATGCGGGAGAGCAGTCTGCTGCTCTACCAGGTCAGCGCAGCCAATCCGTTCACCCACGCGGTGGAGCTGATCCGCTTCGCGCTCTACGCCCAGATCGAGCCGATGGCGCTCGCCTATACCTGCCTTTGGACGGCCGGCTTCCTGATCGTGGCGATGTATGGCTACAACCCGGCCAGAGGGTTCATGGCCCGTACAGGTAAGGGCGGCTAGTCTCCGATGCTCGGCGGCTCGGGGCTGGCCGGGAACGACTCGTACCCTAGATTGTTGTGGCAATGTGCGGTATCGACGAGCCGCGCCATGCGCGAGCGCCAAGGAACAACGCCTTTTACGGGAGGGGCTGGATGCCGGTGAGACGAAGGTTGTGGCTTGGAGTCGTCGCTGTCGGGTGCACCGCGGGCGCGCTGGCGCTGTCGACGCCGGCCGGCGCGCAGGACGAGGAAAAGTACTACACGATCGAGGACGGCAAGGTCGACCAGGGCACCTACAACGGCTGGCGACGCTATCATGCGAGCTGTCATACCTGCCACGGCCCCGATGGTCTCGGCAGCTCCTACGCACCGAGTCTGGTCGATGCGCCGATGTCTTACGAGGATTTCACCGAGGTCGTGATCAACGGCCGCGAGAACGTCTCCAGCAGTCAGCAGAGCGTGATGCCGGCATTCGGCAACGTGATGGATGTCGCGACCTACATCGACGACATCTACGCCTATGTGCAGGCACGTGCGGACGGCGCCCTTGACCGAGGGCGACCGCAGCGGCAGCAGTGAACGCGCCATGAGCCGGGCATGCGGTCGATCGATGCCCAGGCTGACGGCGCTCCTTGGCATGGTCATGGCCGCTTGCCTGGCCTGGCCGGCGTCGGCGCGTCAGGCATCGCTGGGCGAGCTGGTCGATCGCAGCGCGCTGCGGGTATGCGCGGATGCCAACAACCTGCCCTTCTCCAACGACCGGGGCGAGGGCTTCGAGAACGAGATCGCCGAGCTTGTCGCCGAGCGGCTCGGCGTGCCCGTGCGCTATACCTGGCATCCGGAGACCGTGGGCTTCGTGCGCAATACGCTGCGGGCCTATCTGTGCGATGTCGTGATGGGCGTCGGGAGTGGCAGCGAGCTGCTTCAGAACACCAACCCTTACTACCGCTCGACCTACGTGCTGGCGCATCGCACCGAGGATGGCGAGCGCTTCGCCGATCTCGCCAGCCCGGCCATGAAGGATGCGAGGATCGGCGTGATCGCCGGCACGCCGCCGGCCAATATCCTGGCCGAGCAGGGCCTCCTGGACCAGACCCGCTCCTATCATCTCATGGTCGATACCCGCTTCTATGGTCCCGGCCGCGATATGATGGCGGACCTCGCTGCGGGCGAGATCGACGTGGCGCTGATATGGGGGCCGATCGCGGGCTACTGGGCAGGCAGGCAGACCGAGCCGATCACCCTGGTACCGCTGCACAGCGATCGGCTCGGGCGCCCCCTGGACTTTCGCATCTCGATGGGCATCCGGCCGAACGAGCCCAATTGGAAGGATCAGCTGAACGGTCTGATCCGCGAGCTGCAGCCCGAGATCACGGCGATCCTCGAGCGCTACGGCGTGCCGCTGCTCGACAACCGCGGCCAGCTCGTCGCGACCCATGCGGCGGCTGGCAGCGACGCCGGCACGCCGGACGTGCCTGAGCCGGAAGGTTATCGGACCGAGCGCTATCGGGCCCCTACGCCGGCGACGCTCGAGGGTGCTACCGTGGTCGACACCCCCGCCCTGCAGCGGCTGGTCGCGAGCGAGCAGCCGGTCCTGATCGATGTCATGGCCAAGCAGCTCGAGACCACCGACGCGCAAGCGGCATGGCAACCGCCACCGCGCGAGCATGTTGCGGGGTCGGTCTGGCTGCCGAATGTCGGCCTCGGCTCGCTGGCGCCAGAGTTCATGGCGTATTTCGAGGACAGCCTCGCGAGGTTGACCGAGGACGACCCCGCCCGGCCGCTCGTCTTCTATTGCGATACCAATTGCTGGATGGGCTACAATGCGGCCAAGCGCGCCGTACGCGAGCTCGGCTACAGCAACGTCTATTGGTACCCGGAAGGCGTGCAGGGCTGGCAGAGCGCCGGTCTCGAGGTCGTCGAGGCCGAGCCCGTGCCGATGCCGGAGATCGCGACCCCGGGTCACTAGAGCAGCATCCGAAGAAGGGCAGGGAGGGCGAGCATGCGCCGCACGGCAGGTCTCCTCGCAGGCGCGGTCGGCCTCCTGGCGGTGGCCGGTAGCGGCCCGGCGGGCGCGCAGACCGGCATGATGCAGCATGTCGATCTGACCTCGCCGAAGATGAGCGAGGCGGAGCTGTCGCGCGAGGACGTGATCGCGCTGCTCGAGGCGGCAACGGCGGAGCGGCCCGCGAAGCTCGCCGATATGGGCCTGAACGGGCTCGACCTTTCCGGCCTCGACCTGAGCGGCGTGGATCTCAGCCGCTCCCGCCTCAATCGCGTGAACCTGAAAGGCGCCGTGCTCAGGGGTGCCAAGCTCGATCTCGCCTGGTTGATCGAGGCCGACCTCGAGGATGCCGACCTGCGCGATGTCAGCATGATCCAGGCGCAGCTGCAAAGGGCGCGGCTTGCCGGCGCCGATCTCTCGGACGCGCGGGTGGTCGCCGACTTCGAGGGCGCGAATCTCGAGGATGCGAAGCTCACCAACGCCAGCATGGCGCCGGACATGAGAAACCAGTCGATGGGCCTGATGCGTACCGTGTTCCGCTCCGCCGTGCTCGATCGCGCCGATCTCTCGGGCACCGATCTCGCCTGGGCCGACATGGAGTTCGCCAAGCTGCGGGGCAGCGTGCTGGTCGACGTCGACTTCAACATGGCGCGCCTGGGCGGCGCCGACATGACCGGCGCGAACGTGAGCGGGATGAACGTCGCCGGCGCCAACCTCGCCTCGGCGCAGCTGCGCGAGCTGACCGGCGAGGACCAGATCAAGGGCCTGGATCAGGCGATCAACCTCAAGCGGGCATTCCGCAAATAGGCCTTTGGCGCCGCGACCCGGACATGAAAAAGGCCCGGCGCCGCGAGGGCGCCGGGCCGGTAACCAGTTCGCACGCAGCAGATCAGGGCAGCGTGAAGACCGTCAGCTGACCGCCGAGCTGGGTGTAGTCGCTCAGCGACTTGTACGCACCCACGGCACCCAGGCCAGCCGTGTCGACGCCGGTGCCGGATTCGCGACCCGGGTGCACCGCGCCGTGCCAGCCGGCCGCACCCTCCTCGGCGATCAGGCCAGCCGCGAGGCCGATGCCCGCCCAGCCGCCGACGCCCGACAGCACGCCGATGTACTGCTTGCCGTCGTGCATCCAGGTGTTGACGTTGCCGATGATCCCGGACGGGGTCTTGAAGCGGTACAGCTCCTGGCCGGTGTTGGCGTCGACCGCCTTCAGATAGCCCTCGAGCGTGCCGTAGAAGACCACGTCGCCGGCGGTCGCCAGAGCGCCCGACCACACCGAGAACGGCTCGGGGTTGCTCCAGACGATCTCACCCTTGTCCGCATCCCAGGCGATGAAGTTGCCGAGGTCGGTGCCGCCCGGCGCCGGGTACATCGCGACCGTCGCGCCGACATAGGCCTGGCCTGCGGTATACGAGACCTGGAACGGCTCATAGTCCATGCAGACGTGGTTGGTCGGAACGTAGAACAGGCCGGTGCTGCGCGAGTACGCGGCCGGCTGCTGATCCTTGGTGCCGAGCGCCGCCGGGCAGATGCCGGTGGTGTTCACGTCCTCGCCGTTGTGTTCGGTCGAGTAGCGGTCCACCACCTGCGGCCGCCCGGTCTCCATGTCGACCTCAGTCGCCCAGTTGACCGCCGGATCGTACTTCTCGGCGACCAGCAGCTCACCCGTCTCGCGGTCCATGGTGTAGGCGAAGCCGTTGCGATCGAAATGCACCAGAGCCTTCCGCATCTCGCCGCCGACCTCCATGTCGACGAGGATGTTCTCGTTGACGCCGTCGTAGTCCCACTCGTCGTGGGGCGTCATCTGGTAGACCCACTTCGCCATGCCGGTATCGATGTCTCGGGCAAACAGGGTCATCGACCACCGGTTGTCGCCCGGCCGCTGGTTCGGGTTCCAGGTGCTCGGATTGCCGGTGCCGTAGTAGATCAGGTTCAGCTCGGGATCGATCGCGTACCAGCCCCAGGTGGTGCCGCCGCCGATCTTCCACTGATCGCCTTCCCAGGTGTTCATCCCGCTGTCCGGTCCCACCGGCTCGCCGAGGTGGGTAGTCTGCTCCGGGTCCATCAGCGTCTCGTTGTCGGGGCCAGTGGAGTAGCCGCGCCACACCATTTCGCCCGTCTCGATGTCGTACGCGGTCAGGCTGCCGCGAACGCCGAACTCGGCGCCGGAGATGCCGACGAACACCAGGTTCTTGTAGACCATGGGCGCGCTGGTGCCGGTCTCGGCGATGCTCGGATCGCCGTTCTTGACCTGCCAGACGACCTCACCGGTGGCGGCATCGAGCGCCACGAGCGTGGTATCCGCCTGATACTGGAAGATCTTGCCGTTGCCGTAGGCGACGCCGCGATTGACGGTATCGCAGCACATCACCGGGATCACGGCCGGATCCTGCTTCGGCTCGTACTTCCAGATCACCCGGCCCTCGTCGTTGAGGTCGAGCGCGTAGACGATGTTGGGGAACGGCGTGTTGATGTACATCACGTCGCCGATCACCAGCGGCCCGCCCT
The DNA here is from genome assembly GCA_963753315.1 of uncultured Alphaproteobacteria bacterium. Lineage (GTDB taxonomy): Bacteria > Pseudomonadota > Alphaproteobacteria > Geminicoccales > Geminicoccaceae > DASUGG01. The sequence goes on from CAVWCI010000040.1 coordinate 37,278, forward strand.
CGTGACCGCGCAGCACGCCGGTCGAGAAGGTCCAGGCAGGCTGCAGAGTCCCGACGTTGTCCTTGTTGATCTGCGCCAGCGAGCTGTAGCGCTGGTTGGCATAGTCGCCGGTGGGCATCACCCACTCGGCGGGGTTTTGCTGCATGATCAGCAACTCGTCGTTGGCGAGCGCCAATGACGGCATGGCCATCGCAACGACGGCCACCGCAGCCGCGGAACAGCCGATAGTTTTCGACATCTGGATCTGCCTCCCGTTTGGTGGACCAGCCCTGACCAGGCCACAGGCCCCCTTGCGCTGCGTATCCTGGCCGCAACTTGGTGGGCGGCAACCACAACGCACCCGGTCAACCGCTATGCGGGACTGTATCGACCCGGACAAGTTCTGACAATACCGTCGAACCCTCTCGAGAGCGCGGCGCACGGGCACGAAATGCGGGGCCGCCATCGGATCTGGCGGCGACTGCCTTGCACGCCTTTTGGGGGATTTCTCGACGGCGATGAACCGGCTATACATGCGTGATCGGGGCTCGTCCGGTCGGCGCCAGATCGGTCGGACGCACAAGACCAGAGCGCAGCCAGCAAGGGCTTTCGTCGGCGGAATTGGGCGAGCCCCTCCGCCGCAGGCGGTCAGACGCGCGGCGCGCCGCAGGTCCACCTCTTGATGGTCCAATGCGGATGCTCATTGGCCCACCGGATGACCTCGAGGGTCGGCGGTTTGCTCATGCATTCGGCGATCGCCATCGGCCGCAGGAAGGGCATATGGAATTCCTCGCAGTGCCTTGGCTCGGCCATCAGGCATGCGAGAACGACCAGCTCGACCACCTCCGACCCTCCTCCACCACCGTCGCGACTGCCCTCAGGCTACGCGATCACGGCGGCGCTTGAAAGCCGGCAGGTGCGCGAGCGCGCCATCAACCATCGAGATTCTGAGCCATGCGATTTTTATCCGACCTGCTGAAGCCGGTGGCTGCTCTGCCGGTCGTGCTCGGGGTGCTCGCCATCGCCGGTTGGCGGGCGTACGCCTTCGAGCGCCAACTGAGGTCCCCTTTCCTTTGCGGCCTAGAGCACCATAACCTAAACAGGGAGAGCACATCTGCCGCCGATCCCGACCTGGTCGGGGCCCGAACGGCGGTGAAGAGGGCGGCAACGCGCCCGGGGAGGCCGAGGAAAATGCCAGAGATGGTGGCGCGAACGCTGCTTGCGGCGTTCGCCCTCGTGACAGTCACGGCCGGTGGGGCGAGCGGCGCGCCCCTGCAGGTCGAGGTCACCTACATCACCCAGCAGGAGCCGGTGGTGCAGCCGCTTTCGCTGGTGGAGCCGATGCTGGAGGACGAGGGGCTGGTGGGGGCGCGCCAGGCGCTCGACGAGAATCAGACCACGGGGCAGTTTCTTGAGCACGCGTACCGATTGAGCGAGCGGATCGTGCCGGAGGACGGCGATCTTGTCGCCGCGTTCGAGGCAGCGCTCGCTGCCGGCGAGCGTCTGTTCATCGCCGACCTTCGCGCCGAGCAGCTGCTTCAGCTGGCACCGCTGGCGGACGAGGCCGGCGCGCTGCTGTTCAACGCGCGCGCGCCAGAGGACCAGCTGCGCACCGAGACCTGTCATGCGAGCGTGCTGCACGTCGCGCCGTCGCGGGCGATGAAGGCCGATGCGCTGGCGCAGTATCTGATCTGGAAGCAGTGGCCGGACTGGTTCCTGATGTACGGCACCAAGCCCGCCGACGTCGCGTTCGCCGACGCGATCCGGCGCGCCGCGCAGCGCTACGGCGCGAAGATCGTCGAGGAGCGCGCCTACGAGTTCGTCGAGTTCGCAAGGCGGACCGATTCGGGCCATGTCCAGGTGCAGCAGCAGATGCCGGTGCTGACCCAGGATGTTCCCGACTACGACGTGCTGGTGGTTGCCGACGAGAGCGACGTCTTCGGCGAGTACCTGCCGTACCGCACCTGGGACCCGCGGCCGGTGGCCGGCACCCAGGGCCTCGTGCCGACGGCATGGAGCCGGGTGCACGAGCAGTGGGGCGGGACCCAGGTGCAGCGCCGGTTCGAGAAGTTCGCCGGGCGGCCGATGACCGAGCGCGACTACAATGCCTGGCTCGCGGTGCGGATCATCGGCGAGGCGGTGACCAGGACCGGGAACGCCGAGGCGGAGGCGCTGCACGACTACGTGCTGAGCGATGCGTTCGAGATCGCCGCGTTCAAGGGCGAAGGGCTCAGCTTTCGTCCCTGGAACCAGCAGCTGCGCCAGCCCATCCTGCTGGTGAACCCACGCGTGCTGGTATCGGTGTCGCCGCAGGAGCAGTTTCTGCACGAGCGGACGCCTTTGGACACGCTGGGCTACGACGAGCCCGAGAGCGCGTGTCGGCTGAATTGAGGCAGCAGGGAGGGAGGGCATGACGAGGTGGGTTGGCATGGCGCTGGCGCTGGCGTGCGCGCTGGCCGGGCGGGCGGAGGCGGCCGAGATCTTCGTCTCGAACGAGAAGGGCAACTCGATCAGCATCGTCGACGGCGCGACGCTCGAGCTGATCGAGACGGTGCCGGTCGGCAACCGGCCGCGCGGCATCGCGCTCAGCAGCGACGGCCGCTGGCTCTACATCTGCGCCTCCGACGACAACACGATCCAGGTGATGGACACCGAGAGCCGCCAGATCGTGGCGCAGCTGCCCTCGGGCCCCGATCCCGAGCTTCTGGTCGTCTCGCCCGACGACGCCCTGATCTACGTCGCCAACGAGGACGACAACATGGTCACGGTGATCGACGTCGCGAGCAAGGCGGCGATCACCCAGATCCCGGTCGGCGTCGAGCCCGAGGGCATGGGCGTGAGCCATGACGGCAAGTGGATCGTGAACACGTCCGAGACCACCAACATGGCGCACTTCATCAACGCCGACACGCTCGAGATCACCGACAACGTGCTGGTCGACCAGCGGCCGCGCTTTGCCGAATGGACCAGCGACGATGCCGAGATCTGGGTGAGCGCCGAGATCGGCGGCACGGTGAGCGTGATCGACAACGCGACGCGCGCGGTCAAGCACAAGATCACGTTCGAGATCGCGGGCGTGCCGAGCGAAGCGATCCAGCCGGTCGGCGTGCGCGTCACGGGCGATCGCAGTCTTGCGTTCGTGGCGCTCGGGCCCTCCAACCGGGTGGCGGTGGTCGACGCGAAGACCTTCGAGGTGCAGGAGTATCTGTTGACCGGGCAGCGGGTCTGGCAGCTCGCCTTCAGCCCCGACGAGAAGTTCCTCTACGCGACCAACGGCGTCTCCAACGACATCTCGGTGATCGACGTCGAGAACCTCGAGGTCGTCAAGTCGGTGGCGGTCGGCCGGCTGCCCTGGGGGGTCGCGGTGAAGGGATGAGCCTTGCCCTGCAGGCGAGGCCGGCAAACGGGAGCAAGCGCAGATGTCGATCAGAAGTGTACCGTATGGCGCGGCGGTCGCGATCGCCGTCGTGGCGCTCGCCGCAGGCGAGGTGCTGGCGCAGGCCGGCCTCCTGACCGGCGGTGCTGTCGAGCTCGAGCCGATCACGCTGTCGTCCGGCCAGCCGCTGACGAGCGCGCCCTACGAACTCGAATCGGGCAAGTTCTACGAGCTGCCGATCAACGCCGACGGCACCGCCGAGATCGCCCTCGAGGGCCCGAGCTTCTTTCGGAACGTCTGGGTGAACGAGGTCGTCATCAACGACATCGAGGTCCGGCCGCTCGGCGTCGAGAGCCTGGAGTTCGATGACGAGGGCACCGCCACGATCTCGTTCGTGACGATCCGGCCAGGGACCTTCACCCTCCGCATCCCCGGCACCACCGGCGACACCCAGCAGGCCGTCTTCAACGTCAAGTAGGATGCCCATGGCGCTCGAGGAGAAACCCTTCCGCAGGGGCGGCCATGCCGATGTGGTCTCGCCGCCGTCGGCGCAGCCAGCCCGATCGCTGCTCATCGCTGCGAGCCTGGCCGCGGTCCTGGCGACGCCGAGCGCGCCTGCCGCGGCCGCGGAGCCGTCGGATGCGGACTGGCCCTGCATCCAGCGGCTGGTGCCGGAGCTGGCGGCCTCGCAGATGTGGGCCGGGCCCCCTGCCGAGGAGGGCGAAAGTGCGGCGAGCGCCGATGGCGAGGTGGCTCAGCTGGCCCATCGGCTGGCCTCGCGTTCCATGCCGGACGACGAGGCGCAGGCGGCGATCGACGCGTTTGCCGACGGGGTTGCGCCCGAGGAGCGCAACGACCAGCTCGCGCAGCTCTTTCACGACGTGCTGCAGCAGATCAATCAGGAGCGCAGCGAGATCATCGCCGGGATCAAGCGCTATACCCGCAAGCAGCAGCACCTCGCCGAGAAGATCTCGCAGGACAGCCAGAGGCTGGCGGACCTGCAGCCGGGGACCACGCCCGACGCGCAGACGCAGGAGTTGTTGGAAGCGCGGCAGTGGGACCTGCGGGTATTCGAGGACCGCCAGCGGATCCTCACGCACATCTGCGAGCAGCCGGTGCTGCTGGAGCAGCGGGCGTTCTCGCTGTCCCGCGCCATGCAGGCGCGGCTGGAGGCGGAATGAGCGGCGCTACGCGTCGCACGCGCGCGCCGGCCGGAGGTGAGATGAGCCGCATTTTTGGAGCCGGCTGGCGCAGCCTGGCGCTGGCCTCGTGGCTGCCGCGCTCGCCGCGGTAGCGCCGGAGGCGCCTATGCGGCGCCGGCCGACTATCCAACCGAGGCGCTTGCCGACTACGTCTTCGGCTGCATGGCGACCAACGGGCAGACCCAGGATGCGCTGCGCCGGTGCTCCTGCTCGATCGATGCCATCGCCGACAAGGTGTCCTACGAGGACTACGTTCAGGCCGAGACCGTGCTGCGTCTGCAGCAGGTTCCAGGCGGGGGGCGGACAGGCATGTTCCGAACCTCACCCTGGGCGCAGGCGATGGTCGACAAGCTGCGTCAGGCGCAGGTGGAGGCCGAGCTGCGCTGCTTTTGAGCAGCGTCCTTGTTGGGTCTGGGCACTCGACCTGTCTGGACTGCGGGTGTAGTCATCAGAGCACGCGTCGGCGCAAGCGGCGCCTCGAGGCGGCGCGGCGCGGCTCACTGGAGCCCCGCAGACCTGGGGGAGCCATGCCTGAGTTCCCGATCGTGGGTATCGGCTCGTCGGCCGGTGGGTTGGAAGCGCTGCAGAAGCTGTTCGGCGCGATGGCGCCGGACGCTGGGCTTGCCTTCATCGTCGCGGCGCATCTCGACCCGACCCAGAAGAGCCATCTGAGCGAGCTGCTGAGCCGCTGCACGAAGATGCCGGTCGTGCAGATCGAGCAATCGGTCAAGGTCGAGCCCGACCATGTCTACGTGATCGCGCCGGACCAGGAGTTGACGATGCGTGGCGGCGTCCTGCGGCCGAGCAAGCCGACGGCGCCGCGCGGTCACCGGCATCCGGTCGACTATTTCTTTCGCTCGCTCGCGGAGGATCAGGGCGAGAGGGCGATCGCCATCATCCTCTCCGGCACCGGCACCAACGGCTCGCTCGGCCTGCGCTTCATCAAGGCCGAAGGTGGCATCGCGCTCGCACAGGATCCCGGATTCGGCGGCTTTTCCCGGCATGCCGCAGAGCGCGATCGGCACCGGCATCGTCGACCTGGTCCTGCCGCCGGATCAGATGCCGGATGCTCTGCTGGATCTCGCCCGTCAGCCCTACGTGCGACAGCCGGCCGAGACGCTGGTTAAAAGCACGCCCGAGGATCAGCTGCATGCCGTGCTGACACTGGTGCGCTCCACCACGCGGCGGGACTTCAGCAGCTACCGGAAGCGGACGCTGTTGCGCCGTATCCACCGTCGTATGGGCCTGCACCGGATCGAAGGGCTGCCCGGCTACATCGAGCGGTTGCGGAATGACCCGGACGAGATCAGGGCGCTCGCGGCCGATCTGACGATCAACGTGACCGGCTTCTTCCGCGACCCGGAGGCCTGGGGAATCCTGGGCGATAAAGTCATCGCACCTCTGGTGCAGCAGCGGCCGGCGGGCTCGACGATCCGCGTCTGGGTGCCCGGCTGCTCGACCGGCGAGGAAGCGTACTCGATCGCGATCCTGATTCTCGAGCACGCGGAAGCAGCCGGGAAGTCGTTCGATGTGAGGTTGTTCGCCACGGACGTCGCAGACGGCGTGCTGCCAGCGGCACGAGCCGGGCTCTATCCCGGGAGTATCTCCCAGGACGTCATGCCCGAGCGGCTCGAGCGCTGGTTCGAGGCGGGGGAGGACACCTACGTCATCAGGAGGGCGCTGCGGGAGGCGGTCACCTTCGCGCCGCAGAACCTGCTGCAGGACCCGCCGTTCTCACGGCTGGACTTGGTCAGCTGCCGCAACCTTTTGATCTACCTCGAGCCCGACTTCCAAAAGCGGGTGCTGGGTCTGTTCCACTTCGCGCTGCGCGAAAGTGGACACCTGTTCCTCGGCCCGGCTGAGACGATCGCCGGGCGCGAGGATCTCTTCCAGTCCGTCTCCAGGAAGTGGCGGATCTTTCGACGGCTCGGGCCGACGCGCCACGATCTGGTGGACTTCCCCCTGATCGGGCCGAGCGAGCTCCAGGCGCGGGCGGAGCCGGGACCGGAGCCGTCCGGGCCGGATCCTCGCGGCAATGCGGGCGAGCTCATGGACCGCGCCCTGCTGGAGCGCTACGCGCCGGCAAGCGCCCTGATCGATCGGCAGCTGCGGGTCCACTACCTGCGTGGCCCGACCGAGGACTATCTGCGGCCGGCCAGTGGCGAGCCCTCGTACAATCTGATCAGCATGGCGCGGGAGGGGCTTCAGTCCACGGTGCGCGCCATCGTGCGCAAAGCGATCGTCGACGGGCAGGAGGTCGCCGCGGACGGTCGCGTCCGACGGAGCGCGGCCTGGCACGCGGTGCGGGTGGTCGCGGCTCCGATCCACCCGCCACCTGGTGGCGATGCCAGGCTATTGGTGAGCTTCTTCGAGCGCGAGGTTGCAGCAGACGCCGCCCCACCGGCAGAAGTCGGAGAGGGGGCGGGCGAGGGCGCGCTGCAGGCGGAGCTCGACACCGCACGCCAGGATCTTCGCCTCAGCATCGAGCATATGGACGCTGCGAACGAGGAGCTGAAGGCCTCGAACGAGGAGATCCGATCGATCAACGAGGAGCTGCAGGCCTCGAACGAGGAGCTGGAGACGTCGAAGGAGGAGCTGCAGTCGCTCAATGAGGAGTTGAACACGGTCAACAGCCAGCTCCAGGCCAAGGTCGTCGAGCTGGAGGGACGCACGGACGATCTGAACAACCTGCTCAACAGCACCGACGTCGCGACCTTGTTCCTCGATCGCAGCCTTTGCATCCGGTGGTTCACGCCGACGATGAAGGCGCTGCTCGAGCTGCTGCCCAGCGACGTGGGTCGGCCGATCTCGCACTTCGCGCAGCGGTTCAGCGGCGGCAACCTGCTCGAGGATGCGAGGAGCGTGCTGGAGCGGCTGCGACCCTCCGATGCCGAGGTGGTGGACGACCTCGGTCGCTGGTACATCCGTCACATCGGCCCCTATCGGACGGCCACCGACCGAATCGGCGGCGTGGTCGTGACCTTCGTCGACATCACCGAGCGCAAACGCTCGGAGGAGGAGCTTCAGAGGTCCAAGGAGTTTGCGGAAGGGATCGTCGACAGCGTGCCCGTGGCGCTCCTGGTGCTTACGCCCGCGTTCGAGGTGCAGGCCACGAACGATACCTTCTGCGAGCTTTTCCAGGTCGACCGGAAGGATGTGATCGATCGGCCTCTCTTCGCTCTGGGCAACGGCGCGTGGGACCTGCCGGAGCTGCGCCGGCAGCTGGAGGAGGTGCTCCCCAGCGACAAACGGGTCATCGGTCTGGAGGTCGAGCACGACTTCGTCCCGATCGGGCACCGCATCATGCTGCTGAGCGCGCGCCAACTCGATGCGGTGCAACTCATCCTTTTGGCCGTGCAGGACATCACCGAGCGCAATCGCGCCGAGGCGGCCGTACGCAGGAGCGAGGAGCGGCTCCGCCGGGTGCTGGAGACGGACGCCGTCGGGGTCCTGTTCTTCGATGAGGCAGGCACGCTGCTCGATGCCAATGACGCGTTCCTGGGCATGACGGGGTACACGCGTCGCGAGGTGGAGGCGAGGGAGCTGAGCTGGCACGAGATGACGCCGCCCGAGTGGATCGACGCCAGCATCGAGGAAATGAGCAGGCTGAAGGCGACCGGCCGCATCGGGCCCTACGAGAAGGAGTATTTTCGCAAGGACGGCTCGCGTTCGTGGATGCTGTTCGCCGGATCGAGCCTGGGCGACGGCACGCTGGTCGAATATTGCATCGACGTCGGCGATCGTAAGCGCGCGGAGGAGGCCCTGCGCGAAAGCGAGGCGAGATATCGAACCCTTTTCGATTCGATCGACGAAGGCTTCTGCACCATCGAGATGATTTTTGACGAGCAGGGCAAGCCGGTCGACTATCGCTTCTTGACGGTTAATGAGGCGTTTGAGCGGCAGACCGGTCTCGCCGACGCCGTGGGCAAGACCATCCGATCGCTCGTGCCAAACCACGAGGACCACTGGTTCGAGACGTATGGCCGGATCGCCGTTACCGGGGAGTCGGAGCGCTTCGAGCATCCTGCCGCCGAGCTCGGCCGCTACTACGAGGTGTACGCTTTCAGGGTCGGTGAGCCGGAGGAGCGAAGGCTCGGAGTTCTTTTCAACAATATCGCCGAGCGCAAGCGCGTCGAGGAGGAGCGCGAGCTGCTCGCGCGGGAGCTGAGCCACCGGGTCAAGAATACGCTCGCCGTCGTGCAGTCGCTCGCGCTGCAGACCGACGGCCAGGCGCGTTCGCTCGAGGCATACCGCCATGCCTTCCTCGGCCGGCTGCAGGCGCTGGCAAGGGCGAACGACCTCCTGCTCGAGGCGCAGATGCGCGGCGCGGACCTCAGGCATCTGGTCGAGCAGGCGGTGGAGGCCTACCGCGTCGACCACCCGGAGGTGGTCGAGATCGAGGGGGCGCCGGCCATGCTCACGGCCAAGCAGGCCCTGGGGCTGAACCTGGTCCTGCACGAGCTCGGAACCAATGCCGCCAAGTACGGCGCCCTGTCACGTTCCGAGGGACGCGTGCGCGTCTCCTGGAAGATCGAAGGTCGGCAGGCTCGCCGCGTGCGCCTCAGATGGCAGGAGAGCCATGGCCCCACCGTCGCGCCGCCTGCCGAGAAGAGGTTTGGCACGCGTCTGATCGAGCGGGCCAGCAGCTACGAGCTCGATGGCACCGCGGAACTAGACTATGCGCCCGGAGGTTTGTCTTGTGAGCTGGACTTCCCGCTCGGATAGCGCGACCAGCCGCGAGCGAATCGAATCAGCCCGAGGAGGGGCGCACGCATGCCAGACGCCACGGAGGTGCTCCGAGGGCGCCGCATCATGATCGTCGAGGACGAGATGCTGGTCGCCATGGAGCTCGAGGCCCTGCTGGCAGAGCAGGGATGTGCGGTGATCGGCCCGGCGCCGACCGCCGATCGAGCGCTGGCCCTGCTCGCTGAAGGGCTGCCGGATGCCGCCATCCTGGATGTCAATCTGAATGGCCAGACCGCCACGCCGGTGGCGGCAGCGCTGAGGGCGCAAAACGTGCCGTTCCTGCTGGCTACCGGGTACAGCCAGTCGCTGCAGGCAGAGCTGAAGGATACACCGCGCGTCGACAAGCCGGTCAACCACGAGCGACTGGTGCAGGCCCTGACGCAGTTGCTCGGCGGCTAGCCAGCCGCCGGCGGGCGCGCTCCGGTTCGAGCGGCGCCGGGCCGGCAATCAGCCCGGCGCTGCGGCGACGCCTTACACCTGCTTGACCCGCGCCTCGCGCTGCCAGAAGCGAACCTTGCGGCAGTTGGCGACGAAGTTCTTGGCGTCGTCGATGGTCTCGAGCGGCAGGCAGCCCTCGTCGAGGTCCTCGAACACGCCCGCCTTCTTGAGCAGGGGCAGGGCCTGGTCGGCGTAGCCGATGAACTTCAGATGCGCAAAAGCATCGGCGACGAAGTCGCGCGCGGTGGGCTCCTTGGCGAGCAGGTCGGCACCTTCCTGCGAAGGCAGCAGCACGACGGCATCGAACAGGACCGAGGGGCCGCCGTCGACCTTCTCGTCCGCCTCGATCCAGGTGCCATCGCTCGCCTCGATGCCGCCGACCATCGGCGCCACCAGCTTGAGCATCGCGCCCTCCTCGGTGAGCGCCGCCTTCAGGGCCTCGAGCAGACCGATATCGGCACCGTCGGTGACCAGCGCGCCGACC
>CAVWCI010000041.1:0-100509 GCA_963753315.1 uncultured Alphaproteobacteria bacterium
CCGAGCCCGCGATCCGCGTGAAGTCGCTGAAGCCGCCGGCGGCGAACTGCAGCGCCTCGGATTGCAGGTCCTTCTCGAGATCCGCGCGTGCCGACGATGGTATACGCGATCAGATGCGGCAGATGCGAGGTGATCGCCAGGACGCGGTCGTGCCGCTCCGGCGTCATGGTCTCGACATGCATGCCGACGGGGCGCCAGAGCGTTGCGACCTGGCGATCGCGCCCGGATCGGTGTCCTCGCGCGGCGTCAGGATGCACCAGCGGCCGCGGAACAGCTCGGCGAAGCCGGCATCGGGGCACGAATACTCGGTGCCGGCGACCGGATGGCCGGGGACCACGCGCGCGGGCTGCGGCACTGCCGCGCGCAGCGCGTGGCGACCGCGGCCTTGCTCGAGCCGACGTCGGTGACGATCGCGTCCGGCGCCAGGCCGGCGCCATGCTCGGCGACCTCGCCGAGGGCGCCGGGCGGCACGCAGAGCACGACGAGGTCAGCGCCCGCGACCGCGGCCGCGGAGTCGGCGCGGTCGATCGAAGGCCGCAGCTCCGCGGCGCGCGCACCGACGGCTCGCGCGCGCGCAGGCGACGATCTCGCCGGCCAGGCCTTCTCGGCGAAGGTTGAGCGCGAGCGAGGCGCCGATCAGACCGATGCCGATCAGCCCTACCCGCTCGAAGCGCGGCGCCGAGCTCGCGCCGCGCTCACGTCACGAAATCGCGCAGGCGTACCACCAGGGCCTGGATCTCCGGCTCGAGCCCGATCAGATGCGCAGGCAATCCGGCAGCCCGTAGCCGGCGACCGGCCGCGCCAGGATGCCCTCGCGCTCGAGCCAGGCGTTCGCGGCCGGCGTCGACCTGCCACCGTCCGCAAAGCGGACCAGCACGAAATTGGCGACCGCGGGCGACGCGCAGTCCGAGTGCTCCGACAGCTGCGCCGCGAACCACGGTCGCCAGCAGTCGTTGTTGGCGCGCTCGCGTTCCTGGTGCTCGAGGTCCTCGAGCGCTGCGATGCCGGCGGTCTGGGCGAGCGCGCTGACATTGAACGGCCCGCGCACCCGGTGCAGCACGTCGATCACGTCCGGCGGCGCGTACAACCAGCCCAGGCGCAGCGCGGCGAGCCCGAACAGCTTGGAGAAGGTGCGGGTCATGACCACGTTGCCGGCACGCTCCACCAGCTCCTGACCGCTCGTGTAGTCGTCGCAGCCGATGTACTCGGCATAGGCGGCATCGATCACCAGCAGCACGTCGTCGGGCAGGCCGGCATGCAGGCGCGAAAGCTCCTCGCCCGTCAGATAGCTGCCGGTCGGGTTGTTGGGATTGGCGACGAAGACCGCGCGCGTCCGGCTGGTAACGCGCGCCAGCATGGCGTCGACGTCGGCCTTGAGGTCGCGCTCGGGTGCTGCGACCGGGGTAGCACCGATCGCGAGCGCGCAGAGCCGGTACATCAGGAAGCCGTGCGCGCTGTAGAGCACCTCGTCGCCGGGCCCGGCATAGGCGCGCATCAGCAGCTGGATCAGCTCGTCGGAGCCGGCGCCGCAGACCATGCGCTCGGGATCGAGGTCGAAGCGGGCGCCGATCGCCTGGCGCAGCGCCCTGGCACCGCCGTCCGGATAACGGTGCACGACCGGGACCGCCGCGCGCAGAGCCGCGATCGCCCTGGGGCTCGGCCCCAGCGCCGCCTCGTTGGCCGAGAGCTTGATGACATTCGCCATGCCCTCGACCTCGGCCTTGCCGCCGACGTAGGGCTAGATCTCCAGAATGCCGGGGCGCGGCCGCAGCGGTGCCATGGGTTCTCGTTCAGTCGCAGCAACGGGTCGGGCGGGTCGGTCAGCCGCCGTCAGAGAGGTACCGGGGGCGCAGCCTGGTCCGACGGCAGGGGGCGAGGGTAGCCGCCGACCGCCACGATCCGCAAGACCTCACCCGGGGCAGCGCCCTGGAGTGCGGCGAGGCGATCGTCGCCATCGCGCACCAGGCTGCCGACCTCGACCAGATGCACGGCCTGGCCGGGATCGGCGGGGCGCCAGGTGATCTGCCATTCCGGCGCGAGGCCTGCCGTCTCCATCAGCGCGCGCAGCCGGGCCCGCGAGATGCCGGAATCGGCCTCGATCGCCAGCAGTCCCAGATCGTCGCCCGAGGGCTCGGGCTCGAGCCAGCCGAGCGCCAGGGCCCACGGCCCGTCGCCATTGGCCGGCCGTCCGGCCACGAACGGCAGGCGGCCGAACACGCGCAGGCGGTCGGGCTGATCCGAGATCAGCGCCAGCCACCAGCCATCGTCGTCGTGCGGCAGGGGCAGCACGGCGATGGCGGCCGACCCGTCGCTCACCGCGCGGATCGCCTGGCCGGCGCTCTCGGAGCGGGTGACCGGCGTGGTCGAGCCGAAATGATCGCGCGCGAGGTCCCAGATCGAGGGATTGTCCTCAGGGGGCGTAAACCGCGAGTGCCACCGGCGTCTGCTGCCGGGTGGTGGCGGCGAGCAGCTCGCGCCACATCCGCACCAGCACCCGCTGCGGGAAGCGATCGCCCGCCTGCGCCACCAGGCCGCGCAGGATCACGGCCTCGCGCGCCGGTCGCATGGCGAGGCGGCCGCCTGTGCGATCGCCTTTGATCTCGCCGATCGATCGCACCACGTCGGTACGCTCGATCAGCAGACCGACGATCGCGCGATCGATCCGATCGATTTCCTTTCGCAGGTCCTCCAGGGGAGGCTCAACCAATTCCATTGAAGCCCGGGATTGCGCGCCGAAGTCCGCGCACACTAGTCTCCCGCCGGCAGGGAAGTAAAGTCGGCATTGACTTTTGCGGGGTCCCCGGCCAACTAACTCACTTCGGAATCGCCCGTCACACGGTCACGCTCGTCTAAATGCCCGAGCCAAAAATCTTCTCGGTCGTCGATCTGGATACCGCCCGCCTGCCCGGCCACCGCGCCAGGCTCGCGGACGCGGTGCCGCTCAAGCTCGACTGCGGCGCCGAGCTCGGCCCGGTCAACGTTGCCTACCAGACCTACGGCCGCCTCGACGCCAAGCGCTCCAACGCCATCCTGGTCTGCCACGCGCTCACCGGCGATCAGTTCGCGGCCGGCAGCCACCCGATGACCGGCAAGAGCGGCTGGTGGGAGCTCACGATCGGGCCGGGCATGCCGATCGACACCGAGCGCTACTTCGTGATCTGCGCCAACGTGCTGGGCGGCTGCATGGGCACCACCGGACCGGTCGATCGCAACGTCGCGACCGGCGAGCCCTTCGGGCTCAGCTTCCCGGTGATCACCATCGGCGACATGGTCCGGTTGCAGGCGCTGCTGCTCGACCATCTGGGCATCGAGCGGCTGTTCTGCGTGATCGGCGGCTCGATGGGCGGGATGCAGGTGCTGGAGTGGGCGTCGAGCTATCCCGAGCGGGTGTTCAGCGCCGTGCCGATCGCAGCCTCGGCGCGCCATTCGGCGCAGAACATCGCCTTCCACGAGGTCGGCCGCCAGGCGATCATGGCCGATCCCGACTGGCAGGGCGGCAACTACCTGAACACCGGCCGGCGCCCGACCCGCGGCCTGGCGGTGGCGCGCATGGCGGCGCACATCACCTATCTCAGCGAGGCCGGCCTGCACCGCAAGTTCGGCCGTTCGCTGCAGGACCGCGCACGCCTGTCCTTCGGCTTCGATGCCGATTTCCAGGTCGAGAGCTATCTGCGCCACCAGGGCATCAGCTTCATCGACCGGTTCGATGCCAACTCCTACCTCTATATCACCCGGGCGATGGACTATTTCGACCTCGCGGGGAGCCATGGCGGCGTGCTCGCGGACGCCTTCCGCCGTGCCAGCGCGCGCTTTTGCGTGCTCTCGTTCAGCTCGGACTGGCTGTTCCCGACCGCCGAGAGCCGCGAGCTGGTGCGGGCGCTCAACGCGGTCGCCGCCAACGTCTCGTTCTGCGAGATCCAGACCGATCGCGGCCACGACGCCTTCCTGCTCGACGAGCCGGAGTTCCACCGCGTGCTGGCGGGCTTTCTCGAGGGCGCCGCCACGCAGTACGGCCTGCACTGAGCGGGCGAGCCGTCATGGCGAGCGTCAACGGCCTGCGCCAGGACCTGCGCCTGATCGCCGATCTGGTCGACCCGGACACGCGGGTGCTCGACGTCGGCTGCGACGACGGCGCCCTGCTGGCCTTCCTCGCCAGGACCAAGCAGGTCGACGCCCGCGGCATCGAGCTGAGCCAAGCCGGCGTGCACGACTGCGTCAGCCGGGGGCTCGCGGTCGTCCAGGGCGACGCCGATACCGATCTCGCGATCTACCCCGACAACGCCTTCGACTACGTGATCCTGAGCCAGACCATCCAGGCCATGCGGCGGCCGCGGGAGGTTTTGGGCGAGATGCTGCGCATCGGCCGCTACGGCATCGTCTCGTTCACCAACTACGCCTACTGGCGGGCGCGCTGGGACCTTTTGGCGCGCGGCCGCATGCCGACGACGCGCTGCCTGCCCGAGCCGTGGTACGCGACCCCGAACATCCATCCCTGCACGCTGGACGATTTCGAGCTGCTGTGCGCGGAGCTCGGCGTCACGATCGAGCGCCGCACGTGCCTCGCGGCCGGCGGAAGGCGGCGCTATCTCGGCAATGGCTGGCTCAACAACCTGTTGAGCGAGCAGGCGCTGTTCGTGCTCCATCGACCGTCGCCGCCGCTGCTCTGACGGCTGGCGGGCGTCACCCGCTCGGCCGCCGCTGCCGTCTGCGGCGCCGGCGCATAGGCCGGCTTGTGGCGGCGTTTCTTGGCGGGCTCGGAGGGCAGGGCGTAGATCTGCTTGGCCGCAGTCATCGCGAGCACGCCCGCGAACGGCTGCGCCCACCGCAGGCCGCCGACCCGCTCCCAGGCGACCGCCGTGCGCAGCAGCAAGGGCGATCGCGACGGCGGCACGTAGAGGGCGGTTGCGCTGCGGCCGGGCGAGAACAGCATGCTGCGCAGCGCCTCCTTGAGCTGCGACACGCTGAACGGCTGGCCGTGGCCGAAGGGGGTCGTCTCGCTGAGGCACCAGAGGCCGCGCCGGTTCGGCACCACGATCATCGCCTGGCCGCCGTCCACCAGCACCCGCCAGACCTCGCGCAGCAGGGGCCGGACCTGCTCGGCCAATTCCAGGGCGTGCACCATCAGCACGCGGTCGATGCTGCGATCGGGCAGCGGCAGCTCGCCCTCCATCGCGAGGGCGACCTGGTTCGGCTGCTGCGGCGGCCAGGCCGCAACGCCCTGCGCCGGCGGCATGATCGCGCACACCCGCTCCGACGCCTCGGCGAGCAGGCCCAGGAACGGCACCGCATAGCCGAGCCCGAGGACGCGGGCACCTGGCAGCTCCGGCCACAAGAGGCGGATCTGCCGCCCCACCAGGCGGCGCACCAGCTGACCCTGGCGTGATCCATAAAAGGCTTGCAGATCGATAATGTCCGGGCGCATGGTCCAGGCCGTCTCAGCCGGTGATCGTTCCGCCACGGGCGCACGCTCGTGACTGACATAGCGTATGGTCGCCGACTTGACATAGGGTATGGCCGCCGATTTGTGAACCGAGCGGCCCCCAAAACACGTGGGATGGAGGCGATGGCACAACTCGAGATTGAACAAATCCCGGTGCTCAGCGACAACTACGCCTATCTGCTGCACGATCCGGGGGCCGGCGTCACCGCCATCGTCGACCCGCCGGTCGTCCCGCCGGTGATGGAACGGCTCGCCGCCAGGGGCTGGAAGCTCGACTGGATCCTCACAACCCACCACCATGCCGATCACACCGGCGGCAATCTCGAGCTCAAGCAGGCGACCGGCTGCCGGGTGGCGGGCGCCAAGGCGGACGAGGCGAGAATCCCGGGCATCGACGTCAAGCTCGGGGACGGCGATCACTTCAAGCTGGGCGAGGCAGACGCGCAGGTCTTCGAGACGCCCGGCCACACCTCGGGCCACATCAGCTTCTGGTTTCCAGAAAGCCAGGCGCTGTTCTGCGCCGACACCCTGTTCTCGCTCGGCTGCGGCCGGGTGATCGAGGGCGCGCATCGCCCAGATGTGGAATTCGCTCTCCAAGCTCGCGGCCCTGCCGGACGACGCCCGAGTGTACTGCGGCCACGAGTACACCCAGGCGAACGCGCGCTTCGCGCTCTCGGTCGACCCGGACAACAAGGCACTGCAGGCGCGCGCCGCCGAGGTCGAGCGCCAGCGCGCCGCGGGCAAGCCGACCGATGCCGAGCACGCTTGCCTCCGAGCGCGCCGCCAACCCGTTCCTGCGCGCAGGCGACAAGGCCATTCGCGCCAGGCTCGGCATGGAGGGCGCCAGCGACGCCGAGGTGTTCGCCGAGATCCGCCACCGCAAGGACCGGTTCTAGCTCGATCCGCGCCGGCCGGGCGGCACGAGCGCCGTCCCGGCCAGGAGGCAGGCGCTTCCTCTCCGCGCGAGCTCGATCGGCAGGGCCGGCGCCGGCTCGGCCGGCCTCGGATCGCCCCGCCCCGGCGCCGCTCGGCCGCCTGACCGGCCCCAATCGCGAGGGTTTGCGGGGCTCTCGGGTTCGTCTGGCAGCTGCGTGCGCGCCGCCCGGTCGCATGGCAGCACCGCCGGCACGATCGCGGCCGGGAGCAGCACGGGTTCGCTCGCGACCGGCGCCGGCTCACGATCGCGAGGATTGCCGCGGCCTTCGGGTTCGATCGGTATTTCGTGCGGCTCGGCGAGAAGGTGGGGCTCGATCACCTGCGGGTTGGCGGCCGCCCGCTCGGCCTGGAGCGCCTTGAGGGTGCGCAGCGCACGCCAGAGCTCGGCCAGCGCGCCGCCGCGATAGCGCAGCAGCGTGTCGAAGCTGCGCGCGCCGCCGTTGCAATCGCGGATCAGGGCGTGCCCGAGGCTCCAGCCCGCAAGCTGGTTCTCGGCGAACAGGTCGGCCTCGAGGCGCTCGGCGCGCGGATAGCCGCCAGACGGCGGCAACGACCCGCTGCGCGAGCGCGGACTGGAGCGCGCCCTCGGGCGCCAGCTCGTCCATCAACGCCGCCTCGAGCGCGGCGAACTCCGCGGCGTTCTCGCTCGGCAGCACCATGTGCTTTTGCGCGCGCAAACCGTGCTTGAGGGCGTTCTGCGCGGAGCGCGCCTTGCCTTCCGGGGTTTTGGGTCCTCTCGACTTGGCGCCATTGCGCCGACTGGCCTCGGCGCGCGCGCCGGGCAGGCCAAAGCTTGACATATCAAAAATTCCTTCGCTGGCGGGGGAGGCGGCCGGGGTATGCGGCCGCAAGATGCGTCAGTCTAGCCGGGATAGGAATATTATCCATCACGATGACGACAGCCACGCAGGGCCGCGGATCGGAGGCCTCCTTCGGTCGTGCTGTTTCCGGCTCGCCCATGCTCTTAGGATCGCGGCTATCAATAATGCCCACTCTGACCCGATTCGGACATCAAGACCGTTCGTCGGCCGAAACCCACTCGCGCCGGCCGTTTAAAATATGGGTAGAATCGATCACAGCGCCGAGCGCATGTGATCGAGGGGGCGGAGCGGTTCTAGGAGGCGTCTACAGCGCTGGCTACAGCTACGAGCAGGTGCTCAAGCCGATGACCCACTGCGTCCGATCCGCGATCGCCGGCCGCATCCCAGCGCTGAGCCTCACGCCGGCAGGCCCGCCTTGCGCAGGCCTTCGATGAAGTGATCCAGGTCTTCTCGACGCTTGAATGGCATGATCCGTTCGACCAGCACACGCGAGTAGTCCGGGCGGAGGCGCAGCAGCTCATCTACCACGTGTTTGGCCTCGTCGGTTCGGCCGGCATGGCCGAGGGCCGCAGCCAGCACCGCGTGAATGCGAAAATGCGAATTGGGTTGCCGCAGCGCGATCCGCGCCCACTGGACCGCCTCGGCGTAACGTTCCAGGATCATGAGCGCGATCGCGCGGCTGGCGGCAATGCCGAACAAGAGCGGATCACGTGGGCTCAGACGGTAGGCTTTGTCGATCTCGGATAGGGCTTCCTCCGGGCGCTGGCTGTACGCCAGCGCCCAGCCGAGGCCGAAATGAGCTTGGGCGAAACTCGGGCTGAGGTCGATCGCGGTCTCGAATTCGGCGATCGCCTCATCGTGCTCCCGCATCAGAAGCAACGCGCGCCCCAGCGTCCAATGGGCGAACGCGTCCCTTTCGTCGAGAGCAACGCTTCGCATGGCTGCTCGATGAGCCCGATCGAGCTCCAACTCCCGATCGGCGGTGTAGTCGAGAAAGACGTTGATGAAATGGCAGAACGACTTGCCGGCATAGGCACTTCCGAAGTTGGGATCGAGGTCGATCGCCCGTTCGAACAGACGGAGCGCTTCGGACACGTCGGCCCGTTGGTATCGGTAGACTTGCCAGAGGCCGCGCTGGTAGCAGCTCCAGGCGTCCAGGTTGTGCGGCGGCTTATGGCGGGCACGCTCGCGTTCGGCTGCGCCCAATTCCGGCTCGAGCGCGCCGACGATGGCCTCGGTGATCTCGTCCTGGAGGGCGAACAGGTCCTCCAGCTCACGGTCGTAGCGTTGGGCCCAGAGGTGGGAGCGCGACGGTGCGTCGATCAGCTGGGCGCTGACGCGGATGCGCTTGCCGGCGGAGCGTACGCTGCCCTCCAGCACGTAGCGCACGCCCAGCTCCTCGGCCACCTCCTGCACGTCGACCGCGCGCCCCTTGTAGGTGAAGGTGGAGTTGCGGGCGATCACCAACAGCCAGCGCACGCGCGACAGCAGCGAGATCACGTCCTCGGCGATGCCGTCCGCCAGATGGGCCTGACCCGGATCGCCCGACAGATTGTCGAACGGCAGCACCGCGATCGACGGCCTTTTCTGGACCGTCAGCTCCGGGCCCGACACCGCCGCAAGCGCCGCCGCGGCCTCGGCCACCGGCGACCAGCGAAAGACGTGGACCGGCCGCGCGATGTTTTTCACCCGCTGCTCGCCGGCATCGGCGAAGCGGGCGTCGAGCTTACCCTCGACGTGCTCGCGCACCGTGCCCGAGATCGCGATGCCGCCGGGCTCCGCCAGCTGCTCCAGGCGCGCCGCGACATTGACCCCGTCACCGTAGAGATCGTCCTCCTCGACCATCACGTCGCCGAGGTTGATCCCGACTCGGAACGCGATCCGCCGATCGTTGGGAACGCCGACGTTGCGTCTGGCCACCGCCTCCTGGACGTCGATCGCGCAGGCGAGCGCGTCGACCACGCTCGGGAACTCCGCCAGCATGCCGTCGCCCATCAGCTTGACGACGCGCCCGCGGTAGGTCGCCATCCGGGGGTCGATTAGCTCGCGCCTCAGGGTCTTGAGCGCGGCCAGCGTACCCGTCTCGTCCGCTTCCATGAGGCGCGAATAGCTGACCACATCGGCAGCCAATATGGCGGCTAGGCGACGCTGGACGTTCTTGGCCACGGCCGAGCCCCACCGTGGGTTTGCCCGAGACAAGGTACGACTGGTAGCCCTCGGGAGTCCATGGCGTCTCCCAGTGACACGGTCTGGCGGATTGGTGCGTACGGGGAGGCGTGGTGATACATTGTTTGTGAGTGTCGCCTCCTAGCTACAAGCAGAAGTGCCGAGACCTTGCGTCAGCATGCTTCGATCTCGCATAGAGAAAGCGCGACAGGCGCGGGTCGCCGAGCGCCTCGTTGTTGGCGGAGGCGTCAGCCTTTGAGCGCGCCCGCGGTCAGGCCGTGCACCAGAAACTTGCGCACCAGGATCGAGAAGAACAGGACCGGTAGCATGACCATGGTGCCGCCGGCGGCGATCTTGCCCCACTCCCAGCCCTCGTAGTTCATGAAGTTCACGACTGCGAAGGGTGCCGTCATCGCCTCGATCCGGGTCAGGATCAGGGCGAAGAAGAAGTCGTTCCAGGAGTAGAGGAAGCACAGGATCGCGGTCGCGGCGAGGCCGGGCCCCGAGTGCTGAGGCTGCTCGCGCCGACGGCGGGCGCGATCCGCTTCGACGGCGCCGGGTCAGCATGGTGAAGTAGAGTGGAGAGCAGCCCCGGCGGAGCGCCAGCACTCGCGCGCTGGTTCTCTGCCGCCAAAGCCGCTAGCTTACGGGGCTCGTTCACATCCCGGTGCCAAAGGGAGCGCGAGGCGCGTGGCTGCACTTTCGTACGACGAGAGCCCCAACGTCATGATCGTGGGCGTCGGGCTCATGGGCCAATACCTCGCAAACCGCGTCGGCGCGTGGCTGGGCGCTGCCAAGCTCGTCCTCGTCGACGGCGCGGATACGATCAACGCCGGCGGCGAGCGTACGGCCCTTGCCGATTTCGCAAAGGGGATCGCCGCCGCCAATCCATCCCTCGAGGTCGTCGCGGAAACCGTCGATGTCACCAGCGAGGACGCCGTCGCCGCCCTCTTCTCGCGCCACGGCAACATCCGCTATCTGCAACACACCGCCGGCATCTCACCCAGGCCGCTGACCCCGCCCGAGGAGCTCAGCAAGAAAGACATCCTCGGCGCCTGCGAGGTGAACCTCTGGGGCGCTCTCAACGTGCTGAAGCAAGGCATCCGCGCCGGCGCTTTCGCGCCACGCACCCACGGCGTCATCATCCTCTCGACGTCTGCCACCGTCGGCTCGGAGGGCCGTGCGAGCGCCGCCTACGAGGCGTCCAAAGGCGGTCTGCTCAACCTCCTGACCCTTCAGGCCCGCTACTTCCTCGAAGCGCACGGCCTCGTCCTGAACGGCCTCGCACCCTCACCCCTGCGCGGCCCCATGGCGGCGCAGAACGAGATCGGCGCGGGACGCCTGCAAGCGGTGGAGGACAGCATGCCCATGGGCGGCCTGACCGACCCATCGCATATTGCCGCGGCAACCATGTACTTCTGGTCGAACGAATGCTGGTGCGTGGGCGAAGTCCTGACCGTCGATGGGGGATATACCAAGCACAAGCCGATCTATGGGGCGCTCTGAGCGCTCTTTGGTCTCTTCTGAGAGCGGACGGGGCGAGCGGTAGCTCGCACCGACGTGTTCAGTGCCACGGCGGCGCGAATGAGCGCCTGCAACGCCTTTTCATCAATCTTGTCGCCCTCATGGAAATCGATGGCACGCCTGGTGTTGCCTTCGAGGCTGGAGTTGAAGAGGCCTGAAGGGTCCTCCAACGAGGCGCCCTTGGCGAAGGTCATCTTCACGACATTCTTGTACGTCTCACCGGTGCAGATGATTCCGGCGTGCGACCACACCGGAACCCCTCTCCACTTCCACTCCTCGACCACTTCGGGGTCGGCCTGCTTGATGAGAATTCGGACCCGAGCGAGCGTCTCGCCCCGCCAATCACTCAGCTCCTTGATTCTCGCATCGATCAGCTGAGAGGGAGAGTCTCCTCCTTTTCCTTCCTTCGAGCCGCTCTTCCTCTTCTTCATGGTTGTTGTCGCTTTCTTCATGGTTGTTGTCGCTCGCCCGTCACTTACTCCTCACCCGCACGCACCTCCACTGGCCGCTCACATTCGTTCGCCGGGCAATTGGCTGGCTTGCTTCACCCAGGCGGCGAGCTGAGCTTCGTCGAGCTGGTCGTCCTCGTGGATGTCGAGGTAGCGCACTTCCTTGTGCTTGGACTCGCCGGGAGGGACAGGACGCAGCGACGTGCCGCGGAAGAAAGCCACTTTGACGTACTTCGTGAAGCAATGGAAGCTGAGGAACCAGCCCTGGCCCTCGACGCCATAGAACGGCGAGTTCCATTTGACCGCCTTGCGCACGCCGGGGACGGTGCGCACGATGAGCGCGTCGAGGCGGCGCCCGACGTCGCGTTTCCAGCCCGGCATGGCCGCGATGTAGGCCTGCACGGGGGCGTCGCCGTCGGCCTTCGCGATCTGAGGGTTGCCGCCTGCGAGGAGGGTCGGCTTTGCGGCCTTGCGGGACTGACGACTTCGGCGCCGCCTTGCGCGGTTTGGCCGCCTTCGCAGCGACCCGCTTGGCGGCGGCCTCCTTTGCGACCTTCGCCGACTTCTTGGACGTCTTGCCGGCCATTGTGTTCACTCCGACTGATAGGCTCATATGTCAGATTACCCCTGCAGAACCTCGCCCCACGCGCAAAGGTGATACGGGTGATACGGAAGGCGCAGGCCCCGTGTTCCATGACGTGGTGATGGTCGCGTTCGACTACCGCTGCAGCTCGACCGCGTATTCGGCGACCGGCGGCGGGGTCTTGATCCTGCCCTGCTGAGCGGATCGGTTCCGCGCGCAGGCGCGCTCGCCCCGCGCGGCCGCTTCGTGTGCGAGCATGCCTGGCGCAGAGGGGAATTCGACGACAATTGAGCGCCGACAGTAACCGAATCGCAACACATGGTGGTGGAAGTTAGTGGTCAACCACAATCTGCAGTGGCTTATTGCGGTTCGTTGATCATAATGGTGTCGTGCAACGATGGTTGCGCCACCAAGAAAATAACGAAAGTGGAGCGCTATATGATGGCAACGATCTTGCCGTCGAGGAAGCTGGTCGCCGCGGCACCAGACGTGGCTAGCGAGACGGTCTGGTGCCAGCTGAAGTCTCTGTTCGGCACCGTAGGTGCCTCGCCTCTTCGGCGTCGGCTTGCTTGGCTGGCTGTTGGGATCGGTGTCGTCATCTGCGTCAGCATGGTCGGTCAGGTGAGGCTCAACGCCTGGCAGGGTGATTTCTTCGATGCCCTCGAGCGCCGCGATCTGGAGGTATTTGGTAAGCAGGTCCTGGTCTTTCTCGTTGTCGTCGCGGGACTGCTCACGCTCGTGGTGGCCGAAACCTGGCTGCGCGAGATGCTCGAGGTACGGCTGCGGGAGTGGCTCACCCGTGACCTGCTCGACCGTTGGCTGGTGCCCAAGCGGGCGCATCTGCTCGCGCTGAACAGTGATATCGGCGTCAACCCCGACCAGCGGATGCAGGCGGACGCGCTCCGGCTGACACAGTTTTCGGTCAGCCTCAGCATAGGCTTGCTGCGGGCCTCGCTCCTTCTCGTGAGCTTCCTCGGGGTGCTCTGGCTGCTCTCGAGCGAGGTCGTGTTCGCTCTGGGCGAGAGCAGCTTCACCGTTCCAGGGTACTTCGTCTGGTGCGCTCTCATTTACGCCTCCGTCGGCTCCTGGCTCACCTGGCGCATAGGCCGTCCGCTGATCGCGATCAACGCGGAGCGTTACGCCCGCGAGGCGGAGCTCCGTTTCGCCCTGGTCCGCCTCAGCGAGTCCGCCGAAGCCATCTCGGTGCACGGCGGCGAGATGGATGAGCGGCGTGCTCTCGACCGGCCGGTAGAGCACGTCGTGCAGGTCACGCGGCGCCTCGCCAACGGCCTTGCCCGGCTCACCTGGATCACCTCGGGCTATGGCTGGCTCGCGTTGCTGGTGCCGATCCTCGTCGCGTCGCCCGGCTATTTCCGCGGCACGCTGTCGTTCGGCGAGCTGATGATGACGATCGGCGCCTTCAATCAGGTGGAGCATGCGCTCCGATGGTTCGTCGACAGCTTTCCGCAGATCGCTGACTGGCGGGCGACGCTTCTGCGCGTCGTCGCCCTTCATGAAGCGCTTCCTAAGCTCGAGGCGCCGGGCCATGAAACGAGCCGCATCAGGTTCGTCCAACGCCCGTTCAGCGCGGTGGCCTTTGAGAACCTGAGCGTCACTCTGTCCGACGGCTGCATCGGCCTCGACCGGCCAAGGTCGAGTTGGCGCCGGGCGATCGACTTCTGATCACCGGAGAGACGGGTGCGGACAAGAGTGTCCTGTTCCGGGCGATGGCGGGCGTCTGGCCCTGGGGCAGCGGCACGGTGCATCTGCCTCCCCGAGAGGCCGTCATGTTCGTGCCCCAGCGCCCGTACCTGCCGCTCGGGAGCCTCCGGGACAACGTCACGTATCCCGACGCTTCGAAATGCTTCGACGACGATGCAGTATGCGCGGCCCTTGAACGCGTGGGCCTCGATCACCTCATGCCCGCCCTCGATCGGGAGAAGCGCTGGGACAAGGAGCTGAGCCCGGAGCAGCAACAGCGTCTCGTCCTCGCGCGCCTACTGCTGCACAGGCCGCAAGCGGTCTTCTTCGATGAGATCATGAGCGCTTTTGACGACGAGCGCGACCTGTTGATGCTCTCGATCTTCGAGCGCGAGCTCGCCGACACGACCGTGGTCAGCATAGGCGGTGGCCCTGCGGACCACAGCTTCTATAACCGCTGCGTGAGCCTCATCCACCTCTCCGGCGGCACCGGCATGAGCCTTCGCCCCCGTCCCCGCCTGGTGGCGGTCCAAACTCGCCCCCGGCCGCAGCAGGCTTCGCCATTGACGCGCCGATGCCTGCCCACGCAAAGGGGTGATGCGCGAGGCTCAGCGCGCTACGCGTTGGCGAAGATTCCGCACCGTGCGACGGGCCTAGCGCTCTAGCTCGACCGCATAGTCCTCGACCGGCGGCGGGGATTTGATCAGGCCCTGCTGCTCGAGGAAGGCGGCAAAGCGCTCGTAGCGCGCGGTGTCCATCGCCGCCGGGCGGAGCGCGAAGCGCGGCAGGGTGTCCTGCCAGGCGAGGCGGTTCAGCTCGTCGTTCAGCTCCGGGCGGCCCTCGATGAAGAGCTGGAAGCTCTCGTCGGGGTGGTTCAGGAGATAGAGCGTGCCGGCCTCGATCGCATCGAGGAAGCGTGGCAGGCGCGGGTCGTCGAGCTTGCCGGAGTTCGCGATGAAGATCAGCTCGTCGTAGGCCGGAACGCCCTCCTCCTCGGGGTAGAAGGCGCGGCCGGGGCTGCCTTCGAGGTCGAGCTGGTTGAGCTCGAAGTTGCGATACGCGCCGATCACGGCGTCGACCTGGCCGGAGAGCAGCGCCGGCGAGAGCGCGAAGTTGACGTTGATCAGCTCGACGTCGTCCGGGGTCAGGCCGTGGCGGGCCAGCATGGCGCCGAGCAGTGCGTGCTCGAAACCCGCCGACCGAGATAGCCGATCTTGCCGCCCTTCAGATCGGCGATCTCGTCGATCGGGCCGTCGTCCAGCACCATCAGCGTATTGAGCGGCGTCGCCACCAGCGTGCCGATGCGGGTAAGCGGCAGGCCCTGGTCCTTCTGGATGTGCAGCTGCGGCTGGTAGCTGATCGCGATGTCGGCCTGGCCGGCCGCGACCAGCTTGGGCGGATCGTTCGGATCGGCGGGTGCGATGATCTCGACCTCGAGGCCGCGCTCGGCGAAGTAGCCGCGCTTGTCGGCGACGATGATCGGCGCGTGGTCCGGATTGACGAACCAGTCCAGCAGCAGCGTGAGTTTTTCCGCGGCCACTGCCGGGCTCGCGGCGAGCAGGCCGATCCCGAGCAGGGCTGACGCGCAGGAACTGGGGTCGTAGGATCATCGAGAGCCCTCCCGGGGTCAGTTTTCGGCTTTCAGGGTCTGGGGCGCCCAGGGCATCAGGCGCACGAGCGCGCGGTCGACCAGCACGTAGAGCGCCAGCGCCATGACCATCAGCACGAACAGGGCGGCGAACATGACGTCGATCTGCAGGCGCGCGTTGGCGTGCAGCATGAGATAGCCGAGGCCGCCGGAGGAGCCCACCCATTCGCCGACCACGGCGCCGATCGGTGCGACCGCGGTCGCGATGCGCAGGCCCGAGCCGAACGCCGGCAGCGATGCCGGCAGGCGCAGGCGCAACAGGATGCGCAGGCGGGTGGCGCCCATGGTGCGCGCGAGGTCGAGCCAGCCGGGCTCGGTGCGCCGCAGCCCGTCGAACAGCGCCGCTGCGACCGGGAAGTAGATGATCAGCATCGCCATCACGACCTTGCTCGCGAGGCCGTAGCCGAACCACAGCACCAGAAGGGGCGCGAGCGCGAACACCGGGATGGTCTGGCCGAGCACCAGCAGCGGCAGGAGCCAGGGCTGCAGCGGCGGCAGGAGCGCCATGGCGAGCGCGCTGGCGCTGCCGATCAGCACGCCGCCGGCAAGCCCGAGAAGGATCTCCACGAGCGTGATCGCGGCGTGGTCGAGCAGCAGCGGCGCGGAGGCGAGAAGCGTGCGGCCGACCGCGAGCGGTGCCGGCAGCAGATAGTGCGGCACGCCGGTCAGCCACACCGCGGCCTGCCACAGCAGCAGCAGGCCTGCCAGGACCACGAGCGGGCGGGGGTTGCTCAAGCCGCGAGATCTTGCGCATCGGCGAGGCGCGCCAGGAGGTCGCCCTGCAGGCGCATCAGGTCGGGGTCGTGGAGATCGCGCGGCGGCTCGCCCGAAGGCAGGATCGGCGTCTCGATGCGCGCAGGCGCGCCCGCCATGACGTGGACGCGATGGCCGAGCCGCAGCGCCTCGAGCGGATCGTGCGTGACCAGCAGCACGGTGCGGCCGGCGAGCAGCGTCGCGGCCAGGCTCTGCAGGCGCGCGCGCGTGATCGCATCGAGCGCGGAGAACGGCTCGTCCATGAGGACCACCGGCCGGTCCTCCATGAGCGTGCGGGCGAGGGCTGCGCGCTGGCGCTCACCGCCGGAAAGGGTCGCCGGCAGCTGGCCGCGCTGGCGCGCAAGGCCCACGCGCTCGAGCAGCAGATCCGCCCGCGCGAGGTCCGGCTGCTCGCCGCGCAGCCTCGCGCCGAGCGTGACGTTGGCGCGCGCCGAGAGCCAGGGCAGAAGGTCGTCGCGCTGGCCCATCCAGGCGAGCCGGCCGGCGAGCGGGCGGCCATCGCTGCAGGGGACCGCTGCCGCGATCGGGCCGCGACCAGGCCCGCGATCAGGCGCAACAGCGTGCTCTTGCCGACGCCGCTCGAGCCGAGCAGGCAGGTCCACTGGCCGCCCGCAAGCGTGAAATCGAGGCCGTGGAACAGCGCCGTACCGGCGTAGCCGATGCTGGCTTGCTCAACGGTGATGTCGAAGGCTGATCGGGGCGCTCTGGCCAAGCTGCACGATCCCTACGCCGCTGCTAGTCGGATCAGGTTCCAAGGGTCGTCCGGTTGCCCGGACCTCTCAGCCAAAGGCTCCCCTCGTGCGCGGGCCACCATAGAGGGCCGCCTGTTGCCAGCGCAAGCGGCGCGCGCGGGGATTGGTCTCGCCGGCGGGCGGCGCTACAGTGCCGCCGCCACGAGGAGATGCGCATGCTGGACAGGGACGAGCTCGGTCGCCGGATCGACCAGGGGATCGGCCGGGAGGCCGCAGACCTCGTGATCAAGGGTGCTCGCATCCTGAACGTCGCGACCGGCACGCCTCGAGGCGGGCGACATCGCGATCTGCGGCGACTGGATCGTCGGCACCTATGACGACTATCGCGGCAAGCGCGAGATCGACGGCCGCGGCCTGATCGCCACGCCCGGCTTCATCGACACGCATGTCCATGTCGAGAGCAGCCTCGTGACGCCGGGAGAATTCGACCGGCAGGTGCTGCCGCGCGGCACGACCACCGCGATCTGCGATCCGCACGAGATCGCCAACGTGCTGGGGCTCGAAGGGCTGCGCTACTTCCTCGAGGCCGCGCAGACGCCTGCGCATGACCCTGAAGGTGCAGCTCAGCTCCTGCGTGCCGGCGACCGACCTCGAGACTTCGGGTGCCAGGCTGCTCGCGGAGGACCTGGTCGATCTGCGCGATCATCCATCGGCGCTCGGCCTCGCCGAGATGATGAATTTTCCGGGCGTGCTGGCAAAAGACCCGGTGGTGCTGGACAAGCTCGTGGCGTTCGCGGGCTGGCACGTCGACGGCCATGCGCCGCTGGTGCGCGGCTACGACCTCAACGCGCTACCTGGCGGCAGGGCCGCGCACCGACCACGAGACGCCTTTGCGCGAGGAGGGCGCGGAGAAGCTCGCCAAGGGCCTGCATCTGCTGATCCGCGAGGGCTCCATCGCCAAGAACGTCGCGGCGCTGGCGCCCTTGCTCAGCGAGGCGACCTGGCCCTCGATCGCGTTCTGCACCGACGATCGCAACCCGCTCGAGATCGAGGACGAGGGCCACATCGACTACGCGATCCGCAAGGCGATCAAGTGCGGCGCGCCGGCGATCCCGACCTATCGGGCGGCGACCTTCGCCGCGGCGCGCGCGTTCGGCCTGTTCGATCGCGGCCAGATCGCGCCCGGCCGGCGCGCCGACATCGTGCTGCTGGGCGACCTCGAGAGCTGCGCGGTCGAGCAGGTGATCTGCGGCGGCGTGAGGGTCGAGGCGGGAGCGTTCGAGGGCCGCAGGGTGGTGCCGCCGGTCGGCTACGGCTCGGTCAAGCGCGAGCCGGTCGGCCCGGAGGTGTTCGCGGCGCGCACCGCGGGGCCGTCGGGGCCGGTGATCGGTGCGATCGAGAATTCGCTGCTGACCGACCACCTGACCATGAGCCTGCCTTGGCGCGACGGCTGCCGGCTGCCCGATCCGGACCAGGGCGTGCACAAGCTCGCGGTGCTGGAACGCCACGGCGTCAACGGCAATGTCGGGCTCGGCTTCGTGCACGGCTTCGGGGCGCTGCGCGGCGCGCTCGCCAGCAGCATCGGCCACGACAGCCACAACATCATCGTGGTGGGCGACAACGATTGCTGACATGGCACTCGCGGTGAACCGGCTGATCGCGCTGCAGGGCGGCGGCGTCGCGGTGGCGGGCGGCCAGGTGCTGGCCGAGCTGCCGCTGCCGGTCGCGGGCCTGATGAGCGATCGTCCTTACGAGGAGGTGGACGGAAAGCTGCGCCGGCTGCGCGAGGCGACGGGCGGCATGGGCTGCGCGCTGCCCGAGCCGCTCTTGCAGCTCGCCTTCCTGCCGCTGCCCGTGATCCCGCACCTGAAGCTCACCGACAAGGGGCTGGTCGACGTCGACCGGTTCCAGCTGATCGCCGCCTGAGGAGAAGAGCCGTGGCATACTGGCTGATGAAGTCGGAGCCGAACGACTACGCGTGGGACGACCTCGTGCGCGATGGCCGCACGACGTGGGACGGCGTCCACAACCACACGGCCGCGCGCAACATGCGGGCGATGGCCGCGGGCGACCGCGTCTTCTTCTACCGCTCGCAGAAGGACCCGGCGGTGGTCGGCATCATGCGGGTCGCCCGTGCGGCCTACGAGAAACCGGACGATCCCAAGAAGAGCTACGCGGTGGTCGACGTCGAGCCGGTGATGCCGGTGAAGAACGAGGTGAGCCTGCGCCAGATCAAGGACGATCCGCGCCTGCAGCATCTGGCGCTGGTGCGCCAGGGGCGGCTGTCGGTGAGCCCGGTCGACGACGAGGCCTGGCGCCTGATCTGCGGCATGGCGGGGATCAACTCCTAGACGCGCACCAGAGAGGTCGAGCGTCAGGCTCAGCTTAGGGACGGTAGGTGACGGCAGCACGGCGCTGTGTCGGGCGTGCTGAAGCGGCGCCTCGTCCACGCGCGACCGGCCAACACCACGGTCCAGGCCCCGCCGAGCTGTCCGGCCCACATTGTCCGCTTCCGGAGCTTCCCCTGACGTCACGGGTGTGGTTCAGGAGTTCTTGGAATAGCCATGAGCGGCCATCACGACATGGGCCAACGCTAACTTGCGCTCACTGCCCTGCGCCTGCGCCTTTTGCGAGGCAGGCCGCAGGCTCGACCGCTGTTTGCTACCGGTGCGGCTATGCGACCGTATAGGCTTGGCGATCGCAGCCGTTGCCGCGCTCTCCCCCGGATGACGCTGATCTATCCGTGCAGGACACGATACCTGGAGGACATGCGGTGACAATACAGACCGGCCGGTGCTGATGGATTAGCCGGGAGACGGCGTGGTTCTGATCCGGATCGATCGGCCCGAGACCGGACCGCGCTCAACATGGCCACGCGAAAGGCACTGGCCACCGTGTTCGAAGGGCTGCGCGACGACCCGTCGGGGCGCTCCATCGAAGCGTAGTCAACTGTAAACCTGAAGCTACTATCGGCCGCACTTTTGACCTTAGGAAGTGGGGCTGACAGGCTCGTAGTTCTAATTCGCGGCATTGCGAAGGGCGCTGCGCGCGGATGCAATGGCCTGTGGACGTATCAGACGTACGAGTGAAATCGACGTGGTAGCCCTGGAACAGCCGAATGCCAACGGCCTGTCCCCAACTGACGGCGTCCGCGCTGTCACAGCGACATAGCACGACCTGGTTCACACCTGTCCGATTGATTGCGGCCTTGAACTCCTCAAGCTGGCCCTGGTTGACCGCGTCAAGAAGATCCGGACTCCAGATAACCTTGACCATATTGGCGCCAAGGCGTTCACGGTCGATCAATGGCAGATGAAGGTGATGAAGTCCATCGATGCAGACCAAATAACCGCGGTCACGTAGATACTTCTGGATAAACAGGAACCCGCCCAGTTCCGCAAATATATCGATCAATTGCAGTTCTATAACTACAAAACCTGGCCGGATCTTGGAAAATGCGTCATGGAACTTCTGAAACTCGGGTGAGAACAACGTGGAAAGCCGTAAATTAATACTGATCGGCCCTTCTGCGCCTTTGACGCCGTCGGCTAGGCTGGACATGAGCCGGCGATCCAGCGACTCGCCCAAACGCTGGAAGAGCCAGGGGTCGGCAATGAGATCGATCTCGAACACGTCCGACAACTTGCGAACCGCGACGTACACCTCAGTGAAGAGAGCGCGGGGTGCGGCCCCGGGGAGCACAGCGCAGATTGGCTGCCAGTGAAGGATTCCAGAGAGGCTCATGGTTGCGAGGCGCGTTTCGATCCTCGCCAGATCGGCAGGATCAAGCGGTTTCCTGGGCTCTACACTCGCCTCTCCCAGGCTTTGTCGCACTCGAAGAATAAGGGCATCGCAATCACGCTTGAGTTCGAACGAGCTGCAGAAGCGCGGCTGTGTTGCCAAGGCATCGTCGACAGTGTCAAAGCCGGTGTTCTTAGCCAGATCACTTTCACCTTCGCCAGCCTTGATCAGGGGATCATCGCTAAATAACAGACTAATGCCCAGGACAATCTCCCGAACCTCGGCCACTGATTCCCCTTGCCAGAAGCAGAAAAGGTCGCCGTGGTGCAGCTGAAACAACTCGCCTTTGAAGCGCTGCAGAAGCTTGCCGAACTCACTAGTGGCCATATGCAGCTTAAAGTGAAGGCGGTTTTGCGGCTGTAGCTGCGACGGCTGCAGATGGATTGCTCGCCAGCCAGAGAGGTCCCTTCGGATGCTTTCGAGATAGGCGACGAGCTGCTTTCCGACCTGCGCTTGCTCCGAGGGTGGCTGCATCCTAGCCTCAAAAGATACGGGGTCGGTCTCGCGGGTCGAGCCGATACGGTATCAGCATCCTATCGTGGTAACTAACAACGGGCGGTTAAGCACCGCGTGCAATCACGCTTGTACGGCGCCATAGGCCAGCAGGGTCTGCAATTGTCGGATAAGCCATAGTAAAAAATTAACCATAACAAGATGACGGCCGAATTTATTTGACATTTGATTTAAATTTGGCAACGATGGATCTCGAATTGAGAAACGACAGAGTCGGTCATCACCATGATAAATCTCTTACGTGATCCCCGCAGTGCTCTATTGTCTCGGTATACCGGTCTGGCAACGCTGGTGGCGATGGGCGTAGGTACGTTCGGCATCCTGATGGGTTTGAGGGCCGTGGACCTGTACGAAACAGTGAACGGCTGGGAAGGCCTGCTCGTAGCGCTCCAGCCCTAGCTTTCACAGCCACGCCGAGATATCCACGGCGTCCCTCGTAAGGTATAGAGATTGCAGTTTTGACACTACCAGAATGACATTTTGCAGACCACCGATCCGCTGTCTGGCGACCCAACGCCAATGACCGCTGAGGGTCAAACTCAATCATGAGCCGGAATCGTGGCGGCGTCTGCTCTGCGGTCATCATGCGACGTTCTTGGCCCAATCGAGCTTTTGGCTGGTTGTGGATTCGAGCTCCGAAAGGGAGCTTGATCATGCGACAACCGCTCGCCGCAGGAGAGTGGATCTTGTTGCCCCGATCCTGCCCGCACCCCGAGCGGTATTGCATAGAACGCGGTGGCAATGGCTCCGCGTTCATGAGTCCACGCCCTACGCCTCGCCCCCCTCGCGCGCCCAGAGCTGGTGGACCAGGATGCCGACGCGCTGCTCGATCGCCTCCAGGGCGTCGAGGATCAGGTCCTCGCGGTAGCGCTGGCCGATGATCTGCACGCCCGCCGGCAGGCCCTCGATCAGGCCGATCGGCGCGATGCCGGCTGGCAGGCTCAGGTAGTTCACGCCCATGCTGTAAATTGCCGAGCGAAAGATGTCCTCGGGTCTGCTCGAAGCCGCGCTGGTCGTAGTCCCAGGGGTAGAGAGCGCGCATCATGAACGGGCGTCAGCACCAGCGGGTAGTCGGCGAGGAACACGTTCCATTCGCCGCGTGAGCGCGGTCCTGGCGGCGATCCGGGCGCCGTAGTCCTCGCGCCCGATCGGGCTGCCGATCCTGCCGATGTAGTCGAAGATCCGCTGGATGGTCTCGCTGCCGTGCGCGGCCACGGTCGGGCCCAGCGTCTCGTGGATCTCGTGCACCGCGACGTCGAACCACTCCTGCGCGGGCTCGAGGATCGAGGGCGTTGTGACCTCCTCGATCGCGTAGCCGGCGTCCTGCAGGAAGCCCGCCGCCCGGTCCAGGGCGCGCACGATCTCCGGGTGGATCGGGTAGCCGTGCGCCTGCTTGGTGAAGGCGACCTTGATCGGCCGCGGCGGCGGCGGGCCGTCGAACGGCACCGGCGCCCACCAGGGATCGCGCGGGTCGCCCGCGGCCATGACCCGGGTCGCCAGGCGCACGTCGCGCACCTCGCGGCACATGGCGCCCTGGACCGACATCAGCTGCGCCAGCATGCCGCGCTCGACGGTCTGCGACGGGTTGTAGGCGGGGATGCGGCTGTTGGTGGGCTTCACGGTGGCAAGCCCGCAGGCGAAGGCCGGGAAGCGCAGCGAGCCGCCGATGTCGTTGCCGTGGTGGATCGGGCCGAAGCCCGCGGCCGCCGCCGCGCTCGCGCCGCCCGACGAGCCGCCGGGGCTCGCCTCGCGGTCCCAGGGGTTCAGGGTGCGGCCGTGCAGCGGATTGTCGGTGGTCGCGCGCATCGACAGCTCGGGCGTGTTGGTGCGCCCGACGATGATCGCGCCGGCGTCCAGAAGGTTTTGCACCAGCGGCGCGTGATCGGGCGCGATGATGCTCTCGAGCGCGGCCACGCCGTTGGGGGTCGGCGTGCCCTTGACGTCGACGTTCTCCTTGATGGTCACCGGGATGCCGTGCAGCGGCCCGAGGTCGGCGCCGTCGCGTCAGCGCGCGGTGCGCGCGCTTCGCGGCGGCGAGGGCCTCGTCGCCGTAGTCGTAGACGATCGCGTTGAGCTCGGGATTGAGCGCGCGGATGCGGCCGACGACCGATTCCATCACGTCGACGCAGCTGAACCGCTTCTGCGCGGATGCCCGCCACCAGCTCGCAGGCGCTCAGGCGCCACAACGCATCGCTCACGATTCCCTCCGATCAGGTAAGATGTCGACCCAGCGGCCCGCCTCGGCCGAGCGATAGACCGCCTCCTCGATCTCGACGTTGCGCAGGTAGCTCGCGGCGTCGTTCTCGAGCGGCGCGCCGTCCAGCAGATGCGCCACGACGTGACGCTGCAGCAGGTGGACGCAGTCGCCGCCGAAGATGACGGTCCTCGAAGGCATAAGACGTGCTGGCGCTCCTCGCCGCCGTGCGGCTTCAGCCAGAGGCGCCCGGCGCCATCCAGCCGCAGCACGCCGGCCGAGCCCTCGAGCCACATCTCGCCCATGGTGCGCCTGAGCTCGTCGCTGACATGCTCGTTCAGCCGGTTGCCGTCGAACAGGCCGGCGGCGCCGTTCGCGAAGCGGAACAGGATATAGCCCGCATCCTCGCCCGCGATCGCCGGGTTGAGCCGGCGCAGCCAGGCGAACACCGCGTCGATCTCGCCGAGCAGGAAGCGGAAGGTGTCGATCAGGTGGATCGCGGTCTCGTGGACCAGGAAGCGCTCCATCTCCTGGAAGTAGGGCTGGCGCGCGAGATAGGCATCCGGGCCCTGGCCGTCGCCCGGCCGCAGCCGAAAGGCGACGTTGTGCGGCGTGCCGAGCGCGCCTGCCTGCAGCAGCCGAAGCGCCTCGCGGTACCAGGGCTGAAAGCGAAAATTCTCGTGCACGATCAGGCGGATGCCGGCGCCGCTCGGCGTTTGCGACCAGGGCGCGCGCCTCCTCGAGGCTCGGCGCCAGCGGTTTTTGGCAGACAACATCGATGCCGCGCTCCGCCGCAAGGCGGACCAGCCCGGCATGGGTCGCGGGCGGGGTCACGATGTCGAGCAGGTCGGGCCTGCAGGCGTCGAGCATGGCCGCGGCATCGTCGAAGGCGCGCGGGGTGCCGAACGCCTTGGCCATCGCTTCCGCCTTGCCGCGATCGAGGTCGCACACCGCCAACAACTCGGTGCGCTCGATCCGTCGCCAGCCGTCGTGGTGGAAGCGGCTGAAATAGCCCGCGCCGACCGTGCAGACCCGAAGCCTGCGGCCGCCGCCCAATGCCTCTGCCTTTCCGATCGCCGTTACCAGAGCGTGTAGCCGCCGTCGATCACGAGCACCGCACCGGTCATGAAGCGCGATGCGTCGCTCGCGAGGTAGACGGCGAGCGGCCCGAGATCCTCGGGCGCGCCGGTCGTGCCCGTGGGCGTGCGCTCGGCGATGCCCTCGATCACCTCCGGGCGCTCGCGTGCCCAGCGCTGGTTGGGCTCGGTCATGAACACGCCCGGGCAGATCGCGTTCGCGGTGACGCCGTAGGGCGCCCAGTCGGCGGCCGTGGCGCGGGTGAACTGAACGACGGCGGCCTTGGCGGCCTCGTAGTGCCGGCCGCCGATGTTGCGGCCGGCGACCTTCGCGTTGATCGAGGCGATGTTGATGATCCGCCCGCCCTGGCCGCGGCCCACCATGGCGCCGCCGATGACCTTGGTGCAGACGAAGGTGCTGGTGAGGTTCAGGTCCATCAGCTCGCGCCAGCGCGCGACCCCCATGTCGCGGATCGGCGCCGGGTCGCGCCGCCCGCCGACATTGTTGATCAGGATGTCGAACGGCCCGTGCGCGGCGAGCGCTCGCCCGCAGGCCGTCTCGCAGATGCCGGGATCGCCCATGTCGGCCTGGATCGTCCAGGCCTGCCGGCCGAGTGCCCGGATATCGGCGGCCGTGCGCTCGAGGCTCGCGGGATCGCGGCCGGTCAGCGCGACGTCGGCGCCGGCGTCGGCGATCGCAAGCGCCATCTCGCGCCCGAGCCCGCGGCTGCCGCCGGTGATGAAAAGCCGCCTGCCGGTCAGGCGGAACCGGTCCAGCACGCTCATCGCTGCTCCTCGATGGATAGGGGGGACCGCGCCCGGACGAGGCGAGCCGCCCCTTGGGCTATGGGTCGGCGGGTTCGGGTGCGGGGTCGATCGAGACGACCTCCACGGTGCCGGTCGGCAGCTCGCGGACCTCGCCCGGCCGGCTGCCGAGTATCGCGCGGGCCACCGGCGTCGTCCAGGCGATTCGGCCCTCCGCGGGGTCGGCCTCGTCCTCGCCGACGATGCGCAGGGTGAGCTCGCTGTCGTCGTCCCGCAGCAGGGTGATCGCGGTGCCGAACACCGCGGTTGCGGCGTCGGGCTCGGGCTCTGCGACCTCGGCGCTCGTCTGTCTCGCCGACCAGTAGCGCAGCTCGCGCGAGGCGCGGCCGGCGGCCTCGCGATCGGCGTCCGCACGGGCGCGCGCCAGATCGCGCTGATGGCGCGCGATCTCTCCCTCGATCAGCTGCAGGCCGCGGCGCGTGACCAGGTTGCGCTCTGCGCTGATCGGCCGGTCCGGCAGCGGCGTGCCGGCATCATCCTCCTTGACGAAGGCGCGGCTCATCTCACGATCTCCTCCGCGCGACGATTGCTGCTGGTCACCGGCGGCCGGCGACCTCACATCCGAACCTAACGGCGCTGCAGGCGCGAGACCATAGGCACGCTCTTGTCCGACGATCACACCGCGGAACTGGTCGAGGTCAGCCGGTCGCGCACGCGCGCTGCGGCCGAGCAGCAGGCGCTCGTGCTGGCCGCGGTCGGCATCAGCAGCCGGCTGGTCGTGGCCGACGGCGCGGCAGCGCTCTACGTCTCGCCGCTGGAGGAGGCGCGGGCACGGCGCGAGCTTTCGCTCTGGGCGCGCGAGAACGCGCCGCAGCGGCCGCTGCGACCGGCCGTCGCAGCGCTCTACCGGATCGACGGCGCGCTCGCTTACGCCGCGGTCCTGATGTTCTTCTTCGCAGCCGCGCGCAGGCATGCGTTCGGGGTCGACTGGATCGCGGCCGGCGCCGCGCAGGCGGGCCTGATCCAGGATGGCGCCTGGTGGCGCACGATCACGGCGCTCTGCCTGCACCTCGAGCTCGATCATCTGCTGAGCAACCTCGCCTTCGGTGCCGTCGCCGGCGTGCTGGTAGCCCAACTCGTCGGCACCGGCCTCGGCTGGCTCCTGATCCTTTTGGCAGGTGCCCTCGGCAACGGGTTGAACGCCGCCCTGCACGACGCCGGCCATACCGCGATCGGCGCCTCGACCGCCGTGTTCGCAGCGCTCGGCATCCTCTCGGGCCACGCCTGGAGCACGCGCGCCGTGC
Source organism: uncultured Alphaproteobacteria bacterium (assembly GCA_963753315.1). Lineage (GTDB taxonomy): Bacteria > Pseudomonadota > Alphaproteobacteria > Geminicoccales > Geminicoccaceae > DASUGG01. The sequence goes on from CAVWCI010000041.1 coordinate 26,388, forward strand.
GCTGGCAGGGCGGCATCCGCCGCTGGGCGCCGATCGGCGCCGGGATCATGCTGCTGGCCTTTCTCGGCTTCGGCGGCGAGCGCACCGACATCGGCGCGCACGTCCTGGGCTTCGCGGTCGGCGCCGCGACCGGATTTCTGCTCGGCCGCGCCGGCCATCGGCGTGCCGCACGGGCCCGACGCGCAGCAGGTCTATGGTGCTATCGCCTGCGGCCTGCTCGTGCTCGCCTGGCTCCTGGCGCTCCGCGCCGCGGCCTAGTACATCGATCGTCGCGCGAACAGACGGAGGCAATTCTTGGAGACAGCTGCCGAACACGTGGCGCCGAGCCTTCGCGAGATCGAAGCCGCCGCCGAGGCGCTGGCCGGCCGCATCGTCGCGACGCCGGTCGCAGCGCTCGCTTCCGATCGCATCCGCGCGCACCTGCCGCCGGATTCGCAGGTCGCGATCAAGCTCGAGCTGTTCCAGCACGCGGGCTCCTTCAAGGCGCGCGCGGCGCTGCTGCACGTCGACCGGCTCGACGCGAAGGCGCGCCGGCGCGGCGTCATCGCGGTCAGCGCCGGCAACCATGCGCTCGCGGTGTCGTGGGCCGCTTGCCGCGGCGGCGTGAGCGCCAAGGTGGTGATGCCAAAAACCGCCGATCCGGTGCGCATCGCCGGCTGCAAGGCGCTCGGCGGCGAGGTCGTGCTGGTCGACGACGTCCAGGCGCTGTTCGCGGCAATGGAGCGGATCGTCGCGGCCGAGGGCCGCTACGCCATCCATCCGTTCGAGGGCAGGGTCACAGCACTCGGCACGGCGACCTGCGGTCTCGAGCTGATGCGCCAGCTGGCGGATCTCGAGGCGGTGGTGGTGCCGGTCGGCGGCGGCGGCCTGATCGCCGGCATGAGCACCGCGATCAAGCAGATGGCACCGAACTGCCTCGTCATCGGCGTCGAGCCCGAGGGTGCGGACAGCATGCATCGAAGCTTCGCCGCCGGCAGCCCGCAGGCGATCGCGAAGGTCGCGACGATCGCCGACAGCCTCGGCGCGCCGTTCGCGCTGCCCTACTCGTTCGCGCTGGCGCGAGCGCATGTCGACGAGCTGGTGCGGATCGACGACGACGCGATGATGATCGGCGATGGCGCTGCTCTACGACGGGCTGAAGATCGCGGCGGAGCCTGCGGCGGCGGCGGCCACGGCGGCGCTGATGGGGCCCTTGCGCTCCCGCCTCGCCGGCAGGCGCATCGGCGTGATCGCCTGCGGCTCCAACATCGGCGAGCGCGCGTTCGCGGACTACGTCGGCCGCGGCCGGGCGCTGCTCTGATCGTCGGCGCGCGGCCGGGCTGGCGGGTCGATGCCGGCGAGCGTCAGCTCTTTGGCGCGATGGCAGCTGACGTGGTGGCCGGGCGCGATCTCCTCGAGCGTCGGCGGCGTGCTGACGCAGACCTCGACGGCATGCGGGCAGCGGGGATGGAAGTAGCAGCCGGACGGCGGGTTGGCCGGGCTCGGCACCTCGCCCTGCAAGGCCGTCATGCCCGAGCGGATGCGGGGATCGGCGACCGGCACGGCCGACATCAGGGCCGCGGTGTAGGGGTGCTTCGGCGCGAGATAGAGCTGCTCGGTCGGCGCCATCTCGACGATCTTGCCGACATACATCACGACGACGCGGTCGCAGATGTGCTTCACCACGCCGAGATCGTGGGCCACGAACAGATAGGTCAGATGCAGCTCGCGCTGCAGCCGCATCATCAGGTTCAGGACCTGGGCCTGGACCGACACGTCGAGCGCCGAGACGGCCTCGTCGGCCACCACCAGGCGCGGGTGCAGCGCCAGCGCCCGGGCGATCACGATCCGCTGCCGCTGGCCGCCGCTGAACGCGTGCGGGAAGCGCTGCATGTACTCCGGGCGCAGGCCGACCAGGCGCAGCAGGTCCGCGACCCGCTCGGTGCGCTGCGCGCGATCGGTCATCCGGTCGATCACCAGGAGCGGCTCGCCGACGATGTCCAGAAGGTTCATGCGCGGGTTGAGCGAGGCGTAGGGGTCCTGGAAGATCATCTGCATCTCGCGCCGCAAAGGGCGCACCTCGCGCTCGGGCAGCGCCGCGACGTCGACCACCTCGCCCGCCTTGGTGCGGAACAGGATCTGGCCGTCGGAGGGATCGAGGGCGCGCAGGATGCAGCGTGCGGTGGTGGTCTTGCCGCAGCCGCTCTCGCCGACCAGGCCCAGCGTCTCGCCTTCGGCGAGCGCGAAGCTCACATCGTCGACCGCGCGCACCTGGCCCACGACCTTGCGCAGCATGCCCTTCTTGATCGGAAAGTACTTTTGCAGGTTGCGGACCTCGAGGATCGGCGGCTTGTCCGCAAGCGTGGCGTCGGCCGGCATCCTCAGTCCTCGTCGACGGCGCTGTGGTAGAGAAAGCAGCTCGCGGCCTGCTGATCGTTGATGGGCACGAGCGCTGGCAGGGCCCGATCGCAGGTTCCGGCCATGTAGTCGCCGCAGCGCGGATAGAAGGGGCAGCCGGCCGGGCGGTTGAGGGGGTGGGGAATCGAGCCCACGATCGTCGGCAGCAGCGCCTTCGAGCGCTCGTACATGGTCGGGATCGATTCCAGCAGCGCCCTGGTATAGGGGTGCTGCGGACGGTGGAAGATGTCGTCGACCGGGCCGGTCTCCATGATCCGGCCCAGATACATGACGACCACGAAGTCGGCGATCTGCGCGATCACGCCGAGATCGTGCGTGATGAAGATGATCGCCATGCCGTGCTGCTGCTGCAGCGAGCGCAGCAGGCTCAGGACCTGGGCCTGGGTGGTGACGTCGATCGCGGTGGTCGGCTCGTCGGCGATCAGGAGCTTGGGATGGCAGGAGAGCGCCATCGCGATCATGACCCGCTGGCGCAGCCCGCCGCTGAGCTCCCAGGGATACATGCTCATGCGCTCCGCCGGGCTCGGGATGCCGACCTCGCGCATGCGGCCGATGACGATGCGCTCGGCCTCGGCCTTGCCGACGTCCTGGTGCAGCCGCAGCGCCTCGACGAGCTGATTGCCGACCGTGTGCACCGGGCTCATCGCCGCCATCGGCTCCTGCGGGATCAGCGCGATCTCGCTGCCGCGGATCGCCCGCATCTCGTGGCCGTAGGCGTCGAGGGTGGCGAGATCGACCACCTCGGTGCCGGCGTCGAGCCCGTCCTGCCGGCCCCGGCCACCGCGCTGCTGCCGGCGGAACAGGATCTCGCCGCCGACGATCTGCCCCGGCTTCTGGACGATGCGCAGCACGGATTTGATGGTGACGCTCTTGCCGCAGCCGCTCTCGCCGACGATGCCGACGACCTGGCCCGGCTGGACGTCGAAGCTGACGCCGTCGACCGCCTTGACCGTGCCCTCGTCCATCAGGAAGAAGGTTTTCAGGTTGCGCACCGAAAGCAGCGGCTGGTCCATCGCCGGCGGCATCAGTGATAGGGGTCCGACGCATCGCGCAGGCCGTCGCCCAGGATGTTCATGGCCAGCACGGTGACGATCACGGCGAGGCATGGCAGGAGCAGCCAGGGTGCGAGCGCGATCGATTGCAGGTTCTGGGCCTCCTGCAGCAGGACGCCCCAGCTGATCGCCGGCGGACGCAGGCCGAGGCCGAGGAAGCTAAGGAACGTCTCGTTGATGATCATGACCGGGATGGCCAAAGTCATCGCGGCGATGATGTGGCTGCTCATCGACGGCAGCATGTGGCGAAAGACGATCCGCATCCGGCTGCTGCCGGACAGCTTGGCGGCGACGACGAAATCCTCCTCGCGCAGCGACAGGAAACGGCCGCGCACCTCGCGGCCGAGCGTGGTCCAGCCGATCAGCGCGAGGATCACGGTGATCGCCAGATAGGTCTGCTCGACCGACCAGGTGCGCGGCAGGGCGGCCGTCAGCGCCAGCCAGATGGGGATCGGCGGGATCGACTGCAAAAGCTCGATCAGGCGCTGGATGACCATGTCGGCCAAGCCGCCGAAATAGCCGGAGATCCCGCCCAGAACGATGCCCACGACCGTGCTGAGGGCCACCGCCACCAGGCCGATCGAGAGCGAGACCTGGGTCCCGTACATGAGCCTCGACCACTGATCGCGCCCCAGCCGGTCGGTGCCGAGCAGATGGATCGCCTGGTCCGGGTCGACCGGGCCGATCAGGTGCAGGTCGGTCGGGATCAGCCAGAGCGCGTTCCACTCATAGCCCCTGGCGAGCAGGCGCAGCGGGATCTTCTGGCTCTCGTCGATCTGCCACTCCATGCGCAGGGTGCGGGGGTTGCGCGCGCCGGTCACGCCGTAGACGAACAGGCTCGGCCCCTCGTCCCAGAAGTGGATGCGCTGCACCGGGATGAACGAGCCCGTCGCGTTGCTCACATGCGGCCCCTGGGTGGCGAAGAAGCCCGGGAACAGCGCGACGATCGCGATGCAGATCACGATCACGCCGCAGACCACGGCCAGGCGATGCTTCCTGAAGCGCCACCAGACCAGCTTCCAGTTCGGCGCGACCGAGACGGCATCGGCATCCTCGGCAAGGCCGAGGGCGACCTCCGTCGGTGGCGCGCCGGCGTCCGACATGGCCTCAGGTCTCCATGCGGATGCGAGGGTCGAGCCAGGCCAGCAGGATGTCGGACAGCAGCGTGCCGATCACGGCGATGGCGAAATAGATCAGGACGATCGTACCCGCCAGGAACATGTCCTGGCTGATCAGGGAGCGCAGCAGCAGCGGGCCGATGGTCGGCAGGTTGAGCACGGTCGCGACGATCAGGCTGCCGGAGAAGATGAGCGGCAGGTACCAGCCGAGGCTGCTGACCAGCGGGTTGATCGCGAGGCGCACGGGATACTTCAGGACCAGCCGCCACTCGGACATGCCCTTGGCGCGCGCCATCTCCATGTACGGCTTGTGCAGCTCGTCGAGCAGGTTGGCGCGCATGATCCGGGCGAGCCGGGCCGTGCCGTCGAGCCCCAGGATGACGACCGGCAGCCAGAGGTGCTTGGCGAGGTCGACGACGCGCGCGAAGCTCCAGGGCGCATCGACGTATTCCGGCGAGAACAGCCCGGTGATGGTGAGGTTGAAGTAGGAGAACGCCAGCCACATCAGCACCAAGCGCGGTCATGAAGCTGGGGGTGGCGACGCCCAGGTAGTTGAACACCGTGAAGAGATAGTCATACGCCGAATACTGGCGGGTGGCGGAGATGATGCCGATCGGGATCGCCACCGCGAAGGTGAACAGCAGGGTGAACAGGCCGAGCGCCAGCGTCAGCACCAGGCGCTCGCCGATCAGCTCCGAGATGGGCTTCTGCCAGTCCAGCGAGACGCCGAAATCGCCCTGCAGGATGCGCGTGATCCACTTGAGGTATTGCACGTAGAGCGGCTGGTCGAGGCCGTAGAGGCTGCGCAGCGCGTCGATCTGCTGTTGCCCCATCGAGGATCCGGAGGCGGCGAGCTCGGCGACGTAGCTGGTCACGAAGTCGCCGGGCGGCGCCTGGATCAGGATGAAGGCGACGACCGAGAAGACGAACAGCAGCAGCGGCAGGAGCAGCAGCCGCTTGATGATGTACACCAGCATGGGTCAGGCGCCTTCGGCGGCAGACAGTCATGGCGGGCGCCGCGCGGCCCGGGCGGGCTGCGGCCCAGACCCGCCCGCCGGAGCTGGCGCGACCGCCTATTGCGCGAAGAAGTACTGCTCCAGCCGGGTGTTGCCGGGCGTGCGCAAGGGCCAGTCGTTGCCGGCCGATCTCGGGCACGTTGCGCAGGTCGGCATTGGCGACGACCACGCCCTGCACCATCGGCGTGAGGCCCACCGTGCCGATCTCCCAGACGTTGTCGGTCCAGATCCGGAACAGCTCGTGGGCGAGCTCGACCTGACGCTCGGGGGCGGAGAGCCTTGGCCTCGTCGATGATGTCCATGATCTGCTGCAGCTCGGGCGCCGGCGGCACGCCCTGGGCGCCGTCGGTGTTGATCCATTGCTGGCTCAGCGGCGCGAGCGTGAGGCTCGGGTTGCTGCGCACGTCGAACTTGGGCTGGCCGCTGAACGGGAAGCCCGCGGTGTCCTCGTTCCAGATCTCGATCATCAGGTCGCCGGAATCGCGCATGGCGAAATGCGGCGTGCGCTCGCGCAGCTCGATGTGGGCGCGGACGCCGACGTCGGCCCAGTCCTCGACGACCAGCTGGCCGATGTCGGGCCAGTTGCGCGAACGCCGGCACGACGCTGATCTCGAGGTCGAGCCGCTCGCCGTTCGGCAGCAGCCGGAAATCCTGGCCGTCGCGCTCGGTGAGGCCGATGCCGTCGAGCAGCTGGTTGGCCTTGTCGACGTCGTGCTCGGTGTACTTGAAGGCGTAGCTCGTCGCCCGGATAGTACGGGTGGTGGGGTGCCGGCACCGGCTGGCGGGCCTCGCCGATGCCGAGGAAGGCCAGCTCCTTGATCGCCTCGCGGTCGATCGCATGCGACAGGGCGATGCGGAAATCCCGGTTCTGCAGCAGCTCGCCGATCGCCGGATCGTTGACGTAGGTCTGGTTGAGCATCAGCACCGCGTCGGAGCCGCCGAAGGTCGGGTAGGTCAGCACGCGATAGCCGCTCTTCTCGGCGTTCTCGACCAGGACCGGGTAGTTGCTCATGATGATGTGGCGGCCCTGCAAGTCGATCTCGCCGCCGATCGCGGCGAGGTTCAGGGTCTGCGGGTCGGCGAAGAAGGTGAAGCGCACCTCGTCGATATAGGGCAGCTGGTTGCCCTCGGGATCGACGGCGAAGTAGTAGGGGTTGCGCTTGATGACGAACACCTCGTCGGCGACGGTGGTGCCGTCCGGCACCCACGCCGCGGTGCTGGGACGATGGCCGCTCATGTGCGGTATGGCCTCGACCGCGAAAAGCTCGGCCCAGGTCTGGAAGCCGCGCTCGGCTACCTTGGCCTGCAGCTCGGCCTCGTCGACGAAATCCGGATGGAACTGCTCGATGATAGTGCGCCGGCACGAAGGCGAGATTGGTGATCGAGCGGTCGGCGCCGTCCATGTTGGCGAGGTTCAAAAGGAACGTGTTGTTGGGCTCGGCGAAGGTCCAGCGCACCGTCGTGTCGTCGAGCTTCTCGACCGTGGCGGCCGAGCCGTCGCTCGTTCTGCATCCAGACCGGCACGTTCGGGCTCAGGTCCTCGTTCAGGACGATCTTCTCGTACCAGAACATGATGTCGTCGGCGGTGAACGGCGCGCCGTCGGACCACTTCATGCCCTCGCGCAGGAAGACCGTCCACTGCGTGAAGTCGTCGTTCGACTCCCAGCCCTTGGCGATGTGCGGGCATGACCTCGGTGCCGTCGGGCGCATGGCGCACCAGGGCGTCGTAGACGACGCGGGTGTAGTTGTTGTGATCCGAGGGCCCGAGGAAGCCACGGCGCAGCGTGCCGCCATAGGTGCCGATCTCCTCGACCACCTCCTGGACCAGCGGCTCGGCGGGCAGACGCTCCTCGACCGGCGGCAGCTCGCCGGCCTCGACCATCGTCGCCAGCGCCGGCGCCTCGTTGTACTGCTGTGCCAGGGCGGGCCCGGCCCCGGCCAGCGCGAGGCCGAGCAACAGGCCCAGGCCGCGGCGCGCAACGGGCGTCCGGATCGTTGCAACGTTCATTGTGAAGCCCCCTGAGGGTCAGGCCCCCTGATTTGGTTATCGCATTGGCCAGGCGATGGTAGTGGGGCGGGTTGTGCTGTCAAGGCTCGCGCCCCTGCCGCGGGCGCCCTGCAGGGCTCGCTGGCGCGAGTGCGCGCCTTACGGGCTCAGGAGCCGAGCACGGGCCGGAACTCCTCGAAGACGGCCTCGTAGACCGCGCGCTTGAACGGCACGACCAGCGCCACGACCTCGTGCGGCGGGGCCCAGCGCCAGCGGCGGAACTCCGGCTTCGCGGTGCGGATGTCGATGTCGGCATCGCTGCCGACGAAGCGGAAGGCGAACCATTTCTGGGTCTGGCCACGCCAGCGGCCGCCGTGGAACCTCGGGATCTGGTCGGGCGGCAGATCGTAGGCGTACCAGCGGCTGCTCTCGAGCGCCAGCTCGACGCGGTCGGTGCCGATCTCCTCGACCAGCTCGCGCAAGGCGGCATCGCGGGGCCGCTCGCCGCCATCGATGCCGCCCTGCGGCATCTGCCAGCCGCCCACCAGCCTGCGCCGCTCGCCGACGAGCACGAGGCCTTTGGGATTGACCACCATCATCCCGACGCATGGCCGGTAGCCCGGCAGCGGCCCGGATTCGCTGATCATGAGCGGTCGCGACGCCGGCAGCGCACGTCCGAGATCGCCGATGGCGATCGTCGCCGGATAGCCCCGACTGATGCCGGTGCGTCTCTCGTGAGCGGGCGTCCGAGCGGCTATGTTAATCTGCTGAGCTCCGGGCCAGTCGACGACCGCCGCCCCGGCACGCTGCGCGATAACGGTGCGGCTGCCGAACATCGCCACGCCGCGCAGCAGATCGAGGGCCCGCTCGAGCTGATAGTCCTCCTCGTCATGCTCCGGCACGACGTTGCCGAGGTTCCCCTCCTCGACCGACTGATCGTTCTCCAGGCGGTTGCGCAGATCGGCCTCGCGCCTCGCGTCGCCCTCGTCGATCGCCTCGACGCGGGCCTGCACGACCTCGATGTCGGGCACGATGCCCTTGGCCTGGATCGAGGTCCCGGCCGGCGTGTAGTAGCGCGCCGTGGTCAGGCGGATGGCACCATGACCGGGCAGCGGCATGATGGTCTGCACCGAGCCCTTGCCGAACGAGCGGGTGCCCATCACGATGGCCCGGCCGTGATCCTTCAGCGCACCGGCCACGATCTCGGAGGCCGAGGCCGAGCCGCCGTTGATCAGCACCACGATCGGCAGGCCGTCCACCAGGTCGCCGCGCCGGGCGTTGAACCGCTGCACGCTGTCGGTGCGCCGGCCGCGGGTGGATACGATCTCGCCCTGGTCGAGGAAGGCGTCCGCGACCGCGACCGCCTGCTCCAGCAGCCCACCCGGGTTGTTGCGCAGGTCGACCACGATGCCCTTCATGTCCGGGCCGAGCTCTGCCTCGAGCTCGTCGACCGCCTGGCGCAGATTGGCCTCGGTCTGCTCGTTGAACGCCGTGACCCGGATGTAGCCGATGTCGATCTCGCTGTGCCAGCGCACCGGCGAGATGGTGATCACGGCGCGCGCCATGCTGACGTCGATCGGCTCCTCGCGTCCGGCGCGGCGAAGGGTGAGCGCGATGGAGGTGTCCACCGGCCCGCGCATCCGCTCGACCGCCTCGGCCAGCGACATGCCGAGCACCGGCTCGCTGTCGATGTGGGTGATCACGTCGCCCGCCTGGATGCCGGCCCTGTGCGCCGGCGTGTCGTCGATGGGCGAGACCACCTTGACCAGGCCGTCCTCCATCGTGACCTCGATGCCGAGGCCACCGAACTCGCCCTTGGTCTGCACCTGCATGTCGCGGTATTTCTTGGCGTCGAGGTAGCCGGAATGCGGATCGAGCGCGGTCAGCATGCCGTTGATCGCCGTCTCGATCAGCGCCTCGTCGGTCACGTCCTCGACATACTCGCCCCGCACCCGCTCGAACACGTCGCCGAACAGCTTCAGCTGCCGAAACGTGTCCGACGAGCCCGCCTGCGGCATGCTGGCCGGCATCATGTACGCCGCAACCACGGCCAGTCCGACCGCCGCTACTCCAAAAACGCTGGTGCGCATCAACCTCTGACCTTGCTGCTGCTTGCTGCCAACCAGGGCAACGGGTCGACCGGCCGCCCCCTGCGCCTGAGCTCGACGCCGAGCCGTGGCGGGGCCCCTTCGATCAAATCCATGACCCCGACGATCTCACCGCCTCGCACCTCGTCGCCGATCGCGACGCGAAGCTTCGAGAAGCCCCACAGTAACGTATGATATTCGCTCTCATGTTCAATGATCAAGAGCAACCCGTAGCTCTTGAAGGCTCCCGCGAACACGATCCGGCCGGCCTGCGGCGCGGCGACCTGCTGCCCGGGCGTGGCGCCGATCGTGATGCCGGTCGCCTGCCCGCGACCTTGCAGACGGGCGGCTACGGCGTGCGTCGGCCGGATCGGCGCCGGCGGCAGCAGCCGCGCCGGCGCCACCCGCGACGACAGGCTGGCGACCGACATCGCGATCGATACCGGCCGCGCCAGCGGCGCCGCGCGATCCGCCAGACCGGCGCCGCCGCGCCGATCGTGTGCCGCCAGAACGCGGTCCGCGCGCGGCCACGGCTGCCGAACCGCAAGCGTCGGCGCCAGGCGGACGGGCCACACCCCTGGCGCTCGGGCCACCGCGGCCACCGTCCTCGCCCGCGCCATGCCGGCGCGCGAGACCAGCGCCACGGCCGCCGTGCCGAGGGCCTCGCCGCGCACCGCGACCCCGGCCACCACCATGCGGCCGCGATCTCGCGCCGGTTGGGCGGCATCCGGCTCGACCCGCGCCCGGTGCGCGGCCTCGATCACCAGGAGGGGGCCCGCCAGATCCGCACCGGCGCGCGCCAGGCGCTCCAGCTCGGCGTCCAGCCCGGCCAGCGTCCGCAGCGCGCTGCGGCGCCGCTCGCGCATGCTCTCGCCCGCGTCGCGCAGCCGCTCGATCTCCGCGTCGAGCACCGCAATGCGCGCCGCAAGCTGTTGCTCTCGCTCGACCAGCCGGTCGCGCTGCCCGGCCAGCGCCGTGCTCGCCGCGTCGCGGTTGCGCAGCACGGCCAGCAGCACCGGGCCGACCGCCCGCAGCCGCGCCCGCAGCGCCGGATCCAGCTCCTGGCGGCGGCCGAGGCTCGCAAGGTCGGCCAGCGCGCCCGCCGCCTGCCCGCGGCGCTGCTCGATCGTTCGCAGCCGCGCCACCAGTCGCGGCACGACGCGGTCGATGGCAAGCTCGTGCGCCCGCAGCGCATCGCCTCGACTGGCGATCTCGGCCCCGGCCTGCCGGCCGCGCAAGCGCAAGGTCACGATCTCGCGGCTCAGCTCCCCCACCGTGCGCTGCAGATCCCGGCGCAGCGCGTCGCGCCGCGCCATGCGCTCGCGGGTCGCGCGCAGCTGCCCGAGCTCGGCCTCGAGGCCATAGGCGGCAACCGTATCGGCCGACCAGAGGCCCGCCTGCGAGGCCCGCGGCAGGCAGGCGAGGGTCGCAGCCAGCAGCGCGATCGCCGCCACGCGCCAAGGCCACGCCGCGCCGAGGCGCCGCAGCCCGCGGGCCGGCGCAGGCACCCGCCCGGCCCGTGCAACGCCGCTCACCTTCGAAGAACGCCTCGCAGCCGCCATGCACACCCGCCCGCGGTCGGTCGGCGAGGCTCGTCCGACGGTCGAAGCAGCATGCAGCGACCCGGACGGCGCCCGTCACCCGACGCTCAGGACGGGAGATTGACGCATCTTGGCTAAATTTTCGGTTAACCACGATCCACGCCAGGCGGCGCGATCGCGCCCAATTTACTGTAGACGGCGCGCTTGCGCCGCCTGCACGGATCAGCGCGTCTCCTGGATCGGCTCGCGCCGCTCCCGGTAGACGTCGATCGCCTCCTTGGGCGCATCGATGTCGAGGGTGGCCAGCAGGCCGCCGGTCACCGCCAGCACGCGGTAGACCGCGAACATCTCGGTGTACTCGGCGGTGGTAAGCTCCGAGCGGGCGGCGAACAGCTCGTTCTCGGCGTCGAGCAGGTCGAGAAGGCTGCGCTGGCCGAGATCGAACTGCTGGGCGTAGGTGTCGCGGGTCTCGCGCTGCGCCGTGACCCGGTCGCGCAGCGCGTCGAGACGGGCCTGCGCCGTGACCAGCGCATTGTAGCCGACCCGGGCCTGCTCCTCGGAGGTGCGCTGCGCCTGGCGCAGGGCCTGACGGGCCTCGCTGATGCGCTGGAAGGACTCGCGCTCGCGCGCGATGTCGCCGCCGCCGCGGAACAGATTGTAGCGCAGCACCAGGAGCGCCTGGGCGTCGATGGCGCTGCCCTTGAGGCCATCGATGTTGTCGTTGGCGGACGTGCCGAGCTCGAGGTCCAGGCTCGGATAGTAGCCCGAGCGCGAGCCCTGCAGCTCGGCCTTGGCCACCTCGATGTCGGCGTTGGCGATCTTCACGGTCGGGCTGTCGACAAAGGCCTGGCCGGCGGCCGCCTCGGGGCTCTCGGGCAGGGCGTAGACCGGGGCGACCGATTCCGCGAGCACATCGGCAGGCGATCCGACCACGGAGAGATAGAGCGCCCTGGCGTCCTCGAGATTGCCCACGGCGGTCGCGAGCGCCGACTGCGACGCGGCGACCCGCGCGTCCGCCTGGTGCACGTCGGCGATCGAGCCGCCGCCCTCGCGCTCCAGGTCGACCACCTGCCCCAGCAGCCGGCGATGCTGCTCGAGGTTGTCGCGCGCCAGCTCGACCAGGGTCTGGTTGCGCAGCACGTTGAGGTGCACCTCGACCGCATCGAGGGCGATGAACTCGGCGGCCTCGGCGACCCGATAGGCGGCCGAGCTGACCCGCCCCAGCTGCCGGTCGACCTCGCTCTGGGTGGAGAAGCCGTCGAACAGCATCTGCGTCAGGGTCAGCTGCGATTCCCAGCGCATCAGCGTGGTCGAGGCATCCGAGCCCGGCGCACGCGTCACCCGGTTGCGGGTGGTCACGCTGTTGGAATACTCGGGCCCGGCGGCCGCGCGCAGGTCGACCGATGGCAGATACAGGGCGCGCGCCTGGCGCAGCTCCTGATCGATCGCCTTCCGATCGGCCTGGACCACGCCGACATCCGGATTGGTGCGCAGCGCGGCCTCGATGCTCTCCTCGAGCGTCTCGGCGAGCGCGCCCCCACTGGCGACGACGCTTGTGACGATTACGCTGGCGAAGACCCGACCGCGGACTGATCTCGAGGCGTGTCTGGACGTCATCTCGACCTTTTGCGCGCCGCTGGGCGCTCCCCGGTAAGCTTCTTGGATTGCCTGAAAAACATCCTGTTTGATAGATGTCCGCGCGAACTCCGTCAATTGTATAACAACCGCAATGATGCAAGTCGTTGGCATGGACGGCGATCGAGCCTAAAGCGCGGGTAAACGCGGCGATGTTCGCCTATCTGGTCATCCCGAGGCGAGGGGCGCATCTTATGCGCATCCGGAGGTAGTCGATGGCGCAACCGGCACGGCCCCAGGACGATCGCGAACGCCGCGCGGCTGCGACGGCACCGGCAGGCAATCGCGGGGCGGCGGCGCTGCACCCGGTCGGGCCTCGCCCGGCCGAAGCGCCCGGACGCGCCGCCGCGGGCTGGGCGGTCGGCGCCAAGGCAGGCGGCGACGATCCCCTGCTCGCGAGCCTGGTGCTGCTCGGGGAGCTGCTGGAGCGCCCGACCTCGGCCGGGCGGCTGACGGCCGGCCTGCCGCTCGAGGACGGCCGCCTGACGCCTGCCCTGGCGGTGCGCGCGGCCGCGCGGGCAGGGCTCGCCGCGCGCGTGGTGCGGCGGCCGCTCGAGCGCATCAGCGACCTCACCTTGCCCTGCATCCTTTTGCTCGAGGGGGATGAGGCCTGCGTCCTGGTCGCGCGCGAAGGCGGGCGGGCGATCGTGGCACTGCCCGAGACCGGCGGCCGCAGCGAGCTGGCACTCGCCGATCTGGCCGCACGCTACAGCGGCCACGCCCTGTTCGCACGTCCCGAGCTGCGGCTCGACCACCAGGCCCGCGAGGCCCGACGGCAGCCCCGCGGCAGCTGGTTCTGGGGCACGCTGGCGCAGGCCTGGCCGATCTATGGCGAGGTCGTGCTGGCCGCGGTCCTGATCAACCTGTTCGCGCTGGCCGCACCCCTGTTCATCATGAACGTCTACGACCGCGTCGTGCCGAACCACGCCATCGAGACCCTCTGGGTGCTGGCGGTCGGCGTGCTGACGGTCTTCCTGTTCGATTTCCTTTTGCGCAACCTGCGCGGCTACTTCGTCGACAGCGCCGGGCGGATGGCCGACGTCAAGCTCGCCAGCCGGATCTTCGAGCAGGTGCTGGGCCTGCGGATGGCGGCCCGGCCTGCCAGCGCCGGCGCGTTCGCCAACAATCTGCGCGAGTTCGAGAGCCTGCGCGACTTTCTCACCTCGGCGACCCTCGTGGCGCTGGTCGACCTGCCGTTCGTGCTGCTGTTCATCGCCGTGGTCTGGCTGCTCGGCGGCCCGGTGGCCCTGGTGCCGGCGATCGCGGTGCCGCTGGTGATCGGCGTCGGCCTGCTGCTGCAGCTGCCGCTCAACGCCGTGGTGCGGCGCTCGTTCCACGACGCGGCGCAAAAGCACGGCCTGCTGGTCGAGAGCATCGGCGGCCTCGAGACCATCAAGAGCCTCGGCGCCGAAGGCCGCACGCAGCGCCGTTGGGAGCGCCATGTCGGCATCACCGCGGGCTCGGCGATGCGCGCCCGCTTCCTGGCCTCGCTCGGCGTCAACTTCTCGACGCTCGCGCAGAACCTGGTCACGGTCGGGGTGGTGATCTTCGGGGTCTACCGGATCGCCGACGGCGAGATGTCGGTCGGCGCGCTGGTGGCCTGCACCATCATCACCGGCCGCGCCATGGCGCCGCTCGCCCAGGTCGCCGGCATCCTGACCCGCTACCACCAGGCGCGCGCCGCGTTCGAGGCGCTCGATCAGGTCATGGCCCTGCCCAACGAGCGCCCGGCGGACGCCCACTTCCTGCATCGGCCGCAGGTCCAGGGTGCGATCGCCTTCCAGAACGTCGGCTTCCGCTATCCGGGCGACCGGCAGGCGGCGCTGGAGCAGGTGTCGTTCGCGATCGCGGCGGGCGAGCGGGTCGGCCTGGTCGGCCGCATCGGCTCGGGCAAGACCACGGTCGAGAAGCTGGTCCTCGGCCTGTACGAGCCAGACCAGGGTGCGGTGCTGATCGACGGCACCGACCTGCGCCAGATCGACCCCGCCGACCTTCGCCGCCATATCGGCTGCGTGCTGCAGGACGTGGTCCTGTTCCGCGGCACGATCCGCGACAACATCGCGCTCGGAGCACCCTTCGCCGACGACCGGGCGGTGCTGCGCGCGGCCGAGATCGCCGGCGTCGCGGACTTCATCGCCCGCCATCCGCAGGGGTTCGATCTCGACGTCGGCGAGCGCGGCGAGCGGCTCTCGGGCGGCCAGCGGCAGGCGGTCGCGGTGGCCCGAGCCCTGCTGCTCGATGCGCCGATCCTGGTGCTCGACGAGCCGACCAGCGCGATGGACAACGACGCCGAGAACCGCCTCAAGCAGCGCCTGGGCGAGACGCTTGCGGGCAAGACCCTGCTGCTCGTGACGCATCGCGCCTCGCTGCTGTCGCTGGTGGAGCGGCTGATCGTCCTCGACGGCGGCCGGCTGCTCGCCGACGGGCCCAAGGACGAGGTGCTGAAGGCCCTGGCCGACGGCCGGATCCGCGCCCAGAGGTGAGCGCATGCCAGAGGTGACGCCTTGAGTGCCGATACGACCAGCCCCGCTCCGGAGGGGGCGGCGCCGCGCCAGCGGCGGAGCCCGCGGGCCAGGCGCGAGGATGCCGCCTTCGCGCTCGGCCGCGACGGCGCCGAGCTGCTGCGGCCACGCGCGCTCGCGCATCTGCTGCTGGTGGTGATCGCCGCCTTCTTCGTGCTGTTCTTCGCCTGGGCGAGCTGGGCGACCCTGGACGAGGTGACCCGCGGCGATGGCCGGGTCATTCCCTCCAGCCAGGTGCAGGTGGTGCAGAACCTGGAGGGCGGCATCGTCTCGGCGATCCTGGTGCGCGAGGGCGAGATCGTGGAGCGCGGCCAGGTGCTGCTGCGGATCGACAATGTCCGCGCGGCGAGCGATCTGCGCGAGAACCGCAAGCGCCACCTGGCCCTGCTCGGCGCCCTGGCGCGGCTGCGCGCCGAGGTCGGCGAGACCGGCATCGATTTCGGGCCGCAGGTCCTGGCCGGCGCCGGCGAGGTCGCGCGCAACGAGGCGGCGCTGTTCGACGCCCGCCAGCAGGCGCTGGCTTCGGAGCTCGCGATCCTGCGCAGCCAGGCCCTGCAGCGCCAGCAGGAGCTGGCCGAGCTGCAGAGCAGCCTCGCCCAGCTCGATGGCTCGCACGAGCTGGCGCTCGCGGAGCTGAAGATCACCGAGCCGCTCGCCGCCAGGCGTATCGTCCCCCAGATCGATCTGCTGCGCCTCAAGCGCGAGGTCAACGATCTCGAAGGCGAGCTCGAGACGACCCGCCTCGGCATCGAGCGCATCAAGTCGGCCGCCGACGAGGCCGATCGCAGGATCGAGGAGAAGTCGCTCTCGTTCCGCGCCGAGGCGCAGCGCGAGCTCGTCGTGGTGCAGGCCGAGGCCGACGCGCTCGAGGAGAAGATCGCGGCCGATACCGACCGGGTCCAGCGTACCGACGTCCGCTCGCCGGTGCGCGGCACCATCAAGCAGCTGTTCGTCAACACGGTGGGCGGCGTGATCCAGCCGGGCGAGGACCTGGTGGAGATCGTGCCGCTCGAGGACACGCTCCTGGTCGAGGCCAAGGTGCGCCCGGCCGACATCGCGTTCCTGCGGCCAGGCCAGCCCGCGACCGTCAAGGTCACGGCCTACGACTTCTCGATCTACGGCGGCCTGGATGCGGTGGTCGAGGACATCAGCGCCGACACGATCACCGACGAGGAGGGCGAGCGCTTCTATCGCATCCGCGTGCGCACGACCGGCGGCGCCCTGGAAAAGGCCGGGGCGCCTTTGCCGATCATCCCCGGCATGACCACCGAGGTCGACATCCTCACCGGCGAGAAGACCGTGCTGGACTATCTGCTGAAGCCGATCCTGCGCGCGCAGCAGACGGCGCTGCGCGAGCGCTGAGCCCGCGTCGCGAGTTGGTTTCGCGGATGCAGGGCCAATCGCCCTAACGCGACGCCGCGGTCGGCGTGTGGCTGCTCGCCGACGACGATACCAGGGCCTTGGCGGGCGTGACGTGCGCCCAGCGCGTCGTCTCGTTGATCGAGTAGTAGGGTATGTACTGGGTCGTCGCCTCCTGCGGCAGGACCGCCCTGGTCAGATTGTCCAGGATGTAGACCTGGTCGTCGAGGTAGACCGCGAGCACGGCGTGCGCCAGATCGCGCACCGAGTCGTGGACCACCACCAGGCGCAGCTGCTCGGCGGCGAAGCCGAGCTGGCGCAGGGTCACGTATTTCGCGATCGCGTAGTCCTCGCAGTCGCCCGAGCGCAAAAAGAACTCGAGCGGCGTGGCCCAGTAGTCGCGCCGGCCGTAGTTGGCGGCATCCTCCCTGTAGCGCCAGCCGTTGAGGAAGCGGTTGACGGTATCGAGCTGATCGAGGCGCGCGCGTCCCGCCTGCTTGCGAATCATGGCCTGCCAGGTCGCGGCGCCGCGCGAGGGGCAGGCGGCCTCGGCACTGGCGCAGGCGCGATAGGTGCTGCGCTCGGTTTCGATCTTTTGCAGCGCGCGCTGCCACTGCGGCAGCGCCGCCAGCGACGGGGCGCGGAACTCGGTGGTGCCCAGCAGGACCTGCTGGGCCGAGAGCGATGGGGCCATGGCGAGCCAGGCGCCGAACAAGGCCAATGCCTTGAGCGCAGTTTTCACGGGCTCAACTCCCTACCTTGGTTCTCTGTGTCGACTTTTTGAGGCGTGCTTTGCGAGCAGCTGTACGGGAGCGAGGTGAATGATCTGTTGGGCGGAGCGGGCGCAGCCGCCGCGTGCGTACCTGGCTAGGTCGCATCGGGCCGGGCCGACGCCCGGGCCCCGGCTACAGAGGATTGCAGGGCGCCAAGCCTGCGGCTAACAACGCGGACGGGAGCCCTGCACCTCAAGCCGCGAGCCGCGAGGAGGCCGCCCATGCCGCCGCCAAGCACGCCGTCATGACATCCAGCAGCCCCCGGGTCGGCCTGATCATGGGCAGCCAGTCCGACTGGTCGACCCTGCGCCACGCCGCGAGCACGCTCGAGGCGCTGGCGGTGCCGTTCGAGAAGCGCATCGTGTCGGCGCACCGCACGCCGGAGCGGCTGGTGCGCTACGCCAGCGAGGCAAAGGCGCGCGGCCTCGAGGTGATCGTCGCCGGCGCCGGCGGCGCTGCGCACCTGCCCGGCATGGTCGCGGCGATGACGCCTTTGCCGGTGCTCGGCGTGCCGATCGAGAGCCACGCGCTCAAAGGGCTCGACAGCCTGCTCTCGATCGTCCAGATGCCGGGCGGGGTGCCGGTCGGCACGCTCGCGATCGGGCGCGCCGGCGCGATCAACGCGGCGCTGCTGGCCGCCGCGATCCTGGCGCTGAAGGACCAGGACATCGCCGCCGCGCTGGCCGACTGGCGCGCCCGCCAGACGGCGGCGGTCGCCGAAGCCCCGGCCGAGACGCCGAGCGATCCGAGCGGTGACCCGTGATGCTGGCGCCGGGTGCTGTGATCGGCATCGTCGGCGGCGGCCAGCTCGGCCGCATGATCGCCCTGGCGGCGGCGCGGCTCGGCTATCGCTGCCACATCCTGGCACCCGAGCCGGACAGCCCGGCGGCGCAGGTCACGAGCCTCGCGACCGTGGCAGCCTATGACGACGCCGCGGCGCTGGAGCGCTTCGCGGCGGCGGTCGACGTGGTCACCATGGAGTTCGAGAACCTGCCGGTCGAGGCGCTCACCAGGCTGGCGCGGGCGCGGCCGGTGCACCCCTCGCCCGCGGTGCTCGCGATCTGCCAGGACCGGCGCGAGGAGAAGGCTTTCCTCGGTAAGATCGGCGTGCCGATCGCGCCCTATGCGATCGTCGGGGACGCGAAATCCCTCGAGCGCGCCCTGGCCGAGCTGGGCGGGCCGGCGATCCTCAAGAGCGCCCGCTTCGGTTACGACGGCAAGGGGCAGGCCCGGATCGCAGCCGGCGGATCGGTTGCCGACGCCTGGGCGACGACGCGCAGCGCCCTGCGTGCTCGAAGGCTGGATCGATTTCGAGCGCGAGATCTCGGTGATCACGGCACGCGGGCAGGACGGCGCGAGCGTGAGCTACGTGCCGGTCGAGAACCGGCATCGCGACGGGATCCTGGTGCAGACGATCGCGCCGGCGCCGATCGCCGCCGATCTCGCGCAGCAGGCGCAGGCGCTCGCCGAGCGGATCGCGGCCGGGCTCGATCTGGTAGGCCTGCTCGCGGTCGAGATGTTCGTCACCCGCGACGGGCGGCTGCTGGTCAACGAGCTGGCGCCGCGGCCGCACAACTCGGGGCACTGGACGATCGACGCCTGTGCCGTGAGCCAGTTCGAGCAGCTGGTGCGGGCGGTCTGCGGCCTGCCGCTTGGCGATCCCGGCCGGTTTGCCGATGCGGTGATGGACAACCTCCTCGGCACCGAGGTCGAGCGCTGGCCGACGATCCTTGCCGAGCCGGGGGCGCGGCTGCATCTTTACGGCAAAGGCGAGATCCGCCCCGGGCGCAAGCTCGGCCACGTCACTCGCTTAACCAGGAATGGCGCTTAACCAGGAATGGTTGATCTCACCCAATAACAATCTACGGTTGCGCGAATTGACGTTTGCCTTGTGCCGCGATTCGGATCACACTCGCAGGACGGCCGACGCCCACGTCGGGCCGTGGGTATCGGTCGGGCGATGGGTAGACTTGCCGTTCTCGGGCATGTTCGCGTTGCGGCATGAGCATTCGCGACGAAGAGCTGCTGGCCCGGCTGCGCCAGCTCGGCAGCAGAGCGCGGCGCGGCGGCGTCACCGTCGCCGTGGATGATCCGGTGAGCCTGCTCGGCCTGCCGGAGAAGGACCTGACGCCGCGGGCGCGGATGGCGCTGCGCCACCTGATCGAGGAGGTCGCGGCGCTGCGCCAGGAGCTCGGTTTCACCCAGTCGCGCCTCGCGGAGCTCGAGCGCCTCGCCAACGAGGATTCGCTGGCGCCGATCGGCAACCGGCGCGCCTTCCTGCGCGACCTGGCGCGCACGATCGGCTATGTCGAGCGCTACGGCGCCGCGTGCAGCCTGCTCTATTTCGATCTCGACGGCCTCAAGGCGATCAACGACACCTTCGGCCACGCCGCCGGCGACGCGGCGCTGATCCACGTCGCCGAGGTGCTGCTCGCCCATACGCGAAGCTCGGATGTGATCGGCCGCCTGGGCGGCGACGAGTTCGGCGTGCTGCTCGCCCGCGCCGACGAGAAGGCGGCGCGCGGCAAGGCCCTGCGGCTTTGCGATGCCGTGGCGTTGACGCGGCTCAGCTGGAAGGGGGAGATCATTCCGATCAGCGTCGCCTTCGGCGCGCACCGCCTGGTGGCCGGCGAGGAGCCGCAGGTGGCGCTCGCCGCTGCCGATCGCGCCATGTACCGCCACAAGCGCGAGCGCGGCCGCGGCCGCCCGGCCGCCGGACCCTCGGGCGAGACCAGGCTCTAGGCGATGATGTCGGGCAGCAGATCGCTTTCCAGGCGCGCGATCTGATCCTTCATGGCGAGCTTTTGCTTCTTCAGCCGTTGCAGCTCGAGCTGATCGACCAGACCGTTGTGCGCCAACGCGTGAATGCGCGCATCGAGCGCCCGATGCGCGGCGCGCAACTCCAGGAGCCTCTGCTCGATCTCCGCGTTTTCCGGCGGGGCGGTCATCACGACCTGCACGCTATCTCGATCACACCCGATCCTGAGTGTCGCGCACAAGCTGTAAATATACTAGAGATCCAAGCGCGGCGAAACCTGATTGACGCCGGCGCCACGGCCGGGCTGCACGGGCCGGACGCCGACGAGGATGGCGTGATGCGCCTCGGCCTGTTGACCAGCGGCGGCGACTGCGCGGGCCTGAACGCGGTGATCCGCGCCGTCGTCACGCGCGCCGTGCTCGGCCATGGCTGGCAGGTGCTGGGAATCCGCCAGGCGACCCACGGCCTGCTGTCGCGGCCGGTCGATGCGCTCGAGCTGACGCCCGATGGCGTCGCCGGTGTGCTGCACCTCGGCGGCACGCTGCTCGGCACGACCAATCGCGACAACCCGTTCGCCTATCCTGCCAAGGACGGCTACCGGACCGACCGCTCCGCGGTCGTCGCCGCCGGCTACCACGAGCTCCGCCTCGACGCGCTGATCGGCGTCGGCGGCGACGGCAGCCTCGGCATCCTGCGGCGGCTCGCCGGGCAAGGCGACTGGAAGCTGGTCGGCATCCCCAAGACGATCGACAACGACGTCCGCCACACCGAGCACGCCATCGGCTTCAACAGCGCGGTCGCGGTCGCGACCGAGGCGGTCGACCGGCTGCACGTCACGGCGGCCAGCCACAGCCGCGTCATGGTGCTCGAGGTGATGGGTCGCGATGCCGGCCACATCGCGCTCGCCGCGGGCATCGCCGGTGGCGCCGACGTGATCCTGATCCCGGAGATCCCGTACACGATGGCCGCGATCTGCGGCAAGATCGAGCAGCGCCGGCGCGGCCGCAACTTCAGCATCGTCGTGGTGGCCGAATCGGTCAAAGGCCCGGCCGGCGAGACCATCACCACGATGGACGCGCACGGCCAGTCCCGCTATGGCGGCATCGGCGCCCTGATCGCGCAGGAGATCGCCGCGCGCACCGGCGCCGAGACCCGGGTCACGGTCCTCGGCCACGTGCAGCGGGGTGGCGCGCCGGCGCCGCTGGATCGCGTGCTCGCCTCGGCGTTCGGCGTCTATGCCGTCGATCTGGTCGCGGCCGGCCGCTACGATCGGATGGTCGCCTGGCAGAACCGCCGCGTGGTCGACGTGCCGATCGCCGAGGCGGTCGCCCGCTATCAAGCCGTCGACCCGGACGACACCCTGGTGCATACCGCGCGTGGCCTCGGCATCGCCTTCGGCGACGAGGTCGGGAGGGACTGAGCGATCGCCATACGCCGCCTGCTCGCCGACATCGGCGGCACCAACGCCCGCTTCGCGCTGACCGGCCGGACCGGGCGTCCGAGCGCCGAGAGGAAGCTGCGCACCGCCGACTATCCCGGCCCGGTCGAGGCCGTGCGCGCCTATCTGGGCGAGCGCGAGGTCGAAGAGGCGGTGTTCGCCATGGCCCTGCCGGTCGACGACGACCGGGTGCAGCTGACCAACTCGCCCTGGGACTTCTCGATCGAGCAGACCCGCAAGGCACTCGGCCTCGAGCGCCTGACGGTGATCAACGATTTCTCCGCCCAGGCGCTCGCCATCCCCGCGCTGGCGGCCAAGGAGCGGCGGCAGATCGGTGAGGGCGAGCCGCTCGAGGGCGCCCCGATCGGCGTCATCGGCCCCGGCACCGGGCTCGGCGTCGGCGGCCTGCTGTGCATCGGCGGGACCTGGCAGCCGATCGCGAGCGAGGGCGGGCACGTCTCCCTGGCGCCGCGCGACGAGGTCGACGCGGCGGTGTGGGCGCATCTGCGCAAGCGCTTCGGCCATGTCTCCAACGAGCGCGTGCTGTCGGGGCCGGGCCTGGTCAACCTCGCGACGGCGCTCGCGGCGATCGTGGGCGAGGAGCTGCGCCTCGAGTCGCCAAAAGACGTGTCCCGGCGTGCCAAGGCGGGCCGCTGCCGCTTCTGTGCTCAGGCGCTCGAGCGCTTCTCGGGCCTGCTCGGCGCCGCGGCGGGCGACCTCGCGCTGACCTTGTGCGCCCAGGGCGGGGTCTATATCGGCGGCGGCCTGGTCAAGCGCCTGGGCAGCCTGTTCGATGCCGAGCGGTTTCGCGCGGGCTTCATCGCCAAGGGGCGCTTCGAGGAGTATCTGCGCGCGGTGCCGACCTATCTGGTGACCCGCCGCGATCCGGGGCTTTTGGGCGCGGCGGCCCTGCGCACGTCGCCTCGGGCCGGCCCATGAGCCGCATCCCGGTCAATGGCGGAGCCTGGCCGCGCGAGCTGTTCTGGGACTATTCGGTGGCGCTCTACGGCCGGCCCGGGGTCGAGGCCGCCTGCCTCGAGCTGCAGCAACGCCATCGCATCGACGTCAATCTCGTGCTGCTGTGCCTGTGGCTGGGCGAGCGCGGCACGGCGCTCGACGGCGAGGCGCTGGCGCGGCTGTGCCACGCGGCGGACCGCTGGCAGCTCGAGGTGGTGCGGCCGCTGCGCAACCTGCGCCGGCGCCTGAAGGGCCGGATCGGCGATGCCGAGCCGAACAGCGTCGCGGGCGACTGGCCGGCGCTGGCCGCATCGGTGCGCGAGCGGGCCATCGCGCTGGAGATCGACGCCGAGCACCTGGAGCAGGTGCATCTGGGCCGCGTCGCGGCGGCCCTGGCGGCGAGCGCGGCCGCCGGTCCGGCGCTGGCCGGCGCCAATCTGCGGCACTACTGGCGCTTCGACCGGCGCGACCACAAGGCGCTTCGCACCCTCCTGGAGCAGGCGTTCGCGCAGGCCGACGCGGGCGACCTCGATGACGGCCTGCGCTGGCTGGACGGCGCCCAGGACTGATCGGCTGCGACCGCAGACCGCAGGTCAGGGCGTTGCCCTGTGCGCGGATTCCTCTGGTCTGACATCGCGTCGCGCGGTATACTCGAATGTTGATCAGGGAACTCACATCCGGAGGATGGTGTCGGCATGACCATGCAGGACTATGTGGAAAGCCTACGTAGCAAGCATGCCCATCTCGAGCGACAGATCGATGACGAAATGCACCGTCCGTTGCCCGATCAATCGGTACTCAGCCGTCTCAAGCGCGAAAAACTCCGACTAAAAGACCAGATGGCCCGACTGGACGACTCCCCGGAGGAGCGTGTCGCCGTAGCGAGCGGGCTGCACTAGCGCGACCGGGCTGCGCCCGGCCGCGCGATCTGCGGCTCAGCGCGCGGCGCAGCCCGCGGCCGCCTCACAGCAGGCGTCGGTGCGCGAGGTTGCGCATCAGTGCGCCCGTGCCGAACGTCCAGGGCGCGATCTGGTCGCAATGGTTCACGCGGTTGATCAGCGTGCCGAGCTCGGGACAGGCGATCTCCACCAGGTCGCCCACCTTGTGCGTGAAGCCCTGGCCCGGATGGTCGCGATCCTGGATCGGCGCGAACATCGTGCCGGTGAACAGCAATGCGCCGTCCGGGTACTGGTGGTTCGAACTCAGGGTCTGGGCCGCCAGATCGGTGATGTCGCGGCTGATCGCCGCCACCGAGTTCGTGCCGGACAGGGTAAAGCCGTCCTCGCCGCGCACGCTCATGCGGATCGTGGTCGCGCGCAGCTGATCGAGGCCGAGGCTCGCATCGAGCAGGCGGATGAACGGGCCGATCGCGCAGGATGCGTTGTTGTCCTTGGCCTTGCCGAGCAGCAGGGCGCTGCGCCCCTCGACGTCGCGCAGGTTGACGTCGTTCCCCAGGCTGGCGCCGACGATCTGCCCCCGCGCGCTGATCGCGAGCACCAGTTCCGGCTCGGGGTTGTTCCAGTGCGGAATCGCTCAAGACGCCGATCTCGCTGCCGGTGCCGACCGTCGCCATGGGCGGGCACTTGGTGAAGACCTCGGCGTCCTTGCCGATGCCGACCTCGAGATACTGCGACCACGCGCCCTGCTCGATCAGGTGAGCCTTCAGCCGCATCGCGGCATCCGAGCCGGGAACGATCCTGGACAGGTCGGTGCCGATCAGGTCGGTGATCATGGCCCGGATCGCGTCCGCCTTGCTGGCGTCGCCGCGCGCCTGCTCCTCGATCACGCGCTCGAGCATGCTGGTAGCAAAGGTGACGCCGCAGGCCTTGATCGCCTGCAGATCGCAGGGCGCCAGCAGCCAGGGCAGGTCCGGGTCGCGCCGGTCGTAAGCGCTGTTGGCGAGGATTTTTTCGAGGTCGCCGACCCGCCTGCCCTCGCTGTGGGCGAGCGCCACCGGGTCGGCGGCGTTCAGAAGCTCGCTCACCGTCGGCGCGGCGCGGCCGAGATCGAACACGCCGTCGTCGCGGATTGCCACGACCGCCGGCCCGGGCGGATCGCCCGGCAGCCAGGCGCGGCCGATCAGCGTGCCGCTGGTGCCGTCCTTCGGCAGCGCGGCCGCCGGCGTCAGATGGTCCTGCATCGAAAAGCCCCCTCCCAGCCCGTTTTGGATTTCCGCGTCTACGCTTACGGCGCGATCAGCTCGACCGTCGGGAAGTAGGTGCGATAGCGCGCGGCGTCGCGGGTCAGCAAGCGGTAGCGACGCAGACGACCGCATGCGCGCCGATGTAAAAATCGGGCATGGGTGAACGCTCGCAGTCCCGCCGCGCCGACGGTAGGACTGGAACGCCTTACCGGCGAGGAAGGCAGCGCGAAGGGCAACGGGCTCGCGTCGGACAGGGTGCTCCGGAACGGCACCGCGTCGTCGAGATCCATCGATCGAGTCGAAATCGACGGCAGATTTCGGCGTAGATGACGCGGGTTGATCACCAGAATGGAGGTGTCGTCGGCCAAGCGCCGCAACGCGGCTCCGACCATGCGCGACCACAGAGGATCGACGGTCAGCGGGTCGAGAAGCACGTTGCTGTCGACGAGCACCGGCCTCACCTGAGGCTCAGTCCTCGTCCGCCAGTCGCCGCGCATGAGCGCCATGATCTCGTCCGTCGACATCTTACCGCTGGCGCTGCCGCCGCAGCAGACGGACGGCCCGCTGTCCACGGCGTCTCGCCCTTGGGCGCCTTGGCGCGGACGATGCGGACGCTGTCGCCGTCCAGCTCGAAATCAACCTCCGTGCCCGGCAGCAGCCCGGCCTTCTCCCGGATCCCGACGGGAATCGTGACCTGGCCCTTCGATGTGATCCGCATGGCATGCTCCAGAATTCTTACTTCCGAAAGTAAGACTTCCTGCGCCTCGGGTCAACGAATGCACGCGCTCGGCAGGTGCTCAGCCCGCGCGTGCTCGGTCGCGCAGGATCTGCTTTTGGATCTTGCCGGTGGAGGTTTTGGGCAGCGGCCCGAAGATCACGGACTTCGGCGTCTTGAAGCCGGCGAGCAGCGTGCGGCAATGCGCGATCAGGTCGCTGGCCGTCGCCTCGGCGTCGTCTTTCAGGGTCACGAAGGCGCACGGGCTCTCGCCCCATTTTTCATCGGGCTTCGCCACCACCGCCGCCTCGAGCACCGCGGGATGGCGATAGAGCGCCGCCTCGATCTCGATCGAGGAGACGTTCTCGCCGCCCGAGATGATGATGTCCTTGGAGCGGTCCTTGACCTCGGCATAGCCGTCGGCGTGCATCACCGCGAGATCGCCCGTGTGGTACCAGCCGCCCGCGAACGCCGCCTGCGTGGCGGCCGGATCGGCCAGGTAGCCCTTCATCACCGTGTTGCCGCGGATCATGATCTCGCCGATCGCGGCACCATCGCGCGGCACCGGCGCCATGGTCTCGGGATCGATCACGTCCAGCGCCTCGAGCGTCGGATAGGCCACGCCCTGGCGCGCCTGCAGCGCCGCCTGCCGCTCGGCATCGAGCCCGTCCCACTCCTCCTGCCAGGCGCAGACCGAGCAGGGCCCGTAGCATTCGGTGAGGCCGTAGAGGTGGGTCATGTCGATGCCGAGTGCCGCCATCCGCTGCAGCACCGCGGCCGGCGGCGCCGCACCGCCGGTCATCGCGTTGACCCGCTGCTCGAAGGGGCGACGCAGGCGTGCCGGCGCATTCGCGATCATGTTCATCACGATCGGCGCGCCGCACATGTGGGTCACGCCATGCTCGGCCAGCGCCTGAAAAATCGGCCCGGCCTCGACCTTGCGCAGGCACACGTGGGTCCCGGCCTGCAGGGTCACGCCCCAGGTGAAGGTCCAGCCGTTGCAGTGGAACATCGGCAGGGTCCAGAGATAGACCGGGTGCAGGCCGATGTTGCAGGCCAGCGCCTGGCCGATCGCGTTCAGATAGGCGCCGCGGTGATGGATCACGACGCCCTTGGGATGGCCCGTGGTGCCGGACGTGTAGTTGAGGCCGATCGCCTGCCATTCGTCGGCCGGCAGGAGCGGCGCAAAGCCCGGATCGCCCTCCGCCAGCAGGTCGTCGTAGGTGAGCGCGCCGAGCGCGCTCGGCGCTGCCCGAGAGCGGATCGAGCACGTCGACCACCAGGGGCGGCGCCTCGAGCTCCGCCAGCGCCTGGCGCACCGCCGGGGCGAACTCGCTGTCGGTCAGCAGCACCTTCGCCCTTCCGTGGCGCAGGATGTAGGCGATGGTCGCGGGCTCGAGCCGGATGTTGATGGTGTTCAGCACGGCACCGCACATCGGCACGCCGTAGTGCGCCTCCAGCATCGGCGGCGTGTTCGGCAGCATCACCGCGACGGTATCGCCGGGTGCTATGCCGCGGCCGGCCAGCGCCGAGGCGAGACGCCGGCAGTGCTGGCGAAACGTTGCGTAGTCGCAGCGCTGCGCCCCGTGGATCCAGGCGGTGCGCTGCGGATAGACGTTCGCCGTGCGCTCGAGGAAGCTCAAGGGCGTCAGCGGCGCATAGTTGGCCGGATTGCGATCGAGCCCGACCTGATAGGGGCTCGCTTCGGGGTGCGCGGCGAGCATCAGGATCTCAGCTGGTAACCGGCCGGTACGGCTTGGGGCCGATGCGCTTGAGGAATTCCCAGACCGGCAGCGCGGTCAGGCCGCCGATCACGCCGCCGAGATAGCTGGGCAAGGGGAAGCCGAACAGCGCGTTCCAGATCAGGCCGATGATGAAGCTGGCCGCGATCATGGCGACCAGGGTGATGATCAGTCGTTGCCAAAAGGGCATTCGGACCTCCCGTGCTCTGGTCCTTTCAATGCACGCCGGGCCGGCGCTTGTCACCCCCGATGGTGGCGCCTCCCAATGGTGGCCCCTCACGGGGCGGCCATGCGACGGAAGGTCAGGTTGATGCGCGGGCCGACCGGGTGCCTGGTCTTGGGCAGCTGGTGCAGCCAGTGGTGCTGGGTGGCGCCGGCCATGATCAGGCACGAGCCGTGCGCGAGGTCGAGCGCGATGCGCGCGTCGCGCGTCCGATGCTTGAGCTGAAAGCGTCGCGTAGCGCCCAGCGAGAGGCTCGCGATCACCGGGTTGCGGCCGAGCCCCGGCTCGTTGTCGGCATGCCACGACACGCTGTCGCGGCCGTCGCGGTAGAGGTTCAGGAGCACGCTGTTGAACGCCTGGCCGGCATGGGCCTCGGCGCAGCGCTTCAGCTCCAGGAGCGGCGGCGTCCAGTCCGCCGGCGCCATGGCGATGCCGCTGTAGACGTAGCCCGCCTCGCCGTGCCAGGCGGTGAGCCTGGGGATCGGCAGGCGTCGCCCCATGATCGTCGCGGTCTCCTGGCGCCATGCGATCGACCTGCTCAGCTCATCGAGCAGCCGGTCGGCATCGCCCGCGCCGATCGCGCGCTCGACCAGAAAAGCCTCGCCGTCGCACGGCAGGAGGTTGCCGCTCCTCCCGGCGCCGGCGGCGCGCTCATGCCTTGCGGAACAGCCGGTCACCCTGCTCGTCGATGATCTGCTGGCCCTTGATGACGCTGAAGGCGACGGCATCGTCCTGGCTGCTGTGGGTGTCGACCCGGATGAAGCTTTGCTCCTTCACGCCGTCCGGAAACTCCTTGCTGATCACGCCCGCGGTGTTCCAGCCGGACGCCTGGCGCTGCGGCGCCGGCCGGATCAGGTAGCCCTGATACTCCACGGCCTCGTGCCTGGGCTCGGCCTTGCCGCCCGACCCGAACATGCTGCGCAGCGAATCCATCAGTCCCATGCGCGTGCTCCCTCCTTGTGCCGGCATGCTACCGGCAAAACGGGTGTGCGTGCTAGGGTCAGGCCACAGATCATCGGTGAGGGAAGGCATGACCAGGCGCGGGGCGCTGATCGGCATCGACTGGGGCACGACCTCGTTTCGCGCCTATCGCATCGATGCCGGCGGCGGCGTGATCGAGACCCGCGAGGCGCCTGCCGGCATCCTTGCGGTGCGCGACGGCGATTTCGAGGGCGTGCTGACGCGCGAGATCGGCGCGTGGCTTGCGGCCGAGCCCGACCTGCCGGTGATCGCATCCGGCATGATCACCTCGCGCCAGGGCTGGCTCGAGGTGCCCTATTGCGCCTGCCCCGCCGGCAGCGCGCAGATCGCCGCGGCGCTCATGCGCCATCCCGCGAGGCCGGGTCTGCACTTCGTGCCCGGCCTGTCGCTGATCGGCGAGGGCGGCGTGCCGGACGTGATCCGCGGCGAGGAGACGCAGATCGTCGGCGAGGTGGGCGAGCGGCCCGGTCGCCACCTGCTCGTGCTGCCCGGCACCCACAGCAAATGGGCGCTCGCCGAGGACGGCATCATCACCTGGTTCGCGACCTTCATGACCGGCGAGCTGTTCGCGGTCCTCAAGGAGCACAGCATCCTCGGCCGGCTGATGCAGGGCGAGGCGGACGATCATGCCGCGTTCGAGCGCGGGCTCGCCTATGCCCGTGCCGGCGGCGGCGGGCTCTTGCGGCGGCTGTTCAGCGCGCGCACGCTCGGCCTGTTCGACCTGCTGCCGGAATCCGGGGTCGCATCGTACCTGTCGGGCCTCTTGATCGGCAGCGAGATCGATGAGGCGCTTGGCTGCGTCGAGATCGCGCCGGATGCCGAGATCCGCGTGATTGGCGCTTCGCAGCTCGCCTGGCGCTATCGCGGCGCGCTTGCGGCCCGCGATCTGCGGGTGCGGCAGGCGCATGACGATGCGAGCGCCAGGGGCCAGTTCCTGATCGCGCGCGCCGCGGGGCTGATCGCATGAGCACCCTGCAGGAGATCCTGGCGCCGCTGCCGCTGGTGGCGATCCTGCGCGGCGTGACGCCGGACGAGGCGCCCGCGATCGGCGAGGCGCTGATCGAGGCAGGCTTCGTCGCGATCGAGGTGCCGCTGAACTCGCCCGAGCCGCTGGCCAGCATCCGCATTCTGGCCGATGCGTTCGGCGAGCGCGCGCTGGTCGGCGCCGGCACGGTGCGCGATCCCGCCGATGTCGCGCGCATCGCCGCGGCCGGCGGCCGCCTGGTGGTGATGCCGCACGGCGATGCCGCGGTGATCGGCGCGGCCAAGCAGCGCGGGCTGCTCTGCGTGCCGGGCGTCGCCACGCCGACCGAGGCGTTTGCGGCGCTCGACGCCGGGGCTGATGCGCTCAAACTGTTTCCGGCCGAGGCGCTGCCGCCTGCCGTGGTCAAGGCCTGGCGCGCGGTCCTGCCCAAAGATGTCTGGCTGCTGCCGGTCGGCGGCATCCAACCGGACAGCATCGCGGCCTATCTCGCCGCCGGCGCCAACGGCTTCGGCCTCGGCTCGGCGCTCTACAAGCCCGGCATGACGCCTGCCCAGGTTGCCGCCAACGCGCGCGCCTTCGCGAACGCCTGCGCCGGGCCCGACCGGCGCTGAGCCATGCGCCAGGTGGCGCAGCTATGCGGCGGGCTGCGCCCTGTCTGCGGCAGGCTGGCGCACCAGCGACGCATAATCGTCCACCAGCTGGCGCGTGAGCGGCGAGGGCGCGAAGCGGTGCGGGCCGATCTGCTGCACCGGCGCCACCTCGGCGGCCGAGCCCGTCAGGAAGCAGGCCTCGAACGTCGAAAGCTCGTCCGGCATGATGACCCGCTCGACCACCTCGATGCCGCGCGCGCGGGCAAGCCCGATGACGGTCTGCCGGGTGATGCCGTCGAGGAAGGCGTCGGCGACCGGCGTGTGCAGCACGTCGTCCTGGAGGAAGAAGATGTTGGCGCCGGTCGCCTCGGCGACGCGGCCGCGCCAGTCGAACAGCAGGGCGTCATCGCAGCCGGCGCGCTCGGCGGCGTGCTTGGCGAGCGTGCCGATCGCGTAGACGCAGGATGCCTTGGCGAGCACCGGGGCGGTGTCCGGCGCCGGCCGCCGCCAGTCGCCGATCGCAAGGCGCAGGCCCTCGGCGGCGCCGGAGAAGTAGCGCGGCCACGGCCAGGTCGCGATCGCGACGTGGATGCGGGTGGCGCGCGCGGCGACGCCGAGCTGCTCCGAGCCGCGCCAGGCGATCCGGCGCAGGTAGCCGTCCTCGATGCCGTTCGCCCGGACCACGGCGAGCGCCGCCTGGTCGAGCGCCACGGCACCGTACGGGCACTCCATGTCCATGATGGCGCAGGAGCGCAGCAGGCGGCGGCCGTGCGCCGCGAGCTCGAAGACCCGGCCGCCATAGACCCGCTCGCCCTCGAACACCGCGCTCGCGTAGTGCAGGCCGTGGCTCAGGACGTGGATCCTGGCGTCGCGCCACGGCACCAGCGCGCCGTCGAGCCAGATCACGCCGTCGCGCTCATCCATCGGCAACATGCTCATCGAACGACCTCCATCACGGCGGCTGGCGCGGCGACGCTGCGGCGCGGGCGGTCGTCAGCGACCGGCGCCTCGATCGCGCCCTCGCTGACCAGCACGGCAGCGCCGCCGACCCGCACCGCCGCGATGACGCCGGCGACGCTTGTCGACCTCGACCTCGAGCCGGCTCGGCCGGCCCATCTCGAGCCCCTGCGCGATCACGCAGCGGATCGTGCCGTCGGCCAGCGGCGAGGTCATGCCGAGCCAGCCGCCGAGCGCCGCGGCGGCGCTGCCGGTCGCCGGGTCCTCGTCGACGCCGCTGCCCGGCGCGAACATCCGCGCCTGGACGTCACAGCCTCGTCGCCGCCGTCGTCGTCGCTCGTGGTGAACAGGAAGACGTGCGCGGCCGGGCTGCCGGCGAGCTGGCGCTCCCAGACCGAGCGGTTGAGCCTGGCCTGGGCGAGCGCCTGCCGGCTCGCCAGGCGCACCAGCAGGAAGGGCAGGCCGCACGAGACCACCCGCGGCAGCCCCTGCTCGGTGACGAGCTCCGACGGCGTCAGCGACAGCGCCGAGGCGACCAGCGCAGCGGGCCGCCCGGCCAGAAGCTCGGGCGCCTGCGGCGCGCTCAGCTGGGCGAAGGTCGCCTGGCCGTGCCGTGCCGTGATCGTCACCGGCACCGGCCCCGCCCCCTCCTCGAACACGATGCGCGTGGTGGCGCCCTGCAGCGGCACTTCCCCCAGCCGGGCCAGCACCAGCGCGGTGCCGACGGTCGGGTGGCCGGCGAACGGCACCTCGGTCGTCGGCGTGAAGATGCGCAGCCTGCGGGTGTGCGCCGGCGCATCGGGCGGCAGCACGAACACGGTCTCGGAGAGATTGAACTCGCGCGCGATCTTCTGCATCAGCGCGTCATCGAGGCCGCGCGCATCGGGCAGCACGGCGAGCGGGTTGCCGCCGAACGGCTGGTCGGTGAAAACGTCCGCGGTCACGAAGCGATAGCGCATCGCCGGAACTCCTCGATGTCTCCGGCCGCAGCACCGCGGGCGGCGCACAGTTGGCCGGAGCAGAGATCAGGGCTGCCAGAACCACTTTTGCGTCTCGACGAAGGCCGCGCTGCGACTGACGCCGATGTCGCGCAGCATGCGGTCGTCCATCGCGCCGAGATCGCGGCGCTGGCGCGAACGCTCGAGCCACACCAGCAGCCCGTCGGGCAGGCGTCGCAGCCGGCCCGCGAGCCATGCGAGCCAGAGCTCGCCGAGCGTCGGCGGCCCGGCCGGCATGCGAGGGACTTGCCCGATTGTATCGGTACAATCATGCTGTTTCATGGGGCAATCCTCCTGTAGATCGATACAATCTTGACAGATTTACGGTGTCAATGCTTGAATTGTCACCATGACAATATGGAATCCGCAGCTTGCGCGCCCGATCCGGCCCGCGTTATCTCGCGCTGGCCGACGCGATCGAGCAGGACGTCGTCACCGGCGCGCTCGCCGCCGGCGCGCGGCTGCCGCCGCACCGCGATCTCGCCTATCGGCTCGGCGTCACGGTCGGCACCGTGAGCCGCGCCTATGCCCTGGTCGCGGCGCGCGGCCTGGTCAGCCGGCGAGGTCGGCCGCGGCACCTTCGTGCGCGCCCTCGACGCGACGGCGCCGGGTCAATCCGATCGACGACGGCGACGCCGACCTGATCAAGCTCACGGTCAATGCGCCGCCCGATCCGAGCGACCACGCCACGCTGCGCGACGGGCTGACGGAGCTCGCGGCGCGGCCTTCGGCCCTGCAGCACCTGATGTCGTATACGCCCAAGCGCGGCCTCGCCGATCACCGCGCCGCCGCCGCGGCCTGGATCGGCGCGCTCGGCATCGAGGCGCGCGCCGACGACGTGATCCTGACCGGCGGCGCCCACCAGGCGCTGCTCGCCACCCTGTTCGGCCTGGCGGCCGCCGGCGACGGCGTGCTGATCGAGCAGCTGACCTATGCCGGGATCTGCCACATCGGCGAGCGTTGCGGCCTGCGCCTGCGCGGTGTGGCGCTCGACGACGAGGGCGTGCTGCCGGACGCGCTCGATGCCGCCTGCCGGTCCGAGCCGGCCCGGCTCCTGGTGCTCAACCCGACGATCCACAACCCGACGACCGCGACCATGTCGGCCGAGCGCTGCCGGGCGATCGCGGCGCTGGCGCGCGAGCACGACCTGATCGTGGTCGAGGACGACGTCTATGGCCGCCTGCCCGAGCAGCGCGCGCCGCCGATCGCGACGCTCGCACCCGAGCGCACGATCTACATCACCAGCGCCTCGAAGAGCGTGGCGCCCGGCCTGCGGCTCGGCATGCTGCTCTGCCCGCAGCGCTACCTCGAGCCGATCGCCGCGGCGCAGCACGACCTGTTCCTGACCTGCCCGCCGCTCATGGCCGAGCTGTTCAAGCTCTGGCAGGGCAACGGCACCGCGCAGCAGCCTGGCGCAGCGCCAGCTGGTCGAGGCGCGCGCCCGGCAGGACCTGGCGCGCGCGATCCTGGGCAATCGCGAGCTACCGGACGCAGCCGACCTCCTACCACCTCTGGCTGCCGCTGCCGCCGCCCTGGCGCACCTCGCAGTTCGTCGCCGCCGCCAGGGAGCGCGGCGTGGCGGTCGATCCGGGCTCGGCGTTCGCGGTCGATCGCGACCAGGCGCCGCACGCCGTGCGGGTCTCGCTCAGCGCCGCCAGCAGCCGCG
Organism: uncultured Alphaproteobacteria bacterium; assembly: GCA_963753315.1. Lineage (GTDB taxonomy): Bacteria > Pseudomonadota > Alphaproteobacteria > Geminicoccales > Geminicoccaceae > DASUGG01. The sequence continues at coordinate 60,028 of CAVWCI010000041.1, forward strand.
AGCGCCTGCAAAGCGCCCTGCGACCCTGGCGGGGCTGCTCGACGAGCCGCCCGCCCGGCGCCGCGAGGTCATCTAGAACGGCCTGAGGCCGCCATCTGCCGGCCTCGGATTTCCCAGCATTCCCGCGGCTCTCGGGTTCGTCTGGCTTTGCGCTTCGCACCGGCACCGGATCTCGCCGCGGGGGCGCATTTGGCTGGCCGTGCGCCCTGCGCACAGGAGCCACCCTGCGCAGCGGGCAAGGGTCGGCTGCGGGCCTCTCGACCTTGCCGGCGGCGACAAAAGGTCGGCGCCGCCTGGCGGGTGCTGCCGCAATGAAGCATTAACCTTCACGCGGTAATCCCTTCTTCGGATGGTCCATGTGACCGTGGGAATCCGTGCCGGCCCTGGGGGCGGGCGGGAGAACCCTCCCGACGTGAAAGGCGAAGCGGTGTTGACGCCGCCTGGCGCGAAGGGGCGGGCGATGCTCGGGGCTGGCGTCGCGCCGAGCAAGGCGCCCTGATGGGCCGCGCGAAGGCCGCGCCCGCAGCGCGGGCACGCCCCGTGCTGCAATCTGAGAATTGCGAGCTTTCGTGCGGCTCTCGGGTTCCTTCGGTTTTCCGGTCTCGCCTCGGGGAGCGGGACGCTCGGTAGACCGCAGGCGTGCGCACGCCTGGGCACACGCGGGGCGCACGGGCTGGTTGGAGTCGTTGCTGGCGGTCGAGCGCTCGCGGAACGCGAGGGGGAGATCGCGGATACGGCCTGCCATAGCTTAGCCGATCATAGGAACAAATACAAGCAAGGGCGGGGAGCTTTGCGTAGGTTTGGAGTTTGTTCCTTGGGCGGCGTGAGAGAGCGATCGCCGTGCTCAGACGCGCGGGTATCGGGAGCGCCAGCAACTGCCGCGCGTTGCGCACCGGCGCGGGCAGCGCACGCGGCGGTAGCCGTGCTGGCGCTTGAGGATCGCGAACGTCCGCGCGAGCGGCGTCCGGATCAACCCGACTGCACGATTGCGGGCGTGGCCTGCGTCACGCCGCGGTCGCGGGAGCGGGGACCTCGCTGGAGGTAGCGCCTGCGCCTTACGCCTTGATCATTTGTTCAGGTACTCGAGCGGCAGGCCCGGGCGGGGCCAGTCGAGCGCCACCAGCCGGCCCGAGCCCGAGAGCGTGACGTAGGCGGTGCGAAGGTCGGGGCCGCCGAAGCAGATGTTGGTGGTGTGGAAATCCGGCATCGGGACGTGCTCGGCCGAGCTGCCGTCCGGCGCCACCACGGTGATGCCGCCGTGCGCGAGGGTGGCCACGCAGATGTTGCCGTTGGCCTCGACCGCCAGCGAATCGAAGCGCTGGTAGTGGCCGCCGGGCGACGCCACCAGCATGCGGCCGCCATGCGGGCTCGGCCAGGGCTGCTTCTCGAGCACGCCGGGCTCGATGATCGGATAGGCCCAAAGCCGCGCCGCCTCGGTCTCGGCGACATAGAGCGTGTTGCCGTCCGGCGACAGGCCGATGCCGTTCGGCGTCACCAGCGGGAACGCCACCTCCTTGAACAGCGAGCCGTCGGCCTTGCCGTAGAAGATGGCACCGCGGTCCATCTCGCGATGGCGCAGCTTGCCGAGATCGGTGCAGTAGAAGCCGCCATGGGCGTCGAACACGATGTCGTTCGGCCCGCGCAGCTGCACCTCGTGCGTGCCGCGATAGAGCACCTCGACCGCGCCGCTCTCGAGGTCGATGCGCTCGATGCGCCCGCCCGAATAGTCCCAGCCCTCGCGCACCGGCCGCGTGCCGTGCTCGGTGGTGACGAACTCGAAGCCGCCATTGTTGCAGACATACGCCTTGCCGTCCGGCCCGATCGCGATGCCGTTCGGCCCGCCGCCCGGCGTCGCCACGATCTCCTTGCGGCCATCCGGCCGCACCCGGGTGAGGCAGCGCCGGCCGATCTCGACCAGCACGACCGAGCCGTCCGGCATGGCCACAGGTCCTTCCGGAAAAATCAGCCCGTCCGTGATCTCGCGCAGCCCGCTCATCGAAGCATCCCTCCCCGTCGGCTTTCGTTCCGCGCCTTGTTGGCGCCGCACCGCGACCCTGTCAACCGGCCGATCGCCATTGCGCCGGCCCCGCGCCGGCGGCATGATCGGCCCCGCGATCGTGACCCTGCGATCGCGATCGAAGGAGGGCCGGTGAGCCGCTATCAGATCCGCCGCAGCGGCCGGGCCAGGCGGCTGCGCATCACCGTGCGGCCGGCGGGCGTCGAGGTGGTGGCGCCGCTCGGGATGCGCGATGCCGAGATCGCCGCCTTCGTCGCGGGCAACCAGCGCTGGATCGAGACCAAGCTCGAGGCGATCCGGCGAAGGCTTGCCGCCCATGCGGGCTCGAGCCGGCTGGTCGATGGCGCCAGGATCCCGTTTCGCGGCGGCTGGCAGCGCCTGCAGGTGGCGCAAAGCGACCGCGCGCGGCCGCTGGTGCGGCACGACGGCGACATCCGCGTCGAGCTGCCGGGCCGGCTGCCGGCGGCGCTGCAGGAGAGCGAGGTCGAGCGCGTGCTGACCGGCTGGCTGCGGCGCGAGGCGCGGGCGGAGGCGAAGGCGGCGATCGACCGCTTCGGGCCGCGCCACGGCCTCGTGCCGCGCGGGCTCGCGATCAAGGCGCACCGCACGCTCTGGGGCAGCTGCACGGCGAGCGACGTGGTCAACCTCAACTGGCGCCTGATCCTGGCGCCGCCGGCCGTGCTCGACTATGTGGTCGTGCACGAGCTCTGCCATCTGCGCCACCGCCACCACCAGCCGCCGTTCTGGCGCCTGGTCGCCGAGCTCCTGCCGGACTACGGGCAGCAGCGGCGCTGGCTGCGGGCGAACGGCCATCTTCTGACCCTGAAGCCGGAAACGGTCGGCATCCCTGCACAGGCAGGCGGGGCGCGCCATGGCTGACGGCGAGGCCCGATGCCGCGGCGATGACCGGGCTGGCGTTTCTCCAGGGCATCGCGCAGGGCACCTTGCCGCCGGCGCCGATCGCCGAGCTCATGGATTTCCGGCTCTGCGCGGCCGAGGCCGGGCGGGTCGTGTTCGAGGGCCGCCCGGCCGCCTGCCACTACAACCCGATCGGCACGGTGCACGGCGGCTATGCCGCGACGCTGCTCGATTCCGCGATGGGCTGCGCCGTGCACAGCGTGCTCGAGGCCGGGATGGGCTACACCACGCTCGAGATCAAGGTGAACCTCGTACGCCCGCTCACGGGCGAGACCGGTCCGGTGCGCGCCGAGGGCAGCCTCGTGCACCGCGGCCGGCGCACCGCGACCTCCGAGGCCCGCCTGATCGACCGCGCCGGCAGGCTCCTGGCGCACGGCACCTGCACCTGCCTGCTGTTTCCTCTGTGACGGCGGGTCAGATGCGCGCTGCGGCTGCGCCCAGATGCACGGTTCTCGTGGCAAATGGCGTGCCTGCCACCTTGGCGATCAGTCGACGGTCGGCGGTGATCAAAGGCGCGTCCTCTGCCTCGCTCAGAGCCAGATAGAAGCAGTCGTAAGCCGAATGATTGACCGCAAGAGCGATAGCACCCGCGCGGGGAGCAAGCGGCCCAAGATCGTGCAGCCTGGCAAATACCCGGGGCGCTCCATCGGTCAGGATCTGCATCTGGCCAACCAGCATCTGGCGAAGCCTGATCAGCCGCCAAGCTGCGTTGCAAAGCTCGGCGACGATCAGGTCAGGCGCGATCATGCGGCTGCCCGAATCCAGGAGAGCGAGGGCAATCTCGCTGTCCGGTTCGCGCTGATACCATTTGAGAGCGACACTTGCGTCGACGACGATGGTCACTCGGTATCCCGGATCTCGCGAATGATGTCCTCAGCGGAGATTCGCTTCGCGCCGGGCGGCAGCGCTGGCGTCATTGCCCGACACCTGTCCATTTCCGCGAGAAGCTCTTCCTTGCTTGGCCGCGCCGCACGACGCAGCACCTCGCGCAGCTCCTGCTCGAGCGAGATGCCGCGCGCTTTGGCGCGCACCCGATGCTGCTCGATGACCTCGTCTTCCAGATTGCGGACGATCACCTGGCCCATGGCCGGCATTCCCCAGGGTGATAACAGCAACGATATCATGCCATCGGAGGAGATCGCAACCTTGGATTTGAGGGTATCTCGCGATGAACCAGAGGGCTCCGTGAGGCGATGACCTGGCAGCAGGGCGCGTTGCTCGCCGTGCTGGCGTGCACGATGGCCGTCTTCGTCTGGGATCGCTGGCGCTACGACGTGGTCGCGATCGCGAGCCTGATGGCCTGCGTCCTGCTCGGGCTGATCGGGCCGGATGCGGCCTTTGCCGGCTTCAGCAACCCGGCGGTGATCACCGTGGCGGCGGTCCTGGTGATCAGTCGCGCGCTCGGCCGGTCGGGAGCGATCGACGCGCTCGCGGGCAGGCTGATCGGCATCGGCAGATCGCCGATCGCCCATCTGACCGCGTTCTGCCTGCTCGGCGCGCTGCTTTCCGCCTTCATGAACAATGTCGCCGCGCTCGCTTTGCTGCTGCCCCTGGCCCTCTCGACGGCACGGCGCCACGGCTACGCGCCCGGCCTGCTGCTGATGCCGCTCTCGTTCGCGACCCTGCTCGGCGGCATGACGACCCTGATCGGGACGCCGCCGAACCTCCTGATCTCGGCGTTTCGGGCCGAGGCGACGGGGGCGCGCTTCCTGCTGTTCGACTTCGCGCCGACCGGTCTGGCGCTCAGCGCCGCCGGCATCGCCTATCTCCTGCTGGTCGGCCGGCGCTTTCTGCCCGACCGGGGGCCCGCGCAGCAGGACGGTGCCTTCGAGGTCGGGGACTATGTGACCGAGGCGCGGGTGACGCCCGGCTCCGGACTGGTCGGGCGCGAGGTCGGCCGCTTCGCCGCCGGCAGCGGCATCGTCGTGCTCGGCGTGATCCGCGACGGCCGCCACGTGTTCGGCCGCGTGCAGGAGACGGTGCTGCAGGCGAACGACATCGTTCTCCTGCAGGCGGATACCGCGAGCCTCGAGCGCGCCATCGAGGCGGACGGGCTGGAGCTGATCCAGCGCGGCCCGCAGGAAGCGCAGTCCGGCGCCGATCTCACCCTGGTGGAAGCGGTGGTGCTGCCGAACGCGATCGTGCAGGGCAGCAGCCCCTCGTCGCTCGATCTGCGGCAGCGCTACGGCGTCAGCCTGGTTGCCGCGGCCCGCCAGGGCCGGCGCTTCGAGGGCCGGCTGCGCGACGCCACGCTGAGCGCCGGCGACGTGCTGCTGCTCGAGGGCGAGCCGACCCGGTTGCGTGCCACCATCGCGGACCTCGGCTGCCTGCCGCTCGCCGATCGCACGCTCACGCTCGAGCCGCGCCGCATCGCCGTGCCGCTTGGCCTGTTCGCCGCCGGGATCGCGCTCGCGGCATCGGGGCTGCTGCCGGCCGCAGCCGCCTTCACCGGCGTGGTGCTGGCCATGGTCCTGACCCGCGTGATCCGTCCCTCGCAGCTGTACGGGAGCATCGACTGGCCGGTCATCGTGCTGCTCGGCGCGATGATCCCGCTCGGCACCGCGCTCCAGGAGACCGGCGCCGCCCGGCTGATCGGCGGCAGCATCGTGATGATCTCGGGCGAGGTCGGCCCGCTCGTCATGCTCGCCATCGTGCTCACCATGACGATGGCGATCACGCCGGTGCTCAACAACGCCGCGACGGTGGTGATCATGGCGCCGATCGTGATCAGCATCGCCGCCAGCATGGGCATCGCGCCGGACCCGTTCCTGATCGCGGTCGCGATCGGCGCGTCCTGCGATTTCCTGACGCCCTTCGGCCACCACAACAACACCATCATCATGGGGCCCGGCGGCTACCGCTTCGGCGATTTCTGGCGCGTCGGCGTCGGGCTGGAGGTCGTCGTGCTGCTGGTATCCCTGGTGGTGATCCCGCTGGTCTGGCCATTCTAGCAGAAATCCACTAATCCTATTAGTTTAGTCGACATATCGTTTGACCGTAGGGGTGCGGACGGGTATGGTCGATCCAGGCAAGAAAGACGATCGGATGCTCTCTCAAAAAGCGAAATACGCTCTGCGCGCCCTGCTCGTGCTGGCCGAGGAGGGCGACGACAGGCCCGTGCTGATCGCCGACATCGCCGAGCGCCACAACCTGCCCAAGAAATTCCTCGAGCAGATCCTGCTCGACCTCAAGCACCATGGCCTCGTGCAGAGCCGGCGCGGCCGGAGCGGCGGCTACAATCTGCTCAAGCCGGCCTCCGAGATCTCGTTCGGCCAGGTGGTACGGATCATCGATGGCCCGCTCGCGCCGCTGCCGTGCCTGAGCAAGATGGCGTACCGCCGGTGCGAGGATTGCCCCGGCGAGGAGGCCTGCGCGATCCGGCGCGTGTTCGCGCGCACGCATCAGCTGACCAGCGAGGTGCTCGACGGCACGACGCTTGCCGATGCGATCGCAACCGCGCCAGGGGCCGTCCGACCGGCGGATCGCGGCCGAACGGCAGGAGGTCGCGTAGCGAGCGAGTAGCACTCTCGCATCGCCTAAGCGGCGCGCGCGGTGCCGTTCATCGCCAGGCGCCTGGCGAGTGCCCGGCCCTGCTCGCGGATCTCCGGCACGCCGGTCGTCTCCCAAAACGTTCCCCGGGTCAGCGGACCGAGCGCGAACAGGCTGCCGTTCGGCCGCCCGTTCCACCCCACGAGCTGCAGCCCGCGCGTGGTCTCGAGGCCGAGCCCGAGCGGCTCGGGCCGCACCAGCCCGCGCGCCAGGAGATCCTGGATCAGCGGCTCCCGGACGTGGCGGAAGTCGAGCGCCGGGCCGGCGCAGCTCACGAGCCAGTCGCCGACGACCCGGACCTCGATCCTGCTGCCCCGGTTTCGGAAGCGCACCGCGACCCCGTCCTGACCGGCTTGGTACGCCTCGATCGTCCCGGCCCTGACCTCGAGCTGACCGCTCGCCTGCATCTCCTTGATCTGGCCCCCGATCTCGGGCGCCATGCGATGGCGGTGGATGTCCCAGACGGGCCGCAGGTGGCGGAGAAATCGCCGGCGCTCGACCATCGGCAGACGGTGCCACAGCAAGGGCACGCGCTCGCGCCAACCGTCGAGCACGGCCCGCCAGTCGATCCCGGCGCGCTCGGCACGCGCGATCTCGAGGCGGATCTGCCGCAGCAGGCCGCGCGCGGTCGGCGGCCCGTCCAGCCATTCCGAGGGCGGCGCGCGCCGTGTCGGCGCGTGCTCCTTGGGCAGCAGGCCGTGCCGCGATAGCGCCAGAATGGGACCCCGGTGGCCGCGGTCGGCAAGCAGGATCGCAACATCGACCATCGTCAGGCCGCTGCCCAGCACCAGGACCGCATCGGACGGCTGGATCCGCGCGATGCTCGCCTCGTCCCAGGGATTGCCGATCAGCCTCGGGCCGCTGATGGCGTCGACGCCGGGTGCGCGCGGCAGCCGGGGCGGCAGGTTGCCGATGCAGAGCACGGCGACGTCGGCCACGCACGTGCTGTCGTCGTCGAGCTTCAGCCACAGGACGCCGTGCTCGTCGGTGAGGCCGACCACGCCGCGGCCAATCCGGTTCAGACGCACATCGCGGGGCGCCGCGGCTTCTGCCGCGTCCAGGACATCGCGCAGATAGCGGCCATAGACGCCGCGTGCGACGAAGGCGTGGCCCGAGGGCGGAATCGCCGCCGCCGGATGTTCCGGCAGATCGTGCGCCCACAGCCAGCGCAGGAAATGGCTCGGGTCGCTCGCGAGCGCGCTCATGTTGGCGACCCGCGTGTTCAAGAGCAGCCGATCGTTCCGGGCGCCGAAGGCGACGCCCGGTCCGAAGCTCGCCGACGCGTCGAACAGAGAGATATCGAGAGGCGACGGGCCATTTCGCATCAGCTCGATCGCGAGCTGGCACCCGCTGAAGCCGGCGCCGATGATCGCAATTCGCATGGCTGTCTCCCATGGCGATGGATCGTTCAATTAAACTCTATAGAGTTAATATGCTTTAGTTGCAAGCCCGTTCGGGCAACCCAGCGTTTGGGGCCGCAACCAATAGGAAGGCGAGGGGCTTGCCCGCCGGGCCCGAAAGTCTACTATCCTAGTAGACAAGATGGAGTAAGTGCCTTAACCCTTTCGCCATCGACAACAGATGCGGAGCTTGCCATGCGACGAACGCGACGCGGCGCCCTTGCCCTTCTGGGCAGCGCTGCGCTGGCTCTCGGCGCCTTGACGCCGGGCAGCGCTCGCGCCGACACGACATTGCTCAACGTCTCCTATGACCCGACCCGGGAGTTCTATCAGGCGTTCAACGAGGCCTTCGCCGCGCACTGGCAGCAGGAGACCGGCGAGGACGTCACCATCCAGCAGTCGCACGGCGGCGCCGGCAAGCAGGCGCGGGCCGTGATCGACGGCCTCGAGGCCGACGTCGTGACGCTGGCGCTCGCCTACGACATCGACGAGATCGCCGCACGCACCGGCTTCTTCCCGAAGGACTGGCAGTCGCGCCTGCCGAACAACAGCGCGCCCTACACCTCGACCATCGTCTTCCTGGTGCGCAAGGACAACCCCAAGGGCATCCAGGACTGGGGCGACCTGGTCAAGGAGGATGTCCAGGTGATCACGCCCAACCCGAAGACCTCGGGCGGCGCGCGCTGGAACTATCTCGCGGCCTGGGGCTGGGCGCTGCGCCAGCCGGGCGGCGACGACGGCAAGGCGCAGGCGTTCGTTTCCGAGCTTTACCGGCACGTGCCGGTGCTCGACACCGGCGCCCGCGGCTCGACCACGACTTTCGTCCAGCGCGGCATCGGCGACGTGCTGCTGGCCTGGGAGAACGAGGCCTTCCTCGCGCTCGAGGAGCTCGGGCCGGATCAGTTCGAGATCGTCGTGCCCTCGCTCAGCATCCTCGCCGAGCCACCGGTGACCCTGGTCGACCACGTGGTCGACGAGCACGGCACCCGCGAGGTGGCAGAGGCCTATCTCGAATATCTCTACTCGCCGACCGGCCAGGCGCTCGCGGCCAAGCACTACTATCGGCCGGTAGCGCCGGAGCACGCCGACCCCGCCGATCTCGAGCGCTTCCCCGAGGTCGAGCTGATCACCATCGACGAGGTGTTCGGCGGCTGGCAGGAGGCGCAGCGCCGGCACTTCGCCGACGGCGGCATCTTCGACCAGATCGCCACGCAGTAGGGTCCTGCCGTGCGCGCGCTGCGCCTCAAGCAGCCGAGCGTCCTGCCCGGATTCGGGCTGACGCTCGGCTTCACCCTCAGCTATCTCGGGCTGATCGTGCTGATCCCGCTCGGCGCGCTCGTGCTCAATGCCGCGGGCGCCGGCGCCGAGGCCTGGCAGTCGCTCGCCTCGGCCCGGGTCCTGGCGGCGTTCCGCGTGAGCTTCGGCACGGCGTTTGCCGCGGCGGCGGTCAATGCGGTCTTCGGCCTGATCGTCGCCTGGGTCATGGTGCGCTATGACTTTCCTGGCCGGCGGATCGTCAATTCGCTGATCGACCTGCCGTTCGCCCTGCCGACCGCGGTCGCCGGCATCGCGCTGACCGCGCTCTACGCCGGCAACGGCTGGCTCGGGCAGTTCCTGGAGCCGCTCGGCCTGACGGTCGCCTTCACGCCGCTCGGCATCGTCGTAGCGCTGATCTTCATCGGCCTGCCGTTCGTCGTGCGCACCGTCGAGCCGGTCCTGCAGGATCTCGACGCCGAGGTCGAGGAGGCCGCGGCGACGCTCGGCGCGCGGCGCTGGCAGGCGTTCTGCCGCGTCATCCTGCCGGCGATCCTGCCGGCGCTGCTGACCGGCTTCGCGCTCGCGTTCGCCCGCGGCCTTGGCGAGTACGGCTCGGTCATCTTCATCGCCGGCAACATGCCGATGGTCTCGGAGATCGTGCCGCTCCTGATCGTGATCGAGCTGGAGCAGTACGACTATGCCGGCGCCACCGTGGTCGGCACGGCGATGCTCGGCGCCTCGTTCCTGCTGCTGCTCGCGATCAACCTTCTGCAGCGCTGGGCCCGCGCCCGCAACGCCTGATGCAAAGGAGCCGCTGATGCTCGCTTCGGCCGGCCTATACCAGCCCCGTGTGGTGACGGCAGATCGCGCTGCGGTCCGCGCCGTCCTGATCGCGAGCGACGCTCGCGTTCCTCGGCCTGTTCCTGCTGCTGCCGCTGCTCGCGGTGTTCGTCGAGGCGTTGCGCCAGGGGCTGGGCAGCTATCTCGCCGGCATCACCGACCCGGATGCGCTCGCGGCGATCCGGCTCACGCTCCTGGTCGCCGCGATCGCCGTGCCCCTGAACGTGGTCTTCGGCATCGCCGCCTCCTGGGCGATCGCGAAGTTCGAGTTCAAGGGCAAGAGCCTGCTGACCACGCTGATCGATCTGCCGTTCTCGGTCTCGCCGGTGATCGCGGGCCTGGTCTACGTCCTGCTGTTCGGCGCCCAGGGGCTGCTGGGTCCCTGGCTCGCCGAGCACGACATCAAGATCATCTTCGCGGTGCCGGGCATCGTGCTCGCGACAGTCTTCGTGACCTTCCCGTTCGTCGCGCGCGAGCTGATCCCGCTGATGCAGGAGCAGGGCACCGAGGAGGAGGAGGCGGCGCGCATGCTGGGTGCGGGCGGCCTGCAGATCTTCTGGCGGGTCACGCTGCCCAACGTCAAATGGGGCCTGCTCTACGGCGTGCTGCTGTGCAACGCCCGCGCGATGGGCGAGTTCGGCGCGGTCTCGGTGGTGTCCGGCCACATCCGCGGCCTCACCAACACCATGCCGCTGCACGTCGAGATCCTCTACAACGAGTACAACTTCGTGGCCGCGTTCGCGGTCGCTTCCCTGCTCACCCTGCTGGCCCTGCTGACGCTCGTGCTCAAGGTCGCCCTCGAGCGGCGATCGCAGCGCGCACGGCTCGCGCTCGAGGGCTAGTCGAGGAGATCCGCCATGCGTGTAGACATCCGGCACCTGACCAAGACCTTCGGCGCCTACACCGCGCTCGATGCGGTGAGCCTCGACATCCGCGAAGGCGAGTTCTGCGCGCTGCTGGGCCCGTCCGGCTCCGGCAAGACGACGCTCTTGCGAATCATCGCCGGGCTCGAGGTTCCGGATGGCGGCGAGGTCCGGTTCGGCGGCGAGAACGTGATCCGGCGGGATGCGCGCGAGCGCCAGGTCGGCTTCGTGTTCCAGCACTACGCGCTGTTCCGGCACATGAGCGTGTTCGAGAACGTCGCCTTCGGCCTGCGCGTGCGACCGCGCCGCGTGCGGCCGCGCGAGAGCGAGATCCGCGAGCGGGTGATGGAGCTCCTGCGCCTCGTGCAGCTGGACGGTCTCGCCTCGCGCTATCCGAACCAGCTCTCGGGCGGCCAGCGCCAGCGGGTGGCGCTCGCCCGCGCGCTCGCGATCGAGCCGCGCGTGCTCCTGCTCGACGAGCCGTTCGGCGCGCTCGATGCGAAGGTGCGCAAGGATCTGCGCCGCTGGCTGCGTAATCTGCACCAGCGACTCGGCCTCACCAGCATCTTCGTCACCCACGACCAGGAGGAGGCGCTCGAGCTCGCCGACCAGGTGGTGGTGATGCGCCAGAGCCGGATCGAGCAGATCGGCAGCCCGCGGCAGATCTACGACCGCCCGGCCACGCCGTTCGTGTACGAGTTCCTCGGCAGCGCCAACCGCCTGCCCTGCCACGTCCGCGCCGGGCGCATCGACGTCGCCGGCGGCCGCCTCGAGGCGCCGTTCGGGAACGGCATCGCCGACGGCCCGGCCTGGCTGTTCGTGCGCCCGCACGACCTCGCGGTCGAGCCGGCCGGCCGCCTACACGGGATGGCGGCAACCTTGACCTCGGTGATGACCACCGGCCCGACCTATCGGCTGCAGCTCAAGCTCGAGCAGGTCGAGGCCGAGGCCGAGGCCGAGATGGCGAAGAGCCGCTTCGATGCGCTAGGCGTCGCCCCCGGCGCCCCGGTCACGCTGCGGCCCCGGGATTTCGGGCTGTTCCCGGCTGCTGAAGCCAGTCCTGCAGGCTCGACCTCGATCCCGCAGGTATCCGGCTCGCCCCGTGAGGTGGCTGCGGCGTGAGGGGCGCGAAGCTCATCCTGAACCTCGCCCGCCCAGCCGGCAGGGCAACTACAAGAGCAACTTCACGAGCCCGACCGTCCCGGTCAGGATGGCGACCGTCTGCACAACCATCATGCCCGCGACCCATTTGATCGTGCTCTTGCTCTCCAGATGGATCATCTTCTCGACACGTTCGGATGCGCGGTCGACAACGAGATCGACATGCTCCTTGGTCGCGATCTGCTCGGTGACCTCATCGTGCAGCACCTCGGCCAGGATCGCCGCCTGGTCATGACTGAAGCCGCCACTTTCAAGGCGGCGCACCACCGCTGCCACGTTCATCGAACGCTCCTGCTCCGCAGTCGGAACCTTAGCACAGCCTCATGAGGCTGACACCTCATACCGCCTGGGAAGGAACCGCTGGAACCGGGACGGCAGCGACGTCAGGCCTCCGAAACCGCCGCTTGCAGACGGTTAATCCGCAGCCGCGCTATTCGGCCGCCTGTTTGGCGCCGAGCGTGATCACCGGGTCCATGCGCTCGAGGTCGGCCGGGTCGATGTGGCAGGCGATGCGGTGGCCGCTGCCGAAGGTGCGGATCGGCGGCTCCTGCTGCTCGCAGATCGGGCCCAACTTGCGCGGGCAGCGGGTCTGGAACGGGCAGCCGGGCGGCGGATTGACCGCCGACGGGAATGTCGCCCTCGAGCACGATCTCCTTCTTGTGCACCGAGGTGTCGGCGATCGGGATCGCGGAGAGCAGGGCCTCGGTATAGGGGTGGTAGGGCGGCGAGAACACCTCGTCGGTCGTACCCTGCTCGGCGATCGTGCCGAGATACATCACCACCACCCGGTCGGCGAGATAGCGCACCAGCGACAGATCGTGGCTGATGAACAGGAGCGTCGTGCGGTTCTCGCGCTGGATCTCCATCAGCAGCTGGGTGACCGCGGCCTGGACCGACACGTCCAGCGCCGAGACCGGCTCGTCGGCCACCACCACGCGCGGGTTGCCGGCGAACGCCCGGGCGATGCCGACGCGCTGCTTCTGCCCGCCCGAGAGCTGGCGCGGGCGGCGCTGGTAGAAATCGCGCGGCAGCTTGACGATGTCCAGCAGCTGCATGACCCGCTCGCGCACCTTCTCCGGGTCCTTCTCGACCCCGAACTTGCGGATCACGCGCGCGATCTGGCCGCCGACGGTGTGGCTCGGGTTCAGGGTGTCGAACGGGTTCTGGAACACCATCTGCAGATGGCTCACGACCTGCGGCCGGCGCTTTTGCACCGGCAGGTGGCCCAGCTCCTGGTTGTCCAGCACCACGTTGCCTTCGGTCGCGGTCTCGAGGCCCAGCAGCACCTTGGCGAGCGTCGACTTGCCGCAGCCGGATTCGCCGACCAGCGCCACGGTCTCGGCCTCGTGGGCATGGAAGTCGATCTTCTCGTTGGCCTTGACCGTGCGGACGCGCTCGCCGCGGATCAGCGCCATCAAGGAGTTGTCGTGCAGCTCGTAGTACTTCTTGAGGTTGTCGACCCGCAGCACCACCGGCCCGAGCTCGGCGGGCGCGGCCGCCTCGGCGACCAGCGGCCCGGCACTCCAGTCGATCTCGCGAAACCGCCGGCATCGGCTCGTGTGGCCGGGATGGCCGGGCACCGTGTCCATCTCGATCTGGCCGTGGTCGCACACGCCTTGCCTGAAGTGGTCGCAGCGCGGCCCGAAATTGCAGCCCTCGGGGCGCTCGTGCGGCAGCGGCAGCTGGCCGCGGATCGGCACCAGCGGCCGCGCGTGCTTGTCCGCGCCCGGCAGCGGGATCGAGCTGAACAGCCCCCTCGTGTAGGGATGCCGCATCTGGTCGAACACCTCGCCGACCGTGCCGACCTCGACCGCCTCGCCCGAGTACATCACGGTGATCCGGTGGCAGGTCTCGAGAATCAGGCCGAGATTGTGCGAGATGTAGATCATCGAGGTGCCGAACTTGGCGCTGATCTCGCGGATCAGCTCGACGATGCCGGCCTCGACCGTGACGTCGAGGGCGGTCGTGGGCTCGTCGAGCAGCAGCAGCGCCGGGTTCGAGAGCAGCGCCATGGCGATCACCACGCGCTGCTGCTGGCCGCCCGAGATCTGGTGCGGGTAGCTCTCCATGATGCGCGTTGGGGTCGGGCAGGCGCACATTGCCCAGCATCTCCAGGGCGCGCGCGTAGGCGTCGCGCTCCGAGCAGCCCGCCTCGTGGTAGAGCGGCACCTCCATGAGCTGGCGCGCGATCTTCATCGACGGATTGAGCGAGGCCATCGGCTCCTGGTAGACCATCGCGATCTGCGAGCCGCGCAGCTGGCGCAGCTCGTCCTCGCTCATCCCGGTCATCTCGCGGCCCTTGAACCGGATCTCGCCCGACATGACGCGGCCGTTCTTGCCCATGTACTGCATGATCGCGAGCGCTACCGTCGACTTGCCGCAGCCGGATTCGCCGACCACGCCGACCGCCTCGCCGGGCATCACGGTGAGGTTGAAGTCCACCACCGCCGGGATCTCGCCGGCGCGCGTGAAGTAGGAGATGCAGAGATCCTTGCATTCCAGGACCGGGGTCTGATCGCTCATGGCGGGCACCTCAGTCGCGCAGGCTGATCTCGCGCAGGCCGTCGGCGAGCAGATTGAAGCCCAGGATCAGGCTCGATACCGACAGCGCAGGCACGATCAGCATGTAGGAGAACTTGAACAGCACCGCGGTCGCCGCCGCCTCCTTGATCATCAGGCCCCAGTCCGGATCGGGCGGCTGCAGGCCGAGGCCGAGGAAGGTCAAGGTGGTGATCGCGACGGTGGTGTAGCCGAGCCGCAGGCAGGCATCGACGATGATCGGCCCGCGCGCGTTCGGCAAAAGCTCGACCAGCATGATGTAGAGCGGGCTCTCGCCGCGGGTCTGGGCCGCGAAGACGTAGTCGCGCGTCTTGATGTCCAGGGTCAGGCCGCGGACGATGCGCATGATCGCCGGCGCCGAGGCGAACGTCACCGCGATCACGATGTTGAAGCCGCTCGGCCCGAGATAGTTCAGGATCACGATGAACAGCACCATCACCGGGAACGACAGCAGCACGTTGCCGAAGAACGAGATCAGCTCGTCCCACCAGCCGGCGAGGTAGCCGGCCAGCAGCCCGAACAGGGTGCCGACCACATAGGCCACGACGGTCGCCGTCACGCCCCAGACGATCACCCGCTGGCAGCCCCACAGGGTGCGCGCGAGCATGTCGCGCCCCTTGAAGTCGGCGCCGAGCCAGAAGAACACGTCGTTCTTTGCGGTGAACGGCAGGGCGAACGGCGCGATCGGCTTGTTGGGGTCGATCAGCGGCAGATAGGGCGCGGTGACCGCGATGAACAGCCAGAAGAACACGAGCGTGCCGCCGATCATCGCGACCCGTGGACTCGCGCCAAGCACCCATGGCGAGGACGTACAGCAGCACCGTCGCCGGGATCGCCGGCAGCAGCACATAGTGTCGTAGCGGCCCGATCTGGCCGCCGAACATGACATAGGCGGTAAGCGGCCCCCACATCAGGATCACGAGGAAGATCAGCGCGCGCGGCGTCCGCAGCCGCTCCAGCAGGGAGGGCGCCGGCCGTGCCGCAGCGATTGCCGTGCTCATGCCGCCCTCCTCACGCGAACCGGATGCGGGGGTTCAGGAACATGTAGCCGAGGTCGGAGATGATCTGCGAGGTGACCGCGACCATCACCGCGACCAGGGTACAGGCCTGGACGACGTACACGTCGCCGAACAGCGCCGCCTCCAGGAGCAGCTTGCCGAAGCCGTCGTACTGGAAGAAGACCTCGACCACGACGACGCCGGACAGCAGCCAGTTCATCTGCAGGATGATGACCGTGAACGGCGCGATCAGGGCGTTGCGCAGGGCGTGCCGCATGATCACCCGCTGGTAGGGGATGCCCTTGAGGACGGCGGTGCGAATGTACTGCGAGGTCATGACCTCGGCCATCGAGGCCCGCGTCATGCGCGCGACATAGCCGAAGTCGTAGATCACCAGGGTCAGCACCGGCAGCACCAGCTGCCGCCAGTCGAAGCCCTGGGTCATCGCCGATTTGGCCGGCAGCCAGCCGAGGCCGAGCGCGAAGACCACGGTCAGGAAGATCGCGGTCGCGATCTCCGGGATCGAGGTCGTGACCACCGATATGAAGGTGATGGTCCGGTCCTGCGCCGAGCCCTCCCGCATGCCCGCGAGCACGCCCAGGACGAGCGAGATCGGGATCATCAGGGCGAAGACCCAGAACGCCAGGAGACCCGTGTTGAGCAGGCGGTCGGCGAGCAGCGGGCCGATGTCGGTGTTCTTCTCGAAGGAGTGCCCGAAGTCGCCGCCGAAGATGCTGCCGATCCAGTCGGCGTAGCGCTGGTAGAAGGGCACGTTGAGGCCCTTCTCGGCCAGCCAGTTCTGATAGGCCTGCTCGTCGAGGGCGGAGACCGCGAAGCCGCCGAGCTCGGCGACCGCGATCTTCTTCTTGAAGTCCTCCGTGTCGAAGATGAGGAACAGGATCAGCGACGCGACCGCCATGATCAGGACCATCTGTACCAGGCGGCGAAGCACGAGAGCGAGCATGGCGACCTCGGCGCTGCTTCAGTTCATGCTCGGCGAGCGGGCCCGTGGCTCGAGGCGGCGCGCCCCGGGCCAAGCCCGGAGCGCGCGGACCCCGGCATCAGGCATCCAGCCAGACCTTGTTGAACTGGTGGTACTGGGTCGGATGCGCCGGATAGTCCTTCACCTGGTCGGTGATGATGGTGAACACCGGGCGCCAGACCGGCTGCACCATGACCGCATCGTCCTGGAGGATCTGCTCGACCTTCTCCATCTTGGCCGTGCGCTCGGCGACATCCAGCGTCGCCTCGGCATCGTCGAGCGCGGCGTCGAACTCCGGATTGGCGTAGCCGCTCTCGTTCCACGGCACGCCGGTGCGGTAGCCGAGCGAGAGCACCATCGTGCCGAGCGGCCGATGGGTCCAGTCCGTCGCCCCGAACGGGGTCGCGGTCCAGATCTCCCAGTACTTCGAGGCCGGGATCACGTTGATGTTGAGGTTGATCCCGGCATCCTTGAGCTGGTCGCGCCAAAGCTCGGCCAGCGTCTGCTGCCAGGGGCCGGTGGTGTTGCCGACGTCGATCGTGAGGTCGATGCCGTCGGGATAGCCGGCTTCCGCGAGCAACGCCTTGGCCGCGTCGACGTCGCGCTGCAGGGGCGGCAGCTGGAAGTATTCGGGATGCACCGGCGCGACGTGGTGGTTCTCGCCGATGTCGCCGCGGCCCTGGAACACGAAGTCGCGGTACACCGTGTTGTCGGTCGCCTTGACGATGGCCTGGCGGAGCTTCTTGTTGTTGAACGGCTCCTTCTGAACGTGGAAGCGACAGCACACGGTCTGCGCGGTCCGTGCCGGCACGATCTCGCCTTCGAGCGCCTCGGCGAACTCGTACTGCTCGACACCGAAACCGTAGATGCTGTCCACCTCGCCCGAGGCGAAGGCGGTCAGCTGATTGTCGGCGTCGAAATGGTAGTAGTGGATCTCGTCGAGGTAGACGTCGCCACCCCAATACTTGAATTCCTTGCCGTCGGTGGTCTGGGTGATCCGCTTGAGGATGCAGCGGTCGCCTACCGCCAGCGGCTCGCCCAGGGTGAACGGCCCGGTGCCGATCGGGTTGTCCGAGAACGGCGGCTCGAATGAGGGGTGCAAGATCGCCGTCGGGTAGTTGTAGCAGTCCTCGGGCGCCGACAGCACCGGCTTGTTCAGGTTGAGACGCACCGTGTACTGGTCCACCGCCTCGACCGAGTCCAGGCTCGCGAAGGTCGAGAGCCCGCTGTTGGACGACGCAAGGTCCGGGTTGACCCAGCGCTCGATGTTCCAGACCACGTCTTCGGCGACAAACGGATCGCCGTTGTGCCACGTCACGTCCTGGCGCAGGTGAAAGGTCCAGGTCTTGAGATCGTCGGACGCTTCCCAGCTCTCGGCCAGCATCGGCCGGGTGACGTTGTCGGGCCCGGTGATCGCGAGATACTCGGCGACGTGCCGGGTCTGGTTCGACATCTGGGTCCAGGAATAGGTCGCCGGGTCGTCCATCTTCTGGACTTCCATGGCGACCCTCAGGATGCCGCCCGTCTTGGGCGTGCCGCTCTGCGCCAGCGCCGGATCGACCAGGCTCTCGCCCAAAATGCGCCCCGCCATACCATAGGCCGCCGCCGAGCTGACGCCGAGCAGCGTCGCGGTCCTCAGGAAGTCGCGACGATGGATCCGACGGGCCTCGAGCTGCTCGACGAGCTTCGGGATGTAGGGGTGGACCTTGCGGTCGTCTGACCTCGCCAATGTCCCTCTCCTCTTGCTTTTGCGATCTGATCCCGGCGCTCTCGCGAGTCCAGAACTCGCGCTTCCCAGACCCGTTGATGTGCGTTTGTGCCGAAATCCCCTGCTGTGGAGAGTACCCCCTCGCCGCACGGAGTCAACCGGCCCGGGCTTGACGCCTACCGGGGCTCTCAGCCGAACCGATCGAGCGTCAGCCCGTCCAGCGCGATCGGCGGGGCCCGCCCCGCGACCAGGGCCGCGATCACCTGCGCCGAGCCGCAGGCGAAGGTCCACCCCAGGTGGCCGTGCCCGGTGTTCAGGAACAGGTTGCGGTAGCGGGTCGGGCCGAGGATCGGCGGCCCGTCCGGGGTCATCGGCCGCAGGCCGGTCCAGCGCTCGCAGCCGCATCCGGGTCGACATGGCGCCCGAGCGCAGGATAGACCTTGAGCGCGGTCCGCCAGATATAGTCGGAGCGCCGCCGGTTGAGGGTCAGATCGGCGCCCGTGAACTCGGCGCTGCCCGCGAGCCGCATGCGGTTGCCCAGCGGCACCAGGCCGATGACCTCGTCGACGACCGCCACCCGCGGCGGATCGTTCCAGCCGTCGACCGGCACCGTGAGCGAATAGCCCTTGACCGGGACGATCGGCAGGCGAAGGCCGAGATCGCGCACCAGCGCGGGGCTGGACCAGCCTAGCGCCAGGACATAGGCATCGGCGCGGAGCCGCTCGCCAGCCGCATGGACGGCGATGACCCGATCGCCCTCGGCCTCGATCCGCGCCACCGTGGTGCCCAGCCGCAGGCCGCCGCCGTCGGCCTGGAACAATTCGGCCAGCTCGCGCGAGAACAGGTGGCAGTCGCCGCTCTCGTCGTCGGAAAACAGGAGGCCGCCGCAGATCGCCTCGCCACCCTCGGCGAGCGCGGGCTCGAACGCCAGCACGCCGGCGCGGTCGAGCACCTGAAAGGGCATCTCGCCATGCTCGGCAAGCAGCCTGGCTTCGGCCAGCGCCTCGTCGAGCCCCGCCTGATCGCGGGCAATCTTCAGGATGCCGCGTTCGCCATGGGCGTAAGCGATCCCGGTCTCGCGCCGCACCTCCTTCAGCAGGCCCGCCGACAGCAGGGCCAGACGGAGGTTGATCAGCATGTGGCGACGGTGGCGTGCGGGCGTGGCGTTGCGCAGGAAGGAGAGGCCCCAGCCGAGCATGCCGGGGATCGCCGACGGGCGCAGCACCGCCGGCGCATCGTCGCGGCCGAGCCAGCGCAGCAGCTTGAGCGCGATCCCGGGCTGGTTCCAGGGCTCGACCAGGCTGCTGTGGATCATCGCGCCGTTGGCGTAGCTGGTGCCGAGCGCCACGCCCCCCTCGCGCTCGACCAGGGTGACCTCGTGGCCGTCGCGGGCGAGAAACCAGGCGGTCGTGACGCCGATCACGCCGCCGCCGAGAACCAGAACTCTCATGGCATGCTCTTTGCTCGTGCTTTCGTGTGAATTCTGACGCCATCGGCTGGGCGGCGCCACGACCCCTGTGCTAGCATCATCAGGCTCAGCCGAGGAGGCAACCCAGGGAGAAGGAGAACGCCGATGAGGTTCGGGACCCGTTGCACGACCGGCGCCGTGGCGGCGCTTGCCATGATCGCGACGTCGAGCATCGCCATGGCGCAGACCTATACCATGGTGATCGCGCATCTGTTGCCGGAAGATCTGAGAGACAACGAGGTTGCGCCGGCCCTGGCGCATTTCGAGAGCCTGGTCGAGGCGCGCACCGGCGGCGACATCGACGTCCAGGTGTTCGGCGCCGGCGCGCTGGGCTCGGAGGTCGATACCGGCAAGCAGGCGCAACAGGGGACGACCGTGCAGGCGAGCGTCATGTCGTCGGGCGCGATGTCGTCGTTCTACCCGGACTATCAGATCATCACGACGCCCTTCCTGTTCCCGAACTATCGGGTCGCCTGGGATTACTTCGACGGCGACTGGCACGCCGAGTTCATGCGCGGCGCGATCGAGGAGGCCGGGCTGCGCTATCTCGGCACCTTCGACGACGGCGGCGGCTTCGTCGCGTTCACCAACAACGTCCGGCCGATCCGCACCCTCGACGACATCGAGGGGCTGAAGATCCGGGTCGAGGAGAACCCCGCCCACGTCGCGACCATGAAGGCGCTCGGCGCCTCGGCGACGCCCTTGCCATGGGGCGAGGTGCTGACGGCGCTCGGCACGGGCCTGGCCGACGGCCAGTTCAACGCGCCCGGCGTCTCCGCCTCGTTCAAGCTTTGGGACGTCAACGACTACACCACCTGGAGCGGCCACGTCTTCAACTCGCAGAGCTGGATGGTGAGCGAGGCCTGGTTCCAGAGCCTGCCCGACGAGCACAAGGCGATCATCGTGGACTCGGCGCAGGAGGCGATCAAGATGGCGCACGGCATCTCGGCGCTCGCCGCGGTGATCGGCTGGCAGGAGTCGTGCGAGCAGTTCGAGGAATGCATCATCCTCGCCGACGCGGAGAAGCAGAAGATGGCGGAGGTCGCCCGGCCGGCGTGGAAGGAGTGGATCACCACCGACTTCGGCGTCGACGAGGCGCTGGTCGACGGGCTCTGGGTCGAGGTCGACCGGATCGCGGCCGAGCAGAAGGCGCGCGACGCGGCGCTGTTCGTGAAGTAGCGCGCGCGGCGTTCAAGGAACCTCCAGGGGCGCCGGCGACCGGCGTCCCGCTTCCCCGTACTTGCGACGGAGGTGCTCTGGGCCATGCCCCTGCTCCGCCCCTGGCGGGCGGCCAGCGATCAGCTCAACCGCGTCGTGATCGGCGTCTGCATCGTCTGCTTCCTGGCCATGCTGGCGATCTCGTTCGCCGGCTTCTTCTATCAGCTGGTCACCGGCGCGGCGCTGTCCTGGACCTATTCGCTCGCCCGCCTGTTCGTGCCCTGGATCGGCATGCTCAGCATCACCGTCGCCTTCAAGCACGGCGAGCACATCGCCATGGCGGTCCTGCTTCAGACCCTGCCGCCGCGCGCCGTGACGATCGTCAGCTATGCCAACGTCGCCATCATCGGCATCTTCGCGCTGCTCCTGGTCTGGTTCGGCTGGCAGTTCTTCATCAACACGACGCACTACAACATGGTCTCCGACCAGATCCAGGTTCACCAGCGCTTCGTCGCCGCCTGCGTGCCGCTGAGCGGGCTTGATCCTGCTCGTGCACCTGGGCCAGGGGCTGCACCTGCTCGAGCTGTCGAGCGCCGAGGCCGAGGCAGACGCGCTGCTGCGCGAGAGCGAGGAGCATGAGGCGGAGGCGCGGCCGTGACCGCGGCGCTGCTGGTCTTCGCCGTCCTGCTGCTCGCGGGCATGCCGATCGCCGTGGTCATGGTCATGTCGGGGCTGGCCGGCGTCTACACGATCGGCGGCTTCGGCTTTCTCGCGATCCTCGCCGACCAGATGTACTCGGGCGTGGCCGGCTACATCCTGATCGCGATCCCCTACTTCATCTTCACCGCCGAGCTGATGAACCAGGCCGGTCTGACCGAGCGCCTGGTCCAGTTCAACAACGCCCTGTTCGGGAGGGTGCGCGGCGCGCTCAGCCACGTCAACATCACCGTCTCGCTGTTCTTCGCGGGGCTCACCGGCGCCGCCATCACCGATACCATCGCGATCGGCAAGATCCTGATCCCGGCGATGAAGAAGCAGGGCTACGACGCCGCCTACAGCGCGGCCGTGACCGCCTCGTCGTCGATCATCGGACCGATCATCCCGCCCTCGATCGTGATGGTCGTCTACGCCTCGATCCTGCGCGACGTCTCGGTGCTCGAGCTGTTCGCGGGCGGCATCCTGCCGGGCCTGATGATGACCGCCTCGCTCCTCGTGGCGAGCGCGTTCCTGTGCTGGCGGCGCGGCTACCCGCGCGCCGACCAGCCCTGGAGCCTTGGCGGCGTCCTGCGCAGCTTCCTGCCGACCATCCCGGCGCTGCTGGTGCCGGTGATCATTCTGGGCGGCATCCTCTCAGGCGCCACGACCGTGACCGAGGCATCAGCCTTCGGGGCGGTCTACGCGCTCGCCATCGGCGCGCTCGGCTATCGCACGCTCACCGCCCGCAAGATCGTCGAGGCGCTGATCACCACCGTGCGCTTCTCGGGCGTGGTCTTCTTCCTGCTCGCCGCATCGACCGTGCTCGGCTGGTTCGTCACACGCTCGGGCATCGCGCGCGAGGCGGCCGAGCTGATCGCGAGCGTGAGCGGCGTGGCGATGCTGCAGCTCCTGCTCGTCATCGCCCTGGTCCTGCTGCTCGGCACCCTCCTGGACGTGCTGCCGGCGCTGGTCGTCTCCGGCCCGGTCCTGGTGCCGGCCATGGTCTCGCTCGGCTTCGACCCGCTGCACGTCGCGATCGTCATGATCCTCACCCTCAACGTCGCCAACATCACGCCACCGGTCGGCATGACGCTGATGACGGCGGCCAGGATCGCGGATGTGCCCTACGAGCATGCCATCAGGGAGACGATACCCTTCTTCTTCAGCCACCTTGCGGTGATCCTGCTGGTGGCGTTCTTTCCGGCGTTCGCGCTCTGGCTGCCGAGCCTGCTGCACTGACGGATCGCCGGGCCCGCGCGAGACGCTGGCGTTGCCGCGAATTCAGGCGTATATTCTCAGGCACGGGTGGGCCCCCGGAGCGCGGCTGGTTCAACAAACGGAGAAACGAGGGCCGCCTGGAGCTCCTTCACGTAGTCGCGAGCGTTCGAAGGAGGCGTTTTTTGCGCCTTTTTTGGAGGTTCGTGTCATGCCAACATCCGTTGGGACACGCCGACCCGACTGGCTCTATCGGGCGGCGCCGTCGTGGCTCGTCGCCGTGGCGGTCTATGGCGGCTTTGGGCTCACCACATGGTTCTACACGGTCCTGCCCTGGTGGCTCCTGCTGCCGGCGGGGGGAGTGCTGCTCGCCTGGCACGGCTCGCTGCAGCACGAGGCGGTGCATGAGCAGCTCTCGCCGCAGCGCTGGATCAACGACGCGATCGCCTGGCCACCGCTGAACCTCTGGCTGCCGTTCGCGATCTACCGCACGACGCATCGGTCGCATCACGATTTCGAGATCCTGACCGAGCCCTGGCGCGATCCCGAATCCTTCTACGTCGACCGCGCGACATGGGCACGGCTCGGCCGGCCGGTCCGCGCCGTGCTGTGGGCGCACAACACGCTGCTCGGCCGCCTGCTGCTCGGGCCGTTCCTGGTGATCGGCCAGTTCCTGTGGGCCGAGGCGCACGCGCTGGCCGCGGGCGATCGCGCGCCACGTGAGGATCTGGCTCTGGCATCTGCCGGCTGCGGCGCTGGTGCTGGTCTGGGTGATGGGGGTGTGCGGCATCCCGCTCTGGGCCTATCTCGCGCTCTTCGTGCTGCCGGGCGCGAGCCTCACCCTGGTGCGCTCGTTCGCCGAGCACAAGGCGGCGCAGACCCCGTATGAGCGCAGCGCCGTGGTCGAGGCGGGATGGTTCTCCTCCCTCCTGTTCCTCAACAACAACCTGCACTACGTCCACCACAAGCGGCCGGACCTGCCCTGGCACGCGCTGCCCGGCTACTGGCGCGAGCATCGCCGTGAGCTCTTGGCGGAGAACGGCGGCCTGCTGTACCGCGGCGGCTACCTGGAGATCTTGCGGCGCTTCTGGCGGCGCCCGATCGACGAGCCGGTGCATCCGCTCCACTAGGGCGGATCAGACGCCTTTCAGGCGAAAAATGCGGGCGAGCTCGCCGACGATGCCGCGCCGGAACAGCAGCACGCAGACGACGAAGATCGCGCCGAGCACGACCGTCACCGGCCATTGCGAGCCGGCCAGAAAATTCTGCAGCACGATCACCAGGACCGCGCCCACGATCGGCCCGAAGATCGTGCCCATGCCGCCGAGCAGCGTCATCAGCACGACCTCGCCCGACATCTGCCACTGCACGTCGGTCAGCGAGGCGAGCTGGACCGCGATCGCCTTGGTGCCGCCGGCGAGGCCGGCCAGCGTCGCCGACATGACGAAGGCGGCGAGCTTGAAGCGCTCGACCTTGTAGCCGAGCGAGACCGCGCGCGCCTCGTTCTCGCGGATCGCCTTCAGCACCTGGCCGAACGGCGAGTGGATCGTCCGGTAGATGACCAGGAAACCGAACAGAAACACCGCCAGCACGAAGTAGTACATGACCAGCGGCGCATCGAGCGGGATCAGCCCGAACAAAGCGCCGCGCGGCACGCCCTGAATGCCGTCCTCGCCATGGGTGAACGGCGCCTGGAGCGCGATGAAGTAGATCATCTGCGCGAGCGCCAGGGTGATCATCGCGAAATAGATGCCCTGGCGGCGGATCGTCAGATAGCCGAACACGAGGCCCAAGAAGGCCGCCGCAGCGGTGCCGAGGAGGATCGCGAGCTCGGGCGTCAGGCCCCAGACCTTGGCGGCGTGCGCCGTGACGTAGGCAGCACCCCCGAAGAACGCCGCGTGGCCGAACGAGAGCAGGCCGACGAAGCCCACCAGAAGGTTGAAGGCGCAGGCGAACAGCGCGAAGCACAGCGCGGTCATCAAAAGCACGGGATAGAGGTAGAACGGCGCGGCGAGCGCGATCAGCAGAAGGATGCCGACGCCGAGCCATCGCAGCCACGGGTGGCTCGCGCGCTCCGCGCTGCGCACCAGGCCCTTCGTCTCGACCGCCATGGCTCAGGCCTCCCGGCCGAACAGCCCGGCGGGCTTCAGCAGCAGCACGATCGCCATCACGACGAAGATCACGATGTTGGACGCCTCAGGATAGAACACCTTGGTCAGCCCCTCGATCACGCCGAGCCCGAAGCCCGAGACGATCGCCCCCAGGATCGAGCCCATGCCGCCGATCACGACCACGGCGAACACCACGATGATCAGGTGCGAACCCATGAGCGGATTGACCGAGTAGATCGGCGCCGCGAGCACGCCGGCCAGCGCTGCTAGCGCCGCGCCGAAGCCGTAGGTCAGCGTCATCATCAGCGGCACGTCGATGCCGAAGGCGCGCAGCAGGACCGGGTTCTCGGTGCCGGCCCGAAGATAGGCGCCAAGGCGCGTGCGCTCGATCAGGAACCAGGTGGCGAAGCAGATCACGATCGAGGCCACGACCACCCAGCCGCGATAGGCGGGCAGGAACATGAAGCCCAGATTGTAGCCGCCCATGAGCGCCGCAGGGGTCACGTAGGGCAGGCCCGAGACCCCGTAGCTGTGCTGGAACATGCCCTCGATGATCAGCGCGAGGCCGAAGGTCAGGAGCAGCCCGTAAAGATGATCGAGGCTGTAGAGGCGGCAGAGCATCGTCTTCTCGATGACGATGCCGAAGGCGGCGACGATGAGCGGCGCGAGGATCAGGGCCGGCCAGTACCCGATCCCCGCGTACTCGAGCAGAAAATACGCCGCG
This sequence comes from uncultured Alphaproteobacteria bacterium, assembly GCA_963753315.1. Taxonomy (GTDB): domain Bacteria; phylum Pseudomonadota; class Alphaproteobacteria; order Geminicoccales; family Geminicoccaceae; genus DASUGG01. The sequence goes on from CAVWCI010000041.1 coordinate 85,652, forward strand.
AAGGCGCCCATCATGTAGAGCGCGCCATGGGCGAAGTTGATCACGTTCAGCATGCCGAAGATCACGGCGAGACCGAGGCTCAGCATCGCGTAAAACGAGCCGTTGATCAGGCCGAGGAACACCTGGCCGAACAGCGCCTGGGGCGGTATCCCCAGCAGCTCGAACATGATCCCTGTCGCTTAGCGGCGTTCAGCCGGTGCTCAGCCGCCGAGCTCGCAGCCGCTGTCCTCGACCGCCAGGAACGCCTGGTCGCCGGGGATGGTGCGCAGGATCTTGTAGTAGTCCCACTCGCCCTTCGACTCCTCGGGCTTCTTCACCTCGGCCAGGAACACGTCGTGGACGATGCTGCCGTTCGCCAGGATCTTGCCCTCCGGGATCACCGCGTCGTGGATCGGGGTCGCGCGCATCTTCTCGACCACCGCGTCGGTCTCGTCGGTGCCGGCGTCCTTCACGGCCTGGAGATAGTGCCGGACCGCCGAGTAGACCCCCGCATGGACCATGGTCGGCATAACGCCGTGCTGCTCCTTGAACTTCTCCGACCAGGCGCGCGCCTCGTCGCTCTGGTCCCAATAGAAGCCCGTGGTCAGCGTGAGCCCCTGGGCCGTCGGCAGCCCGAGCGCGTGCACGTCGCTGATGAACAGCAGCAGTGCCGCGAGCTTCTGGCCGGCCTGGACGATGCCGAACTGGGACGCCTGCTTGATCGAGTTGATCGTGTCGCCGCCGGCGTTGGCAAGGCCGATCACCTTGGCGCCGGACGCCTGCGCCTGCAGCAGATAGGACGAGAAGTCGGCGGTGCTGAGCGGGTGGCGCACCGCACCCAGAACCTCGCCGCCCGACTCCTTCACGATGTTCCCGGTGTCCTGCTCGAGGCTGTGGCCAAAGGCGTAGTCGGCGGTGATGAAGTACCAGCTGTCGCCGCCCTCCTCGACCATCGCGCGACCCGTGCCGACCGCGAGCGCGTAGGTGTCGTACATCCAATGGAAGCCGGTCGCCGCACAGGCATCACCGGTGAGCCTCGTCGAAGCCGGGCCGGACATCAGGAAGATCCGGTTCTTGTCGCGCGTCACCTCCTGAACGGCTAGCGCCACGGCCGAGTTGGGCACGTCGGTGATCACGTCTACGGCCTCGGTGTCGATCCACTGCCGGGCGATGGTCGAGCCGAGATCGGCCTTGTTCTGGTGATCGGCGACGATGATCTCGATCGGCGCGCCATCGATCTCGTTGCCGAACTCCGCAGCAGCCATTCGTGCCGCCACCGCCGAGCCCTCGCCGCCGATGTCGGCATAGAGCCCCGAGCGGTCGTTGAGGACCCCGATCTTGATGACGTTGTCCGACATCTCCGCCTGCGCGGCGCCGCCCAAGAGGGCCATGGCGCTTACGCAGACGCCCAACGCTGTGATCTTCATGATGTCTCCCTCGTGCTTGATGGGGCGTGCCTACACGCCGAGATACTCGTGCAGCTTGTCCATGTTGGCATCAAGCTTGTCATTCTCGATCATGTCAACGACCCGCCCGTGCTCCATGAGGTAGTGGCGATCGGCGACCGTCGAGGCGAAGTAGAAATTCTGCTCGACCAGCAGGACGGTGAAGCCACGCTGCTTCAGCTGGCGAATCACGTTGCCGATCTGCTGGACGATCACCGGCGCCAGGCCCTCGGTCGGCTCGTCGAGCAGCAGCAGCGTGGCGCCGGTGCGCAGGATGCGGGCGATCGCCAGCATCTGCTGCTCGCCGCCGGACAGCCGCGTGCCCTGCGAGCGCCGGCGCTCCTGCAGGTTCGGGAACAGGCGGTAGATCTCGTCGACCGCCATGCCGCCCGGCCTGACCGCCGGCGGCAGCAGGAGGTTCTCCTCGACGTCGAGGCTGGCGAAAATGCCGCGCTCCTCCGGGCAGTAGGCGAGGCCGAGCCTGGCCACCCTGTTGGACGGCAGGCCGACCAGCTCATGGGCCGCCGAAGCGGATCGAGCCCGTGCGCTGCCCGAGAATGCCCATGATCGCCTTGAGCGTCGTGGTCTTGCCGGCGCCGTTGCGGCCGAGCAGGGTCACCACCTCGCCCTGGCGCACCCCGAGATCGACGCCGTGCAGGACATGCAACTCGCCGTAGAACGCGTTCACGTCCTCGAGCCGCAGCACCTCCTTCGCCCCGGCAGGCCCAGCGTTCGCGCCCTCAGGCATGGCCTGTCCCCATGTAGGCTTCGCGCACCTCGGGATCGTTCGACACCTCCGCGTAGCTGCCTTCGGCCAGGATGCGGCCCCGCTGCATCACCGTGATCACGTCCGAGAGGTCGGCGACCACCGAGAGGTTGTGCTCGACCATCAGCACGGTGCGGTCGTGCGCGACCTTCCTGATCAGCGCGGTGACCCGGCCGACGTCCTCGTGGCCCATGCCGGCGGTCGGCTCGTCGAGCAGCATCATCTTGGGGTCGAGGGCCAGCGTGGTGGCGATCTCGAGCGCGCGCTTGCGGCCATAGGGCAACTCGGCCGCGGTGCTGTCCTCAAGTCCGCCGAGCCCGACCGCCTCGATCAGCTCCTCCGCCCGCTCGTTGAGCTCGTCCAGGCTGGCTTCCGAGCGCCAGAAGTGGAACGAGGTGCCGAGCACGCGCTGCAGCCCCACGCGCACGTTCTCGAGCACCGTGAGGTGCGGAAAGGTCGCCGAGATCTGGAACGAGCGCACCATGCCCTCCCGGGCGAGGTCGGCCGGCTTCGCGCGGGTGACGTCGCGGCCGTCGTACAGGATCTGGCCCCGGCTCGGCGCCAGAAACTTGGTCAAGAGGTTGAACACCGTGGTCTTGCCGGCGCCGTTCGGCCCGATCAGGGCGTGGATCGAGCCGCGCCGGACCCGCAGGTTGACGTCCTGCACGGCGGTAAAGCCCGCGAACTGCTTGGTCAGCTCGCGGGTCTCGATGACGAGGTCGTCCATGTCGCCGTTCTTTGCCGTTGGCCCCCGACCGCCTCCCCGGCTTCCGGCGGCATCTCCCTTGCTACTTGGCTGCAATGCGCTCCCTGTCAAATGGCTTCTTGCCGCACCCCGCCATGGATCGGCGCCAAACGCCATCAGCCACCCGAATTGCGGGCTGCACCCCGGGCCCATCAGGTCGTCAGCTTCAAGCGCGCATTTTCGGAGCGTTCAAGCGGGATCAGGAAGATCGACTTTGGGTCACGACCAGCCTATCGACGCCTGCCAATAGCAGGTCCGCTCTACAGCCTACCGCGGTTCGAACACCTCCAAATGTCCGCTCTGAGCCGTATTTCGGTCGTGCTGAGGCTAGGCTCTCAAGGGCAGGGCCTAGCCATGAGCGGAAGAATTGTCAAAGCGCGGAGCCTCACGCAGAATGACGGCCCACATCCGCCGGCTGAGCGAGACCTGTCGCCTGGACGATATCGGTGCCGGCTGGCGCGCTGGCCCTTCACCGCAGCAGCAAAATATGGGGATCAGGCGACCACTCGCCGCGCTGCAGCCAAGAATTCGTCATCGGTCGGGAACTTCTCCAGGCCGGCCAGACCTTCGGTCGCCCCCTCGATATTGACCCAGCGGACGATGCCGTCCCGATCGACCAGAAACTGAGCCGTGAGCTGTGCGCCATGGCGATCCGACCAGTCGCGCCGGTCCTTGAGTTCGGCTGGCACCGGTTCGAAGCCGTCCCGCTCACCGAGAACACGCCTGATTTCTGCCTGATCGGTCGTGGGCATGTGCAGATCGCGGGCCAGCTCGAGGTACTTGGATGCGACAGCTTGCGTGATCTCCGGCGTCAGCGCTGGCTGGGGTACTCCGTAAGCGCGATGTGTCACCAGGTCAGGGTCGGCCGCTACCGGCACGCCCACCGGCCGAAACCGGTAGTACAGCCGCAACCGCTCGGGCGCCATGGCGGCGATCGCCAACACATCGACACCGAGAGCCTGCAGTTTCTGGCGCGTCGTGCCGAGCTGCGCGATGTGACGGCGGCAAAACGCGCAGTAGAGTCCGCGCATCATGGCCAGCAACACCGGCGCCTTGCCGCGGTAGTCGGCTAGCGCGACCGCGCCTTCGCGGTTCCCGGCAGGCAGGACGAAGTCGGGGGCCGGCTCACCCGGCCGTATCGGTGGCCGTGCGGCGGTCGTCATCATGTGAGCCCCTTCGTCTCCCGGTATGGGTCAACAAAGAAACGGCAGGACCATGAGGGCATCAGGTTCGACCCCGGCGCGCTCGCACACCTCCTGCGACTTCGCCAGATACATCTCGGCCCGAGCCTGGTCCCCGACATCAAGATAGAGGGTAGCGAGACCGTCGTAGCAGGGAAAGAGCAGCTGCGGCTCTCCGGCGCGCTCGGCCAGGGCAAGCGCCTCCTCGTAAAACGGGAACGCCCGAGCATGATCGCCGGCGCACTGGTGGATCTGACCCAACACGATCAGCGGGACCGCCAGGTGGTCGAGCAGCCCCAGCCGGCGGTCGAGGTCGACGGCGAATTGTGCCGCCTCGATGCCCTGCGCCTCGCAGCGATCCGTCAGCGCGCAATAGGCCACGGCGAGGTTGGCATAGAGGCGCGACTGAAAGCCGAGATCACCGACCTTCTTGGCCGTCTCGAGCCCGCGCAGACAGGTCTCAATGCTCCGCCGCGGGTCGAGGGCGCTGTAGAGCACGCCAAGGTTCGTGTAGCCGCGACAGGCCGCCGGCAGCAGCTCGGCTTGCTCGGCCAGCTCGATGCTGCGCTCGATGTGGCGGGCCGCCTCGCGCAAGCGTCCCGTGCGCGCCAACGCGACCCCGAGCGTGTTGTAAGCCTGGGCCCGCATGGCAGTGGCCTCACGCCGTCCGGGATCGGGCGTGATCGTCCCCCCACTTTCCGCTTCGGCCAGCGCCCGCTTCGCCCACCCAATCGCGGCCGCATTGTCGCCGCCGCGGAACGCGAGCCGCCCCATCTCCTGGTACAGGTGGGCCCGTTCGATCGAGGCGCCGTCATCGCCCAGCCGCTCGAGGCCGGCGGCGAAGCAGGCGGCGGCGCGCCCGCGATCGCCAGCATCCCAGTGAAGCCCACCGATCTTCCGGTCGAGGCGCGCAAGGCTCGCGCGCTCGCCGGCACGCTCGAATTCCCCGCGCACGATCTCATAGTGCGTGAGCCCCTCGGCCCGGCGGCCGGTCACCGTCAGCACGTCGCCGAGCGCCTCGTGCGCCGCTCGCATCTCGTCACCGCAGTCCTGGCATTCGTCAAACGTGCGGAGCGCGCGCTCGAAGTGGCGGATGGCATCGGCGTTGGCATAGACGGCGCGCGCTCGGTCGCCGGCGGCGAGCAGGTAGCGGGCGCCGCGGCGCTTGTCGGCGCTCAGGGTCCAATGATGACCGAGGGCCTCGAGGTCGCTGAGCCGGTCGAGATGCGGGCCGGCGGCATCCTCGAGGGCGCGCGCGACGCGCCCGTGAAGCTCGGCCCGGTCCGCAAGCAGCAGGTTGTGGTAGACGACCTCGTGCACAAGCGCGTGCGTGAACCGATAGCGGCTGCCGTCGCTCTCCGGTCCGAGCGGTTGGACGAGATCGGCTGCGACGAGCCGCTCGAGCCCGGTCTCACTCGCGTGGGGGTCAGTCGCGATGGTGCGGAGGAGGATCTTATCGAACTCGGCCCCGACGACCGCGGCGTCCTGCAACAGGCGCCGGGCTTCGGCGGGCAGCCGGTCGATGCGGGAGAGGAGCAGCCCCTGCAGGGTGGGTGGCACGTCCACCGCCTCGCAGGCCGCTAGGCACGTCCAGTGATCGCCTTGACGAGCGAGCACGCCCTTCCCCACCAGGCTCCGGATAATCTCCTCGACGAAGAACGGATTGCCCCCGGACCGGGTGGCAATGAAGTTTTGCAGATCCGCCGCCGCCTCCCCGAGCGACCAACCGAACAGGCCGAGGACGAGCGCACGCGTCTCATCCGGCGAAAGGGGAGCGAGCCGAATGACCGAGTGCGCGGCATGGGCCACGAGCGGCGGCCGCACGTCCGGGCGGTGCGAGAGCAAGAGCATCAGCGGCCGGTCCGGGAGCTCATCGATGACCCGGTGCATCAGATCCACCGAGGCTGCATCGGCCCAGTGCAGATCGTCGACGATGATGAGAAGGGGCTGCTGCTCGAGGCGCCGCTCGAGCAGGCTGCGGGCCGCCAGCACGATTTGCCGGTGGAGCTGTTCGGGCGCGACGTCACGGGGCGTGGCCGCGTCCACGCCCAGCACGCAGCTCAGTACCCGTGCGATGGCGTCCGCCTCCTCGTCGCGAGCGCCGAGGGCGCGCAGGCCGGCGGCCAGTTTCTCCCGGGCGACCACCAGCGAGTCCGCCGCCTCCACCTGATAGCCTTCGCGGAAGAGAGTCGCGAAGACGCCGTAGGTCGGCTCGCCCAGCGATGAGCAGGCCACGCGGCGGACCGCGATGCCGGCGAGCCACCCCTCGGCCTTGAGCCGTGCCAGCAGCTCGCCGATCAGCCGCGACTTCCCGGTGCCAGCCTCACCCACGAGGCTCACGAGCTGTGCCTGTCCGTGCTGCATGCGCTGGAACGCAACCAGCAGCTGGTCGAGTTCACGGGTGCGGCCGACGAGCGGCCGATTGAGCCCGAGCGCCTCAAGGCCGCGCGACGATCCGGCTTCGGCGAGCACCCCCGTGAGCCGGTGGACGAGGATCGGCTTGGCCTTACCGCGCAGCGCCACTTCGCCGGCCGGCTCGCACGCGAAGCGATGGCGCGTGAGGGCGTGGGTAGCCTCGGAGATCAAGATCGTCCCTGGCGCTGCCGTTGCCAGCAGACGGGCGGTCGTGTTTACGGTGTCGCCGGTCACGTCGTAGGCCGCTCCCGCCGCGTCAGCAAGGCTGCCGGCCACCACCGGCCCGGTGTGGACGGCGATGTGCAAGCTCACCGGCTGCCCGAGACGGGCTGCCCAGGCGTCGCTCAGGGCCGCGCCGCGGGCCCGCATAGCCAGCGCGCTGTCGAGCGACCGCTCCGGATCGTCCTCGTGCGCGACCGGCGCCCCGAAGAGGGCCAGGACGGCGTCGCCGAGGAATTTCGCCACGAAGCCGCCATGGCGGGTGATCGCCTGTGCCAGCATCTCGAACAGCGCATTCTGGAAGGCGCGGACCTCCTCCGGATCGAGCCGCTCGGCCAACGCCGTGAACCCGGAGACGTCAGCGAATAGAACGGTCACCTGCCGACGGTCGGCCGCGCGGTGGAGAGCATCGGGGCTCGCGACCGGCGGGGCGTCCCCGGCCGGGGTCAGTTGCCTGGGCATGGCCGCCACCATCGGCTGCCGGCGCCCGCACCGCGGGCAGAAGGCGAAGGCCGGTGACAGCTCGAAACCGCAGTCGAGACACGCCATCGAGGTGGACCGTCAGACCTTGGATCGGTTCCATCATAGCACTGGGGTGCGCCCCGGCTCCATCGGGATACCGCTCCGCGGCCAAGGCACCAGGAATTGCCCTGACCGCCATATCGCCAAATGACGGCTCCGGGTCAACTCTCGCCCTTCTGGCCGGCGGACCGTCGCGTCCGCTGCTGAGGGTAAAGCGGCCGAAACGGGTTGTGTCGCGAGGTTGGTAGGAAATGAGCGGCACGGTTCCCGTTGGTCATGGTTGGTCGGATCAGGCAGCGAGGTCAAGCTCGGCCGGGGGCTGGGCGAGGCTTTGCCAGCCGTCGACCTTGCGCAAGGTGATCTGGCCTGAGGCCAGGAGCGCCCAGAACAGCATGGCGGCGGTCTCGGCACAGGGCAGCAGGCATTGCGTCTTGATCCGCCGCTTGAACTCCTCATGCAGCCGCTCAATGGCATTCGTAACCGGCATGATGCTCGCGGCGCTACCGCAGCCGGCGGAGATCACCCGATCCTCGCGTATGGTGCGACCATCCGGGCTGCGGGGCGCTGGGAGCATGAGGCGTGGGCAGGCCGATGCGTACGATGAGCTGTGAGCTCGTGTTTGTAGCTGGCCGCCCCTGCGACCCGCCCGGTTGCGCTGCGAGCGCGGATCCGTAGTTGTCGTGCAGCCCACCGCTCCCGTGGCCACAGATGGAGGGAGACGGATGAGGCGCGTGATCGGGATGGACATCCACCGGACCTTCGCCGAGGTGGTGTTCTGGGAAGACGGCCGGCTACGGTGGCACGGCCGGGTCGACATGACCCGCTCGGGGCTTCAGGGCTTCGCCTGCAGCCTGACCAAGGATGACGAGGTTGTGGTCGAGGCTACCGGCAACGCCATGGCGGTGGTGCGGGTCTTGAGCCCGTACGTGGCCCGGGTGATCGTCGCCAACCCGCTGCAAGTGAAGGCGATCGCCCATGCCCATATCAAGACCGACAAGATCGACGCGGGCGTTTTGGCGTCGCTTCGCGCGGCGGGGTTCCTGCCCGAGGTTTGGGTGCCCGATGCCGAGACCGAGCGCCGGCGCCGGCTGGTGGCGCGACGCAACCAGGTCGTGCGCCACCGCACGCGGGTGAAGAACGAGATCCATGCGATCTTGGCCGCCCATCTGGTCCCGCCGTGCCCACACGCCGAGCTGTTCAACGGACCAGGGCGGGCCTGGCTTGCCAAGCAGGTCCTTCCCGATGACGAGCGGGGTGCGATCGAGCGGCACTTGCGCGAGCTCGACTGGCTCGGCGAGGATCTCAAGGTGCTCGACCACGATATCGGAGTGGCCGTCGTCGATGACCCGGCCGTGAGGCGGCTGCTCACGATCGCAGGCATGAACGTCACGGTGGCGGCCGGGCTTGTCGCGGCGGTCGGCGAGATCAGCCGCTTCTCCAGCCCGCAAAAGCTGGTCAGCTACTTCGGCCTCAACCCGCGTGTCCGGCAGTCGGGGCTCGGCCTCGCCCAGCATGGTCGGATCAGCAAGATCGGGCGGGCTCATGCGCGAGCGCTGCTGGTCGAAGCCGCTTGGGCGGCAGCAAAAGCACCTGGACCGCTGCACGCCTTCTTTGTCCGGATCCGCGCTCGCCGTGGCCACCAGGTTGCCGCGGTCGCGACGGCACGCAAGATGGCGGTCCTGGTCTGGCATCTGCTGACCAAAAAGACCGACTACCTTTGGGCACGTCCGGCGCTCGTGGCCCACAAGGTTCGTGCGCTCGAACTGCAGGCCGGCCGGCCGATGAAGAAGGGCAACAAGCGCGGGTCCGCTCATACCTACAACGTCAAGGCGCTTCGCAACCAAGAAATGGCGATCGCCGAGCAGGCCGAGCGCGCCTACGAGCAGTTCGTCGGACAATGGCGGCCCAAACCTGGCAGGAGGCGCACGGGCGCCGCAATCTCGGCCGGGTCATCGTGATCAGGCAGCCCGGCGAGGCTTCCAGCCGCTGCCTCGCTGTTCGCCACGCGGCCGCCCGTGCCGGAGCACCATAGCACTGCCGAAGCCCCACCGCCGACGATCTCGCTCGCAGCCCCGGCACCAACCTGCCGGACCTGACCATCACCGCGCTGCTGCGCGGAACGCGCGCCTCCGCCGGACTCTTGGCGGTCGCTGCAGCGCGCGCTCCGCGCCCCTGCCCGACACCGCAAAAACCCCTTGTCGATCTCATCCGTGGTCCGGAGCGAGCGCCACTGTTCGGGCGGGTAGCGCAGGAAGGTGAACAGCCGCTCGCCGGCCTCTTCCAGGCTGTCGGCGACCGGCCGGCAGCGCAGCTTCCACTTGGCCAGGAAGGCCTTGCGCTTGGCCTGGACGGCGGCCGCCGTCTTGGCGTGCACCATATCGTTGAACTCGGCCTTGACCTCCTCGTGCAGGTGCTTGGGCGCATGCGCCAGGAGGTTGCGCTCCTTGTGGACCGTGCAGCGTTGGACCGGCACATCGTCCCACAGGCTGGCCAGGGCGGCCTCCAGGCCCTTGCCGCCATCCACGATCACCAGCTCGGGCTTGCCCATGCCGCGGGCCACGAGGTCGTCGAGCAGCCGCGCGCCAAGCGGCCTCGCTCTCGCCACCCAGGTTCTTGATCGCCAGCACGACCTTCTGCCCGTCGCGGCGAATGCCGAGCGCAATCAGGAGCGAGATCGCCGTGGCCTTCTTGTCCAGCCGGACCTTGACGACGGTGCCGTCGAGGATCAGCCGGACGATGCCCTCACCGGCGAGATCGCGCTTCTGCCAGGCCTCCCAGGCCGAGCGGGTCCGTTGCCACGCCCGGCTGACCATGTCCTTGCCAACCTTGTCCGCAAACAGGCCGCCCAACGCACGGCGCACCCGACGGGTGTTCATCCCGGCGAGATAGGCTTGGGCGATCAGAGCCTCGGCGCGATGGCTGAGCCGCTTGTAGGCCGGCAAGAGCGCGCTCTTCCATTCGCGCTCGGCCGTCCCATCATGCAGCCGGGCGCGTGGCACCGACAGCTCCAGGGGGCCAAAGGTGGTGACCAGCTGGCGTGGCCGGCGGCCGTGGCGGTGTCCGTTGGCGGCCTCGCCGCGCTCGTAGCGGCCGCGGCCAAGCGCCGCTTCGAGCTCTTCCTGCAGGAGCTCCTCGATGAAGCCGCGGACCTGCAGGCGTACCGCCTCCTCCAGAGGGTCGAACCACTCGCTGCCGGCGAAAGGCGATGGCGATGCGGGTGCGGCTGACATAGCTTCCGTCACGGCGTGGGTTCCTCCTCGGTCTCGGCAACCGGAACCTACGCCGCCTCAGCCAATTCCCACCAACCCCGCGACACGACCGCCGACCATGCCTGTCGGTCATTGTCGAGAAGATTGGTGGCGCTGGCCGAGTTAATGGTGCCGCTGGGGCAGGCTGCGCTTATAGGGACGGCACCGAGGGGCGCGGTGCATCGCACCCTCGCGCGGTAGTCTTCCATGGTCCCGCATCTCAAATCCCGTCGTCTTCCTTGTCAATCGGCTCGGGAACGGGACCCCGGATCGGCGTGGAATAGGGACCCCTCTGGGGGTGTCGCGGCGTCGGTGCTGGCGCCGAAGGCGGCCTGGAGGTCGGCGTAGTTGGCGAGGTACTGGCGCCCAGGCCGGTAATCGGAATGCGCTCAAGCATGGTCGCCACACGCGCGAGCTGCTCGAATTCAAACGCAGCGTCCCTGCGCTGCTACGCGAGAGTGCCGAGAAACTTGAACTGGTATAGGCCGGCGGATTTACGAATCGTCGGCAAGGGGCGGGCCGATGCAGGTGCCCGACATGGAGGAGTTGGATGAGCAGGACCACGCGACAGCACCGCATCGCAGCGGTCGCGGCCACCCGCCGATGGCGACAGCGGCAGGCCAAAGGCATCCGGCTGGTGACCGTCGAGGTGAGTGAGGTCAAGCTCGCTCAGATGGTGGCGGAACGGCTGGTGCCGGCGGCTGCAATCAAGGATACCGGGCGTCTTGGCGCTGGGTTCAGCCAGATCATCAACAAGGGAACATGTTTTTCAGCGTCAGTGATCGATCACGAACATCGGCAAACCCGCGGCGGGCAAGGCTGCGAGCCCTATGATGAGATCACCGATTGTTCAGGTACGCACGACGGCACGCATGTTGGACATGCACAGGTGGCGGATGCGAGCCGACCGTTCGCAGCCGAAGCTTCGAGTGATCGTCACTCTCAATCTTCCCGCTGCCAGAAATCCCTGAAGCGGTGGGTGGTGAGCTCGGTGTACCTGGTGGTGTGTTGGATGTTGCGGTGGCCGAGCCATCTAGATGGCGTGGGTGTCTGGCGGGCGTGGCGCAGAGGTTTGTCTCTGTGACATCTGGAGGCCGAGACGGTCGGCGCGGCCAAAGGCGAGCGGACGGCGGAACGGCTCGGCTACCGGTCGGGGTACTACGGCCGGACGCTGGTGACGCGGGTCGGCAAGCTGGAGTTGCGCGTGCCCCAGGACCGCGAGGGCCGGTTCTCGACCGAGCTGTTTGAGCGCTACCAACGCTCGGAACGGGCGCTCGTGGTAGCGCTGGCGGAGATGTACGTGCAAGGGGTCTCGACGCGGAAGGTAAAGGCGATCACCGAGGAGCTGTGCGGGCACAGCTTCTGGCCTCGAGCATCAGCGCCATCAACAAGCGGCTGGACGCCGGGCTCGCACAGTTTGCCGGCCGCCGCCTGGAGGAGCCCTATCCCTACCTGATCCTGGATGCGCGGTACGAGCGCGTCCGCGAGGCCGGGGTGATCCGCAGCCAGGCCGTGCTGGTCGCGGTGGCGGTCGGCTGGGACGGCCGGCGCTGTGTGCTGGGCGTCAAGCTCGCCAACCGGGAGAGCCGATCGAGCTGGCGCGACTTCCTGCTCGGGCTGAAGGAGCGCGGCCTGCACGGGGTCGAGTTCGCGGTGGCCGACGATCACGCCGGGCTCCGGGCGGCGCTGCGCGAGGCGCTGGCGGAAGCGGCCTACCAGCGCTGCTACGTGCACTTCCTGAGGAACGCGCTCGACTACGTGCCGCGCAAGGTCGACGACGACTGCTCGCGCAGCCATCCTGGCTGTCAGGCAGAAACTCCACCTATCGACCTGTCCGAATTTGCCGAGCCAGCTCTGCCGCCGCCGGCCAGGACGATCGCCATCGTCGTCAGGGTGCGGAGCGTCTTGGTGATGGACTGCATCGGTGTTCTTCCGGTCTGGTCTCGGCGGTCCTTCCGCCTCGCGCATGAGACCCCGGTCGCCCCGCTGCGGCCTGAAAGCCGGTGAAAGCCGGGTGAAAATTCCGCTGAAAATCTGGTTAAATCCGCTGATACTCAAGATCGCCGCCGAAATGCGGGAGGGATTGCCGATGGACGCCGAACGGCCGCGCGGCTTGGCGCTTCGACCGCTTCACCCTCGACCTCGCCCGCGGTGCCTTGCTCGGCCCGGACGGCGCCGAGGTGCCGCTGCGGCCGAAGTCGCTTGGCGCTCCTACGGCTGCTGGTCGAGAACCCGGGCCGGGTCGTGGACCGCGACGCGATCATGGCCGCGGTCTGGCCGGACGTGGTGGTCGGCGAGGAATTGATCACCCAGTGCGTCCGCGACATCCGCAAGGCGCTGGGCGACGAGGCGCAGCAGCTGCTCAAGACCCTGCCCAAGCGCGGCTACCTGCTCGCCGCCGAGGTGACGCCGGCGGAGACCACGCACCCACCCCGCGCGTCGAGCGCCGCCTGGCGGCGATCCTGGCGGCCGACATCGTCGGCTACTCGCGGCTGATCGAGGCGGACGAGGCCGCCACCCTGGCCGCGATCAAGGGCTTGCGCGAGCAGGCGATCGACCCGCTGCTGGCCGAGCACAAGGGCCGGATCGTCAAGCTGATGGGCGACGGGGCGATCGTCGAGTTCGCCTCGGTGGTCGACGCGGTCGCCTGCGCGGTGGCGATCCAGAAGGCCGTGGCGGACCGCCAGTCCAAGACGCCGCCCGACCGCCGCATCGTGTTCCGGATCGGCGTCAACCTCGGCGATGTGGTGGTCGAGGGCGACGACCTGCTGGGCGACGGCGTCAACGTCGCCGCCCGGCTGGAGCAGCTGTGCGAGCCCGGCGGGGTGCTGGTGTCCGGCACCGCTTTCGACCATCTGCAGGGCCGGCTCGGGATGCCGCTGGAGTTCACCGGCGAGCAGCAGGTCAAGAACATCGCCCGCCCGGTACGGGCGTACCGGGTCAAGCTGGACGGTTCTGCGGTGGGCCGAACCGGCACGTTGGTGGCACGATCCCGAAACGTGCCGCTCTCGCTGCGGCCGTCGTCCTCCTTGCAGCGATCGCCTTCGGTGTGTGGTGGATGAGTCGTGTCCCGGCGCCCGCCGATCAAGCACAGCCCGACAAGCTGACCATCGCCGTGCTGCCGCTGAAGGGCCGTGGGGACGATGAACGGGTTCAGCGTTTGGCGGGCGGGCTGACGGAGGACCTCATCATCGAGCTCGGCAGTTACCGAGCGATCGCGGTGATCGCTCGCGGCTCGGTGATGCCCTACAAGGACAAGGACCCGGACCCGCGCGAGGTGGGTCGGGCACTCGGCGTCAACTACGTCGTCGTCGGCAGCGTCGAGATCGACGGGCAACAGGCACGGATCTCGATCCAGCTCATCGATGCCAACACCGGCAGCCAGCTCGCGGCCGAGCGCTTCAACCGCACGCTGGACGAGGCCCTGACGTTGCGCGACGAGGTCGTGCCGCTGATCACCAACTCAATCGTGAATTTCGGCGGCTGGCTGGGGCACGCCGTCACCGATGCGGCCCGGCGTAAGCCGCCGGCGAGCTGGGCGGCGTTCGATCACTTCGCCACGGGCCGCGACGTTTACCGCCGCGGGGTGACCAGGGAAAACATGGCAGAAGCGCGCTCGCATTTCGAGCGTGCCGTCGAGCTGGACCCGGGTCTCGCCCGAGCCTGGACATTCATCGCATGGACCCATTTCAACGACGCGCTCAACGGCTGGGGGGAGAGCGTCGCCCGATCCTGGGAACTCGGGCACGACGCGGCGCGACGCGCCGTGCTCGCCGACGGTGCCGACGGCTGGGTGCAAAGCGTGGCGGGCGTATCGCTCGTCCGCCAGCGCCAATACGGGGCAGGCGCCAAGGCTTGGGAGCGAGCACTGCAACTGGCGCCGAACGAGTACGGGGTTCTCAGGGACGTCGGCTGCGATATGGCCCGCGCGTTAGGGACGCAGCGCGCCGCCGAGGGTCTGAAGCTCGTGCGGCGGTCCCTCGAACTCAATCCGAACCGGCCGATCTCTCACCTGAACTGCCTGGGTTTCACGAGCTACCTCGCGGGGCAGTGGGCGGAGGCGATCGACGCGTTCCAGCAGGCGAACGATCCGGTGCTGGACAACGAGGTCACGCTGGCGCTGGCAGCGGCCGAGCTCGGCCGCACGAAGGAGACAGCGGACGCCGTGGCGTGGGTGCGCGAGCACGAGCCCGACTTCTCGATCGAAGCCTACATCGACAACGACACTTAGCAGCCAGGCGGCTCTTCCGCCGCGATGGCCGTGAGCAGCGCCAGAAAGGCTGGGCTCCCCCTCTGTGCGAGCCCCGAGGTGGCGGCAAAGCTCGACCCAAAGAACCG
>CAVWCI010000042.1:0-127956 GCA_963753315.1 uncultured Alphaproteobacteria bacterium
GCCGTAGCCCTGACTCACGCGTGGCCGTATCCGTGGCGCCGCCGGCTATCGGACTGAGCAAGATCTTCGCGCCCCTGCTGCCGTTCGCGCGCTCCATGCGATCGGCCTCGCAAGAACGTGCTGCTCTTCCCCCAGGTCGCGCTCTGGCTGCCCTCGGTGCTGCATTACAAGGGCCAGAAAGCCGGCTTCGATCTCAGCCAGAGACACGGCGTTGCCGCCGACGGATCTCGGTGATCTGGATTGGGATGACCTGCACTTGCTCCCGGCCATGAGCCGCCGAGGTGTCAGCCAAGTGAGACGTTGGACGAGCTGCATTCCAATATGCGCAAGCCGATCAATGCCTGGCGCGACACCGAGCCGTTCGAGAATGAAGCCTCCTGCCCAAAGGACACTCATGCCGAAAGCGGTTGTAAGACGGGATAGATGTGCGGCCGGACCCACTCCTGGGCCGTTACAAACTCCATCCGCATTCATCCTGATCGAGTTTAAGATGCATGCCTTCGCCCTCCTTCGAGGATGCGAGCCGGCGACACAAGAGTTCGGCCAGCGCGCTGTCCTCTACGGAGCATATAATCTGGTGGTCCTGCCTACGTAGTGCTGCCAAGATTTCAACCAGATGCACCGCACGAAAGTCGTCAATGTGTTGAACAGGATCGTCCAATAAAAGGGTTTTTAGGTTACACCACGACCGCGCAGCATACACCGAAAGCAGAAATGCCAGTCCCGCAGCCCGGCGCTGCCCGCTACTGAAGACAAATACGGGATCTAACTCATCTTCCCCGACTTTCAGGCTCAGCATTCGTCGGACGTCGCCTCGCACTGCGTATTTGATTGTTCGCCAACCTCGATGCGGTTGCAACCGCTTATAGAGTTCCACAAGCAATGGCTCAAGTTCTGCTAATTTTTCATCGACATAATCGCCGCGAGCCTCTCTGATAACGTGCATAGTCTCGGTCAATCTTCCAACAAGCCCAAACTTATGCGCCTCTCTCTTATCTGCTTGCTCAAGCTGCGTGCGAACCTCAACGATCTGTTGCTCGATCGTTTGAATGCGATCCAGCAAGCGAGAACTCTCTAGTACAATCCTATCTTTTTGAAGATTTATCTCGGTTATGGAGATCATCAAGGGCCTTCTGTATCGTACATTGATCACCTTACGTCTTCATGTCCGGCCCTTCGTAGAATCTCCTCCGCCTCGTTTCGAAGGTTCTTCATATTCATCAAGCATTTTTCTAAGATAGTTCAATTCTGCAGACAAATGGGCAAGCCTTTCGGCCAGTGCTTTGGTGGCTTTTTCAGCGTCGTCGAGCTCCCTTGAGGCCTTCCGCAAGTGATGTATTTTTCTCGTCGATTTCTCGTTGAGCACGATTAGGGCTTGTTTAAATTCATCCTCTGTCCGGTGGGCTCGGCAAAGTGGGCAGCGTTCCTCACGCAAACCGATCTGCTCGCCGTGCTCTAGAAGAAAGGATAGCGAAGTGGCCAACGCATCCCGGCTCTTCTCGACCTCCAGATTCCTCTGAGCTTTGTCCAAGGTAGAGGATGATAGTGCATATTGTGAATTTGCTTCGTTCCGAGCATGAGAAGTGAGTTCAACTTGCCGACGCAAGTCATCCAAATCCTTCCCTGCGCTATGTAGTTCTGCTAGTCGCCCAAGAATGACTTCAAGATTCTCAACCATAACACGCCACTGCACGATAGACTGGTTCGAATACTCAAGTATCGTAGACAAATCGCTGTCCGGCCTGCCAAGCAACAATTTTAGTCGCTTGAGCGCATCGCTTATTTCGTCTTCTTTAGCAAGGGAGGCTCGAGCCTCAGATAGCTGCGTCAGCCGCTGGTTCAGCTCTTCTTGGAGTCGCGCGCGATAGCTCTGCGCGTCTGATAAACGTCGCTTTGCAATCTCGCGAGCTTGACGCACACTCTCGACTGCACGCGCGCCGAGCTCTAGGTTCAGAGCAGATTGAACAAAGGAAAACCGCTGGATCTCTGTGAGGTCTAAGCCGAACGCAGTTATGGTCTCATCTCGGATCAGAGACGTGCGCACCAAAGCGGAGATCGGGTCGCCGCCTGTGACTGGCGTATTGCACGCGGCTCCCGCGAACATTCGGTCACGATCTTCGGCCCGATCCTCAGGTTTCCGTGTCACGTGAAAAGAACTGCCGTCGCTTCCTTCAAAGATCAGGGACACATACTTAGGTCCGACGTTGCCTTGTCGCCGCCACCAATAGTAATCACGGGCTAACTCCTGACCTTCTTTCAACATCGGAAACTTGGAAATTTCTCCCGTCAGAGCGAATTCGAACGCGTCGAATATGGTACTCTTTCCGGCACCGTTTCGGCCGGAGACCACCAAGAATCCGGACGGGATCGGAACCCTTAGGGGCTCTTGAGCGCCGCTGACGCCGCGAAACCCAGAAACCTCGATCTGACTAAGCCGCATCATCAGGGTCCATCAAGTCAACGAGCTTCCTCGCAAGCATCTTGGGATCATCGCCTCCGAAGAGTATGTCCATTTCCGCGTCGGTCAACGTGTGGATCGCTTCGCGAAGTCGTCCGTCATACCCTTCGAATTGCTCTGAAGCGCCTGACAGCAGGGGCAAGAGTGGACCAAGCGCTTCCCTCAAATCTGTCGCTGTCTGAATGCCCGCCCGTGCGATTTTCCTTGTACCCACTAAGTTTTCTTCAATCCGCTGCATATGATGTGCGGCGTCCGCGGCCGCCTCGGACTGGGTGAGAAATAGGGAGTAGACATTCCAGGCCTTGCTTCCGGCCGCCCGAAGGCGAACCGATTGCGCTGTAAGAGCCGTTTGTTCGAGGTCACGCCAGCGATCTAGAAGCTCCGCCGCCGATTTGAAGAGATAGATGAAGCCGACTGTCGTCTCGTCCTCGAAGAGGGCAACGGGCACTGACAACCCTCGAATTGGGCTGGTCGAGTACCCGGCCGAACGTAGCGTGGCTTGGGCTTCATCCAGCAACTCTAGCATATGCCCAACTCCACCAACGCTTCCTGCTCAGTCACCCAGCGACCGGGGTTGCCAGCACGAACTATGGTGGCCTCCTCAATCGCTCTAACCCAGTGCCTTGGAGTGTGGAGATTCACCCCCCCGACACAGACCGTGATGCTGGGCCGTGGCGGCAGGTCGGGTTCATCTGCAAACTCCGCCATCAGTTGGTCGAGGAGGCGTCCGGCCGCATTCACTACTCTCAGTCTGTGCTCACCGAACACGAAGAACCGGCCCTGCACGCGTGCGCCTCGGCGTACTAACAAGCCAATGAACCCCGCGTATGCTTGCATGGTCGGGGCAGGACGGTTCCAGGAGCTGGGTCGGTGTTGGCCCACTCCCTGTGCGTCGCAGCGCAGCGCATACAGGTCGCCCATGAGCGCGCCGTCGATGAAACCTGCTGCCTCAAAAAGATCTCATTGGCCGTGCTCAACGAGCATTCTCTTAAGTAACATCAAGGAAAATTCTTGTCGAAATCTATCCAAGAAGATTTCCGCGGGTTCCTTAACATGAATAAAAGCGAAATTCTGCAACAATTGATATAGTGAAACCGCTTTTCCCCTAAGGACATTCAAGTCTGTCAGATCCACTACTACAACAGATCGAGGTTCATCTTCTGGTAGACACTCACGCAAGACGGCGTTTAGGTATTCCCAGTCTGTAAAGAAGCCGAGAAAAAGCAAATCGCGATTTCGGATCTTGGCGTGCAACCACCTTTTCAAATCATCAAGGCGAAGCCGGATCACGTCCGTCGTAAGCTGTCTCGGCGTCCAGATCGTGTATTCGCGTTGTTTTCTCCAGCATCCATGTATCTTAAGCAAAGGTACTGAGTGTCGGGCCTCGTTCTCCGCTTCCATTCCGTCGAGGCTGGAATAGAATCCACGTTCGCCCATCTGGGCTACTGCACTCTCGATCAAATCGTCAAAATTCGTCGAAATGACGAAATGGCAGGATTTTGTAATGATTATATCAGCGATCGCGAAATGACCAACATTGGGGGCTGCGTGGGTCAAATCGTTTGGGACTAATTGTCTGATAAATGTATCGACTAGCTGTCCGGTATCGTAGAAGTAGTTGGCGAGCGCTTCCAAGTCGAAGTCAAGCGGCGGATCAAGACGGATACCGCGCAACCTGTGGTAAGTGTCGGCGCAAGTTCTGGCGAGCTGCGCCGCACTAGGGAGCTGACTAGGCGCCGCCCTCGAGAGGCCGGCTCCGCAGATCACCACCAGTCGATTAAAGGCGATGGAATCGAGCAGGCTCGCGATTGCTGCTTCGGTCGTACCCTCCTCGATGGATGTCATCTCGCCAGCCATATGAAAAGACAATGCGAGCGCTCGGCTGAAGCGTTTGAGCCAAGCCTGATCTAAGGTTGATACGTTTTCGGGGGTTGCGCAACCCCACGGGGGGCTGCCGCTGCCGCGACGAGGTCCTGCCGTTTCGAGATCGTGATCCTGAAGGAGGCGGAGAACGAGGGCGACTTTCCGTATAGCCCGAGCCTGTCCGGCCGCTTCAGCAACGGCCGCACCATCGAGGGGGCCCGGCGCGACATGCGCGAGGCGATCCAGCAGCACGTGGCGTCGCTGCTCTGCCACGGCGAATCCGTGCCGCAGAACGAGCGGCTGGTCCTTGTCGAGAAGCTGTAAGATCGGAATGCCCTGATGGCGCAGGCGCCCGTGATCTCGTGCGGCGGCGTAGCCCTTGAATGCCTCGCCGGCTGTCAGTGTCTCGATCTTGGTAATGGCATCGAGATGTGTCGGAGCCTGTCGGCAACCGGCGCTCGCGCCATGGCAGGATGTCCTCGCGAATTGCGACATCGGTATCGCGACCGAGGAGATCGCAAAGTTCGACCCCCAGATGTGGCGCAGGGTGTGCCGTAAATCGGAGGGAGTGTCCGAAAAGTGGCGCATGGCGTGCCGCCGTCGGAAGGGGGCACGTCGGGGTGGCCTCGTGGCCGCAAATAGGGTAGAATTCCTGGCCGCGAAGGGAACCGGGAGAAAAGGGCCAACCTCGCGCGCAGCAGAATACCGAAGGAACCCAAGAGCCGCGGGATTGCTGGCGTTTTCGGCGCGCGTCGGCGCAGAGAGGCCCGTCTCGGGCTCGTCGAGGCGCTGGCCGTGCGGGTCGCCGGCGAAGGGGGCAGGTCCCTCTGGTCACGGCCGGGCTTTGATGCATGATACCGCCGGGCCATCGCCCGAAGGAGCACCTATGCCGATCACGCCGCGCGAAGCCGAGGTGCTGGCCTGGCTGGACACGCAGTACCAGCCCATGGTCGACGCTGCTCGGCGAGCTGGTCGATACCAATTCCGGCTCGCTCGACAAGGCGGGCGTCGATCGTGCCGGCAAGATCCTCCAGGCGCATCTCGAGGCGCGAGGCGTCGCCTGCGAGGTGACCGACCACCCCACGGCCGGCTTCTTCCTGAAGGCGACCGTGCCGCCTGCGGGCGGGACCGCAACGACCACGTCCTGCTGCTCGGCCACCGCGACACGGTCTTTCCCAAGGGCACCGCAAAGGAGCGGCCGTTCCGCATCGAGGGCAGGCTCGGCTTCGGGCCCGGCGTCTCCGACATGAAGGCGGGCCTCGTGATGAACGCGTTCGTGCTCGAGGCCTTTGCCCGCGTCGGCGGCGGGCCGCTGCCGCTGGTCGGCCTGTTCACGTCCGACGAGGAGATCGCCTCGCCCGCCTCGCGGCCGGTGATCGAGGCCGCGGCGCGCGGTGCCCGCGCGGTGTTCAACGCCGAGCCCGGCCGGGCGGCCGGACCTGGCGGCAACGTCGTGAGCGGCCGCAAGGGCGCCATGTTCCTCACCGTCGAGGTGACGGGCATGCCGGCGCACTCGGGCGGCGCCCACGACAAGGGCGTCTCCGCGATCGAGGAGCTGTGCCGCAAGGTCACGGCAGCTGCATGCGCTGACCGACTACGCGAGCGGCACCACGGTCAATGTCGGGCTGATCGAGGGCGGCGTCTCGATCAACACCGTCGCGCCTTCGGCCAAGGCGCGGGTGGACGTGCGCTTCAAGACGCTGGCGGCCATGGCCGCGGCCGAGGTGGCGGTCCAAAAGATCCTCGAGACCGTGCATCTTGCCGGGCACGACGACGCGCCTTGCCTCGCGCGCCGCGTTCCTGCCGCTCGAGCAGACGCCCGCCAACCTCGCGCTGTTCGAGCACTACGTCGCCTGCGCCGCCGAGCTCGGCCTCACGGTCGGCGGCGAGTACACCGGCGGCTCGGCCGAATTCCGGCTACACCTCGGCGATCGGCGCGCCGACCCTGTGCGGCACCGGGCCGATCGGCGCCCGGGCGCACACCCCGGACGAGGTCTGCGAGCTCGACAGCATGCCCGTGCGCGCCAAGGCGCTGGCGCTCGCAATCATGCGCCTCGAGTCCGGCAACTAGGGCTCAGCCGGTTCGGCCTGGTGGGCCGTCTGCGGCGCTTGCAAGTCTCACTCGCCCTCCAACACCAGACGCGCTGCTTGCGGTCTGCCCGGAATCGGCCGCCATGCCGACTTCTGGGCCTGGTCGCCGGAAGATCGACAGGGTCTCGCCACATGGCTTCAGCTCGCCCGAGGTCGTCGGCATAGGCGATCACCTCGCGCACGCTCTTGAACTGACAGGCGCCCATGGCGTTGCCGGCGAAGCTGTTGCCGAACAGCGTCAGCGTCACCGGCCGCTGGTGCACTCTCGTTGTTGGGCGACAGCGGCTTGCGCGCTCTCCGAGCGGTCATAGGCCACGAGACCGTATTCGCCGTTGCCGCTGATCAGGTTGCCGGCGACGATGTTGGCGGCGCTGGCGCGGATCCGGATCCCGGCGCCGCCGTTCCGTTCGATCTCGTTGAACGCGATGATATTGTCGTGGCTTTCAAAGACCGCGATGCCGTCGTGCTGATTGTCGATCAGCCGATTGCGCGGCGACGATGTTGCGGCTGCTGTCGGCATCGACCACGAGGCCCGATCTGGTATTGTCGCGCGACAGGTTCTCGACGATCCAGCTGTCGTCGACGTGCTTCGAGACGATCAGGCCGTGGCCCTGCGTGCCATAGATCTCGTTCCGGGCGATCAGCAGCTGAGAAGACGCGTCGTGCGGATCGATGCCGTAGCGGCGCGAGCCGCTGAACACGTTCGCCATCACCACGACCGCCGCGCCTCATAGGTGAAGAGGCCGTAGTGGAGCTGGTTGAAGCGGTTCGCGAAAAGGCGCGCCGGAAGGTTGCTCGCCCGGAAACAGGCGTGGGTGCGAGCTCAAGGAGAGGCCATAGGCCTTGGCTCCCTCGAAGCCGAGATGATCGAGCTCGCTGCGCACGACGGTGGTGTCGCTGGCGCCGAAGGCCGGCGAGAAAAGGTCGAAACCTCTCACCGCCGGTCGCGGCGAGGGCCTGTTGCGATGACGACCAGCCGAGGATGCTGGCCCACGCGATGTGGAGGGTGCCGGTATTGACCACGAAGGCGCCGGCCTCCTGATCGAGGCGCAGCCGAAGCGGTCTTGCGCGCGATCCCGCGATCACCAGCCCCGCGCCGGGGCGCACCAGCAGCGGCGCGCGAAGCGTCGCAGCCATCCGGCTGGCAAAGCAACAGATCCGGGCGGCCCGCAGCGCTCGCCACGTCCTCGAGCGAATGGACGCCGCGCGCGACCACCAGCGCTTCGCCGCGCCAGCCGGGCATCGCGCGCGCCGCAGCCAAGAAACTGCCGCGCAGGATCGGCTCCTGCTGCACCGGACGGATCGCGACCTCGCCCGCTTTGCGCGGCGGCGGCTGCAGATCTTCGAGGATCGCCACCCAACGGTCGAGATCCGGCAGCGGCGGCAGCGTCGGGCCTGCCGACGATAGCCTCCTGCGGCGCGCTGACCGCAGGCCATGGCGCCGCGATCGACGCCACGACGACGGCGAACAGGATCCGCATGCGTGCCATGGTTATCACTTCTTCGGGCAAGCTCGACCGGACGTTCGGCGCAAGCAGCATAGGCCAGGCCGAGCGGGCGCCGCAAACCCCTTCGCCGCGCCTGCAGCTGTGGCCCTGCTGGCGTTCGCCTTCGCTCCTGGTCTATGACCGTTCCTGAACCACGAGGGATACCCGCGATGGCCGGCAATCTCGATCTCGACACCCTGCGCCAGGAGGTCGCCTCCGGCGCGATCGACACCGTGCGTGGTCTGCATGGTCGACATGCAGGGCCGCCTGATCGGCAAGCGGGTCACCGGCCATTACTTCCTCGAGCAGGTCGTGCAGCGAGATGCACTGCCTGCGACTACCTGCTCGCGCGTTGACCTCGAGATGGAGCCGGTGCCGGGCTATCAGGCGGCGTCCTGGGATCTCGGCTACGGCGACTTCGCGATCAGGCCCGACCTCGCGACCCTGCGCCGCATCCCCTGGCTCGAGGGCACGGCGCTGGTGCTGGGCGACGTCGTCGACCACCACGGCCACGACCTCGCGCACTCGCCGCGCGGCGATCCTCAAGCGCCAGCTCGCCCGCGCCGCCGACATGGGCTTTGCCGTCTACATGGCGTCCGAGCTCGAGTTCTTCGTGTTCGACGAGCCCTACGACGCGGCGCGCGAAAAACGCTATCGCGAGCTGAAGACCGCCGGCTGGTACATCGAGGACTACCACATCTTCCAGACCACCAAGGAAGAGGGCCTGATGCGGGCGATCCGCAACTTCATGGACGCGGCCGGCATCCCGGTCGAGTTCTCGAAGGGCGAGTGGGGCCCGGGCCAGGCCGAGCTCAATCTGAAATACGCCGAAGCGCTCGAGATGGCCGACCGCCACGCGATCTACAAGAACGGCGTCAAGGAGATCGCCTGGCTGCAGGGCAAGGCCGTGACGTTCATGGCCAAGTGGGACAATGCGCTCGCCGGCAGCAGCTGCCACGTCCACGTCTCGCTGCGCGATGCCGAAGAGCGGCGATCCGGCCTTCGCCGACGCCATCCGGCGAGCGCGACGCCGGTCTTCGAGCGCTTCCTCGCCGGCCAGCTCGCGCTCGCGCGCGACCTCACCTTCTTCCTCGCCCCCTACATCAACTCGTACAAGCGCTTCCAGGCCGGCTCGTTCGCGCCGACCAAGGCGATCTGGAGCCGCGACAACCGCACCGCGGGCTTTCGCGTGGTCGGCTCCGGCCCGTCGCTGCGGGTCGAGTGCCGCATCCCCGGCGCCGATGCCAACCCCTACCTCGCGTTTGCCGCATTGCTCGCCGCCGGCCTGCACGGCATCGAGCAAGAGCTCGACCCCGGCCCCGCCTATACCGGCAACGCCTACGTCGGCGCCGACATCCCCGAGATGCCCAAGACCCTGCGCGAGGCCCTGGACCTGCTCGACAACTCGGCGCCCGCTTCGCACCGCCCTCGGCGACGACGTCGTCGAGCACTACCTGCACTGCGGCCGCTGGGAGCAGTTCGAGTACGACCGCCGCATCACCGACCACGAGCTGATCCGCGGCTTCGAGCGGGCCTAGCGGCTGGGAATGCATGGCAGCTCCTGTCTGTCATTGCCGGGCTTGACCCGGCAATCCAGTTTCTGGCCCGGTGCGAACGAGAGGTGTTCTGCATGAAAAGCTTCGCCGGCAAGACCGCCGTCGTCACCGGCGCCGCCGGCGGCATGGGCCTGAACATCGCCCGCGACCTCGCCGCGGCCGGCGCCAGGGTGGTCGGCATCGACGTGCAGCCTCGCCCGGACGGCTTTGCCGATTGGGTGCAGGGCGACGTCGGCGACGAGGCCACCTTTGCCCGCGCCATGTCCGGAGACGATTGCAGCGCGACGGCCTCGACTACCTCGTCAATGCCGCGGGCGTGCTATGGTTCGACCGCGACCGCTCCCTTCTGGACATCGACTTGGCGATCTGGGATCAGGTCATCCGCATCAACCTCACCGGCTGCATGCTCGGCGGCCCGCCACGCCATCCCGCTCATGCAAAGATCCGGCGGCGGCGCCATGGTGCACATCTCCAGCACGCAATGCCTGCGCGGCGATGATCGCCCGCAGGACGCCTACCAGGTATCCAAGGCCGGCATTCTCGCCCTCTCGAAGTCCATTGCCGTGCAGTTCGCCAGAGATCGCATCCGCTCCAACGTGCTGCTGCCGAGCGCCACCGAATCGCCGATGCAGGCGCGCTGGCAGGCCGACCCCGAGCTCCGGCGAAGGACCGCGGCGGGCGTGCCGCTCGGCCGCGTCGGCACGACGGAGGACATGGCGGACGCCTGCCTGTTCCTGCTCTCCGACCGCGCCGCGTTCATCACCGGCACCGAGCTTCTGGTCGACGGCGGCCGCATGGCCCTGCCCTGACGGCCATCCGATGTCGCGTCCAACAAACCTTCAGGACATCCTGGCGCCGGATTTCCGGCCCGAGCCGTACTGGTGGCAGGATGCGCCGCCGGAGCCTGGCGATCAGCGCGCCGGTCCCCGAGCGCGTCGACGTCGCGGTGATCGGCAGCGGCTACTGCGGCCTGTCGGCGGCGCTCGAGCTCGCCCGTGCCGGCGTGCGCACCGTGGTGCTGGATGCCGGCGCGCTCGGCAGCGGCGCCAGCACCCGCAACGGCGGCATGGTCGGCGGCGCCGTCAACCTGGACCGGCAGGAGCTTGCCCGGCGCTACGGCGAGGCGCGCGCCGATTCCCTGCGCGAGGGCTTTTTGGCCTCCTTCGAGCATCTGGAGGCCGTCGCGCGCGAGCACCCCGATGCTGCCTACCAGCGCTGCGGCCGGCTGCTGGTGGCCTGCAACCCGCGCCATTTCCGCAAGCTGCGCGACCAGGTGCAAAGCCTCGGCGAGCGTGCGGGCGACGCGGTGCGAATCGTCGCGCGTGCCGCGCTGCAGGACGAGATCGGCTCGGACCGCTACGTCGGCGGCATCCTGATGGAACGCTCGGGCGGGCTGGACCCGGCGCGCTATCACCAGAGCCTGCGCGCGGCCGCGGCCCGCGCCGGCGCCCTGCTCTGCGGCCATGCCGAGGTTCTTTCCGCTGCAACGCACCGCGCAGGGCTTCGCGCTCGCCACCGCCCGCGGCCACATCGAGGCAGGCCAGGTCCTGGTCGCGACCAACGGCCATACCGGCCGGCTCACGCCAGAGCTGCGCCGCCGCATCATCCCGCTCAAGAGCTACATGATCGCGACCGAGGAGCTGCCGCCCGGCCTCGCCGCGCGGCTCAGCCCGCGCGGCCGCATGTTCGTCGACAGCAACCGCAAGCTCTGCTACTTCCGCCTGTCCCCGGACGGCCGCCGCGTGCTGTTCGGCGGCCGGGCCAGGCTTACCGACGTCGACGAGCGCACCAGCGCGCTCGCGCTCTACCGGCGCATGGTCGCGGTCTGGCCCGAGCTTTCCGGCGTGCACCTGACCCACAGCTGGCAGGGCAACGTCGCAATGACCTTTGACCATTTACCTCATATGGGCGACCACCTGCCGCACATGGGCAACCGGGGCGGCCTGCACTTCGCCATGGGCTGCAACGGCAGCGGCATCGCCATGGCCGGCTACCTCGGCCAGCAGACCGCACTCAAAATCCTCGGCCGCCAGAACCGCCCCTGCCCGTTCGAGGGCCCCTTCCCCGGCCACCCCCTCTACCGCGGCAACCCCTGGTTCCTGCCCGCGGTCGGCGCGTGGTACCGGCTGCGGGATGCGCTCGATGCGTGGTCCGGCTAGCCACGCATCCGGCCCCGTCGGCACCACCCAGGACATGGCGGATGCCTGCCTGTTCCTGCTCTCCGACCGGGCTTCGTTCATCACGGGCACCGAGCTCCTGGTCGATGGAAGGATGGCGATGCCGTGAAAGCCGGGAAGTCCAATTCACGGTTCAGAGGGACAATGTTAGTATGTCGGACGAAGTACGCACTCGTCCGCTGCTATCATTCGATGTCCAATCGCAGCATGGATAGGTTCGGATCAGAGCATGGTAGCGGACATAAGAAACAACGGAATCCAAACATACCCATGCCTGACAGACTTACAGCCCAAGAACGGTCCGCTCACATGGCGCGGATTACTAAGACGGATACGAAGCCGGAGATTGTCGTTCGACGGTTAGTACATTCGATGGGATTTCGTTTCCGCCTACATCGGCGTGACCTTCCAGGCACACCCGACCTGACATTTCCCCGCCTCAAGAAGATCGTCTTTGTTCATGGCTGCTTCTGGCACCAACACGAGGGTTGCAGGCTTGCACGAATGCCCAAGGTTCGATTGGATTATTGGGGGCCGAAGCTCCGAAGGAACAAGGAGCGAGATGCAACGGCGCGTCGCACGCTCACTTTGTCGGGATGGGATGTTGCCGTCGTATGGGAATGCGAGGTCCACGACATTGAAGCCCTCGCCCGCCGCCTGGAATTGTTCCTAGGCAGCTCCGCCCAACCGCACACTAGGCATGCGCTTTAGCGCCCCGGGCCCACGACCTTCGCCGGGATGAACCGCATGATCTCCGATCAACCAGTGACACCTCCGCCGCACCTCTCGGACAGGTTCCGGGCCGGGCACAGGTGTGCGGGCTGGAGGAAGCAGCAGAAGAGATCCATGGTCTTCGTTATCATGGAACAGTTGTCGCCTAATCTCACGCGCCATGATTTCTCCAAGCAGCGACGGCACCGCGTTGCCAAGGAGCCTCTGAACATGCGTACGGCCGCATGCAAAATGTAATCCATCCGGAAACGTCTGTATGCGGCACATCTCTTTGGTGCTTAATTTACGATTTTCCCAATGAAAGGGTCCAATTGCGGATCCAGGATATGCCTGTATGGTCCAGGAAGGTTGGTTTTTAGCGAGTTTTAAAAGGAAGTTCCAGTATCTGGTACGCCAACCAAATAATGGATATCCTCCACCTCGGGCTGTGTGCCAGAGATAGTTGCTTCCTTCTGGAATGGTCGGGAGAAGGTCTGCCCACTTTCCTCCAACTGACAGACCATCATCATCGGAGCATTTAGGCAAATCGCCAATCGCGTCCCACACTGTGCGGTAGGCGGCCTTAGCAGATGTCATCGTTCTTTTTCTGGGATCCTCATGCGTAGGGTCCGGCATACGAAATACACGCCCATCGCGTGCTCCGACGACGAAGACACGCTCACGACGCTGGGGCACGCCGTATTTAACCGCATTAATCCTGCCCCACGTAAGAGAGTACTGTGTGCCCAAGCACCGATTTATGTTATTCACTCCATCCATTATATAGCGCAGGCCCTCATCTTTTTGTCGGTAAGCGAAACCGCAGACATTCTCCAAGAGGAAGGCTTTCGGGAGGGTGCCACGCAATACTCGCAGATATGCGGCCAAGGTGTCCGCGCGCGGATCATCCAGCCTAGCCGCGTCACCACGGATCCAATAGCCAGATTTGGAGAATGGTTGGCAGGGCGGGCCTCCGATAAGGACGTCGGGCTCCCCTGGTCGTAGCCCGGCTCGTTGAAGGATGTCCTCCGAGCGCACTCGATGTATGTCATCTTCGATGATAGGCCAATCACGGTTCGCCCGTATCGTGTGACAAGCTGCGGGGTCGGCCTCAACTGCAGCGACCGTTTTGAACCCTGCGGCCTCGAAACCGAAGTCAAGGCCACCGACGCCGGTGAAGAGGCTAATCGTGGAGAGTGTGCTGATCGGCGAGGCTCTCCACATGCTAGTCCGTCCCCGGAAGCCTCTCGATCACCTCCTGCGCCCACGAACGCGCAGCATCAGCGACTTCGCCGGCCTTAAGCGAGCCTGCGGCGGCGGCGATCCGGATCCGATCTAACACCCAGCCAGCTGAATCTGCCACTGTAACCTTGAACTTTTGCTCGTCCAGGGCCCACGGTACCGCAAATGCTCTCACCGGACACGTCGATATGCGAATGGCCTTCCCCCAACGATTGAAGTTCGGTTGTTGAGTCTTTGTTTCCCAATCGGTAATTCCACTTGCGCATTGACCCCAAAGTTACCGGCCTACCGTCGCGGTGATCCGGGCCGTTCCAAATCGCCAGAAAATCAATGCCCCCATCTCTTGCATTCAGAAAGTAGGTCGGGTCTATAATCAAAGTCCGAAGCTTGCCGCCAACAAATGCTACGATCCCGCCCGCGCCAACTAACTCTGGCACAGTTGCTCCACACCACAAAACCTCCCATTCCGGGAGAAATGTCGCGACAGCCTCTACCGTCACTAGCTCAAAAAGGTATCTATGAGGCGAATTCGATGGGAACCTGACGTTTGAAAAGAATTCACAGGTCGATGCTGCCAACAAGAAGCCGTAGACCGGGGCGCTCCACGGAGTTGGTTTTGGTCCGATCCCTCTTTCTGATATGATGAACGGGTAGCCTTCGCCAACATACCGTGCGCGACATTCGAGTTGATATTGCGCAGCCTCGATGTCCCGATAAGCATCGTCGGAGTCGCTTACAAATGCTTCCTCCAAAAGACGATCCGCTACCATCGGCCAAAAGATGGTGTCTCCGTCAGCGAGGGCCCAAAGTTCCATCCAGTCCGCCAGAATCTCAGGACGGCGTGGCGACGGCCGGTTGGCCGCACCTAGTGCACAGACGCATTCAGGCGATTCAGCTTGGCGAGGATCTGGTCGACGGGTTTGGTCCAGATGAAGGGCTTGGGATCGTCGTTGTGCTCGGTGATGTAGCGATTGATGGCGGCTTGGAGGTCGACGATCGAGTGGAAGCTGCCGCGCCGGATTCGTCGGCGGGTGAGCGCCGAGAAGAAGGTCTCGACGGCGTTCAGCCACGAACCCGAGGTCGGCGTGAAGTGGAAGGTCCAGCGTGGGTGCCGGTCGAGCCACTTGAGGACGTTGGGTTGCTTGTGGGCGGCGTAGTTGTCGAGGATCGCGTGGATCATTTTGCCGGCCGGCACCGCGCGTTCGATGGTGTTGAGGAAGCGAATGAACTCCTGATGCCGGTGGCGCTGCATGCAGCGTCCCAGGACGGCGCCGTCGAGCACATTGAGGGCGGCGAACAGCGTCGTGGTGCCGTGGCGCTTATAGTCATGGGTCATGCTGCCGGCTTTGCCCGGCTTGAGCGGCAGGCCCGGTTGGGTCCGATCGAGGGCTTGAATCTGGGACTTCTCGTCGATCGAGAGGACCAAGGCGTGCTTGGGCGGGGCCAGGTAGAGGCCGACGATGTCCTCGAGCTTGGCGATGAACGCAGGGTCGTTGGAGCGCTTGAAGGTGCGGATGCGATGCGGCTGCAGCCGGTGCGCCTGCCAGATCCGCTGCACCGAGCGCAACGAGATGCCGGCTGCCTTTGCCATCGCCCGGCCGGTCCAATGGGTCGCCTCGCCGGGCGGCTCGGCGCAGCTGAAGGCTACCACCTGGTGCACGGTGGCGTCGGCCAGCGGCGCCTTGCCCGGCTTGCGGGTCGCGTCGTGCAGCAGGCCGTCGACCCCGGCTTCGGCGAAGCGCCGTTGCCAGCGCCACACCGCCGGCCGGCCGACCCCGGCGCGCCTGGCGACCTCGGCGACGCTCAACCGCTCGGCCGATGCCAGAATGATCCGAGCCCGCGCCACGTGCTTCTGGGCGCGGTTACGATCGCCGACGATCGCCTCCAGACGAGCACGATCCGCGGCCGAGACGAAAGGGCAGACGAGATGAGCCATGCCCCCAGCATGCCACAACTACCCGCCCTTGTGAATCCTATGATTGCGTCAGTGCACTAGCGCCGCGTCAGGAGCCGCCAGCATCCGTGAGGGCTCTCGCATGCGTTGTAGCGTCTCCCCGCCGAGGCGACGTGCGATGTCGGCCGCCGCCGAAAGAACCGGCCATGCGGCTTTTGCCACCTCCGGCTCTTCGCGCTTCAAGTCTAGGTCAGCGAGTACTGTGCGCAGAGCCTTGCGGGCTTCCTGGAATGCCGCGACAAGGTCTTCGGTCGCGCCGTGGCTGAAACTGTAAGCGACATCTAGTGCACAGACGCATTCAGGCGATTCAGCTTGGCGAGGATCTGGTCGACGGGTTTGGTCCAGATGAAGGGCTTGGGATCGTCGTTGTGCTCGGTGATGTAGCGATTGATGGCGGCTTGGAGGTCGACGATCGAGTGGAAGCTGCCGCGCCGGATTCGTCGGCGGGTGAGCGCCGAGAAGAAGGTCTCGACGGCGTTCAGCCACGAACCCGAGGTCGGCGTGAAGTGGAAGGTCCAGCGTGGGTGCCGGTCGAGCCACTTGAGGACGTTGGGTTGCTTGTGGGCGGCGTAGTTGTCGAGGATCGCGTGGATCATTTTGCCGGCCGGCACCGCGCGTTCGATGGTGTTGAGGAAGCGAATGAACTCCTGATGCCGGTGGCGCTGCATGCAGCGTCCCAGGACGGCGCCGTCGAGCACATTGAGGGCGGCGAACAGCGTCGTGGTGCCGTGGCGCTTATAGTCATGGGTCATGCTGCCGGCTTTGCCCGGCTTGAGCGGCAGGCCCGGTTGGGTCCGATCGAGGGCTTGAATCTGGGACTTCTCGTCGATCGAGAGGACCAAGGCGTGCTTGGGCGGGGCCAGGTAGAGGCCGACGATGTCCTCGAGCTTGGCGATGAACGCAGGGTCGTTGGAGCGCTTGAAGGTGCGGATGCGATGCGGCTGCAGCCGGTGCGCCTGCCAGATCCGCTGCACCGAGCGCAACGAGATGCCGGCTGCCTTTGCCATCGCCCGGCCGGTCCAATGGGTCGCCTCGCCGGGCGGCTCGGCGCAGGTGAAGGCTACCACCTGGTGCACGGTGGCGTCGGCCAGCGGCGCCTTGCCCGGCTTGCGGGTCGCGTCGTGCAGCAGGCCGTCGACCCCGGCTTCGGCGAAGCGCCGTTGCCAGCGCCACACCGCCGGCCGGCCGACCCCGGCGCGCCTGGCGACCTCGGCGACGCTCAACCGCTCGGCCGATGCCAGAATGATCCGAGCCCGCGCCACGTGCTTCTGGGCGCGGTTACGATCGCCGACGATCGCCTCCAGACGAGCACGATCCGCGGCCGAGACGAAAGGGCAGACGAGATGAGCCATCCCCCAGCATGCCACAACTACCCGCCCTTGTGAATCCTATGATTGCGTCAGTGCACTAGCGTCGCGTCAGGAGCCGCCAGCATCCGTGAGGCCTCGCATGCGTTGTAGCGTCTCCCGCCGAGGCGACGTGCGATGTCGGCCGCCGCAAAGAACCGGCCATGCGGCTTTTGCCACCTCCGCTCTTCGCGCTTCAAGTCTAGGTCAGCGAGTACTGTGCGCAGAGCCTTGCGGCTTCCTGGAATGCCGCGACAAGGTCTTCGGTCGCGCCGTGGCTGAAACTGTAAGCGACATCTAGCGTTGGATCTAGGGCCGTATTCAAGTACTCTACCGCCTCGGGAGAAGCTAGTACTCGGCCAAAGCGAGTAACATTGCGAGAGTCACCAACGAGCGAATCTTGGGCTTTACTGCCAAACAACCAGATCAAGTAGCGTTGGGAATTGTCCAATTTTTCAATGGGCGGAGAATTACGAGCGGTATTGGGATCAGCATGAGCATCGATGCCGAGGTAATCTTGGACACCTTTCTCGCGTAAGGACAGGAAAAAGACAGAGAAGCGATTCCTGGCCTTCTGCAGTGCCTCTCTGGCGTCGCTGTCCCCTATTTGTTCATCCAGGCGATCTAGAATGCACAAGGCTAAATAATTGCGACGCACTACGTCAGCGCGACTACCTATAAGCGTTCCGACCTCGGCATAGCTCATGCCTCGGTCTTCAATGAGCTGCGCTATGAATGACGCCTTTTCCTGCGGCTCCCACTGTTTTATGCCCGTCACGTGCCGAAAACCTAGATAGGCATCAACGTCATCGCGAGCGGACGCCACGATATAGGGTACCTGCGCGAAAAGCGCGCCATCTGGCTCCAATTTATGTCCGCTTGCAGCCTGATCGGCCATCAGCTTCAGGATGCGCCGTGGCACTCCCTTGTCTCCGCGGAGCGCTTTCCTCATCCATTTCAACGCAGCCAACCGGCGGTTGCCCTCGACGACGACCAGCGCTTCCGACCCCTGCAGCTCCTCCCTAATGACGACCAGCGCCTCCTGCGGCCAAAACCCGCTCTGAAGGAATCGAGAGCATCAGCTCCTCCAATGCCCATTCGGACATCCGCGACAGCAGATCTTCTTGGCCAAGCGGCGGTGCGCTTCGGGGACGGCCCAGGCGGGGGTTTTGCGGATCGAGGCAGAGGTTGTCCGCGTCCGCATAACGAATGGTCGGTTCAACACCCATGGCCGAAGGTTACCAGGAAACTTCTAAAGAAGGCCAGACCGGTTCTTGCGTGACTCCGGCCACTGGTTGTGGCGGAGCGCGGCGGCGATGCAGTCTGGCGGCGAGCCGGCGCCGCCCGGAAAGCATCGGGCGGATGAGCTGGGCGCGGTCGCCGCGCGAACTGCACGCGAAGGAGGGGCGCCTACCCCAGCTCCCGACCCACCACCATCTTCCTGCCCGCGCGCCCTGCGGGCGCGCTCTCTGGTTGGCGGGCGCACGGATTCCCACGATCGCACATCGACCCGTATTATCCCGTCAAGGTTAACAAGCCGTTACGCACTGCCCGGTTGGCGCACGACGACGCCGGCGACGCACGGTCGCGACAGGTCAGAGAACAGGTATCGTCAGCGAAAGGACGTCAGGCCCCTTCTTCGCGCAAGCCCCTTTCGTTGATCGGCCCCGATGCCCGCACTGCCGCTCCCGACGCCCGATGCCCGGACCTCCGGCTCGTCTTTCCGACCTGTTGCTCTCTCCGGCCCTCAGCCCGCCTCCTCGATCCTCACCTCGACCCCCGTTCCAACCTGTCCCAGCTCCTTGCCCGCAACTCCCCCAGCCACCTGCCCCCCGACACCCCATCCCCCGCCCGCGCGCCCTGCGGGCGCGCTCTCTTTGGCGGGCGCACGGATTCCCAGGATCGCATGGACCAGAGCCATCATGGCGCATGCATGGTTAACTGAGTCTTGCGTGCGCAAGGTGCCCGGCCCCGTTATTTCCTTAATTGTCCCGATGCCAGAGCAGCTCCTGCCCAACCTGCCCAGCTCCCGACCCACCGCCATCTTCCTGCCCGCGCGCCCTGCCGGCGCGCTCTCTGGTTGGCGGGCGCACGGATTCCCAGGATCGCATGGACCGGAGCCAGCATGCCGCGTGCGTGGTTAACGAAGCCCTTGGCCCGTGCCGATTTGCCGGTGCTCCGCAACGCCGCTTCCCTGACCGGTCCGTCGCCCCGGAGCCCGGTGCCCCGATCCACGAGCTCCCCGTCGTCGATCTGGCCCCGACACCCACACCGGCGCTCCCCGACGGCCCAATCCCCGGACCTCCGGCTCGTCCTTCCGACCTGTTGCTCTCTCCGGTCCTCAGCTCGCCTCCTCGATCCTCAGCTCGACACCCGTTCCGACCTGTCCCAGCTCCCCGCCCGCAATGCCCCAACTCCCGCCCCGCATGGCCCCACGTCCTGCCCGTGCGCCCTGCAGGCGCGCCTCTTTCCCGCGGGCGCACGGATTCCCACCATTGCACGTCGCCCCTTAATATCTCGCTATGGTTAACAGACCCTTTCCGCCGCCGCCGGCGAGCACAGCGCCCGCCGGATGAAGAGGGCGAGGTCGACCTCATAGGACGCGATCGCTGGCCCCGGTCGGGTGCCCGGCATGAGAAAGGCGCCGGGTGACGCAGAAATCGGACAGGGTGACGCATCACGCGGCGCATTGCCACGGTGCCTGCTAAGTGATTGATTCAGCGGAATTTTGGCGCCGCCCCAGGGAGTGCCATGCGACAGGTGACGCAGAAATCGGACAGGGTGACGCATCACGTGGCGCATGGCTTAAATAACGTGATAAGCGATTGATTTAACAGGGGTTTCAGACGTGATGACCGCGACGCCGCGCGGCGGCGCGTTGCGTGTTGATGGTTTTCGATTACGAAAATTTGCTATGCTCGATGCTCGCTTTCCAAAGCCGGAAGGAATATAGCCTCGATGCGGATCGCGGCGGGGGTCGGCTCGATGAGGGGCGCGGGCCCGCAGGGGCTTGCCCGCTGGCCAGGCTGCCAGGATCGGCCCGCGCCGGACGGCGGCGCCCCGCGCATGAATCGGCGCGGGCGGCGCATGCCGGAGGCGGGGTTGGCGTGAGGGAAGGGAGGGGGCGGTGGCCTCGAGTGAGCAGCGCCGGCGGGCCATTGTGGATCTGGTGCGGCGGCAGGGGTTTGCGCCGATCGACGCGCTCGCCGAGCAGTTCGCCGTGACGCCGCAGACCATCCGGCGCGACATCAACCAGCTCGCCGACGCGGGCACGCTGCAGCGCTTTCATGGCGGCGCCGGCCTGCCGTCGTCGGTCGAGAACCTCGCCTATCCGGCCCGCCAGGTGCTGTGTCTCGAGGAGAAGCAGCGCATCGCGAGGCTTGCCGCGCGCCACGTGCCCGACCACGCCTCGCTGTTCATCAACATCGGCACCACGACCGAAGAGGTCGCCAAGGCGCTCCTGAACCACCAGGGCCTCTCGGTCATCACCAACAACCTGAACGTCGCCAGCATTCTCGCGGGCAAGCCGGATTTCCGCGTCATCGTCGCGGGCGGCCTGGTGCGCTCGCGCGATCGGGGCCTCGTCGGCGAGGCGACGCTGGATTTGATCCGCCAGTTCAAGGTCGACATCGGCATCATCGGCATCAGCGGCATCGACCTCGACGGCGCGCTCCTGGACTTCGACTACCGCGAGGTCCGGGTCGCGCAGGCGATCATCGAGAACTCGCGCCGCGTGTTCCTCACCGCCGACCACACCAAGTTCGGGCGCAACGCCATGGTGCGCCTGGGCGGCCTCGAGCAGGTCCACGCGCTGTTCACCGACCAGGCGCCGCCGCCGGCCCTCGCCCAGCACCTGCGCGCGGCCGACGTCGCCCTGCACGTCGCCGGCGCCGAGGACAGCGACGCCTGACTGTTCGCATTCGAAATTTCCCGTGCGCGCAAATTTTCGGTTGCGAAAACGGACACCCCGGCGCATTTTGCGTCGGGTCCCGGCGCTGGCGCGGGGCAAAATGGCGGTAGCCGGCGCAAAATGCCTTATTCCAGAGGGCGTCGTCTGATGCGTCACCCTGTCCGATTGTGACGCATTTTTGCGTCACCTGACGCATCGGTGAGGAAGATCTGGTCGGTCCGTGATGGCCGGCGGGGGAGAGCAGGGCTTGGCGTCGGAGCGAGCGGTCGACCTTTTGGTCGTCGGCGGCGGGGTCAACGGCACCGGCATCGCGCGCGATGCCGCCGGCCGCGGCCTGTCGGTGCTGCTGTGCGAGCAGGACGACCTCGCCCAGCACACCTCGTCCGCCAGCAGCAAGCTGATCCACGGCGGCCTGCGCTATCTCGAGCACTACGAGTTCCGGCTCGTGCGCGAGGCCCTGATCGAGCGCGAGGTGCTGCTGCGTCTGGCGCCGCACATCATCTGGCCGCTGCGCTTCGTCCTGCCGCACAGCCCCGAGCAGCGCCCGGCCTGGATGATCCGCCTCGGCCTGTTCCTCTACGACCACCTGGGCGGGCGCGACAAGCTGCCGGGCTCCGCCCGCCTCGACCTCGCCCACGACCCGCTCGGCGCGCCGCTCAAGGACCGGTTCGGCACCGGCTTCACCTACGCCGACTGCTGGGTCGAGGATGCGCGCCTCGTCGTGCTCAACGCCATGGACGCCGCCGAGCGCGGTGCCGTGATCCTGACCCGCACCCGCTGCGCCGCCGCCGAGCGCGCCGAGCGGCACTGGCAGGTGACCCTCGAGCCGCGCCACGGCACCACCCGCACGGTGCAGGCCCGCGCCCTGATCAACGCCTCGGGCCCCTGGGTGTCGCACCTGCTCACCGAGCAGCTCGGCCGCCCCGCGCTCAAGAAGGTGCGCCTGGTCAAGGGCGCCCACATCGTCGTACCCAGGCTCTACGACCACGCCTCGCCCTACATCCTGCAGCACACCGACGGCCGCGTCGTCTTCGTGATCCCCTACGAGCAGGAATTCTCGCTGATCGGCACCACCGACAGCGACTACCAGGGCGACCCCGCCGAGGTCGCGATCACCGATGCCGAGATCGACTATCTGTGCGCGGCCGTGAGCCGTTACTTCAAGCAGCCGGTCACCCCGGACCAGGTCCGCTTCGCCTATGCCGGCGTCCGGCCGCTCTACGACGACGCCACCGGCGACGTCTCGGCAGTGACCCGCGACTACGCCTTCGATCTCGACAGCGACGGCGCGCCGCTGCTCTCGGTGTTCGGCGGCAAGATCACGACCTACCGCAAGCTCGCCGAGCACGCGCTCGAGAAGCTGCAGCCCCTGCTGGGCTTCGAGCGCCGGCCCTGGACAGGTGCGCAGCCGCTGCCCGGCGGCGACATGCCGGGCGCCGATTTCGAGCGCTTCCTCGACGCGCTGATGGCGCGCTACGGCTGGCTGCCGCAGGCACTCGCCCGCCGCTATGCCCGCGCCTACGGCACCCGGGCCCTGCGCCTGCTCAAGGGTGCGGCCGCGCTGGACGATCTCGGCGAGCACCTGGGCGATGGACTGTACGCGGCCGAGGTCGACTACCTGACCCGGCACGAGTGGGCGCTCACCGACGAGGACATCCTGTGGCGCCGCTCCAAGCTCGCGCTCCATGTCGGTGATGCCACCCGGGCGCACCTTCGCGCCTGGCTCGGCCAAGACGAGCAGGTGGCGCCGAGCGCCACGCGGCGATGCGCGAGGTCCCAATGAACGGATCGAGCTGATGGCCGCCTATGACGAACCTTCGGCAGCGCAGCGCGCGCGCGACGTTTCCGATCCGGTCAGGGAGGCGGACCTCGAGCGGGTCATGAACGACGTCCCGCACGGCGCGCTCGCCCTGTGCGGCATCGCGCTTGGCATCCTGCTCGCCTGCTGGCTGGCGATCTATCTCGGCGTGTTCATTCCTCGCGGGCCTATTGGATGAGCCGGTGGCATGAACGAGCGCGATATCCTTCGCAGCGAGCTCAAGTGGGGCGCCATCGTCGCAGGCGCCGTGGCGCTGATCATCGCGGTCATCGTGGTCTCGAGCGCGTCGATGCTGCTGCACCCGCCGAGCAATGTCGAGACGATCGACCCCGCCACGATCCATCTCGAGGGCGAGTTCGTCGAAGGCAACCTCGGCACGATCCAGAGCCTGGACGGCTCGGTCATCGCACGAGTCGTCGCCACGCAGTTCGCCTTCGTACCGCGCTGCCTCGCCGTGCCGGCGGGCCGTCCGGTGACCTTGCGGGTCACGAGCCCGGACCTGATCCACGGGCTGCTGATAGCCGGCAGCAACGTCAACACCATGGTCATCCCCGGCTACGTGTCGCAGGTGAGCACCGTGTTCCGGGAGCCGGGCGATCACCTCATGCCCTGCCACGAATATTGCGGCCTGGGCCACAGCGAGATGTGGAGCCTCGTGCGTGTCGTGCCGCAAGGCGAATGGAAGCCCGATGAGCATGGCAGGGTGAGCTGCGATGTGCCGCGCTGAGCGACTCGTCATCGCCCACATCTGGGTTGCCTTCGCCGCTTTCGCCGTGGCGGCGGTCATGGGCGCCGCCCAGATGCTCTCGCGAAGCCCCTGGACGGCTCCCAGCGAGAGCCCGGAAGCCTACTTCATCTCGGTCACGGCGCACGGCACGTTGATGGCTTATGTCTTGCCCACGCTGTTTGCCATGGGCTTCGGCTATTTCGTTGCGACGACCGCGCTCGATCGCCCGCTGCCGAGCCTGCGGGCCGCCTGGATCGGCTTCTGCACCGCTACCATCGGCGTCATCATGGCCGCCGTGCCGATCTTTCTCGGCAAGGCGACGGTCCTCTACACGTTCTATCCACCGCTCATCGGCAGCGCCTTCTACTACCTCGGGCTCCTGCTCGTCGTGGTCGGCTCATGGATCTGGGTCGCCCTGATGATCTGGGCCATGACGGCATGGAAGCGCGACAACCCGGGCCGCCCGGTGCCGCTCGCCATGTTCGCCACGGTCGCGAACGCGATCCTGTGGCTTTGGACGACAGCCGGCGTCGGCGCCGAGCTCCTGTTTCAGGTGATCCCCGCAGCCTTGGGTTGGAAGGAGACGATCGATGTCGGCCTGGCGCGGACGCTCTTCTCGTGGACCCTGCACGCCATCGTCTATTTCTGGCTGCTTCCCGCCTACATCGCCTTCTACACCATGCTGCCCCAGGCCGCGGGCGGACGGCTCTACAGCGACACGATGGGGCGCCTCAGCTTCATCCTCTTCCTGCTCTACTCGCTGCCGGTCGGCATGCACCACCTGTTCATGGACCCCGAGCACGGCACCGGCTTCAAGTTCCTGCAGATGATGCTGACCGCCCTGGTCTCGGTGCCGACGCTGCTGACGATCTTCACCATCGCCGCCTCGCTGGAGATCGCCGGTCGCCTACGCGGCGGCAGGGGGCTGTTCGGGTGGATCGTCAAGCTGCCCTGGGACCAGCCGATGGTGCTCGCCGCCGGCTTCGCCTTCGTGATGCTGGGCTTCGGCGGCTTCGGCGGCCTGATCAACATGTCTTACGGCATGAACGCCATGATCCACAACACCTCCTGGGTCACGGCGCATTTCCACCTGATCTTCGGCGGTTCGGTCGTGATCATGTATTTCGCGATTACCTACGAGATCTGGCCGAAGCTGACGGGCCGCCAGGCGCTCGACGTCCGGCCGATCCGCCTTCAGCTCTGGCTCTGGTTCGTCGGCATCGTGGTGACGACGTTTCCCTGGCATGTGCTCGGCCTGTTCGGCCAGCCGCGGCGGGTCGCGACCTTCGACTTCGCCAACCCGGCCATCGCCTGGTGGGGCCCGTGGACGCTGGTCTCCACCGCCGGCGGCGCGATCATGCTCGCGGGCGCGCTCCTGTTCGTGTTCAACCTCGCCACGCTCTATGGCGGCCCGGCGCAGGTCGACCGGCGCATGGGTTACGCTCTCGCGGTGCATCCGCCACAGCGGCTGCCCTCGGCGCTGAACGGCTTTGCGTTGTGGAACTGGCTGGTCCTGTTCCTCATGGTGGTCGCCTATGGCTATCCCATCGCGCAGTTCTTCCTCCTGGATGGCGCCCCGGCGCTGATCCATCAGGTCTATCGGGGGGACTGAGATGGGGTCGGACCGCCGTGCCGTCCCCGCCGAACAGGAGGCGCTTGACAGGCCTTGGCGGGTCTGGGCCAGCGTCGCGGTCGGCACCTTCGTGCTCGTGAGCTTTGCCCTCGGCTTCCTATTGCTGCCGGAAACGCAGGGGTCCGGCTTCAATCCGCTTGCCGCGATCTGCCGGGCGATCGGCATCCCCGGCTACGAGCGGTCCGCGTCCACCGCCGACGTGTCGGTTACGCCGGGATCGCAGATCGCCTGGACGAGCAGCGCACGCACCCTGATCAGGAACGCCAGCATCGAGCACGGCGCCACCGTGGTCGCGGACGTCTGCGCCGCCTGTCACGGCGAAGACGGCATCGGTGTCGATCCGAGCTTTCCGAACCTCGCGCACCAGCCCGCCCCGGCGATCTTCAAGCAGCTCCAGGACTACAAATCCGGCAGCCGGCAAGGCGGCCAAGCCGAGGTCATGGCGCCTCTGGCGCAGGAGCTCGACGCGCAGCAGATGGCCGACGTCGCCGCCTACTACGCCTCGCGTGCGCCGCGCGATCGCATCGAGGCCGACTCGGCGGTCCGTCTCTCGATCGTCCGTCTGGCCACGATCGGCGACCCCGCCCGCGGCCTTGCCCCCTGCGATGCGTGCCATGG
Organism: uncultured Alphaproteobacteria bacterium; assembly: GCA_963753315.1. Taxonomy (GTDB): domain Bacteria; phylum Pseudomonadota; class Alphaproteobacteria; order Geminicoccales; family Geminicoccaceae; genus DASUGG01. The sequence goes on from CAVWCI010000042.1 coordinate 25,593, forward strand.
CCCGAGCCGAAGCGGCCCTGAGGGAACGCCGGTGCTGCTAGGCCAGTCGCAACCCTATCTCGAGGAACAGCTTCGGCTCTTTGCGTCCAGGGAGCGCGACAACGACCTGTTCGTCCGCATGCGCACGATCGCGGCGCAGCTCACGCCCGAGGAAATGCGCGGCCTCGCCATCTACTATGGCGGCAACCCGGTGCACCGATAGGGGGGAGGAGCATGAGCGATGTGCACAAGACCGGCTCGACGCGGACGGCCCCAGCGCCTCGGCCGCCGCCTTTGGCCGTTCGCGTTGACAGCGGTCGCCATCCAGGCGACCTAGAGCGCAACCCAAGTGAACCAAGGAGCGTACCAAGATGGGAGGCACGGTGATGAGAATGCGACTCATGGCCGCCACCGCCGGGGTGGCGGTGCTGGCCTTTGCCGGCCAGAGCCACGCCGACATGGCGGCGGCCGAGCGCTGGGTGGACGAGGAGTTCCAGCCCTCGACGCTCTCGCGCGAGGAGCAGCTCGCCGAGATGGAGTGGTTCATCCAGGCGGCCGAGCCGTTCGCCGGCATGGAGATCAACGTGCTGTCGGAGACCATCCCGACGCACACCTACGAATCCGAGGTGCTCACCAGGGCTTTCGAGGAGATCACCGGGATCAGGGTCAACCATCAGCTTCTGGGCGAAGGCGAGGTCGTGCAGGCCGTGCAGACCCAGATGCAGACCAACCGCAACCTTTACGACGCCTACATCAACGACTCCGACCTGATCGGCACCCACTCCCGCCTGCAGAGCGCCACCAACCTCACCGACTGGATGGCCGGCGAGGGCGCGGACGTCACCAATCCGGACCTCGATGTCGACGACTTCATCGGCAAGGAGTTCACGACCGGCCCGGACGGCAAGCTCTGGCAGCTGCCCGACCAGCAGTTCGCCAACCTCTACTGGTTCCGCAAGGACTGGTTCGACCGCGAGGACCTGCAGGCCCAGTTCAAGGAGAAGTACGGCTACGATCTCGGCGTGCCGGTCGACTGGTCGGCCTATGAGGACATCGCCGAGTTCTTCACCAACGACGTGCAGGAGATCGACGGCGTCCGCGTCTACGGCCACATGGACTACGGCAAGCGCGCGCCCGACCTCGGCTGGCGGATGACCGACGCCTGGCTGTCGATGGCGGGCTCCACCTCGAAGGGGCTGCCGAACGGCCAGCCGATCGACGAGTGGGGCATCCGCATGGAGGAGGGCTCCTGCAATCCGGAGGGGGCCTCCGTCTCGCGCGGCGGCGGCGCCAACGCGCCGGCCTCGGTGTACGCCATCCGCAAGTGGGACGAGTGGCTGCGGCAGTACGCGCCTCCGGGTGCTGCCGACCTCGACTTCTACCAATCGCTGCCAGCACTCTCGCAGGGCAACGTCGCGCAGCAGATCTTCTGGTACACGGCGTTCGTGCCCGACATGGTCAAGCCCAAGAGCGAGGGCAACAACACCGTCGACGACGAGGGCAATCTTTTGTGGCGCATGGCGCCCTCGCCGCACGGGCCCTACTGGCAAGACGGCATGAAGCTCGGCTACCAGGATGCGGGCTCGTGGACCCTGTTCGAATTGACCCCGATCGAGCAGCGCAAGGCTGCCTGGCTGTACGCGCAGTTCGTGGTGTCCAAGACAGTGGACGTGCGCAAGACCCACGTCGGCCTGACGGTCGTGCGCGACAGCACGATCAACCATGAATCGTTCACCGAGCGGGCGCCCAAGCTCGGCGGCTGGGTCGAGTTCTATCGCTCGCCCGACCGGGTGCTCTGGACCCCGACCGGGATCAACGTGCCGGACTATCCGAAGCTCGCGCAGATCTGGTGGCAGCAGATCGGCGACGTCAACTCCGGCGCCTTCACCCCGGAGGAGGCCATGGATCGTCTGGCCGAGGAGATGGACGAGATCATGGCGCGCATGCAGGCCGTCGACGAGAGCGACAACATCTACGGCGGTTGCGGGCCGCGGCTGAACGAGGAAGTCGACCCGTCCGAGTGGCTCGGCAAGCCGGACGGGCCGGCGGCCAAGCTCGACAACGAGAAGCCGCAGGGCGAGACGATCGACTACGACGAGCTCGTTCAGCGGTGGCAGAAAAGCTGAGCGGCCGAGCGGCGCGCTCTGACGACTGCTCAAGACCGGGCAGGACGCGCCGCCGGGCGCGTCCTGCCCCTTTCGCAAGGATGCCAGCGATCGATGAACCTTGATGCCATTGGCGGACCATGGCTCTCGAGCTGAAAAGCATCACCAAGCGCGTCGGCGCCGAGACGTTCATCGACGAGACCGACCTCGTCCTCGCGGAGCGGGGCTTCAACACCCTGTTGGGGACGACGCTGTCGGGCAAGACCACCTTGATGAAGCTGATGGCAGGCATCGACAAGCCGACCTCGGGCGAGGTCTGGTTCAGGGGCGCGAACGTGACCGACATGGCGGTGCAGAAACGCAACGTCTCGATGGTCTATCAGCAGTTCATCAACTACCCGAACCTCACCGTCTACGAGAACATCGCCTCGCCGCTGCGGGTCGCAGGGGTGCAAAAGCGCGCGATCGAGGATCGCGTCGGCCGGGTCGCGGAGCTGATGCGCATCTCGCCGATGCTCGGGCGCATGCCGAACGAGCTGTCCGGCGGCCAGCAGCAGCGCACCGCGATCGCCCGGGCGCTGGTGAAGGATGCCGATCTCGTGCTGCTCGACGAGCCGCTCGCCAATCTCGACTACAAGCTGCGCGAGGAGCTGCGCGACGAGCTGCCCAAGCTGTTCGCCGGCCGTGACTGCACGGTGGTCTACGCCACCACCGAGCCGGTCGAGGCCCTGCTGCTCGGCGGCCATACGGCGCTGATGCACGAAGGCCGCGTCGTGCAGTACGGCCCGACCTCGGAGATCTACCGCAGGCCGGACAGCCTGCTGGCGGCGCGGGTGTTCTCCGATCCGCCGATCAACACGGCCGACATCACCAAGCGCGGCGAGCGCATCGTCATGCAGGGCGGGCTGGAGTGGGACGTCGGCGGCCGCCTGGCAGCGATCCCCGACGGCCCGTACACGATCGGTATCCGGCCGCATCACATCGAGCCGCATGCGATGAACGGCCACGCCGTGCCGATCGAGGGCAGGGTGCTGGTCACCGAGATCTCGGGCTCGGAGAGCGTGGTGCATTTCGAGCTTGCCGGCCATACCTGGGTCTCGCAGTCGCACGGCGTGCATCCGTTCGAGGTCGGCGAGCAGGCAAAGCTCCATGCCGATGTCGGCCGCGCCCTGTTCTTCGATCCGGCCGGCAGGCTGGTCGCCGGCTGAGGAGCGCAACGTGGCGACCATCACGCTCGAGAATTTGCGCCACAGCTACCTCGCCCGCCCGGCGTCGGACGACGACTGGGCGCTCAAGCGGCTCGACGTCGAATGGCAGGACGGCGGCGCCTACGCGCTGCTCGGGCCGTCCGGCTGCGGCAAGACCACGCTGCTCAACATCATCTCGGGGCTGCTGCGGCCCTCGCAGGGTCGCGTGCTGTTCGACGGCCAGGACGTGACCGACCTGCCGCCCGACCAGCGCCACATCGCCCAGGTCTTCCAGTTCCCGGTGATCTACGACACCATGAGCGTCTACGACAATCTGGCCTTCCCGCTGCGCAATCGCGGCGTCGCCGAGGCCGATGTCGATGCCCGGGTGCGGCAGATCGCGGCGCTTCTGGAGCTGACGCCGACGCTCAGGAACCGTGCTGCGGGCCTCACTGCCGACAGCAAGCAGAAAATCTCGCTCGGCCGTGGCCTGGTGCGCTCCGACGTCAACGTGATCATGTTCGACGAGCCGCTCACCGTCATCGATCCGCATCTGAAGTGGGTGCTGCGCTCGAAGCTGAAGGAGCTGCACCAGGAGCTGACGCGCACGATGATCTACGTCACCCACGACCAGACCGAGGCGCTGACGATCGCCGATCGGGTGGTGGTCATGGACCAGGGCGAGGTCGTGCAGATCGGCACGCCGGTGGAGCTGTTCGAGGCGCCCAGGCATACCTTCGTCGGCCACTTCATCGGCTCGCCGGGCATGAACGTCCTGCCGTGCGCGCTCGAGGACGGCCATCCGACGATCGCAGGCCACAGGGTCGCGACCGCCAATGGCGCCGCGGTGCGCGATGCGGGCGGCCGGCTCGAGATCGGCGTCCGGCCCGAGTTCATCAGCTTCGCCGACCAAGGTCTTGCCGTCGACGTCGTGAAAGTGATGGACGCCGGGCGCTATCGGGTGGTCGAGACGCGCTTTGGCGAGCAGAGCGTCAAGGTGCTGATCGAGGAAGGCGCGGACGTGCCGCAGGGTCCCGTGCATCTGCGCTTCGACCCGGCCAGGACGCGCGTCTACCGCGACGGCTGGGTGGTGGAATGAGGGCCCGGCCATGAACAAGACCGACAACCAGAAGGCCTGGTTCTTCGTCCTGCCCGTGCTGCTGCTGGTGGCGTTCAACGCCATCATTCCGCTGATGACGGTCGTCAACTATTCGGTGCAGGAGACTTTTGGCGCCAACACCTTCTTCTGGGCCGGCATCCGCTGGTTCGAGGAGGTGCTGGGCTCGCCGCGCTTCCATGCCGCACTCGGCCGGCAGCTGTTCTTCACCTTCACGATCCTCGTGATCGAGGTGCCGCTCGGCGTCGCGATCGCGCTGACGATGCCGCGCAAGGGGCCGTGGGTGTCGGTGTGCCTGGTGCTGATGGCCCTGCCGCTGCTGATCCCCTGGAACGTGGTCGGCGCGATCTGGAACATCTTTGCGCTGCCCGAGATCGGCCTGCTCGGCCGCTCGCTGAACGCCATGGGCTTCGACTTCAACTTCACCCGCGGGCCGCGCGCGGCCTGGTTCACGGTGATCCTGATGGACGTCTGGCACTGGACGTCGCTCGTGGTGCTGCTGGCCTATGCGGGCCTGGTCTCGATCCCCGATGCCTACTATCAGGCCGCCAAGATCGACGGCGCGCGGAGCTGGGCGATCTTTCGCTACATCCAGCTGCCGAAGATGAAGCGCGTGCTGACGATCGCGATCCTGCTGCGCTTCATGGACAGCTTCAACATCTACACCGAGCCGTTCGTGCTGACCGGCGGCGGACCCGGCAACACCACGACGCTGCTGTCGATCGACCTGGTCAAGACCGCGCTCGGCCAGTTCGACCTCGGCCCGGCGGCGGCGATGTCGCTGATCTACTTCCTGATCATCCTGCTGTTCAGCTGGATTTTTTATGCCGTGATGACCCGCGACGAGGCGCAGCGATGAGAAAACTCGCCTGGCTCGTGCCGACCCTCTACATCCTGTTCCTGATGTTGCCGATCTACTGGCTCGTCAACATGTCGTTCAAGACGACGAACGAGATCCTCGGCACGTTCTCGCTCTGGCCGCAGCAGTTCACGCTCGGCAACTACATGACGATCTTCACCGATCCGACGTGGTACATGGGCTACGTCAACTCGATCACCTACGTGACGATCAACACGGTGCTCTCGGTCGGCGCCGCGCTGCCGGCGGCGTACGCCTTCTCGCGCTACCGCTTCGTCGGCGACAAGCACCTGTTCTTCTGGCTGCTGACCAACCGGATGGCGCCGGCGGCGGTGTTCGCGCTGCCGTTCTTCCAGCTCTATTCGGCGATCAACCTGTTCGACACCCACATCGCCGTGGCGCTGGCGCACACGCTGTTCAACATCCCGCTCGCGGTGTGGATCCTGGAGGGCTTCATGTCGGCGGTGCCGAAGGAGCTCGACGAGACCGCCTATGTCGACGGCTATTCGTTCCCGCGCTTCTTCGTGCGGATCTTCATGCCGACGATCGCGGCCGGCATCGGCGTGGCGGCGTTCTTCTGCTTCATGTTCTCGTGGGTCGAGCTGTTGCTGGCCAAGACGCTGACGGCGGTGGTGGCGAAGCCGATCGCGGCGACCATGACGCGCACGGCGAGCACGTCGGGCTACGAGCTCGGCCTGCTCGCGGCCGCGGGCGTGCTGACCATCCTGCCGGGCGCCGTGGTGATCTACTTTGTGCGCAACTACATCGCCAAGGGCTTTGCGCTCGGCCGGGTTTAGTCAGGTTGGGCCCGCTCGCTCCTTTGGGCGGCCGGGCGCGAGGGGAGCGGGCGGGCCCGCAACGGGAGAACGGCGATGGAGCTGACATGGATGGCCTGGACGTGGCCGACGGCCGCGTTCTTCGGCTTCATCGCGCTGTGCCTGATCGGCATGACGGTCTGGGAGTTCGCTTCGCCCGGCGGCCATCCGCGGCGCGGCATCCTGGGGCTCGACACGACGCGCGGCGACCGGCTGTTCATCTCGCTTCTGGGCACCGCCTACATCTTCCTGCTCTGGCTCGCGATCGTGGGCACGCCCTTGTGGGGCGCGCTCGCGATCGCGCTGGTCTTTGCCGCCTGCGTGTTCCGCTGGGTCTGAGCCTGGTACGGTCGCTAGTACGGTCCTTGGCCTTGGCGGCGGTGGCGGGCGCGGCGCCGCGGATCTCGTCGATCGCCAGCTTGCAGCCGTTCGCCAGCAGGCGGCCGTCGCTCTGGATGGTGACGAACTGGTAGCCCTTCTTGATGATGTCGGCGCCGTAGGCCGGGCTCGCGACGTGGATGCCGGCGATCAGGTTGCGCTTTTTGCAGGCGGCGACGATCTGCTCGAGCACCTCCACCAGGCGCGGCTCGGTGAGGTCGGTCTGCGGCTTGCCGGCGATGCTCTGGCTGAGGTCGGCGGGGCCGACATAGACGCCATCGAGGCCCGGGGTGTCGAGGATCGCATCGAGATTTTCCACGGCCTGCGCGGTCTCGATCATGGCCATGGCGATCACGGTGTCGTTCGCGTTGGGCGCGTAGTCGGCGCCGGCATAGAGGGTGACGCGGGTCGGCCCGAAGCTGCGATAGCCCTTGGGCGGATAGCGGCAGGCGCCGACGAAGCGCCTGGCCTCCTCGGGCGTGTTGATCATCGGGCAGATGATGCCGTAGCAGCCGGCATCGAGCATCTTCATGATGATGCCGGGCTCGTTCCAGGGCACGCGGGCAAGCGGCGTGACGCTGGAAGACGAGATCGCCTGCAGCATGGTGAGCGCGTTGTCGTAGCCGACGGGGCCGTGCTGCATGTCGACGGTCAGGCTGTCCCAGCCCTGGCCGGCCATGATCTCGCTGGCAAAGCCGTGCGGGATCTGCAGCCAGCCGTTGACCGCAGCGCCGCCTTCGGCCCAGATCTGTCGCAGCCGATTGGGTCGCATCGTCCCTTCCCTCTGTTGTCCGATGATGTCGAGCCCGCCCGCTGGCGGGCGCGCGCCCAACCTCCCCCAGGCGGCGCCCTGCGCGCAAGCGGATTTGCTCGGCATCGGGCAGCGAACCCACCTCCTGCCGCCGAATGCGAAGGCTCATGGCGGCGTGCCGCCGCTGCCGCGGGTCCACAACACCTGCAGCACCTGCGCGGCCACCGCCCAGCCCGGGAAGGGCGGAACCCCCTGCGGGACGATATAGAGGAAGCCGGCCATGGCGGACACGCGCGTGGCATAGGTGATCGGGTCGCCATTGAAGGGAATCGGCTCCCTGCGCAGCGGCAACAGCAGGACGGTGAACTTCGCGCGGGTGGCCGTGGCGCTGCCGGCCGAGAATGCGCACTGCTCGGGTTCGGCCTCGCCGCACAGGTCGAGGAAAGCTCGCAGGCGCCGGAGGTTTGTCGGCCGCTCAGCAAGCTGCTGAAGCCCGCGCGGCGCAGACGGTTGCCTCAGGGCGCCGGGGTGACACGGCCGGGCCAGAGCTCGACCCGGCCGCCCTCGTCAGCCAGGTCGACCTTCCGACCGAGGATGCGCACCCTTCGCCCGGCGAAGGCGGCGAGCGCGTCGGCCGCGGCGCCCAGCGCGTAGACCGGCACCGCGCCCGCCTCCGTCTCCAGCGCGAAGGGCATATCGCGGCTGTCCGGCCCCGTGCCGACGGGGGTCGCGACAAGCCGGCCGGTGAATTCCTCCTCGGGCTCGGGCCGGTCGCGGTAGAAGGCCTTTCCGGCGTGCAGCGCGATCGTCTCGCTCATGTCCCGATCCTGGGCCGGGACGGGCGTCGCCGCAAGGGCGAACGCGGCAAGCGCCAAGGCCGCGAGGGTGACGGGCAGGCCCGGCCCGGCCCGCCACCTGCCTTCCATTGCGCCGTCAGGGCTCATCGCCCGTAGCGCGCCGCCCAGTAGACGACCTGCGCGAAGGTGTTGACCTGGTAGCCCTGGATGCGCAGCGTCCAGGTGCCCGGGGTCAGCGCGCCGCCGACCTGCGCGCGCTCGAAGATGCCGTTCCAGGAATAGCCGCGGGCGCGCTCGGTACCGCCGGGGTCGATCAGGAACAGGTCGATGACGTTGTGCGCCTGCGCCGCCGTCTCGGGCCACCAGAGCGCGCCGTCGAGCACCCGCCGGCCGGCGCCGATCGTGATCGGGATGTTGATCGTCGCGCCGTTCAGCACCACGACCTTGCCCCAGAGCGTGTTGCCGCCGGTGCCCATGCGCAGGGGTCCGGCGCCCTGGGTGTTGTCGTAGGGCCAGGGGTTCTGCCCGAGAGGATCATCATCGCATAGGTCTGGCCGTTGTCGAAACTGCCGAACTGGCGCAGCCAGTTGCGCCCCAGCATCGCCGCGGCTGAGGCATAGGGCGTGGCCCCGCTGGTGCCGCCGAAGACGGCGAGCGCGTTGTCGCCCGAGCCATGCGCCGTCTCGCTGCGGGTGGGCGCCTGGATGTCGGGCTTGAAGCGGCCGTCGGTCGCCGGGCCGCGACTCTGGCCGACATACTGGCTCTGGTCCACGGTCATGAAGCCGCCGACGCCCAGCACCTTGTGAGCGATCGCGGGCGAGCGCACGGTCGAGGCATCGGGGCCGAAATTGCCGTTGGCCGAGACGAAGATCGCGCCCGCGTCATAGGCGGCATCCGCCGCCGTGGCGATGCTGCCGGTCTCGCTCTCGCTCGCCTGCAACTCGCCCACCAGCACCTTGTCGAACACTGCCACCGCGCGCTGGATGGCGCGCAGCGTCGCCGTGGTGTCGAGCCCCGCCGAGGTATAGATCCGCCAGCTGTCGAGCCGGATCGCGGTGGCGCCGCGGAACCGGTCGCCGCGGTTGGCATTGCCCGAGAGGATCCCCGCGCTCGAGGTGCCGTGCGGCCAGATATCGGTGCAGTCGTAGCCCGGATTGCCGGTCTGGTTGCAGTTGGGTCCGCCGTTCACGCAGTCCATGCAGAACGCGATCCGGTCGGGATTGTTGAACATCGTGTGCGTGCGCCGCACCCCGGTGTCGAGAAGCCCGATCCAGGGATTGGTGAGGTTCAGGTTGAAATAGGGGTCCGAAACGATGTGGCCCCGGGCGATGATCGCGTCGTTGTTCGGGTCGGCGTCCTGCGGCGGCGCCTCGCCGCCCTGTACCGGCTGCAGATAGGCCACCTGCTCGTCGCGTGCGAGCCGGGTGATCTCGGCGCGGGAAAGCTCGAGTGCCACGCTGTTGGTGAGCCAGAAATGCTCGATCACCTTGCGCTCGCCGCCGAGCTGCAGCTTCTCGAGCAGCGCGCGCTGATTGCGCGCGCGCTTCTCGGCCAGGTCGCCGATCACCTGCTCGAGCTTTGTGACCTGCTCCTCGCTGCGCTCCTCCTCGTCGAGGTCGGGCAGCAGCGGGATGCGCACCCCGTCGTCCTGGGCGAAGGTGAGCACGACCGCGAAGCTCGCGTTGCGCTCGGCGCGCTGCATCTGGTCGCGCAGGCCCGGGCTGATCTTGCCGGGATCGCGCGGCCGGCGGTCCTCCTTGCGCTCGGGGCGTTCGAAACGCTCCATCGAATAGGCCTTGCCGGAAAGCTGGCTGCGGCTGACCTTCGCCTCGGCGTCGCGATCGGCGAACTCGGCCTCGTGGATCACGAAGGGCGGGTCGACCTGCACGCCGAGCGGGTTGTGATAGTCGCCCGAGATCCTGTCCTTGCCGATCTGGTCCACCAGCTGCCGCATCTCGCGTGACAGCCCGCGAAGGTCGAGCTTGAACGGCTCCAGCCTGCTCATGAACTGTCTCCAATCTATGATGTCGGGTCACCGCACGGCTCATCCGTCGCGTTCCCCACCAATTTCCCCGTGCCTCAATGGCCAACACGGCACTGACAATATTATCACGCCTCGGCATCGCATGGAACGACGGTCGATCTGGGACATGCGGGCCTAAACCCCCACGCGATAGGAGCCGCCCCCCTGCCCTCGCCCGCGCGGGTCTGCTATGCAGGGCCGAGTGGAGGCGTGAGGACCGACCGATGGACCCGAGCCTTGCGGCGATGCGCCGCGACTATGCCGCGGCGGGCCTTGCCGAGGCGGACGCGCTCGCCGACCCGATCGCGCAGTTCGAGCGCTGGTTCGCGGACGCGCGCCGCGCCGAGGTGCACGAGCCCAACGCCATGACGCTCGCCACGGTCGACGCCGGCGGCCAGCCGGCGGCGCGCATGGTGCTGCTGAAAGGCATCGATGCGCGCGGCCTCGCCTTCTTCACCAATCGCGACAGCCGCAAGGCCAAAGAGCTTTCGGCCAATCCGAAGGCGGCGCTGGTGTTCTGGTGGGGGCCGCTGCAGCGCCAGGTGCGCTTCGAGGGCACGATCGAGGAGGTCGATGCGGCCGAGGCGGACGCCTACTTCGCGAGCAGGCCCAAGGGCAGCCAGCTCGCCGCCTGGGCCTCGGCGCAGAGCACCGTGATCGAGGGTCGCGCCGCTCTCGAGGCCGAAGAGCGCATGCATCGCGAGCGCTTCGGCGAGGACGAGGTGCCGCGGCCGCCGTTCTGGGGCGGCTACCGGCTGGTGCCGGCCGTGGTGGAGTTCTGGCACGGCCGCGCGAGCCGCCTGCACGACCGGCTGCGCTATACCAGGGCGCAGGACGGCTGGCGGATCGAGCGGCTGGCGCCGTGAGCAGGCTTGCTCCGCCGCCGCCGCCGCCCCATCTCGATGAAGGCCCCGCCGCGCGCGGGGATTGCCGCGAGGAGGCAGCCATGTCCCTGCACCCGACCGTGTTCATCACCGGCGCCAGCCGCGGCATCGGCCACGCCACGGCGAAGTATTTCGTCGATCAGGGCTGGCGCGCGATCACCTGCTCGCGCGACAAGGTGCCGCCGCAATGCGGCCGCGACGACCGCCACCAGCACATCACGGCCGACCTCGCCCGCGTCGAGAACCTCGAGATCGCGATCGACCAGCTCGCCGGGATCCTGGGCGACGGCCAGCTCAACGCGCTCGTCAACAATGCCGGTTTCTCGCCGAAAGGCCCGGACGGCAAGCGGCTCGGCTGCCTGGACGGCGAGCTCGCGCACTGGCAGGAGGTCTTTGCGATCAATTTTTTCGCGCCGGTGTTCTTCTCGCGCACGCTCGCCAGGCGGCTGCAGGAGGGCGAGGGCTCGATCGTCAACATCACCTCGATCGCCGGCCACCGCGTCCACCCGTTCGCCGGCAGCGCGTACAGCACCTCCAAGGCGGCGCTCTGGGGCCTGACCCGCGAGCTCGCCGCCGACCTCGCGCCTATGGGCATCCGGGTCAACGCGGTCTGCCCGGGCGAGATCAACACCGCGATCCTCTCGCCCGGCACCGACCAGCTGGTCTCGCGCATCCCGATGCGCCGCCTGGGCTCGCCGACCGAGGTCGCCGCCGTGATCTTCTATCTGTGCAGCACCCAGGCGTCCTACGTGACCGGCGCCGAGATCCCGGTCAACGGCGGCCAGGACGTCTACTGAGCCCACGCCGAGGACGCGCGTCGTCACGTGGCAGCCACTCACCGAGCAACCACCCCCTTGCCCGATTAAAGAAGCCTTTTTCTCTCGACCCGCGCGTCGGCTCAGCTTGGCGGGAGCGTCATGGCGGAACTAGACCGGGCGTTCGGTGTTTTATTCCGCAAGCTTGACTTCCCAGGGGTCTCGCTTGCGAGGCCCGTCGACTGGTGGAGAGCCTCGCGGAACCGATGCGCTGCGTATTCGATGGAGGAGGGGACGATGGCAATGACTTGTCGGTTCTTGCTGATCGACATGCGGGCCGGCGTTGCGTTGGCGGCCGTGACAGTTGCTTCCTGCACATCATCATCATCGGAGTCGTTGCAGCAGGTAAGGGCCAGCAATCCGAGTGTCACCTATGAGTATGCCGGTGATGAGGAGTTGCTCCAGGCCCAGCAGAACGCCGTGGTGTTCTGCAGTCAGTATCAGGCCGCCCCGCGACCGGCGCGGATCACGACTGGTCCCAGCGGCGGCAGCAACACCGTCATCTTCGAATGCGATCCGAACCTGCCGACGACAGCGCCGCCTGAGGTGCTTGGTTCCGATCTCGCTTACAACTACCAGAGCGACCAGGAACTTCTCGAGGCGTCCCGGAACGCCCATACCTACTGCATAGACAATGGCTGGCAACAGGCCGTTCCAAACATCCGCACCAACAGTGACGGATCCAGGACCGTCGTGTTCCAGTGCAGCTGAGGGCGACCCGAACTTCCATAGGCTGCGGCCCGCAGCGGAATGAGGGGCGGCGGCGTCGGGTTCTTAGGCGCCTGTGACGCACGTTACCTGACGGGAGGTACTCTACATGGCGGCCCTGGTCGCGGTCCGGCGCAATCCCGCGCTGCGCGCCTTCTACCAGAGCCTGGTCGCCGCCGGCAAAGCCAAGAAGCTCGCGATCACCGCCGCCATGCGCAAGCTGATCATCACCCTCAACGCCATGCTCCGGGACGGCCAGCCATGGCGCGCACCACAATCAGCTTGACCTCCCAAGACAGTCGCTGACACCTTTTCGCTCGGACCACCAGCCGACGCGGCTGCCCGCCAACATCGCGACGGCCGAGGCCGTGGGCCGGATGGAGATCGCTAGCGGCCCGGCCGTGGTGCGGGTCGGGGGCGGAAGTGGTGCCGCAGCGCTACACGGGCGTTGAGGTGCTGCGAGGCTTGGCGTGATGCGCTACCTTGTTGGCCCTCGGTTCCTTGGCGGGCCTGGTCACCGCGGAGCTTGTCTTGCGCAGCCGTGACGAGGGGGAAGGTTATATGGCACAGCGTTCACTCATGGTAGCGGGATTGGCGGCCGTGTTCGCCTCCGGCATCCCCAACCAGAGCGCCGGCCATGACTGGTATACGGGGCTCACCAGTAGTGCCGGCGTGGCTTGCTGCGGCAGCGCCGAGTGCCGAGCGGCGGCGGCGCGCTACAATGAGCGGACGGGCTCCTGGGAGACAGAGGTGATCAAGGACACCTGGCTGCCGGTACCGCCCGGCGCCCTGGCGCCGATGCCCTCGCCAGACGGCCACTATCACGTGTGCGAGTACGCCGGAACGATCCGCTGTTTCTTCCGGCCGAGTCGCCCCAGCGCCTGAGCACCTCGGTGGTGGCGCCCTGATATGCTGGGACCCACCTCGCCTACTGGTAGATCGTCCTCCATCGCGCGGCATCACACCGGCAGCGGCTTTGGCCGCTGGCGCCTTGCGTTCGTGGACTCAGTCAATCCCGAGTGCCCGGTAGATCCGGTAGGGCTGCCAGGTTGGCGTCCTTCGTCAGACACTCGGTCTCGAAGCGAGCCTTCTAGTCTAATTGCTGGATGCTGCCGCACGATACCGCCGCGCGGCTATAGACCCGCCAACATGGTTCGCTCAAGTTCGCGCGCAAACACGAGCGGGAAACAACGTCCAAAGCGAGCCCCCGCAACCATCTAAAGTGGACCGCCCGGCCGCGCCGGTCAGATCTCGTCGCGGCGTTGTTTGTAGCGGTCGGGGATTGCCGGGTCGGTGCCGAGGAAGGCGTGCTTGGACATGTCGGGCGCGTAGCGGCTGCCCGGGGCGACCCGGCCGACGGCCTCGGCCACCGCGCGAATGTGGTGCGGGCCGGCGCCGCAGCACAGGCCGATGTAGCGGACGCCCAGGTCGAGGCACGCGCGGGCGAACTCGGCGCATTCGTAGCGGTTGCAGGTGAACGGGTCGAGCGCGGTCGGGAACGGCAGGCCGCCCGGGATGCTCTCGCAGGCGGGGTCGCTCAGCGACTGGAAGGTCGGCTCCGCCTCGGTCGTGCGGTAGGGCACCGGCAAGGCCGCGACATGGCAGGACACCGCCTTGCGGACGCGCTCGACGACCGGCAGCAGGGTTTGCGGCCCGCGCGCACAGTTGAGCCCGACCACGTCCGCCCCGGCCGCTTCGAGACGCCGGCAGCTCTCGACGACCGACAGGCCGTCGAACACGGTCTCCTCGCGATGGACGGCGAGCGTCACCACGGTCGGCAGGCCCGTCGCCTTCATCACGTCGAGCGCGATTGCCGCCTCGCCGTGCCAGTCGAGCGTCTCCGCGATCAGGTAGTCGGCGCCTTCCTCGAGCGCCCAGCCGATCTGCTCCTCGAACATCGCGCGCACGGCGGCGTGGGTCGCCGCATCGTCGGCCTCGTAGATGTTGGTGTTGCAGATGTTGCCGGCCATCAGGCAGCCGTGCCGGTCGGCGACCGCGCGCGCGATCCGGAGCGCCTGCCGGTTCAGATCCTCGAGCACGTCCTCGCGGCCGATCAGCCTCAGCTTCTCGCGGTGGGCGTAGTAGGTGAAGGCCTCGACCACGTCGCTGCCGGCGTGGACGAAATCCTCGTGCAGGCGCTCGACCGCCTCGGGATGGTCGAGCACGACCTCGGGCACGAAGGGGCCGGCCTGGAGATAGCCGCGCCGCTCCAGCTCGAACAGGTAGCCTTCGGCGCAGATCACCGGGCCCGCAGCGAGCCGCTCGAGCAGGCCGCCGGCGTCGTCGCGAGGCGATCGGACGGTCGTCATGGCTCTCTCCTCCTGGCGCGCGTGGGGCACATGACCGCAGCGGCGCGCCGTTCGTGCCGAAACGCCCGGTGCTCGTGGGGGAGATGAGCGATGCGCGAGCCTGCCGCGGGATCGCCCGCAATGCCGGCCTCGCAGCCTCTCCGATCGCCCACCTCGACCTAAACGAGCCGTGCACGAGGCACCTCGAGGAGCGCAGAAGTCTCGCGCCGTCGGCGCCGGCGATTTTGCCGGAATGCGACGCGATCCGGTCTCCTTGAGACACGGCAGGCAGGCGCCCAAGGCAGCTGCGGGGCCGGGGCATGTCTGATACCATGCCCCTTCGCCCTGCGTCGGCATCTGCAGGCTCGAAGAGAGCGCGGGCATGTGTCTCGGCAGTGGGCGGGCCGGCGCGGAGATTGCGGCGTGGCGCGACCTCGGCGGCGCCCGCGCGATGGTGCGGAGCATGCTGCCGGATCACATGACCAATCTCGATCCAGGCTTTCGCCTTTTGCCGGTTGCCGGGACGGCGCTTGCCGAGCGGCTGCTGCAGACGGCCCGTGATCCGGCGACCACCTTCGCGATCGGCGTTCAAGGAGCCGTCGCGGAGTTCATGCGGGCCCCGGGCGATCGGGCGATCGTGAGGGGTGACGCGGACCGGCTCCTGATCCGCTCAAGGCTCGGCGCCCTGCGCCTGGATCTCAGGCCATGGGTGCGCGTCTTCACCTTCGGGCCGGAAGGCGGGTTGCCCGACGAGGTCGTGCTCGCCGTCCACCGCTCGAGGCTCACCTCGCAGGCTGCGTGCACCGTGACGGATCTCGGACCGGATCGGGCCGCGATAGGCAAGCGGGAGCGACGCGCGCTTCTTTTCGACCTTGGCCTCGATCGGCCGACGATCCGCTTTTGCGTGCGGACGGACGATCCGGAGCTGATGTCCGACCTTCGCAGATGCGCCGGGCAGCCGCTGTCTGCGGTGGCGCCCTCGCTGATCCCGCTCCTGCTCGGGCGGCACCCGCACCGCGTCGTCGTCTCGCTGCTGGGCAGGATCGAGGTCACCCAGCCCATCGGGCTTCGCGACGGCAGGCCGGCGACCCCCGTCGGCCCGCACACCCATCTGCTGCCGGACCTGCTTCGAACCCATCGCGAGCTCGCCCCCGGCCGCGATCTGCCGGCGGCCTACGCCCCGGTCGCCTCGCTCTTTCCAGGCCCGAGCACGACGGCGCTCTGGTCTACGAGCTCGGCCTGAGCAGGCCAGCGCGGGCTCAGGCGACCTTGCGGGGCGCTTCGGCGAGCTGACCGGCGACCACGTCGAGGGCTTCGGTCACCGCGTCGAACAGAAGGTCGAGCTCGCTCCTGGCGATGATCAGGGGCGGGCAGAAGGTGATCGTGTCGCCGACCGCGCGCAGGATCACGCCGCGCCGCAGGCACTCCTGCACGATGCGCGGGCCGACCGTCTGGGCCGGCTCGAACGGCACCTTCTGCACCGGGTCCGCCATCAGCTCGAGCGCGCCGATCAGGCCGATCGCGCGCGCCTGGCCGACCAGCGGATGGCTGCCGAGCGCGTGCAGCCGTGCGGCGAAGTACGGCGCCACCTCGGCGACCTTGGCGAGGATGTCGTCCTGCTCGTAAATCTGCAGGGTCCGCAGGGCCACCGCCGCGCAGACCGGATGGCCGGCATACGTATGGCCGTGGCCGAAGGTGCCGATCTTGCGGCTCTGCGCCAGCATGGCGTCGTGGATCGGCTCGCTCACCAGCACCGCGCCGATCGGCTGGTAGCCCGAGGACAGCGCCTTGGCGACCGTGATGATGTCCGGCCGGATGCCGTAGGTCTCGCAGCCGAACATCTTGCCGGTACGGCCGAACGCGGTGATCACCTCATCGGCGATCAGCAGCACCTCGTACTTGTCGAGCACGGCCTGGATCAGCTCGAAATAGCTCGCAGGCGGCATGATCACGCCGCCCGCCCCCATGATCGGCTCGGCGATGAACGCGCCCACGGTATCGGGACCTTCGCGCAGGATCAGCCGCTCGAGATCGCCCGCCAGCCGCAGCGCGAACTGCTCCTCGGTCTCGCCGGGCCAGCCGTAGCGGTAGTAGTGCGGACACTCGGCGTGCAGCATCCCCTCGAGCGGCAGCCCGAAGTCGCGGTGCAGATGCGGCAGCCCGGTCATGCTGGCGCAGGCCAGCGTCACGCCGTGATAGCCGCGCACCCGGGCGATGATCTTGCGCTTCTCGGGGCGGTCGTGCGCATGGTGGTAGTAGCGGACCAGCTTGAGCGCGGTGTCGTTGGCCTCGGAGCCGGAGCCCACGAACATGACCCTGGCCATCGGCACCGGCGCCATGCGCAGCAGGCACTCGGCCAGCTCGATGCCGGGCGCGTGCGACTTGCCGCCGAACATGTGGTAGGTCGGCAGCTTCTCGAGCTGCTCGACGGCGGCATCGACCAGCCGCTTGTCGCCGAAGCCGAGCGCCGTGCACCACAGGCCCGCCATCCCTTCGAGATAGCGCTTGCCGTCCTGGTCGTAGACGTACACGCCCTCGCCCCGATCGATCACCAGCGGCCCGTC
Organism: uncultured Alphaproteobacteria bacterium; assembly: GCA_963753315.1. Classification (GTDB taxonomy): domain Bacteria; phylum Pseudomonadota; class Alphaproteobacteria; order Geminicoccales; family Geminicoccaceae; genus DASUGG01. The sequence continues at coordinate 42,863 of CAVWCI010000042.1, forward strand.
GACGGCGTGCTGCGCGAGGTTCGTGAACGGATGGATCAGGGCTTCGACGTCACGGGCAGCCAGTGAATTGGTAGGTTCCATAAGCACGTCCTCTTGGCGCGGTCCGAGCGCATCTAAATCTCCTCCTGGTAGGACGAGATCTATGGCATTGCAACCTTTGATGGCCGGTATGTGATAGCGCAACAGCGTTAAAATGCCGTTACGTCACCAGCACGTGCACCTGTGCCTGTCAGCTCTTCTGAGCTGCGCGCGCCGGCTCGCCCAGCAGCGCATGCACCTGGTCGAGGCGGTCGGCCTGGGCGGCGGGCTTGTCGGTGCGCCAGCGGGCGATGCGCGGGAAGCGCAGCGCTACGCCGGACTTGTGGCGGGTCGAGCGGTTGATGCCCTCGAAGGCGAGCTCGAACACGTGGACCGCCTCGACCTGGCGGACCGGGCCGAAGCGGTCGATGGTGTTGGCGCGGATCCAGCGATCGAGCGAAGAAATCTCCTGCTCGGTAAGGCCCGAATAGGCCTTGGCGACCGGCACCAGCTCCTCGCCGCGCCAGACCGCGAAGGTGTAGTCGGTGAACAGGCTGGCGCGCCGACCGCTGCCGGCCTGGGCGTAGACCAGCACGGCATCGAGCGTGAGCGGCGCCACCTTCCACTTCCACCAGGCGCCGCGCTGGCGGCCGACCCCGTAGGGCGCATCGCGGCGCTTGAGCATCAGCCCCTCGACCCGGCGATCGCGCGCGCCGGACCGCAGCGCCGCGAGATCTTCCCAGCTCGAGGCGCGAACCTCCGGCGAGACCAGCAGGCGGGAGCACGCCTCGACGAGCTTCTCCAGGCGGGCGCGGCGCTCGGCAAATGGCAGGCCGCGCCGGTCGATGCCGCCCTCCTCCAGAAGGTCATAGGCCAGGAAGGCCACGGGCGCGTCGCGCAACAGCTGCGGCGTCAGGCGATCGCGGCCGATCCGGCGCTGCAGCACGGCAAACGGCAGGACGGCCTCGTCCCAGGCCAGCACCTCGCCGTCCAGCACGACGCCATCCGGCAGCCGTGCCGCCGCCTGGATCAGCTCGGGAAAGCGTTCGGTGATCAGCTCCTCGCCGCGCGACCACAAGAAGATTTCGCCGGAGCGGCGCATCAGCTGGCCGCGAATGCCATCCCACTTCCACTCGGCGAGCCAGTCGGCGAGCGGGCCCAGGCTCTCGGGGTCGGCCTCGAGCGGCGAGGCGAGGAAGAACGGATAGGGCCTGGCGCGATCGTCGGTGCTTTCGGCGCTCAGCAGGCTGCGATACCAGGCGGGGCTCGGCTGCGGCCGGCCCATCAGGCGATGGGCGATGGTCGCGCGCGGCAGCCCTGCTACCTCGGCGAGCGCGCGCACCACCAGGAGCCGCGAGACGCCGACCCGAAAGGCGCCGGTCAGGAGCTTGTTCAGGACGAACAGCTCGCCGCGCGGCAGCTCCTGCCACCAGCCGCAGACCTCGGCATACTGGCGATCGGCCGGCTGGCCCTGCAGCGGCAGGATGCGCTCCTCGAGCCAGCGATGCAGCGGCAGCGGCTCTGGCGCGCTCGCATCGGCCGCATCGTTCGCGCACGGAAGCAGCAGCGCTGCCGTCTCGGCGCTGTCGCCGACGGCGGCGTGAGCCTCGTCGACCAGCCATTCGGGCAGGCCCGTGCGCTGCTGCGCCCAGGCGCGCAGCGTGCGGCCCGAGATCAGCCGCTTGAGGCGCTGGCCGGTCAGGAAGAAGATCGCCCAGGCGGCATCCTCGGCCGGCGCCGCCTCAAGGTAGCGCACCATCGCCTCGACCTTGGCGTTGGTCCGGGTGGTGCCGTCGAGCGCCTCGTAGAGCTGGCAGAACCGACGCATGATCAGGCCGGATCAGGTGACGGGCGACAGGCCGCCGTCGACGTTGATCGCCGTGCCGGTGACGTAGGAGGCGGCGTCCGAGGCGAGGAAGCAGGCGACGTTGGCGAATTCCTCGGCCTCGCCCACGCGGCCGAGCGGCACCGTCTTCGCCGTATCCGCCAAAAACTCCTCGTAGGACAGATGCGGCGCCTGCTGCTGGTGGCGGCGCTCCCACTGGCCGCTCTTGATGGCGCCGACGCAGAGCGCGTTGACCAGGATGTTGGCGGGCGCCAGCTCGTGCGCGAGGATTTTGGTGAGCGCGAGCCCGGCGGCGCGGCTAAGCGCGGTCGGCGCGCCGCCGCCCTTGGGCGCCTTCGCGTTGATGCTCAGCACGTTGATGATGCGCCCGAAGCGCCGCTCCTGCATGCCCGGCGCGACGAGCTGGGCAAGGCGCAGGGCCGGGAACAGCTTGAGGTCGAGATCCGCGATCAGGTCGCCGCGCGACAGATCGTGGAGCGGTCTTCGGAACGAGCTGCCGGCATTGTTGACCAGGATGTCGACCCGGCCGAGCTCGGCGATCACGCCCGCCGCCGCGGCCTCGGTATCCGCCTGCCGGGTCAGATCGCAGACCTTCGCGACCACCTGGGCCGACGGCGCCGCGGCGCGGATCGCGCCGGCCGCCGCATCGAGGGTCGCGGGATCGCGCGCCAGGATCGCGACGTCGGCGCCCGAGCGCGCAAAGCGCAGCGCGATGGCGCGCCCCAGGCCGCGCGAGCCGCCGGTGACCAGCGCCGTGCGGCCGGAAAGATCGATCTGCATGCGTGCTCCTCAGTCCGTGTCGGGCAGCTCGATGGTCAGGATCAGGGGGTTCAGGCTCTCGCCGTGCCGATGCGCGGCACCTCGCTCCCGGCTCGCGCCATCACAGCTCCCGCAGCGCGTTGAACTGGTCGACGTAGCCCGAGCCGTCGATGCGCACGCCGATCACGGTGGTGCGCGCCGAGCGGGCGGCGGCGGCGAGCGCATCGCCGAGCCCGTGCTCGGTCTCGACCACGGTGCCGTCGGCGCCAAAGCCCTGGGCGATCTTTTCCCAGTCGCAGCCGCCGAGCTGCACGCCGTGCAGCGGGATCCCCTTGATCTCCTGCTTGACCCGGATCAGGCCGATCTCGGCGTCGTCGAACACCACGATCGTGATCGGCAGCTTCTCCCGCGCGGAGGTCTGCAGCTCGGCCACGGCCATGAGGAAGCCGCCATCGCCCGTGAAGGCCACCACGGGCCGGTCCGGCCAGGCGAGGCGTGCGCCGAGCGCGCCCGGCACCGCATAGCCCATGGAGCCCAGGCCATTCGAGGTCAAGAACTCGCGCGGCCCGTACGCCTGCCACTTCTGCACCACCAGCAGCCGGCTGGCGCCGGCATCGCAGGTGGCGATCGTGTCGCGCGGCAGGACCGCGCGCGCGACCTCCATCGCGCGCTGCGGCGAGAGGCCGCGGCTTGGCGTGTTCAGCGCGTCGCTCACCTCGTGGCGGAACGTGGCCGCCGCCTTCTCGCCCCAGCTGCTGCCGCCGATCGCACCATTCGGCAAGGCGGGCGAGCATAGGCTTCAGGTCGCCGATCACCTCGAGCCGGGCGGGCACCAGGGCATCGAGCGAGGGCGTCGGCGAGAGGGCGATCACCGGGATGTCGTAGGGCCAGGGCTTGGGCTGCAGCTCGACCGCATCGAGCCCGATCGCGACGATCAGGTCCGACTGCATGACGAGCTTGCGCTCGATCAGGCCGCCGATGATGCAGCCGGCGCGCAGCGGATGGTCCTCCGGGATCACGCCCTTGCATTTCGAGGTCACGAGGACCGGGGCGCCGAGCTGCTCGGCGAGGCGGGCGACTCCCGCCGAAGCCTTGTGCCAGAGCACGCCGAGACCCGCGAGGATGATGGGCCTGCGGGCCGCGTCGAGCTGCGCGATCGCGGGCTTCAGGGCATCGCGCTCGGGCTCGGGGTAGAGGTGGGTTGGCAGCAGCGGCGGCTCGGCGATCAGCGCTGCGGCGTCCTTGGTGGTCTCGCTCTGCGGCAGGTCGAACTGCACGGGGCCGGGCGGCGGTGCGGTCGCGGTGCGGAGCGCGCGGCGGACCTGCTGGCGCACGGTGCGGGCATCGATCGTGGTGCCCCACTTCACGATCGGGTCGTAGATGGCGAGATGGTCGAGCCGCTGGCGCAGCCCGACCTCGTGCGCCGGGACGGCATAGCGGTCGGTGATCGCGATCAGAGGCGCTCTGTCGAGGAAGGCGTGCGCGATGCCGTTCACCATGTTGGCGGCGCCAGGGCCCCGCGTCGACAGGCACACCCCGGGCGCGCCCGTGATCTCGCCCCAGGTCGAGGCCAGCATGGCGCCCGCGACCTCCTGCTTGATCAGGATGAAGCGCATGTCGCGCTGGCGGGCGGCCTCCATCAGCTCGACCGATTCGCCGCCGGGATGGCCGACCAGGAACGGCGTTCCGGCCTCCTTGAACGCGTCCGCCAGCACCTCCACGGTGGTCGGCATGGTTCCTCCCCGTCCCTGCAGCCTGCAGGTTGTACGTGATGGCCGCGACGCCGGCCGTCAATCTTGCACGGCCGCGCTCGTCGATCGGACGCGGCCGCACCCATCGCCTGAGGATCAGGGCGGCGAGCGGGCCGAGGACGAAAGTGTTTAACGCCGATAGGTCGTGGTTGAGCGGCGAAGCACGTCGTTGATGAGCACCGTTCGGTTGGTCAGATCGAGATCAAAGAGAATGCGATAGTTGCCGACCCGGCGGCGGTAGCTCGTCGGCTGGTTGCGCAACGCCTGCACGTCACCATGCAAGGGATCGTCCTGCATGGCAGCAAGGGCCCTAACGATCCGGCGGTGATCGTCAAGCGGTAGCCTTGCGAGGCTCTTTGGCACCCTCCTCCCGTACGCGATCTTCCAAGTCATGAACGATGTCGGCATGCGTCAGCGTTTCGCCGCGCGCGTGCTCGGCGCGCCCGGCCCTGATCGCCGCGATCTCCTCGGGCGTGGGATCGGAAACCGGCAGCGTGCTGATGCGGAGATACCAGCGCAACGCTTCCCGGACCAGCTCGGATCGGGTGCGGTGCTCCCGCTCCCCGGCGGCATCGGCTTTGCGAAGCAGCTCCTCGGGAAGCGAGATGGTGACTTTGGCGGTCTTCGCCATGACGTGCTCCGAACCTGGTACGATCAAGTATGACTTTATCATACGTCACAGGGCGAATGCAAAGCGCAGGCGTCGACGGTCGGGCGTGCGCGCTGGAGCCAGAGGTGCAGGGAGCGCTTCTGGTCGTCGCCAAGATGCAGGCCGTGCTTGGTGCGGCGCTCGAGGATGTCCTCGGCCGTGCGCGCCCATTCGACCCGGCAGAGATAGTCGGCCTCGCGCGCATAGAGCAGGCCGCCGAGATGGGGGCCCAGGCCCTCGATGCCGGCAGCATCGCCCAGCAGGTCGCGGGCGCGCGTGCCGTAGAGCCGGGCGTAGTGCCGGGCGAGATCGGCCGGCAGCCACGCGATGCTCGCGCCTGAATCCGGCGAGGAACGCGTCGAAGTCGGCATTCGGCATGTCGCCGCCCGGCAGGGGCGCGGCAGCGGTCCAGGCCGGCCCGACGTTGCCGAGGAACGGCGCCAGCTTCTCCAGCGCGTGCTCGGCGAGCTTGCGGTAGGTGGTGATCTTGCCGCCGAACACGGAGAGCAGCGGCGGCAGGTCTTTCGCCGGGCGCTCGGGCTCGACCTCGAAGGCGTAGTCGCGCGTGATGGCGGACGGGTTGGCGGCGTCGTCGTCATAGAGCGGCCGGACGCCGGAAAAGCTGTGCAGCACGTCGGCGGGGCTCAGAGCGCGCGCGAAGTAGCGGTTGACCACCGCCAGCAGATAGTCGATCTCGGCGGGCTCGATCGCGACCGTCGTCGGGCTCGCCCTCGACCGCGATGTCGGTCGTGCCGATCAGCGCGAGGTCGCCCTCGTAGGGATTGACGAAGATCACGCGCCGATCCGTGTTCTGCAAAAGGTAGGCCTGCGGCCCGTCCCAGAATTTTTGCGTGACGATGTGGCTGCCCTTGACGAGGCGGATGCGGCGCCGGCTCTGGATTCCCGGAATCCGTTCCAGCATCTGCTCGACCCAGGGGCCGGCGGCATTGACCAGGGCGCGGGCGTGGACCGTGCGGCGCGCGCCGGTCTCGCGGCAGAGGAGCTCGGCCTGCCAGCGGCCGTCGACCCGGCGCGCGCCGATGCAGCGCGTGCGGGTCAGGATCACGGCGCCACGCTCGGCCGCATCGAGCGCGTTCAGGACCACGAGGCGCGCATCGTCGACCCAGCAGTCGGAATATTCGAACGCCTTCGCGAAGGTCCTGCGCAGCGGCCGGCCTTCGGGTGCGGTGCCAAGGTCGAGCGTGCGCGTGCCGGGCAGCCGCCTGCGGCCGCCGAGGTGATCGTAGAGGAACAGGCCCAGGCGGATGAGCCAGGCCGGGCGCTGCCCCTGGCTGTGCGGCAGGACGAAGCGCAGCGGCCAGATGATGTGCGGGGCCAGCGGCCAGCAGCACCTCGCGCTCGATCAGCGCCTCGCGCACGAGCCGGAAGTCGTAGTACTCGAGATAGCGCAGGCCGCCATGCACCAGCTTGCCGCTGCGCGACGAGGTGCCCGAGGCGAGGTCGTCCTGCTCGCACAGCAGCACCGACAGGCCGCGGCCGGCGGCATCGCGCGCGATGCCGGCGCCGTTGATGCCGCCGCCTATGACCAGGAGGTCGACGGATCGCGGCTCGCTCCCGATCGTCATGCCGCTCGGCGTGTCAGTGCGCCTTCCTGCCTTTGGCCGTGCACGGCCTGGTCGCGACCGCGCGGGCCGTAGGACTTGAAGCCCTCCTTCACCTTGGCGATCTCGGCATCGGAGAGCAGCACCGGACCGCCGATCGAGAGCGAGACCACGTATTGGCGGGCGATGGTCTCGAGCTCGACCGCGAGCCACATCGCCTTGTCGAGGTTCGGCCCGGTCGCGATCATGCCGTGATTGGCGAGCAGGCAGGCGCTGCGGCCTTCGAGCGCCTTCAGCGCCGCGTCCGAGAGCTCCTTGGTGCCGTAGGTGGCATAGGTGCCGCAGCGGATCGTCGGCCCGCCCGCGGCCGCGATCATGTAGTGGCAGGCGGGGATCTCCTTGCGCGCGATCGCGAGCGCGGTCGCGAAGGTGCTGTGCGCATGCACGATCGCGCCGACCTCGGGGCGCGCGCGCGTGATGTCGAGGTGGAAGCGCCATTCGGTGGACGGCGCCAGCGGCCCGTCCCAGGAGCCGTAGTCGCCCTCGATCGGCATGGCGGCGAGGTCCTCTGCCGCCATCTCGCCGTAGGGCACGCCGCTCGGCGTGATCAGCATGCGATCGCCGAGGCGGACGCTGATGTTGCCCGAGGTGCCCTGGTTGAGGCCGATCGCGTTCATGTGCCTGCAGGCCGCGATGATGGCGGTGCGAAGCTCCAGCTCCTGCTTGTGGGCTTTCTTGCTCATGGTTCCTCTTTACATGCTCAGCACGGATGCAGGGCGGGCTCGCCGGCGAGGTGGCGGCGCACCTCCTCGGCGATCATCGACGCCGCGACCCGCACGGTCTGCAGCGAGGCGCCGGCGATGTGCGGCGTCAGGGTGACGTTCGGCAGGCGCAGGAGCGGCGCATCCGGCGGCACCGGTTCCTGCCAAAAAGTCTCCAGCATGGCGCCGCGCAGATGGCCGCTCGCCAGCGCGTCATGGAGCGCGCCGTAGTCGACCATCGGGCCGCGCGCGGTGTTGATGAAGTAGGCGCCCGGCCGCATGCGCCGGAAGGCGTCGGCGCCGATGAAGCCGCGGGTCTCCTCGGTCACCCGGGCGTGCAGGCTCACGACGTCGGACTTCGGCGAGCAGCCGGTCGAGACCCACCTGCTCGACGCCGTCGGCGCGATCCTCGGCCGAGAGATCGACGTAGGGGTCGGCGACCAGGATGCGGCAGCCGAACGGCTTCAGCAGGCGCACCACGCGCGTGCCGATGTGGCCATAGCCGATGATGCCGACGGTCATCGCGCAGAGCTCCTCGCCGGTCGTATCGGCGCGGTAGAGATCGCCGCGCCAGACGCCCTGCCGCAGCGCCTCGTGGCCGGCGCGGATCAGGCGGGTCTCGGCGAGGATCGCGCCGATCGTGAACTCGGCGACCGCCGAGGCGTTGCGGCCCGGCGTGTTGACGACCGCGACGCCGCGCGCGCGCGTCGCCGCCATGTCGATGTTGACCGGGCCGCCGCGCGAGACCGCGATCAGCCGCAGCGCCGGCAGCCGCTCGAGCATGCCCGCGGTCACGGGCGCCAGATGGTTCACCAGGATCTCGGCATCGGCCACGAACGCGGCGATCGCATCGGGCTCGCCCATGAACTCGCGAAGCCCGGCGAGATCGCCGCCGACGTCGCCCGCGTAGCCGTGCCGCATCGGCTCGTCGGGCCAGGGCAGCTCCATCGCGCGGATCGCAAGCTCGCCGTCCAGCGCTCCGGCGCAGCGCGTCCTCGAACATGGCCGCGCGCATGAACAGGTCGCCCACGATCGCGATCCGGGTCATGAGCGTCCTCCCGCGCGGTGCGCGGCGAGGCCGCGCCAGATCGGCGGCATCGCCTGCCGGGTCTGCTGGTAGAGCGGGAACAGGGCGTCGTAGGCGCTCGGTCGAGCGCCGGATCGGGCATGATGCGATCGCCGAGCGGTCGGCTCGACCCAGGTGCGCACCGCGGCGGCCATGTCGGGCTCGGCGCCGATCGCGACCGCGGCCATCATGGCGCAGCCGGCGGCCCCGCTCTCCTCGCGCGCGACATCGCGGATCGGCACGTCCAGCACGCTCGCGAGGATGGTCTTGAAGGCGCGCGAGCGGGCAGCACCACCGGCGACGCGGACCTCGTCCGGCACGTGGCCCATCGCCTGGTAGCAGTCGCGCGCCGCGAGCCCGAGGCCCTCGTAGACGCTGCGCACGAGGTCGACGAAGCCGGTCCGGGTCGAGAGGCCGGTGAACATCGCGCGCGCACTGGCCTCGACGAACGGCCCGCGCTCGCCGGCCTCGTGGATGTAGGGGTGGAACAGCGCGGCTGCGGGCCTCGCCTCGAGCACGCGCGCATCGAGGGCGGCGAGCGCCGCCTGGCGCCCGACCTCGTGGCCGAGCACGCCCGCGGCCTCGCGCGCGCACGCGACGATCCAGTCGATGTTCAGCGTCGCCGCCATGTTGGACTGCATCTGCGTGACGCTGCCCGGCACCGGGAACGGCATGGTGTAGCCGGTCGGCTCCGGCGCGAGCTCGACCTCATCGGCGCTCGCCCGCCAGCGCATGTGCATGCCGGTGGAGCCGACGATCGAGCAGCCGACGGCGCTGCTCGGATCGTAGAGGCCGCCGCCGAGCCCGGTGCACAGGACATCGAGAAAGCCGAGGCTGACCGGCGTGCCGGGGCGCAGGCCGGTCGCGCGCGCCGCCTCGGCGGTCAGCGGATGGGTCGCCTCGCTGCCATCCAGCATCGGCGGCAGCAGAGGGCGCAGCTCGGCGATGCCCAAAGCCTCGAGCACCGCGTCGGCATAGCGGCGGGTGCGAAAGTCGCCGAAGGTGAAGGTGCCTTCCGAGCTGTCCGTGGTGCGCACGCCGGTGAGGTTGAGGTAGAGCCAGTCCTTGCAATGAAAGGCGGTGCTCGCGCGCGCCAGGATTTCCGGGGCGTGACGCTTCAGCCAGACCAGGTGCGCGGCCTGCTGGCAGGCGTTCAGGCCGCAGCCGGTATGGCGGTAGATCTCGGCGCGCACGCCGGCGCGGTCGAGCTCCTCGACGATCGCGGCGGCGCGACTGTCGAGCCACAGCCAGGCGGGCGCCACCGGCTGTCCTTCGCGATCGATCAGCCAGGTGCCGTCGCCCTGGCCCGTGACCGCGAGCGCTGCGGTGCGCGAGGCGAGGTCCTCGATCTTGTCGCCGAGCAGGCGCACCACCGCGGCGGTGTCCTGCCAGGTGCGCGCCATGTCCTGCTCGACGGCGCCGCCGCCCGGCTCCTCGTAATGGTTGGGCAGGGCTACGAGGTCGAGCTGGCGGCCTTTGAGGTCGAACGCCACGGCCTTGATCACCGAGGTCCCGGAATCGACGCCGATGATCAGCTCGCGCGGTCATCGAAGCGCCGCCGCGCCGACGCCGTGGAACAGGGCGCGCTCGGTCTCGCCGTCGAACAGATGCAGCGATTCGATCGGCAGCATCGCCCTGATCTCGCTGCCGATCGGCGCATCGACCACCCCATGCGCCACGGCGATCAGGAGATTGCGGCCGACCTCGATGCCGAGATGGCTCTGATCGCCCAGCCAGTGGTTCGAGGTGACGATGCCGCGCAAGGCACCCGGGCCGTCGCCCAGGCGGATGCGATGCGGGCGGACGCCGAGCCAGAGGCTCTGGGCTTGGGCGAGCTGGTCGACGCCCGCCGGAACCGGCGACCTCGAAGGCGGCATCGCCGCGCTCGTCGAGTGCTGTGATGGCACCTCGCCCGTCCAGGCGCGCGCGGAAAATGTTCATCGGCGGCTCGCCGATGAACGAGGCGACGAACAGGGTGGCCGGTCGCTCCTTCAGCTCGGCCGGCGTCGCGAGCTGCTCGAGCACGCCCTTCTCCATGACCGCGATGCGGTCGGCGAGCGCGATCGCCTCGGTCTGGTCGTGGGTGACGAACACGGTCGTCATCTTGCGGCTGATCAGCCAGTCCTTGATGCGGGCGCGCAGGATCGCGCGCAGCTGCGGCTCGAGCTGCGACATCGGCTCGTCGAGCAAAAAGCTGTCGGCACTGCGGATCAGCGCGCGGGCCAGGCTGGTGCGCTGCTGCTGGCCGGCCGAGATGGTCGGCGGATAGCGATCGAGGATGTCCTCGATCTCGAGCAGGCCCGCGATCTCGCCAACCTTCGCCGCGACCTCGGCGCGCGGATGGCGGTCGCGCAGCAGGGCAAAGCCGATATTGTCGCGCACGCGCAGGGGCGGATAGAGGGCGTAGCCCTCGAACGCCATCGCGACGTTGCGCCGGGCCGGCGCCAGCCGGTTGATCACGCGATCGCCAAGGCGGATCTCGCCGCTGGTGACGTCCTCGAAGCCCGCGATCATGCGCAGCGTCGAGGTCTTGCCGCAGCCGGACGAGCCCAGCAGGCCCACGATCTCGCCGTCCCCGATCGCCATGTCGACCGCGTCGACCGCGAGCACCGGGCTGCGCGCCGCGCGGACCGTAGACCTTGGTGACCCGATCGAGGGTGAGCGTCGCCATCGCGCCCGGCCCGCTCAGTGCCTGCTCGGCGCGAGGCGCGCGCCGGAGGCGGCATCGAACAGCATCAGGTCGTCCGGCCGCAGGGTGGCCCAGACGGCGCGATGGCCGCGCGGAAAGCGCGCCGCCTCGTCCTCCCAGCAGGTCGCGAGGATCTCCTGGCCGCCCCGGGTCTTGAGCAGCAGCACGGCGCGCACGTTCAAGGGCGTCACGGCGTCGAGCTCGACCGGGATCGCGCCCGGGCGCTGCTCCATGCCGACCTCGACATGCTCCGGCCGGAGGCCGACGATGCAGGGACCGGCGGGCGCCGGCACCGCGAAGCGCGTGTCGAACAGGTCGAGCGCGCCGTTCTCCACCTGCGCCTCGTAGAGGTTGATGGTCGGATCGCCGAACAGGCGGGCGACATCGCGGCTGGCCGGCCGGGTGTACAGCCTCGACGGCTGGTCGACCTGGACGAAACGGCCGCCCATCAGCACGGCGACGCGGTGGCCGAGCGCCATCGCCTCCTTGTAGTCCTGGGTGACGTACAGCACGGTGGCGTTGAAGGCTTGGAGCACGCGCGGCAGCTCGAGGCGCATCTCGTAGCGCAGCTTGGCATCGACGTTGCGCAAGGGGTCGTCGAGCAGCAGCACGGCGGGGCCCGGCGCCAGCGAGCGCGCGAGCGAGGTGCGCTGCTTCTGGCCGTTGGAGAGTGCGCGCGGCAGGTGGCCGAGGACGTGCTCGATCTTGAGCAGCGTCGCCACCTCCTGGACCCGACGGGTGACCTCGGCAGCGGCGAGGCCGCGGGCGCGCAGCGGGCTCGCGATGTTGTCGAACGCGCTCATGTGCGGATAGAGCGCGAAGTTCTGGAACGCCATGCCGACGTCCCGGTCCTCGGGCGCCAGGTGGGTCACGGTCTGGTCGCCGATCCGGATCGCGCCGGCGTCGGGCTCGTGGATGCCGGCGATCAGGCGCAACAGCACGGTCTTGCCGCAGCCGGACGGGCCGAACACGACGACGGTCTCGCCCTGCTCGACCGCGAGCGAGGCGTCCTCCAGCACGGTCTCGCGGCCGAACCGCTTGGTGAGGGATTCGAGCACCAGGAAGCTCATCGGCTCAGCCCTTGACCGCGCCGAGCGAGAGGCCCTCGACCAGATAGCGCTGGGCGTAGAGTGCCAGCAGCAGGGTCGGGATCACGGAGAGCACCAGCGCGGCCGCGATCTGGCCGTACTGGATGCCGGATGCGGTGACGAAGGCGAGCGCGCCCACCGTCACCGGCTGCTTGTCGGCGGATGCCAGGATCAGTGCGAAGACAAAATTGTTCCAGGCGAAGATGAACGCGAGCAGGGCCGCCGCGGCGATGCCCGGGCGCGCGAGCGGCACGGCGATCTTGATGAAGGTCTTGAACCAGCCGTTGCCGTCGACCCGATAGGCGTGCTCGATGTCCTCGCTGATGTCCTCGAAATAGCCGCGCACGATCCACAGGATGAGCGGCAGGGTGATGAGCTGATAGACCCAGATCAGGCCGATATAGGTGTTGTCGAGGCCGATCGCGCGGAAATAGAGCAGCAGCGGCAGCAGCACCAGGAGCGGCGGCGCGAAGCGGAACGAGAGCAGCGTGAACGCGATGTTCTCGCCGAGCCGGAAGCGGAAGCGGGCGAAGGCATAGGCCGCGGGGATGCCCAACAGCAGCGAGAGCGCCACCGAGCTGACGCTCAGGATCACGCTGTTCATGAGGTTGCTCATGAAGGCGATCCGCAGCGTGCCGGCCTGCGTCTCCAGCTGGCCCGAGATCAGTGCTATGTAGTTGTCGAGCGTCGGCGAGAAGAGCAGGGACGGCGGGATGCGCAGGATCGTCGCGTTGGTCTGGAACGACATCAGGAAGACCCAGACGATCGGGAACAGGAAGAACAGCCCGACGATCGTCAGCAGCACGCCGCGCACCACGCGGCCGAGCGGTGTCTCGCGGCTCATGCCGGCTCCCTCCGGCGGCTGCGGCGCTCAGCCATGGCCCCTCGCCTGCTCGCGCAGCTTCAGCCACTGCTTGATGAAGAGGTTCGACAGGACGAAGGTGATCGCCCACAGCACCATCAGGAACGCGGCCGAGCGGCCGATATTGGTGAAGGTGAAGGCCTCGAGATAGGCCTGGACCTGGAACACCATCAAGGTGTCGCCGGGGCCGCCCTGGGTCATCGCATAGATGATGTCGAACTGCTGGATCGAATCGAGCATGCGGAACAGGGTCGCCGTGATGATGTAGGGCGTCAGCATCGGCAGGGTGATGCGGAAGAACACGAAGGTCGCGGGCACGCCGTCGAGCTCGGCCGCCTCGAAGGGCTGGCGCGGCAGCGCGCGCAGGCCCGCGAGCAGCAGGATCATCATGAACGGCGTGTAGACCCAGATGTCGACCAGCACGACCGTCATCAGCGCGGTCTGCGGCGAGGACGCCCAGCGCAGATCGGTGAAGCCGATCAGGCCCACCAGATAGCTCATGATCCCGAAATTGGGGTTGGTCATGAGCTTCCACATCAGGGCGGCGATCGCCGGTGCGATCATCAGCGGCAGCATGAGCAGGAGGCTCATGACGTTGTTGACCACGGTGCGCCGCTGCAGGAGCAGGGCGATGCCGAGGCCGATCACGAGCTCCAGGCCGACCGTGAGCACGGTGTAGAGCAGCGAGACCCGCACCGTGTTCCAGAACGCCGGGTCGCTCATGAAATCGACGTAGTTCTGGAACCAGATGAAGCCGCGGGTGAACGGGAACGCCAGGTTGTAGCGCTCCATCGAGTAGTACACGGCGGTGCCGAACGGGATCAGGATGCCGATGCAGACCAGCAGCGCCGGCAGGCTCAGGAGGTAGGGCAGGGCTGCGCGCGCGAACGGACGCCGGGTCGGCCGGTCCTGCTGCGAGGCAAGTGCCTGGGTCGCCATGGTCACCATCGTCGCCGGGAGCCCAGGCGTGGCCGGACCGGAGCCCGGCCACGCATGCGCAGATAACGTGGGCTAGATGCCCGCCTGCCGCAGCTGACGGTTGACGCTCTCGGCCAGCTGGTCAAGGCCCTCGTCGACCGGCACCTCTTTGGCGACCATCTTCTGCAGGGCGGCCGCCCACTCGGTCGTGAGGTTGAAGAACAGCGGCTGCGGCGTGAAGTAGATCTTCGAGCCCGGCGCCGAGGCCTGGTACTGCTCGAGATAGCCGGGATAGCTCTTGGCGATCCGGCTCTGGAACTCCTCGTCGTCCCAGACCGACTGGCGGACCGGATTGACGAAGTCCATCTCGCGCGCGCCGAACAGGTCGTGCTCGACGCCGGACGCCCACTGCATGAAGGTCCAGGCGGCCTCCGGCTGCTCGGAGAAGCTGCTCATGCCGAGCGACCAGATCCAGACGTTGGGCGTGGGCTCGGTGGCCTCCGGATTGGCGGCAAAGGCGGAATAGGCGATGTTGCCGGCCTCGGCATTGCCCTCGCCGTTCATGAAGTAGCCGAGGATGTCGGCGTCGAAGATCATGCCCGAGGCGCCGGCGCCGAGGTCGGTGCCGACCTGGTACCAGGTGTAGGTCGACCAGTCCTTGGGCCCGCTCTCCTGGATCATCTTGACCCACTGGGCGTGGAAGTCCTTGCTCTCGGGCGTCGCCATCGCCGCCATGAGCTTGCCTTCCTCCATCACGAAGTCGCGCTGGCCGAAGTTGGAGTAGCCCGACAGGAAGCCCGGATGGATCGTGGCCCAGGAGCGCGAGCCGCGCACGCCGATGCCGTACATGCCCTCGGCGTCCTTGGTGATCTTGGCCGCCTTCTCGATCATGTCCTGCAGGTTCTCGGGCGGCGTGATGCCGAGCTCGTCGAAGACGCGCTTGTTGTAGCTCACCGAGTTGAGCTCGAAGCCCCAGGGGATCGCCCACTGCTTGGCGCCCTCGCCGCCGAGCTCGGCGCCCGGCACGCCCGACCACGCGGTCGAGGCGCGAAGGTTCGGCAGCACGTCCTCCCAGTTGTAGCTCGGGATTGGTCATCGCCGGGTCGGCGATGAACTCGTTCAGGTCGACCAGCCAGCCGGCCGGCCCGTACTGCCAGGTCTGATAGGCGCCGGTCATGAACGCGTCGTACTGGCTCGAGCCCGAGCTCAGCGCGGCGGTCACCTTGTCGAAATAGACGTCCTCCGGGAAGACGTCGTAGGCGACCTCCATTCCCGTCAACTCCTTGAAGTTGTCGAGATCGGCGATCATCGCATCGGCATAGGGGTGCTTGTTCAGCAGCAGATTGAGCTGGGTGCCCTCGTGCTGCTTCCAGTCGAAATCGGCCGCGAGCGCTCGCGTCGAGGCGCGCCCCAGCAAGGTGTTGGCGGCCACCGCCGCGACACCGAGATGGCCCATCCGTCTTACCAGCTCGCGCCGCCCCAGCTGCCGGCGCATATACGCGTCCACCAGATCCTTGGCTCTGTCGTACATAGCAACCTCCCGTTTGCGTTCGCTGCTTCAGGATGCGCCGAGCGGCGCCAGGGCGGCCCGACCGGTGCCGGCCGGCGCCTCCTCGGCGTCGCGTTCGACGATGCGCCGCGCGGTCGCCTCGTCGGTGATCAGGCCCGTGAGGACGCGGCTTTCCAGCACCGCGCGGATCGCGCGCGCCTTGCCGTGGCCGCCGGCGATCGCGACCACCTCCTTGCCGCGCAGGTCCTCGAGCTCGAGGCTCAGCGCGCGTTGATTCAGGGCGGCGTCGACCGGGCGGCCATCCGCGCCCAGAAAATGGCCGAGCACCTCGCCGACCGCACCGGCCCGCGACAGCTCGGCGAACTCGCCCTGCGTGATCATGCCGGTCTCGAGCATGTGCGCGCGGGCGCCGATCTCGCCGATGCCGACGACGTGGAGCTGCGCCTGCCGGGCCAGCGCCAGGACGTCCATCAGGCTCTTTTGCGTCATCAGCACCTGCCGGTCGGCGACGCTGTCGGCGAAGAACGGCACCGGCATGAAGTAGGCCTCGGCGGCCACCTTCTCGGCCAGGCGATGGATCACGTCGAAGGGGTTGGCGGCGGCGTTGCGGGTCAGGCAGCCGAGCAGCGAGACGAAACGGACGCGCGTGCGCGGCAGGCGCGGCAGGCGGTCGACCGTGGCGGCGAGCGTGCGGCCGTGGCCGATGCCGACGACTTCCAGATCGGGACGCTCGAGCGCTTTGAGGAGAAAACGCGCGCCGCCGGAAGCCAGCGCATCGATCGGCAGATCGTCGTCGCCGACGCTCGGGACGACCTGGCACAGCGACAGGCCGAAGCGGTCGGCGATCTGATCCTCGAGCGCCACGCATTCGAGCGCGTTGCCTTCGACGAAGACGCGGATGAAGCCCTGGCGATGCGCGAGCGCGATCAGGCGGTTGACCTTGACGCGCGAGATGCCGAGCCGGGTGGCGATGTCCTCCTGCCGGAAGCCGCCGACATAGGAGAGCCACGCCGCACGGCTGGCCAAGCTCAGCTCAGGATCGATATGCGCTGCCACCCTTGCGATCCGCCTGCCCGATGCGGCCCTTGGAACTTTTGTCCATGCCGCGAACTTTTTTTCGACCCTAGGCAAATCCACGCACGCTGTCAATCCGTCAGCGCTTCCGGCGGATCAGGAGGTAGAGCGCGCCGGCGCCGCCATGCTTGGGCTGGGCGGGCGCGAAAGCCAGGACGCGCTCGCGGTTGGCGCCCTCGTTCAGCCAGCGCGGCACCATGTGGCGCAGCACGCCGCCGTGCGCCAGGCCCTTGCCGGTCACCACCAGCAGGCAGCGCAGGCCGCTTTGCTGCGCCTCGGCCAAGAAGCGGCCGAGCCGCGCATGCGCCTGCTCCTGGGTCAGGCCGTGCAGGTCGACGGTCTGCTCGATCGCGACCTGGCCGCGCTTGAGGCGAAGCCAGCTGCGCCGGTCGATGCCGATCGGCCGCTGCGGGTCGAGTGCTGCCGGCGCGTGCGCGGCCTGCGGCGCGCGCGCGAGCGCTTTCGGCACGGGCACCGGCGCTGCGGCCGGCGGCGTCTCGGCGCGGGGCTCGGCCTCGGCCATGGCGCGCCGCCACAGGTCGATCTCGGCCGGCGTCGGCTGGCGCTGCGCGCCTCATTCCGCCGCGTCCCGGTCGTCGACCAGCAGCACCAGCAGCCGCTTGGGGCCGTGCGCGCCGAGCTGGATGGTCTGCTCGATGTCGCCCGAGCGCGACGGCCCGGTGATCAGGTTGATCGAGCGCGGCAGGGCGCCCCGCTCCTCGCGCAGCAGGCGAAAGCCCGTCCTCATAGGCGCGCAGCACCCGGCTCCGCCCGCAGCACGACGATCGAGGTCTCGGGCAAAAACGCGATGGTGGTGGGCGTCTGCGGGCCCGAGAGCAGCATCAGGGTGCCGGTCTCGGCGATGCCGGCAAAGGCGGTGGTGAGGCCCACGGGATCGGCATCCTCGGCGCGCGCCGCGGCGGATCTCGAGCATCGCCGGCCAGTCCGGCCGATCGAGCGCCGGATCGGGCGCCATCACCAGGCGCATCGGCAGATTCTTGGCGCGCAAATAGTCCACCACGGCCGCGGGGATCTGCGCAATCGTCGCGCAGGCGTCGGACGGTGGTCTGCACGGCTTCGGCCTGGCGGACGAACAGCTCGATCCGGCCGGGAAGATCGAGGTCGGCGCGCGCCGGGATGATGCCCGCGGGCTTGGCATCGTCCACCGCGCTGCCGGCGTCGGAGCGGCCGAGCGCCTTGCGCAGGCGGCCGAGGATCGCGGCGCGGGCGTCGTCGGTCATGGCCGGGACGGACGCCCGGCGCGCCATTGCGCCTGAAAGGTCCGGCCCTCGGGTGCCGGCAGGTCGCGCGAGACGGTCCAGCCGCCCGCGAGCGGCAGACGGCGAAAGCGCCCGGTGCGGCGCCCGAGCAGACCCAGCACCGCGATCGCCATTCGGGAGGCGGGCCCGTAGAGCCAGGGTCGCGTGGCGGCGAACGCCCAAAGGCGCGTGGCGTAGCGCTGCACAGGCGGGCTCGAGGGGCCGGCGAAATGCTGCTCGCGCCAGTAGCGCATCATGCGCGGCAGCGGGATGCGCATCGGGCAGACCTGCTCGCAGCGGCCGCAGAAGGTCGAGGCGCTCGGCAGGTGCCGGCCCTGCTCGATGCCGATGAACGACGGCGTCAGCACCGCACCCATCGGCCCCGGATAGACCCAGCCATAGGCGTGGCCGCCGGTCGCGAGATAGACCGGGCAATGGTTCATGCAGGCGCCGCAGCGGATGCAGCGCAGCATGTCCTGCAGCTCGGTGCCGAGCATGGCGCTGCGGCCGTTGTCGAGCAGCACGACGTGAAAGTTTTCCGGGCCGTCGAGATCGGCCGCGCGTTTCGGCCCGGTGAGGAAGGTGGTGTAGGCGGAGAACTCCTGGCCGGTGGCGGAGCGCGCCAGCACGCGCAGGAGCGTGCAGGCGTCGTCCAGGGTCGGCACCAGCTTGTCGATGCTGGCGATCGCGATGTGCGTCTTCGGCAGGCCCTGGGTCAGCTCGGCATTGCCCTCGTTGGTGACCAGCACGATCGAGCCGGTCTCGGCGACCAGAAAATTGGCGCCGGTGATGCCGACGTCGGCCTCGAAATAGCGCTGGCGCAGGACCCGGCGCGCCTCGCCGAGCAGCGCCTCGGGCTCGTCCAGCGGCGGCGTGCCGTGGTGCTTTGCGAACAGCTGCGAGACCTGGCTCTTGGTCATGTGGATCGCCGGCGCCAGGATGTGGCTCGGCGTCTGGCCGGCGAGCTGCACGATGTACTCGCCGAGGTCGGTCTCGACCCGGGCGATGCCGGCGGCCTCGAGCGCCTCGTTGAGGCCGATCTCCTCGGCGATCATGCTCTTGCTCTTGGTCACCGAGCGGGCGCCGGCCTCGCGGCAAAGGCGCAGCACGACCCTGCGCGCCTCGGCATCGTCGCGCGCCCAGTGCACCTTGCCGCCCTGCTCGACGACCTTGCGCTCGAACGCCTCGAGATAGAGGTCGAGATGGGCCAGCGTGTGATCCTTGATCGCCTTGGCGGCATCGCGCAGCGCCTCGAACTCGGGCAGCCGGGCCGCGGCATCGGCGCGCTTTTGCTGAAAGCCGGCCCGGGCGAAGCCCAAAGCCTGCTGCAGCGCCGGGTCGGCGAGCGCCCGGTGCGCGTTCTGCTTGAAGGCGAGCGAGGTCGGCTGCATGCGCGCGGCCTCTCAGCGCGCGGCCGCGATCGGCGGCGCGTCGAGCTCGCCCGCCAGCACCTCGGCGACGTGCCGCGCCTCGACCCTCGAGCCCTGGCGCTTCAGGCGGCCAGCCATGTTCATGAGGCAGCCGAGGTCGCCCGCGAGCACGAGATCGGCGCCGGTCGCCTCGATGTCGGCGGCCTTGTCGCTCACCATCTTGGTCGAGATCTCCGGATACTTGACGCAAAAAGTGCCGCCGAAGCCGCAGCAGACCTCGGCATTCGGCAGCTCGTCGAGCTGCAGCCCGCGCACGCTCGCGAGCAGCCGGCGCGGCTGCTGCTTGATGCCGAGCTCGCGCAGGCCCGAGCAGGAATCGTGGTAGGTGGCGCGCGCCGCCAGGCTCGCCTCGACCGTCTCGACGCCGCGCACGTCGGCGAGGAAGCTGATCAGCTCGAAGGTGCGCGCGGCCAGATCGCGGGCCGCGGCGCCGTCGGCCGACGCTTCGTCGAACAGCGCCGGATAGTGCTTCTTCAGCATGCCGGCGCAGGAGCCGGACGGCGCCACGACGTAGTCGTAGCCGGCAAAGGCGGCGATGGTCTGGCGCGCGATCAGGATCGCATCGGCGCGGTCGCCCTGATTGTACGCCGGCTGGCCGCAGCAGGTCTGGCGCGGCACGTCGACCCGGCAGCCGGCGCGCTCCAGGAGCTTGACCGCGGCAAAGCCGACCGAGGGCCGGAACAGATCGACCAGGCAGGTGACGAACAGGGCGACGTGCGGCTGGCTCATGATCGGGACGCTCGGGGTGTTGGAACTGGTCCGAGTCTAGCCGATCGGGCGAGCGACCGGGCAAACGCCGGGCCGGCGCGCGTCGGATGGTCGCGGCTCAGCTGGTGGGGATCGCCGCCTTGGGCAGCAGCACCACGTAGCGGCCCTGGCTGCGCATGCGGCCGGCGATCGCCTCGGCGCGATCGCCCGTGCCCCAGAAGACGTCGCCGCGGACCGGCCCCTTGATGGCGCCGCCGCGTGTCCTGGGCGACCAGCAGGCGGCGGAGCGGGCCCTCGCCCTCGGGCCAGGGAGCGGTGGCCTCGAGCCAGACCGGCGCGCCGAGCGGGATGTAGCGCTTGTCGACCGCGAGCGAGCGGCCGGCAGTGAGCGGCACGCCCTGCGCGCCGATCGGCCCGTCGGCCGGGTCCAGGTCGTCGCGCTCGTCGAAGAACACATAGGAGCCGTTGCGCGCCATGATCGCATCGGCCTGCTCGGGATGCGCGATCAGCCAGTCGCGAATGCTCTGCAGCGAGACCTCTTCGAGGGGCATGGCGCCCATGGCCACGAGGTCGCGGCCGATGGCGTGGTACGCGTGGCCGTTCTGGCCGCCATAGCCGACCCGGATGCGGGCGCCATCGTCGAGCTGGATCTGGCCCGACCCCTGGATCTGCAGGAAGAACTTGGCGACCGGATCGTCGACCCAGACCAGCTCCAGGCCGCGGCCCTCGAGGGCGCCGGCGTCGATCTCGGCGCGCGCAAAGTAGGGGACGAACTGAGCGCCGTCGACCCGCCCGGTGATCGCCTGGCCGGCGAGCTCGGGCTTGAACTGGCCGAGATCGACCTCGATCAGATCGTCCGGCGTGCCATAGAGCGGCACCGTGTAAGCGCCGCCGAAGTGGCGCGAGCCGTGCAGCAGCGGCTCGTAGTAGCCGGTGAACAGGCCCATGGGCTGGTCGCGGTCGGTCACCAGCCAGGGCTGGAACCAGTCCTCGAAGAAGGCGCGCACCTGGTCGGGCGAGGCGGGAGCGTCGGCGGCGGCGCAGGCGCCCTCGCCACGCTTCGCTGCGTGCCGGCGAGCGGCGCCATCGCGGGGTCGGCGGCCATGGGCTGCGTATCCGGCCGGGTCGCGAGCCTGGCGCAGGAGCGGCGAAAGGCCGCCAGCGCCGCGCTCGGATCGTCCTGCTGCCAGCCTTCGAGGTCGTCGAACGAGATCGGCTCGAGCCGCAGAACCGGCTCCGAGGGCAGCGGCGGCTCGGCGCCGCAGGCGGCAAGCGCCAGGAGCGCGGTCAGCGCCAATGCCCGCGCCGCTGCGATCCATGATGTCGTCGGAACGCCGGTCGCCAGGGCATGGGGAACTGCAAGGGTGCGGGTCGGAAGCGGGCGCTCAGCTCGGCGTGCGGGTCTCGACCAGAATCCAGTTGGGATCGCGGCTTTGCGTGTCGCGCTCGAAGGTCCAGATGTCGATCACCTCCTCGGCGGTGGTCGAATCGCCGTCGATCTCCTTGCCGTCGGCGTCGCGCACGACGTTCACCTGCTCGCTGGCGAAGCGCACCGACACACGGGCGACGTTGCCCTGCATGCCGGCCTCGACCACCTCGGCGCTCTCGATCGCCATGAGCTGGGTATCGAGGGTGTGGCCGTCGGCGCTGCGCTGATCGATGGCACCGGCGAAGCCTGCGAACACGTCGTCGGCGAGCAGGGGCCGCAACGCCTCCTTGTCGCCGGCCGCATAGGCCTGGACGATCATCTCGAAAGCGGCGCGCGCGCCGGCGAGGAACCCGTTGAGATCGAAGCTCGGGTCGGCCAGGCGGATCTGGGTGAGACCGGTCTTCACCTTGCCCTCTGCGAGATCGGCAATGGCAGCATCCGTTTCGACCGGCGCGCCCGTGCGGTCGGGCAGCGTCACGACGTTGTCGCTGGCACTCTTGCCATCGGCCGCGCCATTGGGGCGCGCGGGTCCGAGAAAGCCGCCGCTCCGCCGCCGCTCATGGCCCGTCCGCCGCCCGAGCACGCTACGCAGCCGCAACGCGATGAAGGCCGCGACCATCGCGAAGAACAGGATATCGATATAGGCAAAGCCTTCAGACATACTGGCTCCGTGGACGCCCCGGGTTGCAGCGGCGGGCGAATTCGCGGATGGTGCCCGCAGGAGCAGCTCGCGCAAGCTACGAGTGGGACCCTCAACAATCATATAATGATGCTGTCGGAAAAACAAACCGCGGCGCGCCCGGCCGATTGGCCTGCTTTTGCTGGCGGGCTTCATCGTCGTGCCGCTGGCGGAGATCGCGGTGCTGATCGAGGTCGGCGGCTGGCTCGGCCTCGCCCCGACCTTGGCGCTGATCATCCTCACCGCGGTCGTCGGGGCCTGGATGCTGCGGCGCCAGGGCACGGCCGTGCTGCGCCGCGCGCTGCAGCAGATGCAGCAGGGTGCGGTGCCGCTCGCCCCGGTGTTCGAGGGTTTTTGCCTGGTGATCGCCGGCGCCCTGCTGCTGACGCCGGGCTTTCTCACCGACACGGCGGGCGCGCTCCTGCTGCTGCCGCCGGTGCGCGCGTTTCTGTATCGAAGGATGCGCCGCCGCTTCGAGGAGCAGGTCCGAGCCGCCGTCTCGCCGCATGCCCGCACGGGCGCCGGCTCCGGCGGGCGCGACCAGCCGCCGCAAGGCGGTGAGCGGACGCCGCCGGTGATCGATGCCGAGTTCGAGGAGGTCGAGCCCGCCGACATGCCCGAGCCGCGCGGCAGCTGGAGGCGGCGCCCATGATCCTGGTGCGGCACGCCGAATCCGAGTGGAACGTGCACTACGGCCGTACCCGGATCGATCCGGGCATCGCCGATCCGCCCTTGACCAGCGCCGGCCGCGCCCAGGCCGAGCGGCTGATCGACACGCTCGCCGCCGAGGGCGTGGCGCGGCTGATCTCGAGCCCCTATCGGCGCGCGCTCGAGACCGCTACGATCATCGCCCGAGCCCTCGATCTCGCGATCAGCGTCGAGCCGCTGGTGCGCGAGCGTTGCGCTTTCTCCTGCGATGTCGGCACCCTCTCCAGCCTGCTGTGCGGGCACTGGCCCGAGCTCGATTTCGCGCATCTCGAGGAGCAGTGGTGGGGCCATGCGGAAGAGAGCCCGGCAAGCCTCGCGCAGCGCTGCGCGGCTTTTCGCGCCAAGACCGAGGATCTGCCCGAGCGCGCGCAGATCGCGGTGATCACGCACTGGGGCTTCATCCGGGCGCTGACCGGCCACGAGCTGAGCAACGCCCGGTTCGTGCGGCTGCTGGCCGCCGATCCGGCCCCGACCGTCCATCCCATGCCCTGAGGAACGCTTTCATGGCCGAAAATGCTACGCCGCCCGCCGGCGGCG
Source organism: uncultured Alphaproteobacteria bacterium (assembly GCA_963753315.1). Taxonomy (GTDB): domain Bacteria; phylum Pseudomonadota; class Alphaproteobacteria; order Geminicoccales; family Geminicoccaceae; genus DASUGG01. The sequence goes on from CAVWCI010000042.1 coordinate 66,166, forward strand.
CCCAGTCCGACGCTCCGCAGGCCGGTGCGCAGGCGCCGCGCCTGACGATCCTGAGCCAGTACATCAAGGATCTGTCGTTCGAGAACCCGCGCGCGCCTGGCAGCCTCGAGCCCGGCAAGAGCCGCCCGGAGATCCAGGTCCGGGTCGACGCGCGGGCGCAGGAGCTCGCATCCGGGCGCTACGAGGTCACGTTCCAGCTGCACTGCGACGCCAAGTCCGGCGACGATCCGGTGTTCGTGATCGAGCTGACCTATGCCGGGCTGTTCTCGCTGGCCAACGTGCCGCCGGACAGCCTGCAGCCGGTGCTGCTGATCGAGTGCCCGCGGCTGCTGTTCCCGTTCGCGCGCCGGATCGTCGCCGACGTCACGCGCGATGGCGGCTTTCCGCCGCTGATGATCGATCCGATCGACTTCGTGACCCTGTACCGGCGGCGCCAGGAGCAGGCGCAGGCGGGCGCGCCGCAGCCGGCCGGAGCCAACGGCGGCGAGACGACCGCCTGAGGCATCGAATTGCCGCGCCGTCCGCTCTCAGTCGGCCTGGGCGGCCTGGAGCGGAGCGCGCGGCGACGCGTCGATGCCGAGCGCCGGCAGCACCTCGTCGACCGAAGCGACCACCTGGTACAGGCCGCGCGCGCTCGATGCCGCGAAGCCGTACTCGACGACCCGGTCGACCAGTGCTACCAGCGGGTCCCAGTAGCCGTCGAGGTTGACCAGGACGATCGGCTTGCCGTGGTAGCCGAGCTGGCGCAGGGTCACCACCTCGAGCATCTCGTCGAGCGTGCCGAGCCCGCCCGGCAGCACGACGAACCCGTCGGCGCGGGCGATCATCTGGTCCTTGCGGTCGAACATGTCGCGCGCGACGATCAGCTCGGTGATCGCCCGGTGGCCGACCTCGCGCTCGAGCAGGCGGGCCGGAATCAGGCCGACCACCTCGCCGCCGCCGGCCATCGCCGCGTCGGCGACGGCGCCCATCAGGCCGACCCGGCCGCCGCCATAGATCAGCTGGAGCCCGGCGCCTGCGAGAAGCTCGCCCAGTCGCGTCGCCGCCGCCCGAAAGCGGCGGTCCGAACCGTGCTCGGAGCCGCAAAAGACGCACAGGCTCTTCGTCATCCAAGGTCTCTCCAGGAACCGGCCCAGGAACCGACAGGGTCTCTCCAGAGGCCGGCGAGCCCGCTGCGAAAGCACGCGAACGCCTCAATGTGAGGTCTGCCGGGAACGGGCGCAAGACGCCCGTCCGACCGCGCGCCGCGAGCCTGCTCGTCGCTCTGGTAAGTCCGGTCGTTTGGTCGTAGTTTGCACCTTTAAGGTTAACTGAATGTTCCCGGGCCATGGTTCGACCATCACGCAGCGGTTCCGCCTTCTGGGTCTTCCTGGTGCTGCTTGCCCTGGGGGCCGGATGGGTGGCAAATCAGGGCTGGCGCTGGCCCCTCCCGGCGCTGTTCGACCAGGAGGGCGAGGAGGGGCAGGCGCCCGCCCCGGAGGCGGTGGCCGAGCGGCCCGCCCCCGAGCAGCCTGACAGCCGAGCGAGCCTGAAGCCGAGCAGCGGGGAGCCGGGCAGCCGACGGTCGAGGAGCCGGCGGCCGAGGCGCCGCCCGATCCTGCGCCACCAGCCGGGCAGGACCTCGCGGCAACATCGCCGGCACCGCAACAGGCACCGCCGCCGGAGCCGGTGGGCGATCCCGCCGCCCCGACCCCAGAGCCGGCGCCCGAGTTCGACCGAAGCCACCGATCCGGCGGAGGCCGAGGTCGCGGCAGTCGAGAAGCCTGAGACCGGAAGCGCAGCGCCACGGGCCGATCCCGAGCCCGCCAAGCCCGCCGAGGCTGCGGCGAGCGGTCCGCCGCAGGAATCGCCGGCGCAGGAGCCGCCGGCCGCCGGCCGGACGGAGGATGACGGCGCGACCAGTGCCGCATCGACGGGTGGCGCGCTGCCGGCACCGCGAGCCCACGACCGAGGCCGAGGCCGGACCCAGCTTCGACATCGTCCGGGTCGATCGCGACGGCCGCGCGGTGATCGCCGGCCGCGCCACGCCGGGCGCCGAGGTCGAGGTGCGATCGGGCGGCCAGGTGATCGACCGGGTCCAGGCCACGCGGCGAGGCGAGTGGGTCGCGATCCCCGCCCGGCCGCTGGCACCGGGCGATCAGGAGCTGAGCGCGGTGGCATCGCAGGGCGGCAAGGCGGTCGAGTCCGAGCAGGTCGTGGTGGTCGCCGTGCCGGAGCCGACGCTCGCAGCCGCGAAGGGCGAGGCCAGCGCGCCGGCGGAGCCGGTGGCGATGCTGCTGCCGCGCGACGGCGGGGGCACGGGCCGCATCCTGCAGGCGCCGGGCCGCCTCAGCGCCGAGGGCACGCTCGCCCTCATGACGGTGAGCTACGACGAGAGCGGCGAGGTGCTGCTGTCGGGCGAGGCGCCGCCCGGCGTGCCGGTGCGCATCTATGTCGACAACCGGCCGGCGGCGCTGGTGGTCGGCGATGCCAAGGGCGCCTGGTCGTCCGGGCTGGGCGAGGCCCTGGCGCCCGGCACCTACACCCTGCGCCTCGACCAGCTCGATGCCGACGGCCAGACGGTGGCGCGCATCGAGACCCCCTTCACCCGGGTGAGCGAGCCGCCGGTCGCGGGCCAGCTGAAGGTCGACTATGTGGTGGTGCAGCCCGGCAACTCGCTGTGGCGCATCGCGCGCCGCCTGTCCGGCAAGGGCCTCGACTACGTCCACATCTACGGCACCAACCAGACGCAGATCCGCGATCCGGACCTGATCTATCCGGGCCAGGTGTTCGAGATACCGGTGGCCGTCGGCTCGTCCGGCTGAGCTGCCCAGAGAAGGCCGCGCGAGGCCGGCCCGCTAGCTCGCCTGCCTGGCGGGCTCCCGGGTCCCCACCCGACGGGTGAGGGCGTCGAAGTCCTCGATCAGCTGCCGGGTGACCGGGCCGACCGTGAAGCGGTGCTGGTCGATCTCGCGCACCGGCGTCACCTCGACCGCCGTGCCGGTCAGAAAAACCTCGTCGGCATCGGCCAGCTCGTCGGGCTTGATGTGGCGGACGATCACCTCGAAGCCGCGCGCGCGGGCCAGCTCGATCACGGTGCGCCGCGTGATGCCGTCGAGGAAGCAGTCGGGGGTGGGCGTGTGCAGCTTGCCGCCGATCACCAGGAACAGGTTGGCGCCGGTGCCCTCGGCGAGATAGCCGCGATAGTCCAGCATCAGCGCGTCGTCGTAGCCCTTGGCCTCGGCCTCGTGCTTGCTCAGCGTGCAGATCATGTACAGGCCGGCGGCCTTGCTCTGGACCGGGGCGGTGCTGGGCGCCGGCCGGTCATAGCGGCCGCGGGTCATCCGGATGCCCTTGAGGCGCGCCTCCGGCGTGAAATAGGCGGGCCAGGTCCAGGCGGCGATCCCGAGGTGGATCTGGCATGCCTGCGCCGACACGCCCATCATCTCCGCACCGCGCCAGGCCAGCGGCCGCACATAGCCGTCGTGGATGCCGTTCGCCGCCACCACGCGCTTGCAGGCCTCGTCGATCGCGGCGACGTCGTACGGGATCTCGAAGCCCATGGTCCTGGCCGAATCGACCAGCCTGCGGCTGTGCTCGGTGAGCTTGAAGATATGGCCGCCGTAGACGCGCTCGCCTTCGAACACGCAGCTGGCGTAGTGCAGCGCATGCGAGAGGACATGCACCTTCGCCTCGCGCCACGGCACCATGGTGCCGTCCAGCCAGATCAGGCCATCGCGATCGTCATATGGCACCAGCGACATCGGAACTGCCCTTCCCACCTGCGCCGTGATAAGAGGGAGGCGGTAGCACTGCGAGCGCACGAGTGTCAACGTGACCGAGCCCAAGACCGCCCGGAGCCTGCCGCATACGGCGCCCAACCCGCTGTTCCTGCGCGACCAGGAGCTCACCAGGGGCGTGGAGCTGCTGGACTTCGCCTATCGCGCGCTGACCGCCGAGCCCGACCGGATTCTGGACGGCCTGGGCCTGGGCCGCAACCATCGCCGCGTGATCCACCTCGTCGCGCGCCAGCCGGGCATCACCCTTGCCGATCTCGTCGACATCGTCCGGCTGACCAAGCAGAGCCTGTCGCGGACCATCAAGGAGCTCGAGGCCAGGGGCCTGATCGCCCGCGGCGCCAGCCAGAGCGACCGGCGGCGCCGGCCGCTGCGCCTGACCGAGCAGGGTGCGGCGCTGGAGGAGCGCCTGAACGGCGGCCTGCGCCGGCGCCTGGCGCTCGCCTATCGCGCCGCCGGCGCCGATGCCGTGGCCGGCTACCATCAGGTCCTGCTGGGTCTGGTGGACGAGCGCGCGCGGCGACATATCATGAGCGCCGGTTGAGGCTCGCCACCACGACGGCTGCATGATGGCCATGACATCCGCGCCCACGACGTCTGCGACCACCGGCTCCGAGGAGGCCCGGCGCCACATCCTGGTGGTCGACGACGACGCCCGCCTGCGGCGCCTGCTGCAGCGCTACCTGACCGAGCACGGCCATCGCGTGTCGACCGCGGCGAACGTGCCCGAGGCCAAGGCGGCGCTCAAGAACTTCGCCTTCGACCTGATGATCCTCGACGTCATGATGCCCGGCCAGGACGGCGTCAGCTTCACCGCGGAGCTGCGTGCGCGCATCGACCTGCCGGTGCTGCTGCTGACCGCGCGCGGCGAGATCGAGGACCGGGTCAACGGGCTCGCGGTGGGCGCCGACGACTACCTGGTGAAACCCTTCGATCCGCGCGAGCTTTTGCTGCGGATCGCGACCATCCTGCGCCGGGCCGCCCCGGCGGCGCCGGAGCGCTGGCCGCTGCGCTTTGGCGCCCTTACCTACGATCCCGAGCGCCAGGAGCTCAGGCGCGGCGACCATCCGGTCCATCTGACCGATGCCGAGCTGTCGCTGCTGCAGATCCTGGCGGAGCAGCCGGGCCTCGCGGTCAGCCGCTATCAGCTGGGCGAGCGCAGCCGGATCAGCGGCTCGGAGCGCGCGGTCGACACCCAGATCGCGCGGCTGCGGCGCAAGCTCGAGCCGGAGCCGCGCGAGCCGCGCTATCTTTTGACCAAGCGGGGCGAGGGCTATGTTCTCCGGCCTGGCGCCTAGGCAGCCGGCGGCGGCGCGCGTCGAGGTCTGGCTGCGCCGGCTCTGGCCCCGCAAGCTGTGGCCGCACAAGCTTTCGCCGCGCCGGTTGTGGCCGCGCACCCTGTTGGGCCGCTCCCTTCTGATCGTGGTCCTGCCGCTGCTGGTCCTGCAGGGGATCCTGGCCTACGTTTTCTACGAGCGCCATTGGGACACGGTGACCCGCTGGCTGGCGGTAGGTCTCGCCGGCGAGGTGGGCCTGGTCGTCGACCTCCTCGAACTCGGCCGAGACCACCGCCGCGCGCAGCGAGGTGCTCGAGCTCGCGCGCGAGCATTTCGGCATCGCGGTCTCGCTCGAGCCCGGCGGCGCGCTGGCGCCGGCGATGGAGGCGGCCGGGCTGGTCGCGCCGAGCCGGCTCGATCGCACGCTGACCGAGACCTTCGCGGGCGAGCTCGACCGGCCGTTCGTGATCGACACCCGCATGTCCGACTGGCCCAAGCGGATCGCCGTCTATGTGCAGATGGACGACGGGCTGCTGCGGGTGCTGGCGCCGCGCATGCGGGTCGACAGCGGCACCACCCAGGTCTTCATGGGCTGGATGATCGGGCTGTCGCTGCTGCTGCTGATCGTGTCGATCTATTTCCTGACCCGGCAGCTGCGGCCGATCCGGCGCCTCGCCTGGGCCGCCGACAACTTCGGCAAGGGTCGCGACGTCGGCGACTTCAAGCTCGAGGGCGCGTCCGAGATCCGCAAGGCGGGCGCGGCGTTCAACCTGATGCGCAAGCGCATCCTGCGCCACATCAGCCAGCGCACCGACATGCTGGCCGCGGTCTCGCACGACCTGCGCACGCCGCTCACGCGCATGAAGCTCGAGCTGGAGATGCTGGCCGGCGAGCGGCCGCAGCCGGGCGACCTCGAGGACCTGCGCAGCGACGTCGAGGAGATGGCGGGCGTGGTCGACGGCTATCTCGACTTCGCCCGCGGCGAGGGCCGCGAAGGCATCGTCCCGGTCGACCTCGGCTCCCTGCTGCGCGAGGTCGCCGAGCGCGTCGGCCGCGAGCGCGCCCGCATCGAGGTCGAGCTCGAGCAGCCGCTCACCGTACGGCTGCGCCCGGTCGCCATGCGGCGCTGCCTGTCGAACCTGATCGACAACGCGGCCGCCCAGGCGCGCTGGGTCGGCATCCGGGCCACCCAGCACGGCAACCAGATCTGGATCGCGATCGACGACGACGGCCCGGGCATTCCGGAGGACCAGCGCGAAGCGGTGTTCAAGCCGTTCTATCGCCTCGATCCGTCGCGCAATCCGGGCACCGGCGGGGTCGGGCTCGGGCTCACCATCGCGCGCGACATCGTGCTCGGCCATGGCGGCGACATCGAGCTTGCGGATGCGCCGCGCGGCGGCCTGCGCGTGCTGATCCGGCTGCCGCGCTAGTGCTGCAGGCGGGCGATGCGCAGCTGATCCTGGCGTCGGCCAGCCCGGCGCGCGCCGGCATGCTGGCGGCGGCCGGCGTCGCGTTCGAGCAGCGCCCGGCCGCGATCGACGAGGCCGAGATGAAGGAGGCGCTGCGCGCCGATGGCGTGGCGCCCGGCGATGCCGCGCTCGCCCTGGCCGAGCTGAAGGCGCGCCGGATCGCGAGCGGGGCGCCGGGCCGCCTGGTGCTCGGCGCCGACCAGATCCTGACCTGCGAGGGGCGCTGGTTCGACAAGCCGCGCGACCTGGCCGAGGCGCGCGCCCAGCTCGCAGCGCTCGCCGGCCGCCGCCACGAGCTGTGGACGGCGGCGATCGTGATCCAGCGGCGATGCCCGGCTCTGGCACGAGATCGCGCAGGCGCGGCTGTGGCTGCGGCCGTGCTCGGATGCGTTTCTCGACGCGTATCTCGATGCCGTGGGCGATCTCGCCCTGGGATCGGTCGGCGCCTATCAGATCGAGGGGCTTGGGGCGCAGCTGTTCGCCCGCGTCGAGGGCGACCGTTTCGCGATTCTCGGCCTGCCGCTGATCGGGCTGCTGGAGTGCCTGCGGGTCCAGGGCGTGCTGCTGCGATGACGGACGGCGGCAGGGGCGACTACCTGACGGGCCGGGCGGCGCTCGCCGGCGTGATGGGCTGGCCGGTCGGCCATTCGCTCTCGCCGCGCCTGCACGGCTTCTGGCTGCGCCAGCATCGGATCGATGGCGCCTACGTGCCGCTTGCGGTGGCGCCCGGCCGGCTCGAGCAGGCGCTGCGCGCCCTGCCGGCGATGGGCTTTCGCGGCGTCAACCTCACGATCCCGCACAAGGAGCCGGCACTCGCGCTGGTCGATCGCATCACCCCGGCCGCAGCCCGCATCGGCGCGGTCAACACCGTGATCGTCGGGCAGGACGGCCTGCTCGGCGACAACACGGACGGCTATGGTTTCATGCAAAGCCTCGCCGCCGGCGCGCCGGGCTGGCAGGCCGCCGCCGGCCCGGCGGTGCTGCTGGGTGCCGGCGGTGCTGCGCGTGCGATCGCGGTCGCCCTGATCGATGCGGGGACGCCCGAGCTGCGCCTGGTCAATCGCACCCTGGCGCGTGCCGAGGCCCTGGCGGCCGAGCTCGCCGATGCGGCGCGCGAGCGCGGCGCGGCGCTGACCGTGCTGCCCTGGCAGGACCGCGATGCGCTGGCGGGCGCCATGCTGCTGGTCAACACCACGAGCCTCGGCATGGCCGGGCAGCCGCCGCTCGAGGTCGATCTCGCGGCGCTGCCGGCCGCAGCGCTGGTCACCGACATCGTCTACAGCCCGCTCGAGACCGGCCTGCTGGCGGCGGCGCGGGCGCGCGGCCACGCCGTGGTCGACGGCCTCGGCATGCTGCTGCACCAGGCGCGGCCCGGCTTTCGCGCCTGGTTCGGCGTCGATCCCGAGGTCACCGATGCGCTGCGCGCGACGGTCCTGGCGGGGCTCGACTGAGATGTTCGTGCTCGGCCTCACCGGCTCGATCGGCATGGGCAAGTCGGCGGCGAGCGCCGGCTTTCGCTGCTTCGGCATCCCGGTGTTCGATTCGGATGCCGCGGTGCACGCGCTGTTCGCGCCGGGCGGCGCTGCGGTCGCGGCGGTCGCCGCGGCCTTCCCGGGCTGCCTCGATGCCGCCGGCGGCATCGATCGTGGAGCGCTCGGCGCAAAGGTGTTCGACGACGGGGCGGCGCTGGCGCGACTGGAGGCGATCGTCCATCCCCTGGTGCGCGCGGCGCAGCGGCGTTTCCTGGCGCGCTGCTGCGCGGCCGGCCGGCGCCTGGTGGTGCTGGACGTCCCGCTGCTCTACGAGACCGGCGGCGAGCGGCTGGTCGATGCGGTGGCGGTGGTCAGCGCCAGGGCGATGGTGCAGGCGCAGCGCGTGCTGCGGCGGCCGGGCATGAGCGCGGAGCGCCTCGCCGCGATCCTGCGCCGCCAGCTGCCGGATGCGAGCAAGCGGCGGCGCGCCGACTTCGTGATCCGCACCGACCTCGACCATCGCCGGGCCAAGGTCCAGATCGCCGCCGTGATCGACGCCGCCGGCACCCGCCCTGCCCGCGCCTGGCCGCACCGCTGGCCGCTGATGGCGTGAGAGACGGTCTACACATCGTGACCCGTTCCGCGTCAAGAATTGACTCACAAGTTGGACCTATCATATTGATAGGGAGCACGCCGAGTTGGCGGTCCTGAGATTGCGCGCCCATCAGGCAGAACGCATCATCCACCGCCTGGCCAGGGACAGCTCGAACATCATCCTGACACTACACGCCAAGGACCGCATGGAGGAGCGGGGGATCGTCAGAGCGGACCTCGATCGGATCCTACGCACGGGCTCCGTTGTGGATCCACCTTCTCGGAACGAGCGCGGAGACTGGCAATGCAAGATCGTCCTGCGGCTGATCGGCAGCAGAGACGCGGGCGCGGTAACCGTCATCGCCGAGAGAAACCGCCTGATCATCAGAACCGTGGAGTGGGAAGACTGGAGATGACCAAGCCGTACCACTACACCGAGTGCGGTTTGGACAACGTCTACCTGCTGAACGGTTTTGCGTATCACGAGACACCGTACGGCGTCGGCGTGGCGGTCGCGAACGTCGATGGCCTTCACCTGGCCATCGCCCTTGATCTGATCCGGGGCAAGCGCCTCCTGGCGGGCCGCGAGGTACGGTTTCTGCGCAAGGAGCTCGACCTTTCCCAGGAGGGACTGGGCCTCTTTCTCGGCTGCAGTGGGCAAAGCGTTGCGCGCTGGGAAAAGGGACAGTGCGAGATGCCAGGCGCCGCCGACCGTCTGCTGCGCTTGCTCTATCTGGAGCGCGCTCAGGGAAATGCCCAGATCGAACAGATGCTGGAGTCGCTGAAGGATCTGGACACGCTCTGGCATGAGGAGCGGTGCTTCAGGGAGGAAGAGCACCACTGGAAGTCCGCCGCGTAGGGTTTCCGCCGGAAAGCCTCGGCCAGCGCGCTTCGCCGCGTCTGACGGCGTGACAGCGGCGGCCGGAGCCGCTAGCAAACGGGCCGAGCCCTGTCGAGACCCGCTGGAGACGTGATGCGCGAGATCGTGATCGACACCGAGACCACGGGGCTGGAGCCGGCCGACGGTCACCGGGTGGTCGAGATCGGCGCGATCGAGCTGTTCAACCACGTCCCGACCGGCCGCGTGTTCCACAGCTACATCAACCCCGAGCGCGAGATGTCGGCCGATGCGATCCAGGTGCATGGGCTGACCACCGCGTTCCTGCAGGACCAGCCGGTGTTCGCCGAGGTGGCGGACGCGTTCCTGCAGTTCCTCGCCAGCGACGGCGAGGCCAACCCCGCGCCGGCCAGGCTCGTGATCCACAATGCGGCGTTCGACCTCGCCTTCATCAATCACGAGCTGCGCCGCGCCGGCCGGCCGGTCCTCGACGGCGAGCATGTCGACACCCTGCTGATCGCGCGGCAGCGCTTCGCGGGCGCATCGAACAGCCTGGATGCGCTGTGCCGGCGCTTCAACGTCGATGCCACCGCGCGCACCCGGCACGGCGCGCTGCTGGACGCGGAGCTGCTCGCCGAGTGCTATCTTTGGCTGATGGGCGGCCGCCAGCCCGATCTCGGGCTGGTTCGCCAGGCCGCCGTTGCGGTCGCCATGGAGGCGCGCGAGCGCATCGTCCGGCCGGCCCGGCCGCATGCGCCGAGCCCGGCGGAGCTCGCCGCGCACGAGGCCTTCCTCGCCAAGCTCAGCAATCCGATCTGGCACGCCTGAGGCCTGCGATCGGCCGGAGAGGTGCCGCGGGCCTTGGCCAGGAGCCCGCAGGTCCGCTACAAACGGCCGAACTCACGGGAGAGAGGCATGGCCAAGGTCAAGGTGGCGAAACCGATCGTCGAGATCGACGGCGACGAGATGACCCGGATCATCTGGCGGATGATCAAGGAGCAGCTCATCTTTCCGCATCTCGATCTCGAGACCCTGTACTACGACCTGCGCATCGAGAACCGCGACGCCACCGACGATCGCATCACGATCGAGGCCGCCGAGGCGATCAAGCAGCACAATGTCGGCGTCAAATGCGCCACCATCACGCCCGACGAGGCGCGCGTGCAGGAGTTCGGCCTGAAGCAGATGTGGCGCTCGCCCAACGGCACGATCCGCAACATCCTGGGCGGCACGGTGTTCCGCGAGCCGATCATCTGCAGCAACGTGCCGCGCCTGGTGCCCGGCTGGACCCAGCCGATCGTGATCGGCCGCCACGCCTTCGGCGACCAGTACCGCGCGACCGACTTCAAGGTGCCGGGCGCCGGCACGCTCACCATGACCTTCACGCCCGAGGACGGCTCCAAGCCGCAGCAGTTCGAGATCTTCCGCTTTCCGGCCGGCGGCGTGGCGCTCGGCATGTACAACCTCGACAATTCGATCCGCGACTTCGCCAAGGCCTGCATGAACTATGCGCTGATGCGCAACTACCCGCTCTATCTCTCGACCAAGAACACCATCCTGAAGGTCTACGACGGCCGCTTCAAGGACCTGTTCGAGGAGGTGTTCGAGGCCGAGTTCGCCAAAAAATTCGCCGCCCAGGGCCTGACCTTCGAGCACCGCCTGATCGACGACATGGTCGCCGCGGCGATGAAGTGGAGCGGCGCGTTCGTGTGGGCGTGCAAGAACTACGACGGCGACGTGCAGAGCGACACGGTGGCCCAGGGCTTCGGCTCGCTCGGGCTGATGACCTCGGTGCTGATGACGCCGGACGGCAAGACGATCGAGGCGGAGGCGGCGCACGGCACGGTGACCCGCCACTTTCGCCAGCACCAGCAGGGCAAGCAGACCTCGACCAACCCGATCGCCTCGATCTTCGCCTGGACCCGTGCGCTCACCTACCGCGGCAAGATCGACGGCACGCCCGAGGTCGAGGCAGTTCGCGAGCACGCTCGAGCGGGTGTGCGTCGCGACGGTCGAGAGCGGCCGCATGACCAAGGACCTGGCGCTGCTGATCGGGCCGGACCAGCCCTGGCTGACCACGCAGCAGTTCCTCGGCGCGCTCGCGGAAGAGCTCGCGCGGGCGCGCGGCGCCTGAGCCGGCCGCGCGCGACGTCCCGCCCCTGACCGCAGCTGGTCCCGTCGATGCAGATCCTGCCGTGCACGAGGGAGCACATTCCGGGCGTCGTGGCGCTGCTCGCCGAGGGCGGCGCGCCCGGCGATGCGGATCGGCGCCGGACGCGCTGGCGCGCTACCTCGAGGACGTCTATCTCGACAATCCCTGGTACGACCCGGAGCTGCCATCGCTGGTCTGCGCCGACGGCGGCGGGCGGATCGACGGCTTTCTCGGCGTGGTCGCGAGGCCCATGGCGTTGCGCGGCGGCCAGGCGATACGGGCGGCGGCGTCGAGCAATTTTCGCGTGCGCGGCAGCCCGGGCACGCCGCGCAATCCCCTGATCGCCATGCGGCTGCTCAAGCGCTTCTTCGAGGGCCCGCAGGACCTCTCGGTGGCCAACGGCGCCAACCCCTTGTCCAAAAAAATCTGGGAGGGCTGCGGCGGGGTCTCGGTGCCGCTCTGCAGCCTCGACTGGTTCCGGCTGATCCGCCCGGCGCGCGGCCTGCTGGAACTGGCGGCCGGGTCGAGAAGCAGGCCCTGGCCGCGCGGCCTGCGCCCGCTCTCCGACGCCGCCGACCTCATGGGGGGCAACCGGCTGGCGCGGCGGGCGGTCACCGACGACAGCGGTAGCGGCGCCGGTCATGGCCGAGCTCGACCCGCAATCGGCCGTCGACTGGCTGGCGGCGGCGCCGGGCTTCGATCTGATGCCGCGCTACGATGCCGCATCGTTCGCCTGGCTCCTGGAGCGGTGCCGGGCGAAGGCGCTCGGCGGCCGCCTGCGGGCGATGGCGGTGAGGGAGCCGCAGGGGCGCGATCTCGGCTGGTTCGTCTACTACGAGAAGCGCCCGCGGGTCGGCGAGGTCGTTCAGCTGGTCGCGGCCGAGGGCAAGCTGGAGGCGGTGCTGGACGCCGCGATCGCCGATGCCGCGGCGCAGGGCCTGGCGCTCTTGCGCGGCGACGTCGACGCCAGGGATCTGCAGGCCTACCGGGATGCGCTCTGCCTGCTCAACACCGGCCGCTGGATGCTCGTCCACAGCCGGCGACCAGGCGATCGTCGACAGCTTCATGCGCGGCAGCGCGCTGTTCAGCGGCCTGGAAGGCGAGCGCTGGATCAGGGAGTTCGGGCGAGCGCCGATCTGAGCGCAGGCACCTCGCTCAGAGGCGGTGGACCGTCGCAGGCCGGTCTCGGACGCCGCGCTCGATCACGAAGCGCGCCATGCCGGCGACCGTGGCGAAATTGTCGATCTCCAGATCGTCGAGCTCGGCGACGACGCCAAAGCGCTCCTCGATGAACACGATCAGGTCGACGAACATCATCGAATCGAGGATGCCGCTCCTCGATCAGGTTGGCGTCTGCCGAGGGCGGCTCGACCCCGAACCGCTCGCGCAGGAATGCCAGGAGCGCCTGCTCGACATCGCTCTCGTCCATCATCGCCTCAAAAACCGGGGGCGCGCCCCGGCAGCCTGCCTTGCAGCAGCGTGCCAAGCCAGCGGCGCCAGTCCGCAGCGCCGAGCGCCACCCGGTCCGCCTCCGCCCTCGCCAGCACGACCGAGCCGGCCTCGCCGCAGGCGACGCGCGGGCCGTCCTCGCAAAGCTCGACCACCGAGCCGCACGGCGCAGCCGCAGGCCCTCCGACATACGCATTCAGGACCTCGATCCGCACGCCCGCGCCCTCAACGTAGGCCGTATAGGTCGGCGAGCGGAACGGACGGTAGTTGCCCGCGCGCACGAAGTCCACGATCTGCCGCGCCGACCAGCGCCAGTCGATCCTGCCGTCCAGCGCCTCGGCATGCCGGTAGATGCGAAGGCGCGTCAGGTCCTGCGGCATCGGGCGCAGCGGCCGATCGGTCACGATGTCGCCGAGCACCTCCCGGAGCAGGTCCGTGGCCACGTGCTGGGTTCGGTTGAACAGCGTGAGCCCGGTATCGCCCGGCGCGATGTCGAACCAGGCCTGGCGCACGATCGCGCCGGCATCGACCCGCTCCTCTATGAGATGGATCGTCGCGCCGAACCTGCTCTCGCCGTTGCGCAGCGCCCATTGATTCATGTGCAGCCCGCCGTATTCGGGCAGCGGCCCCGGATGCACGTTAAGCGCGCGGCCGGGGAACAGGCGCAGCACCGACCGCGGCACGATCACCGTACCGTAAGCGTTGATCAGCCAGTCGCAGGCGAGGTCGCGGCAAAGGTCGGCGCCGTCGGTGCGCAGGCGCCCGGCCGGGTAGACCGGAACGCCGTGCGCGTGCGCATGGCGCGTGAGCCGGCCATCGCCGGCGGCATCGAACGAGCACGGCGGCAAGCTCGGCGCCCGGTTCGCCCGACAGCATCTTCGCGGCGTCCAACGCGATGTGCGTCTCGGAGCCGATCAGCACGAACCGCTTGCCGGCGTCGGCGTCGCCGCCGCGCGAAGCTGCAGCCGGCGGCCTCATTCGGGCTCTCGCCACCTCCTCACGAACATGTCGCGCAGGGCAACCCGATCGACCTTGCCGTTGGCGTTCGACGGCAGCGCTCCATGGCGCGCCAGCGCGCCGGCAGCATGTATCTCGGCACGAGGGCGGCGAGGCGCTCGCGCGCGGCGGCAGGCGACAGCGCGGTCCCGGCGCGCGGCGACATAGGCGCAGCAGATGGTGTGGCCGCCGAAGCCTTCTGCCTGGAGCGCCACGACCGACGCCCTCGCCGATCTCCGGCACGGTGAGCAGCGCCGCCTCGATCTCGCCGAGCTCGATCCGATGGCCGCGCGACTTGATCTGCGAATCCTTGCGGCCGAGGAAGTGGACCAGGCCGTCGCCGATCGCGCATGCCGAGATCGCCGGTGCGGTAGACCCGGCTTCCGGGCTCGCGAGGGCAGGGCCACGAACGCCGCCCCGGTGCGCTCCTCATCGCGCCAGTAGCCGAGCGTCACGCCGGCGCCGCCGATGCCGATCTCGCCGACCTCGCCAGGCGGCAGGGGGCGCAGGTCGGGTCCCAGGATGTGCAGCGTCTCGCCGTCGCAGGCGCGCCCGATCGGCACGGTGGCACCCGGGTCGCGAAGGCGGCGCCTCGACCCTGAACCAGCTGCTCGCGATCGTGGTCTCGGTCGGCCCGTAGAGGTTGGTGAAGGATGCGTGCGGCACCCGCTCCATCCAGTAGCGCAGCGCCGGCGTCGGAAAAACCTCGCCGCACCAGATGATCCGCCGCAGCTCCGGAAAATCGCCCGGCTGCACGGCATCGAAGCGCGCCAGATAGGCCAGCAGCGAGGGCACCGAGAACCATTGCGTGAGCCGGTGCTCGCGGATGAACTCGACGAGGCGGCCGGGGAACAGGTTGAGCTGCGGCGGCACGAGATGCACCTCGGCGCCGGCCGCGAAGCCGCCGAACAGATCCCAGGTCGACAGGTCGAACGCGAACGGCGAATGGCAGGACACGCGATCGCTCTGCGCGACGCCGAAGTAGCCGTTCGCCCAGGTCACGAACGCGATCACGTTGCGATGCGCGACGATCACGCCCTTGGGCGTGCCGGTCGAGCCGGAGGTGAACAGCAGGTGGGCCGGATCGTCGCCGGCGCCGCCATCCTGCAGCGGCTCGGGCGAAAGCGCCGCCGCGTCGGCTTCGCTGCACCTCGCCTCGAGATCGCCGGCATCGGCGGGCACGTCGCCGATCCAGACCAGATCGGGCCGCAGCGCCTGCTCGAGGCGCGGCATGAGCGCGCGCAGCAGCGGCACGGCGGGCGCCGCTGCCAGGAGAACGCGGCACTCGGCGGCGCGCAGGATCTTCTCGAGCCGCGCCGCAGGGCTTTCCGGGTCGAGCGGGACATAGATCGCGCCGGCCTTCAGGCTCGCGAGCATGCCGGCGATCGCCGCCGGCGATTTCGGCAGCAGCAGGCCGATGCGATCACCGCGGCGGGCGTGCTCGCGCAACAGCCGTGCCAGCCGGTTGGCGCGCGTCTCCAGCGCCTCGTAGGTCACGGCGAGGTCGCCGTCCACGAGTGCCGTCGCCTGCGGCCGACGGTCCGCCTGCCGCGTCACGTACTCCTGCAGCGAGCGCACCATCAGCCGGATGCCATCAGCGCGGCCGCTCGGCCGGCCAGCGCGAACACCGCCTGGATCTCGGCCAGCTCCGCCTCGTTCGGCGGCACATCCAGGATGAAGGTGCGAAAGCCCGCGGCGATGTAGCGGGCGAGCTCTTCGGCGACGCGCTCGCGCGCGCCGACCAGATAGGGGCAGAAGGTCTGGTAGCTGCGGAACGGGCGCAGCCAGTACGGGCTGTCGGGCTCGGCTTCGGGCCGCTCGGAAAGGTCCTTGTGCCAGCGCGAATCCGAGGTCTTCATCGCCAGCTGGTGGACGACCTGGCCGCGCCGGTCGGGAGGGAAGCGCTGCTCGGCGACCTGCCAGGCCTCATCGCTCGTCGGCGCGCGCGATGATGCCGACCCGGATGCCGCGTGCCAGCGCCGGATCGAAGGCGTCCTTGCCATACTGCCTGGCCGGCTGCGGGTAGTGCACGGCGGTAGCGCCCAGCGCGCCCGCGGCCGCGAGGCCGGCCTCGGACGAGCCCGAGACGAACAGCTCCGGCAGGATGGCTTCCGGCACCGCCGGCGTCAGCTTCAGGCCGTCGACGGTGTAGTAGCTGCCCTGGAACGAGACGGCGCGGTTGCCGGCCGACGCGCGCGCCAGGTCCATGATGATGGTGGAGTACTCCACGAGGCGCGTGTAGCGGGCGTCGTGCGGCGTCATGTCGCCCAGCGCCTCGAGGTCGCGCTTGAAGCCGCCCGCGACCATGTTCAGGTAGATCTTGCGGCCGTGCAGATAGCCCAGCGTCGCGACCGTCTTGGCGACCGCGTAGGGGTGCATGTAGGCGGGCTGGACGGCGACCAGCGGGCACAGCCGCTCGGTCGCCGCGATCACGGACTGCGCGACCAGCCACGGGTCGACCAGGCGGTTGTCGGCATAGATCAGCATGCCCTCGCAGCCCGCGGCCTCGCTCCAGCGGGCGATCGCGGCGACATGCTCGTGGTAGGACCGGCCGCAAGCGGCGGGCGTCGATGCCACGTCGACCGAAGGCGGGCAGGTCGAGAACAGGCGGATGGACTGCGTCATGTGCCGCTTTCGGCCGGTTGCCTTCGGGCGCGCGAAGACCCTGGCGCACCGGCGCCCGCAACCCGCTTCGAGATCACTGAGCGCGCGCGCCTTTCGCCATGAGGCCGCGCACGCGGTTGAGCCAGACCGGCGCGAACCCTGTGCGCCCCTCACCCGGCAACCGGAACAGATATTCTTCCGAAACGCGCTGCACAGGCAAGGGCATCGCCGTGCCGTGCCGGCTTCGCGACGCCGATGCCGCCATGGACGGTGCGATAACCCGCCTCTGCCGCGAGCCGGTCGGCGAGATCGCAGCCGTCGAACCAGGGATAGCAGAAGTGCCGGACCGCCTTGCCGGGCAGGCGCTGCTCGAGCAGCGCCTTCGAGAGGGCCAGCTCGTCGCGGATCGCCTCGCGCGTCTGCTCCGGCGTCTCGAGACGGCCGCGCCGGTCGGTCGGCCAGGCGTCCGCCAACGTCGCCAGCTCGCGTCGCCACGACGGCCGCTCGAAGAACGCAGCGCCACCGCGCGCCGCCACATGATCGACCAGCGCCTGCGCCAGCTCGGGCGCCTCGAGAAAGCGCGGCCGGCCGCAGAGCCTGGAGGCGGCCTCGAACACCGGCGCGCCGAGCCGCAGCCGCCGCGCCGGCTGGCGCGGGTCGTCGGACGAGGCGAGCGGCAGGTCGCTGTTGGCGAAGGTGCCGGCGGCAAAGCCCGGGTGGACGAAATCGTCGATCCGGGCCGAGGCCGGCACCAGGGCGTGGGTCAGCGAGTGCGACTGGATGTCGACCACGCCGCTCGCATGCAGCGCCCGCAGCTCGCGCCAGGTGCAAAGCGGCTGGACTTTTGCGCGCGCGGCGATGTCGGCAGGGCTGCACCGGCCGGCCCACAGGTCCTCGAGGTTCGGATAGGGGGCAGGATCGTCGGGCACGATGCCGGGGATCGCGAACAGGATCGCGCGCGCCCGCGTGCCGGCGCAGCAACGGAAAGGCATAGGCCCAGAACGTCCAGGTCGCATCGTCGAAGGTCAGGGCCACGTCGCGGCCGTCGTCCCGGCCCTGGTCTTGGGGTCGCCGCAGCCTCGCCTCCAGCTGGTCGGCATCGAGGGTGCGATAGCCGTTGGCGCCGAGATAGCGCAGCTGGGCCTCGAAGCGGCCGGGCTCCACATCGTGGAAGAAGAACACCGGCACGCCCGTCATCCGTCGGCTGGCGCGGATCACGAACGACGGCATGTTGCCGGTCACCAAGGCCTGGATCTCGGGAGCGTTCTTGGTCAGCGACGAACGCAGCGACCTTCTCAGCCGACGCATGCGTCACGCCTGCGGGCTGCGATCGCCGTCATGCCCGGTCGCCAGGACCTGCAGCTCGGCCGCGCCCGCCGTGCGGCCCTGGCGGGCGCGGGCAGCCATGATCTCGCGATACATCGCCAGCAGGTCGTCGACATGGCGGGCCACCGAGAACAGGGCGCTGCGGCGGCGCGCGCCCTCGGCGAGCTCCTCGCGCAGCCGCGCGTCGGCGAGCACGCTGATCAGCGCCTCCGCCAGCGCCGGCACGTCGCCCATCGGCACGAGCAGGCCGCTCTCGCCGTGCACGATGCATTCGGCCGGCCCGCCACAGCGCGACGCGACCACCGGGACGCCCGCGCACATGGCCTCGAGGACGGCATAGCCCAGGCCCTGCTCCGCGATCGAGGGCGCGGCCATGACATCCATCGCGGCAAGCAGCTCCGGCACGTCGCCGCGATAGCCGGTAAAGCGGACCGCCGCGGCGATGCCGAGGTCGACGGCCAGACGCTCGCTCTCCGCGCGCGTCGGCCCGTCGCCGATCACCAGCAGGGCGGCGTCGGCGCAGGACGCCAGCACCGCCGGCATCGCCTGCAGCAGCGGCCTGATGCCCTTGCCCGGCTCGACCCGTCCGACGATGCCGATCACCCGGGCGTCGGCGGAAAGGCCCAGCTCCTCACGAATGCGCCGCCCGGCGTCGTCGGCGACGCGCGCATAAGCCCCCGACAGCACGCCGTTGTAGAGCACGCGGACCCGCTCGGGCGGCACGCCGTAGTCCTCGATCGCCGCCCGGCGCATGGCCTGCGAGACCGCCACCACCGCGTCGGTGCGAGGCGCGAGCCGGCGCTGGATCAGGCGCACCCAGGCCGGCATCGGCCTGGCGTCGTGGATGTGGGCGACCATCGCGCGCCCGGCCGCAACCGCCGCGATCCGCCCGAGCATCGCCGCCTTGAAGCCGCTGACTTGGACCACGTCGACGTCGCGCTCGCGGATCACACGGATCAGGTCGAGCACGGCCCGCGGATCCCATTTCTCGCGCGCGAGAAAGATCGGCTCGATGCCCTCGGCCTCGAGCATCGGTGCGCCGATCGGATGACGGGGGGTCAGCACGCACAGGAAAGGCTCGACGGCTGCACGATCGAACGCCGGCAGGGTGGAGACCAGGTAGCGGGTGACGCCGTGCACCAGCCCCATGGTCTGGCCCAGATGGTCCTGGACGAACAGGACACGAAGCGGCCGCAGGCCCGCCTGCCCCGCGCGCTCCTCGCGCGCCGCCGAACTCTGCCCGAGGGTGCCACTGCGACAAATTACCCAGCAACAGCTTCCACGCCCCGCCTAGCCGCTGTTCGACAGTAGTAGACTGTGGCATGCGTGCCACTAAGTTTCATATTTCCAGAATGATGATAGATACCAGGCGGAGATAATCAAGCTCCGTTTGCCGATTTTCTGTGTCTCCCGGGCAACAGCATCGCTGAGATCTGTCGATCGAGGCAAAAAGCCGAATAGAATCAAGCAACGACCATGCGGCTGATTCAATTCCTTCGATCAGCTTCATCGGACCAGCAGTCCTCGGCCGGCCGGCAAGGTCATCGCACTTTGCGTACTCCAGTATATACGCTCTTCGGCGGCGCGTCGTTCCGGGGCGCCGCATCTCTTGCAGGGCGAGCCCGCCGCGTCGCCCACCACACTCGCGGGCCTCGAACGGCAGGATCGTGACTGCTATGGTAAAGCGAACATGACGTGGAGGAGTGCGTCATGATGGAGTCGCTCGCATGCTTGTGATCGCATCGCCTGTCGCGGCATGCGCGGATCGCGACGACTGATGACGGAGCCGTTCGCAAAGGCCGTCGCCCGCCTGCACGCGGCCATGGCCGACGTCGCCAATGGCGACCCCGCCGCCATCAAGGCGCTCTATTCGCAGCGCGACGATGCGACCAGCTTCTACGGCTGGGGCGGCTACGAGAAGGGCTGGGCCGCCGTCGAGCAGCGCTGGGACTGGGCCGGCCGGCAGTTCAGGGGCGGCACCGTCCATCACGAGAACCTGACCACGGTCGTGACCGCGGAGCTGGCCTACACGACCGACATCGAGACCTTCGAGGCGCGGATGGACGGCACCGACCGGCCGGCCCGCTGGTCGAACCGGGTGACCCACATCTTTCGCCTCGAGGACGGCACCTGGCGGCTCGTGCATCGCCACGCCAACCGGCTCGAGGAGCAGTATGCGCCCGCGACCCGGCTGCAGCCCGAACAAGGGACTTCCCGTTAGCGCCGGCTGTTAGCTCCGGGCGTCGACGAGGCTCTTGCAGCGCGCCGTGAGCCATACGAGATCGCCGGGGTCTCGCCGACGGCACTCTCGTAGATCTCCTGAAGGCTTGTTCGGAGCTGATAGCAGACCAGCCGCTCCTTCGCCCTCGAGGCAAGATGCCTTTGCCGGGTTGATCATCAAGGGTGAGCGGAAAGACGCTCGTCGCCCATTAGGGTCCAGGCCCATGCGTGCGTGTTCAGGAGAACGCTCCTCATTCGCCTTCCCACGGCGTCAGCTCGCTCTCGTCCAGCGGCTCGAGGAAATCCGGACCAGGGCCCGTCAGCTCGCGCTGCAAGAGCCCGATCCTGAACTTGCCCTGCGGGATCGGGACCAGCCTGACGACCGGCTTGCGGCCGCGCGCGATCACGACCTCCTCGCCCGACAGCGCGGCGTCGATGAGCTTGGAAAGGTGGGTCTTGGCGGCATGGACCGTAACTTGCATCGCGGCGTGCTCCTCAATTCGAGTCACGTCAGCCAATCGCGGCGATCCTGGTCAACCTAGCCAACACGCGTCGCCTTGCCATCCGCCACCGCAGATCAAGGTCATACGGTGGGACGCCTGTTCTGGTCCGGGCGGGCGAGCGAGCAGCGGAGGGAACATGCGCGACGATCGGCAATCCAGACATATCATGACCGGCGAGCCTCCCTGTGATCGGCACCGCCTCCGCCGCAAGATCCCGCTCCTGGCGGGCGCCATGCTCGGGCCGCTGGCCTTCGCCGGCCCCGCCTTCGGCCAGGCGGAGGGGCTCGGCCTGGACGAGGCGAGCGCGGTCGACGAGGACGCCGGCATCCGCGTGCCCGAGGGTTTCGACGCAAAAATCTTCGCCGATGGCGTCGGCCGGGCGCGGCACATCGCGGTGCGCGACAACGGCGACGTCTTCGTGGCGCTGCGTGAGCCCCAGGAAGACGGCGGCGTCGTGGCGCTGCGCGACGAGAACGGCGACGGCGCCGTCGATCACAGCGTGTACTTCGGCGAGCACGCCGGCACGGGCCTCGCGATCCACGACGGCTTTCTCTATGCCTCGAGCGACGAGGCGATCTACCGCTATGCGCTGCCGGAGGACGATCTGGCGCCCGATGGCCCGGCGGAGACGGTCGTGGAGGGCTTTCCGGAGCAGCGCAGCCATGCCTCCAAGGCTATTGCCATCGATGATTTGGGCAACCTCTACGTCAACGTCGGAGCACCCTCGAACGCCTGCCAGGAGGAGGATCGCACGCAGGGCTCGCCCGGCCAGGAGCCCTGCCCCCTGCTCGAGGAGCATGCCGGCCTCTGGCGCTTCGATGCCGACAAGACCGGCCAGACGTTCGCGGACGGCGAGCGCTTCGTCACCGGCACGCGCAACATCGTGGCGCTGGACTGGAACCCGCAGGCCGGCGAGCTGTACTTCGTGATGCACGGGCGCGATCAGCTGCACGACCTGTATCCGGACCTCTACACGGCCGAGCAGAGCGCCGAGCTGCCGGCGGAGGAATTTCACGTCGCGCGCGAGGGCGCCGACTACGGCTGGCCCTACACCTACTGGGACCAGCAGATGGGCCAGCGCATGGTCGGGCCGGAATATGGCGGCGACGGCAAGACCGCCGCGGGCGACGGCTACCAGGCGCCGCTGCTGGCGTTCGCCGGCCATTGGGCGCCGAACGATCTCCTGTTCTACACGGCAGACGCGTTCCCGGCGCAGGCGCAGGGCGGCGCGCTCATCGCCTTCCACGGCTCGTGGAATCGCGCGCCGCTGCCGCAGGACGGCTACAACGTGGTGTTCGTGCCGTTCGAGGGCGCCGAGCCTGCAGGGGACTGGTCGGTGTTCGCCGACGGCTTCAAGGGTGCCGAGATGCTCGAGGACGAGGACGATGCCGAGTTCCGGCCGATGGGCCTGGCGCAGGGCCCCGACGGCGCGCTCTACATCGCCGATTCGGTCCAGGGCCGGATCTGGCGGGTGACGTACGAGGGCTGATCGGGCGCGGCGTCTGGGTGTCAGAGCAGCACGGCGAGCCCGACTGGGCGGCGCAGCGCATTGCGCTGCCGGGAGGACGGAGAATGACACGCGAAGCGATCAATCCCGACGACATGTACAATTCGGTGCGCTACGGCTTCTCCCACGCGATCGCCCATCGTGGCACGCGGACCATCGAGTGCTCGGGCCAGGTCGCCTGGGACGACGACGGGGCACTGGTTGGGGAAGGCGATCTCGCCGTCCAGACCGCCCAGGTCTTTCGCAACCTGCGCAAGATCTTGGCGCACGCCGGCGCAGGCCCGGCGGATGTGGTCCGCATGCGCACCTACGTGGTGGGCCACACCCCGGACAAGCTCCAGATCATCGGGCCCGCCATCGCCGCCTTCTTCGGCGATGCCGCGCCGGCCGCCAACACCCTGGTCGGGGTCGCGGCTCTGGCCCTGCCGGAGTTCCTGATCGAGGTCGAGGTGACGGCCGTGCTCGATTGAGGCGTGCGCCCTCACGCGTACTGGTCGCGCCGGCGCGTGGTTTGCTATGACGGAGCTCGCAACCTGCTCCGGACACGGGCGCTGTGATGGAGAGAGCCAACCATGAGGGGATCTGCGAGGGGGTCCGCACTGTTCCTCGGCGCGTCGGCGCTGGCCCTGGCGTGGGGGATCGGCGTCGCCGCGGCGGAGCCCGTCACGCTCAAGATCGTCCACTTCAACGACCTCGACCGGATGGAGGAGGATGAAGGCAAGGGCGGCGTCGCCCGGCTCGCGAGCGTGGTCGAGGAGGTCCGCGCGAACAATCCCCACGTCCTGGTGACCCATGGCGGCGACAGCATCTCGCCGTCCCTGCTCTCCGGGTTCGATCAGGGCGCGCACATGATCGACCTGCTCAACACGATCGGCATCGACGCCATGGCGGTCGGCAACCACGAGTTCGACTTCGGGCCCGACGTCCTCGCGGAGCGGATCGCCGAGGCACGGTTCCCGCTGCTGTCCAGCAACGCCATGGAGGCGGACGGGAGCCCGATCGACGGCACGACCAAATCGCTGATGGTCGATGTCGGCGACTACAAGGTCGGCCTGTTCGGGCTGACCACGGCGAGCACCGCGATCAAGTCCTCGCCCGGGCCCATCACCTTCGCCGACCCGGTCGCGACGGCCGAATCGATGGCGGCGCAGCTGCGCGAGGCGGGCGCCGACCTGGTGGTCGCGGTGGCCCACACCGATCGGCGCGAGGACGACGAGCTGATCCGGGCGGCCCCGGTCGATCTCGTGCTCTCGGGCGACGACCATGACCTCAGGGTCGCCTACGACGGCCGCATGGGGCTGGTCGAAAGCGGCAGCCAGGCCGAGTTCGTCTCGGTCATCACGGTGACCATGGACACCGTCGAGGAAAGCGACGGCCCGAGCTTCGTCTGGGAGCCGGCCTTCGAGCTGATCAACACCGCGTCGGTCGAGCCGAATGCCCGGCTCGCCGAGGCGGTCCAGGGCTATGCCGACAAGCTCTCGACCGCGCTCGACATCGAGATCGGCACGACCGAGGTGGCGCTCGACAGCCGGCGCACGACCGTGCGCGCGCAGGAGTCGGCGTTCGCGAACCTGATGGCCGATGCGATCCGCGCGGCGGTCGGCGCCGACGTGGCACTCACCAATGGCGGCGGCATCCGGGCCGATCGCACCTACGAGCCCGGCACCGTGCTGACCCGGCGCGACATCCAGTCCGAGCTGCCGTTCGGCAACAAGACCATCCTGATCGAGGTCAGCGGCGCCGACCTGCGCGCCGCACTCGAGCACGGCGTGAGCGCGGTCGAGGACGGCGGCGGCCGCTTCCCGCACGTCTCCGGGCTGACCTTCAGCTACGATGCCTCAAAGCCCGCGGGCGATCGGGTGACCGAGGTGACGGTCGGCGGCGCGCCGCTCGACGATGCCGCCACCTTCAAGCTCGCGACCAACGACTTCATCGGCAAGGGCGGCGACGGCTATGCCGTGTTCATCGACAAGCCGCGCATCATCGACGCCAATGCCGCCTCGCTGATGGCCCACCAGGTGATCGACCACATCGCGGCGGCCGGTACCATCGCGCCCGCGGTCGAGGGCCGGATCACGCGGCTCGACTGAGCCAGGGCCTGGTGGCGCCGGCGCGGGGGCGCCCTCAGATCCATTGCCCCTGGCGCTGGCAGAGCGCCAGGCCGTGGCGCGCCTTGCGGCTCCATTCGCTGTCCGGGTCGAGGGTCAGGTAGCGCTGCCACAGCTCGCGGGCCCGGGCGAAAGCGCCGGCCTCGAACTCGAGATGGGCGAGGTTGTAGAGGGGATCCGCATAGTCGGGATCGGCCTCGATCGCCCGCTCGAAGCCTTCCCGCGCCGCAGCCTTGTCGCCCTCGGCATCGAGCAGCAGGGCGAGGTTGTACCAGGCTTCGGCGAGGCCCGGGTCGAGCGAGGCGGCGAGCTGCAGGTAGAGCTTGGCGGCGGCGCCGCGCTCCTGCGCGCAGAGCACGTTGGCGAGGTTGAAGAGCGCGATCGGGTCGCTGCGATCGAGCGCGATGCAGCGCCGGTAGAGCGCCTCGGCCGTGGCCAGATCGCCCGCCTGCTCGGCCTCCTCGGCGTTCTCGAACAGCTCGTCCACCGAGGGGTTGTCGGTGCGCGGCAGCGGCAGCCGCATCTGACCGTCGAGCTCGCCGCGCGCGCCGTCGATCCAGCGCGCGAGCTGGCCCGGGCCGTCGCCGACCAGCTTGAGACGCGTCAGCGGACGGTCAGGGGCGCCGCGCGGGCGCGCCACCCGCTCCGCGGTCGCGAGGATCGCCCTCAGGTCCAGGCCTTCGCCCAGCAGCCGCGCGACCTCGCGCGCGCTCACCAGATCGCGCAAAGCTGCACTGCCCGTCGCACGGCTCGATCAGGTCGAACAGCACCAGCAGCCGGACCACCTCGGGGTCGAGCCCGGCCTTGTCGGCGAGCGCGTCGAGGGCGATCGCGCCCGTCATCGGCGCCGCGTCGGGCAGCAGGCCCAGGGCGCGCAGGAAGGCCGTCTCGCTGATGCAGACCGCACCTTGCCGGTCGGCCTGGGCGATCTTTGCCTGCAGCCGGCCGCCGGCAAGCTGGCGCACGCTCGTGCGCGCGACCACCACGACGCCGGTCTGGCGCGACAGGCCGCGCTGCACCGTGCCGCCGCGCGCTGCGACCTCGCGCGCCACGGCCCCCATCGGCGCGCTCAGGCGGCCGACGATGCTGATCCTGCCGGCGGGCAGGGCCATGCGATCAGGCCGCGCTGCGGCCCTTCCTCTTGCTGGCCGGGGCCTTGGCGGCGGGCTTCTCCGCGGCCTTGCGCGGCTGGCTCTTGGCCGGCGGCTTCTTGTCGGCGTCCAGGCTCTGGCGCAGCGCGTCCATCAGGTTGATCACCTTGCCGCGCTCGGGCGCCTTGGCGAGCACCGGCTCCTGGCCCTTGACCTTGGCCTTGACCATCTCGACCACCGCGTCGTGGTAGCGGTCCTTGAACTCGCTCGGATCAAACGCGCCGGACTTCTGCTCGATCAGCGCCGAGGCGAGGTCGAGCATGTCCTTCTCGGGCTGCTCGTCCTGGATGTCGCTGAAGAACTCGTTGGCGTCGCGCACCTCGTCGGCGTTGCGCAGGGTCATCACCAGCAGGCCCTTGTCGCGCACGGCGAGCGCGATCAGGCGCTCGCGCGAGGAGAGCACGACGCGCGAGAGCGCGACCTTTTTCTTCTCGCGCATGGCCCACTGCACGACCCGAAAGGTCTCCTCGGCGACCGCGCCGTCCGGCGCCAGGTAGTAGGGCAACTCGTAGTAGATCTCGTCGACCTCGGCGGCATCGACGAACTTCTCGATCACGATCGCCTTGGACAGAGTCGATCTGGACCTTCTCGAAATCCTCGTCCGTGAAGATGACGTACTGATCCTTCTCGTATTCGTAGCCCTTGACGAGGTCGCTGCGCTCGACCGGGCCGAGCTCGGGATCGTGCGGCTTCATCGCGATCCGGTTGTGCGTGTCCTTGTGCAGCAGATGAAAGGATACGCGTTCGGTCCGGCTCACGGCGTTGTAGAGACGCACCGGACAAGAGACCAGGGACAGCTTGAGGTGGCCCTTCCAGGTCGAGCGTGGCGGCATGGTTTCGACCTCTTCTATGTTTCTCGGTCAACGCGCGGCCTGGAGCCGGCGTTCCATCTCCTTGGTCAGCGGACGCGCCGACCGGGCAAGCTCGGCCCAGGGGTCGTCGACTTCCGTCAACCGTACCGGGACTGTAGCATAATTGAGATCGGCGGGCTCGTCGATCTCGACGAGCTCCTCCCAGGTCACGGGCGTCGAGGCGGGCACGCCCGGCCGCGCCCGCAAGGAGTAGGCGGCAACCGCCGTGGCGCTGCGCCCGTTGCGCAGATAGTCCAGGAAGATCCGGCCGCGCCGGCTCGACTTCGCCATGTTGGCCGTGAACAGCTTCGGCAGCCGGCGCGCCATGGCGACCGCGAAGACCTCGGCGAAACGGCGCACCTCGGGCCAGGCCTGCCGCCTGGCCAGCGCCACCACCACGTGCAGGCCCTTGCCGCCGGTGGTCTTGACGAACGGCACGAAGCCGAGGTCCTCGAGGCTCTGGCGCACCTCGAAGGCCGCGTCGATCACCTGGCGCCACGGCAGGCCCTCGTCGGGATCGAGGTCGAAGACCATGCGATCGGGCCGCTCCGGCTTGTCGACCCGGCAGCCCCAGCTGTGCAGCTCCACGGCGCCGAACTGGGCGAGCGCCAGCAGGCCGCGCGCGTTCTCGAGATAGAGGTAGTCGGCGCGCTCCTTGGAGCCCTCCTCGCGCAGCGAGATCTGCCTGATCGCCTCGGGCATGCCGCTCATCGCGTGGCGCTGGAAGAAGCAGTCGGCCGCCTTGCCGGTCGGGCAGCGCAGCAGCGAGACCGGCCGCAGGGCAAGCTCCGGCAGCATCCAGTCGCCGACCCGGGCGTAGTAGAGCGCCAGCTCCAGCTTGGCGGGCCCGCCGGCGCCGAACATCACCCGATCGGGATTGGTGACCCAGACCGAGGCGAGGTCCTCGTCGCTGACCCAGCGCTGGCGCGGGGCCTGCGGCGCGCTGCCGGCGGTCCCGGCGCTCGTGCCGGCAGCGGGCTTGTCGGCGCGCAGGCCCTTGTAGACCGCATGGCGCAGGATGCCGTCCGCCGTGCGCGAGCCGTAGTGCACCTCGGCCTGCAGGGCCGGGCGCACCCAGACGGCCTTGCGCCGGTCGGCCGCGCGGCAGGCGGACCGCCGGCTCGTCCTGGCGCAGCGCCTGCAGGCGGGCAAGCAGGCGGCCGGCCTCGGCCGCCGAGTAGCCGGTGCCGACCCGGCCGGCATAGCGCAGCGTACCGTTCTCCTGGGCCTCGGCCACGAGCAGCGCGCCGAGCCCGCCGGCCGCGGCCGAATTCGGCGAAGCCCACGATCAGGAACTCGTCGCTCTGCAGGCACTTGGTCTTGAGCCAGGTCTTGGTGCGCCCGGGGCGGTAGTGGGCGTCCGCCCGCTTGGAGATCACGCCTTCCAGCCCCATGCGCGAGGCCTGCGCCAGGAAATCGGGCCCATGGCCCTGGATGTGGCTGCTGAGCTGGAGCGGCGAGGTCGGACCGGCGACCGGCTGCGAGCAGCGCGTCGAGCGCCTGCTTGCGCGCCAGCAGCGGCACCTCGGTGAGATCGTAGCCATCGAGATGCAAGAGGTCGAACGCGAAGAAGGTGAGCTCGTGCGTGCGGCCTTCGGCGAGCGCATCCTGCAGCGACGAGAAATGGCTGATGCCTGCTTCGTCCTGGACCACGATCTCGCCATCGATCAGCGCCTGCTTGCAGCGGACCTCGGCGAAGCCGTTGGCGAGGCTGCCGTAGCGGTCGGTCCAGTCGAGGCCCTGGCGGGTGAAGAAGCGCACGAGCGCCATTCTCGAGCCGCGCCATCGTGCGATAGCCGTCGAGCTTGATCTCGTGCAGCCAGTCGGCGCCCGCCGGCACCGAGTCGCTCGGCGAGGCGAGCTGCGGCCGCAGGCTGGTGGGCAGGGCGGCGGGCTTGGCGCCGGCGAGCTTGGCGACCCGCACCGCTCGGGGCCGGGGCCTTGCCTTCGCCGGTTCGGCCGGCGGCTCGTCCGGCAAGATCTCCTCGACCCGGCGGCCGGAGATCACGCTCTCGGGCGCCTCGTCGACGATGTTGCCCTCGGCCTCGGGCCTGGCGTAGGGGTCGCGCTCCTTGATCAGCAGCCAGTTGTCGCCGCGCTCGCCTTCGTTCGCTTGATCCGCACCAGCGTCCAGCCGCCGCCGAGCTTTTCGCCCGACAGGCGGAACTTGATGGTGCCCTTCTGGTAGTCCGCGTCGGCATCGCCCATCGGGACCCACGTGCCGCGGTCCCAGACGATCATCGCGCCGGCGCCGTATTGCCCTTTCGGGATCGGCTCCTCGAAGTCGGAGTACTCCAGCGGGTGGTCCTCGATCTGCACGGCGAGGCGGCGGATCTTCGGGTCGAGCGAGGGGCCCTGCGGCACGGCCCAGCTCTTCAGCGTCTCGCCGAACTGCAGGCGCAGGTCGTAGTGCAGGCGGCGCGCCGCGTGCTTCTGGACGACGAACAGCCGCTCGCCGGCCGCCTGCTCGCCCCGGCAGGCTCCCGCGTCTTCGAGAAATCGCGCTTGGCGCGGTACTGCCGGAGCGAGTCGCCCGCCCCTGGTCGAGCCGCCATCGCCGATCAGCTCTCGTGCTGCTCGAGAAGTGCAGCGACCGCGTCGACGAACGCTGCGGCGTTGCCCACCGTCGCCACGACATCGTCGCGATCCGGAGGCTCGAGATCGTAGTCACCCTCGTTTCTGATCTCGAGCGCTTTGTTGAGGTTGCGCCCGTGTGCTGCTCCAAGCGGTCCACCCTTGACGAAGGCGAGACCGAAACGCCGGATCACAGCGCCATGTCGCTGGCCGCCGCTCGCGGCGCCGCGAGCTTCCAAGGCCGCGCGCGCGGCATGAAACATGGCGTAGTAGGCGCGATTGCTTGCCCCGTTCAGTCGACCCGCCTCGAGGTCGGCGCGGGCCGATGCCAGGCTTTCGCGCGCCTTGGCCAGCAGCGCCCGGGCAACATCGTTCACCAGCCGATGCCCTCACGCAGCACGGGTCACGATATGCGGACAGGGCGCCAGCGCCGGATCATCCAGCCAGCCCTCTTCGAGAGGCCAAGGCTGAACCAGGATGCCGCTGTCGAGAAAGAGATCGTAGGTGTCGTCGATGATGACGCTCTTGATGGCGAATGTCTTCCCGATCGGCCCCGTCAGCACGACCGCGACATCGGCGTCGCTGTCCACATTGTGATCGCCACGGGCGCGGCTGCCGAACAGGATCATGCCCTTGAGGCGGTCGCCGAAGCGCCGTCGCAGCCGTCGATGCAGCGCAGCCATCAGCGCCCGGGTTGGCTCATCCAGGTCGCCGATGCCGCGGGGCCGCGGCACGCGTGCGCGTGACGCACGGCGCAACAGGCCCGCCGATGTCGACCTCTCGGACATGATCGCATGCTACACGATTGTGGAGTTGCAGGACCAGCGAGCGTCCGAGACCGACTTCACCAAAGACCTGAAGCGGTTCGACGTGCCGACCTGGTGCACGGCGACGACGACCAGGTCGTGCCGATCGATGCCGCCGGCCGCGCCTCGGCGAAGCTCGTGCAGGACGCCAGGCTGATCGTCTGCGAGGGCGGCCCGCACGGCATCACCGACACCCACAAGGACCGGCTGAACGCCGATCTGCTCGCCTTCGTCCGGGGCTTAGAGCCGCGCATTCGGGGGCGCGCCGCGCGCGCCCCCTCATGCCCGCCTGTCCGATCCTGACGCCCCGGAGGCAGCGCCGCTATTTCTTGTTTGCCGCGGCCGCCGCGCCGGGCTTTGCCTTGGCCATCGCATCCGGCACGCTGCCGGCCGTCGCCGGGGCCTTCTTCTTGTCGGCCTTCGGTTTCTTGACCTCGCGATTGCTTCTCTTCTGACCCTTCGCCATCGCCGTTCTCCTGTCGTGCACCCTGGCACCGCGGCGATTGTAGGCGTTCCGAGCCGGCCGGCAATCGAAACCCGCGCAGGCCGGAGCGCGAGATCGCGTCTCGACTTCGCCAACATGGTAGGATAATCCGCAGCAAGAACGAGAATCAAAGAGGAGGCTAAGCCATGCGCAAACTCGTCGCTTGTATCGCCGCGATCCTGGTCGGCGGCATCGCTGCGGCAGAGGCCCAGACCGAGATCAAGTTCGGCCATGTCGGCGAGCCGGGCTCGCTGTTCCAGCTCTCGGCCGAGGAGTTCGCCCGCCGCGCCAACGAGAAGCTCGGCGACAAGGCGAAAGTCGTCGTGTTCGGATCGAGCCAGCTCGGCACCGACGAGGAGCTCTTGCAGAAGCTCCTGCTCGGCACGGCCGATATGGCGCTGCCCTCGACGGTCATGTCGAGCGTGGTCCCGGAATTCGGCTTGTTCGAGATGCCCTATCTCGTCAAGGACCGCGACCACATGCAGAAGATCGAGCAGGAAGTGGTGTGGCCTACGCTCGCCCCGGCCGCCGAGGCGCAGGGATACAAGGTGCTGGCCGTCTGGGAGAACGGCTTTCGCAGCATCACCAACAATGTCCGTCCGATCGTGACGCCCGACGATCTCTCCGGCATCAAGCTCAGGACGCCGAGCGGCGAATGGCGCGTGAAGATGTTCCAGGCCTACGGCGCCAACCCGACGCCCATGTCTTTCTCCGAGGTGTTCACAGCACTCCAGACCGGGGTGGTCGATGGCCAGGAGAACCCGCTCTCGCAGATCTCGAGCGCCAGGTTTCACGAGGTGCAGGACTACCTGTCCATGACCGGCCACGTCTACACGCCGGCCTATGTGCTCGTCGGGCAGAACCGCTGGAACAGCTTTCCCGAGGACGTCCGCCAGATCCTGGAGGAAACCGCGAAGGAAACGCAGGCCTTCGTCTACGAGAATGGCGAGCGTCTGGACACGGAGCTGCTGGACCAGATCGAGGCGGAAAGCGACATCGAGGTGAACGAGGCCGACAAGGACGCCTTCATCGCCGCCAGCGACGGGATCTATGAGGAGTTCGGCAACGAGGTCGAAGGCGGCAAGGAGATGATCGACAAGGCGATCAGTCTCGGCCAGGGCTCGTAATCGTTCCGGCAAATCCGGCGGCTCCGCCGGTCGTCATGCGCGGAGCCGCCATCAACCCGCAGCGTCTGCACCGAAACCCATTCGGCCACGACCTCCTTGAGGCATGCCGTGATCGCTCTTGATCGCCTTCGACGCATCCTCGAGCGCATCCTGGAAATCTGGGTGGTGTCTCTGATTTCGGCCCTCACCGTGGTCGTCGTCCTGGCGGTGATCTGGCGCAAGGCCGGAGCGTCCTTCGTCTGGTACGACGAAGTCGGCTCGATCATGCTCGCCTGGATCACCTACTACGGCGCCGCGCTCGCCGCGCTGAAGCGCGCGCATATCGGCTTTGACGGCATCCTGTTGGCCATGCCTTATCGCTGGCGCATCGCCGTGGCGATGCTTCGGCGAGATCGTCGTCTTTGCCTTCTTCATCGTGCTCGCCTGGACCGGCATGATGGTGCTCGAGGTGCTGCACGGCATGAGCCTGATCAGCCTCCCCGGCGTTCCGGTACGGTTCACGCAATCGGTCATTCCGATCGGGGCGACGCTGTTCATCGTCTGCGAGGCCCTGAGCCTGCCGGAATACTGGCACCGCCTGCGCGAAGGCATCTCCGCCGACGTGGCGGAGGTGACGGAGCAGATGCACGTGCACGAAGGAAGCCGGAAGTGACCATCTTCTGGATGCTGATCGGCCTCGTCGTCCTGGTCTTCGCCAACGTGCCGATCGCGGTTGCGCTCGGCGCGATCGCCGCCGCCGCCATCGTGATCACCCAGGGCACCTACATGCTGCCCAACGTCGCCCTCACGATGTACGAGGGCGCCCAGAGCTTTCCGCTCCTCGCCATCCCGATGTTCATTCTGGCCGGGGCGATCATGAATTCCTCGTCGATCTCGCGCCGGTTGATGGATTTCGCCACCGCGCTGGTCGGCTTCATCCGCGGCGGCCTCGCGCACGTCAACATCGTCCAGTCGATGTTCTTTGCCGAGATCTCGGGCTCCGCCGTCGCCGACGTCGCCGCCACGGGCCCGATCATCATGCCCGCCATGATGCGGCGCGGTTATTCGCGTGCCTTCACGGCGGCGATCACGTCATCCTCGGCGAGCCTCGCCATCATCATCCCGCCCTCGATCCCGATGATCCTTTACGGCGTGATGTCGGGCAGCTCCATCGTGAAGCTCTTCGTGGCGGGCATCGTGCCCGGGCTGCTCGGCGGCTTCGCCATGATGGCGATCTCCTACTACCTGGCGCTGAAGCACGACTGGCCGGTGGAAGAGCGGTTCAGCGTTCGCCGTGTGTGGGTCACGTTCAAGGAGACCGGCTGGGCGCTGATCATGCCGATGATCATCCTCGGCGCGATCTTCGGCGGCATCGTCACCGCCACGGAAGGTGCCGGGGTCGCGGTCGTGGCGGCTTTGGTGATCGGCGGCGTGATCTACCGCGACCTCGATCGTGCGCAGTTCACGCGCGCTGCCGTCGATGGCGCGGTGCAGACCGCCGTCGTCATGCTCCTGATCGCCGCCTCGGCCCTGCTCGGCATCTATCTCACCGAGGCGCAGGTGCCGCAAAGGCTCGCCGCAGGCATCCTCGAGCTTACCGACAACCGTTACGCCGTGCTGGCCATCCTGAACGCGTTCTTCCTGGTGCTCGGCTGTTTCCTGCACAGCGCTGCGGCGATCATCCTGGTCGTTCCGGTCGTCATGCCGCTCGTGAACGCGGTCGGCATCGATCCGGTCCACTTCGGCATCATCGTCACGCTCAATCTGGCGATCGGGCAGCAGACCCCGCCGGTCGCCAGCGTCCTCATCGCCACCTGCTCGATCGCCAAGGCCGACATCTGGGAAGTGACCAAGGTCAACGTCTGGTTCATCGGCGTGCTGCTCGCGGTGCTGATTCTGGTGACCTACGTCCCGGCCATCCCGATGAGCCTGGTCGACCTGTTCTACGGCTGACGCCATCCTCGCCACCGCAGGGAGCACGCTCGAGTTGAGGAAGAGCAGGGGCCGTGCCACAATGCGAGGCCAGGAACAGACCGAGGCCCAAGCACGTCACGGGTCTCGACAAGGGCCGAACGATCGAGGGGAGGACTGACGTGAGCAAGACGATACGATTGGCGATACTGGCCCCGGCGGCGCTGCTGTCGCTCGGACTTGGTGCCGGCGCGCAGGCGCAGGAGTCGGAGATGAGCTTTTTCATCACCAGCGTCGGGCCGGGCAACGGCGCCGATCTCGGCGGGCTGGATGGCGCGGACGCGTACTGCCAGCAGCTGGCGGATGCGGCCGGTGCGGGCGATGCGACCTGGCGCGCCTATCTCAGCACCCAGGAGGCGGGCGGCGCGGCGGCGGAGAACGCGCGCGACCGGATCGGCGAGGGCCCCTGGCAGAACGCGGCGGGCGTGGTGGTGGCCGAGGACCTCGAGACCCTGCACGGCGAGAACAATCTCTCCAAGGAGACCGCGCTCGACGAGAACGGCGAGCAGGTCAACGGCCGCGGCGACGAACCCAACCGGCACGACATCCTGACCGGCTCGCAGCCGGACGGCACCGCGTTTGCGGCGGGCGAGGACCGCACCTGCGCCAACTGGACCAGCAGCGGCGATGGCACTGCGATGGTCGGCCATCACGACCGCATGGGCCTGCGCGACGATGCGCCGTCGAAATCGTGGAACTCCTCGCATCCCTCGCGCGGTGGCTGCAGCCAGGAGGCGCTGCAGGGCACCGGCGGCGACGGCCTGTTCTACTGCTTCGCCGCCGACTGAGCGGCGTCCGCCCGAAGGGCGACGCCCTTCGGCTCAGTAGAGCGCCTCCTCGATGCTCTTGGCGATGCGCGCGTCGTAGTCGGCGACGGTCGCGGCCGCCGGGTTGCGGTCGGCCGCCTCGGCGATCATGCGGCCGAGGCTGGGCAGCACCTTGCGGTCGACCTTGGCGTCCTCCTGCCACAGCCGCGAGCGGATCAGCGCCTTCGAGCAGTGCAGGAAAACCTCCTCCGTCTCGACCAGGATGACCGACGCGCGGCGCCCGGCCGTTGACGGCGAAGCGCTCCAGGATCTGCGGCCTGGTGACGATCCTGCGCGCGGCCGTTGACGCGCAGCGTCTCGGTCACGCCCGGGATCAGGAACAGCAAGCCCACCTGCGGGTTGCGGACGATGTTGGCGAGCGAATCGAGGCGGTTGTTGCCGGGCCGGTCGGGGATCAGCAGGGTGCGCTCGTCTGACGACCTCGACGAAGCCCGGGGCGTCGCCGCGCGGCGAGTTGTCCGTGCCCTTCTCGCCCGCGGTCGCGAGGCACAGGAACGGCGAAAGTGCTATGAACCGCCGGCAGTTGTGGTCGAGATGGTCGAGCTGCTTCTTGATCGCGAGCTCGCTCGGCGCCCTGTAGCGCGCCCGCAGGTCCGCCTCGCTGCCGATCACCTCGTCCGCCGACACTTCGAGCATCATGTTCCTCCCCGCCGACCTCGCAAGGTCTCGCGGAGCGACCAAAGCACGCCTCGCCGCCGACCCGGCAGCCCTCGCAAGGATCGGCGCGGACCGACCAAAGCACGCCTCGCGGCCGCGCTCATCGCGGCCGCGCTCAAGGCTCCCGGTCCTCAAGGCTCCGGTCCCGCGTCAGCAGCAGGAGCCGGGTGCCCTTTGCGTTGAGGCGCTGCTCGTCGACGAGCGCGAAGCCGCGTCCTGCGAGCGCGGCCACGGGATCGCCCGGCTGGTCGGTCAGGAGCGGCAGGCCGGTGCCGAAGCGCAGCGGCTCGATCGTGAGCTCGATCCGGTCGATCAGGTCGCGCTCGAGGAACCAGTCGTGCACGGCAGCACCGCCGAGCACGATGCAGCGGCGTGGCGGCCGCACCGGCTCGAGCGCGGCCAGGATCTCGGGCCATGGGATCCGGCTCGGGTCGACCCAGAGATGGGTCGCCTCGCGCCAGTCGAGGCCGCTCGCCGTGCGCGAGAACACGACGCGGCGACGGTCCTTGCGGAAGGCCGTCTCGTGCGTCGTGCGGCCCATGAAGGCCCAGTCGTAGCCGGGGACGGCGGCCAGGAAGCGGGCCTGCTCCTCGGCACTCGCCCAGGAGCCGGGATGCTCGCCCGCGTGGCGGCCGATAAAGCCGTCGGCGGAGATCACGGCGGTCAGCGTGAAGGTGATTTTCGGCATCGACATTCGCTCGGGCCTTGACGTCCGTGCCGGTCTACACTGGCGGCAGGCCAGACGGGAGGCGGATCATGAAGATCTTCGGCATCATTCCACCGATGACCACGCCGTTCGATGGGAGCGGCGAGATCGACGAGGCGGCGGTGCGCGCGCAGGTGCGCTGGCTGCTGGATCGCGGCGTGCATGGCCTCGCGGCGGGCGGCAGCACGGGCGAGGGCCACACGCTCGATGCGGACGAGCTGAGGCGCCTGGTAGCAATGGTGGTCGAGGAGGCGGACGGCCGGGTGCCGGTGATCGCCGGCATCATCGTCGACAGCACGCGCGATGCGATCCGCCGCGGCGAGGCGCTGGCCGGTCTCGGCGTCGCGGCGCTGCAGGTGACGCCCGTGCACTACCTGTTCCGGCCGGACGACGACGCGATGCTCGCGCATTTCCGCACGATCTGCGAGGCCACGGGGCAGAAGGTGATCATCTACAACGTCGTGCCGTGGAGCTATCTGGCGCCGGGCCTGCTGCTGCGGATCATGCGCGAGGTGCCGGGCGTGATCGGGGTCAAGCAGAGTGCGGGCGACCTGAAGCTCGTGGCCGACCTGCTGCTCGGCGCGCGGCCCGAGGATCGCATCTTCAGCGCGGTCGATGCGCTGCTCTACCCGTCCTTCGTGCTCGGCGCGCACGGCACGATCGCAGCGCTGCCGACGGCGGCACCCGGGCCCTGCGTCGAGCTTTGGGATGCCGTGCAGCGGGGCGACCACGGCCGTGCGCACGACCTGCATCGCCGGCTGCTGCGCCTGTGGAATGCGCTGGTGGGCGACAACCTGCCGGCCTGCGTCAAGCATGCGCAGGCGGTTCAGGGTTGTCCGCGTGGGCCCGCCGCGCGCGCCGATGCCGGAGGCGAACGCCGACCAGCGGCGCGCGATCGAGGCGGCGTTGAAGGCGTTGGCGCAAGAGTGAAAGGGGATCGCGATGCCCGCACTCGGCACCACGACTCCCATCCTGCGCATTTTCGACATCGCCAAGGCGCATGAGTTCTATGTGGATTTTTTGGGCTTCGAGGTGCAGTGGGAGCACCGCTTCGAGGACAATGCCCCGCTGTACACCGAGGTCTCCCGCGACCGCTGCGTGCTGCATCTGAGCGAGCATCACGGCGACGCCGCGCCCGGCTCGGCCGTGCGCATCCGCGTCGAGGACATCGCCGCCCTGCACCGCGAGCTGATTGCCAAGGCTTATCGCTTTGCCAAGCCCGGATTGTGCGAGACGCCGTGGAAGACGCGGGAGGTCTCGGTCACCGATCCCTTCGGCAACCGGCTGCATTTCTTCGAGGAGATGCCGGACTACGAACGTCGGGCGAAGCCGGAGACCGATGCGGGCGGCTCAGTGAAAGTCGCGTGACCGGTAGCCGTCGATGCGCGGGTCGTAGTGCGGCCGCCTGACCGCGTCGGCGCGGGCGACCGGCGCCTCAAAGGCCGCCTGGTCGGCCCGAAGGTCGTCGAGCAGGGTCTGCTCGCGGCGCTTGGCGCCGGGGTCGCGCGGGTCGGGCGGACCGGAGCTCTTGACGTGGTCGGCATGCGCGATCGGCGCCCGGAAGGTCGTCTCGCCGAGGCGCGCCAGAAGGTCGGAGCGGTCGATCAGGGCGTCGGCGACGACGTGGATCACGATGCCCTCGCGCTGCAGCTTGCCGCGCACGACCATGAGTTGCGCCCCTAAAAGCGCGCGCCGGTAGCGCTCGAACACGGCGGGCCAGACCACCAGGTTGGCGACGCCGGTCTCGTCCTCGAGGGTGACGAAGATCACGCCGCTGGCGGTGCCGGGGCGCTGGCGGACCAGGGTGATGCCGGCGACCTCGACCCGGCGGCCGTCGGCGATCGAGGCGAGCTGCTCGGCCCTGACCACGCGCCGGCCGAGCCAGGGGCGCAGCAGGGCCATGGGATGGCAGCGCAGCGACAGGCGAAGGTTGGCGTAGTCCTGCGCCACCTCCTCGCCGAGCGTCATCGGCGGCAAGGCGACCTCGGGCTCGGCGCGCGCCGCCCCTTCGGCCCAGGCGAACAGGGGCGGCTGGTCGAGCTCCTGGCCGGTGCGGTCGAGCCCGATCGCCGACCACAGCGCGCCGCGGCGGGCGAGCGCGAGCGAGCCGAAGGCATCCGCGCGCGCCAGGCGATCGAGCGCGCCGGCGCTGATCCCGGCGCGCCGGCGCAAGGTCGCGAGGTCGGGATAGCCGTTGCCGCGCCGCGCGACCAGGCGCTCCATCTCCTCCTGCTTCAGGCCTTTGACCTGGCGAAAGCCCAGGCGCAGCGCGAGCGCGGCCTGGGTTGTCTCAGGACCCGCCCGCTCTGGGTGGTCGGGCGGGGAGCGGGCGGGTCCGCGCTTACCAGCTCTAAAGTGCAGTCCCAGTCGCTCGCATTGACGTCGACCGGCAGCACGGCGACGCCGTGGTCGCGCGCGTCGCGCACGATCTGGGCTGGCGCATAAAAACCCATCGGCTGGCTGTTCAGCAGCGCGCAGGCGAACGCGGCCGGGTGGTGGCATTTCAGCCAGGACGAGACGTAGACCAGGAGCGCGAAGCTGGTCGCGTGCGATTCGGGAAAGCCGTAGGTGCCAAAACCCTCGATCTGCTTGAAGCAGCGCTCGGCGAAATCGCGCGCGTAGCCGTTCGCGATCATGCCGTTGATGAACTTGTCGCGCAGCAGGTGGATGGTGCCGACCCGGCGGAAGGTCGCCATGGCGCGCCGGAGCTGGTCGGCCTCGCTGGCTGTGAAGCCGGCGCCGACGATCGCGATGTTCATCGCCTGCTCCTGGAACAGCGGCACGCCCAGGGTCTTTTCGAGCACGGCCCGCAGCGCGTCGGAAGGGTACTCGACCGGCTCCTGCCCACTGCGCCGGCGCAGATAGGGGTGGACCATGTCGCCCTGGATCGGCCCCGGCCGCACGATCGCGACCTCGATCACGAGGTCGTAGAAGCAGCGCGGCTTCAGGCGCGGCAGCATGGTCATCTGGGCGCGGCTCTCGACCTGGAACACGCCGATGCTGTCGGCCCGGCCCAGCATGGCGTAGACCGCGGGGTCCTCGGCCGGCACGGTCGCGAGCGTCAGCTGATCTGCCATCGATGCTGCTCGAGCAGCGCGAACGCCTTGCGGATGCAGGTCAGCATGCCGAGTGCCAGGACGTCGATCTTGAGGATGCCCAGCGCATCCAGGTCGTCCTTGTCCCACTCGACCACGGTGCGATCGGCCATCGCCGCATTGGCGATCGGCACGACCTCGTCGAGCCGGCTCCTGGTCAGCACGAAGCCGCCGACATGCTGCGAGAGATGGCGCGGAAAGCCGGTCAGCTCGGATGCCAGCGCGAGCGCCAGGCGCAGGCGCGGCTCGTCGGGATCGAGGCCGCGCTCGCGCGCGATCTCGGGGTCGATGCCGCCGTCGCTCCAGCCCCAGATGCCGCTGGCAAGCGCGCTCACCGCGTCCTCCGAGAGCGCCAGCGCCTTGCCTACCTCGCGGATCGCGCTGCGCGAGCGGTAGTGGATCACGGTGGCGGCGATGCCGGCATGCTCGCGGCCGTATTTTTCGTAGACGTGCTGGATGACCTCCTCGCGCCGCTCGTGCTCGAAATCGACGTCGATGTCGGGCGGCTCGTTGCGCTCGGCCGAGACGAAGCGCTCGAACAGCAGGTCGAAGCGGTCGGGATCGACCTCGGTGATGCCGAGGCAGAAGCAGACCGAGGAGTTGGCCGCCGAGCCGCGGCCCTGGCAGAGGATGCCCCTGCTGCGGGCAAAGCAGACGATGTCGTGCACGGTGAGGAAATAGGGCGCGTAGCGCAGCTCGCCGATCAGGGCCAGCTCGTGCGCGAGCAGCCGCGAGACGCGCTCCGGCACGCCGTCCGGATAGCGCCGGAGAGCGCCCTCGCGGGCCAGCTGCTCGAGCCTGCTCTGCGGCGTCATGCCGTCCGGCACCGGGTCGATCGGATAGTCGTAGCGCAGCTCGTCGAGCGAGAAGCGGCAGGCGTCCGCGATCTCCAGCGTGCGCGCGAGGGCATCCGGATGGTCCCGGAACAGCCGCGCCATCTCGGCGGCGGGCTTCAGGTGGCGCTCGGCGTTGGCGGCGAGGCGAAAGCCCGCCTCATCGATCGTGCAGTGCTCGCGGATGCAGGTCAGCACGTCCTGCAGCGGCCGCCGCTCGGGCGTGTGGTAGAGCACGTCGTTGGTCGCGACCAGCGGGGTCCTGGCGCTCGCGGCCAGCGCGGCGAGTGCGTCGATCCGGGCCCGGTCGTCGCCGCGAAAGACGTGCCGGGCGGCGAGGTAGACCTTGGATGGACCATTGCGCAGGGTTTCGAGAAAGCCCGCAAAGCCGTCGTCTATCCGATCCGGCGGCAGGGCGACCAGGATCTGGCCCTCGCCATAGGCCAGCACGTCGTCCTGGAACAGCGTGCACTGACCCTTGGTGGTGCGCCGCTGGCCCTTTGAGATCAGCTGCGACAGGCGGCCATAGGCGGCGCGGTCGGAGGGGAAGCAGAGCAGCGAGCGGGCGGGCGTCTTCGCCTTGCGGCTGGAGGTCCAATCGGGCGCCGACGACGAAGCGGATGCCGACCTCTTTCGCTGCGACATGGGCGCGCACGACGCCGGCCAGCGTGTTGCGATCGGTCAGCGCAATCGCGCGGTGGCCCAGCGCGCCCGCCTGCAGCACCAGCTCCTCGGGATGCGCGCCGCCGCGCAGGAAGCTGAAGTTGCTGGTGACCTGCAGCTCGGCATAAGCCGTCATGGCAGGCGCGGGGCATCAAGAAGGAAGATCAGGACGGTCCGGGCAAGAGCTTGACCAGCGCCACGATGACGGCGGCTTGTACGATTGCCATGCGGATGAACCACTTGATCAGGCCGATCTGGACATCGGCGATCTTCTGCTCGAGCCGCGAGAAGCGGGCCTCCAGGGGTGGGTCGATCTCGTACAGGTTGGCCTTGGTCGCCATCGCCCTCGCCTTTTCGGCCCCACTCTAACATTCATGCCGCCTCATGCGAACAGGCCGTGCAGGTACCAGCGCGGCATGGCGGCCTCGGCCAGGTACAGGCCTTCGCGAAACAGCCAGAAGCGGCCGCCCTGGGTGTCTTCGACGGCAAAATAGTCGCGCGTGGCCGCGTCCGGATCGGCATCGGGCAGGCGCCACCATTCGGGCGCCAGGCGCTCGGGCCCGCGCACCCGGGCGACCTTGTGCAGCGCGCGCCGCCAGCGGAACAGCACGGGCGGATCGTCGGGCAGGGGTGCCACCGCCTCGATCGGCTCGGGCCAGGCCAGGAGGCGCAGCGGCCGCGTCGGCGCCTCGGCCAGGGCCTGCGCGACCTGGGCCTCGGGCTGGTTGCGCGCAAGAAACCGCGAAGGGTGCTGCCTTGCGCTGGGCGCGCTCAGGCAAATGGCTGGCGCGCGGCACCAGCCGGACCACCGCCTCGCTGCCGAGCCGGTTGCTCAGGCGGTCGACCAGGGGCGCCAGGTCGCGCGCCTGGTCGAGATCGCCAGCACCCATCGCGCGCCAGGCGAGCGGCTCGGGCAGCAGCGGCTCGACCACGTCTGCCTCGAGGATCGCGCGCTCGATGCCGAAGCCGGGATCGATCCGGTCCAGCTTTTCTGCGAACAGGCGGGCGAGCTGGCGGGGATCGCGGCACGGCCGGCTGGTGCCGATCGCGACGCTCTCGGTGCTGTTGTCGACCCGATAGAAGGCAAGGACCAGCCGCCTCGCCCCGGCACTCCCCGCCTCGAGGCCGCAGCAGAGCTGTTGCAGCAGCCTGCGGGTCACGGGCAGCAGGGCCTCGTGCTGCAGGATCGGCTCGGCGAACCCCAGCTGGGCGCGATGCGCGGGCAGAGGCGTTCGCGGCGAGATCGGCTCGGCGGCAGCGCCCAGCGCCTGGTCGAGCCGCTTGGAAAGGTCGTCGCCGAAGCGCGCCGCGAGGGCCTGGCGCGGCAGGGGGTAGAGGCTCTCGATCCGTGCCAGGCCCAGGCGCTCCAGCATCAGGGTCTGCTCGGATGCCAGGCGCAGGGCCGCGACCGGCAGGGGTCCCAGCGCCGCCCGGCTGCCGCCGGGCTGGACGATCGCGGCGTCGTCCGCGCCGAAGCGCGCGAGCGCCCAGGCAGCGCCCGGGCTGTCGGCGATCGCGGCGCGCGCATGCAGGCCGCGCCGCCCGAGGCGCTCCAGCAGGTCAAGGCGCAGCGCCGCCTCGCCGCCGAAAAGATGAGCGCAGCCGGTGATGTCGAGCCAGAGCGCGCCCGACCCGTCATTGGACATGGTCGGCGGCAGCTTCTTCGTGGGGCCGGTCGATCGCGACGTAGGGGGTGTAGCGCTCGCACCAGCCGGCGAGGCGCTCCAGAAACCCGGCATCGGCCTCGGGCGCTGCCGGGTGGACGGCAAGCTCCGGCAGCATCGCCCGGGCGTCGGGCAGCATCATGCCCGGGCGCAGGCCCGCGCGCGCCGCCAGCGGGCAGACTGCCGCGAGCCTCAGCCCGCCGCGCTCGGCGGCGAAGGTCGCGATCGGGCCG
Organism: uncultured Alphaproteobacteria bacterium; assembly: GCA_963753315.1. GTDB lineage: Bacteria > Pseudomonadota > Alphaproteobacteria > Geminicoccales > Geminicoccaceae > DASUGG01. The sequence continues at coordinate 108,078 of CAVWCI010000042.1, forward strand.
ACGTCGGCCTCAGGCCGATCTTGCACGCTTCTGGGCGCGCTCCGGGGCCTGATGCGGTCGGTCGCCAGGTTCGGCAGCCAGAGCGAGAGCACCCGTGATCTCATGGAAACCTCCCTCGCGCCAGGCGATCGCCCAGGCGCCGGTGCGGCCGCCGCGGCAGCGGACCAGCTCGACCCGCCAGCGCGGCCGCTCCCACGCTCGCGGCGACGCATCGTGCGTTGCGGCAGCCGGAAGCGGCGTGATCCGCCAGCGGGTCATGCCGGCGGGGCGGCGGTCGGGGCCGCGCTTGGCGCATCGCACGCCGCCAGCGGACGCAGCAGAAAGGCGGTCACGCCTTTGGCTTCGGCGGCGAGCTGCAGCCGCCGGCTCTGGGTCAGGGTCAGGCGATCGACCTCGGCCAGCACCGCCGTGAGGCCCGGGCTGCGCAGCGCTTCCTCGAGCGCCCAAAGCCGTGCGTCGCGGGGACCGGCCCGCACCACGATCAGGCGCTCGGGCGGCAACCCCTGGGCGACGAGCCCCGGCGCGTACAGATCGTCCCGCGGCCCGATCCAGAGCGCATGGCCGTCGGCCGCCAGACGCCCCAGCAGGGCCGCGGCGAAGCCCGCGGCCGCCGCCCGATCCGAAGCACCGCACAGCTCGTGCAGACAGCCGCGCGCGAGACCGCCGCCCGGCAGGACGCGATCGACCGCGGCCAGCCCGAATGGCAGGATCGGCCGGTCGGCCCGATCGCCATGATCGAGCCTCGCGAGCCTGGTGCGCAGCTGGTCGAGCAGCGCCTGCTTGGCGGTTTGATGCTTCGGCACGGGGCATCGAACGATCGCTGTTTGATCCCGTAATGTTCCTATTTTGTTCTATGAGAGGCCTCATGCTCTGTCAAGGCGATGCGGCATCGACCGGCACCGCCGGGGATTTCTGTTGCATCCCGGGCACGGCTGCGGGCAGGAGGGCGCCTGCTGCTCGGAGCGGCATTGCGGCCGTGCGTGCGGATGGTTACATCAGGAGCTTCGTGCAACTTGTGAGCGGGAGCGCCCATGAATCCGCTCTTGGTGCCCGGCGCCATGGTGCGCCATCCGACCCAGCCCGACTGGGGCGTGGGCCACGTCCAGTCGGTGATCGGCGAGCGCGTGACGGTGAACTTCGAGGAAGAGGGCAAGGTCCTGATCAACGCCGCGGTCGTCGAGCTGCAGGTGATCGCGCGCGAGCGCCCGGGGCGGTCAGACAGGTGATGTTCATCTTGCGCATCGTAGAGACGACCAGGACGATGGCTCGCGAGGGACTGGCGGCGGCGAAGCCTCCCTCGGGCTCGAGCCCCTAGCAAGGCGGTCGGACCCCTTTGGCAAGACGGAAGAGCGCCAGGAAGAGATCGAAGCGGGGGGCCAAGCCCGGCATCGGCGCGCGCCTGTGGCGGGCCTTGCGCTGGCGGCTCTCCGGGCCGCTCGGCCTCGTGCTGCTGCTGATCGGCGTCGGCTGGTATGTGAGCCTCGATCTCGCCGACCTGAAGCGGCCGCGGCCCGGCGATGCGAGGCCGCAGGTCACGCTGCTCGATCACGAGGGCGACGTGTTCGCGAGCCTCGGCGACCGCTACGGCTCCTATCTGCATCTCGATCAGATGTCGCCCTGGCTGCCCAAGGCGGTGATCGCGATCGAGGACCGGCGCTTCTTTCAGCATCCGGGCATCGACCCCTTGGGCGTCATGCGGGCGTTCATGCGCAACCTCGAGGAGGGGCGCGTGGTCCAGGGCGGCAGCACGATCAGCCAGCAGCTCGCCAAATTGACCTTCCTCACGCCCGAGCGCAGCCTCGTCCGCAAGATCAAGGAGGCGCTCTACACGCTTTGGATCGAGGCGCGCTTCGACAAGAACGAGATCCTCGAGGCCTACCTCAACCGCCTCTATCTCGGCAGCGGCGCCTATGGCGTCGACGGCGCCGCGCAGCAGTATTTCGACAAGCCGGCGAGTGCCTTGACGCTCGCCGAATCGGCGATGATCGCGGGGCTGATCCAGGCGCCCTCGCGCTACGCGCCGACCCGCGACCTGCGACGAGCACAAGCGCGCGCCGCCGTGGTCATCGACAGCATGCTGCGCGATGGCATGCTGAGCCCCGAGCAGGCGGCAGAGGCCAAGGCCGAGCCCGCCCGCCTCGCCCGGCCGAGCCTGCGCGCCGCCGGCTACTTCGCCGACTGGGTGGTGGCCGACGGCCGCCTGCACACCGAGACGCCGCAGACCAGCCTCGTGATCCACACCACCCTCGATCAGACCCTGCAGCGCGCCGCCGAGACGACGGTCAAGGACATCCTGGCGCAGCAGGGCGAGCGCCGGCAGGCCGACCAGGCAGCGCTGCTGGCGATGAGTTTCGACGGCAGGATCCGCGCGATGCAGGGCGGCCGCGCCTATGCCCAGAGCCAGTTCAACCGCGTCACCCAGGCGCAGCGCCAGCCCGGCTCGGCGTTCAAGCTGTTCGTCTACCTCGCAGCACTCGAGGAAGGCGTCATGCCGGAGGACTGGCTGTCGGCCGAGCCGATCGAGGTCGACGGCTGGCAGCCGCGCAATTTCGAGGGCAAACACACGGGCCAGATGCCGGTGGTCGACGCCTTCGCCCGCTCGGTCAACACCGCCTCGGTGCGGCTTGCCGAGCATGTCGGCCGCGACAAGGTGATCGCCATGGCCGAGCGGCTCGGCATCACCTCGAAGCTGCGCAACGATCCGAGCCTCGCTTTGGGCAGCTCGGAAGTCTCGCTGCTCGAGCTGACCACCGCCTATGCCGAGGTCGCCAATGGCGGCCACCTGGTGTGGCCGGAGGGGATCGAGCAGGTTGCCGCGGGCGAGGAGGTGCTGTACCGGCGCCGGCCGGTGGACGGCCGGGTGCTGGAGCCGGCCGTGGTGCGGGCGATGACGGCGATGCTGGAGACGGCGCTCGTGCGCGGCACCGGCCGGCAGGCGGCGCTGCGGCGCTTTGCCGCCGGCAAGACCGGGACCAGCTCCGACCACCGCGATGCCTGGTTCGTGGGCTTCACCGACGAGCTGGTGGTCGGCGTCTGGGTCGGCAACGACGATGGCCGGCCGATGCAGGGCGTGACCGGCGGCGGCCTGCCGGCGCTGATGTTTCGCGAGTTCGTGCTGCGCGCCCAGGGCGATGCGCCGTTCCGGCCACAGCCCGCGCCCGAAAAACCCTCGCCGGGCACGCCGGGCGAGATCCCGGTCGCCGTGGTGCGCGATGCGATCGGCAACCTGATCGAGAACATCGGCTCCTCGCTGAAGAGCCTGTTCGGCAGCTGAGCGCCGGCGCGTTCTCCGCGGCGTCCCTGCGCTATTCGGCAGCGGCGGCGTGGCCTTCGAGCGCGCGCGCGATCGCGGCGAGCGCCGCGTCGGCCTGGTCGCCGTCGGGCCCGCCGCCCTGGGCGAAGTCGCGCCGGCCGCCGCCGCCCTTGCCGCCGAGCGCAGCGACCCCGGCCTGCACCAGGGCCACCGCATCGACCGCGTCCTTGAGGTCGTCCGAGACGCTCACGACCAGTGCCGCCTTGCCCTCGACGACGCTCACCACCGCGACCACGCCCGTGCCGATCTGGCGCAGGATCGCGTCGGCGGTGGCGCGCAGCTGCTTCGCCGGCACGTCGAGCACGCGCCGTCCGGCGAACGGCATGTCGCGAATTTGCATCACCTGCGGCTTTTCCCCGGCACCACCCCCGGTGGCGAGCTTCTGGCGCAGCTCGGCGACCTCGCGCTCGAGCTGGCGGCGCTCGGCGAGCAGGGCGCTCACGCGCTCGGGCAGCTCCTGCGACCGTGACCCGCAGCGCGCCCGCGGCTTCGCCCAAGAGGCGCTCCTCGGCGTTGACGTGCTCGAGCGCGGCCTCGCCGGTCAGCGCCTCGATCCGGCGCACGCCGGCCGCGACCGCACCCTCGGCCACGATCTTGAAGAGCGCGATGTCGCCGGTGCGCCGCACGTGCGTGCCGCCGCAAAGCTCGACCGAGGTGTCGTGGCCGTCGGGCTCGTGGCCCATGCTCACCACGCGGACCTCGTCGCCGTACTTCTCGCCGAACAGCGCCATGGCGCCGGCGCCGATCGCCGCGTCGCGATCCATCAGGCGGATCGCGGTGGCATCGTTCTGGCGCAGGAAGAAGTTGACCTCGGCCTCGATCGCCGCGAGCTCGGCGGCGCTCACGGGCTTGGGGTGGCTGAAGTCGAAGCGCAGGCGGTCGGGCGCCACCAGCGAGCCTTTCTGGGCGACGTGGTTGCCGAGATGGCGGCGCAGCGCCGCGTGCAGCAGGTGGGTTGCCGAATGCGCGCGCCGGAGCCTGCTGCGGCGCTCGGCATCGATCGAAAGCTCGACCGTGTCGGCGACCGCGAGCGGGCCGCCCTCGAGCCTGCCGATATGGACGGTAAGGTCGCCCAGCTTCTTTTGCGTATCGGTCACCCGCACGAGCGCCGGGCCGCGCCGGATCACGCCGGTATCGCCGATCTGGCCGCCGGATTCGCCATAGAACGGCGTCTGGTTGGTGACCACCATGACCTCGCTGCCGGGCTCGGCACGGTCGACCGGCTGGCCGCCGACGATCAGGCCGCGCACCTGCGCCTCGGCGGTATCGTGCTCGTAGCCCAAAAACTCGGTGGCGCCGACCAGCTCGCGCAGCTCGAACCAGATGCGCTCCTCGGCCTGCTCGCCCGAGCCGCGCCAGCTCGCCCGCGCCTCGGCGCGCTGCCGCTCCATCGCCTGCTCGAAGCCCGCGAGGTCGACCGTCATGCCCTTGCCGCGCAGGGCGTCCTGGGTCAGATCGAGCGGGAAGCCGAAGGTGTCGTAGAGCTTGAAGGCGGTCTCGCCGGGCAGCTCGGCGCCGGCGCCGAGCGTGGCGGTGGCCTCGTCGAGCAGGCGCAGGCCGCGCTCGAGCGTGTCGCGAAAGCGGATCTCTTCCAGCTTCAAGATCTCGGTGATCAGGGATTCGGCGCGCACCAGCTCCGAAAAGGCCTGGCCCATCTCGGCGACCAGCACCGGCACCAGGCGCCACATCACGGGCTCGCGCGCACCCAAAAGGTGGGCGTGGCGCATGGCGCGCCGCATGATCCGCCGCATGACGTAGCCGCGGCCCTCGTTCGAGGGCATGACGCCGTCCGCGATCAGGAACGAGCAGGCGCGCAGATGATCCGCGATCACCTTGTGCGAGGGCGCCTGCGCCCCCGTGGCCCGCGTTCCGGTGATCTCCTCGCTCGCCTCGATGAGCCGGCGGAACAGGTCGATGTCGTAGTTGTCGTGCTTGCCCTGCAGCACCGCGGCGACCCGCTCGAGCCCCATGCCGGTGTCGATCGAGGGCCTGGGCAGATCGACCCGGGTCGCCTTGTCGAGCTGCTCGAACTGCATGAACACGAGGTTCCAGATCTCGATGAAGCGGTCGCCGTCCTCGTTAGCACTGCCCGGCGGGCCGCCCGGCACGCCCGGCCCGTGGTCATAAAAAATCTCGGAGCAGGGGCCGCACGGGCCGGTATCGCCCATCGCCCAGAAATTGTCGGAGGTCGGGATGCGCAGGATTCTGTCGCTCCGACAGGCCCGCGATCTTGCGCCACAGGTCGAACGCCTGGTCGTCCTCGGCATAGACCGTGACCAGCAGCTTGCTCCGCTGGCAGGCCGTACTCCTCGGTCACCAGCTTCCAGGCGAGCTCGATCGCGAGGTCCTTGAAGTAGTCGCCGAACGAGAAGTTGCCGAGCATCTCGAAGAAGGTGTGGTGCCGGGCGGTGTAGCCGACGTTGTCGAGGTCGTTGTGCTTGCCGCCGGCGCGCACGCATTTCTGCGAGGTGACGGCGCGCTTGTACGGCCGCTGCTCGATGCCGGTGAAGACGTTCTTGAACTGCACCATGCCGGCGTTGGTGAACAAGAGCGTCGGGTCGTTGTGCGGCACGAGCGGACTGCTCGGGACGACCTGGTGGCCGTGCCCGGCAAAGTAGTCCAGAAAAGCTTTGCGGATCTCGTTCGACGTCGGCATGGGGCTCCTCCGGCCTCTTAGATAGCTGCCGGCGGGAGCGGCGCAAACCCCCTTGCCGCCCGCCGCCGCCGCCGGGATCGGCGCAAACCCCCTTGCCGCGCCGGCGCGGCGTGGCGGAAATCGGTAGCCGCCTTATATGCTTTGAAAGCGGGGAAGCGTCCTGGAGGAAAGCGCGTGAAGCTGTTCGACACCATCCGAGCGGCCGGCGGCGGCGAGATCGTCGCCGCGCTGGCGGCCAAGGCCGGCATCGGGCCGGACGAGGCGGAAGAGGCTTTGCGGGCGCTGCTGCCCGAGATCGGCCGGGCGATCCGCCGGACCGAGGAGAGCGGCTCCGGCGCCGCCGTGGTGAGCGCTGCGATGCACGACGAGCGCTATGCGCGCTATCTCGAGCAGCCCGAGACGCTCGGCGAGCCCGCGGCCGTCGCGGACGGCGAGCAGGTGCTGGAAGACGTGCTCGACGACGACGAGCGCGGCGATCTGATCCGGCGCGTCGCGGCCGAGATCGGGCCCGACGAGGAGGAGGTCCGCGACATGCTTCCCCTCGTCGCCGCGCTTGCCATGGCGGCCGTCGGCGAGAAGCTGCGCGACCGGTCGCCCAGCCTGCCATGGTTCGGCACAAGGCCGGGCGACCGGTTCGACGCTCCGCTCCTGAACGCGCTCACCGCCCTGTTCGAGCCGGACGACGATGAGCGCAAGGATCGCTGAGGCGAGGCATCTGGACTCGAGCAGCACTCGGGGCCATTTTTTCGTCGGCGAATGCCGATGCGATGCGAACGGCGAGGGAGACAAGGTGCCATGACCGCACGCCATCCGTGGACATCGATGCTGAAGCTGGCCGCGCTCGGCGCGCTGCTGCTGGCGCCGGCGGGCGCCAAGGCGCAGATGCTGGACCCGGCCCAGCCGCAGCCCGACGCCGACCAGCTGAAGCCTGGCCTCGAGGTCTGCTACATGTACGAGCTGGTCCGCCACATCGACGAGATGGTCGGCTTCGAGGACTCGCTCGCGTGCGAGCCGGGCGAGCCGCTGCTCGAGCTGAACGCCACCGGCGGCCAGGGCACGGTGCTGAACAGCAAGGGCAATGAAGGCGTCATGGCGAAGATCACCGGGATGATCTTCCTGGAGGAGCCGGGCACCTATACCTTCGGGTTCGAATCCAACGACGGCGTGCGCCTCGAGATCGGCGACTACATGGTGGTCGAGGACCCGGACGTGCACGCCGACCGGTATTCGGACCTCGGCATGATCCAGGCCAACGCGGCCGGCTGGTACCCGCTCACGATCCACTACTTCGAGCGCAAGAACACCTGGACGATCAAGTTCTACTGGCTGCCACCGGGCGGCGAGCCCGGCAGCCTGCCGCTGGTCCCGGCCGAGGTCCTGGCGCACCTGGATAAGCCGCCGGCTTGAATGGCATTGGCAAGCCGCCTAGAATGAGCAGGGCAACTTGCCGAGGAAGTGCTGGTGGAACATACCGATCAAGGTGAGGCGGGGCGCATCTCGATCGCTCGATCCCCAGCCCAGCTGGCGTTCGAGAAGCTGGGCGGGGAGAAACTGATCGGCTTCGACGTCCGATCTGAGGCGGATCTCATCGAGGTGCTCGACCGGGGGATCCCGCTGGACGCCCTGTCCGAGCTGACCAGGGGTGGCCTTTCGACCGGGGAAGTCGAGAAACTCATCATCCCGCGCCGAACATGGTCGCATCGCAAGGCGCGCCGCCAGTCGCTGAGCCGGGCCGAGTCCGAGCGTGCGCTGCGCGTCGCATCGATCCTCGCGCAGGCCGAGCAGACCTTCGCCAACAGGGCAAGGCGCATACTTGGCTGCGTCGGCCGACCTCGGCGCTCGGCGGCAGGCGCCCGATCGATCTACTGGAAAGCGAGCCCGGTGCGCGTCTGGTGGAGCAGCTGCTGCATAGAATTGGCCACGGCATCGCCGCCTGATGGTTCTCTGGCGCCTGACGCGCCGGCCGTACGCCGATCTTCGCGGACGAGGCGGAGAGCTTGCCGATGGGCGCTGGCACACGCGGGGCCGACCCGTCGTCTATGGAGCATCCACGGCGGCGCTCGCGGCGTTGGAGGTGCGGGTCCACCTGGATCTGCCGTTCGATCTGCTTCCGGACGACTATGTGCTGATGCGGATCGATGCGCCAGACGACATGGCGGTGCGTATCGTCGAGCCTGAGGAGCTGCCCAAAAACTGGCGCGAGCGGGACAGCCAGACCTGCCGTGCGACCGGCGATCAATGGCTGATCGAGCGGGCGAGCGCACTACTCCTGGTGCCTTCGGCGATCATTCCCTTCGAGCAGAACGTGCTGATCAGTCCTATGCATCCCGACAGCATGCGGCTCACCGTCGCGGACATCGCTCCATTCGTGTGGGATTCCCGACTATGGTGAGACGAGGCGGGCCATCGCTCAGGGCTGGAGGCGGCCGGGCAGGAGCAGCTTGGCGAGCGCTTCGACGAAATAGAAATCGCCGAACAGCACGGCGCTGACCGTGCCGTCGTCGTGCGGCTTGGAGTAGCAGCCCTCCTTCAGCAGCCCGCGGTGGCCGGGCTCGCGCGCGAGGTAGTTTTTGCAGAGCGTATCCAGCAGGCGGCAGGCCTGCTCCGCCCGGCGTGCGGCCGCGGCCGCATCGGGGTGCTGGGCTGCGATGTCCAGGAGCGCGGCCGCGACGATCGCGCTCGCGGAAGTGTCGCGCGGTGCGTTCGGGATCGCCGGGTCGTCGAAGTCCCAGTAGGGCACGAGGCCGTCGTCGAGACGGGCGAGGTAGTAGTCGGCGAGCCGCTCCGCGAGCTCCAGATATTCGGTTTGCCGGTGGCGCGCGCGGTCGCGGAAAAGCCGTAGATGGCCCAGGCCTGGCCGCGCGGCCAGCAGGATTCGTCGAACGCGCCCTGAAACGTGAAGCCGCGCGTGCGCTCGCCGCTCGCGAGGTCGTACTCGACCGCGTGGTAGGTGGAGAGGTCGGCCCGCACGAAGGCCGCGCGCGTCATCAGGGCGTGGGCCTCGGCGGCGAGCCGGAAGCTGCCGTCGTCGGCGTGATCTGCCGCCCAGTAGAGCAGCGGCAGGTTCGCCATGGTGTCGATCGCCGAGCTTTTTCGCCCGCGCAGGTCGGCAAGCGGCCCCCAGGACGAGATGAAAGCACCCTTTGGCGTGGTGATGAGGCGCGCCCGCAACCGGTCGGCGGCGCGAAAGGGCCAGCGAGGCGTAGTGCGGATCGCCGGTGACGTGGAACAGCGGGATGGCGCTGCCCCAGAAGATGAAGCCGATGTCGTGCGTGTTCGGGATCGTCCGCGCGCGGCGCCACCAGCACCATCCGCTCTTTCGCGAAGTCGAGGTAGCGCTGCTCGCCGGTCCAGAGGTGGGCGGCGAGATGGAGTCCCACCCAAAAACCGCAGAACCAGTTGCCGTGGCTCCAGGCATCGCCCGCATAGCCGGCCGAGCGCGAGGCGGGCATGGTGCGCCAGCTGCCATCGGGTGCGGTGACATAGGGGAACTCGACGCCGAGCGTGCGCTCGTCCTCGACGAGCTTTTTGGCAAGCAGGTCGAGCGCCTCGCCGTAGGCGGCTCCGGCGTTCTTCGGAAAGCGCGACGTTCACGAGGGGTTCCGGGTCCACTTCAGGATGTGCTGGGCGACCGCCACGAGGTCGCCGTGCTGGTTGCGCACCTCGATCTCGGAGCGCGAGCGGCGCCGCTCCGGGTCGATCTCGGCAATGCGGTAGGTGACCGTGACGGTGTCGCCGATGAACACGGCGCCCAGGAAGCGGATGCGGTCGTAGCCGAGCGAGACCGGGGTCTCGCCCGAACTCCGTTCCGCTCGCCTTGGCGATCATCATGGTCGAGCAGGTCGACATGTAGCCTACCAGCAGCACGCCGTGCGCGATCCGCCGGCCGTAGACCGAGCGCTTCATGAATTCTTCGTCGACATGATTGCCGGAAAAATCGCCGGTGATGCCGGCAAACAGGTAGATGTCGCTCTCGCCGACGGTCTTGGCGAACGACACCTGGTCGCCGACGCTGACGTAGAACTCGCTCATGTGACTGCCTCCTTGGATGGGGCCGCGACCGCGCCGCGCGCAAGCAGATCGTCGATCTCGGCCGCCCCGTAGCCGAGCTCGCCCAGCACCTCGCGGGTATCCTCGCCGATCGCGAGCGCCAGCCGGCGCAGCGGCGGCACTTCGCCGTCGTAGCGGTTGGGATGGTTCACCAGGGTCGCGGTGCCGCCCGGCACCGGCACGTCGCGGAACATCTGGTTGTGGCGGATCTGCGGGTCGTCGCGCAGCTCGTCGTAGGCGTGCACGCGCTGGTACCAGATCGCCTGCGCATCGAGACCCGGGACGAGATCGGCAAAGCGGCGATCCTTCAGCTCGTCCGCCAGCACGGACGCGTAGCGGTCGCGCTCGTCGTGGCGGTCGATGCCCGCGATCTCGGCGAGCGGCGCGCTGCCCAGCGCCTTTGCGAGCTTTTGCGGGTCGTTCAGCGAGAGGGCCAGCCAGCAATCGGCGCAGCGATAGACGCCATAGGGCGCCTCGTGGAACCAGGTGGCGAGGTTGCGGTTGCGGCGGAATTTTTCGCGATCGAAGCCGCCCGAGAGATAGAGCGTGAGCGGCTCGGTCTGGAGATCGAGGCCGGCGTTCAGGAGGCTCGCCTCGACGCGGGTGCCGCGGCCCGTCCGCAGCTTCTTCACGTAGGCGCCGAGGATGCCCATCGCGAGCAGCGCGCCGCCATGCTGGTCGGCGGCGGCAAAGCCGATCGGAACCGGGCGCTCGTACAGATGGCCGGTCGACGCGATCAGGCCGGAATAGGCCTGGATCAGCAGATCCTGGCCGGGCCGCGCGGCCATCGGCCCGGTGCTGCCGAAGCCGGTCGCCGAGGCGTAGATGATGTCGGGCCGGATCGCCCGGACCTGCTCGTAGCCGAGGCCCAGGCGCTCCATGGTGCCGGGCCGAAAATTCTCCATCAGCACGTCGGCGCGCTCGAGCAGGCGCACGATCACAGCCTTGCCGTCCGGGTGCTTGAGATCGACGGCGATCCCTCGCTTGTTGCGGTTGGCCGCAAGGTAGAAGGCGGAGAGTCCGTCGATAAAGGCCTTGGCGCCGGCCCAGTGGCGCTCGAAGGCGCCGGAGGGCGGCTCGACCTTGATCACGTCCGCGCCCATGTCGGCCAGGTACTGCGCCCCTGCGGGGCCCTGCAGGTAGTGGCAGAAGCTGACGATTCGCATGCCTTCGAGCACGGCTGCCTCTTGTCCTTGTGCCGGCGGGTCTACTGGATCGCGGCCTCGGTGTCGCGATCGAAGAAATGCAGCCGGCTCGGATGCAGGACGAGGCTCACGTTCTCGCCCGCGGCGAGCCTGCGCTCGGGGTCGATCCGGCTGACGATCAGCGCGGCGTCCCCGACCACGACGTCCGCCTGCAGCTCCGAGCCCAGCTGCTCGGTGACGTCGATCCGGCCGGCGAGCCCGCTCCCGGCCGCATCGGGGCTGCCGTGTTCGAGCCGGCAGCGGGCAGCGCCTTTTCCCAGCGCTCTCGAACCGGACCGTACGCCAGATCGGAACAGGGCTCAAGGCGATGTCCGGGGCACGTCCGGCGCGCCGCGGGTGCCGGGCGCGGGCGGATCCGGCGCCCATGCCTCGACCCGGCGCAACAGCGCCTGTCGGAACGCCCTCGCGGCGGGGCCGAGCGGCTCGTCCGTGCGGTGCGCGAGACAGGCGCGCGTGAACGTTTCGCCGTGCTGGCCGAACTCCGCGGCGGCGATCCGGACGAGCCGGCCGTCTGCCAGATCGCGCTCGATGAGCCACAGCGGCAGGCTTCCCCAGCCGACACCGGCAAGGATCAGGGCACGCTTCATCTCGTTGTCGCTCACGTGCCAGGTGCCGGGCGACAGCACGCCGAAGTCGCGCCCCTCGGTGAGGCGAGACGGGTCGGGGACCACGATCTGGAGGTGATCCGCCAGCTCGGCCGAAAGAACCTGCGCGCCGCTGATCGAGTGGATTGCAAGCGGGTGCGCTGCGGCGGCGACCGCTGCGCGCGGCACGAACGACAGCGCCTCCAGCTCAATCCGTGGGTCAGGGATCTCGGCTGCCGTGATGGCCAGCGCGCACCGGCCCTCGAGCAGCGCGACGATCGAGGCGCCAAGCGGCGCCGTCCACATCGAGACGCCGACCGATGGGTAGGTAGCGTGCAGATCCTTCAGCGCTGCAGCAGCGACGCCAAGCGGGAACTGCGGGTCGAGAGCGATCGCGAGCGTCAGCTCGAGACCCTCGCCGAGCCCACGCGCCCGTGCCCGCATCGTGTCCACCTTGAGGAGGATGGCGCGCGCGTCGGCGAGCAATGCCCGCCCTTCAGGCGTCAGGGCCGGCCGGTAGCCCGAGCGGTCGAACAGCCGGATGCCGAGCTCGCCCTCCAGGTTCGCGATCGCCTGGCTCACCGCCGACTGCACGCGTGACAGCCGCCCGGCCGCGGCACGGAAGCTGCGGGCTTCGGCAATCGCGACGAAGGTGCGCAGCTGATCAAGGGTGAGCGCATCCAGCATGATCTCTCCAATCGATCGAGATGAGCGAAATTACGTGACTTACGCCGATCGCCCCGTGTTGGCACGATCCACATCAGATCCCACCTGACACAGGCACCAGCAGATGCAGAACCTGATTCCAGGCGTGCATGTCTCGTCGCCGGCGCCGCTGTCGTTCGACCAGTCGATCGAGCTGCGGGCCTTCCTGTTGCGCCGCGAGACCGGCAACCTTCTGATCTACAGCACCGCCTCCCTGGCGACTGAGGTTCCGACGTCGAGGAGCTCGGCGGCGTCGCCCGACACTATCTGGGCCATGAGCACGAGGCGGCCTACGGCCACGCCGAGGCCGCCGCCCCCTTCGGGGCGCCGCTCTTCTGCCATGAAGACGAGCGCGCCACGGTATCGGAGACGTGTCCGGTCGCAGCCACCTTCGCCGAGCGCCACCGGCTCGATCAAGACTTCGAGGTGATTCCGATCCCGGGCCACACGAGCGGGTCGACCGCGTTCCTGTGGGACACGGGGCAGCACCGCTGCCTGTTCAGCGCGGACACCGTCTACATCCGCGACGGCGAATGGATCGCCGCGCTGCTCCCAGGCTCGAGCGACCGCCAGGCCTACCTTGCGAGCCTCGAGCTGATGAAAGATCTCGACTTCGACGTGCTCCTGCCATGGACCGCGGGCCGCGGCGGTCCATGGCACGCCATGACCGACAAGGCCGATGCCAGACGCCGCATCGATGCGATCATCGATCGCCTGCGGCGCGGCGACGATCACTGATCGCTCCCGCACACGCCGATCGAGGATGTCCGACATGATCACGTCGCATCGACCGGCGACCGCAGCGCCGCCGGCCCGGGTTCTGGTCCTCTACTACTCGTCCTACGGGCACATCGAGGCGATGGCCTATGCCGAAGCGGAGGGCGTGCAAGAGGCCGGCGCCAGCGTCGTGGTGAAACGCGTGCCCGAGCTCGTGCCCGAAGAGGTCACGATAAAATCCGGCTATAAGCTCGATCAGGCAGCCCCGATCGCAACCGTTGCCGAGCTGCCCGACTACGACGCGATCATCATCGGCACGCCGACGCGCTTCGGCAACATGGCTGCGCAGATGAAAAGCTTTCTCGATCGCACTGGCGGTCTGTGGGGGCAGGACAAGCTGGTCGGCAAGATCGGCAGCGTCTTCGCATCGAGCGGCAGCCAGCATGGCGGCCAGGAGTCGACGATCCTGTCGGCGCACGTCGTGCTGCTGCATCTCGGCATGGTGATCGTCGGCCTCCCCTACACCTTCAAGGGCCAGCTGCGGATGGACGAGATCACCGGCAGCTCGCCCTACGGCGCCTCGACGCTGGCCGAAGACGGCAATGGCGGCGACCGCCGGCCGAGCTCTAACGAGCTGAGCGCTGCCAGATTTCAGGGCCGCCACGTTGCCGAGGTCGCCCTGGCGATGGTACTGGGCCATCGCCAACTGCATCGAGAGCCTGACAGCCGTCCGGCCGCGCCGGCGTGATGGGGGCGTAGACGTGCAAAGCTCGCTAGGATCGGGGACATGTCGCATGCCATCGATCTCGACGCCTATCTTCGGCGCATCGGCTATGTCGGTGGACGCGAGCCCACCCTCGATACGCTGGCGGCCTTGCATCTTCACCATGCCCAGACGATCGCCTTCGAGAACCTGGACCCCCTGCTCGGACGCCCGATCGCTCTCGATGCGGCATCGCTCGAGCGCAAGCTCATCCATGATGGGCGCGGCGGCTATTGCTACGAGCAGAACCTGCTGTTCGGCCACGTCCTGCGAGCCCTTGGCTTTCAGGTGACGGGCCTGGCCGCACGCGTGCTTTGGACGTACTACGCTGACGACGCGATCACGGCCCGAAGCCATCAGCTCCTGCGCGTCGATCTCGAGGGCGGCCCCTACATCGTCGACGTCGGCTTCGGCGGCCAGACGCTCACGGGTCCGCTGCGTCTCGAGCCGGACGTCGAGCAGTCCACGCCGCACGAAGTGTTCCGCCTGGTGACGGTGGGCGACGGCTTCAAGATGCAGTGCAGGATCGGCGCCGCATGGAAGTCGCTCTATCGCTTCGGCCTAGAGGAGGTGTTCCAGCCCGACTACGAGATCCTCAACTACTACGCGTCCAGCCATCCAACATCACGGTTCGTAAGCTCACTCATCGCCGCGCGGCCCGCCACCGATCGCCGCTATGCCCTCGCCGACAATCAACTCGCCGTCCATCATCTGGGAGGTCCCACGGAGCGGCGCGTGCTAGCGACCGTGAGCGAACTGCGTGAGACGCTCGAGAGCGTATTCCTTCTGAGACTTCCCGACGCACCAGACTCGATACGGCTCTTGCGCGGCTTCTCCCGAAGCCATGACGAGCCCCGACGGGCCGTCAGCCACGACAAGCGGCAGACTGGCATCTAGATTGACCGCCGCTGACGATTGAGGAGCGGCGCGACGCATGGCGAGGGCGGACGCCATCGAGGGCAGCGATCTGCAGCGCACGCTGGTGCTGCTGACGGTCTCGTCCTGCACCATGCTCTACTCGCTCACGATCACGATCGTGAACGTGACCCTGCCGCAGCTGCAGGGCGCCTTGTCGGCGACGCCGGACCAGGTCGCCTGGGTCATCACCCTGAACCTCGTGGCCACCGCCGTGGCGACGCCGATCACCGGTTGGATCGTCGCCCGCTTCGGCCAGCGCCAGGTCATGATCTGGGCCGTGGTGGGCTTCACGATCTCCTCGCTGCTGTGCGCGACGGCGACCTCGCTGGCACCGCTCCTGGTCTATCGCATCGGCCAGGGCGCGTTCGGCGCGCCGATGGTGCCGCTCGCCCAGGCGATCGTCGTGGCCACCTATCCGCCCGAGAAGCGCGCGGTGGCCCAGGGCTGGTTCGGCGTCGCGGTCGTGCTCGGGCCCGCCATCGGCCCGGTGCTCGGCGGCTTTCTCGCCGAGGAGTACGACTGGCGCTGGGTCTTTCTGCTGCCGGTCCCCTTATGCGTGGTAGCGCTGCTGATGGTGCTCGCGTTCATCGAGGATCGCGGCCGCCAGGACGGCGCCCGGCTCGACTGGACCGGGTTCTTGGCGCTCTCGGTCGCGGTCACCTGCCTGCAGCTGGTGATGGACCGGGGCGAGCGGCTCGACTGGCTCGATTTCGACCGAGATCGTGCTGCTCACCTGCGCCACGGCGGCGAGCTTCTACGTGTTCCTGGTCCACACCCTCACGCACGACAGCCCGTTCATCAGCCCGAGCCTCTTCCTCGATCGCAACTTCACCGTCGGGCTGGTGTTCGTGTTCGTCTACGGCATGCTGAACTTCACGCCGATCACGCTGCTGCCGCCCTTGCTGCAGAGCCTGAAGGGCTATCCGGACTCGCTGATCGGCTACGTCCTCGGCAGCCGCGGCGTGGGGATGGTGCTGGGGTTCTTCCTGGCCGGCCAGATGGGCCGCCTCGACCCGCGCATCGGCATGCTGGCAGGCCTCGGCCTGGTGGCGCTGAGCGGCGCCATGCTGATGCGCTTCCAGGTCGACACCTCGTTCGGCGAGCTCGCCTGGATGGGCTTCATCCAGGGCCTCGGCACCGGCCTGATGTGGGTGCCGCTCTCGATCGTGACCTTCTACACCCTGGCGCCCGAGAAGCTGCCCGAGGCGGCCGCACTGTTCCATCTGCTGCGCAACTTCGGCAGCAGCATCTTCATCTCGCTGAGCGTGATGGCGGCAGTCCGGACGGGGCGGGTCAGCTATGCCGAGCTGAGCGAGCACGTCTCGGCGCTGAAGGAGGCGACGCAGCTGCCCTGGGTGATCGGGCCGCGGGCGCTCGACAACCTGCCAGACCTTCTGGCGCTGGCCGACGAGGTCGAGCGCCAGGCCCAGCTGATCGGCCATCTGAACGCCTTCGCGCTCTACACGGCCGCGGCGGTCCTGACGATGCCGTTCCTGCTGCTGGTGCGGATCCGCAGACGCTAGCGCCGCCGCACCGATCAGATTTTCGCGCCGGGCAGGAACGGATCGATCGTGATGCCGCTCAACGGGTTGGCGTCGGGGTCGTCCGAGACCGGCAGCTCGTGGATGTGGACGTCCTGGCCGCCATGCTTGCGCAGGATCTCGAGCGCGCGCTGCTCCTCGGCCGCGTCGGCGGTGTTGACCCACAGCAGCAGGCCGCCCTTGTCAAGCTGGGTCTGCAGGTTGTCGGCGTGGGCCTGGCCGATGAAACGGGACGCGATCGAGCCGAGCAGCCCGCCACCGCCGCCGGCTAGCGCAGCACCGGCGATCGCCGCGGCGAGGCCGCCGCCGGAGGCCACCACCACGCCCGCCGCGGCCACGGCGCCGATATAGGCGAGCCCGCCGATCGCCCCGGTGCGCGCCTCGGCGATCGAGTGATCGTCGGCGTAGGCCGCCCGCGGCGTCGATGCGTTGCCCTCGAGCTCGCCGACCCGGTGATAGGCATGGCCGAGCTTCTGCTGGACCGTCGCCTCGCTGGCGAGCAGGCTCAGTGCGGCGCGATCGAAGCCCGTGCTCGTGAGCTCGTCGACGGCATCCTGGAAGGGCCCAAGCTCATGGAACACGCCGACCGCCTCGCGCGTTGTCGCGGCAGATTTCTTGGCCATGCTCGCCTCCGTTGATGACCCGCCGCATGCCGTCGCCGCGGCCCGGCCACGCTCCTTTACCAGCGGGTCCGAGGCAGCGGCAAGCCCGCCCCTAAGGCAGCCAGTCGCCGATGATCTGCTCGAAGGTGTAGGGACAGCGGTCCGGCAAGGCGTCGGCAGCGGCATCCTCGCCGTGGTAGCGCAGCGATCGCGACGCGGTGTCGCGGGCGCGCGCATAGTGCTGCTCGATCTCGGCGCCGAGACGCCGCCCCAGGCTCGGCGTCAGATCGTCGATCAGGTCGCGGCGCTGCGTCAGCACGGTATCGCGCCAGCCTGCGCGCGGCGCCTCGGCTGGTGCGTATTGCAGCTTGAGCAGGTGCTCCATGACGGTGCGCACGCGCGAACGCACCGATCGGTAGAGCGCGCCGCCCAGATCATCGACCTCCTCGACGAGACGCTCCACGTCCAGGTCCTGAAAGCGGCCGGCCCGCAACAAGCTGGCCTGCTCGCTCGCCCAGGCATAGAAGTCCGCCTCGTAGAGCTCCTCGCTGCGTGGCTTGACCCGTGTCGCCATGGTCTCCGTCGTCCTGGCCCGCTCCACAGCGTAGCACGACGAGACGACGGCCCGTGCACCTCATTCAGCGTCGAGCGCCCTGTCCTCGTCGAGCAGATCGATGCCGGGGCCGCTGCCGGTGAGCCCGGCCGCGGACCGGATCGCGACCTCGATCTGCTCGGCGACGGCGACGTTGTCCTTGAGGTAGGACTTGGCGTTCTCGCGCCCCTGGCCGATCCGCTGGCTGTCGTAGGAGAACCAGGAGCCGGATTTCTCGACCACGCCGGCACGCACGCCGAGATCGATCAGCTCGCCGGTCTTGGAGATGCCCTCGCCGTACATGATGTCGAACTCGACCACCCGGAACGGCGGCGCCACCTTGTTCTTGACCACCTTGACCCGGGTCTGGTTGCCGACCACCTCGTCGCGGTCCTTGATCTGGCCGATCCGCCGGATGTCGAGCCTGACCGAGGCGTAGAACTTCAGCGCGTTGCCGCCGCTCGTGGTCTCGGGATTGCCGAACATCACGCCGATCTTGAGCCGGATCTGGTTGGTGAAGACCACCAGGCAGTTCGAGCGGCTGATGCTGGCGGTCAGCTTGCGCAGCGCCTGGCTCATCAGGCGCGCCTGCAGGCCGACGTGGGAATCGCCCATCTCGCCTTCGAGCTCGGCGCGCGGCACCAGGGCTGCGACGCTGTCGATCACCACCATGTCGATCGCGCCGGAGCGCACCAGGGTATCCGCGATCTCGAGCGCCTGCTCGCCGGTATCGGGCTGCGAGATCAAAAGCTCATCGAGATTGACGCCGAGCTTGCGGGCATAGCCGGGGTCGAGGGCGTGCTCGGCATCGATGAAGGCGCAGGTGCCGCCGGCCTTCTGCGCCTCGGCGATGCAGTGCAAAGTGAGCGTGGTCTTGCCGGAGGATTCGGGCCCATAGATCTCGACGATCCGGCCGCGCGGCAGGCCGCCGATGCCGAGTGCTATGTCGAGGCCGAGCGAGCCGGTCGACACCGCCGGAATCTCGACCAGGGTGTCGCGCTGGCCGAGCCTCATCACCGAGCCTTTGCCGAAGGCTCGTTCGATCTGCCCGATCGCCGCGTCCAGCGCCCGCTGCCGATCGCCGACATCGCGCTTCAGGGAAGTCGCCAGCTCCGCCATCTCGATCCGCCCATGCTCATGGTGATGGCGGCTTTATACATACCGTGGCACACGGCGGAAAGCGTTGCTTGCGTCCGCCATGGTGGCGCCCGGATCGCACAGGCCAGGGATGCCCTCGACGCCGGCCGGCCACACCCTCTGGCGTCCTGCGACAGGGCTGCTATGAGTGGGGCCCTTCTTGCCCTGGTCGAGCGATGGCGCCGACGATGCCCTATCTCGCCATGTTCCTCCTGCTCCTGCTGGCTGGATTGCTCGCAACCTGCTTCTTTTAGGCGATGGTGCCGATGGCCCCTGCCGACCGACAGCCAAGCCAGATCACGCCGGCAACGGATGCCGCGTCGCGGGAGACGGTCAGGTCCGCGCCGCGTCGTGCCCTTCCACCGCCGGAGTTGGCGGTGATCGTGCCGACCCTGAACGAGCGGGACAACATCGCGCCGCTGCTCGACCGGCTCGGCGAGGCGCTCGCCGGGATCCAGTGGGAGGTGGTGTTCGTCGACGACGATTTGCAAGACGGGACGGCGGAACTCCTGCTTGGCCTGCAGAGCACCATGTCGCGCGTCCGGGTGATCCGCCGGATCGGCCGGCGCGGCCTCTCGTCCGCCTGCATCGAAGGCATGCTGGCGACGGATGCGCCGTTCGTCGCGGTCATCGACGCGGACCTGCAGCACGACGAGACGATCCTGCCGCGCATGCTCGAGACGCTGCGCGAACGTGACCTCGACATCGTAGTCGGCTCGCGCTTCTCCTCCGGCGGCGACGTCGGCACGTTCTCCGGCGGGCGCCTCCTGCTGAGCCGGCTCGGCAGGCTGCTCAGTCGCATCGTGTCGCACGCCGAACTCAGCGATCCCATGAGCGGCTACTTCGTGCTGCGGCGTTCCTTCTTCGAGGAGACCATGCGGCGCCTCTCGGGCCAGGGCTTCAAGATCCTGCTCGATCTGTTCGCCTCGGCGCCGCGACCGGTGCGCTTTGCCGAGGTTCCCTTCACTTTCCGGCCGCGCCACCGCGGCAAGAGCAAGCTGGACACGCTGGTGATGCTCGAATACGTGACCTTGCTGAGCGACAAGCTACTCGGTCCATACTTCCCCACACGCTTCGTGATGTTCGTGCTGGTCGG
>CAVWCI010000043.1:0-245191 GCA_963753315.1 uncultured Alphaproteobacteria bacterium
CCGCCGGAAACGTGCGGCGCCGCAGCGTTCGGCGTCTCCGGGGCCGTGCCGTTGAGCGGCGCATCGAGCGTGTCGCTTCGGGCGAGTCGATCGGCATCGATGTTGACACCGCCCGGGTCGTGGTTGGCGCCGCCCTCGCCGACGGGTGATCCGCGAGATCCGTTTCGAGCCCGAAGCGCTCGACGAGATCGTCGATGCCGTGCGGTGGTACGAGGACGTGTAGCGTGGTCTCGGGCGACAGTTCGCGACTGCTGGGTTCGAACGGGTCGCCAGGCTCCGGACGTTCGCCAACGCGGGCGCGCCCGTATGGGGACGTCGATGGAGTTCTCACGGCGTGCGAGATTCGACTGCGCCGTTGCCCTGACGTGATCGCCCAGGGCCACGGTACCGGCACGATCGTCGGGCCGAAGGCCGTGCTGACCGCCTATCACGTGGTGCAGGAATCGCCGCTCGAGATCACCTTCTTCGCCGGGCAGGCCGCGCAAGGCAAGGTGGTATGGCAGAATGCGATCCTGGACCTCGCGCTGGTCGAGGTCGACGTACCCGACGGCTATCCGGTACCGGAGTGGTCCTGCGCCGATCTGCACGCGGGGCAGCATCTGGCGTCGGTCGGCCATCCTACCCAGTCGCGCTGGGTCGCGGTCGGCGGCGACTTGCCCGACAGCGGAACCTTCGGGGACATCGGCCTGGTATCGCTCGGTTTTCCGATCGGCCTCGGGATGTCCGGCGGGCCGGTGTTCGATGCCAATGGCCGGGTCGTCGGCGTCGCGTTGGCGATCCTGGCGGAACGCAGCTCGGCGAGCGCGCTCTATGATCGCTATCAGGATACGGGGATTGGCCTGATGCTGCCGGCGACCGCGTTCTGCAACGCGATCGTGCCGGGCTAAATCGCCGCGGCTGCCGGGCCCGTATCTTCCACCCACGCCCTCACCTCGAACACCCGCGGCAGAAGCCGCGCTCCTAGTCGCGCCGCTGGGTAGCTCGGTCCCGCGGCGGATTAACCATCCTGCTTACCGGGATCTTAAGCACGGTCGTGAAGTCTCAGCGGCGGGCCGGCAGAGCGTGGTGGACGCCGTTGAGTGTGAGCAGCAGATCGGAAGCGACCGAAGGCAGGCACGCCGGACCGATCATCGTGCGCAAGCGGGTGCACGGCAAGCATGAAGGCCATCACGGCGGTGCGTGGAAGGTCGCCTATGCCGACTTCGTCACCGCGATGATGGCGTTCTTCCTGCTCATGTGGCTGCTCGGCGCGACCAGCCGAGGAACAACGCAAGGGCATCGCCGACTACTTCGCCGCCCGCGTGCCGATCAGCCCCGAGTCCGGCGGCGGCGAAGGCGTGCTGGAAGGCGGCTTTCTGCCGCGTAGCCCAGAGGCCAGGTTCGTCTCGGCGATCGTGATCGGGACGGCGTGGCGCTCGCCGCCGGGGCGCCGCGATCGGACCATCCCGATGCTGCAGCCGATCGCGACATGCGTCACGACGACCGCATCGAGCGCCAGCGCTTCGAGACCATCAGTCCGAGATCCTGCGTCGGCTCGAAGCGTCGGCGGCGCTGCGCGACCTCGCCGGCAACCTTCTGTTCGAGATCACGCCGGAAGGGTTGCGCATCCAGATCTTCGATCGCGCGGGCACCGACATGTTTCCGCTCGGCTCGGCCGTGCCGCGGCCGCGCACGACCGCCATCCTGGAGGTCATCGCCGACATCATCGGCGCCGTGCGCAACGGCATCGTGGTCACCGGGCACACCGATTCGCGGCCCTTCGTCGGCGCGGGCCCGTACGGCAACTGGGACCTCTCGTCGGATCGCGCCAACGCCGCGCGTCGGGTGCTGGCGGCGGGCGGGGTCGCCGCCCAGCGGTTTCGCCGGATCGAAGGCCGCGCTGCCCTGGAGCCTTGATCGCGGATGACCCGAACGACCCGCGCAATCGCCGCATTGCCATCACGCTGCTCGCGCACGGCCAATTCCCTGCCGCCGGAAGGCGAGGGCGTCCGCCGGCCCAAGACTTCCTTAAAGACTAATGGTTAGCATCGCCGGTCGGTGGAAAGCGGGTATAGCCCAAGGAGAACCTTCAGGTCATGAGCATCAGCGCCTCGATGAACGCCGGCGTGCTTGGCCTCGCCGCCAACTCGACCCGCCTGTCCGCGATCGCCGACAACCTCGCGAATGCCAGCACGGTCGGCTACAAGCGCGCAGACGTGCAGTTCTCCAGCCTGCGTCGCAGCGCAGAGCAGCGCCCGCCAGTACTGGGCCGGCGGCGTCCTGCCGAGCGTGCGGCATCTGATCACCGACCGGGGCGTGATCCAGACCACCTCCGCCAGCACCGACTTCGCGGTCGGCGGCCGGGGCTTTCTGCCGGTCGTCAACACCACGACGCCGGGCGCGGTCGATGCGCAGCAGGACGAGTTTCTGCTCACCACCGCCGGCTCGTTTCGGACCGATGCCGACGGCTTCCTGCGGAATTCCGCCGGGCTGTACGCGCTCGGCTGGCGTCTCAATCCCGATGGCTCGACGGCGGTCGCCAATCCGGCCCGCGACAGCTTCCAAAATCTGGAAACCATCAATGTCACGGGCATCAACTTCACCGCGAGCCCGACCACCGAGATCAACTTTGCCGCCAACCTGCCGGCCCAGGCGACCGAGGCGGGCGGCACCGGCGAGCCGTTCAGCATGCCGATCGAGTACTTCGACCCGGTCGGCAACGCCGAGCGCATGACGCTGCAGTTCACGCCCACCGTGCCCGGTGCCGGCTCCTCGAACGAATGGACGCTGCAGGTGCTCGACTCCGCCAGCGGCGGCGCCGCGATCGGCGAATTCACGATCACCTTCAACGGCACCGGCCCGAGCGCTGGCACGATCGCCAGCGTGACGCCTGCGCTCGGCACCTACGACGCCGCGACCGGCACCATTACGGTGACCACGGGCGCGGGTGAGGCCGTGCAGATCACCGTGGGCTCCCCCGGCAGCAACGAGGGTCTGACCCAGTTCGCCGGCAACTTCACGCCGACCCAGGTGACCAAGAACGGCGCCGCCTTCGCCACCGTCGCGGACGTCGAGCTCAGCGAGGACGGCATCCTCAGCGCCGTGTTCACGAACGGGCAGCGCCAGCCGATCTACCGCATTCCGCTGGTCGACGTGGTCGATCCCGACGGCCTGACGCTGGTCGACGGCAACGCCTTCCGGCTGTCGCGCGAAAGCGGCGCCATGTACCTCTGGGATGCCGGTGACGGCCCGGTCGGCAAGACGCTGGGCTTCTCGCTCGAGCTGTCGACCACCGACGTCGCCAAGGAGCTGACCAACCTGATCGAGACCCAGCGGGCGTACTCGTCCAACGCCAAGGTGATCCAGACCGCGGACGAGATGCTGCAGGAGACCACCAACCTCAAGCGCTAGTCGCCGACCGACTGGCGCGGGTAGTGCCCCGGACCGGACGAGGTCATGAGCTCAGCACGGCCCTCTCGATCGCGGCGTCCGGGCTTGGCACCTATAGCCGGCTCAGCGACATCGCGGCCAACAACATCGCCAACGCCGATGTCGAGGGCTTCGTGCGCAAGGAAGGCAGCCTCAGCCTCCGCGGTGCGTGACGGCCGCGGCCTCGGCGTGGCGCTGAGTGACATATGGCGATGCCAACCCGTCGCTCGCACGGGAGGCGCGCCGCGAAGGCGCGCTCGGCGCGTTCCTCGACGTGCAGGCAGACGCGCTTGCCGCCTATGCGGTCGAGCTCGGTCAACCGAGCGAGGGCAGGTCGATCGCCGCTGCGCTCGCCCGGCTCGAGCAGGCGTTCATCAGCCTTGCCGAGACGCCCGAGAGCGCTCAGTCTGCAGCGCGAGGCAGTCCACGCCGCCCAGCAACGCGGCGACGAGCGCTCTGGCCGATCTGTCGGCCTCGGTGCGCCGCCTGCGCGAGAACGCCGAGCTGGAAATCTCAGGCCGAGGTCGAGATCGTAAATCAGAGCCTCGGCGAGCTCGAGCGGGTCAATGACGAGTATCAAGCTCCTGGCCGGCACCGGCCGGGACGTCACCGCTCCTCGAGGACCAGCGCGATCCGGCTGATCGTACGATCGCCGAGCGCATCCCGGTGCGGCAGATCTGCGGCGCCGAACGATGTCCTGTTGCTGACCGAGCAGGGAGTGCCGCTGTTCGACGGCGCCCGCAGTGGTCGGCTTCACGTGGACCGCCGGCATCGCACCCGCCGCGATCTACGAGCCCGGTGGCGCCCCCGACCCGGGCTATGCCGCGGTCTCTCCGCACTTGATGATCGACGGGCGCGACGTGGCGCCGGGCTCGGGCGATGCCCAGGTGATCGCGAGCGGCCGGATCGCCGGCCTGTTCGCGGTGCGCGACGACCTGACCGTGCAGATGCAAAAGCAGATCGACCAGCTCGCCTCGGCGCTGATCGACCGTTTCCAGGATCCGGCCAACGACCCCAGCCTGGCCCCGGGGCACGCCAGGGCTGTTCACGGCAGGCGGGATGTTCCATGACCGGAGCAATCCGGCGGCGTCGCCGGCATGGCCGATCGCATCGCCGTCGACCTCGGCGGTCGACCATCAGGGCGGGGCCGCGCGGCGGATGCGCCACGGCGTCGGTGGTCGGTGCCAGGGCCGGCCGGCGACGCCACCAGCCTTCCGTTCCTCGCCGATTCGACGACACCCTGACCTATCCGGCCGATAGCGGCCTGGCCCCGACGCTCTCGCTGCGCGCCACCGGTGCCGAGCTGGTGAGCGGCCAGCAGAGCGCGCGCGCGCAGGCGCAGACGCAGGCAGCACGGCAGGCGGTCGTCGCGGACACCCTGCGCCACGTCCGTGCCAACGCCACCGGCGTGAACGTCGACAACGAGCTGCAGCGCATGTTGCAGCTCGAAAAGTCGTACGCCGCCAACGCCAACGTGGTGCAGGCGGCAGCGCGCATGCTCGACGAACTGCTGTCGATCGCCTGAGGCTTGTCCATGGTCGATCCCGTCGCCACCATCGTCGCCGCCCGCCGCATGCAGCACGACATCAGCCGGCTGCAGCAGCGCCTCTCGACCGTCGGGCAGGAGGCCGCGACCGGCATGAAGGCCGACCCGAGCGGCGAGCTTCGCGGTCGCACCAGCATGCTGCTCGCATTCCGCGACGCCCATGCCCGCACCGAGCGCTATCTCGAATCCGGTGCGACCCTGACCATGCGGCTGGACACCATGCAGCTGGCGATGTCGGCCATCCGCCATACCAGTGAGCCGCTCGCGCTCGAGACGCTCGCGGCGGTCGGCCGCGAGGACGTGATCTCGCTACGCAACGTCCAGACATCGGCGGCTGCGGCCCTGGACGGCGTGCTTCGACAGCTCAATGTCGCGATCGCCGGCCGTTACCTGTTCGGCGGCACCGTGGTGGATCGGCCGCCGATGCTGGACGGTCGGGCCCCTCCGGGTGATCGATGCGGTCATCGGCGATGCCGCGGCGGCCGCAGGCGGTCAGATCGACGTCGGCGACGTCCCCGGTCTGCTCGCCGAGCTCGATACCGTGTTCGACGACAGCCATCCCGACCCGACACGCCGCTACGGCACGACCTTCTACCAGGGATCGCCCGCGACCGAGCCGGATCTGGTCGGCCAGCTCGATGAGGACGGGCGGCTCACCTATGGCCTGAAGGCCAACGAGCAGGCCTTTCGTGACATCTTGCAGGGCCTGCACATGCTGGCCGGCGTGCGCTACGGAGACGTGGCGATGACCGAGGCTGCCTATCGCGAGTATGCGACGGCTGCGGCCGAGCGCCTGCAGCAGGGGCTCGGTGCGCTGCTCGATCTGACCGCGCGGACCGGGCAAGATCAGGCGCTGGTGGCGGCCAACCAGGAGCGCCTGGAGGTGGCCCAAGACCTCTGCAACCGTCAGATCGTCGAGCTGGAGCAGCGCGATCCCTTTGAGGCTGCCACCATCCTGACGATGCTCGAGCAACAGCTCGAAGCCTCCTACCTGATCACCGCTCGGATGAACGAGCTGTCACTGACCTCATATCTGCGATGATGGCCGCCCGCCGCGCCGCCGTCGGGCCGATCCGCCGCTTCCTCCTGCTGCTGGCGTCGCGGCGCTCGCGCTGACGGCGTCCTGGGCTGCCGACGCCGCGTCGGTGCGCATCAAGGACATCGTCAACATCCAGGGTGTGCGCGGCAACGACCTGGTCGGCTACGGCCTGGTGGTCGGCCTGAACGGGACTGGAGATTCCCTGCGCAGCATTCCCTTCACCGAGGATTCGCTGATCAATCTGCTCGAGCGGTTAGGCGTCAACATCGAAGGCGAGGACGTCAAGGCCAAGAACGTCGCCGCCGTGATCGTGACCGCGACGCTGCCGCCCTTCGCCCGCTCGGGCTCGGAGATCGACGCGACGATCTCCGCCATCGGCGATGCCGAGAGCTTGCTTGGCGGGACCCTCGTGCTGACCCCGTTGCTCGCCGCCGACGGCAGCGTCTATGCGGTCGCGCAAGGAACGGTGATCGCGGGCGGCTTCGAGGCAGAGGGGGGCGCGGAATCGGTGACCCAGGGCGTACCGACCCCGGGCGTAGTTCCATCGGGCGCGCGGATCGAGCAGGAGGTCAACTTCGCGTTCGACGAGCTGCGGACGGTCGCCTTGCCCTGCGCGACTCCGATTTCACGACCGCGCAGCGCATCCAGGCGCGATCGCCCGCGAGGTCGGGCTGGAGGTCGCCGGAGGCTCGACTCGGGCACCATCGACGTCGCCGTACCCGCGGCGTTGCGAATCGCGTGGCGGCGTTCGTCAGCGCGATCGAGAATCTCCCT
Source organism: uncultured Alphaproteobacteria bacterium (assembly GCA_963753315.1). Lineage (GTDB taxonomy): Bacteria > Pseudomonadota > Alphaproteobacteria > Geminicoccales > Geminicoccaceae > DASUGG01. Next base: position 6,768 of record CAVWCI010000043.1, read on the forward strand.
GTGAGCCCGGACCTGGCGGCGCGGGTGGTGGTCGATCAGCGCAGCGGAACGATCGTGGTCGGCGCCGACGTGCGCATCTCCGAGGTGGCGGTCAGCCAGGGCAACCTGACGGTGCGCGTGACCGAGACGCCGCAGGTCTCGCAGCCCAACCCGTTCGGACAAGGCGACACGGTGGTCGTGCCGCGCACCGATGTCGAGGTCGACACCGAAGCCAACCACCGGATCGCGGTGCTCAACGAGGGCACTACGCTGGCAGAACTGGTGCAGGGGCTGAACGCGCTCGGGATCGGGCCGCGCGACCTGATCGACATTCGGAGCGCGATCAAGGCAGCCGGCGCCCTGCACGCGGAGTTCATCGTACGCTGAGCGAGGGCGCTCCGGCAGTCGGAGCGCATCGGCGATCGGTCTGAGCTCGAGCCGGCGTCCGGCGTCGCCGGCTACTCGATCAGCGAATCGTCGTCGCCCTTTCCGACCAGCGCGATCTCGCCTTTGCGGGCCAGTTCCTGAATCAGGCGAACGATGTCGGCCTGGGCCCTTTGCGCATCCTTGGCGCGGACCGCGCTGAGCGCCTCCATGCTTTCCTTGAGCTGCTCGGCGGCCCGCTTCGACATGTTCTCCAGGAAGAAGTCCACGAGCTTGGGCTCCCTTTGCGCCGCGAGGCGCAGCGCCAGGACCAGGGTGTCCTGGTCGCAGTTGCGGATCACGAGCTGCAGCGCCGCCGGCTTTACCTTGGTGAGAATGTCGTCGAAACGGAACATGTCCTTCTGCACCGCCTCGGCGACCTCGGGCGATTCCTCGCGCAGCAGGCTCATGAAGGCCTCGGCCTGTTCCGCCGGCATCTCGCTGAACATCGAGGCGATCGCGCCGCGGCTCTGCCCCACCGCGTCGTCCTGACTGGCGCGGGCGAGAAATTCCTGCATGACCGACGATTGCAGCTCCTTGATGGCCTCCTGATCGACCTCGCCCATGTGCGCCAGGCGCAGGACGATGTCGCGCGCCGCGTCCGCCGGCATCGCCATGAGCGTCGCGGCCGCCTTGTCAGGCCGCAGCCGGCCGAGGATCACCGCTGTGGTCTGCGGTTTCTCGCGGCTCAGATACCTGGCGAGGCGCTGCTCGGGCAGCTCGGACAGCCGCTGCCAGACCTCGCCGTCGGCAACGCCATCGATGTCGGCCATGACCTGATCGACCGACGACTTGTCGAGAAACTTGAGCAGGAACTGCCGGGTCTCGGCCGCGCCGCCCTGCAGCGAGCTGCCGTTCTGAAGGCAGTCCGTGAACGCCACCAGCACGTCGGTGATCTCCTCGACGCTGACATCGCCCAGGCTGTGGAACGCACGGGCGAACAGCCGGTGCTCGGTGGGATCCATCTGGCCGAACAGTTGCTGGGCGCGCTCGGCGCCGAGGCTGAACAGCACAATGGCGGCCTTCTCGTCGCTGCGCAGCGCGGCTCGGGTGATCGGTGCGGTCATCGTACGTCCTTCGGCCAGACCAGAAGATCTGGCCTAGCTCCTCCGGAATTAAGGTTCGGCTAAGCGCGGTGCTGCGGGCCGGGCGCGGCGAGCTCCGTCAATTGGCGTAGCTGCGCACCATCGCGCCGGCGATCAGGCTCCAGCCGTCACTGACGGTAAAGAAGGCCAGCTTGAACGGCAGGGCGATCACCACGGGCGGCAACATCATCATGCCCATCGACATGAGGATCGACGCGACCACGACGTCGATCACCAGGAAGGGCAGAAAGACGAGAAACCCGAACTGGAAGCCTCGCTCGATCTCGGTGATCATGTAGGCCGGCAGCAGGGCGCTGAGCGGCATCTCGCCCGAGGCGTCGACCCGGTCCTGTGCGAGCTCGAGCATCACGCCTGCGGCATCCGCCGCCACGCGCCGCTCCATGTACTCGCGAAACGGCGCGACCGTCCGCTCGATCGCCTGCTCCTCGGTGATGTCGCCATCGACGTAGGGCAGCACGCCCTGATCCCACGCCGCCCTGAACACGGGCTCCATGACGAACAGGGTCAGGAACAGGGCGAGGCTGACCATCATCATGTTGGGCGGCGTCTGCTGCACGCCGAGCCCCTGGCGCAGGATCGACAGCACGATGATCATGAACGGGAAGCAAGTCGCCATCATCAGGATGCCGGGCGCGAGGCTCAGCACCGTGATCAGCAGGAACAGCTGGATCAGGCGGCCGGTGAAATCGCCGCCGAGCAGATCGGGATCGAACGACAGCGTCTGGGCCTGCGCCGGCGACGCCAGTGCCAGCAGGGCGAGCGTAAGCGCGAACGCGGCGAGCCTATGCATTACGAGGTCGGATGCAGGCTGCAGCCTCGCCGCGTCGCGGAGCGGCGGCCGCCGGTCCAGGGCAGGAGCCACGACGGCGCCGCTTCAGAGCTTGCCGCCCCGGTCCGCGATCTCGGTCAGGCGCACGCCGAGCCGGCCCGATCCGTCGTCGAGCTCCTGCAGCTCGCCGCGCGCGATCACCCGATCGCCGACCCGGATGTCGACCGGATCGTCGAGCCGACGATCGAGCAGGATGACGGCGTCGGTGCCCATCGCGAGCAGCTCGCCGAGCGCAGGCCGCGCGGTGCCGACACAGACCACGATCTCGACCGGCAGGGAGTAGAAGGCGCGGTAGGCGGGCTGATCGAGTGCCGCATGGACCGGCACGCTGGCCGGTGCGGCGCGGTTGCCTTCTGTCTCGGCGGGTACCACCGCGGCGACGCCGGGTTTCGACATGGATCAGTCCTCCTTCTGAACCTGTTCCCGGGGCGACTGCACCGGGTCCTGATCGATCTGATCGAGGCAACGATCGAGGACCGCAAGGACGGCCTCGGTCACCGCGGCGCCGTCGAATCGGGCCTGGCCATTGGCCCAGGCACAGCGCACGTCGCCGTCCGGCAGCTCCGGATCGGTCATCAGGGTGACACCGGACGGCAGGCGGCCGCAGCGCCGCTCGATCGCTGCGCGCGTGCGCTGCGACGCGCGGACCTCGATCACCGGTGCCGGTACATTCGCGATCACCTCGGCGACGAGCGCGGCTGCCTCTTGGCCGAGCCCGCGCTCGGCCACGATCGGCAGCATCTGGCGCAGGGCGGCATCGGCGAGGAGCAAAGCATCGCGCTCACAGGCACGCCGTACGCCGTCCATCGCGGCCGCAGCGCCGCCGAGATTGACGAGGAGTTCCGGCAGATCGCGCGCGAGCCGGACCTCGACCTCCTCGAGCGCTGTGCGCCGGCCTTCCGCAAATCCCTGGGTGCGCCCCGCCTCGAAGCTCTCGCGGCGGGCGATCTCCAGCTCCGTGCGCGGGCGCAAATCGCGCTCCGCGGTCGCACCGTGCAGGCGGCTGACCCCGCTTCCGACCGATCCGTGCGACGCCTCGTCGAAGCTCTCGTAGAGGAACGAGCGGAAGCTCATGTTACGGCTTCCTCGTTCGCGCCATCCTTGAGCCAAAGCCGCAGTGTCCGCAGCGCAGCCTCGGGCTGGCGATCGACGGCATGGGTCAGCGCGATCACCGCGCGCCCGTGCGGCGTGGCTACACCGTCCGGCTCGGCTGCAATCAGCTGGCCGCCGGGACTGGCCAAATGCGCGGGCGTCACCGGCGGCAGAGCTTGGCGCGGCCCGGTGCTCGGGCCCTCAAGGCTGGCTGGGTCTGGCCCTGCGGCAAGCATCGCATGCTCACTCTTCTCCGGCGCTGGTCGAGCGGACAGGAGCGGACGGGCGACGAACCAGATGGCAAGGAAGGCGATGGCAACCAGTGCCAGCGCCTGCACCAGGTAGTGCAGCTGGCCGAGGAACAGGCTGGCGGCGCCGGGCGCCACGTCGCTTGCCGAGGTGCCCGAGCTGCTCTGCATTGGCAGGCTCTCGACCGTGATCTTGTCGCCGCGCTGCTCGTCGAAGCCGATCGCGGAGCGGACGAGGTTGCGGATCACCTCGAGTTCCGCGTCGCTTTGCGGCCGCCAGGTCGGCGGCCCTTCGGCCGAGCTCTCCCATGCGCCGCCTAACAGCACCGCGACCGAGATCCGCTTGATGCTGCCGGCCGGGCGCTGACGCTCGCGCCGGACCTCGGACACCTCGAAATTGGTCACCTCGCGGCTTTCGGTGCGCGCGCTTTGCGCAGAGTCGGCAGGTCCGGCTGCGGGCTCGACGTCGGGCAGGTTGCCGGCCACCGAGACGGCATCGGCGCTCTGGCTCTCGCTGGAGCTTTCCTCGATTTCGGACGTGTCCTGGTGCACCGCGACCTGAGTTTCGGGGTCGAAGATCCGCTCCGTCACCGTCTCGGCTTCCTGGTTCAGCTCCACCGCAACGCTGACCCGGACGCGGTCGTGACCGACATGCGCGGCGAGCAGCCCCTCGATCTCCGCCTGCAGGCGCTGCTCGCGCTCGGCCTGTAGACCGCCTGTGGCACCGATGCCGTAGTCCTGCTCGGGACCGAGCAGGATGCCGGCCGCGGCGTCGATCACGGTCACCTGCTCGGGCCGCAGGCCCTTGACGCCGAGCGCCACGAGATGACGGATCGCCTGCGCCTGGGAGCGGCTGAGCGGCGCGCCGTCCTGTGTCGTCACGGTGATCGATGCCGAAGGCTGGATCGATGTTCTGCTGAAGGGTTCGCGCGCGAGCGGCACGAGGTGCACGCGCGCGTCTTTGACATTGCTGAGCCAGCTGATCGTGCGCGCGAGCTCGCCCTCTTTCGCGCGCCAGTAGGCGGCGTTGAACATGTCGGTCGTGGTGCCGAATCGACCGAGCTGGTCGAGCAGCTCGTAACCCGCCTGGCCGCGCCGCGGCAGTTCCATCTCGGCGAGCGCCATGCGGACCCGATCGCGCTCGACCGAATCCACGTGGATGGCATCGCCTCGCACCTCGTGCGCGACCCTCAGTTCCTCGAGCTGACGGACAACCTCACCTGCGATCGACGGCTCCAGGCCGCCGTACAGCAGCGTCATGTCGGCTTGGACATGGACGCGGCAAGCCACGCCATGAGCCCCAGGGTCACCACGAGCACGCCGCTCAGCGCAGCGAGCTTGGCCGGCCCGAGGCCCTTCAGGTTCTCGAGAAACTGGTTCACGGCTGCTTCTGCCGACCCAAGGCTTCTGCCCGAATTAACACTTTTTCTACCGTCGTCCGCCAGAACTGTGACGCGAACGCGGCGCACTATGCGCCCCTTTTTGAACAAATCGTTGCCGGCGAGGGCGCAAGGCGCCGACGGAAAGCAAGGGTGGAATGGTCACAGAGCCTGCCGAGACCTACGAGGCGGCAACCAAGCCCGGGCGGAGAGCTCGACCATTGCTGCTCGTCTGCCTGGTCCTCGGATCGATCGCGGCGGGCGGTGCGGCCGGTGCGCTCGGCCTGCTCGCCCCGATCCACGATCTCCTCTCGGGCCGCAACGCGGAAGCGCTGCCGCCGGCCCCGGTCTTCTACGCCCTGCCTGAATTCGGCGTGGCGATCGGTGGTCTGACCGAGGACCAGACCTCGTCCGGGCCGGCGTTCGGCCGGCTTTTGCGGGCGGTGGTGCAACTCGAGGTCGAGGCCGCCCGGCTGCCCGACGTCGAAAGCCTGCAGCCGCGCATCGTCGACGCCCTGCTGACCTTCCTGCACGCCCTGGACCAGCGCGATGTCGGCTCGGCCCGGAGCCTGGATCGGTTGAAGGCGCAGATGCTCCATCGCGTGCGCCAGGTGACCGGGGACGATGCGGTGCGCAGCGTCCTGATCACCGAGTTCGCGGTTCTGTGACGCGGCCCCAAGATGTCTGAGGAAAGCCCAAGGCCGAACAAGCGTGCCATCGAGAAGATGGTGCGCCGGCGTGCCACCGATCCCGAGCAAAGTCCTCTGCTCGCTTCGCTACCCGAGAACCTGTCATACGGCGTGGGGAGCGCGGTCCGACGGCTACTGGGCGAGGCGACCGAAGTTCGGTCGGGACCGCCCTCGCCCGTCCGGTTCGGCGACTATTGCGAGGCGGCCGAGCAGAACAGCGTCTTCGCCTCGTTCCGCCTCAGCGAGTGGAGTGGCAACGGCTTGATCGTCATGGAGTCCCGACTGGTCGATGTCGCGGTCGAGACGCTGCTCGGCGGCGGAAAGGTGGCTGGCGCGGTGCCCGAGAAGCGGGAGCTCACGAGCGTCGATCGCGCGATCGCCGGGCGCTTCATCAGGGTCGCCATCGACGAGCTTGCGCGAGCCTTCGCCCGCACCGAGCAGAATGTCGGACCGCTGACCGCCAAGCTCGTCAAGCTCGAGAGCAACACACGCCTGCTCACCGTAGCCCGGCGGCAAGACACCGTCATCAAGGCAAGCTTCGAGGTCGTGCTGAGCCCGGGCGAGCACGGCGGGCGGCTCGATCTTCTGCTCCCCGATGCCATCCTCGAGCCGGCTCGCCGGATGCCTCGGCACCGCGAAACTCAGGTAAGGCAGAGCGGTGATGCCCCGGCCGCGGGGCCGCTCCTCGCAATCCTGCCCGAGACACCGCTGACCCTGCATGCCGTGGTCGACCGCCTCACGCTGAGCCTGGCAGACATTGCCGCATGGCAGGAGGGCACGCTTCTCCCGCTCGGCGTGGATGCCGAGCGCCCGGTCATGCTCTACGGCGAGAGGGAGACGGGTCCAGGCCTGGGACGACAGATGTTCGTCGGCCGGCTCGGCGCATCGCGAGGTCGCAAGGCGGTTCGCATTATCGCGGCCAACGCAGAACCAGCGGACAAGCCAGGCGTGGAGGTCCTGCCATGACGTTTCTCGCCCCGTTGAGTGAAGTGGTCGTCGTCGTCGCCTGCATCGCGGCGGCGATCGGGTGCTTCGTCCTAAATCGGCGGGTTCGGCGCCTGGCGTCGACCGAGCGCGGCATCGGCAAGGCAGTAAGCGAGATGGCACGCTCGGTCGGCCAGTTTGAAACCCTGCTGGCCGCCGCGGAAGCGTCGACGCGGGAAGCCTCGGCGATCCTCGATGAGCAGCTCGCCCAGGCACGCAAGCTAGTCGCGCGGCTGGAGATGCTCGCAGGCGCGGCACCTCGCCCCGCAGCCGCACCGCAGACGCTGCACAAGGCGCAGGCGCCTGCCGATCCGCTGGCCGAGGTCGTGCCGAAGGGCGCCGCGGTGGCCGTGCCGAGCACGCCAGCGGCCGCAGGCACCACGCCATCCAACGGCACCGCCCAGATGCGGCTGGCCGATCTGGCGCACCGACGTGCCACGATCGCGGATGCCGCGGCCGGGCTCGGCCGCAGCCCCCGGGCCTGACGTTACGAAAGGGTCACGCGATGACCGCCTCCCGTTTGCGCCGGCGCGGCTCCTGGCGCAACCTCTACGCCGGAGGCGCGCTCGTGCGCAGTGCAGGATATGCCTTCGCGGCGGCGGCGCTGATCCAAGGCGGCTCGATGGCGGAGCGCGCGCTCAGGACATCACTCGCGCAGGACGTGGCGCTGTTCCAGGCGCCGGACGCCCTGCTGCCCGAGCCTGCGGCGGGCCCGGAGCCAGCGGATGCAGCCGTCGACCAAGCGGACCAAGCGCATCCCTTCGATGTGTCCGGACAGCATCCCGAGTGCGACCTGCGGCTGCTGCGCGCCATCGACGAGCGTAGTCGCCAGCTCGACGCCTGGTCCTCGGATCTGGCCGCTCGGGCCCGCATGCTCGAGGCGATCGAAGCCCGGGCGAGGGAGCAGGTGCAGGCGCTGCAGGCCGAGCGCACAGCCCTGGAGACCGCCCTTGGCCGCTTCGACCGCGAAACCGAAGCCGGGATCGCCAGTCTGGTCGAGATCTACGAGAACATGAAGCCGAAGGAAGCCGCCCGGATCTTCGAGGCGATGCCGGCGGAGGTCGCGGCGGGCTTCGTGCGTCGAATGGCGGAAAAGAAATCCGCGCTCGTCATGGGCAACATCAGTGCCGAGCACGCCTATGCGATCACCCTGGCGTTGGCCAACAGCCGCGCTCCCCTTGCTGAGCGGTAGTCGGTCCGGCGGCTCGTACACGCGCCGTTAATCTTACCGCCTTAGCGTGTGAGCCGAGTCTCGTCCCCGAGGGGGGCGCGCGCACGACAAGAGTGCCGATGTTTACGCTGGTTGGACTTTGCGTTGTCATCATCACGGTGTTCGGCGGCTACGTTTTGGCTGGCGGGCATTTGAGCATCATCTTGGCGGCGCTGCCGTTCGAGCTGATCATGATTGGCGGCGCCGGCATCGGCATCTTCGTGATGGCCAACGACACCACCGTGCTCAAGCGCGTGGTTGCCGACCTCGTCCAGACCCTCAAGGGGCCGAGATGGCGCAAGCAGGACTACACCGCGCTGCTTTGCCTGCTGTTCGAGCTGGTGCGGCTTGCCCGCACCGATCCGATCGCGCTGGAGACGCACATCGAGAACCCCGAGACGTCCGACGTGTTCGGCCGCTATCCGCAAATCCGCTCGGACCGCTTCGCCATTGCGCTGATCTGCGACTATCTGCGCGTCGCCAGCATGAGCTTCGATGACCCGCATCAGGTCAACGAGATCATGGAGCGTGACCTCGAACTGCACCACGCCGAGACGCTGCGGCCCGCCCAGGCCATGCAGTCCGTGACCGACGCGCTGCCGGCGCTCGGCATCGTCGCCGCGGTGCTCGGCGTGATCAAGACCATGGCGAGCATCGACCAGCCGCCGCCCGTGCTCGGCAAGATGATCGGCGGCGCACTAGTCGGAACCTTTCTCGGCGTCTTCCTTTCCTATTGCCTGACCGGACCCCTGGCGGCGCGCATCCGCACGATCCAGGAGGATGATCATCGCTTCTACGCGCTGGTCCGCGATGTGCTGGTCGCCTATCTGCATCGGCACGCGCCGAGCGTCTGCGTCGAGATCGGGCGCAAGAACGTGCCTGGGGCGCTCCGGCCCGGGTTCATCGAGGTCGAGGAGGCCTTGAACGGTCTCAAGGTTCACGCCGCCAAGCAGGCCGCGTGATGGCGGACGAGAGCCTGCCGTGATCGTGTCCAAGAAACCGACCGCGCGCGGGCGACGTGGCGTCGCGATCGCTCTCCTGCTGGCGCTGTTGCCGATCCGGCCGGGAGCGGGGCTCGAGGCGCAAGGTGCGGCGCCACCGGCGAGCCCGCCGCCGGGGGTCGTGCTGGTGACGGCGGGCGAGCATGGCGAGTTCTCGCGCGTAGTGTTCACGCTCGGCGCCGACTTCACCTATCGCACCGAGCCCGAGCCCCAGGGTCTTCGGGTCGTCTTCCCCGGCGCTCGCCTGGGCTTCGAGTATGGCGGCGTCTTTCCGGGGCGGCGCGCGCATCGGGTCGTCATGGCCGAACCCGGCCTCGATGCCGATGGCGCGAGCTTCCGCCTCCGCTTTGGCTGCGATTGCAGTGCGCGGGGCTTCATGCTCGATGACAGGCTTGTGGTCGACGTCTTCGACGCTGCGCCGAGCGATCGCGAACCGTCCCGTCCCAACCAGGCGGCAGACGCCGGCCCCGATGTTCCGGCAATTTCCGACCACAACGCGGGCGCGCCAGTTGACCCGGCCGCCCGGCTGGCGGCGTTGCGAGACGTTGCGGATGAACCCAGCCAAGGACAGCTCCGGCCGGAGTTCGTGCGACGGGTCGAGAGCCTGAGCAGCTCTGCGCGCGGCGCAAGCTCCGGTGCCCTGCCGGACGGCGTGGGCTTCAATCCCGACCACCTGCAGCGCATGATCGACTGGGCGATCGACCAGGGCCACCTGACCGCGGCGGCGGAGGGCGATGAGCGCGCATCCCCACCGGATGGCCCAGCAGACGCGCAGGCGCTGGCGGGTATTGCGGCGCCGGGTCTGGCCACGCCGCCGGCGCCTGCCGGGCAGCCGGCTCCGCCAGCGGGTGCGCCGGAACCGACTGTTGCGCCCAGGCCATCGGTTGCGCCGGAGGCGGCCGTTGCGCCCGAGCCGCCGGTTGCGCCCGAGCCATCGGATCTGGAGGTGGCGGCCGCCGAGGCGTCCGCCGCAGACGGCGCATGCCCGGACGGCGCCACGCTCGACATGGCGGTGCTGGGCGGCAGCGGGGACCTTTGGCGCCGAGCTTGCCGAGCGGCAGGCCGCGCTGAGCCAGGCCTTTGCCGCTGGTCACGGCATCCCGGAGGCGCAGCGCGCGCTGGCCGGCTTTTATCTCGCTCGCCTGATGCCCCATGAGCCCCTGCAACTGCTGCGCAGGGCCGATGGAGAAACTCCGGCGCCGACGGCGAGGTGGCTTGAGGCGGCCGCGCTGGTCCTCGCCAATCGCACCAGCACGCCGGCGGCTCGGGCACTGCAGGCCTGGTCCTGCCCAGGCGCCGATATCGAGCTGTGGCAGGCCGTCCTGCGTGCGGCCGACGGCCCGCTGCCGCAGCAGACGTTGGCGAGCGAGGCGATCGGGCTGCGATTGGCGGCGTACCCCCCGGCGCTGCGCGTCGAGCTCGCGTTGCGGCTGGCGGAGGCGGGGATTGACGCGAAGGCGCCGGAGGGGATCGCGGTGCTGCTGGACATGGTCGAGCAGGCGGCGCCGGCAGACGAAGCCAAGGCGCGACTGCTGTTTCTGCGCGGCCGGCTCGCCGCCGCGCGCGGCGACTTCGCGGGGGCGCGAGCCAGCTGGCGAGAGGCGCTGGATCTGCAAGGCGAGGGTAGTCTTTTGGCCACGCTGGCGTTGCTGGAATCGGACCTCGAGCACGACGAGCTGGACGAAGCCTGGGCTCTGTCGGCGTTGGAACGGCTGGCCTACGACTGGCGCGGGCATCCCGCCCAGCTCAGCATCGCCCGGCTGACCGCGGCGGTTCACGAGCGGCAGGGCCATGTGCAACAGGCACTGCGCGCGCTGGAAGAGGTCGCGCTCGGCGCCCAGGGGCAACCCAGCGGTCGTGCCGCCGCGCGGCTCGCGACCGATCTCATGCGCCGGGCCTACGCCGACGCGCCCTCAGACCTGCCGATCGACCAGCTGGCGGCGTTCTGGCGTTACGAAGGTTTCGTGCCGCCCGGGTCGGAAGGCGAGGACGTCCGGCTCGCCTTCGCAAGGGCTCTGACCGCTCATGGCCTGCCCAATTCGGCGGTACGCCTTCTGGAGCCGCTCCTGCGCAATGCGCACGGGCCGCTGCATGACCAGGTGATCGATCTTCTGGCGGAGGGGTACCTCGCCACCCATCAGCCGGCCGAGGCGCTGGGCCTGCTGCGCGCTACCGCAAAGGAGACGCCCGCGCCCAGACCTGCCGCAACCTGCTGGCAGCGCGCGCCCTCGCGGCGCTCGGGCGATTTGCCGAGGCTGCGGGCGTGCTGCACGGCGACGCCGACGAGCAGGCTGCGGCGCTTCAGGCGGACTACCTCTGGAAGGCGGGCCTGTGGCAGGAGGCGAGCAAGGCGTATCGCGCGCTGCTCGAAGCCCCGCAGGGCGAGCCGGATCCTGAAAGTGCCGACCGGCTCGCGGCCGCCACGTATATGGCGGACGAGCCGGGGCTGCTCGAGCAGACGCATGGCGGGGAGATGACCGGGGATGTCGAGGCTGGCAGGTCCGCTTCCGCGTCTTTGCCGCGACCGGACAGCGCCGCCCCCCGGGCGGTGGCGGCGCAACTGCTCGAGCAGGCTGCTGATCTCAGCGGGCTCGCGGAACGCCATGGCCTCGGAGGCGCGCAGAACCCATGACCAATCCGATCTCCGCGCTGCTCTCCAAGCAGGTCGGCCTGCGCCAGCAGGTCGACGTGATCGCCCATAATGTGGCCAATCTCAGCACCACCGGGTTCAAGCGCGAAGACCTGGCCTTTGCGACGCACGTCGAACGTCTGGATGTGCCGGGCAGCAGCCTTGCCCTGGCGAAGGTCGAGTTGACACATACCGATCTCAGCCAAGGTGTGCTGGAGCGCACGGGCAACCCGTTCGATTTCGCGATCGAGGGCTCGGGGTTCTTCGCGGTCGAGACCGCCGATGGGGCCCGCTACACGCGCGATGGGCGCTTCAGCACCAACCAGCTGGGCGAGCTTATGACCGCGACCGGCCATCGGGTGCTCGATGACGGCGGGGCGCCGATCCTCGTTCCGCCAGAGGCCTCGGATCTCATGCTGTCGGCCGACGGCACACTCAGCACGTCTGATGGCGCCCCGCTTGGCACACTAGGCATCTGGCAGCTGCCCGACGGCTTTTTGCGGCGCGAGGCGGACGGCCTGTTCGTGACCGAAGTCGAGCCGGAGCCGGCGCTCGGCGCACGCGTCGCTCAGGGCTTTCTCGAAGGCTCGAACGTCAATCCGGTGCGCGAGCTCACCGACCTGATCGAAGCGCAGCGCGCCTATGAGCGCGGCCGGGCCATGCTCGAGACCGAGGACCAGCGCATCCGGCAGATGATCGAGACCTTGGAACAGGAAGCCTAGGGCAACTCCCAATGAGGTCGAACCGGTTCGGATCGTACCCTCGCTCTGCGCATCGGGGCGAATTGCTCTCGTTCATAGCGCCACAGCAGCGTGCTCCGGACGACGATCACCGCTGGTGGTCGCGTCTGACCGGATGCCGCTCCAGTCCCGGGATCGGAGGACCGCCATGAAGGCCTTGCAAATCGCCGCCACCGGCATGCTGGCACAGCAGACCCGGGTGAGCGTGATCTCGAACAACATCGCCAACGTCGATACCACCGCCTACAACGCGCGGCGGGCCGAATTCGCTGACCTGCTCTACCAGCATGAAAAGCGAGCAGGGGCCGTGTCGTCGGACGCCGGGACGGTGCTGCCGGCCGGCGTCCAGGTCGGCCTCGGCGTGCGCACGGCGGCGATCTCGATGGACAATACTCGCGGCTCGCTGCGGCAGACCGATGGCGACCTCGACCTGGCGATCGAGGGGCGCGGCTACTTCGAGGTCGCGCTGCCGGACGGCACCGCGGCATACACCCGTGACGGCTCGTTCAAGCGCTCGCCGGAGGGGGCGATCGTCACGTCCGACGGCTATACGGTCCAGCCGGAGCTGGTGATCCCGGAGGAAGCCATTCAGGTCGTCGTCAATGGCGACGGCGAGGTCTATGCCTATCTCGAGGGCGAGGTTCAGGCGCAGCTCGTGGGGCGTTTTTCGCTCGCTCGGTTCCTCAACGAGAAGGGCCTCGAGGCACGCGGCAGCAATCTGTTCGTCCCGACCGATGCGTCGGGTGAGGCGCAGCCAGGTGATCCCGGCGTCGAGGGCCGCGGTACGCTGCGCCAGGGCTATCTCGAGGAGTCCACGGTCAACGTCGTGGCCGAGATCACCAATCTGATCGAGGCGCAGCGCAGCTACGAGATGAACTCCAGGGTGATCACGGCGGTCGACGAGATGATGGACGTCACCAATCGCATTCGCTGAGCCATGAAACGCTTTGCCCTGCTCATCGGCGGCCTGGTTCTGGCTGCGACCCCGGCGGTCGCCGCGGATCTGCCTGCCGTGTTCGCCAAGCGGTCGGTCCGGGCTGGCGCCTTGGTGACGGCGGCCGACGTCGAGCTGCGGCCGCTGCCGGAGCATCGGACCGCCGGCGTCGCTACCAGCCTCGATGCGGTGGTCGGGCAAGAGGTGCGGCGCAATCTGTACGTCGACCGTCCGGTCATGCTCGAGGACATCGGCGTGCCGACCGTGGTCCGCCGGAACAGTCTGGTCACCCTTGCCTATACGAGCGGCAGTCTGGAGCTGACGGCGCTCGGGCGCGCGATCGACAGCGCCGGTCTGGATGAGCCGATCCGCGTGGTCAACATCGATTTGCGCGTGACCGTGGTCGGCAGGGTGACCGGGCCTGGCATGGTGCGGGTGGGCAGCCCGGCTGCGCGGGGCGCGCCATGAGGCTCCTGCGCTTGGCGCTCGCGGCGCTGCTCGTCCCGATCGCGCTCACGGGGTGCGGCCGTCTGCTCCAGATCGGTCAGGAGCCGCCGCTGACCCCGTCCGGCCAGCTTGAGGACGGCGGCGTCGTCCGGCCGACCCGCGCGGACCTGACCTTGCCCCGGGCGCGACACGAACCGCCGCCGGCCGTGGGCTCGCTCTGGCAGCCGGTCTATCTGTTCAGTGACCGACGCGCCCGCACCACCGGTGACCTGCTCACGGTGGTGATTCAGGTCGACGATGAAGCCGCCATGCGCAATCGGACCGAGCGTGCCCGCGACGCCGAGGAGGATCTGGATCTCGGCACGATCTTCGGCATCCCGCAGGAGATCGACAAGGTCCTGCCCGGCGATCTGTCGCTCACCGCCGGCGTCGATCTGTCTTCCGAGTCCGCCACGCTCGGTGCCGGCGCGATCGCACGCGACGAGCGGATCGAGCTCAAGATTGCTGTGACGGTCACCGACGTCCTGCCGAAGGGCAACCTCGCGATCGTCGGAAGCCAGGAGATGCGCGTCAACTACGAGCTCCGCAACCTGCAGATCGCCGGCATCATCCGGCGCGAGGACATCACGCGCGAGAATACCATCGACTATGAGAAGATCGCCGAAGCCCGACTGGTCTACGGTGGCCGAGGCCAGGTCTACGACCTGCAGCAGCCGCGTTATGGCGAGCAGGTCCTCGATGTCCTGCTGCCGTTCTGAGCATCTTTGGATCGACGGATGAAGCTTCCTTTGGTTGTGACGGGTGTGGTGCTGGGTCTGGTGGCAGGCGGCAGCGCCGGCAGCTACTGGTATCTTGCGCACGCTACGACCGCGCCCGCTGAGGAGGCGCAGAGCGAAGCTCATGCCTTCATCGATATGGAGCGCAAGTTCGTCGTGCCCCTGGTCCGGGGCAACCGCGTTCAGGCGTTGGTCGTGGTCGACCTCCGGCTGGAAGTCACGGCCAGCGGCGAGAGCCGGGGGCTGGCCCTGAAGCCGAAGTTGCGGGATGCCTTTTTGGATACGCTCTACGCCATGGCCGTGGCGGGCGCGTTCGACGGCGATCTCTACTCGAACAACGTTCAGCACGAGATGCGGGCACGCCTGCTGGAAGCGGCTCGCGCGGTGCTGCAGGAGGACGCGAGCGCCATCCTGATCGCCGAGCTCTTGCGGCAGGACCAGTAGCCGGCGCCCGGCTGGGCGGCCCGCATGGCCTGCGCGATCCCGTCACAACTGTCCGCGCGTCAGCCTTCGATCGCGCGCAGGTCCGACAGGCTGGCCTCGACGCCGGTGCTCAGAACCAGGGTGCTGCTGCTGTCGGCGCCGATCCTGGCCTCGACCACCTTCGCCCGGCTCAGCACCGGCAGCTCCCCGATCACCTTCTTGCCTGCATCGTCGTAGAGCTGGACGCGAATTGTGTATACGCCGGGCGCCGCTGGGATCCCGGCGTTGTCGTGCCCGTCCCAGACCGCCTCGCGCCGGCCCAGCATGCTGGCATCGACGTCGAGTTTGCGCACCTCGACGCCGTTGGCGTCGGTCACTACCGCAACCGCCTTGTTCGCCGGCTTCTCGACCTCGAAGGCGAACGATGCCGGCGCGCCGGTCTCGAGCGCGACCTTGCTGCTCGCCGTCTCCACGGTCCGGCCAAGAAAGCCCAGCGACACCTCGGCCGCGGAGCGCGTCAGCGCGCCGAGCAGCGAATTGAGGCGCTCATTGGTCTTGATCTGCTGCTCGACGCCCGAGAACTGCGCCAGCTGGGCCACGAACTCGGTGCCATCGAGGGGCTGCAGCGGGTCCTGGTTCTTCAGTTGCGCGGTCATCAACCGAAGGAACATGTCGTAGTCCTTCGAGATCTCGGCCTTGTCGATCGTTGTCGGCAGCCCGCTCCCGGGCAAGAGCGTGTCGGTCGGTTCGATCAGCATCTTCACAACCTCGGCAAGTTCGAGAAGGCGTAGAGCTCAGACGCGTAGGTCCATCCGGCCGTCGCTCAAGGAGACAAACCCGTCGGGACCCGCCAAGGTCAGCGGCAGATCTCGGAGCGGCGGGGCGGCCGGAAGCGGATGGGGCAGGTGGAAGGCCCGCTGTGCATACGCGCCGGCATCGGGGCGCTCGTGGCGCCCGTTGTGGGCGAACGACAGGTCGGCGTCGGCAAGCTCGAGCCCGGCCTCACGCAAGGCTCGCGCCAGGCTGCGTGAGTCCCGCTGCAGCAGCTCCAAAGTGTCCGAGCGCTCCGCGCTGACCGCGGCGCTCAGCCGCAGGTCCCGAAACTCGAGCTGGATGTCGACCTCGCCGAGCTCCGGCGGATCCAATCGGATGCGGATCTCGGTGCGGTCCTGGTCGAGCGCCTTGGTGATGTGGAGCGCGACCTGTCGGGTCGCCGGATGCGGCTCGGGCGTGGCGCTGTGCGCGCCATCGGGCGCGCGGACGGTGAGCTGCGCGATCTCGCCAGCTACACCAGCCGCAGGCTGGGGAAAGCAACGGCGTTGCCAGGCTGGCCCGAGATCTGCGCCGGCCGAGCTGGCTGGGCATCGCCCGGTGGCTGCCTCGGGCTCGGATCGCTCGCTCGGACCTGCGATCCGAACGGAGCATCCTGGGCGGCGGGCTTGTCCGGACGCGGAGCTTGATCGGAACCCTCCGCGCCGTCCTTGGCCGCGAGGATGCGCCGCGGCTCAACGGCTCGGGCAATCGGGTCGTCGCCCGCGGGCCGGGCCTGCTCCTCCGATGGGCCGGTCGCGCCTGATCGCTCGGTCGAGTCCGCAGCGGCCGGCAGCACCGGCGCACCGGCGCCGGCCTTGGCCCCGCGTGCGAGTTCCGATTTCAGCGCCGCAGGGGGTCGAGCTTGGCGAGCAATCGGGAAGCCGGTGCCGGGCGTGATCGCCGGCGCCGGCGCCGCCGTGCCGCCGGTCGAGGCAGGACCGGCTTGCAGCTCAGGTGACTTGGCTGGATCGTTTTCCGTCTCGGTTACCGGCGCATCGGATGGCGGCAGAAGCGGCTCCGACGCAGGCATCAGGATCGGCCGCTCGGGCTCCGCCTGCATCGGAGCGACGGAAATCTCTGCTTGGCCGTCCTCGGGCCGATCTGACACCTCGGGCTCGACACGATCGCGGGCAGCCGGAACCTCAGGTACGATCGTCGCTTCCCCGTCTCCCGGCGGGACGATCGGGGATACGCCCGTCATGGCTTCGGCAATCGTCGGAATCTGACCCGTCCCGGCTTCAAGCGCAGGGGTGGGACAGCGACCTCGCCCGCTGAGATCGGGTGCCAACGGATCGACCTGCCGCTCGGGCGCGGTGCCATCGCTCGAAGCCGAACCGGCCAGCTTGCTCGAGGTCCCGATTGCGCCGAGAAATGGCACTACCTGTGCCGACCCGTCCGTCGAGGTGTCGGCCTGCCGCATATGGGCGGCGAAGGTGCTCGCAGCGGGGCTGGGAGCCTCGCTCGATGACGAGTCCTCGCCCAGCGCCGGTACGGTCGGCGGCACGGCGAGAGCCAATGCGGGGAGGAAATCCAAGGCCGCGAGGGTCCGTCCGTTCTGGAGCAATTCCCGGCTTCAGCGGCCGGCACTATGCCCTGCCGCCCGATAAGGCGAGGTTAACGCGAGCTCGCGCGATGGCGCTGCGCCGGCGGCGCCGACTCCGATCGGCGCGCACACGGAAGCTTTACCCTTTCTCTGCCATCTGTTGCCTGCACCCGGCCGCGTCCGGATCTGTTAGGGCAGTCGTCATGAGCGAGGTGACATTTCCTGCAGCGACATTTGCCGTGCGCCGCGCCATCGAGCAGCCGGTCGCCGGTACGACCGATGCGCAGTTGCGCGAGGCAGCCGAGGCGTTCGAGACGGTATATCTGTCCGAAATGCTGACCAACATGGGCGTGGCCAGCGAGCCCGAGACGTTCGGCGGTGGCTTTGGCGCCGAGGCCTTTCAGCCCCTGTTGAACGAGGCCTATGCGGAGCACATCGTCGAGCGGGGTGGCACCGGCATCGCGGAGCTGGTCTATCGCCAGCTGCGCGACGCGATCGTGCCGTGAACCGGACGGTGGCGGCCGAGCTCACCGCCGCGCTCGAGCGCGTGGCGGCGGCCATGGATGCGGAGACCGTGGCCGTGCGCTCGCGCCAAGCCGACGGGCTGTCGGCAGCGGCGGATCGAAAGCGCGCGGTCATCGAGGCCGCCGAACCGATCCTGCAGCGCTTCCGTGATGCGATCAGCGCCGCCACTCCTGCCGAGCGGGCATGCCTGATCCAGGCGACGCGCCGGATGCAGGCCGCTGTGGCTCGCAATGCCGCGACCCTGCAAGGCGCACTCGACGGCGCCCGCCGGCTGTACGCCTGCCTCGCCGAAGCGGCGCAGGCGGCGGCATCGACCGGGACCTATCGTCCGGACGGCAGCCGCCACCGCGCGGAGGAAAGCGTCGGGACCATTCGTCGCTCGGGCGTAAGCCCTGCTTAACCGGCATCTGCTAAACCGGCACGGTACTCCTGTCGGTCCGGACCGCGAAGAAAGGGTCCGAGACCATGCGTCAGAAGGCGGCTCGGAACGAAGTTCCGAGGATGCGGGAGGTCGCCTGAGAACGCAGGACCGGCACGGTTGAAGACCCCTGTCCGCAGGGTGCACCGACCTTCCCTGACAGTTTTCGGGCGTCTCCGCGGGAGCCTTCACGAGGCCCTCACGCATCTGACCGTGCGCACGACGCGCAGGAGTTGGTGAAAGGTGGGACGGAACGTCTCGAACTCGGAAAACAGGAGAAGACCTCATGTCAAGCATTCTCACGAACACTTCGGCGATGACCGCGCTGCAGACGCTCAAGGGGATCAACAAGAACCTGAGCATGATTCAGGAGCAGGTCTCGACCGGCAAGAAGATCAACACCGCCAAGGACAATGCCGGTATCTGGGCCGTGTCGTCGGTGATGGATTTCGACGTTCGGGGCTTCAAGGCGATCAGCGAATCCCTTTCGCTCGGCCAGGCCACGGTCGCTGTGGCGCGCGACGCCGCCGAGACCGTCAAGGAACTGCTGGTCGAGATGAAGAAGTTGATCGTGACGGCGCAAGGCGAGAACGTCGACCGTCAGAAGCTCCAGAACGACATCACCCAGCTGTCGGATCAGATCAACTCGACGGTCAACGCGGCGCAGTTCAACGGCAAGAACCTGCTGCTCACCGCATCGACCGACATGCTGGTCCTTTCGTCGCTCGATCGCGACGGCACGGGTGCGGTGACCGTCTCCGAGATCACGGTGACGGCGCAGGACGTCGAGGCGATCTACACCGCCGTCTCTGCTTACGATGTCACGGCTGACGAGGACCCGCCGCTCGACGACATCGAGCTCCAGATCCAGGCCGCGATCGATGCGGCCGCGGCGTTCGGTTCGGCCGAGAAGCGGCTGGACATCCAGGCCAATTTCGTCAGCAAGCTGATCGACAGCATGACCTCTGGTATCGGCGCGCTGGTCGATGCCGACATGGAAGCGGCCTCGGCACGGCTGAATGCCTTGACCGTGCAGCAGCAGCTCGGCCTGCAGTCGCTCGCGATCGCCAACACCAACCCGCAGGGCCTCCTCTCCCTGTTCCGCTAGGCCTACAGCCGGGGGCCGTCCTACGGGGCGGCCCCTCGCCTGGCTCGTGAGCAGAGCAGACCGTCACCGTCGCACGAGCGTGGCGGCACCGATTTCATCCGGCCTTAAGCTCTGCGCGCGTATCAACGCAGATCCCATCCGCCAACGGCGAAGACGCGCATGGATGTCGCCGCCAAGGCCGCAAACGGCTACCGCGCCGTCCGGCTTCACACCGATTTGCCACGCAGCATCGAGGCGCAGCTGTTCGCCGAGATCACAGCCGGCCTGGTGCGCGCCCAACGCGCCGGCAAGCCCGGCTTTCAGGATCTCGTCGCGGCATTGCACCGCAACCGGACGCTTTGGGATGCGTTGCTCGCAGATCTCGCGCTCGAGGGCAATGCCTTGCCCGCGCCCCTCAAGGTGCAGCTGATCCAGCTTGGCCATTTCGTGCGCCACTTCACGGGTCGCGTGCTCAGGGCGGAAGACGACGTGCAGGCCTTGATCGACGTCAACAACGCCATCCTGGAAGGCTTGCGCGGGACCAGAGCAAGAGAGGGCTCCGAGCATGACCGGCCTTAGGCTCAAGCTCCGACCGAAAGAGCGGGTCCTGATCAACGGCACCGTGATCGAGAACGGCCATACGCAGGTCGAGCTGCGGGTCCTGACGCCGGAGACCAAGATCCTGCGTCTGCGCGACGCCCTGCATCCGGACCACATCGACACCCCGACCAAGCGGGTCTGCTACATCGCCCAGCTGGTGGTCGCAGGCGAGGCCTCGCCGGAACAAGCGTTGTCACGGTTCGTGCGCGGGGTCGTCGAGCTCAAGCAGGTCTTTCTCGATCCCGGCTCGCAAGCCACCATGGACCAGGCGATCCGGCATGCGCGCGCCAACAACTTCTACAAGGCGATGCAATGCATGCGCCGCATTCTCTCGTATGAAGAGCTGGTGATGCAGAACCCGGCTTACCAGCATCGCCGGCCCGACCCACTCGGCCAGACGAACGCCGCCTGAAAGTCCGCCCCGGGCGGCAGGTCTTAACGAAATCGGCAAAACCTCACGCGGCCGGAGCCTTCTCGGCACCGATTGCCATGATCCGCCCAAGCTCGGCGAAACTGTCGGCCTGGCTGACCCGCTCGGCGATCGGCTGGGCCAGAAAGCTTTCCAGTTCCGGGCGGAGCCGGATGGCGCGGTCGGTTTCGGGATCGGAACCGGCCCGGTAGGCGCCGATGCGGATCATGGTCGCCATGCCTTCGTAGTCCGCGATCGCTTTCCGGGCCGCCAGTGCCAGCGCATTCTCGACGGCCGAATGGCAGGCCGGCAGCGCGCGCGAGACACTCTTGAGCACGTCGATTGGCGGGAACCGCCCGCGCTCGGCGATCGATCGGTCCAGGACCACGTGACCGTCCAGGATCGCACGCACGGCATCCGCAACCGGCTCGTCCATGTCCCCGCCCTGGACGAGCACGGTGAACACCGCGGTGATGTCGCCCTGCACATCATTGCGCCGTCCCGGGCCTGCCCGCTCCAACAGCGCCGACATCTCGCCGAAGGTCGACGGTGGATAGGCCCGGGTCGTGGGCGGCTCGCCCGACGCGAGTCCGACCTCGCGCTGGGCGTCGGCAAACCGGGTGATCGAATTGAACAGGCACAGGACCTGCTGGCCCTGATCGCGGAAGAACTCGGCGACCGTCAGGGTGAGCCGCGCGGCCTGCCGCTTGACCAGCGGCGGCTCGTCCGAGGTCGCGATGATGGTGACCGACCGGGCCATGCCGTCCGGGCCTAGCGTATCCTCGAGGAACTCGTTGACCTCCTTGCCCCGCTCGCCGATCAGTCCGATGACGATGACATCGACCGCAACATGGCGCGCCAGCATCGCCAGAAGGCTCGACTTGCCGACCCCAGAGCCTGCAAAGATGCCCAGGCGCTGGCCCCGACAGAGCGGCAGGAGCGTGTCGATGCCCTTGATGCCGGTCTCGATGCGCGCGCCGACCCGCCGGCGGGCAAAGGCCGCAGGCGGCCGTCCCTTCAGGGGATAGTTGGTCTCGCCGCCGAGCAGAGGCCCGCGGACTGCCTCATCCAAGGGGCGGCCAAAGGCGTCGAGGACGCGGCCGAGCCAGGTGGCGCAAGGTCGCGGGTCGGCTTGCCGGATCAGCCGGACCGGCGCGCCCGGCGCGACGCTGTGCGGCTCGCTGTGCAGCAGGAGCAGGGTCGACCCGGCGCGGAAGCCGATGATCTCGCCGGTAAGATCCGGGCGGGCCGGGCGAGCGATGGCGCAACAGCTACCGACCGGCGCGAGCCCACCCAGCCCCGCCGCCTCGATCAAGGGGCCGCGCGCCGCCTGAACCTGGCCGCAGATCTCGACCGGCGTCAATGCCTCGATCGCGCTCCGCGCCTCTTGCAAGAGGGTCATTCCGATTCCTCGACGCTTTCACTAAGCGGATTTGTCGCGAGCAAAGGTTAACCGCAGCACAACGCTGTTCATCGTCGACTTTACACGGTTTCTTCACCGAGACGATTTAGCTTGCGCCGCTGGGAAGCAAGGTTACCGGGTCGTCAACTATGTTCGGCGGAATGCTGGTCTTTGCACTGTCTGCAGCTCGGCTCGCCCACGCGAGCCAGCGCAATGCGGTCATCGCGCGCAACATCGCGCACGCCGACACGCCGGGATTCCGGGCGCAGGACGTTGCGCCGTTCGACTTCGAGCGCATGGTCGCCGCGACGGCAGCCCAGCCGAAGGCCACCCGGCCTGGCCATGCGGTCGGCGCAGCACCGCTCGGTCGGCCCGAGGCCGAGATCGATGACGCACCGGCCACGGACGAGTTCCCCGACGGCAATACCGTCTCGCTCGAGGAGCAGATGGTCCTGGCGGCCGAGACCCGAGGCGATTTCGAGCTGGCAGCCACCCTCTATGCCAAGCATCTGTCGCTCCTGCGCACCGCGATCGGCCGCGACGGTCGCTGAGGTCGATCTATTCCGCAAAGCAAGCAGACGCCAGAAGGCGCCCGATCAGTAGGGAGAACCCGATGCCTGATCCTTTCCAAGCTGCCATGGGTGTCGCGGCGAGCGGTATGCGAGCCCAGGGCACCCGCATTCGCGTGGTCACCGAGAACGTTGCGAACGCCGATACCCCCGGTTTTCGTCGCAAGCAGGTCACGTTCGAGGAGGTGGCCGATGACGACGCGCGACGCGTCCGGGTCGACCGGGTGCTCGAGGATCGCTCGGCTTTGGCGCGTGTCCACGACCCGGCTCATCCCCTCGCCGACGAGGCCGGCTACGTCGAGTTGTCCAACGTCAATCCGCTGATCGAGCTCGCCGACCTGCAGGAGGCGCAGCGGTCCTATCAGGCCAGCATGTCCGCCTTCGATCAGGCGCGCGCGCTGTACCAGCGCACGCTCGACCTGTTGCGGCGATAGAGGTCTCGCGCGATGGACCCGGTGGCGAGCCGCGCCATTGCCGGCTACGCGCAGGCGGCCACGCCGGCCCGGAGCCGGCCAGGATTGGCGCCCGAGGCGCAGCAAGGCCAGGACTTCGCGAGCTTCTTCCGTTCGCTGGCGCAGCAATCGGTCAGCACCATGCAGGCGGGCGAACAGGCCAGCATTCAGGGGCTCGAAGGCAAGCTGGACGCCCAGTCGGTGGTCGAGGCGGTCGCCGCCGCCGAGCTCACCCTGCAGACCGTCACCGCAGTGCGGGACCGGGTGGTCGAGGCCTATCAGGAACTGATCCGGATGCCGATCTGAGGCGCTGGCGTGCCATCGGAACCGGCTGCACATGAGGTGGGACGCGTGAGTCCGAGCGAAACGATCGACGTCCTGCGCCAAGCGGTCTGGCTCACGGTCGAGGTGGGCGGTCCGGTCATGGCGGTGGCGCTGCTGGTCGGCACGGCGATCGGTCTCTTCCAGGCGCTGACCTCGATCCAGGAGCTGACGCTCACCTTTGCGCCCAAGGTGCTGGCGATTCTCGCGGCCGTGTGGCTGCTCGGAGACTTCATGGCGCGGACCCTGACCGAATTCCTGCGCGGTCCGCTGATGACGGCGATGCTGGGGATATGACGCTTGGCGCCTGTCAGCTCGGTCGTCGTCTCCTGCTCGGCATCATCGCGCTCGCGCTGACGCTCGCTCCGGCGGCGGCACACCAGGGTCAGCTCTGCATCGGGGCGATCCAGGCGGCCGAGCGCCGCTTCGATCTGCCTGCCGGCCTGCTCATGGCGGTGGCCTTGACCGAGACCGGCCGGCGCGTCGGCGATGCGTTTACACCCTGGCCGTGGTCGATCAATGCGGCCGGCGACGGCATCTGGCTCGAGCATCGCCGCGCCGCGATCGAGCGCACCCGCGCCCTGCAGGCAAGCGGCGTCGAGAGCATCGACGTCGGCTGCATGCAGGTGAATTTGAAATGGCACGAGGGCGCTTTCGACAGCCTGGAAGCCGCGTTCGATCCCAGGACCAACGTCAGGTACGCGGCGCGCCACCTGCAAGAGCTGCGCGCCCGCTCGCGTGACTGGCTGGAAGCCGCCGGCCAGTACCATTCGGCCGATCCGGCCAAGGCGCGCCTGTATCTCGCGCGCCTGAACCGCAACTGGCGGGCGGTGCTCGACGACTTTGCAGGCAGCCGCATGCTGCTGCCTGCGGCGCCGGGCCAGATCGCGCTGGATTTCGTCTGGACACCGCCCCCGGGCATCGGGCCGCTCGTCGATCTCACGGCGGCAGGGCGGGCCGCGCCGCTTCTTAGTGCCCCCGATCGCCCGCCGCCAGATCTGGTGCCGGCGCAAGGTGCAGGTCGCGCAGCGCCATGACCAATCGCCTCGCCGCCTCGTTCGCGGTCCGCACGTTCTACAATCCGACCGTCATGGTGGCGCTCGCGCTCATGGCCGTGATCGTCATGATGATCCTGCCGGTCCCGGCCTGGCTGATTGACATCGGCCTCACGCTGTCGTTCGCGCTCGCCATCCTGACCTTCATGGTCACGCTGTTCATCGAGCGGCCGCTCGACTTCTCCGCCTTTCCGACCGTGCTGCTGGGCTCGCTGCTTCTCCGCCTCTCGCTCAACGTCTCGTCGACCAAGCTGATCATCGGCCAGGGGCATACCGGGACCGACGCCGCCGGCCATGTCATCGAGGGCTTTGCCAACTTCGTGATGGGCGGCAGCCTGCTGCTGGGGATCGTGGTGTTCGGCGTGCTGCTGATCGTGAACTTCATCGTGATCACGAAGGGCGCCGGCCGCATGGCAGAGGTTGGCGCCCGCTTCGCGCTCGACGGCATGCCGGGCAAGCAGCTCGCGATCGACAGCGACATGTCCGCGGGCGCCATCGACCACAAGGAAGCGAGCGAGCGGCGGCGACGGGAGCAGGAGGAGACGACGTTCTTCGGCTCGCTCGACGGCGCCGCCAAGTTCGTCAAGGGCGACGCCATCGCCGGGCTGCTGATCATCTTCCTGAACCTGGTCGTCGGCATGACCATGGGCACCATCAACTTCGGCATGCCCATGGCGGACGCCTTCGAATCCTACGCCATCCTGACCGTCGGGGACGGCCTGGTCTCACAGATCCCAGCCGTCATAATCTCGGTCGCCGCCGCCCTCTTGATCGCCAAGGGCGGGGTCCTTGGCAGTGCCGACAAGGCCTTGATCGCGCAGCTGGGCGGTCACCCGGGTGCGCTCGGCATCGTCGCGATCCTGTTGGCCCTGCTCGCCTTCGTGCTGGGCCTGCCGTTTCTGCCGTTCATCATCGCCGCGGCGGGGCTGGGCGCGTGCTCCTGGTGGTCGCACCAGTCAGCCAGGCGGCGTGAGGCGGAGACGCTGCGGCGGGCCGAGGCGGTGGACCCGACGCGTCCTGCGGCGGAGACGCTCGGCGATCAGATGGACGTCGATGAGATCCGGATGGAGTTCAGCCGCGGTCTGGTCACGACCGTGATGGACCAGGAGACCGGCATCTGCGCCCGGATCGGCAGCATGCGCAAGAACATCGCGATCGAGCTCGGCTTCATCATTCCGGATGTCCGCCTGACCGACAATCCGTTCCTCGACGGCTTCCGCTATCTGATCAAGATCCAGGGCGCCAAGGTGGCGGAAGGCGAGATCATGCCCGGTCATGTCCTGGTGATCCGGCGCGACCAGGCCGAGCTGCCGCTGCCGGGCGTCGACGTCGCCGAGCCGGTTTACGGCGCGTCAGCCCGATGGGTCCCCGACGCCGCCCAGGACGAGGCACGGATTCTCGATTTGCCGGTCGCGACGCCGAACGAGGTCATGGCCACCCATCTGATGGAAACCATCAAGACGCACATGCGCGAGCTCGTGAACCGGCAGGCCTTGCAGCGCCTGCTGGACGAGTACGTGAACGTGTCGAACCCGAGCAAGGCCGACAGCAATCGCCGGCTCCTGAACGAGATGGTGCCCGACCCGGTGCCGCGCGACCTGCTGCAGGCGGTGATCCGCATGCTGCTCGAAGAGCAGGTCTCGGTCCGCAACCTGCCGCTGATCCTCGAGGCCATCGCCGAGGCGAAGACAACCGGCACGAGCGTCGAGGCGATCACCGAGGCGGTGCGCCGCAAGCTCAGCCTCCAGATCACACACAAGCTGGTCGGCGCGGACGGCATGCTCCCGCTGATCCAGCTCGGGCCGGAATGGGAGGGCCTGTTCCGACAGCATGAGGTGCGCGACGGCAACGGGGTCACGGACGTTGCCCTGCCGCCCAGCGAGATCCGGCGTCTTGCGACCGGGGTCGGGGCAAAGCTGCACGAAGCCTCCGGCCGGGGCCAGTACCCAGCGATTGCGGTGCCCGGCAACCGGCGCCGGCTGGTGCGGCTTCTGCTCGATGCGGGCGG
Source organism: uncultured Alphaproteobacteria bacterium (assembly GCA_963753315.1). Lineage (GTDB taxonomy): Bacteria > Pseudomonadota > Alphaproteobacteria > Geminicoccales > Geminicoccaceae > DASUGG01. The sequence continues at coordinate 32,859 of CAVWCI010000043.1, forward strand.
CGTCAAGAGCCCGGTGCTCGCCTTCGAGGAGATCGGCACCCGACTTCGGCCGGCGTTCGTCGGCGTTGCCTGATGCTGCCCACGTTCGCCGACCTCACGGCGGCAGCACTGTACGGCGGGTTCCTGGTCTTCGCGCGGGTCGCGGCGGCGTTCACGCTGTTGCCCGGCTTCGGTGAGACGCACCTGCCGCCACGGGTGAAGGTCGTCGCCGCCCTGCTGGTCGCCGCCGCCATGGCGGGCAGCGTGCCCGGGCGGCCCGAGCTGGTCCCGATGCCCGCGACGATGGTGGGCCAGATCGGCGCCGAGATCGTGGTTGGCCTGCTGCTCGGAACCGTGGCGCGCGCGCTGTTCAACGCCCTGCACGTCGCCGGCACCCTGATCGCGCAGCAGGCGGGTCTCGGTCTCATCATTCCGGCGAGCGTCGAGCCGGAAGGCGTATCGGCGCTCGCGCAGATCCTGCTATTCGGCGCGATCAGCCTGGTCTTCGCGCTCGATCTGGATCGGCAGCTGCTGCTGGCGATCCGCGACAGCTACGCGCTCTTTCCCCTCGGCCAACTGCCCGATCCGGGTAGCATGGCGCTTCATGTGACGCGCACCGTCAGCGACGCCTTCAGCCTGGGGGTCCGCCTGAGCCTGCCGTTCCTGGTCATCGGCTTCATCCTCTATGTCGGCCTCGGCGTGATCAACCGGGCCATGCCGCAGATGATGGTGTTCTTCGTGGCGGCGCCAGGCTTCACGATCATCGGGCTGGTGCTGCTCGCCGTGACGCTGCCTATGCTGCTTTGGACCTGGGCCGGCGCGTTCGACGCCGCGCTGTTCGGCGAATGAACCCATGGATCACGAGACGGAAACCCAGGAGCGTTCACTCGAGCCGACGGCGCACAAGCTCGAGCAGGCACGGCGCCGGGGCGAGGTGCCGCAGTCACGCGACGTCACCACCTTCGGGCTGTATGTCGGTCTGCTGGTCGCGCTGGCAGGGTTTGCAGGCGAGATGGCGCTCGATTTGGGCGCGGCACTGCTGGCCTTCATCGAGCAGCCGGATCAGCTGCTCGCGCTGCGCACGCCCGGTGCGCTGATCGGCCTTGTCGCCGGTGTCGGCGTCGACGTCCTTGCTGGCATCGCGCCCCTTCTGCTTCTGCCGGCGCTCGGCGTGGTCCTCGCTCTGATCGCGCAGCAGGCCTTCGTGTTTGCTGGCGAGCGCCTGCATCCGAAGTGGACCCGCCTGTCCGTCGTCGCCAACGCCCGGCAGCGCTTCGGCTGGACGGGGTTGGTCGAGTTTGCCAAGACGCTGCTCAAGCTGCTCGCCGTGACCGCGGTGCTGGTCCTGGTGGTCTGGTCGAGCCTCGACCAGATTCTCGTGCTGGCTCGCAGCGATGTCCGTGCGCTCGGCCCGAGTTTGCTCGAGATAACCGAGCGGATGATGTTGCCGCTGCTCGCGTTGACCGGGGTCATCGCGGCGGCCGACTATGTCTGGCAGCGCTTCGACCACCTCAAGCGTCAGCGGATGACGCGCGAGGAGCTCAAGGAGGAGCAGAAGCACACCGAGGTCGACCCGCATCTGAAGCAGTCGAGGCGTCAGCGCGCGCTGGCGATCGCCACCAATCGGATGCTGCGCGACGTCCCGACCGCGGATGTGGTGATCACCAATCCGGTCCACTACGCGGTGGCGCTGCGCTGGGATCGCGCGCGGGCTGGCTCGGCGCCGCATTGCGTCGCCAAAGGCGCTGACGAGATCGCGCTGCGAATCGGGCAGATCGCGCAGGAGCATGGGGTGGTCACGGTCGAGGATCGCCCGCTCGCGCGCTCGCTGTACGACCTGGTGGAGATCGGGGAAGAGATCCGGATCGAGCACTACCGCGCCGTGGCGGCCGCGCTCAACTACGCCAGGCAGCAGGCCAGGCATACGCAGGGTCTCGGCGGTTCACGGGCGCCGTGAGCTTTCCGGTCCGTTAACCTTGAGGCGCGAAAAGGGGTGCCATGAACATCGACGACGTCAAGGCCCTTCGGGCGATCCGCCGCCGCGCTGCCGACGAGGCGGCGCAGGAGGTGGCACAGGCCGACGCGCAGCGCGCCGACGCCGATCATGCGCTCGCCACCTTCCGTACCCGCATGGGTGACGAGGTGCGGCGCGCGCAGGGACTCGGCCTGTCGCCGGTCCTGGTGACGTGGTACCGTGCTGCTGCGAAGCGCCTGCATGAGCTTGAGATTTTTGCCATCGAGCGCGCCGATCAGGCCAGCACCGCCCGGGAATCCCTACGCTCTGCCGCGATCGAGGCGGAACGGATCGACACGGTGTCGGAGCAGCTGGAGGCAGGGCGGCGTGCCGAGATCGCGCGCCAGGCGCAGGGCGACATGGACGAGCTGGCGCTGCGCCGCCGCTCGCAGGACCCTGAGGCTTAAGCGTGCTGTCGATGGACCCCGCCGTATTGTTCGGGCTGAAGATGGCCTCCTGCCTGGCCCTGTTCCTGCTCGCGGCGGCGTGGCTGCGCCGCCGGGTCGCCAGGATCCAAAGCACAAATGGCCTGCCGCGCGAGGGCGCATCGACGTCCGAGGCGCTTGCTCACTATTTCGGTGCCAACGCCCGAGCCTTCGAGAGCGAGCGGCGTCTGCATCGCCAGACCATCCGGATCCTGGCCAGAGAGCTCCAGCGGCTGGATTCGGCCCATCCTGAGGCGCGCGCGGCGCTTGAGCTGTTGGGCGAGCCGACTTCGCCGCAGCTGCCAGTGCCACGCGCGTGAACATACAATTGGAGCGGTCTTGCGGGAGGCTCGCGTGATCAGAGGTGTTGTGAAGATCCTCGGCAGGCAGGCGCCCGCCTGGCTGGCAGCCGTCATGTTGCTCGGCCTGGCCGGGCGGGCACAAGCGCAGGCCAGCTCAGCGAGCAGGCCGGGGTGCGCTGTCAGTGCGTCGAGAGCGCCGGCGGCAGCATCACGGGCGAACCGAGCGGCTACAGATGGGATTGCGGTATTCTGCGCGGCCGCATGAACCAGCTCGTCCCGGCCTCGCCCAATGCCTATCAGGGGCCGCTTCCCGAAGGCATCATCGTCGACCCCGCCGAGGTGCCGGTGGAGCCGCACAAGCCTTGGTTCCCAGGGCATCACGGTCTTCGCTGAGACGCGATCCTTTCCGGCGCTTGGAGCAGTTCCCGGCCGGACGCGGTCGCCAAGGCGCTCGTCGTCGAGCGTGCTTTGATCGGGCCGCCAGGCCTGCTACAACCCGCGCTCGGTCGACCCCGAGCGGACTGCCATGGCCTCCTATCAGTACATCTACGTGATGCAGCGCCTGACCAAGATCTTTCCTGGCGGCAAGAAGGTCCTGGACGGACATCACGCTGGCGTTCCTGCCCGGCGCCAAGATCGGCGTGCTCGGCGTCAACGGCGCCGGCAAGTCGACGCTCCTGCGCATCATGGCCGGCCTCGACAAGGATTTCTCCGGCGAGGCCTGGGCGGCCCAGGGCGCCAAGGTCGGCTTCCTGCCGCAGGAGCCGGAGCTCGATCCGAAGAAGGACGTGCTCGGCAACGTCATGGAGGGCGTCGCCGCGACCAAGGCGCTGCTCGACCGCTTCGACGAGGTCTCGGCCAAATTCGCCGACCCCGATGCCGACATGGACGCGCTGATGGCCGAGCAGGCCGAGCTGCAGGAGCAGATCGACGCCGCGAACGGCTGGGAGCTGGAGCGCACGCTCGAGATCGCGATGGACGCGCTGCGCTGCCCGCCGGGCGATCAGGACGTGACCACGCTCTCCGGCGGCGAGCGGCGGCGGGTCGCGCTCTGCCGGCTGCTGCTGCAGCAGCCCGACCTCCTGCTGCTCGACGAGCCGACCAACCATCTGGACGCCGAATCGGTCGCCTGGCTCGAGCGCTTCCTGCAGGACTACAAGGGCACCGTGGTGGCGATCACCCACGATCGCTACTTCCTCGACAACGTCGCCGGCTGGATCCTCGAGCTCGATCGCGGCCACGGCATCCCCTGGCAGGGCAACTACTCGTCCTGGCTCGAGCAGAAGCAGAAGCGTCTGGCCCAGGAGGAGCGTCAGGAGGAGGCCCGCCAGCGCACGCTGCAGCGCGAGCTCGAGTGGATCCGGCAGAGCCCGCGCGCCCGCCAGGCCAAGAGCAAGGCGCGCATCACGGCCTACGAGGACCTGCTCGGCCAGGCCGCAGGAGCGGGCGCCCGGCAGCGCCCAGATCATGATCCCGCCCGGGCCGCGCCTGGGCGATCTGGTGATCGAGGCCGAGCACCTGCGCAAGGGCTACGGCGATCGCCTGCTGATCGACGATCTCGACTTTCGCCTGCCGCCGGGCGGCATCGTCGGCGTGATCGGCGCGAACGGCGCCGGCAAGACCACGCTGTTCCGCATGATCACCGGCCAGGAGCAGCCCGACGGCGGCGCCTTGCGCATCGGCGAGACGGTGGTGCTGGGCTACGTCGATCAGAGCCGCGACGCGCTCGCGCCAAGCAAGATCGGTGTGGGAGGAGATCTCCGGCGGGCGTCGATCAGATCCAGCTCGGCAAGCGCGAGGTCAACAGCCGGGCCTACGTCGTCCGCCTTCAACTTCCGCGGGCCCGGACCAGCAGAAGAAGGTGGGCAAGCTGTCCGGCGGCGAGCGCAACCGGGTGCACCTCGCGAAGCTGCTCAAGGGCGGCGCCAACGTCATCCTGCTCGACGAGCCGACCAACGATCTCGACGTCGACACGCTGCGCGCGCTCGAGGACGCGCTGCTGGAGTTCGCCGGCTGCGCCGTGGTGATCAGCCACGATCGCTGGTTCCTCGACCGGATCGCGACCCACATCCTGGCGTTCGAGGGCGATCGCCGGGTCGAGTGGTTCGAGGGCAACTACCAGGACTACGAGGCCGACCGCAAACGCCGGCTCGGCGCCGAGGCCGACCAGCCGCACCGCATCAGGTACAAGCCCCTCAAGGTGGCGTGAGCTTGATCCCCGGTGAGGGGCGCTCAACCTCGGGCAGGCCGGGTGCAACGATCCGGCGCATATCGGGTAGCCGGACGAGCTAGCCACCCTCCCAGAGCTTCAGCTCCTCCTCGGGCAGGGGCTCCCAAAAACTCTCGTCGAGCCATGCCTTCCCCTCATCGAGCCAAAGCCTCGCTCTGGGGCGCCCCTGGAGGTAGGCGACGAGGTGCGCGATAGGTTTGTTGTCGCGCGTGATGATCACCTCCTCGCCGCGCTCGGCCCGGTCGATCAGCTGCGAGAGTTGCTTCTTAGCTTCGTTGATCGTGACGGAGGTCATGTTCATCGATCCTCGATGAGCCGCTACACTAGCCGGTCGCTTCAGAATGGGCAATCTTCCGATAGTCCCGGATTGCCAGCGGGCAGGGAGGATCGCCATGAGTTCGCTTGCCGAGCATTTCGCGCCATGGCGCGCAACAACGCATGGGCCAACTACCGGCTCCTGCAAGCCTGCGCGAAGCTGAGTGAAGAGGAGTACCGCGCGCGGTGCGTGAATTTCTTCCCGTCGGTCGAGCTGACCCTGAAATCACATCCTGGCGGTGGACTGGTACTATCTGGACGCCGAGCTGTACGCGCTACGCGACGTGCCCTGCGAGACCTTCGCCCTGCTGCGCCGCGAGCAGGGTGCTGCCGACCGCCGGCTGATCGCCTTGGCGAGCAGCTGACCGACGACCGCCTGGAGGAGACGGCATCCTCGACCGGCCGGGCGACCGACGCTATTGCGAGCACATCCGGGACGTGCTGGCACACCTGTTCCAGCACGACATCCACCACCGTGGTCAGGTCCACGCCATGCTCGCCGGCACGGCCGTGGCGCCGCCGCAACTCGACGAGTTCTTCCTGGTCCAGGATGCCGGCCTGCGTTCCGACGACCTGCGCGCGCTGGGGCTGGCGGAGCCCTGATTCGCGCCGGCTTGCGGATTCGCTGCTTCGCGCTTATGTAGTGTCCGTCACTACCTAGGAAGAAATCATGCGCTCGGTGTCGGCGCGCGAGGCCAATCAGCAGTTGCGCGCATTCTCGGCGAAGCCGCGAATGGCGAGGAGATCGTGATCACCCGCCGCGGTAAGCCCGTAGCCGTGCTGGCACCCTACCGGCGGCCACCCCTTACGCCCGAGCAGAAGGCTGCGATCGAGCAGGTGGTCGAGATGATGCGCCGGGGGATCGGCAGGGGGGCACGTCGGTTCAGCCGTGATGAGATGCATGAGCGGTGAACCATCTGCTTCGACACCAACGTCTTTGGCTATGCGATCGATGCCACCGCGGGGCAACACCAGTGACACGGCCCTTGGCCTGGTCGAAAGAGCGCTCGGCACCGGAGAGACCGTCCTGATCCTGCAGACGCTGGCCGAGTTCTACACGATGGCCACGCGCACACTGGAAACTTCGCCTGAAGACGCCTGCTCGTTCCTCGCCGGGCTCCGCGCGGCGCTACCTGTGTACGCTGCGACCGCACCGGATCTCGACAAGGCGATGCTAGGCACCCAGCGCCACGGTCTGTCCTTCTGGGATGCCATGCTTTGGGCGACGGCCGACCGGATCGGGGTGCGGTATCTGCTGACCGCGGATTTCAGGATCGGCGCGTGCTCGGCGGCGTCACCTTCGTCGACCCATTTCGAGGCGGGAACGAACGGCTCCTGGCGAAAATGCTACCATCGTCAAGATCGGCCGCCGATCAAATGTAATTGTGGGGTGTGGACCGGCCACGGTCGGCGAGGAACGCTTCGTGGAGTGGCTCAAGATCCCCTATCGCGCCGCCTGGCGGCTGGTCATGGTCGACGAGGGCCTAGGCTGTCCGGTCGCGATCACTTTGGTGTTCTTCTATATCACCGCGATCATTTTCATCTTCGGCGCCGAGTTTAATGCGGTCTGGCGCGAGAGGCGCCGGCCCCCGCCGCGGGCAGTCCACCTCTCGCGATGGTTGATGGATTGCGCACCACGCCGGCCGTTCCGGCTCCCCAGAGCGTTGGCTGCCGGCCACCACGCGACAGCCAGAGAGTCAATCTATATGCTTAGCAAACGATACTATCACATTGCAAAAGCAAGATATATGAGATATCACCGGGCCGAAAAGAAAGAAGCCGCGCCAGAGACTGACGCGGCCAAGGTAGGGAGGAAACGCCTCAAGTCGGGTGTCACAGGGGAAACATCCCATGAACACGTCACTAATATGGATCAATGCTTCCCCGATTGCAAGAGAAATTTAATGCTGAGTAAGTAAACCATTGGTAAATTTCACAGTCGGTCCGATTGAAATTTTTCCTCAAATTTTAGTAGAGTTCCACATCCTTAGGCTGTCCACTTGAACCGGTTCGATTGCTTGATGGCCGTGGCGGTCGTCAGATCACGAAAGCTTGATCGATCGTGCGGAAACGGTGATCAGGGAAGGCGCGCAATTCGGCAGCGCCGTCGCGCCGAATCGCTGACGCCGGGTCACGCCGTGGGAAAGTGGCGCTGGGCAGGAAAGGCTCGGTTGTCAGCGATGTTAAGGGCGGGGAGTGATGCGCGGCCTCAGGACGCGGGAGGATGCAGGGCCGCTAACCATGGAGCGAACCGCTTCGGTTGGCGCATGGTCCAAGCTGCCAGACGTTAGGTGGGGGGCCCGGGTGACGTGCGGCGGCGGTCGGCGTCAGGCCGGGCGGAGTTGGATCAGGCCGCTTTGCAGCAGCCAGAGGATCAGCGCGGTGAGGGCGAGGGCGAGGGCAGTCGTGACCGCGATCTTGAGGCCCATGCGGGGTCGGGCCGGGGCGCTCGGCGCCATGCCGGGCTCGACCTCGTCAGGCGGCCGGGCGCCGAACGGCAGCACCATGAACAGGACCAGCCACCAGACGATGACGAAGATGATGCCGGCGGCAAACCAGGTCATCGGCGGGCTCAGGCCTGCTCGATCTCGATCAGCGTCCCGGAAAAATCCTTGGGGTGCAGGAAGAGCACGGGCTTGTCGTGGGCGCCGATCTTGGGCTCGCCGTTGCCCAGCACGCGCGCGCCCTGGCGCAGCAGGTGGTCGCGCGCCGCCAGGATGTCGGGGACCTCATAGCAGAGGTGATGGATCGCCCCGCCCGGGTTGCGCTCCAGGAACCCGGCGATCGGCAAATCCGCCCCGAGCGGCGCCAGGAGCTCGATCTTGGTGTTGGGCAGGGCCACGAACACCGTCGTCACGCCGTGCGCGGGCTGCGCCGTCGGCGCAGAGACCTCGGCGCCGAGCAGCTGGCGGTACTGGTCGGCCGCGGCCGCCAGATCCGGCACCGCGATCGCGACATGATTGAGCCGCCCGATCACCGCGCCAGCCCGGCGTCCTCGATCAGGCCGTCGAGGGTGTCCTGCGCCAGGCGCGTCACCTGGACCTCGATGATCGGCCGCTTGTCGCGTGACAGGCGCAGCGCGCGCCGCGTGGCGCCCCGCACCACCTCGCGAACCCGCTCGTCGTCCATGGCGTCGTGATCCTCGAGCTCCTCGATCGCGTCCTCGATGTCGTCGACCACCCCGTCCTTCAGCCCCGGCTCGCGCTCGAGGTCGACGGCACCGAACGTCGAGAGCTGCGGCGCGGCGAGCAGCGAGCCGTACCGATCGAGCACCAGGCCGACCAGGATCGTGCCATGCGCCATCAGCCGCCGCCGCGCCCGATACAGATCGTCGCTGGCGGCCAGCAGATGGCTGTTCTCGGGCACCAGCCGGCCGGTCGGCACCTCTTCGAGGATCTGCGCCGGGCCCGGCGCCAGGCGCACCATGTCGCCATTGCGCGCCTCGATCGGCTCGGGCACCTCGAGTCGGCGCGCGAGTGCCAGGTGCTCGTGCAGATGGCGCGCCTCGCCATGCACCGGGATCGCGATCTGCGGCTTGATCCAGCGGTACATCTGCTCGACTTCGTCCCGGCAGGGATGACCGGAGACGTGGACGAAATGGTCGTGCTCGGTGATCACCTCGATGCCGCGGGCGACCAGGCTGTTGTGCAGGTTGTAGAGGGTCCGCTCGTTGCCGGGGATGATCTTGGACGAGAAGATCGACCACGTCCTGCGCCTCGAGCCGCACCGAGGGATGCTGCCCGGCAGCGATCCTGGCGAGCGCTGCGCGCGGCTCGCCCTGGCAGCCGGTCGCCAGCCACAACACCTCGTCGCGCGGCAGCTCGGCGGCGGTGCGCTCGTCGATCAGCTCCGGCACGTCCTGGAGATAGCCGACCTCGCGCGCGGCCTCGATCATGCGGCGCATCGAGCGGCCGACCGCGCAGGGCTCGCGGCCGAGCGCGCGGGCGACCTTGATCGCGGTATCCAGGCGGGCGATGTTGGAGGCGAAGGTGGTCAGCACCACCCGGGTGGTCTGCTGGCCGATCAGCCGCATCAGGCTGTCGCGGACCTCCGCCTCGGAACCTGAGGTGCCAGGGTTCAGGACGTTGGTCGAATCCGCGACCATGGCCAGCACGCCCTCCCGGCCGAACGCCTCCAGCTGGTCGATCGCGCTGTCCGCGCCGACCAGCGGCGCCGGGATCGAGCTTCCAGTCGCCGGTATGCAGGACGTTGCCGAGCGGCGTGCGGATCGCGAGCACATGGGCTTCCGGGATCGAATGGGTGATCTGGATCAGGCAGCAATCGAAGCCGCCGACCATAAAGCGCTCGCCCGGCGTCACCACATGGACCGGAACGCCCTTGAGATTGTGCTCCTCGAGCTTGCGCCGGAGCACCGCCGCGGTGAACGCGGTGCAAAAGATCGGGCAGCGCAGGCCGTCCCAAAGATAGGGGATCGCGCCGAAGTGGTCCTCGTGCGCATGGGTCAGAACCAGGCCGTGCAGATCGTGACGCCGCGCCGCGATGAAGCTCGGATCGGGCAGGATGATGTCGACGCCCGGCAGGGTGTCGTCGGCGAAGCTGAGGCCGAGATCGACCATCAGCCATTGCCGGTCGAGGCCGTATAGGTTCAGGTTCAGCCCGATCTCGCCGGCGCCGCCAAGAGGCAGGAACACGAGCTCCTGGGGTGGCATCGTCGCGTCCTCTCTAGTTCGACGGCGCTGGGAGATCGGCATAGAACAGCTCGACCAGGCCGGTGATGGTGAGGTCCTGGTCGACCCGCTCGATCGCATCGGTCGCATCGGCGAACAGAGGTGCGAGGCCGCCGGTCGCGATCACCTTCATCGGCTCGCCGAACTCCGCCTTGATCCGGGCGACCATGCCCTCGATCATGCTGACATAGCCCCAATAGACCCCGGACTGCATCGCGCTCACCGTGTTGCTGCCGATCACGCGGGGCGGCCGCTCGACCGCGATCCGCGGCAGCTTGGCGGCGGCCTGGTGCAGCGCCTCGAGCGACAGATTGATGCCGGCCGCGATCACGCCGCCGCAATACCGACCCTCGGCGTCGACCACGTCGAAGTTGGTCGCCGTGCCGAAGTCGACCACGATCAGCGGCCCGCCGTACAAGGTGTGCGCGGCGACCGCATTGGCAAGCCGGTCGGTGCCGGCCTCGCGCGGATTGTCGATCGCGATCGGCACGGTGACGCCCAGGTTCTCGCCGACCACCTTGGCCGTGCAGCCGAAGAGGTCGCCGGCACATGCCCTTGAGCGGCTTCAGCGCCTGCGGCACCACCGAGGAGATCACCGCGGCCTCGACGCTCGAGGTGGGCAAAGCCCTTCAGCGCCATCAGCTGGGTCAGGGCGGCGGCATGCTCGTCGGCGGTGCGGTCGCGCACCGTGGAGACGCGCCACTGCGCCTGCTGCACGCGGTCGCGATAGAGCGCGAAGACCGTGTTGGTGTTGCCGACGTCGATGGCGAGCAGATAGGGCTTGGGCATGCTTGCGGGCTCAGGGATCGGATAGAACACGTCGCCCGCGGCGATCTCGCGGCGCCCGCCGCCATCCAGATCCAGGAGCAGCGCCCCGCCTGGCGTGACGTCGACGAAGCGGCCGTGCAGCTCCTCGCGATCGAGCCGCAGCCGGATCTTCTCGCCGAGCCCCACGCCGCGCGCGCACCAGGCCGCCCGCACCTCGGCGAAGCCCGCCTCGCGCCATTGCCGCAGCCACTGGTCGAGCGCAGCGAGATAGCGCGCCGAGCAGGGCGCGCGGCGTGATCGCGGCAAAGCCCTGCTCGACGAGCGAGGTCGCGGGGTAGGGCGTCGCGCGCGGGCTGCTCACGATGTTGACCCCGGTGCCGACGATGACGCTGCGTCGCACCGGCGCCGTTGGCCTTGCCGACGCTCTCCAGCAGGATACCCGCGACCTTGGCCCGCCCGATCAGCACGTCGTTCGGCCATTTGAGCCGCAGCTGGATGCCGCCGGGCGCATGGCGCTCCAGCGCATCGGCGAGCGCGAGGCCGGCGACGAACGAGAGCTGCGCGCTCGCCGCGAGCGGGCCATCGACGCGCAGCAGCACCGAGGCATAGAGGTTGCCGGGCGGCGAGGCCCAGGCGCGACCATGGCGGCCGCGCCCGCTGGTCTGCTCGCCCGCCAGCACCACGAGGCCTGGCTGTGCGCCCGCCTCCGCCATGCGGCGCGCCTCGTCGTTGGTGCTGTCGACCCGGTCGAGCTCGCGCAGCACGAAGCCATCCGGCAGCGGCTCGCGTGCGGTCACGGCAGCAGCGCCGCGGCCGCCGCTTCGGCCTGATGCAGGATCGGGCTCGGCAGCAGGCAGAACATCACGTTGAACACCGCGGTGGCGCCGACGATGATCGAGATCTCGCGCCCCATCGGCCGGTCGAACGCCTCCTTGGGCTCGTCGAAATACATCACCTTGACGACCCGGATGTAGTAGTAGGCGCCGACCACGCTCGCCAGCAGGCCGATCACCGCGAGCGGCACCATGTCGGCGCGGATCGCGGCGAGAAACACGTAGACCTTGGCGAAGAAGCCGGCAAGCGGCGGGATGCCGGCCATCGAGAACATGAAGATCGCGAGCGAGGCGGCGAGCAGCGGCTGGTTGCGGCCGAGCCCGGCGAGGTCGTCGATGCCCTCGACCGGATGGCCGTGCCGGCGCATCGCCAGGACGCAGCCGAACGCGCCGATGGTCATGATCATGTAGATCGTCATGTAGACCAGCACGCTGTAGACGCCATCCTGGGTGCCGGCCGCGAAGCCGACCAGGGCGAAGCCGATGTGGCCGATGCCGCTGTACGCCAGCAGGCGCTTGATGTTGCTCTGGCCGATCGCGGCGAACGAGCCCAGCAGCATCGAGGCGATGGCGATGAACACCACGATCTGCTGCCAGTCCAGCACCCATTCGCCGAACGGCTGGTAGAGCACGCGCAGCGTGAGGCCGATCGCGGCGACCTTGGGCGCTGCGGCGATGAACGCCGTGACCGGCGTCGGCGCGCCCTCGTAGACGTCGGGCGTCCACATGTGGAACGGCACCGCCGCCATCTTGAAGGCGAGGCCTGCGGCGATGAAGACGATGCCGATCAGCACGCCGGCGCTGACCCCTGCACCTTCGCCGGCGGCGCGGAAGCTCTGCGCCAGGCCCCTCGAACGAGAGCGTGCCGGTGAAGCCGTAGACCAGGCTGCAGCCATAGAGCAGCAGCCCCGAGGCGAGCGCGCCGAGCACGAAATACTTGAGGCCGGCCTCGGTCGAGCGGGTCTGGTCGCGATGGAACGCGGTCATCACGTAGAGCGGCAGGCTGTGCAGCTCGAGCGCCGATATACAGCGCCAGCAGGCTGTTGGCCGAGATCATCATCATCATGCCGACGGTCGTGAACAGCGCCAGCACCGGATACTCGAAGCGCTCGATGCCCTCGCGCGCCATGAAGCCCGGCGACATCATCAGGCAGAGACCCGCGCCGATCAGGATCAGCACCTTGAGATAGACGGCGAAGCGGTCGGTGACGAACTGGCCGCCGAAGGTCACGGCCGGATCGGTGTCGTCGACCAGCAGGAGGAACAGGGCGACCACCAGGGCCATCACCGCGAGCGGCCAGACCAGGTGGCTGGCCTCGGGCTCGGTGCGGAACACGCCCACCATCAGCAGCCCCATGGCGGCGCAGGCGAGGAAGATCTCGGGGATCGCCGGGGCGAAGTCGAACGCGGCAGCTTCCATCACGGCATGTCCCTCAGCGGGCGGCCAGATCGGCCGCTGCCGGGGCGCCCACCTGCACCAGCAGGTTGTCGACCGAAGCCTTCATGGGATCGAGGAACAAGGAGGGGTAGATCCCCATGAGGAGCGTGATCACGACCAGCGGCGCGAACGCGATGATCTCGTTCGGCCGCAGGTCCTTCATGCCCTTCAGGTCGTCCTTGACCAGGAAGCCGAAGAACACCCGCCGATAGAGCCAGAGCATGTAGGCGACGCCGAGGAAGGCGCCGGTGGCGGCGAGCAGCGCGACCCAGCTGTTGATCTGGAACACGCCGACGATCACCAGGATCTCGCCGACGAAGCCCGAGGTGCCGGGCAGGCCGACCGACGCCAGCGAGAACAGCATGAAGACCGCGGCATAGATCGGCATGCGGTGGACCAGGCCGCCGAAGCGGTCGATCTCGTGGGTGTGCAGGCGGTCGTAGACCACGCCCACGGCCATGAACAGCGCGCCCGAGACGACGCCGTGGCTCAGCATCTGGAAGATGCTGCCATCGAGGCCGAGTCGCATTGGGCGTGAAGATGCCGATCGTGACGATGCCCATGTGGGCGATCGACGAGTAGGCGATCAGCTTCTTCATGTCCTCCTGCATCAGGGCGACCAGCGAGGTGTAGATCACCGCGACGACGGAGAGCGTGTAGATCAGCGGCGTGAAGAACTCCGAGGCGTCCGGCAGCATCGGCAGCGAGAAGCGCAGGTAGCCGTAGCCGCCGAGCTTCAGCAGCACGCCCGCGAGAAGGATCGAGCCCGCGGTCGGCGCCTCGACATGGGCGTCCGGCAGCCAGGTGTGGAACGGCCACATCGGGATCTTGACCGCGAACGAGGCGAACATCGCAAGCCACAGCCACCTCTGCAGCGTCAGGCCGTAGTCGCCCGCCATCAGCGTCGGGATGTCGGTGGTGCCCTCGTGGAAGTACAGCACCAGGATCGCGACCAGGAACAGCACCGAGCCGAGAAGCGTGTAGAGGAAGAACTTGAAGGCCGAGTAGACCCGGTTCGGCCCGCCCCAGATGCCGATGATCAGGAACATCGGGATCAGGATGCCCTCGAAGAACATGTAGAACAGCACCATGTCGAGGGCGCAGAACACGCCGACCATGAAGGTGTCCATGATCAGGAACGCGACCATGAACTCCTTGATGCGGGTCTGGATCGAGTGCCAGGAGCTGATCACGCAGAGCAGCGTGAGCAGGGTGCTGAGGATCACGAACCACAGCGAGATGCCGTCGACGCCGACGTGGTAGTTGATGTTGAAGCCGACGAACCACTCGGCCTGCTCGACCAGCTGGAAATCGTGCGTGGCCGGGTCGAAGTTGGCGAAGATCAGCAGCGACAGCAGGAAGGTGATGCCCGAGGTCCAAAGCGCGACCGCGCGCGCGTTCTGCGCCACCACCTCGGGCTCGCCGCGGATCAGCATGATGAACGCGGCGCCCGCGAGCGGCAGGAAGATCACCAGGGAGAGCAGCGGCCAGTCGCTCATGTGGCACTCATCCCTGGATCACGAACAGGTACCAGGTGACCAGGAGCGCCACCCCGATCAGCATGGCGAACGCGTAGTGATAGAGGTAGCCGGTCTGCAGGCGCATCGGCGCGCCTGCGCGATGTCGACCGAGGCCGCGGCGATGCCGTCCGGGCCGAAGCCGTCGATCACGCCGCGATCGCCGCGCTGCCACAGATGGTAGCCGATCCACATGGCCGGGCGCACGAACAGGAAGTCGTACAGCTCGTCGAAGTACCATTTGTGGACCAGGAAGACGTAGATCGGCTGGACCCTGGCCACCACGATCGCCGGCCAGGACGGGCCTGAGGATGTACATCACGAACGCGATCGCGATGCCGACAAGCGCCAGGATCAGCGGCAGAAGCTGGGCCAGGGCCGGGATGTGATGCGCCGCCTCGAGCACGTTGTTCTGCGGCAGCACGAAGATCGAGCCGTCCCAGATCGCCATGTCGGGCTCGATCAGGACCTCGCCGATCATGCCGCCGAACGCCGCGCCGAACGCCAGCACCATCAGCGGGATGGTCATGACCCACGGGCTCTCGTGGATCTTCGCGAAGGCCTCGTCCGATCTGCCGGAACGTGCCGTGGAAGGTCATGAACATCAGGCGGAAGATGTAGAGCGCGGTCAGCCCGGCGCCGAGCGTGCCGGCCCAGTAGGCCCAGTGCGCGAAGGACGCCTGCGATGCCCAGGTCGCCTCGAGGATGAAGTCCTTGGAGTAGTAGCCGGCGAAGAACGGGATGCCGGCGAGCGCCAGCGAGCCGATGAACATCACCGCATAGGTGATCGGCAGCTTGCGCCACAGGCCGCCC
This sequence comes from uncultured Alphaproteobacteria bacterium, assembly GCA_963753315.1. Taxonomy (GTDB): domain Bacteria; phylum Pseudomonadota; class Alphaproteobacteria; order Geminicoccales; family Geminicoccaceae; genus DASUGG01. Next base: position 48,181 of record CAVWCI010000043.1, read on the forward strand.
ATGTTGCGCATGTCCTGCTCCTCGTGCAGCGCGGTGATCACCGAGCCCGCGGACAGGAACAGCAGCGACTTGAAGAAGGCGTGGGTGCCGAGGTGGAAGATGGCGGCGGGATAGGCCGAGACGCCGCAGGCGGCGAACATGTAGCCGAGCTGCGAGCAGGTCGAGTAGGCGACCACCCGCTTGATGTCGGTCTGCACGACGGCGATCGTGGCGGCGAAGAACGCCGTGCTGCCGCCGATGAAGGCGACGAAGGCCGAGCACGTCGGGCGCATACTCGAACACCGGCGACATGCGCGCGACCAGGAACACGCCGGCGGTCACCATGGTCGCGGCGTGGATCAGGGCGGAGACCGGGGTCGGGCCCTCCATGGCGTCGGGCAGCCAGGTGTGCAGGCCGAGCTGGGCGGACTTGCCCATGGCGCCGATGAACAGCAGGAACGCGACGACGTCGAGCGCCTCGAAGGTGGTGCCGAACACCACGATCTCGTCGTCCTGATGCTGGGCGGCGTCGGCGAAGATGGTGTCGAACTGGACGCTGTCGAACACCATGAAGGTCGCGGCGATGCCGAGCATGAAGGCGAAATCGGCGACCCGGTTGACGATGAACGCCTTGATCGCCGCGGCGTTCGCCGCGGGCCGCGTGTACCAGAAGCCGATCAGGAGGTAGGAGGCGAGGCCGACGCCTTCCCAGCCGAAGAACAGCTGCACCAGGCTGTCGGAGCTGACCAGCATCAGCATGAAGAAGGTGAACATGGAGAGGTAGCACATGAAGCGCGGGATGTGCGGGTCGTGCGCGCCCTCCATGTAGCCGAGCGAGTAGACGTGGATCAGGAACGAGACGAACGAGACGACGAAGAACATGACGCCGGTGAGCGCGTCGACCCGCAGCGTCCACTCGCTCTCGAAGCTGCCGACCGCGATCCACTCGAACAGGAGGACCTGCTCGGGGCCGTGATAGATGACCGTCAGGAACGAGGCGACGCCGCAGATCGCCGAGAGCGCCATGAAGGCGCAGGTGATCAGGTGCGCCTGGCGCCCGCTCAGCACGCGCAGCAGGCAGGCGACGATCAGCGCGCCCGACCGCCGGCGCGAACACGGTCACGACGTGCAGCATCGCTCAGCCCTTCATGAGGTTGATGTCCTCAACCTCGATGCTGCCGCGGTTGCGGAAGTAGACCACCAGGATCGCGAGCCCGATCGCCGCCTCGGCGGCGGCGACGGTGAGCACGAACATCGCGAACACCTGGCCCGCGAGATCGCCCAGATAGGCCGAGAAGGCCACCAGATTGAGGTTGATCGCCAGCAGCATCAGCTCGATCGACATGAGGATGATGATGATGTTCTTGCGGTTCAGGAAGATGCCGAAGATGCCGAGCGTGAACAGGATCGCGGCGACGGTGAGGTAGTGGCTGAGCGGCACCGCCATCAGACGCCGCCCCCGGGCGAGATCTTGCGCAGCTCGACGGTCTGCTCGCGGGGCCGGTGGACCTGCTCGCCGATGTCCTGGCGGCGCGTGCCGGGGCGCCGGCGCAAAGTCAGCGTGATGGCGCTGATCATCGCCACCAGCAGGATGAAGCCCACCGCCTGGAACAGGTAGAAGTAGCTCGTATAGAAGAGATCGCCCAGCGCTTCGGTGTTGGTGATCGCCGTCGGCGTCGGCTGCTCGGCGACGATCGCCTGCTCCTGCGGGCTCAGCGCCCAGCTGCCTGCCACCAGGACCAGCTCGACCAGCAGGATCAGGCCGATCAGGCCGCCGATCGGCAGATACTGCAAAAAGCCTTCCCGCATGCGGATGAAGTTGATGTCGAGCATCATCACGACGAACATGAACAGCACCGCGACCGCGCCGACATAGACGATCACCAGCACCATGGCCAGGAACTCGGCGCCGATCAGCACGAACAGGCCCGCCGCGTTGAAGAACGCGAGGATCAGGAACAGCACCGAGTGGACCGGATTGCGCGCCGAGATCACCATCACGCCGGCGCCGACGGCGACCGCGGACAACAGGTAGAACACCAGCATCTGAACGATCATACGGTCCTCGGCAGCCCTCGGCAGGAGTGCCTGCGCGCGGTTCTCCGGCGCGCTCCATGGGTTTATCGATACGGCGCGTCGGCGGCAAGGTTGGCGGCGATCTCGCGCTCCCACTGCTCGCCGTTGGCGAGCAGCTTCTCCTTGTTGTAGTAGAGCTCGGCGCGGGTCTCGGTCGCGAACTCGAAGTTCGGCCCCTGCACGATCGCATCGACCGGGCAGGATTCCTCGCACATGCCGCAATAGATGCACTTCACCATGTTGATGTCGTAGCGGGTCGTGCGGCGCGAGCCGTCCGGGCGCGGCTCGGATTCGATCGTGATCGCCTGGGCCGGGCAGATCGCCTCGCACAGCTTGCAGGCGATGCAGCGCTCCTCGCCGTTGGGATAGCGGCGCAGCGCGTGCTCGCCGCGAAAGCGCGGGCTGAGCGGCCCCTTCTCGTACGGGTAGTCGAGCGTCACGCTGCGCTTGAACATGTAGCGGAAGGTCAGCGCGAAGCCGGACACGAGCTCCTGCCAGAGGAGCGTGCGGGCGGTGCGATCCAACCAGGCCATCTTTACTCTCCTGAGCTCAACCCGGCAGCCGGCCGGTGGCGACCAGGAAGCCCGACGTGACCACGATCCAGAGCAGCGATGCCGGCAGGAACACCTTCCAGCCGAGGCGCATCAGCTGGTCGTAGCGGTAGCGCGGCAAGGTGGCGCGCGCCCAGATGAAGATGAACAGCACGAAGCAGATCTTGCCGATCAGCCACAACGGCCCCGGGATCCAGGTGAACGGCGCGACATTGAACGGCGGCAGCCAGCCGCCCAGGAACAGGATCGCGCAGATCGCGCTCATCAGGATCATGTTGGCGTATTCGCCGATGAAGAACAGCGCGAAGGTCATCGCCGAGTACTCGACGTTGTAGCCGGCGACCAGCTCCGCCTCCGCCTCGGGCAGATCGAACGGATGGCGGTTGGTCTCGGCCAGGATCGAGACGACGAAGATCGCGAACATCGGGAAGTGCGGGATGAAGTACCAAAGGTTCTGCTGCGCCAGCACGATGTCGGAAAGATTGAGCGAGCCCACGGTGATCAGCACGTTGATGATGATCAGGCCGATCGAGATCTCGTAGGAGACCATCTGCGCCGCCGAGCGCAGGGCGCCCAGGAAGGCGTAGCGCGAGTTGCTGGCCCAGCCGGCCATGATGATGCCGTAGACGCCGAGCGAGGAGATCGCGAACAGATAGAGGACGCCGACATTGATGTCGGCGATCACGAGGCCCGGTCCGAACGGGATCACCGCCCAGCCGATCGTGGCCAGGATGAAGGTGATCATCGGCGCCATGATGAACACGACCTTGTTGGCGCCGGTCGGGATCACCGTCTCCTTGACGAACATCTTGATGCCGTCGGCGATCGGCTGCCAGATCCCCATGGGCCCGACCACCATCGGCCCCTGGCGCAGCTGCATGGCCGCGATCACCTTGCGCTCGGCATAGGTCAGGTACGCGACCGCGATCAGCAGCGGCACCAGCACGATCAGGATCTGGATCACGATCCAGATCGTAGGCCAGGCGTAGCCGCTCCAGAACTCAGCCATGGGTGCCGGTCGCAGGCTCAAGGACGGGGGCATGCAGCGCGCTGCACTCGGCCATGACGGCGGACGCGCGGCTGATCGGGTCGGTGCGGTAAAAATCCTCGATCGGCGAGGCGAAGGCCGCAGGCCCGAGCTTGCCCTCGCGGCCGAAGCTCTCGCCAGGGCGCCGGCTGGATCTGGCCGGGCGTCGGCGATCTGCGGCGCCAGCTCGGCGAGCCGCGCGCGCACCTGGCCCAGCGTGTTCAGCGGCACCGTGTGGCCGAGCGCCTCGGAGAGTGCGCGCAGGATGCGCCAGTCCTCCTTGGCCTCGCCCGGCGGGAAGATCGCGCGCTCGGCGCGCTGCGGCCGGCCCTCGGTGTTGACGTAGATGGCGTCCTTCTCGGTGTAGGCGGCGCCCGGCAGGATGACGTCGGCGCGGGTCGCGCCGCGATCGCCGTGGTGGCCCTGATAGATCACGAACGCGTCGCCCAGCCGGTCGGTCGCGATCTCGTCGGCGCCGAGCAGAAAGACGACCTCGATCTCGCCCTTGCCGGCCGCGTCCAGGATGCCCTCGACGTTGCTGCCGCCCTTGCCCGGCACCAGGCCGAGCTCGAGGCCGCCGACGCGGGCGGCCGCCGTGTGCAGCACGTTGAAGCCGTTCCAGGCATCGCCCACCATGCCGAAGCCGTCGGCGATCGCGCGCGCGGCCGCGAGGATCGCATTGCCGTCCGGCCGGACCAGCGCGCCCTGGCCGACGATCAGCATCGCGCGCTCGGCCGCTTTCAGGCGCTCGCAGAACGCGTGCGAGCCGTCGACGACCTCGCCCAGGCTCTGCGGGCCGCTTCCGAGCTCGACCACCGGGTAGGTCAGATCGTCCGGCGGCCCGATGCGCCCGACCGTGAAGCCGCCGCGGCGCCAGCGCTTGCGGATGCGGGCGTTCACCAGCGGCGCCTCGAAGCGCGGATTGGTGCCGATCAGGAGGCACAGGTCCGCCTCCTCGATGCCGGCGATCGTGGTGTTGAAGAGGTAGCTGCAGCGCGCTTTGGCATCGAGCCTGGCGCCGTCCTGACGACAGTCGAGGTGCGGCGAGCCGAGCGCCTCGAAGAGGTCCTTCAGCACCACCATGGACTCGCAGTCGACCAGGTCGCCGACGATCGCCGCGACCCGCTCGCCGGGCAGCCCGGCGACGCGGGCCTGGATCGCGGCGAACGCGTCCTGCCAGCTGGTCGGCCGGAGCTTGCCGCCCTGCCGCACCATCGGCACATCCAGGCGGCGCTTCTTCAGGCCGTCATAGGCAAAGCGGGTCTTGTCCGAGATCCACTCCTCGTTGATGTCCTCGTTCAGCCGCGGCAGCACCCGCATCACCTCGCTGCCGCGGCTGTCGACCGTGATGTTGCAGCCGACCGCATCGAGCACGTCGATCGATTCGGTCTTCTTGAGCTCCCAGGGGCGCGCCCGGTAGGCGTAGGGCTTGGAGTTCAGCGCGCCGACCGGGCAGATGTCGATCATGTTGCCGGACAGCTCCGACATGATCGTGTGCTCGACCCAGGTGCCGACCTCCATCTGCTCGCCGCGCCCGGTGGCGCCCAGCTCCTCGATGCCCGCGATCTCGCTCGCGAACCGGATGCAGCGGGTGCAGTGGATGCAGCGCGTCATGTGGGTCGAGATCAGCGGCCCGAGCTCCTTCTCGGTGACGCTGCGCTTGTTCTCGGCGAAGCGCGAATGATCGGGGCCGTAGAACAGGGTCAGGTCCTGCAGGTCGCATTCGCCGCCCTGGTCGCAGATCGGGCAGTCGAGCGGGTGATTGATCAGCAGGATCTCGAGCACGCCCTTGCGCGCCTTGTGCACCATCGGCGTATCGGTCTTGACCACCATGCCCTCGGCCGCCGGCATGGCGCAGGACGCCACCGGCTTGGGCGAGCGCTCGACCTCGACCAGGCACATCCGGCAGTTGCCCGCGATCTCGAGGCGCGGGTGGAAGCAGAACACCGGGATCTCGCGGCCGGCCGCCTCGCAGGCCTGCAGCAGGGTCGAGCCCGGCGGCACCTCGATCTCCAGGCCGTCGATGGTCAGCTTCGGCATCGGGTGTCCTTCGTTGCCGTCCTCTGGCGTCCTTGCCTGCCACGCCCTCAAGCCGCCTGCGCCCGCATGTACTCCTTGATCCGCCGCTCCAGCTCGGGCCGGAAGTGGCGGATCAGGCCCTGCACCGGCCAGGCCGCCGCATCGCCGAGCGCGCAGATCGTATGGCCTTCGATCTCCTTGGTCACGTCCTGCAGCATGTCGATCTCGTCGATCGCGGCGCGGCCCTCGCGCATGCGCACCATCACGCGCCAGAGCCAGCCCGTGCCTTCGCGGCAAGGCGTGCACTGGCCGCAGGATTCGTGCATGTAGAAGTGCGACAGGCGCGCGATCGCGGCGACGACGTCGGTCGACTTGTCCATCACGATCACGCCCGCGGTGCCGAGGCCGCTGCCGGCTTCGGAGAGCGAATCGAAATCCATCAGCACGTCCTCGCAGATCGCCTTCGGCAGCAGGGGCACCGATGCGCCGCCCGGGATCACCGCCAAAAGGTTGTCCCAGCCGCCGCGCACGCCGCCCGCGTGCCGCTCGATCAGCTCCCTGAGCGGGATGCTCATCGCGTCCTCGACGGTGCACGGCTGGTTCACGTGGCCCGAGACGCAGTAGACCTTGGTGCCGCTGTTCTTGGGCCGGCCGAAGCTCGTGAACCAGGCGGCGCCGCGCTTGAGGATCACCGCCGCCTGCGCGATGGTCTCGACGTTGTTGACCGTGGTGGGCCGGCCGTACAGGCCGACCGCGGCGGGGAAGGGGGGCTTGAGCCGCGGCTGGCCCTTCTTGCCCTCGAGGCTCTCGAGCAGCCCGGTCTCCTCGCCGCAGATGTAGGCGCCGGCACCGCGGTGCAGGTAGACCTCGTAGTCGTAGCCGGAGCCGCAGGCGTCCTTACCGAGAAGACCGGCCTCGTAGGCCTCGGCGATCGCCGCCTCGAGGACCTGGGCCTCGCGCACGAACTCGCCGCGGATGTAGATGTAGCAGGCGGTGGCGCCCATGCCGACGCCCGCGAACAGGCAGCCCTCGAGCAGCTTGTGCGGGTCGTGGCGCAAGATCTCCCGGTCCTTGCAGGTGCCGGGCTCGCTCTCGTCGGCATTGACCACCAGGTAGGCCGGGCCGTCGACCTTCTTGGGCATGAACGACCACTTCAGCCCGGTCGGGAAGCCGGCGCCGCCGCGGCCGCGCTGGCCGCACTGCTTCATCTCCTCGACGATCCAGTCGCGGCCCTTGAGGATGACCTCCTTGGTCCCCTCCCAGTCGCCGCGCTTGCGCGCGGCCGCGAGGTTCCAGGGCTGCTCGCCGTAGAGATTGGTGAAGATTCGATCCTTGTCGCTCAGCATCAGGCACCGCTCTTCGGCTGTCCGCCATCCTGGGGCCCGTCCGGGCGCGCTCCTGGCGAGGCGGCCTCGGGCGGTTGATCGTAGGGCGGCGGCTCCAGGAGCGTGGTCTTGCCGCCGGCCGGCATCGAGGCCCGGCGTCCGGTCTGCGAGCCCGCCTTGGGCTGCTCGCCGCGCTGCAGCGCCTCGATGATGGCCTGCGTCTTGGGGCCGTCCAGGTCCTCGTAGTAGTCGTCGTCGACCCACAGGATCGGCGCGTTGGCGCAGGCGCCCAGGCACTCGAACTCGCGCAGGAAGAAGCGGCCGTCCTCGGTCGACTGGCCGACCTTGATGCCCAGCGTCTCCTCGCAGGCCTTGAGCACCTCGTCCGAGCCGCAAAGCCAGCAGGGCGTGGTGCGGCAGACCCGGATCTGGATCCGCCCGGTCGGCTTGGTGTTGAACATGTCGTAGAACGAGGCGACCTCGTAGACGCGGATCCGCGGCATCGCGAGGTATTCGGCCAGGTAGTCGAGCGCCTCCTTGGGCAGCCAGCCGCCGTGCTGGTCCTGGGCGAGCGTCATGAGCGGCAGGATCGCGCTCGCCTGGCGGCCCTCCGGATAGCGCGCGACATAGGCCTTGGCCTTGGCCTCGTTCTCGGGCGTGAAGGCGAAGGGTGCCGGCGCGCTCAACGATCGATCTCCCCGAACACCACGTCGATCGAGCCGATGATCGAGGGGATGTCCGCCAGCATGTGCCCCTTGGCCATCTTCTCGACCGCGGCGAGATGCGGGTAGCTGGTCGCCCGGATCTTGCAGCGGTAAGGCTGGTTGGTGCCGTCGGCGACCAGGTAGACGCCGAACTCGCCCTTCGGCGCCTCGACCGCGGCATAGCTCTCGCCTTCAGGCACGTGAAAGCCTTCGGTGTAGAGCTTGAAGTGATGGATCAAGGCCTCCATCGAGCGCTTGAGCTCGGCGCGGGTCGGCGGCGAGACCTTGTGGTCCTGATACTTGATCGGCCCGTCCGGCATCTGCTGCGATGCACTGGCGCATGATCTTCAGCGATTCGCGCATCTCGGCCATGCGCACGAGGTAGCGATCGAAGCAGTCGCCGTGCCGGCCGACCGGGATGTCGAAATCCATCCGGTCGTAGACCTCGTAGGGCTGGCTCTTGCGCAGGTCCCACGGCATGCCCGAGGCGCGCAGCATCGGCCCGGTGAAGCCGTAGTCGAGCGCATCCTCGACGCCGACCACGCCGATGTCGACGGTGCGCTGGCGGAAGATCCGGTTGTCGTTGAGCAGGCGCTCGATGTCGTCGAGCACCTTGGGGAAGGCCTTGGCCCAGTCCTCGATGTCCTCGAGCAGGCCCGCCGGCAGGTCGCGATGCACGCCGCCCGGGCGGAAATAGTTGGCGTGCATGCGCGCGCCCGAGACCCGCTCGTAGAACTCCATGAGCTTCTCGCGCTCCTCGAAGCCCCAGAGCATGGGCGTCATGGCGCCGATGTCGAGCGCCATGGTGGTGCAGTTCAGGATGTGGTTGAGGATGCGGGTGATCTCGGAGTACAGCACGCGGATGTACTTGGCGCGCTCGGGGATCTCGATCCCGAGCAGGTCCTCGATCGCGAGCACGTAGGCGTGCTCCTGGCACATCATCGAGACGTAGTCGAGCCGGTCGAAATAGCCGACGCTGTGCAGGTAGGGGCGGTACTCGATCAGCTTCTCGGTGCCGCGGTGCAACAGCCCGATATGCGGATCGGCGCGCTCGACCACCTCGCCGTCGAGCTCGAGCACCAGGCGCATGACGCCGTGCGCCGCCGGATGCTGGGGCCCGAAGTTCATGGTGTAGTTCTGGACCGTGATGTCGGGCATCGACCTGATCCTAGCTCGCGGCTTCGTCGGCTTTCTCGTCGCCCGGCAGCACGCCGCCGCCTTCCCACGGGCTCAGGAAGTCGAAGCTGCGCCAGTCCTCGCGCAGGCGCACGGGCTCGTAGACGACGCGCTTCTGCTCGTCGTCGTAGCGGACCTCGACATAGCCGGTCTGCGGAAAGTCCTTGCGCAGCGGATGGCCCTGGAAGCCGTAGTCGGTCAGCAGCCGGCGCAGATCCGGGTGATCGGAGAAGTAGATGCCGAACATGTCCCAGGTCTCGCGCTCGTACCACATGGCCGACGAGAAGACGCCGGTCACCGAGGGCACGGGCGTGATCTCGTCGGTGGAGACCTTGACCCGGATGCGCTGGTTCTGGCGCGGCGAGAGCAGGTGATAGACCACCTCGAAGCGCTGCTCGCGCTCGGGGTAGTCGACGCCGCAAAGGTCGACCAGCAGCTTGAACTGACAGTTCGGCTCGTCGCGCAGGTAGGCGAGGACCCGGGCGATGGCGCTCGCCTGGACGCGCAGGGTCAGCTCGCCGCGGACGATGCTGCCCTCGATCAGCACGTCGCCGAGCGTCGGCGCGATCTCGTCCAACAGCTCGCGCAGGGCCGTCTCGCGCTCGGCGATGGTCTGGATGGCCATGCTCCGCCTCACCCGTGCCCGTGCGAGCGCCGGCCGCTCATCGCTCGATCGTTCCGGTGCGCTGGATCTTCCGCTTCAGCAGCAGGATGCCGTAGACCAGCGCCTCGGCGGTCGGCGGGCAGCCGGGCACATAGACGTCGACCGGCACGATCCGATCGCAGCCGCGCACCACCGAGTAGGAATAGTGGTAGTAGCCGCCGCCATTGGCGCACGAGCCCATCGAGATCACGTAGCGCGGCTCGGCCATCTGGTCGTAGACCTTGCGCAGGGCCGGCGCCATCTTGTTGCACAGGGTCCCGGCGACGATCATCACGTCCGACTGGCGCGGGCTCGGCCGGAACACGAGGCCGAGACGGTCGAGATCGTAGCGGCTTGCGGCGGCGTGCATCATCTCGACCGCGCAGCACGCCAGGCCGAAGGTCATCGGCCACAGCGAGCCGGCGCGCGCCCAGTTCACCAGGCTCTCGAGCTGCGTCACGACGAAGCCCTTGTCGTGCAGGCTCTCGTTGACCTGCTCGAACAGATGCGTCTCGCGGCCCCTTGGGGCCAGCTCTGCGGGGCTCGCTACTCCCATTCCAGGGCCCCCTTCCTCCACTCGTAGATGAAACCGATGGTCAGGATGGCGAGGAAGAACATCATCGACCAGAAGCCGAACATCCCGATGTTGCCGAGCGAGACCGCCCACGGGAACAGGAACGCGACCTCGAGGTCGAAGATGATGAACAGGATCGCCACCAGATAGAAGCGCACGTCGAACCGGCCGCGCGTGTCCTCGAACGGCTCGAAGCCGCATTCGTACGGCGACAGCTTCTCCGTGTCGGGCCGCTGCCGGGCCACCATGAACGACGCCATCAGGATCATGATGGTCATGCCCACGGCAATGCCCAGGAAGATCAGGATCGGCAGGTAGTCCAGCAGCAGCGCTTCCATGCGTGTCCCGCGCGTTCGAAGGAGCGTCGAAGGTCCAGCCTCAACGCCGATCAAGCCTGGCTATCAGGATTCAGGCAGCCCGAAGAGCGCGCCTACTGCTTACCATTTGGAATGGTTTTGAAGCAAGTCCACTAGGCCCGGTTCGGGATGATGGGCCGCGGCCGGACGAGACCAATACGTAGGAAGCGCGCCGCGATGCCTCAAGGGACCGCGGTCGCGACGGTCAGCTCCGCTTCGCCAAAGAAGCACTGAAAGTCGACGAAGCAATAGGCGTACTCCACCAGCAGCTGCAGCGGCTGGTCGTCCGCGCTGGTGAACGGCAGCCGGATCGTGGCCGGCGGATCGAAATAGTCGCGCTCGGTATCGACCATGCGATGCGGCAGGGGCAGCTGCCAGTCGACGCCCAGCCGCGCTGCCGGGGTCACCGTGATGCCGGGATCGGCGACCAGCTTGGTCTCGCCCTGCGGCACCACCATCACGACCACCTCCTTGCCGGCATCGCCCGTCTCGACCCAGGCATCGAGGCGGACGCTGCCCGGCGGCTCCTCGGCCCGCGCGTCGAACTGCTGCAGGAGCGTGTCCAGCGACGGGCCCCGGTTCGCCTGCTGTTGCGTCTGGGCCTGCCCGGCGGACGGCGCCACCACCGCGACCATCAGGGCGAGCGCCGCAGGCAGGGCCAGAAAACGGGCGATCTTGGGCATCGGGCGCTCCCGGCGGCGGTCAGGTCGAGCCTTGCATGATAGCGGCTCGCCGGGGCGGGGGAAGCCCCATCGCGCGGTCGTGAGGCACCTCGCCGCCCTCTCAGCTCTCGATCGAGAGGCAGCGGACAACCTCGACGTTTCCCTTGCCCTTGACGGCGATCTCCCCGAGCGAGTTGCCGCTGACGCGGCCGGCGACGCGCGCCCAGGCGGTGGCCGAGAGGTGGATCGCCGGCTCGTCGCCGAGCGAGGAGAGCCGGTGCGCGAGATTGACCGTGTCGCCCCAGAGGTCGAAGCTGAACTTGCGCGAGCCGACCATGCCGGCCACCACCGGACCGATGTGGATGCCGCTGCGCACCTGCCAGCCGGCGGGCGTGCTGCCGGCCGCGTCTGCCAGCGCGAAGGCGGCGCGCAGGCTCGCCATCACCGGGTCGGCGTGCGGGTCGAGCAGGTTGGCGGTGGCCATGAAGGCGTCGCCGACCGTCTTGATCTTCTCCAGGCCGTGCGTGCTGGTGATGTCCTCGAAGGTGCTCGCCAGGTGGTCGAGGTTGGCCACCACGAGCTCGGGCGGGTTGCGATCGCAGTAGCGGGTGAAGCCTACCACGTCGGCGAACAGGACGGCGACGTCGTCGAAGCGCTTCGGCTCGACCCGATCGCTGGCCTTGAGCTCGTCGACCGCCGGCAGGGGCAGCATGGCGTGCAGCAGCTCGTCGGCGCGCCGCCGCTGGCGATCGATCTCGGCAAGATGGGCGCGCTCGCGATCGTGCAGGCGCTTGCGCTCGAGCGATGCGCCGATGCGGGCGTTCAGCAGCACCGCGTTGAACGGCTTGGGCAGGTAGTCCTCGGCGCCGAGCTCGATGCAGCGCACCACGCTGTCGAGCTCCGAGAGCGCCGAGATCATGATCACCGGGATATGCCGCAGCTTCTCGTCGGCCTTGAGGTGCTCGAGCACCTCGTAGCCGTTCATCTCCGGCATCATCACGTCGAGCAGCACCAGATCGAACGGCCGCCTTTCGACCTGCTCCAGGGCTTCCCGGCCCGAGGCCGCCTCGGTCAGGTCGTCGTAGCCCTGCCGCCGCAGCCGCCTGGTGAGCGTGTAGCGGTTGTCGTCATTGTCGTCGACCACCAGGATCGCCGCCCCATCGCTGTCCACGGCTGGGCTGCTCGCGGCTGGGCTGCTCACGACGCTGGCGCCTCCGGCAGCAGGGTGCGGATCTTGGCCATCAGGCTGTCCATGCGCACGGGCTTGGTGTCGTAGTCGTCGCAGCCGGCCTCGAGCGCCCGCTCGCGATCGCCGCTCATCGCATGCGCCGAGAGCGCGATGATGGGGATCGCCTCGGTCTCGGGCGCGCCTTTGAGCCGCCGGGTCGCCTCCCAGCCGTCCAGCACCGGCATGTTCAGGTCCATCACGATCAGGTCCGGATGCTCGCTTTGCGCGATCGCCACGCCCTGCGCGCCGTCGGGCGCCACCAGCACCTCGAAGCCCTGCCGCTCGAGGCGCCGGACCAGCATGTAGACGTTGTCCTCGTTGTCTTCGACGTAGAGGATCTTAGGCATTCTGAGGACTCTCGACCTCCTCCGGTGGATCGGCCCGCTCGGCCCGCTCGAACGATCGCGCCACCAGGGCCCGCACCTCGGCCAGCAGGTCGTCGGGCTGGAACTCCGACCGCTGCAGGATCCGCTCGACGCCGCCGTTCAGGCGCTCGCGGTCCTTGTCGGTGAGCTCGGCGGCCGTGATCACCACCACCGGAACCGCGCGCAGCGCATCGTCGCTCCGCAGCTGGCTCAGGAACTCGAAGCCGTCCATCTCCGGCATCATCAGATCGAGCACGATCAGGTCGGCTGGCGATTCGGCGAGGCGCTCGAGGCCTACCAGGCCGTTCTCGGCCTCGGTCACCTGCCAGCCCTCGGCCTCCAGGACCCGCGACAGCCGCCGCCGGTGCTCGGCGTCGTCGTCCACGATCAGGATGCGCTTGGCGCCGGCCCGGCCGTACTTGGCGAGCACGGCGCGCAGGCGGTCGCGGTCGAACGGCTTCGTCATGTAGTCGGAGGCGCCGAGAGCGTAGCCCTTGTGCTTCTCGTCGAGGATGGTCAGCATCAGGACCGGGATCTGGGCCAGCTCGGGATCGCCTTTCAGCGCCTGCAGCACGCTCCAGCCGTCGAACTCGGGCATCAGCACGTCCAGGGTGATCAGCGCCGGACGCAGCTGGCGCGCGAGCTCGAGGCCTTCGCGGCCGTCCTTGGCGGTGACGACGTCGAAGCCTTCGCGCGCGAGGAACCGGCGCATGAGGTCGCGCACCGTCTGCTCGTCGTCGATCACCAGGACCTTGCCGCCTCTGGCCCGCTCCACCTCCGGCCGCGGTGCGGCGTCGGGAAGGCTTTGCGCGGGCGGGTGGGCCGGCTCGCCGGGTGCCTCGATCGCCTCCATGCTGCGCCGCGGCAGGCGGGCGGTGAAGGTGCTGCCGACGCCCGGCGCGCTCTCGACCGTGACGTCGCCGCCCAGCAGCCGGCACAGGCGCCGGCTGATCGCGAGGCCGAGCCCGGTGCCGCCGTATTTGCGCGTGGTCGAGCTGTCCGCCTGGCTGAAATCCTGGAACAGCTTGGCCATCTGCTCCGGGCTCATGCCGATGCCCGAATCCTTGACCGTGAAGGTCAGGGCCTCGCCGGCGCCGCTGCCGTCGCTTGTCACCGCCAGGCTGACCTCGCCCTTGTCGGTGAACTTGCAGGCGTTGCTCACGAGGTTGAGCAGCACCTGGCGCACCCGGGTCATGTCCGAGCGCATGCTGCCGATGCCGGCCGGGCAGCGGATCTCGAGCCGGTTGCCGTTCTTGTCGGCGAGCGGCGCTGCGGTCATCGCGATCTCGTCGATCAGCTGCTTGACGTCGATGTCCTCGTAGTGCAGCTCGAGCCGGCCGGCCTCGATCTTGGACAGGTCCAGGATCTCGTTGATCAGATGCAGAAGATGGTTGCCGGCGCCGCGGATCCGGCGCAGCGGCTCGACGAAATCGTCCTGGCCGAGATCCTCGGCATCCTCCTCCAGCATCTCCGTGATGCCGATCACGGCGTTCAGGGGGGTGCGCAGCTCGTGGCTCATGTTGGCGAGGAACTGGCTCTTGGCGCGGGTCGCCTCCTCGGCCTGCTGCATCGCGTTGCGCAGCTCGAGCTCGGCCTGCTTGCGGGCCGTGATGTCGCCGAGCGAGCCGACCACGCGATAGACCCTGCCTCGATCGTCGCGCACGCCCAACCCCCGGGTCAGGACCCAGCGGTAGGTGCCGTTCGGCTGCAGCACCCGGTATTCGGAGGACAGATAGTCGGTCTCGCCGCACAGATGAGCGCGGATGTCCTCTTGATTGCGCGCCCGGTCGTCGGGATGCAGCCCGACGAACCATGCTTTGGAGTCGATCGTCAGGCCCTCGGTCTCGACGCCCGTGAGCTCTTTGAATCGTGACGAGACCTCGATCTGGCCGGTAGTCCGGTTCCAGTCCCAGATGCCGTCGTTGGAGCCGCGCATGGCGAGATCGAAGCGCTCGATGCTCTCCTGCAGCGCCTCCTCGGTGCGCTTGAGATCGCTGATGTCGGCGTAGATCGCGACGATGCCGCCGTCATGGGTCTCGCGCTCGGTGATCTGGATCCAGCGGCCATCCTGGCGCTGCTGAATGATCGGCGCGCCCGGCGCACGGTGCCGCTTCAGCCGCTCGACGACCCATTCGTCGACACGGCCGATCGCGTCGCAGGATCCGGCCACTTTCGGCGGCGCCGCGCACGATTTCCTCGAACGTCATGCCCGGCACGATCGTGTCGCCATTGCCGGGATGGAGCATCTCGCCATAGCGCTTGTTGCAAAGGACCAGGCGATCGGCGGTGTCGAACAGGGCAAAGCCCTGCGAGATGCTCTCCACCGCATCGGTCAGGCGGCTTTGCATGTGGCGAACGGCAGCTTCCGCCCGCTCGCGCTCGGCGGTCAGGCGCTCGCGCTCCGCCAGGCTGTCGCGGAACAGCGCGAGCGTGCCGGCCATGGCGCCGATCTCGTCGCGGCCGCCGCTCGGAATCGGCTGTGTCGAGCTTGCCGCTGGTGATCGCCTGGATCGCGTTGACCAGGCGCCCGAGCGGGCCGCGTGATCGAGCGCACGATCACCACCGTCAAGAGCAGGCCGAGCACGCTCGCCAGCACGACCATCGCGATGGCGACGACGACCGTCTTCCGGGCCTGCTCGACCGCCCCCTCGCGGGCCGTCTGCGCCTCGGACTGCAGCCTGGCCACCAGGCCGCCCAACAGCTCGTCCACCGCCTCGACGTGCTGCCTTGCGCCGGCCATCAGCGAGTTGCCGACCACCCGCTGGTTCTCGGTGTAGGCGTCGACCGCCTGGAGCGCGCCGCTGACCACCTCCTCGACCTCGCCGCGGATCTCCGCAACCTCGGCCGGCGCGTACGTCTCGAGGACCGCGAGCTCCGCTGTTCAGGCGCTCGCGCGCCTCCTCCGCCCGCATCTCGGCGCGCACCAGGAGGCTGACCGCCAGGTCCGCGAGCCAGTACTTGAGGTCGCCGAACGCCACGTTGGCGTTGTCGGCGGTCTTGACCAGGTCGATCGCCTGGCCCTGCTCGGCCAGCACGTCGACGTTCCGGCCGAGCTCGCGGCCGAGGTAGAGATTGGTCCCGATCAGCACGCACAGCAGCACCGCGGCCAGCAGCACGAATCGGGAGAAGATCGAGAATCGAGCCATCGGCTATCCTGTGCGCAGGCCGCCGCCGACGGCGCCGCAAGGCGGCCGCGGCGAGCGCTCGCGCGGGTTCAGCGGAACAGCGTGATGCTGATCACGCCGCCGAGATCGTCCAGCTGGCCGCCTTCCATCGGATAGCCGGTGATGTCGATCTCGCCCTTGGGCTCGCCATGGCAGGACAGGCAGCCCGCACTGTAATATTCCGGCACCAGGATGCGGAAGGCCTCGCGGCCGTTCTGCTCCGTCACGGCGGCGAACACCTGGCCTTGCGGCCATGCCGGGTCGAGCAGCTCCGCCTCGATGTGCTCGCTCTCCCAGGCATCCGGACGCGCGCCGCGATTGCGTACCAGCTCGACCGGTGCCGTGACCTTGATCTGGGCCTCGTCGCCGACCTTCTCCTTGAAGCGCTCGTTGACCATGCGGCCGAAGACCGCCGGCACGAAGCCCTTGAAGCCGACGTCCGGCCGGTTGATCGTGCCCTGCTCCTCGTCGACCACCTCCTGGATCGCGGCCATCTGCGCCTGGAACAGCCGGCCCATGCGGCTGTCGGGCTCGACCGCGCGCGGATCGAGATCGTTGTCGCTCTGGAACCGCGCGATGGTCTCCTCGAGCACGACCTCGCCGGTCAGGCCCTTGTCGCCGCCGCCGGGGGTGTTGATCAGGTCCTGGTGGGCCGCGATCACGGCCCGGGCCGAGCGCAGCATGTTGGCGAGGTTGAGGGCGACCTCCTCGTCGTCGTCCGCGGCCAAGCTGCCGCCCGCCCCGCTCAGGGTCAGTCCGGCAACGGCCATCGCAAGGAATACCAGCCTCGAGGCCGGCGCGGCGGGCTCGTGTCATAGGGCACTCTCCTCATCCGGCACCAGCCTGCCCATGACCGAATGGCTGCTGGAGATCCACCGGAGCTCCTCAATGAACCGACTATGCGCAACCGCAAGATACCCGATGACGCCGTGGCCTGTCGATCTCCAATCCCGGACAGCGCCGGCCTGCTCCGCAGGTCTGCGCGCGCAGATCGACGGCTCGACCACGGCGCCAAAACCATGCAAGAAAGATTGTACATAAGCACAAAAGGGCGAGGGGACGGCAATGGTTGGGGCGGGCGCGGACTCGATCGTGATCGGCAAGGGAGACACGCAGCAGCTGCTCCGCTTGCCGCTCGCCAATCGTCACGGCCTGATCGCAGGCGCCACCGGCACCGGCAAGACGGTGTCCCTGCAGATCCTGGCCGAAGGCCTGAGCGACTGCGGCGTGCCCGTGTTCATGGCCGACGTGAAGGGCGATCTCGCCGGCATCTGCGAGGCCGGTGCCGCCAATCCGAAGCTCGCCGAGCGCGCCGCCAAGGTCGGCCTGGCGGATTACCCGATGCGCGGCTGTCCGACCGTGTTCTGGGATCTGCTCGGCGAGCAGGGCCATCCGATCCGCACCACGGTATCCGAGATGGGCCCGCTGCTGCTCGCGCGGCTGATGGGCCTGAACGAGACCCAGGAGGGGGTTCTCGACATCGGCTTTCGGGTGGCCGACGAGCAGGGTCTGCTGCTGCTCGATCTGAAGGACCTGCGCTCGCTGCTCAACTTCATGGGCGAGCACGCCAACGATCTGTCCCTGCAATACGGCCGGGTCAGCACGGCTTCGGTCGGCGCCATTCAACGCCGCCTGCTGACCCTGGAGCAGCAGGGCGGCGACCACTTCTTCGGCGAGCCGGCGCTCGACATCAAGGATCTGATGCGCACCGACCGCGAAGGGCGGGGCATGATCAACCTGCTGGCCGCCGACCGGCTGATGATGGCGCCCAAGCTCTATGCCACCTTCCTGCTCTGGCTGCTCTCCGAGCTGTTCGAGGAGCTGCCCGAGGTCGGCGATCCCGACAAGCCCAGGCTGGTGTTCTTCTTCGACGAGGCCCACCTCCTGTTCGACAGCGCGCCGCGCGCACTGCTCGACAAGGTGGAGCAGGTGGTCCGCCTGATCCGCTCCAAGGGTGTGGGCGTCTACTTCATCTCGCAGAACCCGCTCGACATCCCCGACGAGGTGCTCGGGCAGCTCGGCAACCGCATTCAGCACGCCCTGCGCGCCTTCACGCCGCGTGACCAGAAGGCCGTGCGGGCCGCGGCGCAGACCTTCCGTGCCAATCCCAAGTTCGACACCGAGGAGGTGATCACCCGGATGGGCGTCGGCACCGCGCTGGTCTCGACCCTGGATCCCGACGGCATCCCCGGCATCGTCGAGGAGACGCTGATCCGGCCGCCCGGCTCGCGCATGGGGCCGCTCACGCCCGAGGAGCGCCGCAGCGCGATCGCGGCCGGCCCGCTCGTCGGCCGCTACGACCAGGCGGTCGATCGCGAATCCGCCTATGAGGTGCTGAAGCAGCGCGCCACGGCGGAGCTGGCCCGGCACGAGGCGGCGCAAAGCGCCCGCCGAGGCGGCGCACGAGGCGCCGGCGCCGCGCGAGAGCGCGCGCAGCCGCCGCCAGACGCCGATGGAGGCCATGCTGACGAGCACCGCCCGCTCGATCGGCAGCCAGATCGGCCGCCAGATCGTGCGCGGCCTGCTCGGCTCGCTCCTCAAGCGCTAGCGGAAAATCGCCGGTCCGGGTCTGGCTGACCGCCGCGGTTTGCTCCATCCTCAATGATCCGATCACCGTGTCGAGAGGGGAGCCGATGCGGCGCGATGCCTGGTTGATCATCCTGATCGTCGCCTTGACCCTGGGCTGCGAGCGCGCGCCGGTGGCGGACGTGCCGGACCCGGTCGCTTCCGATCAGGCCACGTTCCGTGTCGTCGAGGTGGCGGGCGGCCTCGAGCACCCCTGGGCCATGGCGTTCCTGCCCGATGGCGACGTGCTGATCACCGAGCGCCCGGGGCGCCTTCGCATCCTGCGCGAGGGCGTGCTGGATCCGACGCCGCTGGAGGGCGTGCCGGAGGTCTATGCGAGCGGGCAGGGGGGTCTTCTGGACATAGCGCTCGATCCCGACTTCGCGAGCAATCGCCTGATCTACCTGTCGTATGCCGCCGAGGGCGAGGACGGCGCCGGCACGCGGGTCGCGCGCGCCCGCCTCGGCGACCAGGGGCTCGAGGACGTCGAGGTGATCTTCGAGGGGATGATGGCCGGCGGCGGCCGGCACTTCGGCTCACGCCTGGGCTTCGACCCCGACGGCTACCTGTTCGTCACGCTGGGCGAGCGCGGCCAGGACGAGCGCGCGCAGGAGCTGGGCGAGCTCGCCGGCAAGGTCGTGCGCCTGCATCCCGACGGCAGCGTGCCGGAGGGCAACCCCTTCGTCGGCCGGGACGATGCGGCGCCCGAGGTCTACTCCTACGGCCACCGCAACCCGCAGGGGCTCGCCGTGCATCCCGAGACCGGCAGGGTCTGGGTCGTGGAGCACGGGCCGCGCGGCGGCGACGAGGTCAATCTCGTGGCCGCCGGCGCCAACTACGGCTGGCCGGTGATCACCCATGGTCGCGCCTACAGCGGCCTGCCGATGGGCGAGGGCAGCGAGAAGGAGGGCATGGCCCAGCCGCTGCACTACTGGGTGCCGTCGATCTCGCCCTCGGGCATGGCGTTCTATCAGGGCGATGCGTTCCCGGAGTGGCAGGGCGATCTGTTCGTCGGCGGCCTGTCCGGCGAGCTTCTGGCGCGGCTCGAGCTCGACGGCGAGCAGGTGGTCGAGGAGGAGCGGCTGCTGGAGGGCGTGCTCGGGCGGATCCGCGACGTCCGGGTCGGCCCCGACGGCTACCTCTACCTCCTGACCGACTACGCCGACGGCGCGCTCGTGCGCCTCGAGCCCGCCTGAGGCGATCAGGTCGGCGCGCGCAGGCGGGTCACGGTGCGCTCGTCGATCGGCCAGTGCAGCAGCGCCGCGATCAGGCCGAGCGCGATCGAGAGCCACCAGATCAGATCGTAGCTGCCGTGGGTGTCGTACAGGTAGCCGCCCAGCCAGACGCCCAAAAAACTGCCGACCTGGTGGCTGAAGAACACGATGCCGAACAGCGTCGCCATGTAGCGCGGCCCGAAGATCTGCGCCACCAGGCCCGAGGTCAGCGGCACCGTGCTGAGCCACAAGAGGCCCATGATCGCCGAGAAGATCAGCGCCGAGGTGACCGAAAGCGGCACCATGATGAACACGAGGATCAGCACCGACCTCGCCGCATACAGGAGGCTCAGGCAGTATTTCTTGCTGAACCGGCCGCCGAGCACGCCGGCGGTATAGGAGCCGATCACGTTGAACAGGCCGACCAGCGCCAGGCACCAGGCGGCGATGCCGGCGCCGATGCCGCCGTCGGCCAGGTAGGCCGGCAGGTGCACGGCGATGAACGCGACGTGCCAGCCGCAGACGAAGAAGCCGGCGGTGAGGTAGAGGAAGCCCGAATGGTGGCTCGCCTCGCTGAGCGCGCCGCCCAGCGTCTGGGTGTCCCGGACCGCGGCTGACGTGCGCGGGCTGCGCAGGCCGGCGGCGGCCGCGATCATCAGCAAGGCTGCGAGCGCCAGCAGCATCAGCGTGGTCTGCCAGCCGTAGCTCGTGATCAGCGCCTGGCCGAGCGGCGGCATCACGAACTGGCCGAAGGAGCCGAGCGCGGTGGTGATGCCGAGCGCCATCGAGCGCGCCTCGGCGGGCACCGCGCGGCCGACCGCGGCCAGCACGATGCCGAAGCCGGTGCCGCCGAGCGCCAGGCCGATCAGGAGGCCGGCGCTGAGGTGCAGCTCGAAGGCGCTCGCGGTCGTGGCCATCAGGTACAGCGCCAGGGCGTAGAGCAGGCCGCCCGCCGCCACCGTGCGCGCGACGCCGAAGCGGTCCGCGATCATGCCGATGAAAGGCTGGGCAGCACCCCAGACCAGGTTCTGGATCGCGAGCGCCAGCGCGAACAGCTCGCGGCCCGAGCCCAGGTCCATGCTCATCGGCTGCAGGAACAGGCCGAAGGCTGCTGCGGATGCCGAACGACAGCAGGACGATGAACGAGCCGGCGCCGATCGCCGTCAGCGCCGCTTTCGAGATGGCTTGGCTCAAGGGATCCGTCCTGCTGGTTGGCAGGTCATACTCGGGCGCGCGCCGCGTGCGGTCAACCACGTCGATCGCAAGGCAGCCGTGCGCGACATGCCGCGCCACGGCGCGATCGGGCCGCAAAAATGCGGTCTGGCCACGGGCTATCGTTTTTCGGCTATATTGCTACCTTGCCCCGAGGAAGGCGCCCGCGGACCGCGAGCGTCAGGGGGAGCGTGGATGTCTCATCCGATCGAGATCATTCTGACCCGACAGCTGGCCGAGTATCTGAGCGTTCCGCTGCTCCTGGTGGATTCGAAAGGCGATCTGCTGTTCTACAACGAGCCGGCGGAGAGCATTCTCGGCCAGCGCTTCGAGGATACCGGCAGCATGCCGCCCGAGCAGTGGTCGAAGAGCTTCACCGCGGTCGACGAGCAGGGGCAGCCGATCGCGCCCGACGACCTGCCGTTGATGGTGACCTTGAGCACCCGCATGCCGGCGCACCGGCGGCTCCACCTCGTCGACGGCGAGCACAGCCTCCGCGCGATCGAGGTGACGTCGATCCCGATCGCGGGCCTGCACGGCGACTTTCTGGGGGCGGCGGCGATGTTCTGGGAGCTGCCGAAGTGATGCGCGTCACGCTGCTGGGTACGCGCGGATCGATGCCGGCGCCCGGCCGGGCCACCGCGCATTACGGCGGCAACACGCCATCGGTGGCGGTGCGCGCCAGCGACGGCACGCAGCTTGTGCTCGATGCCGGCACCGGCATCTGCCGCCTGGTCGGCGACATTCCCGACGACACCACCCGCATCGACATCCTGCTGACCCATCTGCACATGGACCACATCCAGGGGCTCGGCTTCTTCGGGCCGCTGTACCATCCCGACATCGCGACCCACATCTGGGGCCCGGCCAGCAGCACGCTGCCGCTCGATTCGCGCCTGATGCGCTATCTCTCGCCGCCGCTGTTCCCGGTCCACCTGCGCGATCTGCCGAGCGTGACCTGTCACGACGTGCCGGGCCCGGCGTTCGAGATCGGCCCGTTCCGCATCCGGGCCCAGCTGGTCTGTCATCCGAACACCGCCGTCGGCTACCGGATCGAGGCGGATGGTGCCACCCTTGCCTATCTGCCCGATCACGAGCCGGCGCTGGGCCAGCGCAACGGCGGCTGGCGCGAGCCGGAATGGACGTCCGGCCACGAGCTCGCCACAGGCGCCGATCTGCTCATCCACGACGCCCAGTTCACCGAGGAGCAGTACGCGCAGCGCGTCGGCTGGGGCCACAGCACCTATCGCCAGGCTTTCGAGTTCGCAGCCCGCGTCGGCGCCAAGCAGGTGGTGCTGTTCCACCACGATCCCTCGCATGACGACGCCACCCTGGAGCGCATGCTCGAGCAGGCGGTCCGACGCTTCAAGCCGCCATGCCGGGTGGAGTGCGGCTGCGAGGGCACGGTGTTCGAGCTGGGCCGCAAGCCGCGCGCCAAGAAGACGGCCTGAGCGCGCCTCGGGGGCGGAACGTGCCCTCCAGCCCCGGCCCGCTTGCCGAAGGATCGCGGCCAGCCAATATGCTTCATTGAGATGCCGCCGACGCGGCCGCGTGCCGGCGACGGCGCAGGGGCCGGGGCTCGTGCGGATGTGGATGTCGAACGGATCACGATGACGCAGGGCGCTCGGGCCAAGGGCAGAAGCAAGGAGGTGATGTCCCGCGCCGCCCGGTGGCTGTTCGGCGTCATTCTCGTTGCCTGCTGGAGTTCGGCAGCCGGTCTCCAGATCCCTCCGGAACCCTCCGGCATCGGCCAGAGCGCCGCGAGCCGCACGCGGGAAGCCCGACCCGCTCAGCCCTCGGTCCTTCCGTCTGACCTGCCGCGCATTCTCGCGTCTGAACGCCATCGCCAGAAGCTGATCCGCGGCCACGGTGGCAAGAGCTTCGGGATGGTTCCCGAAGGGGTGCCGCTGCCGCTGGTTGCGCAGCGAACGTTCGCGCCGATCCTTGGCAGCGGCGTGCTGTGGTCGGCGCTGGTCCGAGCCTTCGAGCCGCGCGGTCCACCGAGCCTGATCGTGTGATCCTGGCCGTCGCTGGCGCGACGGCTCCCACCGCACCTTCATACCAATGGCGCGCCGCGCTTCCGCGACTGTCGGCGGAACGCGCGCGATGCCTTGCTCGGACCAATCTCATGCGTACGTCACGCTGGTTGCTCGCGACCTATGCCGCCATCATCCTCTGCGGCATCGTCACGGCACTCCCGAACCTGTTCCCGCAGTCTACGCTCGCCCAGCTTCCGGGCTGGATTCCCAAGCAGCAGGTGACGCTCGGCCTCGACCTTCGGGGCGGCTCGCACCTCGTGCTCGAGGTCGACGCCCGCGCCCTCGTCCAGGAGCGGGTGCAGAGCCTCTTCGGCGAGATCCGTGCGCGCGCTGCGCGAGGCCGGTATCGACACCGCATCGGTGCAGCGCCGGGACAACGCCGTCATCGTCATGCTGGAGGACGCCACGCGACAGACGGACGCGGTGCGCACGCTGCAGAGGCTCGCGGTGCCGGTCGGCGGGATGGCGTTCGGCGCCGGAACGCTCCGACCTGACGGTGGCGGCGGTATCGCCCGAGGAGATCCGCGTCTCGCTGACCGAGGAGGGCGTGCGCGACCGGGTCGACGCCGCGGTCGAGCAGAGCCTCGAGATCATCCGCCAGCGCATCGACCAGGTCGGCGTCGCCGAGCCGACGATCCAGCGCGTCGGCGCCGATCGCATCCTCGTGCAACTCCCCGGCGTCCAGGACCCGGCCGCATCCGCGAGCTCCTGGGCAGCACGGCCCAGCTCAGCTTCCACATGCTGGCGCCCGTCGATCCGTCCGGGCATGTGCCGCCGGGGGTCAAGGTGCTGCCGGGCGTGCGACGGGGCGAGCGCTATCCGATCGAGGAGCGCGTCGCGCTCGCCGGCGAGCGGCTGAGCGATGCCCGTGCCGGCTTCGACCAGCGCACCAACCAGCCGATCGTGACGTTCCGGCTCGACAACGCCGGCGCCAGGACCTTCGCCGCCATCACGCGAGGCCAACGTGGGCAAGCCCGTTCGCGATCGTGCTCGACGGCAAGGTGTTGAGCGCGCCGGTGATCCGGGAGCCGATCACCGGCGGCGCCGGCCAGATCAGCGGCAACTTCACCGTCCAGCAGGCATCGGACCTCGCGGCTCTGCTGCGCGCGGGCGCGCTGCCGGCGCCGCTCACCGTCATCGAGGAGCGCACCGTCGGCGCCGACCTCGGCAGCGATGCGATCGCGATGGGCATGTACACCGGCCTTGCCGGCTTCGCCCTCGTCTTCGGCTTCATGTTCGTCCTCTACGGCGCGTGGGGCCTGATCGCGAATCTCGCGCTCGCGCTGAACGTGGTCGCTGACCTTCAGCGCGCTCAGCCTCCTCGGCGCGACGCTGACCCTGCCCGGCATCGCCGGGATCGTGCTGGGGATCGGCCTCGCGGTCGACGCCAACGTGCTGATCAACGAGCGCATCCGCGAGGAGACGCGCAAGGGCCTGAGCGCCTTTGCCGCGCTCGATGTCGGCTTCAAGCGCGCCTACGCCACGATCGTGGATTCCAACCTGACGGCGCTGATCGCGACCGCGCTCCTGTTCATGTTCGGCTCCGGTCCGGTGCGCGGCTTCGCGGTCACCATGGGTCTCGGCATCGCGCATCTCGATGTTCACGGCGGTCTCGATCGTGCGGGTGATCATGACCGCCATCGTGCGGCGCCGGAGGCTCAAGGTGCTGCGGATCGAGCCGCTGTTCCGGATGAAGCTCATTCCGGAGGGGACGCACTATCCCCTTCATGCGCGGGCGCTATTTCGGCATCGCGGTGTCGGCGGTGCTCTCGCTCGCCTCCATCGCGCTCTTCATCACGCCGGGCCTGAACTACGGCGTCGACTTCAAGGGCGGCATCCAGATGGAGGTGGCGACTTCCGGTCCGGCCGATCTCGCGCGGCTGCGAGCGGGCCTGGACAGCCTCGGGCTGGGCGAGATCGCGCTTCAGGAGTTCGGCGGCGCCGTCGAACGTGCTCGTGCGCGCCGAGCGCCAGCCCGGCGGCGAGGAAGCGCAGACGCAGGCCGTTCAGGCAGATCCGGGCCAAGCTCGCCGAGATCGAGCCCGGAGCGCAGATCGAGCGCACCGAGGTGGTGGGACCGAAGGTCAGCGGCGAGCTTGCGAACGCGGGCATCCTCTCGGTGGTGCTGGCGAGCCTCGCCATGCTGCGTCTACATCTGGGTCCGCTTCGAATGGCCGTTCGCGGTCGGCGCGATCGCGACGCTGATCCTCGACGTCACCAAGATGGTCGGCTTCTTCGCGCTGACGGGGCTCGACTTCAACCTGACCGCGATCGCGGCGCTGCTGACGCTGATCGGCTACTCGGTCAACGACAAGGTCGTGGTCTACGACCGCATGCGCGAGAACATGCGGCTGTACAAGCAGATGAGCTTGCGCGACATGATCGACAGGAGCATCAACGAGACGCTGGCGCGCAGCCTCTATACCTCGGTGACGGCCTTTCTCGCCATGCTGCCGATGGCGATCTGGGGCGGCAGCGCGGTCGAGAGCTTCGCCGTGCCGATGGTGTTCGGCATCGTCATCGCAGCGAGCTCTTCGGTGTTCATCGCCGCGCCGATCCTGTTGTTTCTCGGCGACTGGCGGAGCCGGCGCGCGGCATCGATGCCGCAGGAGGCGCAGGAGGCGCCAGCTCAGGCATGACGAAGCTTCCAGCCAGACTGGCGTGAGTGGTGCGGCGGCCAGGCAGGTGCCGCCGCACTCCGCATGCCGTTTCGGAAGGCTCGCGGCGGCTTGGCGCGCCGGCGGCCGACGCTACGCCTTGCGGTCGGCCGGCTCGCCCGCGTCCTCGATCTTGGCCGGCCTCGCCGCCAGGTCGTCGTCTTCCTTCATGCCTGCCTTGAAGTTCTTGATGCCCTTGGCGAAATCGCCCATGACCCCCGGCAGCTTGCCCGCGCCGAACAGGATCAGGATGATCGCCAGCACCACGAGCCAGTGCGTCAGACTGAAGCTTCCCATCTTGCCCTCGCAGCGATGTTGCATCCCCTATAGCACCCTGCACCGAGGCTCGCCATGGCGCTGGCGGCGACCCCCGACGCGCCCGGGCACGGCCCGAGTGCGGTCGCGCCGGCTACCTGTCGTAGAGGTGCCGCAGGTCCTGCGCGGCTTCGACCAGGAACGCCGCGAAGCACTCGCTGCCGCGATTGTCGACGAGCACGTCGTGAAAGACCACCGCTCCCAAAGGCGTGAGGATCAACTGGTCGGTCTCGTACGTCTCGACCAGGAAATCGCCATCGGGCCCTGTGCGTCCGTGGTCGATCCGGGTGACCTCGCGAATGCCGTCCTGCCACGATCCGGCTGGCACGCTGAGGACCACGTTCTCGGTGGCGTTGACGAGATCGTCGACCACCAGATCGCAGTGGCCGGGCTCGAGGCTGTCGGTGTCGGAGCGGAGCGCGATCAGGAGGTCCTCGCCGAAAAGACGCGTCATGATCGTGTACGAGTTGGGGCCGATCGTATTCCGCTTCTTGGCAAACGCGGTGTTGGGCTGGTGCAGGGACAGGCGAACCGTCTCATCCCCTTCGAGGCAGCCCTGGCGCGGGGCGCTGCGGTACGGCGCCAGCGCATAGACTTCGCCTGTTTTGTCCATGCAGGCGGTCCCTATGGTCTCGGACACGGCATCGTTGGCCATGATCACCATCCCTGCCAGGGACGCGAAAACCGCAGCGGACTTCCAGTTCATCTCTTTTTTGCGCTCCAAATCGATGGGTTCCTGCCAAGTGCATGTCGAGCTGACCCAAACAATCTGAACGCCGGCAAACATTAAGATCTTTTTATTCTGATGTTCGCAGAGGCGGAGTGGGTCGATGAAGCAGGAACCGATCAAGCTGACGAAACAAGGCATTATCGACACGGCCTGCCGGCCTGGCAAGAGCGAGGACGATCTGACCTATCGAGGAGCAGCGCGGCAGCGGGTCTGGAGGGACTATTCGAGCCTGTAAAGGAGGTTGAGCGCCCGATCCTGCACATCCCACCAGGCGTCCACCTGCCGGAACCCGAACCGCTCATAGAACGCACGGGCAGGACCGTTCTCCGCGAACACATGCAGCGTCGCAGGGCGCAGGCGCCGCTCCAGCATCGCCGCGAGAAGCGCGCTTCCAAGGCCGGCGCGCTGGTGGTCGGGATCGACGAACAACTGGTCGATGTGGGCGCCGTTCGCTGCGAGATAGGCGACGATCATGTCCTGGGCGCAAACGACCTGCCCCCAGTCCCACTCCTCGAGCTTGCCCGCATACCAACGCCGCACCTCATCCTCCGTGTACGACCAGCTCATAAACCGGTATGCAATCCGGCACGCACGCCAATGCACCCGACTGATGCCATCGAGATCGGCGGGTTGCAGAGGTCGGACGTGATACGTGGACGGGCCGCCTGAGGAAGGCCCTGATGGCAAACCGTGATTTTCGCCCGGTGAAGCCATCGCCACGTGAGCTTCCCCTACAGCAAGGCCAGACAACCTTCGTCAGCCCGTCTGCTCGCCGTCCAAATAATTCCTTACGCCGGACATGTTGAAAATCGAGTCCTTCGTGCGAACGGCGCGGACCTCCATCTTGTTCGAGTCGGGCATGACGCAGACTTCGTTCGGGTTGTGCTCGCCGATCATCAGATAGCTGCAGGGGCCGGCGCCGCTGTTCATGAAGGAATGGCCCACCTTCTGCCCGGCGGGGAAGCAGACATAGTCGCCCGCCTTCATCTCGTAGCGCTCATCGCCGAGAAGCAGCGTCAACTGCCCTTCGAGGATCAGCGCGTGCTCCTCCTCCAGCATATGGTAATGCTTGGGAGCCAGGCGCATGCCGGGCGGCGGCCCTTCGATCAGAACGCCGACGCGATAATCCTCTCCCACGGCTGCGTAGGTGAGATGCTTGTTACGGTCGACGAAGCCCGGGGCGAGGCGCCTCTCGTGCCAGGCAACATCGTGCGAAGAGATCGGAGGCTTGGGCTTGACCGGCTCCTCGGGCGCGACTCGCCACAGCATCGGCCGGCGGGACTTCACCCTTCGCAAGACCCGTGTCCTCCCCGTCCCAATAGCCGCGCGTCGCCGCGAGATCGAAAATCGCGCGCCGCCCCAACGCGCGCACCAGCACCTTCCTGGAGTCGGTATAGACCACCACCTCGTTCGGATTGCGCTCGCCCACGATCACATAGCGGCAAATCGCGCCGCTGTTGTTGATGAGGCAATGCCCGGCCTTCTGCCCGGCCGGAAAGCAGACATAGTCGCCCGCCTTCATCTCATACGTGTCGGCGCCGATACGCACGGTGAGCGCGCCTTCGAGGATGTAGACGTGCTCCTCCTCGAAAATGTGGTAGTGCGCGGGCGAGCTCTGCTTGCCCGGCGCCAATTCCTCGATCGCCACGCCGACGCGATAATCATCGCCCATCGCGGCGCGGGAGAGATGCCGGTAGCGCAGGGCGAAGCGCGGCGCCTCGGACCATTCCGTCCAGGCGACGTCGAGCGACGAAAAGGGCTTCGCAGGCGTAATCCTCTCTATGGACATTGTCCGAGCCTCCGTTGCGATCTGGCGCTCGGCGATGTTCCGGCAAATCCTCTGGGAGTACCGTTGCCATCAGGGCACCGTAGCCAGTCTCCGCCCTGCGTTCAACGATCAGGAGCGATGCCGCCACGAGTTGCCTTTCAATTGAAGCACACCGGCACGGCATCCAGATGCCGCTGGCCGGGCATCGGTGCACGGTAGGGACCCGCAGGCGTTTGGGTACTTGGTCCGGTCTTCCCATGACCAGGTTTGAAGCTCCTCGCCGAAATCCTCCGACGTGTGGACCTCGACGCGCGCGAAATGCTTCCGGTAGCGGTCGTAATAATCGAGCCCCGGCGCGCGGACGTGATGAAACTCAGTCGGAACCGGGCCAGGATACTCAATGGTGCGCGGCGCCACTATAGGGACCGGCAAGATCGCGATGCCGCCGGGAGACAGCACCCGCACCACCTCAGCGATCGCCGCCTCGTCCTCCTTGATGTGCTCAAGGACGTGCGACGCCATGAGGAATTCGACGCTGCTGCCGGGAATTGAACTCATGTCCCGCATGTCGAGCTGGCGATCAACGACGCGGTGCGCGACATCGCCAGCATCGTTGATGTCGGCGGTCTCATAAGAGCCGAACCAGAGCTGGAAGCGGCGCCTGAATACGCTCTCGGGCGCGAAGTGCAGCGCGCGCATCTCGCGGAAGTCATAGCTCGCGCGCAGCTGATCGATCACCATGTACTGGAGCCGCTGCCGCTCTGCGCCGCCGCAGCCGGGACATCTGGCATAGCGCCGCCTGCTGGCCCGATAGGCGGTCGTGAACGGCCCGTGGAAGCGGCAGATTGGGCACTTGAACCAGCGCGTTAACGCAGCCGGGTCCTGGATCAAGTCGCGCGCAATGCAGGCGAGGCCAACAACGACTGGCGTCTGTCGAATTCGGCGCAGCAAATGCGCCTCCCTTAAATCTAGTATACCGTGTAGAAAGCCGGCTCGCAAGCGGAATTGGACTATCCCGCGTCATGTCTCGGCGCGCCATAATTTGAAGTTGACGGACTTCGCGATTGGACGCAACTTTGGGTTCTGCCTCTCAATACTAACTCCCTTTGTGGTCATTCGGGCTCGCATCGCGGGCCCTTCTCTTTTCCTCCCCTGGGGAGCCCTACAGCGCGCTCCTGCTCGGCCCGCCACAATCCCCGCGCCGACCTCGGCCCGGTGTGCGCTTTTGGGCTCACTGGCGAGGCGATCGCGGGGGTGGCGGACCTGGGCTCTGGGCTCAGCGGGACCGTTTGACCACGGCCGGTCGAGCGGTCGGCACAACCCTAACGTTCGCGTGATTGCATTGACGAAGCACGGTGATGCGGAAACCGTTCGCGCGCCAAGCGATCGAGGCTAGGCAGGGTTACGGGGGGGCGCTTTGTGGTGCGAGCGCGGAAGGCCGCAAGACGTTGGTTCATGCCGCTGCCGCCAGCAGCCCGTGGAACCGCTGCATCGCCATGCCGGGGGGGCGCCTGCTCGATCGCCTGTCGCTCGGGGGCCGTGAACCAGCGCACTTGGCGCTCGGCTTCCGTCCGCACCGCTATGCGCAGCTGGGCCGCGGGCGGCGCCGGGCCAGCCCACGGGACGCGACGTGCCGACCGAGCGGAGCATGCCAATCAGCGTAGTCTTCGGCCAATCAGCGTAGTCTTCGGCCAATCAGCGTAGTCTTCGGCCAATCAGCGTAGTCTTCGGCCAATCAGCGTAGTCTTCGGGATGCCGCGCTGGTCGGCGATCTGTTGGTAGCTGGTGCCAGCCTCGTAGGCGACCCGAGCTTGACTTAATTCGGCGACGTTGAGCTGGCGCGAGGGCATGCCCGTGGATAGCATGCCGCCACGAAACCGGAGCGAAGTGTTACCCTGTGTTTGCCGGCCTGATCGGGAATTCTGCTAAGTGCTGGTGCCGCCGGAAAGATTCGAACTTTCGACCCCACCCTTACCAAGGGTGTGCTCTACCCCTGAGCTACGGCGGCACGCGGCCCCTCACATGCCACAGGCGAGGGGCGCCCGGCAAGGGGCTTGGCGCATGCCTGAACCGCCCGACAAGCCGCCCGCCCCGGCGCGCAGATCGCCCGAAGCGCCGCACCACTCGCCGCGCACGCGGGAGGAGAAGGCGGCGCGCCAGGCGCGGCTTGCCGCCGAGCTGCGCCAGAACCTGCAAAAGCGCAAGCGCCAGCAACGCGCCCGCGACGATCGCACGCCGCCCGAGGACTGAACGCGACCGGCCCGCGAGCCTGCGCTTGAGCGCTCGGGGGCGATCCCGTACAAGGGGCCAGCCTCTCGTGGCGGGACTTCACAGTCTACTCGAGGTTTGATGGACAAGATTCGGATTCGCGGTGGAAAATCGCTTCAGGGCAGGATCGAGATCGGCGGCGCCAAGAACGCCGCGCTGCCGATCCTCGCGGCCACCCTGCTGACCGAGGAGCCGGTCACCATCGACAACGTGCCGGAGCTCGCGGACATCGCGTCGATGCGCTCGCTGCTGGAAACCCTGGGCGCGCATATCGAGCAACCGCAAGACGTGGCGCGACGCCTTCGGCTCACCACTCGCGCGATCACCAACACCACTGCCGACTACGACCTGGTGCGCAAGATGCGCGCCTCGGTCCTGGTGCTCGGGCCGCTGCTGGCGCGCACCGGCGAGGCGGCGGTCTCGCTGCCGGGCGGCTGCGCGATCGGGCCGCGCCCGGTCGACCTGCATCTCAAGGGGCTGGAGGAGCTGGGTGCACAGATCGAGCTGCGCCAGGGCTACATCCACGCCAGCGCACCCCGCGGCCTGCACGGCGCGAAGCTGCGCCTGGCGCTGCCCTCGGTCGGCGCCACCGAGAACCTCATGATGGCGGCGAGCCTCGCCGACGGCGAGACCGTGATCGCCAATGCCGCGCGCGAGCCCGAGGTCGCGGACCTCGCGCGCTGCCTGGTCGCGATGGGTGCCGGCATCGAGGGCATCGGCACCGGCACGCTCACCATCCGGGGCGCGCCGCGCCTCCATGGCGCCACCTACGCCGTGCTGCCCGATCGCATCGAGCTCGGCACCTACGCCATGGCGGCGGCGATCTCGCGCGGCGAGCTGGAGCTGGTCGGCGGCCGCATCGACCTGATCGGCACGCTCGCCGAGAAGCTCCACGAGGCCGGCGTCGAGGTGGAGGCGCGCGAGAAAGCCATCGTCGTCCGCAGCAACGGCGCCGTGCCCGGCCGGCGTCGACGTCATGACCCAGCCCTACCCGGGCTTCCCGACCGATCTGCAGGCGCAGTTCATGGCCCTGATGTGCGTCGCGCAGGGGGCCGCGATGATCACCGAGGCGATCTTCGAGAACCGCTTCATGCACGTGCCGGAGCTGACGCGCATGGGCGCGCGGATCACCGTGCACGGCGGCTCGGCGCTGGTGCGCGGCGTGCCGCGGCTGACCGGCGCCCCGGTCATGGCGACCGATCTGCGCGCGTCCGTGTCCCTGATCCTGGCGGGCCTCGCGGCCGACGGCGAGACCGTGGTCAACCGCGTCTACCACCTCGATCGGGGCTACGAGCGGCTGACCGAGAAGCTGGTCGCCTGTGGCGCCGACATCGAGCGTATTGCGTGATGTCCGGGCATGACGCCGGCGCGTGACGCCGGCAGGGCCTGATCGGCGCCCCAGTGGGGGAGCAAGTGGGAGGTCCGGCGTGACCGAAAGGCTCCGCCTGCGCGCGGTCGATGCCGTGGATCTGAGCGTGATCGCGGCCTGCCTGCAGGACGCCCTGATCCCGCTCGCCGAGATGGCCTATCTCGCCGACGAGCGGCGCTTCATGGCCGCCTTCACCCGCTTCCAGCGCGAGCGCCTGGTCGATCCCGAACCAGCCCGAAGGCCTGATGCAGAGCCAGTCGGTGCTGGTCCTGCACGACATCGAGGCGGTCAAGTTCCGCGGCCTCGACAGCCGCTTTTCCGCGGTCAGGTTCGAGCTCCTGACCCTGATCGGCGAGCCCGCCGAGGACGGCCTCGTCCACATCACGCTGCTGTTCGCGGGCGATGCCGCGATCCAGCTGCACGCGAAAACGATCGCCGCGACGCTGGAGGATTTCGGCGATCCGTGGCCGGCAACCACCTTGCCGACCCACGACTGGTCGCCGGGGCGCCCGGAGGCGACGTGATGGCGCCCCGCCTCGACCCATGAGCCCGACCCATGAGCCATCCATGAGCGCCGATCCGGGCGGGCGCATCGCCCAGATCCGTCTCGACAGCGGCAGCATCGTGCGCTGGAGCCGCGAGGTCGAGCACGAGCGCCAGGTCGCCATGTTCGACCTGCTCGAGCGCAACGCGTTCGCGCTCGAGGGCGGCTTTGCCGGGCCCTATCGCGTCGAGCTGTCGCTGCGCGATGCCAACCTCGTGTTCGCGATCGAGGCCGAGAACGGCGCCGAGGCGACCGAGCTGGTGCTGCCGATGCGGCCCTTCCGCCGCCTGATCAAGGATTACTTCCTGATCTGCAACAGCTACTTCGAGGCGATCAGGAAGGCCTCGCCGAGCCGCATCGAGGCGATCGACATGGGGCGCCGGGGGCTGCACAACGAGGGTGCCGAGAAGCTCGCGGACGCGCTCGCCGGCAAGGTCAGGGTCGACGACGAGACGGCGCGCCGCCTGTTCACGCTCGTCTGCGTCCTGCACGTCCGTGGCTGAGCCGAGCGAAGGGCTGCCCGGCAGCGTCCTCTTCGCCTGCAGCCACAACGCGCTGCGCTCGCCGATCGCGGCCGCGCTGCATGCGCTCGCTGCACGGCCGGCGCGTGTTCGTCGATTCGGTGGGCCTGCGGCCCGAGCCGCTCGACCCGTTCGCGGCCGCCGTGCTCGACGAGATCGGCATCGATCTGTCCGGTCACCGCCCAAAAAGCTTCGAGGACCTCGAGGACGACTACTTCGACCTCGTGATCTCGCTCTCGCCCGAGGCGCACCACCGCGCCGTCGAGCTGACCCGGACCAGCTCCAGCGAGATCGAGTTCTGGCCGGTCATGGACCCCGACCCTGGTCGAGGGCAACCGCGCCGTCCGCCTCGATGCCTACCGCGAGCTTCGCGACCATCTCCTCGAGCGCCTGCGCGCCCGCTTTCCGCCCGAGCGCGCCCCGGTCATGGCGTGAGGCCGTCCGCCGGCCGGCGCTGCCCGCCGTCGCTGCCTTGGCCTGCTACTTCGGCACGGCGGCCAGAAAATCCGCCACCTGCTGCGCGTAGAGGCCAGCCTGGCTGCCGGTGGTGCCGTGGCCGGTCGTCTCGGCGCTGGCCGGGATGATGTACACCTGCCCGTTCTTGACGCGCGGCATGGCGGCCTCGAGCACGCCGAGCTCGGGCGGGTTGCGCTCGTCGTCTTCCGCGTTGATCACCAAAAGATGCGCCGTGATCTTTTCGAGATCGGCGGACGGATCGAAGTCGGCGGACGACGACCACTGATACAGCGCGTCGTTCGCGTCAGGGACCTTCTGGCTCGCCAGCCTGCTCGTCGACATAGGCATCCGCTTCCTTGCTGGTCGGCCCCTTCGCCTGCAGGCCCTGGTTGCCGCCGGAGGTGGCGATGCCGAACCAGGCGGTGGCAAGCCGCAGGTTGGGCGGCTGCTCGGTGTAGTTGCCGTTGTTCCAGGCCGGATCGGTGCGCACCGAATCGATCACCATCCGCCGCGTCATCCAGTTGCGCCCGGACATCGGTGCCGGCGATGCCGCCATCGGGATCAGCGCGTCGGCGAAATCGGGATAGCGGATGCCCCAGAGCCAGGTCTGCATGCCGCCCATCGAGTTGCCCATGACCAGGCGCAGATGATCGATGCCGAGCCCTTCTTTCACCAGACGGTACTGCGCGTCGACCATGTCGTCGTAGTTGTACTGCGGAAAATCCATGCGCATGCCGTCGGACGGCTTGGTGCTGCCGCCCGTGCCGATCGCATCGGGCATGATGAGGTAGTAGCGGCTCGCATCGAGCGGCTGCCCCGGGCCGTACATCGCGCCGGCAAAACCCTCGCCCAGCATGCTCTTGCCGGAGCCCGCGGTGCCGTGCAGCAGCAGCACCGGCTCGCCCGAAGGGTCCCCCACCGTGTAGTAGTGGATGTTCAGGTCCTGCATGACATCGCCGTTATGGAAGGTGAACTCCTCGATGACATAATCGCCTTCCACAGGCTCCGGATAGTCCGCCGCCCCGGCCGAAAACGCCGCAAGTGCAGACGCCAGGCAGCACGCCGCGACCATCAACCAACGCTTGACGCTCGCCATCGTTGCCTCCCTTTGCTGCAGCCCTCGCAGAGCCGCCCGATCGACCTAAGATTTCCAGATGGGCTACTGCCTACCACCAGCGGATGATAGGCGGTTCGGTGCCTCCCTGAGAAGGCCGTATCGGCACCCTCGGCGCGACCTGGGCATCGACATCGATTTTGCGAGCCTCAGGCCCGCGGCGCCTACGGGGCTCTCGCGCGGCATCCTGCTCGGGCTGGAGTTCCTGGTCGGCGGGCCGACATCATCGGCACACTGGCGGTCGCGTCGAGGCTCCAGAACCTTCTGCAGATCGATCGTAAGATGCCTAGACAAGATGAATTCAATGAGCTGAAGGCCAAAACCCTTTGCGTTCGCTGCGTGGGCGAGGACTATCTGCGCGCGGAGATGCAACGGGAGGGGTGCCGGCGACGCTGTGCTTATTGCGGCCGGATGGGGAAAACCTATTCGATCGGCGAGATGGCGGAGCGCATTGAGCAGGTGTTTGAGCACCACTACAGGCGCACGTCAGATCAGCCAAACTCTTGGCAGGTGGCCCTGCTGTCGGATCGAGAATCCTCCTACGAATGGGAGCGGGATGGCGAGCCCGTCGTTCAAGCCATCGCGAACGCGGCCGACATGCCTGAAGAGGCGGCCGAGGACATTCAGACAATTCTTGACGACACGCACGCGGATTTCGAATTGGCAGCGATCGGCGAGGAAACTGACTTCTCCTCCGGTAGTTATTACGAGGAGAAGGCCGCCGACGACCAAGCGTGGCAGGAAGAGTGGAGCAGCTTTGAGCGGTCGTTGAAGATGGAAGCTCGTTTCTTCAGCCGGACAGCAGCTGCTCATCTCGCCTCGGTCTTCAACGGGATCGAAACAATGTACTCGACCGAGGGCGCTCCTTTGGTGGTCGATGCTGGGCCGGGAACTTCGCTAAGCGGAATCTATCGAGCGCGTGTTTTTCAATCCGACGATCGGCTCGTCGCCGCACTTTGCCGGCCGGACCAGCAATTGGGTTCGCCACCGGCGAGCCTTGCCACCGCGGGGCGGATGAACGCGCGCGGCGTTTCGGTATTCTACGGTGCGAATGATCCCAGGGTCGCCATTGCTGAGGTCCGGCCACCCGTTGGAAGTCAGGTTGCCGTCGCCCGTTTCGAAATCGTCCGGCCTCTGCGATTGCTGGACCTGACTGCGCTCCGCACTGTGAGCGAAGGCGGCAGCATCTTCGACCCCGAACTGGCCAGCCGAATGGAGCGCGCGATGTTCTTACGGTCGCTTAGCCAGCGCCTCACGCGGCCGGTGATGCCGGACGACGAGGACTTTGACTATCTGCCGACACAGGCAATCGCAGACTTTCTCGCCACTCAGAACCAACCGACGATCGATGGGATCATGTTTCCCTCAGTTCAAGTAGCGGGTGATGCGCTGAACGTCGTGCTCTTCTACAAGGCAGCGCTGGTTGGAACGATCGAACTGCCAAAAGGGACAGAGATCAAGGCTAAAACGGGCCAGATGTACGAGGAAGGATGGGAAACCGAATACGCCGTGATTGAAGAAGTCCCGCCTAGGCCGGCATCACATGAGACGCCGACCGAAGATGATGGATGGCCGGATTTTGCGACACCCTTCAGTGGCCGGTGGCCCCTTGACCCCGATTTTCGGGAACCGACGCTGCAGATTGATATCAAGTCCATTAAGGTGCATGTGGTGCAGCGGGTCGAGTTCGACACCGTCGAGCACGATGTTCGTCGTTCCCGATGGGAAAAGCACGAGCCGGACTTCTGAGAGGCTCGCAGCAGGGTATCTG
This sequence comes from uncultured Alphaproteobacteria bacterium, assembly GCA_963753315.1. Taxonomy (GTDB): domain Bacteria; phylum Pseudomonadota; class Alphaproteobacteria; order Geminicoccales; family Geminicoccaceae; genus DASUGG01. The sequence goes on from CAVWCI010000043.1 coordinate 84,573, forward strand.
CGACTGCCTACAGGTGTGTTGCAGCGACGTGGTCAGGGTTCCAGGAGGTCAAGGTATCAGCGAACCTTTTTGGATCCAGATCGGAGGTCGAGTGCGGCGACGATGGATCCGACCATCGAGCGAGGGAGAAGCGGCCGTGTTTGGCAGGTGCGTGCGCCGGGATGCCGCCTTCTCGTTTGAAGCGCCCGGCTCCTTCAGGACACCTGCAGCCTGACTTATCCAGCCGGGTCGTGCAGCAGCGCGTGCAGCAGCGGATGGCGTGGCGAGGCGAAAGGATTGGCCACCGTGACGCCGCCCCAGGTGAAGCCCGCCTGCAGGTCCTCGGACAGGAGCAGCCGGCAGCTCGCCTCGGAGGCGGCGGACAGGATGACCGCATCCCAGATGCCGAAGCGGTGATCGCTCGCCAGATCGGCCGCCGAGAGCATCACCTCGGTCGAGGTCCCGACCACCGGGAACGCGTCGCGCCAGGCCAAAAGGGCGTCGCGGGCGTCGGCGCGCGACCTTCCGGCCTTGCGCACCAGCACGTTGAACAGCTCGCCCAGCACCTGCACCGGGATGACGGTCGTCGCCTGCGGCAGCCGGCGCACCAGGTCGAGCGCGGCGTCGCGGCGCTCCGCTCCGTTCACGCCCTCGGCATAGGCCAGGATGTTGGTGTCGAGCGCGACCTTCACCGGTCCTCGTACAGCTCCTCGCGCGTCCAGCGCCCGGCGTCGATGGCGGGCTGCCTTTCGAGACGGGACAGGAGCGCCGCCCGCGCCCCCGAAACCGCGCCCTCATGCTTGTCTGCGGGCACGATGCGCGCGACGGGCCGGCCGTGGCTGGTCACGACATAGCTGTGGCCTTCGCGCACGCCGCGCAGGATGACGGAGAACCTGCGGTTGGCCTCGGCGGCGGAGACGGTTTCTTCCATGGCGGCGCTTCGCTGAAGTAGTGAGATTGCCTACTATAGCGAGATGCGGCCGCGCCGCAAGGCCTCGTCGGGGTTCGAGATCGGCCCGAAGCCGGCAGACCGCGAGGCGCACGGGCCGGTCGATGCGGCACATGACGCAGAAATCGGTCAGGGTGTCGCAGATGCATGCGAGGCGTGCGGCGGCTGGGTTGAGAAAATTCCTATGATCGGCTATACTATCGACTTGGCGGCCGGGCGGCCGCCGATTCCCTTGAGCATCCCTGGAGGAAACGCGCCATGGTCAGCGCAGGGCGTGCGCCCGGAGTCCGATCGATGGCGTCTTTTGCGCATGCGAACGGTCCCATCGCCACAAAAACCAGACGAACCCGAAGCCCGCAGAAATGCTCGCGAATCCGGCAGGCGTGGGCCCGGCGAGCCCGAACGGCGCGGCGCGCCTCGTGCACATGACCCGCGCGATCGGTCGGCTGTCGCAAAAATCGGACGGCCTGTGCGGCCTGGAAAACCAATCGAACCCGAAGACCCGCGGAAATGCTCGCGAATCCGGCAGGCGTGGGCCCGACGAGCCCGAACGGCGCGGCGTGCCTCGCGCATATGACGCAGTGCGATCGGTCGGCTGTCGCAAAAATCGGACGGTCTGACCGGTCCGGAAAACCGATCGAACCCGAGACCCGCAGGATTCCTGGCGATTTTTCGGCGCACGTCGCTGCGGGGTGGCGCGGGCTTGCGCCTTTCGCGATCGGCAGGGCGGGCAGGGCGCTGCACGGGGGCCTCTGGCTTGCGCTCCGGTTGGGGCCGGCGGCTCTTGACCTCGGGGCGGGGAGCGGTCATCTACAGAGGGCCGCTTTCGGCGCGACCAGGCTGGAGGTTTGATGGCCAAAGAAGACCTGATGGAGTTCGGTGGCATGGTGACCGAAGTGTTGCCGAATGCCATGTTTCGCGTGAAGCTCGAGAACGAGCACCAAGTTCTCGCGCATACTTCGGGCAGGATGCGCAAGAACCGGATCCGGGTGCTGACCGGTGATCGGGTCACGGTCGAGATGACCCCCTACGACCTGTCGCGGGGCCGGATCACCTATCGCTTCAAGTAGCGGGTGGCGATCAACCCGCCCCTCATCCTCGCCTCATCCTCACCGCGCCGGCTTGCGCTGCTGCGCCAGGCGGGCATCGAGCCGGCGCGCCTCGAAGCGCCGCAGGTCGACGAGGCCCCGGCACCCCGCGAGCAGCCCCGGCCCACGCGCTGCGCCTGGCGCACGCCAAGCACGCCGCGATCGCGGCCAGGCTCGGCGGCGAGCCCGCCTTCGTGGTCGCGGCCGACACGGTGGTCGCCTGCGGTCGCCGCATCCTCCCCAAGACCACCGAAGCGGCCGACGCCGAGCGCTGCCTTCGCCTGCTCTCCGGCCGCCGCCACCGGGTCTACACCGGCGTCGTGGTGAGCGGCCCTTCGGGTAGCGCGGCGCGGGTCGTCATGACCGCGGTGCGCTTCAAGCGCCTCCACGACGACGACCTCGCCTGGTACCTCGCCAGCGGCGAGTGGCAGGGCAAGGCCGGAGGCTACGCGATCCAGGGGCGCGCCGAGGCGTTCGTCGCCGCGATCAACGGCAGCTGGTCGAACGTGGTCGGGCTGCCGCTCGCCCTGACCCTGGACCTTCTGCGCGGCCTCGGCTGGCGGCCGGAGCCATGAGCCGGGCGCTGGTGCGTCGACCGGATGGCGAGCGGCGTCCGCATCGGCCTGCTCGAGGACGACCGCCTGATCGAGGTCGACCTCGCGGGCCAGGACCCCGCCGGCGTCGGCGCCATCTGCCTCGGCCGGGTGCGCACGGTGGCTCGCGATCTGGACGGCGCCTTCGTCGACTGCGGCCTCGGCGCCGATGCGTTCCTCGATGCCCGCGACGCCCGCGCGCTCTCCGGCGCCAGCCGCAGCGCCGGGATCGCCGGGCAGGTGAGCGAAGGCCAGGCCGTGCTGGTCCAGGTCAGGCGGCAGGCGCAGGGCGGCAAGGGGCCGCGGGTCACGACCGACATCGCCCTGCCGGGGCTCTTTCTGCTCCACCGGCCCCGCAACGCCCGCGCCGGCGGCCGGGCCGGCCAGCAGGAGCGCGCGGCCGCGCTGTTTCCGGGCGGCGGCTTCAGCCTGCGTCCGGCAGCGCTGCATGCCACCGATGCGGAGCTTGCCGACGAGGCCTTGCGTCTGCGCCGGAGCTTGGCCGAGATCGAGGCGCGGGCAGGGGCAGCGCGCCCGCCGGCACTGCTCGCTGCCCCGCCCGAGCCCTTGCACCGGCTCCTGCTGGACCACTTCAGCCCGGAGCTGGAGCGGCTCGTGTTTGCCGACCGGGTCCTGCTGATGCAGGCGCGCCGCTGGCTGGAGCAATCGCTGCCGCGCTGGCTGGAACGTTTTGCCGAGCGGCTGGAATACCTGCCGGATGCGTTCGAGGCGACGGGCGCTGCCGAGCAGCTCGACGAGGCGCTGGGCCGCGCGGTGGCGCTGCCGGGCGGCGGCTCGCTGATCATCGAGCCGACCGCTGCGCTGACCGCCATCGACGTCAACGGCGCCGGTACGCCGATGGAGGTCGACCTCGCCGCGGCGCGCGAGGTGGCGCGCCAGCTGCGCCTGCGCCGGATCGGCGGCCTCGTCGTGATCGACTTCGTCGACCTCGAGAGCAAGCGCGACCGGGCGCGCCTGGATGCGGCCCTGCGCCAGGCGTTTGCCGACGACCCGGCCGCGGTCCAGCTCTACCCGATGTCGCCATTGGGCCTGGTCGAGCTCAGCCGCCAGCGGCTGGGCCCCAGCCTGGCCGAGCAGCTCGGCCGCGCCGCTCCGATCGAGGAGACTGCTGATGAGTGAGGATCGACCCCGGGACCTGGACGCGATGCGCCCCGAAGGCGCCGCGCTGCCCCTTGTGCGGCAAGCCGCGGGCGCAGCGCTTTCGGCCGTTCTGCTCGGCGCGCTGCCGCGACGTCGACCTCGGCCGCTGGTTCGCCGCCTCCTACGCCGTGCCGGCGGTCGAGCCCGGCTACGACGAGGACGACGAGGAGGGCTAGCGGGCTCAGCCGGTGAAGGCCTGAATCCCGGTCTGCGCCCGGCCGAGGATCAGGGCGTGGATGTCGTGGGTGCCCTCGTAGGTGTTGACCGCCTCGAGGTTCATGACGTGGCGGATGACGTGGTACTCGTCGGCGACGCCGTTGCCGCCGTGCATGTCGCGGGCGGTGCGCGCGATCTCGAGCGCCTTGCCGCAGTTGTTGCGTTTGACCAAGGAAACCAGCTCGGGCGCGGCCTTGCCCTGATCGATCAGGCGGCCGAGGCGCAGCGCCGCCTGCAGGCCGAGCGCGATCTCGGTCTGCATGTCGGCGAGCTTTTTCTGGATCAACTGGTTGGCCGCCAGCGGCCGGCCGAACTGCTTGCGGTCCAGCACGTACTGGCGCGCCGCGTGCCAGCAGAACTCGGCCGCACCCATGACGCCGAGCGAGATGCCGAAGCGCGCCCGGTTCAGGCAGCTGAACGGCCCCTTGAGGCCGCTGACCCCGGGCAGCACCTGGTCCTCGGCGACCGGCACCTCGTCCATCAGGATCTGGCCGGTCGGCGACGCGCGCAGCGCGAACTTGCCTTCGATCTTGGGCGCGCTCAGCCCTTTCGCGCCCTTCTCGACGAGGAAGCCGCGGATCGTGCCCTCGTCGTCCTTGGCCCAGATCAGGAACAGATCGGCGATCGGCGCGTTGGTGATCCAGGTCTTGGCGCCGCTCAGGCTATAGCCGCCCGCGACCTTGCGCGCCCGGGTCGTCATCGAGCCCGGATCGGAGCCGTGGTCGGGCTCGGTCAGGCCGAAGCAGCCGACGATCTCGCCCTTGGCCAGGCGCGGCAGATAAGCCTCGCGCTGCGCCTCGCTGCCGAAGTCGAAGATCGGCGCCATGACCAGCGAGGACTGCACGCTCAGCATCGAGCGGTAGGCCGAATCGACCCGCTCGATCTCGCGCGCGACCAGGGCGTAGCTCGTGTAGCTCGCGCCGGCGCAGCCATAGCCCTCGATGGTCGCGCCGAGCAGGCCGAGCTCGCCCATCTCGGTGATCACGCCGCGGTCGATCACCTCGTTGCGGTTGGCCTCGAGGATGCGCGGCATCAGGCGCTCCTGCGCGAAGGCGCGCGCGCTGTCGCGGATCAGGCGCTCGTCCTCGCCGAGCTGCTCCTCGAACAGGAACGGGTCGTCCCAGGCGAAGGTGGGCCCGGCGGCGGACGGCGAGGCGGTGCGGACGGCGCGGAGCGACATCGGCGATCTCCTGCTGGCGCAAAAGCTCGAGCGGGACCTTAGAGCGAGTTGGCGATCGCGACCAGATGGCGAAGGCGGCGCTCGTTCATGGCCCGGACCCGGACCACGTAGTGCCGGCCCTCGCGCTCGACGAGACGGATCACGAGATGCTGGTGAAACGGGCCGAGCTCCCAGTCGCAGGTGAGCTCGGAGCCTTCCCGGCGTGCGCTGCCGGACATCGCCGACGGCTCCTCGCAGCTCTGCAGCGGCCACTCGGCCAGCGACGTCATCATGCCGAGCCAGGCTTCGAGCGGTGCTGCCACCTCCTCGTCGGCGAACGGGCTGTCGTCGCTCTCGGCAAGCTCGCGCACGACCTGCTCGAGGCTGCTGAGATCGAAGCGCAGCTGGTTGCGCAGCCATGCCTCGCGATCCTCGACCGGCTCCGCGAGCGGCTCGATCGAAAGCTCGCTCAGCGCCGCGAACGGGCTGTCCTCGGGGCGGACCACCAGCCGCCAGCCGTCCTCGATCCCGCGATGCACCGTGCAGCGCAGCTGGTATCCCTCGGGCACGAACAGCAGCCCGCACGGATCCGCCGGCGCCGCGGCTGCGGCCGGCGCACCGCTGCCCGGCAGACCGACGGCCAGCGCAGCCGCAAGAAGCGCATGCCTGATGCTCATGACGCCATTCGTAACGGCGGTGCGGCGGCTGCCGCAAGGCAGGGCTCAGGCCGGCCGCTTTTGCGACCACAGCACCTCGGTCACGGTGATCACGCGGCGCAGCCGCCGCGCCAGCTGGTCGGCGAGGCCGCTCGGCAGCTCGCTCACCTGGATGTCGATCACCAGCTGGTCCTCGTCGCTGTCGAGACACGCGCTGTGACAACGCGAAGGGATCAGCCCGTGCAGGCTGAACACCTCGAAGATGCGCGGCAGCGCCGAGGGGTCGGCGGTGGAGAAGACGGAGAAGCAGTCAACCCGCTGTCGGGCGGACGCCTCCTGGAAGATCGTTGACATGACGGCAATCCATGTGAGCGGTGGCAAGACGCGCGATCAGGGCCCGGCCTCGAATCGAGGCCGGGTCGCTAATTCGCGCCTGCCGCCGGCAAAGCTGGATCATCGTCATGGCCGGAATATAGCGGCCTTGCGGCCCGCCATCAAGCGGAGCGGCTAAGGTCCTCAGGAGCGCTCCGCGCCGGGCCCCGGTCAAGCGGCACGAAGGCCACCGAGAACAGCCGCCGCTCGCGGACCTCGCCCGGCGGCGTCCTTCTCGACCAGCAGGAGATCCTGGCCCATCGCGTCGGGGCCGACCGGGATCACCAGGCGACCGCCGGGCTTGAGCTGATCGACCAGCGCCGGCGGGATCTCGCGCGCCGCGGCGGTGACGATGATGCCATCGAAGGGTGCCCGCTCCGGCCAGCCGGCGGCGCCGTCGCCGCAGCGGAACGCGATGTTGTCGTAGCCGAGGTCGGCCAGGACCTGCTTGGCGTCCGCGGCGAGCGGCTCGACGATCTCGATCGTGCTGACCTTTGCGGCCAGCTCTGCCAGGACCGCGGTCTGGTAGCCCGAACCGGTGCCGACCTCGAGCACGTGGGCGTCCGGCCCGATCTGCAGCAGCTGGGTCATCGCGGCGACGATCAGCGGCTGCGAGATGGTCTGGCGGTGGCCGATCGGCAGGGGCCGGTTGTCGTAGGCGGCAGCGGCGCTGTCGGCGGCGACGAAGCGCTCGCGCGGCACCTTCAGCCATGGCCGCGCGCACCCGCGGATCGAGCTGCCGCGTGCCCTCGCCGAGGCCAAAGATGCGGACCTCGTGCTCGATCGTCTCGACCAGCCGGGCGCGCGCCTTCGCGAGCGATGGGTTCTCCGTCTCGCGGCCATGATCAGGCGCTGAGCGCCGGGCGCAGCAGCTGCGCCAGATGGTCGAGGCCGATCTGCGAGACGCGATAGCGTCGCTGATGCCGGAAGACCCGCCTCGCGACCACGTTCTGCTTCACCGACTGCGACGGATTGCCGATCTTGACCCCCTGCTCGGTGAGCAGCGCGTTGGCCTCGCCGGTGCTGAACGCGTTGTCGGCGGAGCGCGACTGGGCGATGTGGCCGGCGAGCAGCATGCGATCGACGTCGGTCGCCGAGCGCGGCAGATGGTGCAGCAGCTCGCCGAGGCTGGCGCCCTCGAGCGACAGCGCCGGCGGGCTGGCGGTTGGCCCGGCTCGGCTGCGTGCCGGCGGCCGGCGGGTCGTCCGGCTGGGCGCCATGACCGAGGCGATCGAGCAGGGCGTCGAACCGCTCGGCATAGGTCCGCACGAACGCCTCGCTGCCCTCGACCTCGAACTCGGACTGGGCCAGGTTGACGCGCAGCCGCGCCCGCTCGCTCACTCGATGATGCCCCCCGTTTGCGCCGCCCGGCAATCTAGCGGCCGGCTGCGAGGCTGCGCAAGCCGAAGCCGCGCGGCAGCCGGACGATCAGGCCGGAATCGGGGACCAGGCGCGCGAGCGCCGCGCGAAAGGCGGGCGGGATCGGGGCCGGCCGCTGGTCGGCGCGGGTCACGAACACGTGGACGAAGTAGCCGTCGGCCGCGGTCTCCCGATCGTCGTCGCGAAACAGGCCGATCTCGTAGCGCGCGCTGGTCCGGCCGAGCCTGGCCACCCGCAGCCCTGCCGTGATCCGGTCGGGAAAGCGCGCGGCGCGGCGAAACCGGCAGGCGCTCTCGACGCAAAAGCCGATCACCTCGCTGCGCCAGGGGTCGAGCCCGCCCTCGCGCATCAGGAAGTGCGCGATCGCGGTGTCGAAATAGCTGTAGTAGTGGACGTTGTTGACGTGGCCGTAGACGTCGTTGTCCATCCAGCGGGTCGGGATCTCGTAGAAGATGCGGTAGTCGGCGCGGCTGCCCGGCTGCTCGGCGATCATGGCGCGGCGAAACCGGCGCTCGATCGCGCCGAGCAGGGCGCGCAGCGCGCTCGCCTCGCCGCCCTTGGGCCGGCCCGGCCGGTCCTTCTGGTTCCAGGCATAGAGGTCGAGATGCGCCCATGCGGCCGTCTGCTCGACGAAGGCGGCCAGGAACAGCGCCGCCGTGATCGAGCCCGCCATGCCGCCGGAGCCCGCATTGTTGATGTCGGCGATCGGGCTGTCGATCAGCTCGCGATAGCCGTGATGCAGCGGCAGGCGCCAGAGCGGATCGAACGCTGCCGTGCCCGCCGCCAGCAGGTCGGAGGCGAGCTGATCGTCGGGCGTGTACAGCGCCGGCAGGTCGGGGCCGAGCGCCACCCGGGCAGCACCGGTCAAGGTCGCGCAGTCGATCAGAAGGTCCGGCTTCTCGCGATCGGCCTCGGCCAGCAGGTCGCACAGCACGAGGCGGCCCTCGGCATCGGTGTTGCCGATCTCGACGGTCAGGCCCTTGCGCGTGCGCAGCACGTCGCCCGGGCGGAACGCGTTGCCGGCGACGCTGTTCTCGACCGCGCCGATCAGGAGCCGCAGGCGGACCGGCAGCTTCGCGGCCATGATCGCCTGGGCGAGCCCGAGCGTCACCGCGGCGCCGCCCATGTCCTTCTTCATCAGCAGCATGCCGGCCGAGTTCTTGAGATCGAGCCCGCCGGTATCGAAGCACACGCCCTTGCCGACCAGGGTCACGCGCGGTGCGCTCGCATCGCCCCAGGCGAGGTCGACCACCCGCGGCGCGCGCGGGCTTGCCTGGCCGACCGCGAAGATCGCCGGATAGTTCTCTTGCAGCAGGTCATCACCGACGGTGGTCCGGCAGGTCGCGCCGAACCGCGTCGCGACGGCCTGCGCCGCGTCCGCCAGCTCGGCCGGGCCGAGATCGGCGGCCGGCGTGTTGATCAGATCGCGCGCCAGCCAGACCGCCTCGGCGACGATCCCGGCGCGGCCGGCGGCGTCCTCGTCGATCGCGAGGCGGCGCAGCTTCGCGTCGCGCTTGCGGTAGCGATCGAACCGGTAGCTGGCGAGCGCCCAGCCGAGCGCCGCCTGGCTCGCATCGAGGTCGGCCTCGGCCGGGGCGAGGCGCCAGTCGCCCTCCGGCAGGCGGGCGTGCGCCGCCGCCACGTCCCAAGGCTCGGCCGGCTCGCTCAGCACCACCAGCGCACCGGCGGGGGCGCCGCCCTGGCCGGGCAGAAGGGCGCAAGCACCGGGCTTGGCCTCGAAGCCGCTGCCCTCGAGCCAGGCTTTGATGTGTGCGTCCTGGCGCCCGAGCCATGCCTGATAGTGGCCGGCGGGCACGGTCCAAAGCGGCCGGGCATCGGTGTCGGCGGCGGTGAAGCAGGGCAGCATGGTGATCTCTTCGGGCTGGTGTCGGCGGGTGGCTCAGGAAGCGATGCGGGCGCGTGCGGCCGCGAGCTTCTGGCGGGTCTGCTCGGCCTCGGCGCGGCGCGAGCGCTGCTCGTCGACCACCTCGGCCGGGGCGCGCTCGAGGAACTTCGGGTTGGCGAGCTTCTGGTCGTAGCGCTCGAGCTCGGCGGTCGCCTTGGCCAGCTCCTTGTCCAGGCGCCGGCGCTCCTCGTCCAGGTCGATCACGCCGGCGAGCGGCAGGGCGAAGGTCGCCTCGTCGACGATGACCTGGAGCGCGCCCTCGGGCGGCACCCCTTCGGCCGTGCCGAGGGCGCTGAGGCGGGCGAGGCGGAGCAGGGCGTCGCGATGCCGCTGCAGCCGTTCGGCGGTCGTCGGCGCGGCGTCGTGGACCTCGAGCCGCAGCTTGGTGGCGGGCGGCACGCCGAGCTCGCTGCGGGCGACGCGCAGCGCGCTGATCGCGCGGATCAGCCAGTCGATCTCGGCCTCGGCCTCGGTGTCGACCAGCGCCTCGCCGAGATCCGGCCAGGACGCGGCGATCAGCATCCCGCCCGGAGCGCCGTAGCGGCGCTGCCAGAGCTCCTCGGTGATGAAGGGCGTCAGCGGATGCAGCAGGTGCAGCAGCTGCGCCAGGATCCAGCCGGCCGCAGCGCGGGTCTCCGCCCTCGCTTCCTCGTCGCTGCCGGCGAGCAGCGGCTTGGCGAGCTCGACGTACCAGTCGCAGAACTCGTCCCAGGTGAAGCGGTAGAGCGCGCTCGCCGCCTCGTTGAAGCGATAGTCCTCGAGACTGGCACGGGCCCGCTCGGCCGCCTGGGCGAGCTTGCCGAGCGCCCAGCGATTGACGATCTGCCGGCAGGATCCCGGCTCGAAGGCCGGGTCGAGCTCGCACTGCTGCAGCTCGCAGAACCGCGCCGCGTTCCACAGCTTGGTGCAGAAATTGCGGTAGCCCTGCACACGACCTTCCGCGAACCGGATGTCGTGGCCCTGCGCGGTGCTGGCGAGGATCGTGAAGCGCAGCGCATCGGCGCCGTACTGGTCGATCAGCTCGAGCGGGTCGACGACGTTGCCCTTGCTCTTGCTCATCTTCTGGCCGTGCTCGTCGCGCACGAGGCCATGGATGCAGACGTCGTGGAAGGGCACCTCGCCCATGAAGCGCAGGCCCAGCATCATCATCCGCGCGACCCAGAAGAAGATGATGTCGAAGCCGGTCACCAGCACGGTGGTCGGATAGAAGCGCTCCAGCTCGGGCGTGCGCTCGGGCCAGCCGAGCGTCGAGAACGGCCACAGGCCCGAGGAGAACCAGGTGTCGAGCACGTCCTCGTCGCGGGTCAGAGCGACCGTCTCGCCGTAGTGCTCCGCCGCCTGCGCCGCGGCCTCTGCCTCGTCCATGGCGACGAAGATCGTGCCGTCCGGGCCGTACCAGGCGGGGATCTGGTGGCCCCACCAGAGCTGGCGCGAGATGCACCAGGGCTGGATGTTGCGCATCCACTCGAAATACGTGTTCTGCCACTGCTCCGGCACGAAGCGCGTGCGGCCCTGCTCGACCGCCTCGATCGCGGGCTGCGCCAGGGTCTTGGCATCGGCATACCACTGATCGCTCAGGATCGGCTCGACCGGCGTCTCCGAGCGCTGGCTGTAGGGCACCATGTGGCGGATCGGCTCGATCTTCTCGATGAGACCCTGCGCCTCGAGGTCGCGCAGCACGGCCTTGCGGGCGTCGAAGCGATCGAGGCCGCGATAGGCCTCCGGCACCTCGTCGTTCAGCCGGCCCTCGAGGTCCATGATGTTGATCATGGCCAGATCGTGCCGGCGGCCGACCTCGAAGTCGTTGAAGTCGTGGCCCGGCGTGATCTTGACCGCGCCCGAGCCCTTCTCGGGGTCGGAGTAGCTGTCGGCGACGATCGGCAGGCGGCGGCCGACCAGCGGCAGCACCGCGTGGCGGCCGATCAGGTCCTGGTAGCGCGGATCGTCCGGATGGACCGCGACCGCGGTATCGCCGAGCATGGTCTCGGGCCGCGTGGTCGCGACCACGATGTGGCGGTCCGGCATGCCCTCGATCGGGTAGCGGATGTACCAGAGGTGGCCGTCGACCTCGGTCGGCTCGACCTCGAGATCCGAGACCGCGGTCTGCAGCGCGCAGTCCCAGTTGACCAGCCGCTTGTCCTTGTAGATCAGGCCGTCGCGATAGAGGTCGACGAACACCTTCCTGACCGCGGCGGACAGGCCCTCGTCCATGGTGAAGCGATCGCGCGACCAGTCGGCGGACGCGCCCAGGCGGTGCAGCTGCTGGCTGATGATGCCGCCCGACTGCGCCTTCCACTTCCAGACCAGCTCGACGAACGCCTCGCGGCCGATCTCGCGCCGGCTTTTCGGCGCCAGCTGGCGCTCGACCACCATCTGGGTCGCGATGCCCGCATGATCGCTGCCGGGCTGCCACAGCACGGCGCGGCCCAGCATCCGATGAAAGCGCGCCAGGGTATCCTGCAGCGTGAAATTCACCGCATGACCCATGTGCAGGCCGCCCGTGACGTTGGGCGGCGGCATCATGATGCAGTACGGCACCGCCTTCGGGTCGCGGCTCGGCGCGTAGTGGCCGGCCCGCTCCCATGCGTGATCGTGCGTGGCCTCGACCTCGGCAGGTCGGAATGTCTTGTCCAGCATCGCCGAACCATTCGAAGGGCTTGGGGGACGTTGCGGCGGGCCGCGCCAGGGCTATAGGGGAATTCACCAGCCCGGGCAAGGTGCCGGCGGCTCGCACGAGAACCCGCCACCGTCCCGGACGGCGGGCTCTGCGATCAGCTCCTGCGCCGCTCGCCGAGCTGGGTATGGCCGGCCGGGCCGGAGCGGCAGGAGTGGCCCGGCCGCCGGGATCCGGCGGCGAGGCGTCGAGGAGGGGAGGCCTAGCCGTCCTCGGCGCGGCGCACGATCTTCTGGATTTCCTTCTGCACGATGCGCTCGACCATCGGCGGCAGGTTCGCGTCGAGCCAGTCGCGCAGCATCGGCCGCATCATGTCCTCGATGAACTGCTCGACGGAGCGACCGGATTCGTCGGCGATCGCCAGCTCCGGCGGCGTGCGCTGCACGGCCTGGGTCAGCTTGGCCAAGGCCCCCGTAGCCGCGCCGGCAGCGCGGTCCGAGACCAGCGCTTCGAGGCCGTTGTTCTTCTGCATGGAGGTCTGTTGATCTTCCATCTCGTTATCCCGAATGTCCATCGGTGATTGCGGCAGGTGATCGTCGGCGTGCTCCTCCGCCGGAGGCCAGGTGGCCGTCGGCGGATCGCCCAGCAGCGCTGCCGGCTCGTCGCCTGCGCCCGCTGCGACCTGCTCGCCCGGATCAGGCTCGTCCCGGGCGGGCTCGTCCGGCACCGCCTCGAGGCGATGCCCTTCGATCGATTGCGGTTGCGCCATGGCACGCTCGAGCTCGATGACCTCGCCGTCCTCGCGCACCACCTCGGTCAGCTCCAGCACATCATCGGCGTCCTCCTCGGCATCGAGGGGAAGCGGATCATCGTCCCGATCGAGGCCTTCCTTCTGTGGCCCGGCAGCTTCCTGGCCCTCCTCGTCGCTCGTCTCGTCGGCGATGATTCGCCGGATCGAGGAGAGAATCTCCTCCATCGACGGCTCCTGCTGATCGTTCGGTCGGGTCGTCACGTCACATCACCTCCGAAATCCTGATCGAGCGCCGCGGCCTCGCAATCGCCGCGCCTAACGATCGTCATCGGGCGGCTGCCCCAGGCCCACCCAGCGATTGCGCGTGTCGTCGTAGTAGGCCTCACCGTCGTACGGTTGTACCGGAAGATCGATCCCGGCGACCGTCAGCTGCCCGACCGCCGCCTTGAGGCGGTAGCTGGCGACGATCTGATCGCGCCGGGCCTGCACCAGATCGACCTGGGACTGGAACAGGTCGCTCTCCAGATCGAGCACGTCCAGGGTCGTTCGCTGGCCTACCAGGGCCTCCTGCCGGGAGCCTTCGACCGCGATCTCGTTGGCGCGCACCTGCGCCCCGATCGAACTCGATGCGCGACGTGGCCGTCACCAGCGTCTCCCACGAGTTGGTCACCTCGTCACGGACCGCGCGCAGGGTGTCCTCGACATCGTCGCGGCGCTGGCGGACGGTCTGCTTGGTCTGGCGCACGCGGGCATACTCGCCCCCGCCTTGGTAGAGCGGCACGCTCAGGGTGGCCCCGATCGAGGCATCGCGCTGCCAATCCAGCAGCTCAGCTGAGGATCGCGTGCGTAGGCGTATTCTCCCCTGACGCTGAGCCGGGGCAGGAGGGCGGCTTCCGCCACGTCGACGTCGGCGCGCGCCGCCGCCAGATTGTACTGTGCCGCCGCGATGTTCGGGTTCAGGTTCTCCGCCAGCTGCTGCGCCTCGTCCTCGGTCGTCGGCAGGAGGCTCAGCGGCGGCGGCACGACCAGCCCCGCGGGCTCCTGGTTGATCACCCGGCGGTAAGAGGCCACGGCTGCCGCGACCGCGCCCTCCGCCTCGACCCGGTCGGCGATCGAGCCCGACAGGCGCGCGTCGGCCTGCGCCACGTCGGTCCGCGTCACCTCGCCGACGTCGAACCGGTCCCGCGTCGCCTGCAGCTGCCGGGTCAGCCGGTCTACGTTCTGATTGGCAAAATCGAGCACCGCCCTGGCGGCCAGCAGGTCGGTGTAGACCGTCACCGCCTGCAGCAGGACGTCCTGCTCGACCACCATCAGCCGCGCCCGCTCGACCCGCACCAGGCGCTCGGCGCGGCGGGTGTTGGCGACCGTCTCGCCGCCACTGTAAATCTCCTGGTCGACGGCCAGCGAGGACTGCAGCGTCGTGAACGTCGCCTGCTCATCGGTGTCCGACCTGTCGGTATCGTTGTAGATCGCGGCGCCCTCGGCCTGCCACCGTCGGCCGCCAGCCGCTCAGCGCCTGCGGCACCAGCTCGTCGGTGGCGCGCAGCGCGGCGCGTTGCGCTTCGAGCTGAGGATTGGTCAGGTACGCCGATACCAGGGCCTGCTCCAGGCTCTGCGCGCTGGCGCCGCTCGTCATACCTGCCACGCCGATCGCTGCGAAAAGCATTGCGACGATTCCTTGCTTCATTGGCTGTCCTATACACCGTTTGTCGCGGGTTGCGCTAGTCGATCGCCCGTGATTGCACTTCAGGTTGTTTAGCGACCGCTGCCGCGTCCGGCAGCAGGTGCAGGCGACGGCATGGCTAGAAGGCAAACTCGGCTTCTCTGGTGACGCCCGCCAGGCGCGGGATCTGCGCATCGAACAGCGTACGCTGGCCGATGACGCCATGCAGGCGGGTAAACAGGACGCCCCGGCCGACCCGATCGTTCGCGATCACGGCGACGAGCCGGCCGCCTTCGCCGACCTGCTCCAGGAGCGCCGGGGGCACCGCATCGAGCGAGCCGGCCAGCAGGATCACGTCGAAGGGTGCCTGGCCGGGATGGCCAGCGGTCGGATCGCCGCCGGCGATGACCACGACGTTGTCGGCGCCGAGCTCGTCGAGCAGCGGCTCGACCCTGGTCGCCGATGCCTCGTCCGGCACCAGCAGGATCACGGTCGCCGCCAGGCGGGCCAGCACGGCCGCCGCGTAGCCGGTGGCGCAGCCCAGCACCAGCACCACGTCCTCGCGGCCGACCCGCGCGCTCTGGATCAGGCGCGCCACCACCAGCGGCTCGATCAGGTAGCGGCCATCCGGCAGGCGCAGGTCCTCGTCGGCATAGGCGACACCTGCCAGCGCCTTGGGCACGAAGCGCTCGCGCGGCACGTTCAGCATCGCCTCGATCAGGGCCCGATCCTCGATCCGGTTCGGGCGCAGCTGGTTCTCGACCATGTTGATCCGCGCACGGGCGTAGTCCATCGACCCTGGCATCGATTGGCCTCACAGTTGGGCCCATGTCCGCGGGCCGCGAAACCCACCACCACCCCGCCCGCGGCCAGCGGCCGGGAAATTCACAGTTGCGCGGACTATAGCGGCGAGGAAGCCACGCGACAATCCGCATCCGGCCGAATCCGGCCGCAGTGTGGCGGAATCCGGGCGGTCCGTCGACCTGGACAGGCGCCGTTGACCGCGTGCGAGGCTCTCTATAGAAGACCCCATGCTTGGCGGAGCCACGGGCGGCCGGGCTCGGCTGTCTTCGGCTTGGCCGGGCTCAGCCTGTCGGCCGGGTAGCAAAGTGGTAATGCAGGGGACTGCAAATCCCCGACCGGCGGTTCGAATCCGCCCCCGGCCTCCATCCTCCTCCAAGCCGCTGACCTCGCTCGCGGCCGCTCGAAATGGGGGCAGCATTCAGGGCAGGCCTTGTTTGTCGGGGCTGCGGTCTGATATAGAGCGGCGAGGCTTGATAAAGGTGACGTCACCGGCGCTTGCGGGCGGCGGTGAAGGGATCCCCGGTAGCTCAGTTGGTAGAGCAAGCGGCTGTTAACCGCTGGGTCGCTGGTTCGAGTCCGGCCCGGGGAGCCATCCGTCATGGAGCGATGGCGCGCGCCATCGTGCGATGCTTGTTGCCTACGACCCGCTTCGCCCCTGCTGGCACGGGGCAGGCAATGGCAAAAACCATCGAAAACAGGTGTAGAATAGCATGCCCCCCGCCCGCTTGGCTGCAAAAGAGCGCATGTTTGCCCTCTCAAGGTATGGAATCAATCAAGGGCAAAGGCAGTGCGTGGCGATTTGAGTAGTCTCCATGCTCCGTCTTCCGGTCCAGATCCGAAGTCTTGCGAACAAGCGAGATTTCGCCGAGCCGCTCTTGCGCGGCGGCGAGCACCGCTTCGTCGATCGTGGTGGCCACGCCGCAGCGCGTCGAACCTCCTTCGGATGCGGCGACGTCCATTCGTCGTTCACATCCGCGTCTGTGAGATACGCGCCCCTCCAGATGCGACTAGGTCGATGCTCTCGCTCGTACAGCGTATGTCGGTGTGACCGTCGTGTAGGGGGCGGGGATCGTCAGTCCCGCGCTCAAATAGTCGCCTTGCCAGCAGCCGAACGGGATCGGGAAGAGGCAGCTGCAGACGGCGACCTCGTCACCCTTTTTACCTTCGTGTTTGCTTCCTCAATCGTGATCTCCGCTGGCGGACCTTGAGCTCGAACGTATCTGCGACCGGCAGACATGGCATTTTTTCGTAGAGGAAGGCACCGTCAGGAAGTTCGTAATCCAGCGTTGCGAGATGGGCGCTGAGCGTCAGTTTGGCGTATTTCTGCACCGGCGATGCTACTGGCGTGTTGAGCGATACGAGCCTCATCCCGTCCGCTCGTGCGACCTGCACGACTCGCGGATGAGGCTCGTGAAATCAGCGCCCGGAGCGCAGAGTCTTCAGGGAGGTCCGAGAGCCACGCCGGCCTCGCGCCGGGTTCGACATCGAAGAGACCGGCAATCCCGTGAACGATCTCGAGACAGTAGCCTTCCGCAATCTTCTGCGGCAGGCGCCACTCGCTCACGGCATAGGCCAGGGTCCGCAGGTACGCCGAGAGGAAGACCTCTCTCATCCGCTGCCAGTACTGGCCCATGATTCCGCGCGTGCGTCCAACACGTCATCGAAATAGTGCGGGTAGCGTGTGTAGTGCGTGCCAGCTTGTCGCGTAGGGTTTTCCACTCGTAGGCCAGTGCTGGAGAAAAGGGTAGCCGCTGGCGCGTTGAAGCTCTCTCAAATTCCTCGCGAGGATCGGGGGAACATGTGCGGTCTTGTGCTCCTCGAAGTAGCTGCCGCCTCAAATCGGCCGGAGCCCGTCGGAGTGGCCTGGCGCATCCGCCAAATGGCACCCTTCCTTGTGCGCAAGAATGTGTGGCGAGAATGGAAGGGCAATGGACCGCGATGCGAGCGCCTCCGCGCGGGTCTGCCATCCGGCGAGGTCAGGAAGACGATCGTGAGGATCGCGCAGACTTCGAACTTGGTCTTGCACTGATCGAGATAGTCCAACAGCGCGTCCGTCGTTGACGACCGTGTACCGCACCATTGAGAAGGTTGCGAATCTCCTTGGCCGCGCGCCAGCGGGACATCGGCACTGGCCATTTGAGCCGCTGGAAGAGGAAGGAAAGCGCAGAGTTGGGGCGAGTTCGCTAGCGGAACCACGGCGTCTCCGGGATCGGCTGTTCCCGGACCTCCTCGACCAATGAGTAACGAAGGCGGTGGTGATCATGTCGGCAAGCTCGACCTCCCCGACGAGCATCAGGAAGCGCACCAGATATTTATAGCCGAGCACGAAGCTGTAGCGCCGGCGCCGGTAGTAGGGCGCGGGCGCCGACGTGTCTTGATATATCGGAACCAGCGATCCGGATAATGCCGCGCCGCGAGCCTGATCCGCCATTGTCTCGGTCTCGGACGTGTAGTAGCTCTGCCACCGTGGCGGTGAATGTGGGCTTTGACGAGCCATGAGTACGCGGCGTTCTTGCCCTCGACCGCGAGGCTCACACGGAAGGCTTCGTCGAGGATTTCCTCGGCGCCGTAGGTCGTCTCGCTCGTCTCGAAGTAGGAGAGGATCGAGTGCAGAGCGCGCGATGCCTTGCCTTGGTCCTTCCAGTGATGGAGCCACTCACCATGAAGTCTTCGCGGCTCCTGTAATGAACCGCGGCGGCCGCTTCGAAGACAGCGGCGAAAACCTTATAGCCGAATGATGTGTAGTCGACCTTGGCAGCCTCTTTCTCCCGCTCGCTAAGTTCTTCTTCGGTCGCCTTGATTTCGCGGCGAGCTTTCGGCGAGCGGCCGAGAAGGGCACCTTGACCATCGAGGAGCGCACGGGCGGCAGGCTCATTGACCGCGAGGTCCTCGAGAATACCCAGGGGTCGTTAGTGAAGGAAGCTGCGGGCTAGCGCGGCAACTGCCGGGGACTCGAGGTCCATCACCTTCGCGAGTTCGATCAGGCATTGATCGGCATAGGAATAATCGTCGGTCGAGAGGTGATGTTCGTAGAGGGAGGGCAAGCGCTCGGGCGCAACGTTGGCCAGGACTTCGATCAGCTCGGATGGCACATGGTTAGTCTCATCGCCGTCCGTAAAGTCGGTGATGACCTCGATGATCGGGGCGAGCGTGTGGAGACGTGCCCGCGTGACAGCGGGCTCTTTCGCACTCAACTCGACCACGGCATCGAGCACGTCCATCGCGCCGAGGTCTTTTCGCCAGCCATAGCCGACGAGACATTCGGCCGCATGCGCTAGAAACTCGGCCTGTCTTCCGTCCTCATAGAGCAGCGCAAGTCCGCGAGTTGCGCCAACGCTGCGAGCGCTCGCTGAATTCTGTCACATTCGCTGAAAGGGCTTTCGCCTCGTCAGTGAGGAGCGCCGCCGCACCGTCTCCATCGAGGAGCGGAACCCTGTCGCCCAGATTGCGTGTCAACCAGATCTCGTCCGACCAATGCGCGGATTGACGTGCATGCTCGAGCTCCGAGGCGGGCACCTTCGTATTGTCAGGGTCGGAAAGACAAGGAAATGCAGATCGACGACGATGCGTCGGAGGGCCTCTTTGAAGGCCCGATACTGTGAATATTCTCTTTCGGGAGCAGGACCCCACTGGACCGGCTCGACATCCACTGCTTCAACATAGACGGCGGAGAAGGTGGGAGCGACCTTGCCTTGCGCGATATCGCTTGCGATCTCCTCGAGCTTTGCTAGCCCCCGCGGTAGCCACCCCAAATCGTCCCCGCCGAGACCCGGATGGATCATCGAGTAATCGTTGCAGTTCGCGCGGAACCCTACATACACCGCAGTCCAGAACGCATCGTAGAAGAAGGACGTGACATCCGTGTTCTCACCGAGCGAGTACCGCTCGCGGACGAGGTTGCCTGGCACCGGAGGGATATGCACTTCCAGCTTCGCGTCGCGATCGCGCCAGAGGAACCAGCACGCGGCAAAGGCCGAGAGAATTCCTTGCCGAGAGGGACGAGTTCTCCGACATCCGCGCCTGCAAAACCCGCCGTCCGTATGAGCGTGTCGTGGATCAATCGCCGGTGATCCTTCCACTTGGCGCCGCTGAGCGTCTTGCGGACGAGCTGAAGCCCCTCGATGTTTTGCGCATCACCTAGCAAACGGATGAGGCTTGAGACATGGGGCTCGGGCTTCCTAAAGCCGCGAGCATAGTTTAGCGTCCGCCGCACTGTCTCCTTATCCATCAGCGCACTGACCGAGAGGAGCTGATCTGAAAGCTTCGTGAATTCCTGCTCGGGGCGGTGCCGCAGCGCGATCCACGCGTTGACCCGGCGAGCCAGTTCATTGAGGCACGCTGGCAAGATCTGCGACGACATTTCAATTGGGCCGTGGCGGGCGAGTTGTGTCACTTCGCTGTCGGTCAAGACGTGGATGTCGTCGAGAAGGTTCAGCATCTGCTGGCGGTTGTCGGAGACCGCCAGGGCGGTCGCACGATAAGCGGGAAAATCCCTCGACTGGAACTCGCGCGCGTTTGAGACGCGAGTCTTGAGACTGCGAAGGGATACGGTTCGCGGCAGGTCTCCGTCCTCGAACGTTTTCGCTTCCGCCGCGCCCAGGATATTTTTAATCTGCTGATCGGGCCAGCCCTTCGCGAGGGATTCGACGACCGAATCCGGGTTGCGCCCGCGAGCAATTCCTTGAAGTCGCCGGTCTGCGCCATGGCGAGCCACAGCCACCCCCACCGCCAATATTCAGGCGCATCTTTCGCGAGCCAGTTGACGATCTTCGGAAGGAGCGCCTGATAGCTTTCCGCATGGTCCGCCCGCTCCCGCACCCATGCGAAGATGCTTGAGTGGAAGGGGACCATGCCGACATTTCGGGGCTCCAAAAGGTGGTCGATGTCGCTGAAGTCTCCGAGCACCTGCCTTATGCCAAGGCTTGGCCAGAAGAAGTCCGATCCGGCGAGCATGTGGAGGGCGTTCTTGGCACCCGGGCCGAGGCGAACCCAAAGTCCCCGATAGTAGCCGCGGATATCGCCATCCGGGCACAGCGGGAGCAGTTCGATTTCCTCCGTAGACGTTGGGCGCCCTGCGCGTATGAGCCCCTCGTATGCGTAAATCAAATGCAGAGGGTGGCCCTGACTGATATGAAGGAAGGCCTTCGCGATCTCGTCGATCATTTCGGCGCGCCGCTCGGGCGTCGGATCAAACCGGAGGATGAGGGGACGCGCCTTGTCCTGCTGCACAACCCAGCGATGGACCGCGACCTCGTCCATGCGCGGGATCTCGATCCAGTCATCGTCATTCGCGATCGTCAGCAGCTTGCCAGGCAGTTGCTCGTCGGGAACGCGCTGCGTTCCGACGATAAGACTGACATTCGGCGGCAGCGGGAGCGGCTCGTTGAACAGATGATTGAGCTGGTCGACGCGCCGCGTGTCGCGCCACACATGATCTAGCCCGTCAACGACGATGTAGAGCCGCCGCCCCTCGGCGGCGAGGTTATCCGCGGCAATCCCTACGGCGGACCGTGACTTGTCGGCATCTTCCGCGACGCCGACCATGGCCTCGGGATGGCGCACGTAGAGCTGATCCATCAGCGAGGTCGAAATTTCGATGAAAGAGATGCGATTGGAGCTGGAGATTCCTCTGCCGAGAGAAAGTAGTGGTGCCGCGTGACGGCCGCGCCTTCTTTTTGAAGCTCCTGCGTCAGATAGCTGAGGTAGGTGCTCTTGCCGCGTCCGGGCGTTCCCCAAAGGACCGTGATCGGATTGTCGTCCTTCGTGATGCGCCCGAATGGATTTATCGAAGTCCTCGCTCGGCGGGCGGTAACCGTCGGGGACGATAAAGTCCTGTCGGATCGGCTGCGGCCGGCGCTTCGTGATGAGCTGTACAACATGCTTTCGCAGAATATGTCCATCGGGCTCTGGCTGGTTCTGGTAAGTCGCCCAACGCCGCACGTTGTGGCGGAAGGCGAGCCAGCCAAGCGAATCTGTGTCTGTAGGCACGAGCTGATCGCGCAAATAGTTTTCGTATCCGTCGAGGTCCGGCAGACCTCCAAAGAAATCGAAGACGCGGAAGAACGCCTTGGCCTCGGCGGCGCCTCCGCACGCACTCTCGACTGACTTCCCAAATTTCCCTCGGCAGAAGGTCTAAGTCGACCCGCGTGCCCTTCAGACACTCAGTGAACTCCTGAGACGGTATGCGGTTTGTCTTGAGGCCGGCACTGTGGATTGGACCCATCGCAGCGACGCGGGCGAGGGACTTCGCCCACTGCTCGAGCATCGAGGTCCCGTTCTTAGTCTTGGCGAGAAGCCAGTCCCAATGCGGCTCGTAGCGGTTGGAGTCGACCGTGAACTTGACCTGCACGAACTCGTACGAACCGTCCTTACGTGCAGCCACGACGTCATCGAGCGCTCGGAACGCCGTGTCGTCCGCCTCAAGCAGGACCCACGCGTAGAGCTCAGGGTCGCGGTACTGGCGAATAAGCACCTCAATGCCGGCGAGGTCTTGGTACTCGTAGCCGGCTCTTGGTATCGCGGCGCGCTTTATCTGAACGTTTGCCGTCACTATGCCTCGCTGTCGGTTTGGCAAACCCCGCTCATGCGGCACCGTCAAAGAGCGCCCTCAACGTCAGTCTGGGCGAAATTCTCACCAACATAGAGCAGGCGGCAGGCGTGCTCCTTCGCGACCTCATAGGCGAAGCAGTCGCCGAAATTCAGGGCGGCGGGATGCGCGCCTCTGCCCCATCGCTCATAGGCTTGGGCGATCCGTCGTGCTGAGGCCGGCGTGACGGTTACGACTTCGAAGCCGAGCCCCTCAATCAGCCTCGAAACCTCTTCGCCCACGCCCCGTCGACCGGAGACGATGAGCGTTTCCGCCACGGTACCAGCCGAGATCAAGACGGTGTCTTCGGCTTCGAGCGCGGAAATGCAAGCATCGGCTTCCGGTTCGTCGAGAACGATGGCCATGATCGCGGACGTGTCGACGACAATCATTCGGGCAGGCCATCGTCGCCATACAGGAAATCTTGGCTGCGTGCGGCGTTCGGCCCGGCCTTTGCCTTGGCGGCGCCCGAGACCCGCGCCGCCTCGAGAAATCTCCTGCGGGATTCCCTGTCCGGCACCGTCCTCACCGGAACTAGCCGCACCGCCGCATGACCGTGGCGGGTGAGGATGATCTCGTCACCGGCCTCGGCGCGCCGGACCAATTCAGTGAGTTGTCCTTTGGCCTCGGTAACGGATACCTGCATTCCGCGCCTCCATGGACCATCATCAGGTCAGTTTGCCATCATCTGCTAAATAGACCATTGGGTGGTCCATATCAACCGCGGCTTGGCGACCATCGGCCAAGTCACAGCTGAGCTCGGCACGGAACGGCTTGACGCGTACCTCGGTCCTTCCCCCCGCCTCGCAGCCGAGTAGACTGGGCGCATTCGCGAAGATGGTGTGGGAGGTGCGCTCCGAGCGATCGCGCCATGCGTGCTGGTGATTTTCGTTGGGATGGCCCTGGCTGTGATCGCCTGCGGCCCGACCGAGATCGCGCCGGTAGAGACCAGGGAAGCCGTTTCCGAGATCGCCTACAGAAGGCTCGGCCAAGTCGACGAATACGCGGTCGGGGCCGTGACCTATGAGCGCTTTCGTCGATCCGGGTGGCCATCCTTCACGATCCTTCACATGGATGTCCGCTCGGGCCCGGTAGAACAGGCCGATGCGGTCGCCGTCCTCGGGATCGCAGGTGGCGAGGCGACGTCGCCCGGCGGCGCCGAGAGCCTCGTGGATGCCGTGCTGGCGCAGAGCGACGAGCGTGGCCTTTGCATCGTGCGCGGGTGGCTCGGCGGGCAGCGCCATGTCGCCGCGTTGCCGACGGAATGCCCGGCCGAGATCCGCGACGAGCTCGACGACATCCTGCCCGATTTCGACGACCTGACCGGCGGCGAGGCGGTCTGGGTCCTGCGCTTCGAGCAGGGGCTGCTGCGCAGCAAGCAACGCGTTTGAGGCGCCTGGCGAAGCCGCGCGTCAGCGCAGGCGGAAGGCTCCGCCCGGGACCGCGGCCAGCGTGCGGTTCACCTGCGACCTCACCCGGGCCACGATGTCCGCGGCGTTCGCTCCGGACGCAACCCGCACGGCGCCGCCTTCGGGTGACCGGGAGGCGGCCGCTCGCACCGTTCGAGCGGGCACCTCGACTCTCGGCGCACGGCTCGCGACCGTCGGCGCGGGCGCTCGCTTGCTGGCGGCGGCTGCGCTCCTGGCCGGAGCGGGCCGGCTGCTTTCCGCGACCGCGGGTCGCGCGCTCGAGCCGGCATTCCTGATCGCGGCGGGCTGGTTGCGGCTGGCGACGGCCGCGACGGCCTGCGCGGGCGAGGCAGCGGCGCCGATGGTCGGGCCCGGGCTCGTGGCCGCGAGGCGGATGGCCGTGCTCGGCGACTGCCGGTTCGACGCCGCGGATGTGAGCGCGGAGCCCTGTTGCGGCGTCGCTTGCCATGCCGGCGACTCGCTGCGGCCGGCGCTCGCGAGCAGCGCCCTGCGGGCCGGCGTGCAGCGAGCTTCCGGCTCGTCGCCCGGCATCTGCTGCGCCGCCATGCTCTCTTCGGGGTCTTCCATCAAGAGCGCGTCGCGCACCCGGTCCGGGTCGGCGACGGTCAGGGCGTCGACGGCCACGCGAAGCTGATACTGCGTCGGGTCCAGCTGGTAGGTCGGGATGATGCCGTCGAGCTGGGGGCTGCTCAGCGTGACCGGGCCTTGCGCGGACACGCTCGTGGCGGCCAGCAAAAAACTGATGCTGGTGAGGAGGGCAGCCCACTTGATACGCATGACGTGGTCTCCCTTCACATGACTTCGTTCAATCCGCGGCGATTCTATGGTGGCGAAGAAAATAACCCAAACGTGCCCCTGAATCGAGTTGAAACAACCGTAGTAGCTCACGCCTCCTTGGTTCATGACGATCGTGACGGCCGCGCCGGATGGGCCGCGGAAGGCTCCCGCCGCCTGCCGGCGATGTGGGTGATCAGACAGTCGCGGTCAGAAAATCGAAGTCGCAGCCGCGGTCGGCCGCCATGACGTGGTCGTGATACAGCCTGGCATAGCCGCGCGCCGGCGCCGGCGCCGCCTGCCATGTGGCCGCGCGCCGCGCCAGCTCGTCGTCCTCGACCAGCAGATCCAGGCGGCGGTCGGCGACGAGAGCCGGATCCGATCGCCGCTTTGCACCAGGCCCAAGGCGCCGCCCACCGCCGCTTCGGGCGTGACGTGCAGCACGATCGTGCCGAAAGCTGTGCCGCTCATGCGCGCGTCCGAGATCCGGATCATGTCCTTGACGCCCTGCCTCGCGAGCTTGCCGGGGATCGGCAGGTAGCCCGCCTCCGGCATGCCGGAAGCGCTCTTCGGCCCGGCGTTCTGCAGCACCAGCACGTCGTCCGGCGTGACGTCGAGACCCTGATCGTCGATGCGTGCCGACAGCTCCTCGAGGCTCGCGAACACCACCGCGCGGCCCTCGTGCTCGAACAGCGTCGCATCGGCCGCCGAGCGTTTTAGGATGGCGCCGCCCGGCGCCAGGCTGCCGAACAGGGCCACCAGGCCGCCCTGCGGCTGGCGCGGATCGGCGAACGGCCGGACCACGTCGCGATCGACCCAGGCGTCGCCTTCGAGGCGCGCGGCCAAAGTCTCGCCGGTCACGGTCGGCGCGTCGAGATCCAGCAGCGGCTGCAGCTCGCGCAGCACGGCGCCGAGCCCGCCAGCCGCAAAGAAATCCTCCATATAGTGCGGGCCGGTCGGCTTCAGGTCGACCAGCACCGGGGTGGCGTCGCTGATCGGGTTGAGCGCATCCAGCGGCAGCGCCACGCCGGCCCGGCCGGCAATCGCCGCCAGATGCAGGATGCCGTTGGTCGAGCCGCCGATCGCCAGCAGGACGCGCAGCGCGTTACCGACCGCTGCCTGCGTCACCACCTCGCGCGGGCGCGGGCCCTGGCGCGCCATGGTGACCGCATGGGCGCCGCTTGCCTCGGCGGCGCGCAGCCGGTCGGCGTGCACCGCCGGGATCGCCGCCGTGCCCGGCAGCATCATGCCCAGGGTCTCGGCGATGCACGCCATGGTGCTGGCAGTGCCCATCACCGGACAGGTGCCGGCCGTGGTCGCAAGGCGGGTCTCGATCCGCTCGATCTCGGCGCGCTCGATCTGGCCGGCGCGGTACTGCGCCCAGATAGCGCCGGCAGTCGGTGCAGGCGCCGAGCCGCTCCTCGCGATAGCGGCTGGTCATCATCGGGCCCGCGACCACCAGGATTGCCGGCCGGTCGGCGGCGAGCGCGCCCATCAGCAGCGCCGGCACGGTCTTGTCGCAGCCGCCCACCAGCACCACCGCATCCATCGGCTGCGCCCGGATCATCTCCTCGACGTCCATGCTCATCAGATTGCGGAACATCAGGCTGGTGGGGCTCACGAACGGCTCGCCCAGCGAGATGGTCGGAAAGGTTATAGGCAGACCGCCCGCCGCGAGCACGCCGCGCTCGACCGCTCCGATCAGCTCGGGCAGATGGCGGTGGCAGTTGTTGAAGCCGCTCGCGGTATTCGTGATGCCGATCACCGGGCGCGCGAGCATGGCGTCGCTGTAGCCCATCGAGCGGGCGAACGAGCGTCGCAGATAGAGCGCGAAATCGGGGTCGCCGTAGTGGGTCAGGCCGCGGCGAAGGCCGGTCTTTTGCGATGTGGGCATGACAGTGCTCGAGCAGGATGAGGGCGGCATCAGCCGCTTGGATGTTCTGCCTAGCACGCGGTAGCGATCCTCGCCAGCCGCCGCCCCGAACTGGTCTAAGTGTGAAGAAGGTGGGTTGGCGCGCGCTCTGAAGGATGGATGGGCGGCGCGACAGAGGGGTCCGGACCGATGCAGGCAGTTGGCGGAGCAGCGGATGGCGCAAGGTGCATGCGGCATCCGACCGCCGCCCGCGATCATGGCGCAGCCTCGACGAGCTTGGGCAAACGGATCAGGTTGTAGGCGGCGGCCGCGAGCTGGAAGGACCAGCCGACCCGCTCGAGCCCTCTGAACCTGGTCTTCGCTGACCGGCGATGGTCTTGATCCAGCCGAACGCCTCCTCGACCAGCTTGCGCCGGCGCTGGCTTTGCGCGTAGCCGGGATGGCGGGTGGTCCGGCCGTCGATCGAGGAGCGGCGGTGCCGGCCGGTCTTGGTGACGTAGCGGTGTTGGGCGAGGTGTGGCGTGGCCCCAAGCGCCCGCAGCCCGGCGGCGAAGCCCTGGACGTCGTAGCCCTTGTCGCCGCCGACCGTGATCCGGTGCCGGCCCGCGAGATCGCCGACCATGGTGAGGCCGGCCTGCCATTCCGCCCGACCGTCCGCCGGGTGGCGGCGGCCCGCACCACGAGGCCGTGGCGGTTCTCGCTCAGGAGGTGGCCGAGGTAGGCGAGTGCTCTCCTGGCCGTGGCTCTTGCGGTAGAGCCGGGCATCGCTGTCGGTGGTCGAGGCGTGGGTATCGTTCCGCGCTTTGGCCACGGAAGTCGGCGTCGCGGTTGCGACCGCCAGCCCCATCGTCGCCACCTTCGTCCCGTGGCCGGAAGCTCTTCATCGACGCCAGGCTTCGACCAGCGTGCCATCGACGCTGAAGTGCTCGGCCGAGAGCAACCGGCGCACCTTGGGCCGGTTCAGCACTTCGGCGAGGAACCGTGCCGCCACGTCGCCGCCAAGCAGCCGATCGCGGTTCTTGGAGAAGGTCGAGTGATCCCACACCGGATCATCGATGCCGAGCCCGACGAACCAGCGGAACAGCAGATCGAAGTCGAGCCGCTCCATCAGCTGCCGCTCCGAGCGGATCGAATAGAACGCCTGCAGCAGCAGCGCGCGGAGCAGTTTTTCGGGCGGGATCGAAGGCCGGCCGATCCGGCCATACAGGCACTCGAAGTCGCCTGACAGCGCGTCCAGCGCCTGATTCACGATCGTCCGGATCGACCGCAACGGATGCCCACGCGGCACCCGATCTCAAGGTCCACGTAGCTGAACAGCGCTCCCGACCGCCCGTCGACGCGCATCCCGCCTCCCCGACGACCTCCTCGACTCTGCCAACTCGCCAAAGCTGGGTTTTCAAAGTGCTAGATCGAAGGCGGTCGACGGCCTCGAGCCTTAGCTGGGCGCCCATGGCCCGAGCAAACGATCGAACTCGTCCTTGACCACGCGATAGCACTCGCAGGCGGCCGACTCGAGCCCGGGCCGGTCGACGATCGTGATCTGGCCGCGGTGGTAGCGGATCAGGCCCACCTCCTGCAGGTGGTGCGCGGCTGCGGTCACGCCCTCGCGTCGCACGCCCAGCATGTAGGCGATGAACTCCTGGGTCATCAGGATCTGATCCGAAAGGAGCCGGTTCCGGGTCATCAGCAGCCAACGACAAAGCCGCTTCTCGACCGGGTGCAGGCGATTGCATACGGCGGTCTGCGAGATCTGGGTGATCAACGCCTGGGTGTACCGCAGGAGCGCCACCTGAAAGGGGCCGCCGCGTTGGAACTCGTCGCGCAGGAATTGCGCCTTCATCCTGAGCGCCCCTCCGGCAACCTGCGCCACGGCTTGGTTCGGCGTCGTCTCGCCGCCCAGGATCAGCGCGACCCCGACCACGCCCTCGTTGCCGACCAGGCCCATCTCGGCAGTATCGCCGTTCTCCATGGTGTAGATCAGCGAGACGACCGACTCTGTGGGAAAGTAGACCCAGTGCATGCGCTCGCCAGGGTCGTAGACGATCTCGCCGAGCCCGAGGTCGACGAGCTCCAGCGCCGGACACAGGCGCGCGCAGGCGTCGCTGGGGAGCGCTTCGATCAGGCGATTCCCCGCCGGAACTTGTCGCATCGCATCGTCCCCTGCCCAGACCTCTAAAGCGAACGAGAGCTATCGACAATCAATCAAGCGTCTGTGGGATACCGCACAGACCTTCCTGACCGACAAGTGTTGTAACCGCAAGGTTGCGGTTCAGATATTGGTTTACCAATTGCGCGCAGAGAGGCGAGAGCGACGTTTGGGCGGCACGACCAAGCAATGAGAAAATCGCGCTCAGCACGGCCTCGTAGATCGCATGACTGAAGCAGCGTCAGGGGTCTCAGCATGCCACAAACTCAGGGCAAGCAACGGGTCGTCGTCGGCAAGGTGAGTTTGGAGCTGCCTGCCTTTCTCGCGAAGGGGCAGGACGCTCCCATCAACTCCGCGGCAAACGTTTTCGAAGGCAACGGTCTTACCGTCATCGTTGACGAGGGCGCATTTGCCGATCGTCTGGAGTCGTATTCAGGCCGGCCCGAGTATCGGGCCGAACCCATGAGCATCGCGGGGACGACCGGGCGCCTGGTCTTCTTTCGCAGCCCCGACCTTGCCAGCTATACGCTGGCTGCCCATCTTCCGGCGCCCAGCCAAGTGACCATCGTGGTCCAAGCTCACATTTCGGTACCGGAACGGATCGCGAGAGACATCATCGAAAGTCTGCAGCTGCTCGATTGAGCAAAGGATGGGAGGAAAAGAAATGCCCAAGCAAATTCCCCAGGAAGTGCAGAAGCTGAGATCGCTGCCATTGCTTGGATTGGGAGAGGCCGCGGAAGGCTTCGAGACGGTCAAGGGTTTCTTGGAGCGCTTCGGCTATCTCGCGCAACCTCAGCAGGCGCCGGACCGGCGATCACGTGCTCCCAGACGGTCGGCAAGTCTGGATGAAAGCACGTCCATGGCCCTCCTGAAGTATCAGGCGATGCATACGCTTCCTCTGAGCGGTCAATTCGATGAGCTCACCAGGAGCATGATGTCGCGGGCCAGATGCGGCTTTCCCGATATCGATCCCGCAACAGGTGTCGCATTCTCGACGACATGCGCGTGGGGCAAGGACAACCTGACCTTTGCGTTCGATGCGGCAACCAATGACGTCGGAGGAGACGAGGAATTCAACGCCGTCCGCCGCGCTTTCGCAACCTGGTCGGCCGCCGTGCAGATCGCCTTCCGGGAGGTAGGGACGGGAGACAGCCCTGACATCCTGATCTCATGGACGCCGGCCAACTGCGGCGACACGAGCATGGTGGGAGGCGTCCTTGCGCATGCCGACTACCCACCCGGCTGCGGCTTCTACGGCAACGCGCTGCCGCGGCCACTCCATTTCGACGACCAGGAACACGCCTGGTGCATAGGCACCGTCGCCGACCAGTACGACGTGGAGACGATCGCACTCCATGAGATCGGCCATCTTCTCGGCCTCTCGCACTCGAGTGTCGCGGGCGCTGTCATGTTTCCGACCGTGAGCGCCAATGCGACCAACCGGGTGCTGACTGCCGATGACGTGGAGGGAATTCGGCGGCTGTACCCGATCAGAGGGCCGGTGTTCGTCCGTCACAGCGGCCACTGCCTGGACATCGAGGGCATCTCTTTGGACAACGGCGCCGACGCCACCCAGTGGGACTACTGGGGCGGACAGAATCAGATCTTTCGGATCGAGTGGGTCGAAGGTTCGCACTACCGTCTGATCGCGCAACACAGCGGACGGGTCATCGACGTGGACGGGATCTCCACGGCCAACGGGGCGCAGATCCACCAGTGGGATTGGTGGGGAGGCGACAATCAAAAATTCCGCCTCGACCCTCTCGGGCACGGCTACTACCGCGTCGCCGCAAAGCACAGCGGCAGGTGTCTCGACGTCGTCGGAATCAGCGGCGACAACGGCGCAAGAGTGCACCAGTGGGATTGGTGGGGAGGCAACAATCAGCAATGGAGGCTCGGTCCCGCGCCAATCGTTTCGCTGCACTCCGGTAAAAGCCTGGATGTAGCAGCGATATCACTCGACAATGGTGCGAGACTTATCCAGTGGGACTACTGGGGTGGCGGCAATCAACGATTTCGACTGGACCCGGTGGGTGAGGGGTACTATCAAATCATGATCGAGCATTCCGGCAAATGCCTCGACGTTGCCGGAATATCGTTGGACAATGGCGCTCCCATCATCCAGTGGGAATACTGGGGTGGAGACAATCAGAAATTCCGGCTGGAGGCTACAGGCGGTGGCTACTACAAGATCGTAGCAAAACACAGCGGCAGGTGCCTCGATGTAAGCGGCATTTCCGCTGACAACGGAGCCGCGATCATTCAGTGGGACTGGTGGGGAGGAGGTAACCAGCAGTGGAGGCTGTAATCGTCCAGGCCACGGCTTGCCTGATGCCCCTGTCTCCTGTTCCTGCGCCGCTCGCCAGGCGCGCTACCGCTTGAGCCGCTCCAGGTACTGCTTGCGGAACTTCGCGACCTTGGGCGCGATCACGATCTGGCAGTAGCGCTGGCGCGGGTTCCGCTCGTAGTAGTCCTGGTGATATTCCTCGCCCGGATAGAACGTTGCCAGCGGCACGACCTCGGTCACGATCGGCGCATCCCAGACGCCCTTCTCCGCCTGCTCGGCGATCGCGCGCTCGGCATCCGCCTTCTGCTCCGGGCTGTGATACAGGATGATCGAGCGGTATTGCGGGCCGATGTCGGCGCCCTGCTGGTCGGGCGTGGTCGGATCGTGGATCGTGAAGAACACGTCCAACAGGTCCCGATAGGAGACGGCGGCCGGATCGAAGGTGATCTGCACCACCTCGGCGTGGCCGGTGCGGCCGCCGCAGACCTGCTCGTAGGTCGGGTTCAGGGCCTGGCCGCCGGCGTAGCCGGAGACCACGCGCTCGACGCCCTTCAGGTCCTTGTAGACCGCCTCCAGGCACCAGAAGCAGCCGCCGCCGAGCGTGGCCGTCTCGTGATCGTGGTGCGCTGGCATGCTGGCCTCCGTGCTTGGCTGTCTGCGCCCCGACCCAGGCTTGCGCCGATCTCCCGCCGGCGCCGGCCGCGACGGTTCCGCTGGGGCGGCATCGAAGCTATGGTGCCGCCGCTGACGAGCGCAAGGGAGAATCACATCCCAATGGCCACGTTTGCCCGGACCTGGGCAGCGCGAGGCGCGCGCCGCCGAGTTCGGCGAGAGCCGAGCCCTCCTTAGGAAAGCTGGCGTCTGCTCTTTGGCATAGGCCGGTGGCCGGCGGGCTGAGCGCGATTGCCAAAAGCCTTACCTCTCGAACCTCCGGTCGGATACCTCGACGCCAAGGGCGGCATGGCCCATCCTGAGCGCCTCGGGAATGCAGCGGGGTGCCTGCCGAAATGGCGGATCGAGTTGAGGCTGTCCCGTTCGACAGGCATCTCGTGCTCGTGAGGGATGAGCATGAGCTCATCGTCCTGAACGAGACGGCCCGTCTGATCTGGGACGAGATTGTCGGCGGCGCGGCCGTCGCCGATGTGGCGCGCGGCATCGCCGGGCGCTTCGGCGTGCCGCCGGAGCGTGCCCGGGAAGACGTCGAGACGGCGCTTGCCGACTGGCGGGTTCGGGGCCTTGTCGGGCGGCGGCCGTCCGGCGGACCTGCGGCGCCGCAGCGGTCGGGCGCCAACCTACCGCCGCCGTTGAACTTCGCGACCGATCGCACCTACGCCTTGTGCGGTCACCCGGTTCGATTTCGGTTCCAGGACGCTGATGCCGAAAGCCTGATCCGCCCCCTCTTGTCTCCCTGGGAGACTTCTGCTGCCGCGCATGACGTCATCGATCTGTACCGCGATCGTGACGATCACGTGAGAAACAGACATCGACGACGAGCGATCAGCGAGTTCATCGCCAATTTCACCTGGGTAGATCGCGGTCGACTACGCTCCAGGCAGCCGGCAAGTGGACGGTCGTCGCCCTTTTCTGGTACGGACGGTCCGTGCCCAACTTGGCGAGCTCGTGGCCGCCCTCAACACGGCCGGCATCGAGCCAATCCTGCTCAAGGGCATGGCTCAGCTCGAGTTGGGCCTCTATGCGGACGACGCCGACCGGGTGATCGGCGACATCGACGTGCTGGTGGCCGGCGAGCGAGCTCGACGCAGCGCTGAGCATCCTCCGCGAGATGGGCTATCATTTCCATGGCAGTGATCTCGAGCTAGCGCCATGCTCATCACTATCCGCCGGTGGCGCGCGACGACAGCGAAGCCTGGGTCGAGCTGCACAAGGCGGCCAGCCCTTACGAGCGGGCGCTTCCGACCTCGGGAGCTGATCCGGCGCACGAGAAGGATCGCGATCGAGGGCGGATCGGCTGCCGTGCCCTGCCCCGAGGACCTGCTGATGCACAATGTCGTGCACAGTCAGCTGCACCAGCGCGGCTTCTGGGCGGCTGAGTTCTCACTCCGCGACGCTTATGACCTCGTACTGCTGGCTTAGCATTTCAGAGACGAGCTCGACTGGTCCCGACTGACGTCTCGCATCGCTGCGGACTTGGGCGCGCACAGCGCCGGCTTCTATGTCCGGCGCGCGCATCTCCTGCTCGGGCGACCGCCGCCGCCGCTACCGCTGCCGATCGGCGCCCGCTTTGCCGATTGGCGCTGGCGTCTGCATGCCCGGGGCAAGATGGTCGGGCTGCAGCAGGCAACGCGGGTGATGGCCCACGAGCTGCAGGCCTTGCGGCAGATCGTCGGCACATCTGCGACGCGTCGCCTTCTCGATCCAGGTGGTACGGGCGGCATTTGCGCCGGTTGCGCGCTCCATCCGGCGGGTGGCGCGGCGACCGCCTCGGCCTCGACTGAGCGCCCGCCCTCACAGGAAGCATCTGCGCCAGACCGAGCCGAGACAGGCGGACGCCGTGTCTCGGTCACCGGTTGCGCTGCGAGGTGACAGACCCGCCAGGCCCGCCTATCTTCGTCGAGCAGCGCGATGCGGGGTTCCATGACCAGCCGACGTGACGTGGTATCGGCCGATGCGAGGCCGCCGGAAGCCGTGCACCCGAGCTATCTCGACGGGCTCAATCCGGAGCAGCAGGCCGCGGTGCTGGCCGACGACGGCCCGCTCCTGGTCCTGGCCGGCGCCGGCACCGGCAAGACCCGGGTGCTGACCACACGGCTCGCCCATCTGCTGCTGACCGGTCGGGTGCGGCCCTACCAGGTCCTCGCGGTGACCTTCACCAACAAGGCTGCGCGCGAGATGATCGAGCGGGTCGGCCTGCTGCTCGGCCAGGCTGTCGGCGGCCTGTGGCTCGGCACCTTCCATGCGCTGGGCGCCCGCATGCTGCGCCGCCATGCCGAGCTGGTCGGCCTCAAGGCCAACTTCACGATCCTCGATACCGACGATCAGCTGCGCCTGATCAAGCAGGTGATCGAGGCGGCCGACCTCGATCCGCGGCGCTGGACGCCGCGCGCCCTTCTGGCCATCGTCGAGCGGCTGAAGGATCGCGGCATCACGCCTGATCGCGTGCCGCATAGCGAGACGGGCGATTTCGGCCTCGGCCGCACGCCCGAGCTCTACGCCGCCTACCAGGAGCGCCTGAAGGTCCTGAACGCCTGCGATTTCGGCGATCTTCTGCTGCACGGCCTGCGCCTGTTCGCAGCGGCGCCCGACATTCTCGCCGACTATCAGAGCCGCTTTCGCGCGATCCTGGTGGACGAGTACCAGGACACCAACGTCGCCCAGTATCTCTGGCTGCGGCAGCTGGCGCAGGTCCATCGCAACATCACCTGCGTCGGCGACGACGACCAGTCGATCTACAGCTGGCGCGGCGCCGAGGTCGGCAACATCCTGCGCTTCGAGCAGGATTTCCCGGGTGCTCGCGTGATCCGGCTCGAGCGCAACTACCGCTCGACCGGCCACATCCTGGGCGCCGCCTCGGGGCTGATCGCGCACAATCGCTCGCGCCACGGCAAGACCTTGTGGACCGAGGACGAGGCGGGCGAGCGGGTGCGCATCGCAAGCCTTTGGGACGAGCAGGAGGAGGCTCGCTTCGTCGGCGAGGAGATCGAGGCTTACCAGCGCCACGGCGTGCCGCTGAACGACATGGCGGTGCTGGTGCGGGCAGGCTTCCAGACCCGCGCGTTCGAGGAGCGCTTCATCAATCTCGGCCTGCCTTACCGCGTGATCGGCGGCCCGCGCTTCTACGAGCGCGCCGAGATCCGCGACGCGATCGCCTATCTGCGGATCGTCGCCCAGCCGGACGACGATCTGGCGCTCGAGCGCATCATCAACCGGCCAAAGCGCGGCCTCGGCGAAGCGACCCTGCAGCTTTTGCGCCGCACCGCACGCGACAGCGCGTCCAGCTTGTGCGTCAGCGCGCGTGCGCTTTGTGCCACCGACGAGCTGCGCCCCAAGGTGCGCACCACGATCATCCGCCTGCTCGACGATTTCGAGCGCTGGCGCGCGCAGAGCGCGCGCGTGCCGCCGCGCGCCCTGGCCGAGACCGTGCTCGAGGAATCCGGCTACGTCCAGATGTGGCAGGAGGACCGCTCGGCCGAGGCGCCGGGCCGGCTCGAGAACCTGAAGGAGCTGGTCCAGGCGCTCGACGAGTTCGAGACCCTGCACGGCTTTCTCGAGCATGTCGGGCTGGTCATGGACAACGTCTCGGATCCTTCCGGCGACATGGTCACGATCATGACCCTGCACAGCGCCAAGGGGCTGGAGTTCGGCCACCTGTTCCTGCCGGGCTGGGAGGAGGGGCTGTTTCCGAGCCAGCGCGCGATGGAGGAGGGCGGTCTCAAGGCGCTCGAGGAGGAGAGGCGGCTCGCCTATGTCGGCATCACCCGCGCCAAGCGGGCACTCACCATCTCCTACGCCGCCAACCGCCGCATCTACAATCAGTGGGCGGCGAGCGTACCGGCCCGCTTCGTCGAGGAGCTGCCCGCCGAGCACACCGAGTTCCTGCAGCGCCAGAGCGTGCCCGAGCCCGCCATGAGCGGCTGGTTCGACGACCTGCGCGCCGGCGGTCGCGGCCCGGGCTTCCATCGCATGCGCGCCGCCGGCAAGCCCGCCGTGATCGAGGGCCAGGCGCGCGTGCTCGCGACCCAGCTGCCCAGGAGCAAGCACGACCTGGCAGTCGGCCAGCGCATCTTCCACGAAAAATTCGGCTACGGCGAGGTCCGCCGGGTCGAGGGCAACAAGCTCGAGATCGCCTTCGACAAGGCGGGCACCAAGAAAGTCATCGACAGCTTCGTCGCACCCGCCTGAGCATCCCCAAGCCGATGGCCGAGATCCCGCTCTGGCAGAGCCGTTTCCTGGTGCCCGCCGCCGCGGTCGAGGCGTTTCTGGACGCGCTCGACGAGGAGATCAGCGTCTCGGCGTTCGAGGATCCCAAGCGGCCGGACCTGTGGGCGATCGCGCTGATCCACCGCGGCGAGCCTGATCGCGAAGCGCTGCTCGCCCGCCTGGCGCCCGTAGCCGCGCCCTGGGGGATCGCGCCCGACGCTCGAGATCGGTCCGATCCCCTCGACCGACTGGCTCTATCGCACCGCGCAGACATTTCCGCCGCAGCGGATCGGCCGGTTCTGGGTGCATGGCAGCCACGTCGGCGAGCCGCCGCCTGCCGGCACGGTGCCGATCCGCCTCGATGCCGGCCAGGCGTTCGGCTCGGGCGAGCACGACAGCACGCGCGGCTGCCTGCTGGCGCTCGATCGCCTGGCGGGGCGCCGGCGGCTGAAGCGGGTGCTCGATCTCGGCTGCGGCGCCGGCATCCTGGCGATCGCCGCGGCGAAATGCTGGCCGGCCCGCGTCCTGGCCGCCGACAACGATCCGATCGCAGTCGCCGTCGCGCGTGAGAACGCCGCCCGCAACGGCGTCGCCGGCCGGGTGCGCTGCCTGCTGAGCGACGGCTACGACAGCGCTGTGCTGCGCCGAAGCGGCCCGTTCGATCTGATCCTCGCCAACATCCTGGCGGAGCCGCTTTGCGCCATGGCGCGCGACGACAGCGCGCAACCTGACGCCGGGCGGCGCCGCGGTGCTCTCCGGCCTGCTCGACCGCCAGGCGGACAGGGTGCTTGCCGCCCATCGGCCTTTCGGCCTGCGCCTGCGCGCGCAGATCGGCGAGGGCCTGTGGGTCACGCTGGTATTGGGCAGAGGTCTTGGCAAGTAGGCTGTCGTAGCATGGACGACCCAGCCCCGGAGAAACGATGCTCGAGATCTACGTTGATGCCGACGGCTGTCCGGTGAAGGACGAAGTCTACCGGGTCGCCGATCGCTACGGGCTGCAGGTCTGGGTCGTCGCCAACGCCTGGCTGCGCGTCCCCGACAGCCCCCTTGTATCCCGGGTCGCAGTCAGCGAGGGGCTCGATCGGGCCGACGACTGGATCGCCGAGCGGATCGGTCCCGGCGACATCGCGGTAACGGCCGACGTGCCGCTTGCGGATCGCTGCGTCAAGCGCGGCGCGCGGGCGATCGCGCCGAACGGCAGGCCGTTCACCGAGGAATCGATGGGTGATGTGCTGGCGACCCGCAACCTGATGACCGCGCTGCGCGAGGCAGGCGAGATCCGGGGCGGCGGCAGGCCGTTCAGCAAGCAGGACCGGTCGCGCTTCCTCGGTGCGCTCGATGCGGCGATTCAGGCGATCCGTCGCTCCCGGCGCTGAGCCCTTCCGGGCGCTGCTGCAGGCAGCGGATCAGTGCGACGGCGCGCTCCAGTCCGCCGCTCAGCTCGCACGCCAGCGCGCACTGCGCCAGCGCCCTGCGATCCTGGCACGCTCGTGGCGCCGGCCTGGACCCGATGTTGCGATCCGTCAAACGCCCTCTCCACCGTGCGAGGTGTGAGCGCCATGCTGGTGAGGGGCCGCGCGCCCGCCTCCCAGAGGTCGCGAGCCACCACCCCCCGTGGCGCTCACGCGACTCCAGGTAGGGCGCATTCATTGCACACGGATTTTCTGGAGATGAAGATTTCGTCATGCGGGCGCACGCTCTGCGGCCGCGCGTCTCGGCGGCCGTCGCCGGCCGGACCCGTCCTTATTTGACGATCGGGATCTTGCTGCGGTCGATGGTGGCGGCCACCGCCAGGATCAGCACGGCGCCGAACACGATCTGTTGGGCAAAAATATCGACGCCGACGAAGGTCATGCCGATGCGCACGACCGAGATGATCAAGGCACCGATCAGCGTACGCCAGACGCTGCCGACGCCGCCGGTGATCGCCGTGCCGCCGACGATGACCGCGGCGATCGCTGGCAGGAGCAGCTCGTTGGCAAGGGTCGGCGAGCCGCTCGCGAGGCGTCCCGCAAGGATCGCGCCGGCGAAACCGGCGAGCGAGCCGGAGAGCGCCAAGGCCACGATCTTGTAGCGGTCGACCTTGACGCCCGAGGCATAGGCTGCGGGCTCGCCGGCGCCGATCGCCTGGCTGTAGCGGCCGAACGCGGTGTAGCGCTGCACGAACAGCCCGCAGGCCAGAACGATCGCACCGATGATCACCTCATGCGGCAGCCCGAAACTGTCGCCGGTGATCCAGCCGAGGTAGGTGCGCTCGGCCTCGCCCATGGTGATCGCCTGCGCATCGGAGATGATGAGCGCTGTGCCGGCGGCGATGCCGCCAATCGCGAGCGTCGCGATGAAGGAGGGGATCTTCAGCTTCACGTGCGCGACGCCGGACAGGATGCCGGCGAGCGTGCCGACGAGCGTCGCCATCGCGAAGCCGAGATAGCCGAAGCGCGGCAGGCACAGCGCCACCACCACGCTCGTAAGCGAGGCCACCGACTGGATCGAGAGGTCGATGCCGCCCAGCATGATCACGAAGGTGACGCCCACCGCCATCACGAACAGGGTCGCGGTGTCGGAGGCGAGCACTAGGAGGGTCTGCGGCCGCAGGAACTCGGGCGTGACGGTGCCGACGACCACGATCAGGAGGGCGAGCGTGACCAGCGGCATCGCCTGGCGGACGTGCTCGACCGAAAACCGCCCCATCAGACCATGTGCTCGATCAGCTCGACCTGCTCGGGCTTGCTGCCCGGGGCCGCGTCGAAGCGCCGGGTGATGGCGCCGTCGCGCATCACCAGGATGGTGTGGCTGAGGCCGATGGTCTCTTCCAGCGTGTCGGCGGTCAGGATCACGCCGATGCCCTGGCCGGAGAGCGCGCGCACCAGCTCGTAGACCTCCTCCTTGGCGCCGACGTCGAGGCCGCGGGTCGGGTGGTCGAGGATGATGATGCGCGAGCGCGCGTTCAGCCATTTGGCGAGCACCACCTTCTGCTGGTTGCCGCCGGAAAGGTTCAGGCAAAGCGCGTTGACGTTCGGCGTGCGGATGCGCAGCCGCTCGACCCAGCGCTGCGCGAGCTGGCGTTCCTTGCGGTGGTCGATCAGGCCGGCGCGCTCGACCGTCTCGAGGCTGGCGAGGGTCGCGTTCGCGATCACGGAGAGGAACAGCACGAGGCCCTCGGTGCGCCGCTCGCGCGGCACGTAGCCGATGCCGCGATCGACCGCGTCGGCGGGCGAGGCGAGGCGCACCGGCTGGCCATCGACCAGGAGGCGCCCGGCGGTCGGCTGCTCGAAGCCGAACAGTGTGCGGCAGACCGCCTCGCGGCCCGAGCCGATCACGCCGGCGATGCCCAGGATCTCGCCGGCATGCAGCGCGAAGTCGACGTTCTGATACTGGCCGTCCAGGCACAAGGTCCTCGCGGCGAGCAGGACCTCGGTCGCGAAACGGCTTCTGCGAGGACTCGCGGTAATACTCGGACTGCCGGCCGCGCCCGACCATGAGCTGGTGCAGCTGGTGGACGTCGGCATCGGCGGCGGCGAGATCGGCGACCACAGGCCGTCCTTCATGACATAGACGCGATCGGAGAGCGCCAGGACCTCGTCGAGCCGGTGCGAGACGAACACGAAGGAGGCGCGCGCCTTCAGCGCCCGGACGCGCGCGAACAGGATGTCGATGTCGGCCTGCTCGAGCACCGAGGTGGGCTCGTCGAGCAGGATCACGAGATGGCCCTCGGCGCGTTCCTCGAGCGTCAGCGCCTTGGCAAGCTCGACCATCTGGCGGGCGGCGAAGTCGAGATCGGCGGTCGGCGTCGCCGGGTCGATGTCGACCTGGACCTTCTGCAGCTGGCGGCGCGCGGCGGCGTACAGGGCACGCCAGCGCACCAGCCCGCCCTTCGTGAAGGTGCCTTCGCTGCCGAGATAGATGTTCTCGCCGACGGAAAGGTTGGTGAGCAGCGACTGCTCCTGGAACACCATGCCGATGCCGTGCGCGGCGGCATCGCTCGGGCTCCTGCAGCGTGATGCGCTGCCCTGCAGCTCCAGGGTGCCGGCATCGGGCTGGTAGACGCCGGCGAGGATGCGCATCAGCGTCGACTTGCCGGCGCCGTTCTCGCCGACCAGCCCCACCACCTCGTGCGGCCGGACCTCGATCGAGACGTCCTGCAGGGCCTGCACGCCCGGGAAGGACTTGTCGACGTGGCGCAGCGCCAGCGCCGGGACGGGGCTGGCGCGCTCATTTGACGATCTTCAGGCGGGCGCGGTCCACCGAGAGCGCCACCGCGATGATGATCATGATGCCCTGGACGATCTGCTGGACGTAGGGCGAGATGCCCATGAGCACCATGCCGTTGCTCAGCACCATGACGATCAGCACGCCGACCAGGGTCTGCAGCACGCCGCCCGAGCCGCCCATCAGCGCGGTGCCGCCGACCACCACCGCGGTGATCGTGGTGAACAGCCGGCCCTGGCCGATCAGCGCGAAGCCCGCACCCTGCTGGGCGGCCGCGATGATGCCGCCGAGGCCGTAGAAGGTGCCGGCGATCGTGAAGATCGCGATGCGGCAGCGTTTGACGTCGATGCCGGAGAGTGCTGCGAGGTCCTCGCCGCCGCCGATCGCGTACATGTAGCGGCCGAGCCGGGTGTGGTTTTGGATGACATAGGCGATGGCCAGCGCGATCAGCGCCAGCCAGACCGCGAACGGCACGCCGCCCAGGCGATCGAGGGCGAGCGCGCGGATCAGCGGGTCGGTGACGCGGACGGTGATGCCGCCCAGGATCGCATTGGCGACGCCGACGCCGACGAACCACATGCCGAGCGTCGCCATGAAGGAGGGGATGCGCAGGCCGACGTGGATGACGCCGTTGAGAAAGCCCATCATCGCGCCGAGGCAGATCACCAAGAACGCGCCGAGCAGGCCGAAATCGTTGGCATTGGCGCCGTTCAGCACCAGCAGGCTCAGGATCACGGCGGCGAACGCGACCACGCCCTCGATCGAGAGGTCGATCGAGCCCATGATGATCACGAAGGTGACGCCCAGGCCCAGGATCAGCGGGATCGCCGCCGAGTTGGCGATCCGCACCATGTTGCGGACCGAGAGAAAATTCGGGCTGATCAGGCCGATCACGATGCAGAGCGCGATCAGCACCAGCAGCGGCGCCCAGGGCGCCAGCCTGCGCCTGAGCTTGCGCCAGCGCTCGGCCTGGAGATCGCGCTCGCGCGGGTTGCGGCCGAGGCTGCGGTCATCGGGCGTCCGTGGGAGGCTGGCCGCCGGACGACGCCGGCGACCGCCAAAAAGACTTACTGGTACTGGATCTGGCCGGAGACGCGGCCCCAGATGTCGTTCCAGTCGAGCTCGGGCGCCGCCTCGATGTTGTTCTTGTAGAACTCCTCGGCGTTGTCGGCCGTGATCACGATGCCGGTGCCGTAGAACTCGCGATGCTCCTGCGGCTCGGACGACGGGATCGAACTTGCCGGTCTTGGCGTGGTAGGGGATCGAGAGGCCCATGCCGCCCTGCCAGAACGGGTCCCAGGCGACGGTGCCGGCGAACTCGCCGGCCATGACCGCCTCGACCGCGAGCTGGATGCCGTCGATGCCGGTGACCGGCACCGTCCCCGCCATGCCCTCGGCGCGCAGCACCTCGAGCGCTGCGATGCCCATGCCGTCGTTGGCGGCCCAGATGCCCTTGATGTCGTCGCCGAAGCGCGTCACCCAGGCGCTGGTGATGTCGTAGGCCTGGTTCGGGTCCCAGTTCGCCACCTGGAAATCCAGAAGCTCGACGTCCGGGTTCTCGGCGAGCGCCTCGTCGAGGCCGGCCTTGCGCTCGATCGCCGGCACGTTCGAGAGGATGCCGCCGAGCGCCACGATGCCGCCCGAGCCGCCCATCGCCTGGAACAGCGCCTCGGCCATCGCCTTGCCGTTCGGCCTGCCGTCGAACGAGATGTGGCAGACATAGTAGGGGTCGAAGTCCCAGGGGTGCAGGTCGGCGGGCTTGTTCCACTGGGTCGTGACGTAGACGCCGGCCTCGGCGCAGGCCTCGACGATCGGGCGCGCGTCCGGGCTCTCGTTGGGATCGACGTTCAGCACCATGTTGCCGCCGGTCCGGGCGATCAGCGCCTTGATGTCGGCGATGCCCTTCTCGCTGTTGCCCTCGGTCACGAGCGTCGCGTACTCGGTGCCGGCCCATCCGGAGAACGCCTCGCCGCCCTGGTTCCAGCTGGCGTGGTAGGGGTTGGAGAGCGAGCGGATCGAGTTGACCGCGGTGATGCCGTCCTGGGCGAGCAG
Organism: uncultured Alphaproteobacteria bacterium; assembly: GCA_963753315.1. Lineage (GTDB taxonomy): Bacteria > Pseudomonadota > Alphaproteobacteria > Geminicoccales > Geminicoccaceae > DASUGG01. Next base: position 126,099 of record CAVWCI010000043.1, read on the forward strand.
CCGCCGCGGCAAGGTGCTGGCGAGCGCGCCGGCGCCCGTGATCAAGGCGGTCGACTGGACGAAGCGCCGGCGGTCGAGCCGACGGATGAGCTTGCTCATGTGCACGCCTCCCTGAGCGATCGCGATCGGCTGACGCGCCCGATCCTGCAGGGCACAGGATCGCACAAAGCCGGCGCCGTCAAGGGCTCGCGACGCCCGGCGGGGGTCTCGCGATCTTCCCATGGCGGGCCGGCCATGCCATGGTCGCGGCCTCGCGGATGGAGGAGGAGGCCCCATGTCCCTGACAGCGATGGCCGAAGCGATCGGCGGCCTGCTGAAGGCGCGCAAGGAGACGGTCGCGGTCGCCGAAATCCTCGACCGGCGGCCTGATCGCCGCCTCCCTGCTCGCGGTGCCGGGCGCATCCGCCTACTTCGTCGGCGGCAGCGTGATCTACACCCACAAGGTGCGCGAGGCGCTGCTCGGGATCGAACTTGCCGACCACCCCGGCATGCGCGCCAGCACCGAGCCCTACGCACTTCTGTGCGCGACGACCATGCGCGAGCGGCTGGGCACCGTCTGGGGCATCGGCGAGAGCGGGGCGACAGGGCCCACCGGCAACCGCTACGGCGATGCCGCCGGCCACAGCTGCATCGCGATCTGCGGCCCGCAGACCCGCACCCTCACGCTCGAGACCGGCAAGGCGGATCGCGAGGACAACATGTGGCGCTTCGCGCGCGAGGCGCTCGCCCTGTTCGAGCAGGTCCTGCGCGCTTAGGCCCTCGGGCCGGATATCGGACGGCCGCGCTCGGCCCAGCGCATCGCCGCGAGCGAGCCGAGGCCGAGCACCGCGAAGCCCGCGATCAGCGGCAGCACCGTGCCGTCGTAGCTCTGGCCGATCAGGGTGCCGAGCGTCAGGGACATGATCGACGTGATGGTGCCGACCACCGCCGCGGCGACGCCTGCGATGTGGCCGAGCGGCTCCATGGCGAGCGCGTTGAAATTGCCGAACACGAGGCCGAAGCAGAAGAACGCGACGACGAGATACGGCATCAGGCTCCAGAGCGGCGGATCGCCCGAGGCTGCCCAGGCGATCACGAAGTATACCGCCGAGCAGCCGCCGAGCAGGCCCACGGCAAGTGCCGAGAGCCGCTGCATGCCGTAGCGCATGACGAGGCGCGAGTTCACGTAGGTGGCGGCGCCGATCGCCAGCGCCAGCCCGCCGAAATACACGGGAAACAGCGGCCCGACGCCGTACTGGCTCAAGAAGATCTGCGCCGAGGAGGTGATGTAGCCGAGGAAGGCGCCGAAAATCATGCCGGCGGCGATGGTGTAGCCGAGCGCCACGCGATTGGCGCAGGTCTCGCGCACGCCGAGCAGGATCCGGCCGAGCGAGAAGCGCACGCGCCGCTCGAGCGGCAGGGTCTCCGGCTGGCGCAGCGCGAACCAGACCAGCCCGACCAGGCCCAGTGCCAGCAGCATGGCGAAGATCGCCCGCCAGTGCGCGACCAGCAGGATGCCCTGGCCGAGCGCCGGCGCCACCATCGGCACCAGGATGAAGGTCGTGAGCACCAGGGACATGAGGCGCGCCATGGCGGCGCCGGCGTACTCGTCGCGCACGAGCGCCACCACGACGATGCGCGGCGCCGCCGCGCCGAAGCCCTGCAGGATGCGACCCAGCAGCATCAGCGGCAGGCTGGCGGCCACGACCGACAGCGCACAGCCGCAGACGAACAGGACGAGGCCCGCATAGATCGTGGGCTTGCGGCCGATGCTGTCGGACAGCGGCCCGTAGATCACCTGGCCTGCCGCCATGCCGAGCAGCAGCGCCGAGATGACGAGCTGCGCCTGGTTGGCATGGCCGGCGCCGAGATCGTCGCCGATCTGCGCCAGCGCCGGCAGCATCGCGTCGATGGACATCGCGGTCAGCGACATCATCAGCGCCATCAGCGCGACGAACTCGCCCTGGCGCAGTCTGGGTAGGGGTTCTGCGCTCAACCTCCGGCACCTTTGGGCTGGACCATCGTCGAGCGCGAGGTTCGAGGAAGCGATGTCGATGCGGGCGCGCAACCGTGCGCCTGCAACGGCTATGATATCGAAACCCTGGTGCCGGCGGAAGGTGGGCGGTGCGCCTCCTTTGCGACGAGATGCTGAAGGGGATGGGCCGCTGGCGCGCGCCAGGCGGTTGGTGCGCTGGCGGCACGAAGCTGCTCGAGGGACGGGTTGGACCGCCGCGCCCTGCCGTCACCGTTGGCTGGGGGGAAACCACGCCACGCGATCGATCTCGGGGTCAATTTCATCGATACCGCGGCGGCCTACGACACCGAGGCGATCGTCGGCAAGGCGATCCGGGAGCTGCCGCGCGATCGCGTCGTGGTCGCGACCAAGGCGCAGATCCGGCAGGACGGCAGGCTGCTTTCCGCGCCGGAAGTGATCCTCGGCCTGGAAAGCTCGCTGCGGACCCTGGGCACGGACTACGTGGATCTGTTTCAGCTCCACGGCGTGCCGCCCGCCGCCTACGACCACGCGATGTCGGAGCTGGTGCCGGCTCTGCTGGATGAGAAGGCCAAGGGCAAGCTCCGCCATCTCGGCATCACAGAGACTGCGCCCAACGACCCCAAGCATCTGATGCTGCAGCGCGCCGTGCGCGACGACTGCTGGCAGGTGGTGATGCTCGCATTTCACATGATGAACCAGAACGCCCGCGAGACCGTGTTCCCGCTCACCCGAGAGAACCGGGTGGGCACGCTCCTGATGTTCGTGGTCCGCAGCATCTTCAGCGTGCCGGGGCGCCTGCAGGACGTCATGCGCGAGCTCGCCGCCGACGGCCGCGTGCCGGACTGGCTCGGCGAGCGCGAGCAGCCGCTCGATTTCCTCATTCATGAAGGCGGTGCTACCAGCGTGATCGATGCCGCCTACCGCTACGCGCGCCATGAGCCCGGCGCCGACGTGGTGCTGTTCGGCACCGGCGACGCCCTGCACCTCGAGAGCAACATCGCATCGATCCTGAAGCCGCCTTTGCCGGCCGAGGACATCGGCCCGGCTGAACGCCCTGTTCGGCGCGCTCGAGAGCATCGGCCTCGATCTGCCGCGACGGCCATAGCGCGCACGATGCCCGAGGCCTCGCCACCCGGCGACACGGTATCGATCGAGGTGCGCGCGGCCGACGCCTCGGATCTGCCGGACCTGATCGAGATCACGAGCAAGGCGTATGGCGCCGATCCTCTGATCGGCTATTTCGTGCGCAACAATTCAGGGCGAGCGGACGGCCTGCGCCGGCTGTTCGATTTCTGCCTGCGGGAGCAGGCGCTGGCGCGCGGGCAGGTGACGATGACACGCGATCGCAGTGCCTGCGCCGCATGGCTGCCGCCGGCCCAGGCCAGGCAGACCATGTCGCTGGTCGAACAGATCGCGCTGCTGCCGCGCATGGTGCGGATCTGCTCGCTTGCGCGCGTGCCCAGGCTGCTGGCCACCATGCGCCTGCTCGAGCGGCGCCATCCGGCCGGGCCGCCGCACCACTACCTGTATCTTCTCGCGGTGCTTCCCGAGCGCCAGGGCCAGGGTCTGGGCAGCGCGCTGCTCCAGCAAGGCCTCTGCGCAATCGACCGGGCAGGCACCGCCACCTATCTCGAAACCGCGAGCGAGCGTAACCTCGCCTTCTACCGGCGCCATGGCTTCGCGGTCACTGGCGAGGCCCGCGTGCCGGCCGGCGGCCCCAGGTTGTGGTTCCTTTGGCGTGCGCCGCCGGGCTGAGCGCGCGGGGCTGATCGCAGATCGTGGAGGTTGGAGAGAGGCCGTGTCGCATCACACCATCGCACCGCTGCCCGAGAACATGGTCTGGGGCTATCTCGATGCCGCCGTGCGGCCGGTCCTGCGCGTCGCCTCGGGCGACACGGTGGCGCTGACCAGCTGGGCCGCCTCGAACGAGGCCCGGCTGCCGCCCGACCGCTCGCTGGTCAAGGAGGGGCACCTGCGGGCGCTTAGCGAATGCGAGCCCGGCCCCAGCACGCATCTCATCACCGGGCCGGTCTTCGTCGAGGGCGCCCTGCCGGGCGACGTGCTGCAGATCGAGATCCTCGAGATTTCTGTGGTCGACGACTGGGGCTGGGTCGGGATCAGGCCGCTCATGGGCACGCTGCCCGAGGAGTTCGACGCGCCGCACATCATCCACCCCGCGGGTCGACCGCGAGCGTGGCATCTGCCGTCTGCCCTGGGGCAAGGAACTGGCGCTGGACCCGTTCTTCGGCGTCGTCGCTGTCGCACCGCCCGCGCATTGGGGCCGCTGCTCGTCGATGCAGCCCCGAAAATTCGGCGGCAACATGGACAACAAGGAGCTGCGCGCCGGCACCACGCTCTATCTGCCGGTCCTCAACGAAGGGGCGCTCTTCTACGCCGGCGACGGCCACGGCGTGCAGGGCGACGGCGAGGTCTGCGTGACCGCGCTCGAGACCTCGCTCGCCGGCACCTTCCGCCTCACCGTGCGGAAGGACCTGGGATTACGAGCAGCCGTTCGCCGAGAGCCCGACGCACCTGATCAGCATCGGCCTGAACGAGGACCTCGACGAGGCGGCCCGCCAGGCGGTGCGCGAGATGATCGCGCACATCTGCCGGCGCACGTCGCTCGAGGATCACGAGGCCTACATGCTGTGCTCGCTGGCCGGCGATTTGCACGTCACCCAGACCGTCGACGGCGTCAAGGGCTGCCATATGATGCTGGCCAAGAGCTGCCTTTGAGCCGGGAGGCCTGACCATGACCATGCTGCGGTGCATCTCGCCGATCGACGGCTCGGTCTATGCCGAGCGGCCGGCGATGAGTTTTGGCGAGGCCAAGGCCGCGATCGCAAGGGCAAGGGACGCACAGCGCGATTGGGCGGCGCGGCCGCTCTCGGAGCGCGTGGCGCTGGTGCGCGCGGGCGTCGCGAGGCTCGGCCAGATGAACGACGTCACCGTGCCGGAGCTTGCCCGCATGATGGGCCGGCCGGTCCGCTACGGCGGCGAGTTCGGCGGCGTCGAGGAGCGCGCCTCCTACATGGCGGGCATCGCCGAAGAGGCGCTCGCGCCCTTGCGCATCGAGGACAGCCAAAAATTCGAGCGCTGGATCGCGCGCGCGCCGCATGGGGTGTCCTGGTCATCGCACCCTGGAACTACCCCTACCTCACCGCGATCAACAGCGTGGCGCCGGGCCTGATCGCGGGCAATGCGGTGATCCTCAAGCACGCGACCCAGACGCTCCTGGCGGGCGAGCGGATGGTCGAGGCGTTCACCGCCGCAGGCGTGCCGGCCGACGTGTTCCAGGCGATCTTCCTCGACCATGCGACCACCGAGCAGCTGATCGCCGCGCGCGCGTTCGGCTTCGTAAGCTTCACAGGGTCCGTCGCGGGCGGGCGCGCGATCGAGCGCGCGGCGGCCGGCACCTTCACGGGCGTCGCGCTGGAGCTCGGCGGCAAGGATCCGGGCTATGTCATGGACGATGCGGACCTCGATGCCGCTGCCGACACCCTGATCGACGGCGCCATGTTCAATTCCGGCCAGTGCTGCTGCGCGATCGAGCGGATTTACGTGGCCGAGCCCTTGTTCGATGCCTTCGTCGAGAAGGCGGTGGCGATCGTCTCCGCGCTACAGGCTCGGCAATCCGCTCGACCAGGAGACGACCTTGGGCCCGATGGCGCACCGGCGCTTTGCCGACGAGGCGCGCGCCCAGACCGAAGAGGCGATCGCGGCCGGCGCCACGGCCGTGCATCGACACCGCAGGATTCCCGGACGACGGCGGCACCTACCTCGCGCCGCAGATCCTGATCGACGTCGACCACGACATGCGGGTGATGCGCGACGAGACCTTCGGCCCGGTGGTGGGCATCATGAAGGTCCGGGACGACGACGAGGCGGTCCGCCTGATGAACGATAGCGCGTTCGGCCTCACCGCCTCGCTTTGGACGCGCGATCCGGCACGCGCCGCCCGGGTCGGCGCCGAGATCGAGACCGGCACGGTGTTCATGAACCGCTGCGACTATCTCGACCCGGGCCTGTGCTGGACCGGCTGCAAGGACACCGGCCGCGGCAGCGCCCTCTCTGTCCTCGGCTATCACGCCCTGACCAGGCCGAAGTCGTACCACCTGAAGAAGGCGTGAGCCCGGGGCCAGCGTCAGTCGAGCAGGGCCGCGTGCCTGTCGAGCAGCGGCATGACCGTATCGGCGCCCTCCGAGGGCAGGGCAAACAGCACGCGGTCCATGCCGGCGGCCCGGCAGCGTTCCAGATAGGCGCGCTCGGGCTCGCCGCCGAACAGCGTGGTCGACACGGTCTTGATGTCGCGACCGGCCTCCTCGGCCGCGGCGCGAAGGCGCGCCATGTCCCTCTGTGGGTCGAAGTCGCCGCGCCCGCGCGGGAACCAGCCGTCGCAAAAATCCATCACCCGGCGCAGCGTGTGCCTGCTCTCGCCGCCGAGCAGGATCGGCGGATGCGGCTTCTGCACGGGCTTGGGCCACGACCAGATCGGCTCGAACTTGGTGAACTCGCCCTCGAAGCTCGCCTCGTCCTCGGTCCAGATCACCTTCATCGCCTTGGCCCGCTCTTCCATCACACGAAAGCGGGTCTCGAACACGGTGCCGTGATGCCCCATCTCCTCGGCGTTCCAGCCGGCGCCGATGCCGAACTCGAAGCGGCCGTTCGAGATCAGATCGAGGCTCGCCACCGCCTTGGCGGTGACGATCGGGTCGTGCTCGGTGAGCAGGCAGATGCCGGTGCCCAGGCGCAGCTTGGTGGTGACCGCGGCGGCCGCGGCGAGGCTGACGAACGGGTCCAGCGTGTGCGAGTAGTGGCGCGGCAGCTCCGGGCCGCCCGCCCAGGGCGAGCGACGCGAGGTCGGGATGTGGGTGTGCTCGGGCACGAACAGCGATTCGAAGCCGCGCTCCTCCAGCGCCCGGGCCAGATCCACGATGGGCATCGAGTAGTCGGTGACGAACACGAAGTAGCCGATGTGCATGGGTCCTGCGGTTCCTCGCTCTTTTGCGCCGTCCGTGCCGGTGATCGCGCCATGCCGGACGGCATCGCTGAATATGGCGGTGGGGAGCGCCAGCTTGCCGCAACTCTCGGCCGAGCGCTATGCTCTTGCGCGGCGAACGGCCTGCCGCCGTGGCAGGGCGTGCATCACGGGCTCTGCATGGACCGATCCCTTTGGGCGGTGGTGCCGGTCAAGGACCTGCAGCACGCCAAGCAACGCCTCGCGGGCGTGCTGGCCGCTGCCGAGCGCCAAGCCTTGTTCGCTGCCATGCTGGAGGACGTGCTGGCAGCGCTCGCCGCGAGCGCAGCGCCTGGCCGGCATCCTGGTGGTGACCCGCGATCCGCATGCCCAGGATCTCGCCGCGCGCTACGGCGCGCGGGTGCTGGTGGAGCCCGCCAACCGCGGCCACACCGCCGCCAGCACGCTCGGCGCCGCGACCCTCGCGCTGGACGGCGCCGCGGGCATGCTGCAGCTGCCGGCCGACCTGCCGCTGATCACGGCCGCGGACATCGATGCGGTGCTGCTGGCGCATGCGCAGCCGCCTTCGATCACGCTGGCACCCTCGCGCGACCGGCTCGGCTCCAATGCCGTGGCCTGCTCGCCGCCGGACCTTTTGCCGCTGCGCTTCGGCGACGACAGCTTCTACCCCCATCTCGAGCGCGCCCGGGCGCTCGGCATCGAACCGACGATTGTCGAGCGCCCGGGCCTCGCCCTCGATGTCGACACGCCGGCCGACCTCGAAGCCTTCCTCGCCGCGCCGTCGCCGACGCGCGCTTACGACTATCTGACACGAAGCGGCATCGCCGAGCGCCTCAGCGCTGCCGCAGCATCCGCCTCTCAGCCGTAGCGGGCGCGCAGGCGCGGCAGCACCTGCTGGGCGTAGAGGTCGAGAAAGCGCCGCTGGTCGGGGCCGGGCGCGTGGAACACCAGGTGGGTGAAGCCCAAGGCGATGGTCTCGGCCAGGCGCTCGACATGCTCGTCGGGGTCGGTCGAGACGATCCAGCGGCTGGCGGCGCGCTCGGCCGGCAGCGCGTCGGCGAGCCGCTCCATCTCGAGCGGATCCTCGACCGCCATCTTCTCCTCGCCAGAGAGGGCGAGGGCCGCCCAATGGCGCGTGTCCTGCATCGCCCGCGCGCGATCGGTGTCGAACGAGACCTTCATCTCGATCATGCGCTCGAAGCCGGCGCCATCGCGGCCCGACTTCTCCAGGCCCTCGGCGACCGCCGGCAGCAGCACCTCGCGGTACAGCTCCGGCGCCTTGCCGCTCGTGCAGATGAAGCCGTCGCCCACCCGTGCCGGCGAGCCGCGCCGCGACCGCGCCCGAGGCCGCGACGTAGATCGGCACCGGCACCTCGGGGCGGTCGTAGACCGTGGCCTTGGCAGTCCGATAGTAGTCGCCCTCGTAGGTCACGCGCTCTTCGCGGGCGAGCCGGCGCATCAGCTCGATCGCCTCGCGCAGGCGATGGAAGCGCTCCTTGAACGGCGGCCATTCCATGCCGGTCGCGGGCACCTCGTTCAGCGATTCGCCGGTGCCGACGCCGAGCAGCACGCGCCCAGGGAACAGCGAGCCCAGCGTGCCGATCGCCTGCGCCACGATCGAGGGATGGTAGCGGAAGGTCGGCGTCACGACGCTGGTGCCGATGATCGCGCGCGAGGTGCGCTCGCCGAGCGCTCCCAGCCAGGCGAACGAGAACGGCGCGTGGCCGCCGGTGTGGCGCCAGGGCTGGAAATGGTCGCTCACCAGGATCGAATCGAAGCCGACGGTCTCGGCGTGGATCGCGAAGTCGAGCAGCTCGCGGGGCGGAAACTGTTCGGCCGAGGCCTTGTAGCCGAGCTTGAGCATGGGCGTTTCTCGCGGGATCAGAGGTGCCGGCCCTTGATACCACGGCCGGCGCCAGCGCCGAGCCCCCAAAGTGCCGCAATGCCGCTGACAGACGTGCGCGCGCTTGTGCCGCCGCCCGAGATGGGTTGTAGTGCGCGCCGCACCGCCAGCGTGCCGGACAGGCTGACTTCCCGAACAGGCCGATTGCAGGAGAGGGCACACGTGACAGCCAGCGTCGATGCCATCATCGCCGACGCCGCCGCCGGGGCGGCGCTCACCGACGCGCAGGCGCTCGCCCTGGAGGTGCATGCCGATCTGGACGCCTTGCTGGCAGCGGCGCGCGCGCGCCGGGACCTGGCGCACGCGGTCGTGAGCTACTCGCCAAAAGTGTTCATCCCGCTCACCCAGCTTTGCCGCGACGTCTGCCGCTACTGCACTTTTGCGCACGCGCCGCGCGACTTGAAGGCGCCCTATCTCTCGGTCGACGAGGCGGTGGCGATCGCGCAGGCGGGTGCTGCGGCCGGCTGCCACGAGGCGCTGTTCACGCTCGGCGACCAGCCCGAGCGCCGCTACCGCGTGGCGCGCGAGGCGCTGGCCGCCATGGGCCACGCGACCACGATCGACTATCTCGTCGAGGTCGCAAGGCGCGTGCACGAGGCGACCGGCCTCCTGCCGCACGTCAATCCCGGCATCATGAGCAGGGCCGATCTCGAGCGGCTGCGCGCGGTCTCGGTATCGGCCGGGCTGATGCTGGAATCGAGCTCGGCGCGGCTTTGCGCGCCCGGCGGTCCGCATTACGGCTGCCCGGACAAGCTGCCCGAGGTCCGCCTCGAGACCATCCGGCTTGCCGGCGAGGCGGCGGTGCCGTTCACGAGCGGCATCCTGATCGGCATCGGCGAGACCAGCGGCCGAGCGCATCGAAGCGCTGCTGGCGCTGCGCGCGCTGCATGGCCGAGCACGGCCATCTGCAGGAGATCATCGTCCAGAACTTTCGGGCCAAGCCCGGCACGGGCATGGCGGCAGCGCCCGAGCCCTCGCTCGACGAGCATCTGTGGACGATCGCCGCGGCCCGCCTGATCTTTCCGCCCGAGATGAGCATCCAGGCGCCGCCGAACCTCAATCCCGGCGCGCTCGACCGCCTGCTCGCCGCCGGCATCAACGACTGGGGCGGCGTCTCGCCGGTAACGCCCGACCACGTCAATCCCGAAGCGCCCTGGCCGCAGCTCGAGGTCCTGCGCGCGCGCCACCGAGGCGGCGGGCAAGGAGCTGGTCGCGCGCCTTGCGATCTATCCGCGCTTCGCCCAGGAGCCGGAGCGCTGGCTGGCGCCGGCCATGCGCAAGCCCGTGCTCGACCATAGCGATGCCGAAGGTTCGGCGCGCGAGGACGGCTGGATCGCCGGCGCGCGCTGCGATCCGCCGGCATCGACCGCGCATGCCCCGCGTCGCTCGGAGCTCCGGGCGATCCTTCGCCGTGCCCGGGACGGCCACACGCTGGACGAGGCCGAGGTCGTGCGCCTGTTCGCCGCGCGCGGCCGCGAGGTGGCGGAGGTGTGCGAGAGCGCCGATGCGCTGCGCCGCGAGGTGAACGGCGAGCGGGTCGGCTACGTCGTCAACCGCAACATCAACTACACCAACATCTGCTACTTCGGCTGCCGCTTCTGCGCCTTCTCCAAGGGCAAGCTCGCCGACCACCTGCGCGGCCGGCCGTACGACCTCGACCAGGGCGAGATCGCGCGCCGCACGGCCGAGGCCTGGCAGCGCGGCGCCACCGAGATGTGCCTGCAGGGCGGCATCCACCCGGACTACACCGGCGCCACCTACCTCGAGATCTGCCGGACCGTGAAGCAGGCGGCGCCGGACATCCACGTGCACGCCTTCTCGCCGCTGGAAGTCTGGCAGGGGGCGAAGACGCTCGGTGTGCCGCTCGGCGCGATTTCCTGGCCGAGCTGCAACGGGCCGGCCTCGGCTCGCTGCCGGGCACGGCCGCGGAAATCCTCGACGACGAGGTGCGAAAAATCATCTGCCCGGACAAGATCGACACCGCGCAGTGGCTCGAGGTGATGGAGACCGCGCATGCGCTCGGGCCTGCGCAGCACCGCGACGATCATGTTCGGCCACGTCGACCGGCCGCGCCACTGGGCCCGGCACCTGCTGCGCATCCGCGCGCTGCAGGCGCGCACCGGCGGCTTCACCGAGCTCGTGCCGCTGCCGTTCGTGCACATGGAGGCGCCGATCTACCTGAAGGGCGGCGCGCGCCGCGGCCCGACCTTTCGCGAGGCGCTGCTGATGCATGCGGTGGCACGGCTGGTCCTGCACCCGCACATCACCAACATCCAGACCTCCTGGGTCAAGATGGGCCCGGACGGCGCCAAGGCGTGCCTCGCGGCCGGCGCCAACGACATGGGCGGCACGCTGATGAACGAATCGATCACGCGCGCCGCCGGCGCCGCTTTCGGCCAGGAACTGCCGCCGGAGGCCATGGCGGCACTGATCGAGGCTGCCGGCCGCGTGCCCTATCAGCGCACGACGCTGTACGGCGAGGCGCCGGCCGAGCGCGCCGCCGCCTCGTTCGCCGCCGCACCGCTCGCCGCGACCGTCAACCCGCCGCCGCGCCGCCACGAGCGCACCAAAGACCTGGTGCGCTTCGGCGCCGGCTAGGATCGCCGGGTTCGTTCTTGCCGCCCCAGTCTCGGATTCTCCAGGATTCCTGCGGCTCTTGGGTTCCTTCGGTTTTTCGGCCAGCGTCGGCACGCGCGGGCTGCGGCGGGCTCGCATGGGCATGGACGGACTCGCGGGCGTGCGGGCCGCCGGGCACGCCGGGGGAGTCCCCGCGTTCGCGGAGTTGCCAGGATCCCTGCGGCTCTCGGGTTCCTTCGGCATGTTGACGTCGCGGGCTGTGCGACGGTCGGAGCCGATCCTGGCGATGCGCGAGGGTGGCAACGAAACGTTAACCATGGCGTCTTAACCTTGTGTTCGGCGGGTCCATGGGACCGTGGGAATCTGTGCCCGCGCCCCGCGGCAGCGGGCAGGTCGGGCGGCGGGGCCTGGTGCAGGCGCCGGGGACGGGGTGGCGCTGGTCGAGGGGTTTGGGCCGGCCGGGGTAGTGGCGCCGGGGTCGATGCGCACCTATCGGCGACAGCTCTGGTGAGGACCATGGAGCCCTCCCGGGGAGAAGCCTCGCCGGCGCAGCATCCTCTCTCATGCCGGCATCCAGCCTCTTGAGCCCCTCACACGCCGAATGCGACACCCCGACGCATTTTTGCGCCATCCGACGCATTTTTGCGTCACCATGCGTCATCATGTGCCACCACGGCTTCTTTCCGACGTATCGGCAACGCGCGCCGACAACCGGGTGAGCCGAGGTGCGCCCGGCCCCGAAGGCGCACGCGATTGATGATGGACGTCCGGGCCACGCCAGGTCGCACCGTTTGCGCGGGCATAGCAGCCGCGCGAGGTCGGGCAGGACCTGGAAGGACCCATGCAGCCCGACGCTGAAGCTTAGCAGATATTAGGAATTTGTTCAACAGAATGGCGAAAGCTTGGCGTAAGGCCGGAGTTTGTTCCTTCCTTGGCCAGATGGGTTGTCGGCTCGCAGGGGGTTCGGCGGTAGATTGGTTCCCGGTGGCGGCCATAACTGCGGTGGCGATCCCGGCGTGGTCTGCGCCTTTGCGGGCTGTCAGCACCAGCGCGCGGCGCGTCGTGAGATCTCCCGTCCCCCGGTTGCGCCAACGACACCCACGAGTGGGCTCAGCCCTTGTCGTACTCGTCGTGGCGGCGCCACCAGACGCCCGTCTCGTTGCGCCCCTTGGGGGCGCGGTCGAGCCACTGGTACATGCCCCAGAGGCCGTCCAGCCCACGCGCATAGGTGGAATAGGTGTGGTAGACGACGCCGTCCTCGAGCGCGAACGCGCTCATGCCCGGCCTCTCGCGCGTGTACGTGGCCACATCGGTTCCGGTCATGGCCGCGAGCCCCTGGTCGCCGGGCGACTGCCACTTTCGAACGGTCTTCCCTGCGAGCGGCTCGGGTGCCGCCGCCTCGCGGCGGTAGTTGTATTCGATACCTCCCTCGCGCTGTTGCTCCTCGGTGAACCAGACGTTGAAGTCGGCGTTGAAGTCGCTGCCGAGCGAGGACGCCCAGGGAAACGTCCACCCCATCCGCCGCTTGTACGCCTGCAGCTTCGCGAGCGGCGCGCGCGAGGCCGCCGAAAGCGTGACGTCGTGGTTCGCCAGGTGGACGGCGAAGCCGTCGAACCCGTCCGCGATCGCCGAGCAGGACGGGCACCCCGCCGTGTAGTCGGGCCCGAACATGAAGTGGTAGACGAGGAGCTGCGAGCGCCCTCCGAAGAGGTCTGCCAGCGAGGCGCTCCCTGCATCGGTCTCGAACCGGTACTCCTTGTCGAGCCGAACCCACGGCAGCTCCTGCCGCCGCTGGGCCAGCTCGTCGCTGCGCCGCGTCAGCTCCTTTTCCGCCTCGAGCAGCTCGAGCCGCGCTGTCAGCCACTTTTCACGTGTCCCGGTCTTGTGTCTCGTCATCGTTCCTCTCTCCGTTGGGTGTTGGTGGTCACCCCGCCGCGCGTGCGCTCGCGGCGGGTGATGCCCTCGGCGCTGCAATGCGCTACACGCCAGCGGCTTCCAAGCGCTTCAATACTGATCGTGCCGGCGCACCCACTCCATCGAGAATTCGAAGCCGTCCTCATCACGGCCTTTCGGCACAAGGTCGAGGAACTGGTAGGCGCCATTGACCCTGTCGATGCCCCGCGCATAGCAGGAATAGGTGTGGGACACCTCGCCTCTCTCATTCTTGTAGAAGACGCTGAGGCCTGGCAGCTCCTCCTCACCCTCGACCAGGCCGTAGTTGTAGCCGACCTTGCCCGCGGCGAGCTGCTCCTCCGTGAACGAGACGTGGAAGTCGTAGTTGAAGTCGCTGCCGTACGACGACACCCACGGGAAGCTCCAGCCCATGCGCTTCTTGTAAGCGCTAATCTTGGCCAGCGGAGCGCGCGAAACGGCTGTAAATGTCACATCGCGATGATTGAGATGGATCGAGATCCCATCGAAGTTGTCGGCCCAGAACGAGCATGACTTGCACCCCTCTTCCCAATCGGGGCCGAACATGAAGTGGTAGACGAGGAGCTGCGAGCGCCCGGCAAACAGATCACGCAGCGTCTGCTCCCCCTCGTCGGTGTCGAAGACGTACTCCTTGTCGATGCGTACCCAGGGCAATTGCTGCCGTCGGCGCGCAAGCGCGTCGCTGCGGCGGGTCAGCTCCTTCTCGGCCTCCAGCAGCTCCAGCCGGGCCGCAAGCCACTCCTCGCGTGTTCCAGTCTTGTGGTCGGTCATCGTTGCCTCCTTTGCTCGATGCGGCTTTAGCGCCCGCCGGAAATGACGCCGATCAGGCCGACGACCTTCTTCCAGCCTTCGCTCAAATTCCGGAACGTGGTGGCGTTCTTCGGCAGGACGAAGCCGGAATGCACGACGCGCAGCCTCGTGCCGCCATCGACCTTGGCGAGAGTCCAGGTGACGACCGTGTCGAGGCGCGAGCCGTACGCCGGATTGCCGTCATGCCCGCCTCGCCACGAATAGGACAGGCGCTCGTTAGGCACCACTTCGAGCACCTCGCAATGGATCACGCCATCCCATGCGCCGGCCGGCGTCGTCTGCAAGGTGAAGCGCGTGCCTGCCACGGGTTCGAAGCCGGTAGACTTCATCAGCCAACGGTCGATCAGCTCGCCGCGTCGTCAACGTTTTCCAGATCGTCTCGGGCGCGTGCGGAAGCACCTCCTCGACCACGATGTCCTGCGTGGCGGCGGCCGCGGTCACGGATCGATCTCCTTCAGAAGTGTTCTGAGATTGGCGAAGCGCTCGCGCCAGAAGACGCCGTAGAGCGCGATCCAATCGACCAGGGGGGCGAGCCCCGTTGGCTGGGCGCGGTAGTAGACGTTCCGCCCCGCAGGCCGGTCGGCGACCAGGCCGGCCTGTTTCAAGGACTTGAGGTGCTGCGAGACGGCGCCTTGCGTCACGCCGCTGCCCTGCGTCAGCTCGGCCACGGTGATCTCGTCGGACCCGACGACCCGCTCGTACACGGCCCGCCGCGTGGGATCGGCAAGCGCGCGCATGACAGCGTCGATGGCGGCGGCTCCGGTCATGCCTATCAATTAGTGTATGCTAATGCATTAGTCAAGCCTAATTTATGGCCCGGTGACGTGTCCCACAGGATTACTCCCGTGGCGGGTAGCGCTCGAACGCCGGCAGTTCGTGAGCGCGCTCCATCCATCCGATCCGTTCGGCGACCTGAATGTGCGCTCGCGCCGGAACGGAGTTGGGATCGTCGTAGGTCGCGCTCTGAATATCGATGATCCCCGGCAGCATTTCTGCATTGGTGTAGAAGAGTCCGGTGCCACAATCGGGGCAGAAATGTCGCCGGCCATGTTCCGAGGACACGTAAATCTTGGGCGTGCCCCTCGTCACTTCGACTGCGCCTTGCGGGTACATCGTCCAGCCGACCATCGGCGCACCGGCGTGCCGCCGACAATCCGTGCAATGACACAGAGCGTGGGTGAGCGGCTCGCCCTCAGCCCGATAGCGGACTGCGCCGCAATGGCAGCCACCAGTAATCATGGTCTGCTCTCCTCTCTTGCTCCGAGCGTCAAGGCCCACATTGGGCGCGGCTTCCGTTGGACGCAACGTTGGTCGGGTGACCGGCAGGGCTCAGGGGAGAAGGCCCACTTCGCAGGCCTTGATCTGCAGGCCGAGATACTTCGAGTAGATACGGCATTGGGCAAAACTGCCGGCGATGAACCAGAGGCCCGGCTGCGCCGTGCGCGTGAACATGTTGCGCAGCTCCTGCTCGTCGCCGAATCCCCAGATCGGCCCGACGCGGCGCAGCGACATCGTCGCCGAACAGTTTTCGGACCAGATGTTCCTGGCCCTTGTAGCCGGTCGCCAGCACGATCAGGTCCGCGGCAAGCGTGTCGCCGCTTCGCATCCGTGCTCCCTCTGCGGTGAATTCGGCGATGTCGGAGAACTGCACCAGCCCGATCGCGCCATCGACGATCAGGTCGGAGCAGCCGACATTGAAGTAATAGCCGCCGCCGCGGGTGAGGTACTTGAACTGCCAGCCTGTTTCGTCCACGCCGAAATCGAGCTTGAACCCGACACGCTCCAGCCCGTCGAGGAGCTCCTGGTCCAGCTTCCTTGCCTGTCTGGTGAGGTGGATGTGGCTCTTCCTCGCCAGCGCGAGCGGGATGGACGTCGTGATCAGGTCGCAGTCCTCGAGCGGCGCTTCGTCGTACAGCGCGTAGGGAAGCTGCGCGCTCGGCTCGATGTTGACGATCAGGGTCGGGCTGCGTTGCACGAGCGTGACCTTGGCCCCGCTCGAATGCAGGTCCTGCGCGATGTCGTGGCCGCTGTTGCCGGTGCCGACGACGAGGACGTTCCTGCCCTTCCACGGCTCGCCGTCGTCGTACTGGCTGGAGTGCAGGACCGTGCCGCCGAAGTTGCGCAAAGCTCGCCATGTCGGGAAGGTTCGGAATGCCGCTGACGCCGGTCGCCATGACGACGTGGCGCGGATGCATCTTGTGCCGCGTGCCGTCCGGCCCGACGGAGCATGACGGTCCAGCGCTGCCGCCTTTCGTCATACGCGCCGCCCTCGAACTCGGTGGCGGTCCAGTAGTTCAGCTCCATCGCTTCGACATAGGCCTCGAACCAGCCGGCGAGCTTGTCCTTGGGAATGTAGGTCGGCCAGCTCGGCGGAAAGGGCATGTAGGGCAGGTGGTTGACGTGCACCTGGTTGTGCAGGGTCAGCGCGTGATAGCGCCTGCGCCAGTTGTCGCCGATGCGCGGCCAGCGGTCGACGATCAGCGTATCGACGCCCAGATGCGTGAGGCGTGCTGCGATCGACAGCCCGGCCTGTCCCCCGCCGACGACGAGTGCGGCCGGATCCCGCTCGGCATAGGCGGCGGCCGCTTTCCGCAGGTCCAGCCAGTTGGGCCCGCGAAAATCGCGCGAATAGAATTCGCCGGACGGCCGCGCCCGCCCGACCCGCTCCTCGAACCCTTTGAGCTCGTCAAGCGCCGTGAGCAGCGTCCAGGCTTTCAGCCCGCCATCGGTATCGGGCGTGAGCCTCAGCACGCCGCTGCGCGCGGCCCTCGGCCGTCTCGAACCGAAAGATCGCCTCGATCGCCTGGGTGCCCGCGCGCGTCACCTGGCGGGGCGCGGTCCGATCGGGATCGATCCGAAAATCCGTCGGACGGGCTTTGCCGACATGCGCTTTCAGCTCTTCGAGAATCGCCCCGGAGCCGTTGACCGTCCTGATGCGCCAGGTCAGGGCCAGGAGATCGCGCCAATGGCTGTCGGCATGAAACAGGCTCTCGAGCAGAACGTCGTCGGGTCCCGCAAGAGCCCGTTCGAACCGCGCAAGCCAGTTCGCCACAGAGGCCGCGATGGTCTCTGCTCCAGCCGTCCCCCGACAATCGGCTGCTGCGGGATCGTTGCTGCCGGGGGTCATGATGCCGTGGGCTTCGGTGGACAGGCCTCTGCCGCGTGCGTCTTCGCCTTCTGGGAAGCGCTATTCACCTTGGAGGCGCTATTCACCGAGGACACGTCTATCACCGCGATCTCGGGCTGGGGCGCGTTAGGGCTTTTCGCAGCGACTGACCGCGCGATGCTTTGAAGATGACGGACCATTTGTTCGAAGGTTAGGTAATCGCCCGCAGCCGTCTTCCACCCTATCGGCCGGCTCCCCTGATGAACGAGCAGTAGGATGCCGTAGCGGTTGTGGCGGTCGCGGAGATACCGCCCAACAAGCTGGACCTTCAAGGCGCCCTCGAGGTCGTTCAGTGACCAGCTCTCGGCGACCTTGATCTCCATGGGCACGTCGGCGTCGGACGCTTTGGCTCGGAAACGGATGTCCGGCTCCTTCTCCTCCACGACGTGGGGTTCACGCTCGACTGAATAGCTCCGACCTTGGTCCCTGCGGAGCCGGTCAGCCACCCAGTTCTGGACATTTACTTCGTGTGGCAGGCTCGCGACGGTCGCGCCCTGAGCATAGTCCGAATTCAAGAGATCGAATTGCAGATCGTCGAGCTTGGCGAGGGCAAGCCTCTGTAGATCGCGCGGACTGCGAGGCGCGGTCAGGAAGTCGCTTTCAAAGGCGCAGACGTCAGCCGACGACCAGGGTGCAGGCTCAGAGTCTTTCTCGGCCCGATCGCGCGCCAACTCTATCAAGCGTTCACGGCGAACCGGAAAGCCGGGAGTGTTACGTAGGCGCAGAATCGCATCGAAGGTTGCAAGACCAGGGGTATCGATGAAGGCGCTGAACAGCGCGCTCCTTGCCTGCTCGGCATTGTCACGCTCGTTTGGAGAGTAGACTTGGCCGGAAGGACGAACCTTGTCGTCCTCAATCCGAATGGTTCTGAAGGCAATGACGACCAGTCGTTCCAGGCTTTCGAATGGCAGGCCGCCGATCGGGTCGACACTATCCATCCATCGGCGGCCGATCCATTTCGACAGGAACAACTGGACCAGAAGCGTCTGCTCATCTGGCTGCAAAAGTGCCAGCTTGGCGTCCAGTGCGGCAGACGCCTGCCTCGGCGCAAGCGCGAAGAGAGCCTCGATATAGAGCACTGCCTCCTCGTGAATTGTGGCGCGTTCAAAGCGCGCGCTCAGCAGCGCCACCAGTGCGGCCCGGTCCTCGTAGCCCGCCTGGAGAATGCGAAGGATTGGTGCGAGCGCGGGCGTTGGTAGGGCCTCGTTCCGACTGAGGTGATCAAAGAGAACTTCCGCGAGCAGAGACGAGATCGCAAGAGGCGCCCGCGAGACATCTTCCAGGGCCTCCCGGCGGTTCGTCTCGCCGGTCCTATTGAGCGCAGGTGCAACTTCCCCTGCGAGAACCTCACGAACGGCGTCAGGCTGCGACTGTGCCAGGCTCACCAACCAAGCCGGGAAGCCATTGAGTTCAAGTGTCGCATACATTGCAGCCCGAACGGCGTCGTGATGTGACAGCCCAGCCGCCCAGTTCGGATCTCTTGCGGCTTCAAGGGTCACACCGACGATTTCGATACAGTCCAGAGCATTGATCATGTTCTGCTTGTCTCTGGGCCGTTCGCTTCTGAGTGTAGGCGACCAATGTCGCCAATATGCGACGAAGGCGTCGCGAAGAGCCGCAACGACCGGCAACCCGAACATTGGTTCAAGCAACGTCAGATCATCGAACGCATAGCGGGACCTGTTCGAACCGGCCGCCCTAAGGAACTCCCAAAGCTGGAGCAAGCGCGCGTCGACGCCCCTGTCGCTCGGAGGCTGTAACGATCGGAGCTGATCTGGATCAGCACGAAGTCGATCTGCAAATTCGCGCCACGATTGGTCGCGCTCCGCCGACACGGCAGCGCTGCGCCGATCCCACCGGCGGGTCCTTCTTTCGTAGGCTCGCTCCTCTTCCGAAAGGGACCGGGGCCGTGTCCAATTGTCTATCGCCGCAGCGACCTCCGGATGGCAGCCGCCAACTGATTCGATGCGCGCGAGCTGTTCGGGTCGCTTGCCATCCTCATGCCACAGCTTTAAGGCCGCGTTGGCGGCGATCTGACGGTCGGCCGGGCTTGAGCGATGCTCGGCATCCTCCAGCAGCCAATCGAAATCCTCACGCTTCAGCTCAGGAGGAAATCCAAGGAACTCAATCTGCCAAATGTCGGTGATCGGCTTCCCCCGAAGGATGTTCGCCCCGGTGAACCGTTCCACGGCCCGCCACAGGGCTGCGCGCCGACGCTGGGGGGTCTGATGGAGCAGCGAGAAAACATCATCCGGACTTTCCTTTCGGCGCCGCCAGGGTTTGTGGCGCCGGTCCTCCCCCAGACGCAGCGCCGCATCTATCGCAAGCGGTGGCGCGTCGGTGGAAGGAACAAGTCCGAGGAGCCGCCGACCCGTTGCCTCGAGGGTCGAGAGAAACGGCTCATCCTGTGGTAGCTCTTGCTCATCTGCCAGGTTGAGAGACGCCTGCAACCGGTCGAGCAAACCCTCGATCAGTCGCTCAGACTGCGCGGCCGAACCGAGCCGTTGCGCCAGTCTTGGCCCCAGAAGGTCGAGATCCAGGCCGCCACTCCGGTCCATGACGTCGACTGACTTCAAAATGATCAGAAAGTCGTCGACAGAGAGGATGGTTGGAAATAGAGCCTCGACGGCATCCCATACGAGAACGCTGAGAATGCTGCCAGAATTGTCCCTCACATAGATAGCGTACCGGCGCTTCTCCCCACCTGAGGCGGTCGCCATCAAGGCCCGCCCAGAGAACACCTGCGAATAGCGATCGTCATAAGTTCCGAACGACGCTCCGCAGGCGAGATCGGCGCAGGATGTCAGTTCGCCCAGCCAGATAACAAGCAACAGAATCTCTCTCACCGCGGGTGATTCTGTGATGCGCCGCCCACACTTCTCGCAGACAGGGCGCTATGTCGGGGAGTGCGAATCGCTTAAGGCTGTCTCGGTCGGGGATGTCGAACTCCTCATCGTCGATCACCTGCGCCACAACCGCTTTCAGCACCTGTTCTCGCACCGAGAGAGGCAAGCTCGCTGGATCGCCGGCATCCATGAGAAGGCGCGGATCACGCGCAATCACCTCCCGAGCGACCTCATAATCCCGCAACGAAAGCCATGCGGTGGTCTGGCGCATCGAGGGAAGTACGAGAGAGACTCCGTAGGTCGTGGCGAACAAGAGCCCATTGACCACGGTCCTCGGGCAATTTGCTTTTGTCAGCCCCTCCAGCCATCGCGCAGCTAAGAAACTTCTGACTACCCCTTGGTTGTCATTGTGGAGGCGCGCGAAGCCGGCGCTCGCCGGGTCGAACGCCGCTCGATTGATGAGCCGTGTTAGGTGTTCCCCCGACCAGTCAGGCAAAATCTCAACGAGGTTGAGTGCGGGACGTCCGGCGACGAGGTCAAGCCCGCTGTCAGGAACGATGATATCCTGGAGGCGCTCCAATACCAACGCTGCGCCAATCCGCTCCAGCCCGGCCATCGCGCGATCCGCGTCTATCGGGTCCGTCCGCGCTCGCTGCGGGTCAACTTCGATCAAACGCTGCCTCAGGCTGAGATCCAGCATCTCCGCTAGGCTGCCGAGCGCCCCATGAGTTCGCCAGTAACCGACCAACCAGTCGAGATCGAGAGGTCGGCGGGCAAGATCCCAAAGGTTCGCCTTGTCGAGCTCGAGGAAGAACGCACCGACATTGGCTACTCCCTTGCCGCGTGCGAAGGCTTCGACCTGACCCCGATCAAGCGCGGCCATGACGACGACGAGTGGAGCCTCGGCGGGTGGAGGTGGTTCCGCCGGCTTGTCTCGCCGAAAGACGCTAACAATCAAGTCGTTGGGATCGATGGCCGGTGCGGCCACATCGGGCGGCGGCATTGCGAGCCATGTGTTGAGATGCTCGAGGTCACGTCTAAACTCCCAGTCCGTATGGCGACCGGACAGCAGGACATGAGCGCGGGAGGCGCCTCCCTCAATCCCGTCGGCAATTCGCTCCAGGGCATCGACTAGACGAACATCGCTCGCTTTCGCTTCGTCGACAGAGTCGAAGAAGAACCAACCTGGTTCGTCGGAAGTCCTCCATGCCTCCAGCCTCTCAGCCATTCTTCGGCTGAGCGCGCGGCTCAGTCCGTGCCGCCCCACGCGTTGCACGGTCGTGGAGAAGGTGTAGCGCCCCGCTATGTTGCTCAGTCGAGCCTGTTCGGCCAACTCGGTTGTCTTGCCGCTCCCTGCTTCGGCCAAGAGCACCACGCGGTGCTTGGCTAGCAGATCCTCCCAAGTCAACGCGTCACCGAACGCGAGCAGGTGGCTCATTACCTCCGGGTCGCCACTGTCCCTTTCGGTCCAAGGGACAAAGCGCCGATTGAGGGAGATTGGGGCAGTCATGCCAGAGATCTGCGATATTCGGTGATGGGTTACACGAAGGCTTTACCAAGTGCCTCCGATATCGTCGGCGCTGATTGCCTCCTAGAGGCACTTCAGCACCCAGCATATCGCGCTAAAGTAGCATGAGCGAAGCTGGCTTGTCACCAAAGCTCGGCGAGGCCGTCGATGCTGCTCGGCCTCCTCAGCGACCCTGACATGCGGTCATCGGCGGCTGGGAGAACGCCTTCACGTCGGGCAGGGGGCCGTCGTAGCGCTCGACTTCGACCAGGCAGCTGTGCGCGCTGGTGCCCTGGGCGAGCGTGGAGGTGCCGAGGTCGCGCGTCAGCACGTTCGGATTGCCGTGCACCTCCAGGCTGCGCGGGCTCGGCGGGATCGGCCGGGTCGTACCAGGCGCCGGTCGGGAGGACGACGACGCCGGGCGGACCCGGTCGGTGAGGACAGCGCCCGCGAGCGTGGCACCACGGTCGTTGAAGACGCGGACGATGTCGCCATCGGCGATGCCGCGGGCCTTCGGCGTCCTGCGGATGGATGCGGATCGCTTCGCGGCCAAAAATCTTGGCGTCGCGGCTGGTCTTGCCGAAGTCGTACTGGCTGTGCAGCCGCGTGATGGGCTGGTTCGAGTTGAGCGCCAGCGGAAAGCGTGCCGAGCGAGGACTGCCGATGAACTCCTGCTTGTCGAACCACATCGGATGCCCCTTGCAGTCGGCGAGATCGAAGGACGCGATCGTTTCCGAGAAAATCTCGACCTTGCCGGACGGCGTCGGCAGCGGCGCGCCTTGCGGGTCCGCCCGGAAACGTTCGAGGGTGAAGGTCTGCGGCGGAACGTTCTCCGGGTCGAGCCTGAACACGCCGCCCTGCCAGAAGGTCTGGAAGTCGGGAAGGTCGATCTCGGCCTCGGCGGCCCGCTGCACCGTCACCTTCCAGAGATGCTCGATCCACTCCCTGGGCGTTCGCGCTTCTGTGAAGCGCTCGGCAAAGCCCAGCCGTTCGGCAAGGCCGGTGAAGATCGCGTAGTCGTCTCTCGACTGCTCGAACGGCTCGAGGGCCTGGTGCATCGGCGCGGCGTAGAGCTCGGAGGTGCCCCAGGCGAAATCCTCGCGCTCGAGCGCCGTGGTCACCGGGAAGACGATGTCCGCATGGCGCGCGGTTGCGGTCCAGAACGGCTCGTTGACGATGATGGTCTCGGGCTTCGCAAAGGCTCTTCGCAGGCGGTTCAGGTCCTGATGGTGGTGGAAGGGGTTGCCGCCCGCCCAAAAGATCAGGCGGATATCGGGATAGGTCAGGGTCTCTCCGTTGAACGGCACCGTGCCGCCGGGCTCGAGCAGCATGTCGGCGATGCGCGCGACGGGGATGAAGGCTCGTGACCGGATTGTCGCCCTGGGGCAGTGCTCCGACCTTGAACGGCGGGCTGCGACGGCCGGCGAAGCCGAAATTGTGGATGCAGCCATAGCCGTAGCCGACGCCCTGGCCGGGCAGGCCGAGATTGCCGAGCATGGCGCCGAGCACCGCGATCATCCAATAGGGCTGATCGCCGTTCTCGGTCCGCTGCAGCGACCAGCTGATCGACAGAAGGCAGGGCTCGCTCGCCATCCGGCGGGCGAGCGCGCGGATCCGGTCCGCCTCGATGTCGCAGATCGCCGCCGCCCAGTCGGCATCTTTTGGCACGCCATCGCTCTGCCCGAGCAGATAGGGCACGAAGCGCTCGTAGCCGACGCAATGGGAGCGAAGGAACTCCTTGTCGTGCAGGTCTTCGCTGTGCAGCGTGTGCGCCAGGCCCAGCATCAGCGCGACATCGGCATTGGGGCGGATCGGCCACCAGTCGGCACCGAGAAAATCGTCGACGTCGTCCCGCACCGGGCTGATGCAGACCACCTCGACGCCGGCGTCGCGCCAGCGCTCGAGGTGGCCGCGCGCGGAATGGTCGCCGATGCCGCCCTGGTTGATCTGCGTGTTCTTCATCGAGATGCCGCCGAAGCTCACCACCAGGCGGGTATGCGCCAGCACGTCCTCGATCGTCGGCGCCTCGTTCATGAGCTTGAAGGACGCGACGCCGAGCACATGGGGGATGATCACCTGGGCCGTGCCGGTGGAGTAGGACTGGACGGAGTAGGTGTAGCCGCCGAGCTGATTGAGAAAGCGATGCAGCTGGCTCTGCGAATGGTGGAAACGACCAGCGCTCGCCCAGCCATAGGAGCCGCCGAAGATCGCCTCGTTGCCGTGCTCGGCGACCACGCGGCGCAGCGCATCCGCCGCCATGTCCAGCGCCTCGTCCCAGGGCACGGCGACGAACGGCTCGACGCCGCGCTTTGCGCCATCGCTCCTGCCCGGCCGCTTCAGCCAGCCCGCGCGGATGCAGGGTCGCGGAATGCGGCAGCCCGCATCCTGCGAGGCGAGCAAGGACTGGCCGATGGCGGAGGGCTCGGGTGTCGTGCTCGGCCGGATGAATGGCCGCGACCCGGCCATTGCGGGTCTCGACGTTGAAGTTGCCCCAGTGGGTGCTGGTCGGGATCAGCATCGGCTTCGACATGATCGGCCTCTCGGGCGTGGTAGAGCAGAACCTAGACTGAACTAGGACCCGATCAGCGGCCGGATCTCGTCGCAAAAATGCTGCATGCTGGCGAGCGACTGCTCGAGCGTGGCGCGCTGGAAGTTCAGGACCAGGTCGGTGACGCCGAGGGCCGCGAGCCCGGCGATGTCGTCTGCGATCTGCGCGGGCGTGCCGGTCAGGATGTGGCGCTCGCCGCTCGTCCAGGCGAGCCGTCTTGGCCTCGTCGAACCAGCCGGCATAGAAGGCGAGACCGATGCTTTTCGGGTCGCGGCCGTTCTGCTCGGCGATCTGATGCAGCTGCTGCACGCCTTCGCCGAAGCGCGCCACGGTGTCGAGCGGATGGCGCGGATTGTTGCCGATCGGGAACCAGACGTCGCCATGGCGCGCGGTGCGCCGCAGGGCCGCCGGGCTCTCGCCGCCGACCCAGATGGGCGGGTGCGGCTTCTGCACGGGCTTCGGCAGGAAGCTCACATCGGCAAACCGCACGTGGCGGCCCTCGAAGCGCGGGGCGTCCTCGGTCCACAGGGCCTTGAAGGCCTGCAGGTACTCGTCGGTGACCCGGCCGCGCTCCTCGAACGGCGGCGAGCCCAAGCGCCTCGAACTCCTCGCGCAGCCAGCCGGCGCCGATGCCGACCACCATGCGGCCCTCGGAGAGCACGTCGATGGTGGCGGCGATCTTGGCGGTGTGCA
The DNA here is from genome assembly GCA_963753315.1 of uncultured Alphaproteobacteria bacterium. Taxonomy (GTDB): domain Bacteria; phylum Pseudomonadota; class Alphaproteobacteria; order Geminicoccales; family Geminicoccaceae; genus DASUGG01. The sequence goes on from CAVWCI010000043.1 coordinate 151,034, forward strand.
CGGCACCCCGATACGGGATCACGGCGACCGCCGTGATCAGCCGCGGCCTGGTGGTGATCGCGGCCATGTAGGCGAGCTGGGTGAACTGCTCGAAGCAGTCGCCCGAGGCGGCGCCGGCCCATTCGCCGGATTCCGAATAGGGGTAGCGTGAATCGATCTTGCGCGGCACGATCACATGGTCCGAGAGGGACAGGTGGGCAAAGCCCAGCTCCTCGGCCCGGCGCGTCATCGCCTCGATGCCCTGGCGCGTGGCGAGCGGGCCGCGCGTGGGAATGGTCAAGCCGACGTCCATGATGCTATTCCCCCTTTTTTCGATGGCCGTGCCGATGGCGATGCCAATGAGCGCTGGTGCGGCGCCATGCTGACGGACCAGCAACGGTCTTTTCTGGCGGCGCAGCGCGTGGCGCGCCTGGCGACCGCGGATGCAGCGGGCCGCCCGCATGTGGTGCCGGTCTGCTACGCGCTGATCCGGGACAAGGTATACTTCACGATCGACGAGAAGCCGAAGAAAAAGCCGACCGCCTTGAAGCGCCTCGCCAACCTGCGCGCCAACCCCTTCGCCGCGCTGGTGGCCGACCGCTACGACGAGAGCTGGAGCAGGCTCGGCTGGGTCATGGTGCAGGGCGCCGCCGAGATCCTGGAATCGGGGCCCGAGCACGACGAGGCGCAGGCGGCGCTGCGCCGGCGCTACCCGCAGCTCGCCGCGATGCGCATCGAAGGTCTTCCGGTGGTCGCGGTGCGCATCGACCACGCCAGCAGCTGGGGGCGGCTCGAGGCGGATTGAGCCCTGCCGCGCCGCACCCTTGCCGTGGACAACGCATCCGCTACTGTCGCGCTGGTGGTGGCGGGAGGGTCCTGTCGTGAGCGATGCGGAAGTCGTCAAGCGTGCCGTGGAAGCGATCGGGGCGGGCCGGCCGGACGATTTCATCCTGGCACCGACCACGCATGCCGAGGAATTGGCGGGCAGGGCGCCCGCACTGGCCGCGTTGCTGCGCACGGGCAAGGTCGCGACGCTGGCGCGCCAGTACGAGCGTCGCGATCGCGATGCCGGTGAGGCCCAGACGCGGTTCAAGGAAGCCATGCGATGGGCCAATGCCGCGGTGCTCGCGACCGGCGTCTTGGGCGCTTCCATCATGGTGGCCGGCATCCTCGAGGAGGCGCGGGACGACGGCGACCTGTGGCCCCTGCTGCTCGTGCTCGGCCTTTGCGCGTTGGTCAGCGGAGCGCTCGCCTCGATGTGGCTGTTCCGGGCGCGCGAGGGCAATCTCGTCGAGGCGTGGATGAGCGGCCGCGCGCACGCCGAGAGCGCTCGCCTCGAATACTTCGCGACCCTGGCGAGGTTGGAGAACGGGCCCTCCGACCCGCCGCTCGGGCTCTTGAAGCTGGAGTATTTTCGGCGCTACCAGCTCGACGTGCAGCTCGCCTACTACGACCAGCGCGGCCGGCAGCACCGGCAATCGGCGGATCGCACGCTCACCATCGGCGGCTTTGCCGCGGCGCTCGCCGCGGTCGCGTCGGGATCGGCCGGGATCGTCGCCTCGATCGAGGCGCCGTGGGCAGCGCTCGCGGCACTCGGCGTGATCGGCACCGCGCTCGCGGCGTTTGCCGCGACCCGCGAGGCGGTCAACCAGGACCGCCGCAACGCCGAGCGCTACGGCCGCACGCTCTCGGCGCTGGAGATTCTTCGTGGCCGGCTCGACGACGTCCGGGGCGGCGTGCTGGCGGGCTCGCAGGCGGTGCTCGAGGAGTATGTCGCGGCCGTGCACGAGCAGCTCTCGCTCGAGCATCGCGAGTGGCTCTCGGGTGCCGAGAGCACCCGCTCGGCGATCGGCAAGATGGACGAGACCCTCGCCGCACTGCAAAAGGACGGGGCCAGGCCACAGGGGGCCGGATGACGCTTCGCGACCAGACAGATCGGCGCGGCGCCGGACGTGATCGCGCCGGACGGCTCGGAGGTGCGCATCCTGTGCCAGACCGGCCGCGGCAGCATGGCGCACTTCACGCTGGCGCCGGGTGCGATCGCCAAGGCGGTGGCGCATCGGACCATCGACGAGGTCTGGTACGTGGTCTCGGGCCGTGGCCGCATGTGGCGCCGGCTTGACGATCAGGAAGAGACCGTCGAGCTGCGCGCCGGCCTCTCGCTCACGATCCCCAGGGGCACGCAGTTCCAGTTCCGCGCCGATGGCGATGCGCCGCTCGTTGCGGTCGGCGTCGCCATGCCGCCCTGGCCAGGCGATGACGAGGCCTGCGTCGTCGAGGGCCCCTGGCAGCCGACCGTCTGACTCTAGTGCGTGAAATTGTTGCCGAAGGTGCGCCGATAGCGGCTGAAGGTGCCGAAGGTGCACTCGAGCTCGCGCTCGCCGACGGTCGACGTGCCGCGGTTGCGGCAGCTGGCGAGCCTGCCGGTCTCGCGATCGACCAGCCAGAGCTGCTCGCCGGCGATCGGCTGCCAGCCGCCGGGGCCGAGCACCTCGTCCTGCTGCGGCGCCGCGACGGCGCGCGGCGGGGCGACCGAGCCGCGCAGGACCCGCACGCCGTTCGGCTGGGCCGTCGCATCGCGATTGAGCACGAGGAGACGGGCCGAGGATTCATACGGCTCGCTCTGGCCCTGGGCCGCCGCCTGGCCGGTCATCGTGACGACCGCCAGCGCAAGAAAGGCGGCGATGGCCAACGGAGATCGCATGGTCATCTCCCGACACCCATAGCTGTTCGCTTGATGATGTCCGGGAATTGTCGCAGGTTTTCATAAAATGTCAACTAAATATCGGGACGACGACTGTTGCACGCCGTCTCTATAGTTAACAGAGAAGGTTATCGACTAGCCGACAACACGCGGCACGCGCGGGCGGCCGAAATCGGTCTCGAGCGCCGCGCGGTCCCAGCGGCCGAGATCGGCGGCGGCGGCGTACGTGGTGGTGAGGAACGCCATCAGGGCCGCCTCGGGGTCCGGCGCGGTCCGGACGGCGTCGTAAGGCAGGACGAACTCGCGCAGATCCTGGTGAAAATAGGCTTCGGCCGGCTGCACGCCGGCGTCCCCAAAACCTTCCGGCGTCGGGTAGGCATAGGCGTAGAAGGTTGGCTCGTCGATCCCGCCGCCGCCGGGCCAGAAGCCGGCCGAGCTCACCTCGTGCGAGTAGGCCTCGCGGGTGATCGCATCCGGCAGGGCCGGCACGCCGCCTGGATGCAGCGGCGCCTTGCGCCCGGAGAAACGGGTGACCGCGAGGTCGAAGCTGCCCCAGAACAGGTGGACCGGGCTGACCTTGCCGAGAAAGCCGGTGCGGAAGCGCTTGAGCACGCCGTCGATCGCCACCAGGGCGCGCCAGAAGTCGCGGGCCGCGTCCGGATCGTAGGCGCCAGGCGCCGTCTGGTCGCGAAACGGCACGGGTGCCGGCACCTCGTTGGGCGCGTGATGGAAGTCGGTCGGTGCGCCGAGCCGGGCCAGCGCGTCGACGAAGCGGGCGTGGAACTGCGCGACCGGCATGGGCTCGAGCGTAAGAATCTCGCGCCTGCCGTCGGTCGCATCGACATGCAGCCGCTGCTCGATCAGGTCGAAGACGACCTCGTAGCTGCTCGCGGCACCCGGGATGAGCGAGGTCGTGAGGCCGCGCGCGGTCACATAGAAGGCCGCCTGCCAGGAATGGTTGATCCAGGGCGTCTGGGCGAGACGGAACTTGCCGACGATCTGCGTCCACATGTGCAGGCTCTCGCCGGTCGGCTTCCAGCGCGCATAGGGGATCTCGGGCCAGCTCGCCATGCCGGGCAGTATAGCCGGAACGCCGCAGGTGGCGAGGATTGATCGGGCGCGGCCGCTTTGCCAGATTGCGGCCGTGGCGGCTCCTTCCGGGCCGGCGCGCCAACGAGCGAGGGGAGGGGACATGCTCGAGGATCTGCGCGGCAAGTCGGTGCTGGTGACCGGCGCCTCCAGCGGCATCGGCGCGGCCGTCGCCGCGGGCTTCGGGCGCTACGGCGCCAGGCTTGCCGTGCACTACAATCGCGGCGAGGCCGAGGCGCAAGCGGTCGCCGGCGCGGTGCGCGCGGCGGGCGGCGAGGCGATCACCGTCCAGGGCGACGTCACCAGCAAGGCCGATCTCGAGCGGATCATCGAGCGGACGGTCGCCGCCTTCGGCCGGCTGGACGTCCTGGTCAACAACGCGGGCGACCTGGTGGATCGCAAGCGGATCGACGAGGCGGACGACGCCTTCATCGACTATGTCATCGGCCTGAACGCGCGCTCGGTGGTGACGGCGTGCCAGCTCGCCATCCGGCAGCAGAAGCGCCAGGGCGGCGGCGTCATCATCAACACCACCTCGATCGCCGCGCGCCAGATCGGCGGTCCCGGCAGCGCGATCTACGGCTCCTCGAAGGCGTTCGTCCAGGGCCTGACCCGCTACCTCGCCCGCGATCACGCGCGCGACAGGATCCGCGTCAACGCGGTGGCGCCGGGCTTCGTCATGACGCCGCTGCAGGAGCGCACGAGCACGCCCGAGCAGCGCCAGGCCATGGCGGCGCACATCCCCATGGGCCGCGGCGGCCTGCCGGAGGACCTGGTCGGCGCCTACCTGTTCCTCGCATCCGATGCGATGAGCGGCTGGATCACCGGCGCCACGATCGACGTCAACGGCGGCGCCTATTTCGGCTGAGGGAACCGGAAGCGCGTCGTCGCTCAGTCCACCAGGCGCAGGTTGTGGATCAGGCTGGAGGTGTCCCAGCGCTTGCCGCCGGCCTTCTCGACCTGGGCGTAGAGCTGGTCGATCAGGGCCGTCACCGGCAGCAGCGCGCCATTGCGATTGGCCTCCTCCATGCAGATCTTGAGGTCCTTGCGCATCCAGACCACCGGGAAGCCGAAATCGAACTTGTCCTGCACCATGGTCGCGGCGCGGTTCTCCATCTGCCAGGACTGGGCGGCGCCCTTGGAGATCACCGAGATCACCTGCTCCATGTCGAGCCCGGCGCGGCAGCCGAAATTGATCGCCTCGGACAGGCCCTGCAGGAGACCCGCGATGCATAGCTGGTTGACCATCTTGGTGAGCTGGCCGGCGCCCGCCGGCCCCAGGAGGGTGACGGCGCGGGCGTAGCTGTCGATGACCGGCTTGGCGCGATCGAACACGTCCTGCTCGCCGCCGCACATCACCGTCAGCACGCCGTTCTCGGCACCCGCCTGGCCGCCCGAGACGGGCGCATCGAGAAAATGCTTGCCGGCGGCCTTGGCTTCCTGCTCCAGCTCGCGCGCGATGTCGGCCGAGGCGGTGGTGTGGTCGACCAGCACGCAGCCCTTGCCGAGGCCGGCCAGCGCGCCGTCATCGCCATAGCTGACGCTGCGGATGTCGTCGTCGTTGCCGACGCACATGAAGACGAGCTCCGCGCCCTTCGCGGCCTCGGCCGGGGTCGCCGCGGTCCGCCCGCCATGCTGCTTCTGCCAGGCCTGCGCCTTCGCCGTGTTGCGGTTGTAGACGCACACCTCGTGGCCCTTGGCGACGAGATGCCCGGCCATCGGATAGCCCATGATGCCGAGGCCGATGAAGGCGCATTTGGCCATGACGTTCCCTCCAGAAAGAGCTTGCCCGCCCTGCTCGTCGAAAAGGGGCGGGGCTTCGAGCGCGGCGCCAAGCTAGTCGGATTTCCCAGGGGCGACAACGCCCTTGCCGGCGGCCCCGACGCCCGCTAAGAAGCGCTCATGGCTTCGAATCGATCATCGGACCTCGCCAGTCCCTGGCGACGACGGGGCGCTCTCTAGGCGCGCCGCCGGGTGGCCTCCTGTCGCCCTCGTTCCGATGCCCGGCACTTCGCCGGTCCAAGCCAAGTCGAAGCCATGGCCCAGCCTGCTCCCGCATCCCTCCGGCCGCATCTCGGACGCGAGCGGTTCGCTCGACGAGCCCTTGCAGCATCCGTCGCAAGCACGTCGTCGGAGGGGAGCATGTCAAGCGTGCGACTCCTCGGCCCGGCCGATGCCGCGGCCTATCGGGCGTTGCGGCTGGACGCGCTGCAGCGCCATCCATGCGCCTTTCGCGCCAGCTTCGAAGAGGAGGCGGGCCATACCCTGCACGAGTTTGCCGCCCGGCTCGAGGCCGACGCGATTTTTGGCGGTTTCTGGGGCTTGCGAGGGCGCCCTTTGCGGCCTCGCCGGCCTGGAGATCCCGCAGGCACGCAACAAGCGCCACAAAGGGGTGCTGTTCGGCGTCTATGTCTGCCCGGACCGCCGTCGCGCCGGCCTGGGCGAGGCGCTGGTCAGCGCCGTGATCGAGCACGCCCGGGCCCGCGTCCAGCAGCTGCACGCCGCCGTCGTGGTCACGGCCGATCCGGCCCGGGCACTCTACCGCAAGCTCGGCTTCCAGCCTTATGGCCTGGAACCCCGCGCGCTGAAGGTCGGCGACCAGGTTTTCGATCAGGAGCTGCTGGTTTTGCGCCTCGATGGCGCCGAGCCTGCCGAGGCGATGCCATGACGGCGCGAGCTGCGCGATGTGGCCCGGCTGCGCCATGAGGTGCGCCATCCTGTTGCTGGCAGTCGCTGATGGCAGCCCCGCCGGCGATCGCGGGCGGCGGCGTCGCTGAGCAGCTGCGCGATGAGCGACAGAGGCATTCATCCGCCGCCAAAGATTGCGAAACCCGGCTATCTGGAGACCTACGCCGATCCGAGCTTCGGCTTCACGGTGACGCGCGCGGGCCGATCGCCTGCTACGCGGCGCGGGGCTGGTTGCCCGGCCCCGACCGGCCGCGCCGCCCGGCGCCCGAGCGCGCGCGATCCGTGGGCGCAGGCGCCGCGGGCGTGATCCTCGCCACCTCGGCTCTCGCGCTCTGCATACCGTCGCCCGCGACCGGCAGCGGCCGCCTGATCAGGCGCTCGATCGCGCGCAGCTGGCCGCGCTCGGAGGCATCGCACAGGGACAGCGCCACGCCCGCGGCGCCGGCGCGCGCGGTCCGGCCGATCCGGTGCACATAGCTCTCCGGCTCGTGCGGCAGCTCGTAGTTGATCACATGGGTCACGCCGTCGACGTCGATGCCGCGCGCCGCGATGTCGGTCGCGACCAGCACCCGCGAATGGCCGGCGCGAAAGTCCTCGAGCGCCCGCTGGCGCGCCTGCTGCGACTTGTTGCCGTGGATCGCCGCGGCGGCGATGCCCGCCTTGTCGAGATCGGCGCTCACCCGGTTGGCGCCGTGCTTGGTGCGCGTGAACACCAGGACGCGGGAGAAGGCGGGGTCGCGCAGCAACTGTGCCAGCGCTGCGCGCTTGGCCTGCGTCGGGACGAACAGCACGCGCTGATCGACCCGGTCGACCGTCACGACGTTGGGCGTGACCTCGACGCGGACCGGCTGGCGCAGCATGTCTGCGGCCAGGCGCTCGACCTCGGCCGGCATGGTCGCCGAGAACAGCAGCGACTGGCGCTCCTTCGGCAGGGTCGCGACGATCCTGCGGACATCGCGGATGAAGCCCATGTCGAGCATCCGGTCGGCCTCGTCCAGCACCAGATACGCGACCCGGTCGAGCACGATGTGGCCCTGCTGCATGAGGTCGAGCAGGCGGCCAGGCGTCGCCACCAGGGTGTCGACGCCCTTGGCCATGGCCTTGACCTGCGGCTGCTGGCCGACCCCGCCGAACACCACCGTGTGGCGCAAGGCCAGATGGCGGCCGTAGGTCTTGAAGCTGTCGTGGATCTGGATCGCGAGCTCGCGGGTCGGCGCCAGGACCAGGACGCGGGCGCGGCGCGGCCCGGCGCCGCGGCGATCCGCCGCGAGGCGCTGCAGCAGGGGCAGGGCGAACGCTGCGGTCTTGCCGGTGCCGGTCTGGGCGATGCCCAGCATGTCCTTGCCGGCCAGCAGCGCCGGGATGGCGCGCGCCTGGATCGGGGTGGGGGTGTGGTAGTCTTCGGCCGCGAGGGCCTGCAACAGCGGCTGGGCGACGCCCAGCTCCGCAAAAGTCTTGTCGGTCAAACTCATTCCTTCTGCACGCAACGCCGTGCAGCCCAAGGGGCTCACGCCTTCGTGCGCCGTTTTCCACGCGCACCGCGAGCAAACGGATTTTTTGGGGAGATCGTCTCGCGACCGGCTTCGGTTGTGTCCGAAACCTGGCGCGTCATCGCGAGCGACCTTGATGGCTACATGGCGACCTCGAGGACCGATGTCAAGCTCAACCCTCGCGCAGGGACCGGGTGATGCCTTGATGACCGATAATGGACCTCCTATGATGCATTGATGCGTACAACGCTCACCATCGACGACCGGATCGCGAAGGAGCTCAAGGATCTCGCGCACCGGTCCAACCGGCCTTTCAAGGAGGTCGTGAACGAGACCTTGCGCGCCGGCTTGACCGCGAAGGGGGCGCGCAAGGCTAAGCCGTACGTGCTGCGCCCGGCGGCCCTTGGCGGCCCCATGCCAGGCGTCAATCTCGACAAGGCCCTGGCGCTGTCGGACGCGATCGAGGACCAAGAGCTCGCAGCCAAGATGCAGCTGCGCAAGTGATCCTCGTCGATGCCAATCTGCTGATCTACGCCATCGATTTGGATTCACCGCACCATGCGCGGGCACGACGGTGGTTGGAGCAGGCCCTGTCCGGCACAGTGCCGGTCGGGCTCCCCTGGATCGTCATCCTTGCCTTCGTTCGCCTGACAACCCGTCCAGGAATCATGCGCCGACCCTTGGAGTTGGCGGATGCCGTCGCCTATGTCGAGTCCTGGCTACGTCAGCCATGCGTCGAGATCGTCGCTCGCGGTGAGCATCACTGGGCGATCTTCAGCAGCATGCTTTTGGCCACGGGAACCGCGGGCAATCTCACTTCGGACGCGCACATCGCCGCCCTGGTCCTGGAGCGAGGCGCTGGCATCTGTTCGGCCGACCACGACTTTGCGCGGTTCCCGGGAGTGACGCACGTCAATCCGCTGATCGTCTGAACCGTTCTCGCCGCCAACCAACAGCATGCCCGGGCCTGTTCGGGCCCGCCCTCAGAAGCGCTCGGGCACGGTGTGGGCGAACAGGGGTTCGCCAGGGTTGCCTTTCGATTTCCTGCGCTTGCCGAGATCGTGGTCGGGTTCCGCCACGGGTTCGTAGGGAATCAGGCTCAGCATGTGGGCGATGCAGTTCAGCCGGGCGCGCCGCTTGTCGTCGGCCACCACCTTGTACCACGGCGCGAACTCGGTGTCGGTCGCCTCGATCATGTCCTTGTAGGCGGCGGTGTATTCCCACCAGCGCCGATAGGACTCCAGGTCCATCGGGCTCAGCTTCCATTGCTTGCGCGGGTCCTCGATGCGGTCGCGAAAGCGGCGCTCCTGCTCGTCCTGGCTGACGTCGAAGAAGTACTTGATCAGCTGGATGCCGGATCGCACCAGCTCGCGCTCGAAGCCGGGACAGATGCGCAAGAAATCCCGGGACTGCTCCTCGGTGCAAAAGCCCATCACCCGCTCGACCCCGGCCCGGTTGTACCAGCTGCGATCGAACAGCACGATCTCGCCGGCCGCCGGCAGGTGGGCGACGTAGCGCTGGATGTAGAGCTGCGACTTCTCGCGCTCGGTCGGCGCCGGCAGGGCCACGACGCGAAACACGCGGGGGCTCACCCGCTCGGTGATCCGCTTGATCACGCCGCCCTTGCCCGCGGCATCGCGGCCCTCGAAGATCACCAGGGCGCGATGCCCGCTGTGCTTGGCCCAGTCCTGCAGGCTGCAGAGCTCGGCGTGCAGCTTGTACAGCTCGGCGTCGAATTCCTTGCGACCGAGCGTTTGCGGCTCCTCGGCCTTCGGTTGCTTGTTCTTTCGCTTCGCCATGGTTTCCTCCCCGACGCTGCCGTGGTTCGCCTCGATCCTCGGCCGAGGCTTACCCAGCTCCGCCACGCTGCCGGTCGCCCCGCCGACCCACGGCCCGCCAAAGTAGACCGGCCAACGTCAGGAGGACAATGACGAAGGACGCCGGGATAGCCTCAGGGTGCTCCTCACTGCCGCAACCCTCTAGTCGTCGGCCACCGCGGCGCCGGGGGCGAGGTCGCTGGCGCGCCGCATCTCGGGCCACAGCAGCGCCGTCACGGCCAGCGCCAGGAGCCCCTCGGCCGCCATCAGCTGGACGGCGGCCGCGGCGCCGAGCCAGTCGGCCAGCAGGCCCACATGCAGCATGCCGCCCAGCTGTCCTGCGCCGATCGCCACGGCGAGCAGGCCCATGACCCGCGAGCGCACGTCCGGCCGCGCCGCCAGGATCAGGATCGAGCTCTGCAGCACCGCAAAGCCGCCGATGCCGATGCCGCAGATCAGGTTGAGCACGAGCGAGAGCGGAAACCACCGGGAAAGGCCGAAGCCGAGCACGCCGAGCAGGACGACGAAGGTGCTGGCGAGATAGATCCGGGTGTAGGTCCGCGGCGCGCTCACCCTGCCGATCACCAGCGCGCCGACGAGCGCGCCGAAGCCCTGCACCGAGAGGATCACCCCGATCGGGAACGCGGAAAGGCCCAGCACCTCCTCGCCGATCACCGGCACCATGGTGATGTAGGCAAAGCCCCAGAAATTGGCGACCAGCGTGACCATCAGCACGCCCACGATCAGCCGCCTTGCGCGCACGTAACGCCAGCCGGCGTGCAGCGTGCCGAGGATCGCGCTCTCGCTCCGGGGCCCCCTGGCGCGATAGCGGATGCGCAGGATCAGGACGATGCCGAGCAGGTACAGCAGCGCGCCCACGAGGTAGACGCCGAACAGGCCGAGCGTCTGCAGCAGCAGGCCGCCGAGCGCCGGCCCCAGCATGCGGGTCGCGTGGTTGTTCACCGAATCCAGGGCCATCGCCTGGCCGAGCCGGTCGGTCCCGGCGATCTCGGCGCTCATGATGCGGCGCAGCGTCATGTCGCCGGCGAGGAAGGCGCCGCTCACGATCGTGCCGAGCGCGATCTGCCAGAGCGTGATCTGGCCGCTGAAGGCGAGGGCGCCGAGCGCGATCGAGGTCACGGCCGCGATCGCGAGGCCGATCAGCAGCACATGGCTGCGCTCGTAGCGGTCGCCGAGCGCGCCGATCAGCGGGCCGCAAAGGAACATCGGCGCGAGGCGCAGCGCCGTGATGAGCGCCACCGTCGAGGGCGAGCCGGTGTGCGCTAGGACATAGACGCCGATCGCGAGCAGCTCGAGCCAGCGCAACCCGCCGGCGATCGCGCCGATGAGCCACACGCGGCGAAAATCCGCGTCCGCCAGCAGCGCGATCATGCGTGATCGGGCTCAGACGTTGCCGGCAACGGGCAACAACCCTGCGGTGTAGGGCGTGAGGCTCAAGGCGACTCCCCTGGTGCCTCGCTGGTCTGTAGCGTCGTGCGGCCGACGCCCGCGACCGCCAGGCCGCAAGGGGGATAGCACGGACCGGCGCTCAGGGCGAACGCGCGCCCCAGCCCGCGCCCGTGGACGATGAGGCTTCGGCGTCGAGGCGCGCGGTGGCAGAGTAGGGCAGGAAAGGCACGGCCCGCACCCTGGCATCGGAGAACGACCATGAAGCTTGGCCTGTACCTGCGCAACATGGGGCCGCAATCGACCCGCGCGCTGATCGCCGAAGCGGCGCGCGCGGCGGAGGAGGCCGGCATCGACGATCTCTGGGTCGCCGATCACCTGGCGCTGGCGCCCGAGGATTCGCAAGGGTCGGACGGGCGCTACCTCGAGCCGCTGGCGACGCTGGCCTTCCTCGCCGGCATCACCGAGCGGGTGGGCCTGGGCGTCGGCGTGCTGATCGTCCCTTACCGGCCAGCGCTGCTGATCGCCAAATGGATCGCGACGATCCAGGAGCTCTCCGGCGAGCGGCTGATCCTCGGCGTCGGCGTCGGCTGGATGGAGAAGGAGTTCCGGGCGCTCGGCGTCGACCCGAAGCGCCGTGGTGCCATCACCGATGCGACGCTCGAGTTCCTGCATGCGTGCTTTGCCGCCGACGAGGTCGAAGCGAACGGCCAGCCGTTCCTGTTCCGCCCGCGCCCGAAGCGACCGCCGATCATCGTCGGCGGCGCACCGCCGCATGCGATCCGTCGCGCGGTGCGGTTCGGCGACGGCTGGATGCCGACCGCCATGCATGCCGAGGGGCTGGAAGCCGGCATCGCGAGCCTGCGCGAGGGCATGGCGGCGGCCGGCAGGCCGGCTCCCGAGGTGGTGATGCTACAGGCGCTGCCGCTCGAAGACGAGGCGCTCGCATCCCGGTTGGCGCGAGCTCGCCGCGCAGGGCGTGACGCGCGTGGTGCATCCCTGGCGCTACCAGGATGCCGAGGAGGTCGCCCGCGTGGCCGCGCGCCTCGTCGCCGCTCGCGATGCGACGCTGGTCTGATGTCCGCGCTGAGCGTGCGGCGCGCCGGCCTCAAGCCGCGCGGCGCAGCGCGGCCCCGATCTTGTCGAGGGTCGCTACGAACGCCCGCTCTTTCTGACTGTTTCCGGCGAACTGCCTCTTGGCCGCGATGAGGCTTTGGTTGGCGGCGTCCAGCCTTCCGGACTGCACCACGGCGATGTAGAGCGCAATCAGGGGCTCGGCGCGAAGGAAGGCCGCGGCATCGCTCACCATGAAGAAGCTGGACCGCTGAAACGCAACGACATCGGCCGAGTGAGGTTGATCCCGCAGTACCGCCATGTCGCCAAACACGGCGCCGGGCTTCTCGACCCGGGCGATGTGCCAGCCGTCCTTGACGACGTCGACCGCACCTTGAAGCAGGAACAGCAGCTGACCTGTCCAGCTACCCTCGGCCAGCAACAGGTCGCCTCGGTTGAAGGTTCGGATTGGAAAGCCGGACAATCTTTCGAAGACCAACTCTACGTCCACCACCATTGCCATGGGCAGCCCACTCTCAAGGTCGCTTATCGCTGATCAAGGGGTCGTCCAAGCTTTCTGTTCACCCCAGGGTTGGCGTACTGCATAGCTCATGATGGCGGTTCTCAGAAAGCTTTCTGGCGTCGCAAACGTGAAAATTGAAGTGAGGGTTCCCAGAGGTGCGGGTGAGTTGGGGCCGCGGCACAGTTGGCAGGGGCGATGGAGTTTCTGCTGAGCGTGTTGGGCCTGAGCCCCGCCGGGCTCGCGTTCAGCGTCGCGGCGGTCCTGGTCGGCGCGTTCATCAAGGGCTACACCGGCTTTGGCGCCTCGATGGTGTGGGTGACCAGCCTGTCGCTGGTGCTGCCGCCGCTGCAGGTCGTGCCGATGGTCCTGATGTTCGAGGTCGCGACCAGCATCGGCCTGCTGCGCCATGTCTGGCACGAGGTCGAATGGGGCTCGCTCTGGCTGCTCCTGGCCGGCACCTGCGTGGCGACGCCCGCGGGCATCTACGCGCTCGCGTCGGTGCCGGCGGATGCCCTGCGAATCGCGCTGGCTCTGGTGGTGTTCGTCGCGGCGATCCTGATCTGGCGCGGCTTTGCGCTCAAGCGAGCACCCGGCAGGACCGCGACGGTCGGGGTCGGGCTGCTGGCGGGTTTCCTCAATGGCAGCATGGCGATCGTCGGGCCGCCGGTGATCCTGTTCTACTTCGCGACGCCGCTCGGCATCGCCGTCGGACGCGCCTCGATGGTGACCTATCTCCTCGGCACGGATTCTTTCGGGACGGGCGTGTTCGCGCTGCAAGGCCTGGTCGGCGCGGAGATCCTGTGGCGCACCGCCTTCTTCCTGCCGATCCTGCTGCTTGGCGTGGCGGCCGGTCATCGGCAGTTTCTCGGCACCTCGCCCGAGACGGTCAAGAAGCTTGCGCTGCTGCTGCTGATGGGCCTGTCGATCGCCCTGCTCGCCCGCTCGCTCTGAGCAGACGCGGACCGCTAGGGCAGCGGGAACGGCGTCTCGTCGGCGAACCGGTGCAGCACATTCGTGGTCAGCCGCGCGATGTTGTTGTCGAAGCCGTTCCAGGACAGGCTGCCGGCATAGGCGATCGAGCCGGTCGAGAACACCGCACCGCCTCCCGGCGTCTCGAAGAAGGTGATGTCGGCGTGAATGCCCTCGTGCAGGATGGCATCGGTCGCGCCATGCGGAATGCGGACCTCTTCGCCGACCAGCTCGTAGGTGTTGGAGTGGTTCTCCGAGCGCGCGACCACCAGCGCGTGCGGCGGCGTGCCCAGCGCCGGATCGACGCAGTCGATCTCGAGGCCCGCGGTGCCGCCCTGGAGGATGCCGAAATCGCCGAGAATCTCGTCCTCGATGCCCTCGAACATGAAGGCGACGCGTGGGTCCCGGCTGGCCTCCAGGCGCCGGTAGTAGGAGCAGCGGTCGAAGCCCTGGCTGATGAAGCCGACGCCCGCGAGCTTCTGGGGCGCGCGGCCCTGGCGGCGCCACAGCCCGCCATATTCGCCGGTGAAGCTGTGGTAGTACTCGCCCGGCAGCGCGTCCCAGGCGCGCACGCCGCCCTCGGCGCGCCGCACCTCGATCACGCCGCGCCGGGTCGGATGATGCGCGATCCGCCAGTAGAAGCCGTTGCCGCCCATGTACATCAGCCGGCCGCCATGACGCAGATACGCATCCAGCGCATCCAGCATCTCGAGCGAATCGTACTCCGGATGCGAGCCGGTCAGCACGACGTTGTAGGGGCGCAGCAGGTCCAGCCCCTCCTCGTGCAGGTCCTCCTCGGTGATCACGTCGTAGTCGACGCCCAGATGCTCGAGCCAGTCGACGATGAACAGGTCGAGGTTGAAGTTCCAGTGCCGCCCGGTCGGCCGGAAATTGGTGACCGGGCGGTGGCGCGACGAGTAGCAGACGCCGCTGCCGTCGGCATGGCGATCGTAGGTCGAAAGCCCGATGCCGGGATGCTCGAGCAGGAGCTGGTCGATCGCATCCAGCACCGTCAGGCGGCCCTGATAGAGCTCGACCGCGATCGAGGTGAAGCGGGCGCGGTTGTTCATGTAGACGATGTAGGTGGCGGTCGAGGCGAGGAACGCGATCTTTGCCGCGCGCGTGGCCCTTGCGGGGGCGGACGAAGAAGGGGACCCAGAACTCGGCCTCGTTGGCGCGAAGGCGCGCCGCATAGACGCCAGAGCGCAGATCCTGCGGCACCTCGAAGCGAAAATCCTCCTGCCAGCCCGCGTCGACCAGATCGTCGTCGTGGAAGTGGATGGCGCCGTACTGCGCCGGCGCCTGCGTCCAGTCCATGACCTCGCCGGTCCAGTTGTGGCCGGTCATGGCCCGCGCCGGCAGATTGACGGTCCGCCCGTGCATGCGGTTGGGCGAGATGTCGACGAATGGTCTCGCTCGGGATGTCGAGCGAGAAATCCCAGGCCGCCAGGACCGACGTTACCAGCTCGTCCGGCAGCGCATCGGCGTCGAGCGCCGCCATCTCGGCCGGATCGAGCGCGCGCGCGGCGAGGCGAGGGCGGTCGAGCTTGCCGTTGAAGTGGCCGCCGGCCGAGAATCGGTCGATCGGCGCCAGGCGCATCCGACGGCCCCTCGTGCCAGGCCGCGAGCAGGAAGGGGAGGCCGCTACAGGCGGGGCGGACCGAGGTGGTCTCCGATGCCGTGCGGGCGTCGTCCGGCTGGAAGGTCTTGTGGCTTACCGGGGCCTGGGACAGCTCCAGGCGGCCGCTCGCCGCATCGAAGCTCGCCGTCACCAGATACCAGCGACGCTCGCGCAGCGGTGTGCCCGTCGAGAGGCGCGGCAACGCCGCCCGTACCATCGCCGATGCGCGCCTGCGGGTGCGCCGCGCTCGTCGAGGAACAGGCCAAAGCCGCGCTGCTCGGGCTCCGACCAGGCGCCGAGCAGGGCCTGGCGACCGCGGCCGGGCGTGGTCGGCCAGACGAACACCCGCAGGCTCCAGCTCTCCAGCCGGTCGAGTGCCGGATGCGGCTCGACGATGGCATACGAGCCCGGCTGAAGCCTCTGGACGCGGCTGCGATAGCTGCGGGTCGCGGGCGTGGCGACCGGCTCGAAGCGAAACGGCGTCGCCTCGGGCTCGGCCTGCGGGTTGATCAGGCGCACGATCTCGGCGCGATAGTCGGCAGCACCCTCGCAGCTCACCATGAAGCGCACGGCGTCGCCCGGGGCGGCGCTGATCGGATCGCAATAGGCCAGGATCGTGGTCATCTTTGCTTGCCAGGAGACAGGTGAGCCTCAGTCGAGCGGCAGGTCCTCGCCGGCCAGCGCCTTCCAGCGCAGCTTGAAGACGTGCCACTCGGCATCCGCGAGGCGCTCGAACGTCGTGTTGGTGAGCTGCGGCGGGCCGGGACGGCGGGGTCCAGCACCGCCAGCGTCCAGCGCCGGAACGGCTCGGTCATGACCAGCGCATGGAACGGCCGGTTGGCCGGCCGGCGCATCAGGCTGAGGAGATACTGCAGGTCCGGGCTGTGCTCGCCATAGGGGTTGGCCTTGAACTCGCGGGCGAGGTCGAGCCGGCTCGGGTCGATCGCGTACATGCCTCGTCCGACTTCCTACTTCCGCTCGTGCGCCTCGACGAAGGCGCGCAGCGCCGCGTTGATCCGGGTCTGATAGCCCCGGCCCTGGCGCTTGAACCAGGCCAGGATATCGGGATCGATGCGCAAGGTGACCTGCTTCTTGTGCGCTCTGGGATAGTAGGGTTTGGCGTGCTTGTACCAGTCGCGCGGGATGTCGGCCCAGGCGGGATCGCTGGCGATCGCCATCTCGAGCTGCATCTCGGTCATGGCATCGACCCGCGCCCAATCGGTCTGGTCCTCACCTCGTTCTCGCATTTCCTTCAATTCTTCGGCCGAGTAGCTGACGATATTGCCTTGCTTCCTCATGCCTTGCCCTCCTCATCGATCACCGGACGGCCTGCGACACATCACACTCAAGTCGTATCGGCTTGTGTAGCGACACTCGTAGCTACAGGCAAGACGTGGAGGCGCGTGGGCGAGCAGCCTAGGCGTCTGAGCATGAAGGCTCCTCGAGGGCGAGATTAGCCCTTGACCGCGCCGACCGAGAGGCCCTGGACCACGAATTTCTGCAGCATCAGGACCAGGATCACCGAGGGCAGCAGGGCCAGAAGGCAGATCGCCATCATCAGGTTGAAGAACACGTGCACGTCGCCCACCAGGCTCGCGATCACCACCGGCAGGGTCATGAACTCGGTCTTGGAGTTCAGGATCAGCGGGATCAGGAGCTCGTGCCAGGAGATGATGAACATGATCACGCCGCAGGCGGCAAGCCCCGGCGTCGAGAGCGGCAGCGTGATGCGCAAGAACGCGGTGAAGCGGGTGCAGCCGTCGATCCGCGCCGCATCCTCGAGGTCGCGCGGGATGCTGTCGAAATAGGGTGCCAGGATCAGGATGGCGTAGGGCAGGAGGAAGCCCGTCAGCGCGATGATCACGCCGGTCAGCGAGTTCAGCAGCCCGCTGAAGCGGAAGGTGACGTAGAGCGGGATCATCAGCACGATGATCGGCACGAAGCGCGCCACGACGTTCGCCTGCATGAACACGATCAGCCAGCGAAAGCGCAGGCGCGCGACGGTGTAGGCCGACATCGAGCCGAACGCGAGGGTGAGCGCGGTCACGCTCAGCGCCACGATCGTGCTGTTCAGGAACGCCCGGTAGAACTGCTTGATGTTGTCGGGCAGATAGGTGACCTGCTCGAAGATCGCGCCCTTCTGCTCGCCGCCGGACAGGATGACCAGGAAATTGTCGAGGGTGTACTCCGGCGGGAACACGGCGCGGGTGTCGGCCTGCAGCGATTTTTCGGACTGGATCGCGCCGATCACCACGGCGAACAGCGGCAGCAGAAAGAAGGCGATCGTCGCAAGGTTGGCGAGATGCAGGAAAATGCGCGCGATCGGCGAGGGCTTCAGCATCAGGTGATCCGGCGGTAGAGGAAGCGCACGTAGACGAGCGCGAACAGGCCCACGATCAGCGCCAGGACGTAGGCCGAGGCGGAGCCGACGCCGATGTTGAACGGCGGCGCGAACGACGTCTTGTAGCTGTACCAGGCCGCGACCCAGGTGGCATCGCCCGGCCCGCCCTGGGTGATCGCGAGGATCTCCTCGAACACGGCGAACGCGAACGAGGTCCTGAGCACCAGGATCACCACGATGATCGGCCGCAGCAGCGGCAGGGTGATGTGGCGAAAGCGCTGCCAGGCGGTGGCGCCGTCGACCGCGGCAGCCTCGTAGAGGCCCTTGTCGATGCCTTGGAGCGCTGCATGCACCAGCAGGATCGCGAACGGCAGCGTGCGCCAGATGTACGGCACGGTGACCGCGTAGAGCGCGGTGTCGGGATTGCCGGCCCAGTTGATCGGCGCATCGATGATGCCGAGGCTGAACAGGATGCGGTTCAGGAAGCCGAACTGGAAGCTGTAGATGAACGACCAGATCAGGCCGTTGGCGATCGGCGGGATGGCGTAGGGCAGCAGGATCAGGAGCCTGCGTGACGCGCGAGGTCCAGATGCCCTGCTGGTTGATCAGGAGCGCGATCGCCACCGCGAGCACGACCTCGGCCGAGACCGTGATCGCGGTGAAGATGAAGGTGTTGGTGAGCGCCAGCGTGAACAGCGGGTCGTCGAACAGGCGCAGGTAGTTGTCGAAGCCGGCGAACGGGAACTCGCCCTTGCGCAGCTGGCCGATCCCGACCTTGTGGAAGGAAAGGTAGCCCGCGTAGCAGATCGGGTAGGCGAGCACGAGCGCCATCATCAGGAGCGATGGCGTGTTCATGAACAGGGCGAGCCAGCCGCGCGACAGCTCGCGTCCCGTGCGCTCGCCCGCCGCCACCGATCCCGGCCGGGCGATGCTCGCCTTGTCGCTCACCACGACGCGTCGTCCCCCATCCGGGGCCGGTCGACGGCGACAGGGCTGCGCCGCCACCATGTCCCACATTGCCGCGACGGCTACGCGCGCTTGGCCTTGTCGATGCCCTCGATCAGGTTGTCGCAGCACTGGTCGGCCGTGATCTGGCCGGTCAGGCAGTTCTGCACCTCGATGTTGAGCTGGTCGGTCCAGGGGAAGTGCCAGGGCTGATAGACCGAGGAGACCGGCTCGCCGATGTAGGATGCCTTGTTCCACATCTCGAGGATCAACTGCGGGTCGCCCCAGGGCTTCCAGCCCTCGCGCACCGCGTCGCTCTCCATCACCGACTGGTAGCCGCTGCCCAGCATGGCGTCCTGCGCGAGGTGGTGCGCCTGCGTGTAGTCGCCGGTCTTGTCTCGGCCGCCGAGATACTGCAGCAGCTTCCAGGCCCACTCCGGATCGCGATTGGCGGTCGTGAGGAAGTAGACGTGGGTGACGCCGATGGTGCGGCCGTCGCCCGGGAAGCCGTGCACCTTCACCTTGCCGGCGATCGGCGACTGCGACGGATCGTTGACGATGTTCAGGCCATAGTGGTGGTTCGGGCCGCGGTAGAGGTTGTTGCCGGCGCTGAACGCTTTCGCCGAGGTCGTGAACTGGACCTTGAGCGATTCCGGATCGGAGATGTCGAGGCCCTGCTCGAAGGTGTTGGCCCACCATTTGAGGGTCTCGCGGGCGACCGAGCCGTCGCCGAGCTGGTGCTCGCCGTCCTTGTCGAAGAACGTGCCGCCGCGGTTCCAGGTCAGGCTGTACCAGGTGCCCGGCAACTGCTCCAGGCCGACGCCGGCGACCCAGAGGATCGGGTACTGCGACACGCCGTCCTGCTTGGCCTTGACGCACTGCTCGATCAGCTCGTCATACTCCGTGAACGGCTGGTCGATGCCCGCCTTCTCCAGCAGGTCCTCGTAGTAGTTCCAGACCCAGATGGCCGAGAAATAGGGCAGCCCCATGGTCTGGCCGTCGTACTGCGCGACCTGCTTGGTGAACGGCGTGAAGTCGTTGACGTAGTCCTCGATGCCCGGCATGTCGTCGAGCGGCTCGACCAGGCCCTGCTCGATGAAATTCGGGAACGAGAACGGCGAGGACTGCGAGACGTCGATGTCCTCGCCGCCCGCGAACATGGTCACCAGCTTGGTCGGGTGGTCGTTGAACGACGAGATCGTGGAATCGACCGGGACGCCCCAGTCCTGCTCGAACTGCGCCGCGATCTTGCTGTAGATGTCGCCATAGGTCCAGACGACGAAGTTGAGCCGATCGACCTCGCTCTCCGGCTGGGCCGACCAGGGCCCGTCGGCCGCCAGCCCGAGCCGCGGCAGGCCGAGCCCGCCGAGCCCCGCAAGCGCCGCGGCGCTCGCAGAGGTGCGAAGGAAGCCGCGTCGCGACCGATCCCAATGCTGCTTCGGATGGTGTTTCATCGTCACCTCGTGATGTGCTTGCTGGTGGCCCGACGCGCGCCTGTCCCCAACCCGGGATCGTGAGCGGACGAGCAAGGTGAACGCGACTTTTGTGCCACCAATCAGGCAAGCTGTCGATCATCAAGGGAGATGAAACGTGGGCGGGCCGCAGATGCAGCACGGCACTGCCGAGCGCGGCGGGGCAGGTGGGCCCCGCCGCTGGAGATCCGGAGAAGCCCGCTCAGCTGGCCTTCTTGATCTCGGAGCTCTTGGCCTCGATGCAGCCGATCAGGTCGGTCCAGGAGCTGACGAACGACTTGGCGCCCTCGTCCTGCAACTGGGCTGCGAGCGCATCGACGTCGATGCCAGCCTTGGCGAACCGGGCCAGCACCTCCTCGCAGTCGCCGCCGTCCGGTGGCAGGATGTCGCCGACCTGCCCGTGGTCGCCGAACGCCTTCAGCGTGCCCTCGGGCATGGTGTTGACGGTGAACGGCGAGGCCAGCGACTTGACGTAGAGAATGTCGGGGGCCCTGGGATCCTTGGTGCCGGTGCTCGCCCAGAGCAGGCGCTGCGGGCGGCCGCCGAGATTGTAGCTGCGCTGCCAGGCGGGCGAGGCGAGCAGCTCGTGATAGGCCTTGTAGGCGCGCATCGCGACCGCGATGCCGAGCTTGTCGCGCAGGCCGTCCGGCACCTTGTCCTTCACCGCGACGTCCCAGCGGCTGATGAAGATCGAGGCGACCGAGCCGACATAGGGGTCGAGCCCGGCCGCGATGCGCCGCTCGATGCCGCGATGATAGGCCTGCGCCGCCGCCACGTAGTGCTCGCGCGAGAACAGCAGCGTCACGTTGATCGGGATGCCGGCGAAAATCGCCTCCTCGATCGCCGGCAGGCCCTCCTTGGTGCCGGGGATCTTGATCAAAAGGTTCGGCCTGCCGGCGCGGCCGTGCAGGTCCTTGGCCATGGCCAGCGTGCTCTTGGTATCGTAGGCCAGCAGCGGCGACACCTCGAGCGACACCCAGCCGTCGACGCCGTTGGTGCGGTCGTGGATCGGCCGGAACAGGTCGGCGGCGCGCGTCAGGTCCTCGATCGCCAGGTCGAAGAACAGATCCTCGGTCGATTTCGCCTTGCCAAGCCGGGCGCGGATCGCGGCGTCGTAGGTGCTGCTCTTGCCGATGGCGTGGTCGAAGATCGTCGGATTCGAGGTGAGCCCGGTGATCGACAGCTCGTCCAGGTAGCGCGCGAGCGTACCGTCGTCGAGCATGTCGCGCGTGATGTTGTCGAGCCAGAGGCTCTGACCAAGATCGTGGAGCTTTGCGGTTGCTTTCATCGGAATCACTCCGGTGCGCATTGGGGACGGCCTGGACGTGAACATAGACCATTCGCGCCGGATGGGGATGCCCGAATCGGCCGCGCCGCGTTTTCGTGGGCGCGCCCGAGGCGCATGCTGGTGCGCGGCCCCGCAATGCATGTAGGATGCGAGCGGAGGCTCCGGCGGGGGCGGGGGGAGCGATGCAGAAGCTGCAGACGCAGGGGGTCCATCACATCACGCTGGTCGGCGCCGACCGCGCGACCTCGATCGACTTCTGGGAAGGCGTGCTCGGCATGCCGTTCGTGTTCGAGCAGCCAAACCTCGACACGCCCGAGCAGAACCACCTGTATTTCGATCCGGGCGACGGCCGGCTGATCACGGTGTTCACCGACGAAAGCCGCAAGCCCGACGATGCTGCGACGCCGAACGAGATCGGCGCGGTGCATCATGTCGCGTTCGCAGTCTCGGCCGCGACGTTCCGGCAGGCGGTGGCCCGGCTCGACGCCCGCGGCATCGCGCACAGCCGGGTCAAGGATCGCGGCTTCATGGATTCGATCTACTTTCGCGATCCGCTCGGGCTGCTGATCGAGCTCGCGTCCTACCGCTTCGAGCCGCCGGCTGGCCTTACCCATGTGGACGTGCTGATGGAAGCGCACCGGCTGCGGGTCGCGCGCGACGACCCGCACATCGCCGAGGTGCACCTGGCCGATGCGATCGAGATCCTCGTGCGCCGCATGCGCCCGAGCCTGTCCGAAGACCGGTCGCCCAAGAATCCGTATTGAGAAAACAGCCGCCGCAGGGGTTGCGGCGGCTGCAGGATCGTGAATTCAGGCGGCGAGCGGCCGGCCTGCGGCGTCGTTGGCCGCGGCTGCGAGCATGGCTTTTTGCAGCTTCTCGAAGGCGCGCGCCTCGATCTGGCGGATGCGCTCGCG
This sequence comes from uncultured Alphaproteobacteria bacterium, assembly GCA_963753315.1. GTDB lineage: Bacteria > Pseudomonadota > Alphaproteobacteria > Geminicoccales > Geminicoccaceae > DASUGG01. The sequence goes on from CAVWCI010000043.1 coordinate 173,334, forward strand.
CGACACGCCGTAGATCTGGCTCAGGTCTTCCAGGGTCTTCGGGCCCTCGCTCAGACGGCGCTCGGACAGGATGTGCCGCTCGCGCTCGTTCAGCACCTGCATGCTCTTGTCCAGGAGCCCGCGCCGCCAGGTGAGCTCGCTCTCCTCGGCCAGGACGGCCTCCTGATCCGGGCGATCGGCCACCAGCATGTCCTGCCACTGCGTGTCGTCGTCGGCGCCCATCGGGGCGCTCAGCGACTGATCGCTGGCGGCGAGGCGCCGGTTCATCTCGGTCACCTCGTCCTCGGTCACGCTGAGCTCGGTCGCGATATTGGTCACGACCTCGGCCGGCAGATCGCCGTCGCCGAACTCGCCAAGCTCGCCCTTGATGCGGCGCAAATTGAAGAACAGCCGCTTTTGCGCCGCCGTCGTGCCCATCTTGACCAGGGAGCGGTTGTGCAGGACGTATTCCTGGATCGCCGCCCGGATCCACCACATCGCATAGGTGGCGAAGCGAAAGCCGCGGTCCGGCTCGAACTTGCTCAACGCCTGCATCAGGCCGACATTGCCCTCGGCGACCAGCTCGCCCAACGGCAGCCCATAGCCGCGAAAACCCCGTGCGATCTTGAACACCAGACGCAGGTGGCTGCCGAGCAGCAGCTGTGCCGCCTCCGGATCCTTGGCGTCGCGCCAGCGCTCGGCGAGCGCGCGCTCCTGCTCGGGATCGAGCAGAGGAAACCGCAAGGCCTCCTGAAGGTAGTGGTCGAGGTCGGTTGCAGGGGGAAGCATCACTCGTTTCTGATCCATGGTACCTCTGGCTCCGATGAGCCCGATTCACGCAAGCGCCCTTGGCCTCGCTCCGCCACGACGGACGGACCGGGTCGTACGGCAGGATTTTCCGATATCTTGGGGGTTACATGCCATATGGGGGCCATTAACGGGATTGCAAGGTCCCTCTTGGCCTTGCAGCGCCGCAGCGCTGGAAAGCTCGCTCAATCGAGCTTGGCGAACACCGTGTCAGCCTCGATCTGCTCGATGTCGGGCGGGCGCGCGAACGGCTCGGGCGCGGGCTCGCCGGGCTTGCGCGGGCGGCCGATGCGGGCAAAGAAGTCGTCGAGGCCGTCATCGCCGCCCGGCATCATCACCCAGCACAGCCTGAGCGGGCGATCGGGGCTGGCGTTCACCAGCTTGTGACGATGGCCCGCGCCGATATAGACGGTCGTACCCCTTGGCATCGCATGGCTTGCGCCATCGATCACCGCCTCGCCGTCGCCCTCGAACACGAACAGGATCTCGTCCTGCGCCGGGTGGACGTGCTCGCGGATGTAGCAGCCCGGCGCTACCACCTGGATGCCGGTGGCGCAGCCCGTGATCGCCGGGTCCTTGCGGTGCGAGACCCTGACCTCGGCATAGCCGTTGGCCGGGACTGGCTGCCAAAAACTCTCGCCCTCGTCGGGCCGGACCACGAAGACCCGCGATTCGCTCATGCCTCACCTCCCATGCGCAGCGCCGGAACCGGGCCGGGGCCGGATGCTCGCGCAGCGGGCACGGCGTGGTCAAGCGCCGGATGCCACGGTTACCGCGCCGACTACAATTGAAACCAAGTCGGCCGGCTACGGACAAACGCCTGAAACGCGAAGCGCGTAGCTGTCGGGGCGGATCGTCGGCAATCCTGGAGGCGTGGCATGAGCGATCTTGCTCGGCTGATCATGGTCCGCCCGGCGTGTCGGAGCGACATGCCGGCGATCGAGGCTTTGCATAAGGCGTCGGTGCGCGAGCTGGCGACCGGCTACTATTCGCCGGCCGTGCTCGAGCGTTTCCTGGCGGCAGGCACGGTCGACCGTGGTCTGGTCGACGCCGGGACATACTATCTCGCCGAGATCCAAGGCGGCCTGGTCGGCAGCGGCGGCTGGGAGGCCGTCGATGATGGTCCGGCCGGAGCCTCGCGTGCCAGGATCCGCCTGGTCTTCGTGCATCCCGATTGGGCGCGCCAGGGCATCGGGCGGCGGCTGGTTCAGCACGCCGAGACGGAGGCCGCACGCGCCGGATGCAGGCATTTCGAGCTGGACGCCTCGCTCCCGGGTGTGCCGCTGTATCACCATCTCGGCTATCGCGAGGTGCAGCGCTGCGGCCTCGCTCTGCCGGACGGCACGACGCTGCCGGCGATCCGCATGGAGAAAACGCTCGCGTCCACGGCCGCTTGCAACGAGTGGGTCATATAAGGCTCGGGAGGCGCGAGCGCAGGGTGCTACCCGGTCAGTCCATGACCTGCTGGCCGCCGTCGATGCCGAGCACCTCGGCCGTGACGTAGCCGTTGGCCATCAGGTACATGGCACCCAGCGCGCAGTCCTCGGCATGGCCGACGCGGCCGACCGGCAGACGCGCGGCCATCGTCCGATAGCGCTCCTCCTTGTCGTGGGCATGCAGGATGTCGTTCAGCGGCGTGTCGCAAAGGCCGGGTGCGATGGTGTTGACGCGCACGCCGATCCTGGCGAACTCCAGCGCCAGCGAGCGCGTGGCGGCGTTGAGCGCGCCGTTGATGCAGGCGCCCATGATGTAGCCTTTGACCGGCCGCTTGGCGGCGACGCCGGTGAAGAAGACGATGCTGCCGCCGCGCCGCAGGTGCGGGCGCGCATCGAACGCGGCCCAGAACGGCCCCCAGAACTTGCTCTCGAACGCCTCGCGTGCGTTCGCATCGGTCAGGTCGTCGTAGAGGATCGGCTTCACCGTCGAGCCGGGCAGCACCAGGTGGTCGATCGGCGCGTGCTCCGCCAGGAAAGCCGCCACGGCCGGCCGGTCCTCGATCCGCAATGCGCGCCAGGGCACCGCGCGGCCGCCGCGTGCTTGCAGCGCCTTGGAAGCCTCCTCGAGCCTGGCCGCACCGCGCGCCGCGATCGCGACCTCTGCGCCGGCATCGACCGCCATCTCGGCAGTGGCCAGGCCCATGCCGTACGAGCCGCCGATGATCACCACTTTCCGTCCCTCGAGCGAGACCATGCGCCGCCTCCGATTGTTGTGGTAGGGACGATAGCGGCGCGGGATCGCCGTCACAACGCGCCGTGAATCGGGGAGGGGCCAGATGGCCGGCATGTATCGCCGTATGATCCAGACGGTGGATTCGCACACCGAGGGCAACTCGACCCGGGTGATCACGGGCGGCTATCCCGATCCCGCCCGGCCGCACGCTGCTCGAGCGTCGCGCCTGGCTCTGGCGCCACGACGACGGCCTGCGCCGCATGCTGAACTTCGAGCCGCGCGGCCACGGCATGATGTGCTCGGTCCTGCTGATGCCGCCGGTCGACGAGCGCGCCGATTTCTCCGTCATCATCATGGAGCAGGACGAGTACGTGCCGATGTGCGGCCACTGCATGATCGGCACCGCGATGACCGTGGTCGCGACCGGCATGGTGGCGGCCAGCGAGCCGCTGACCACGGTCGTGATCGAGACGCCGGCAGGCCTGGTGCGCTGCGAGGTGGAAGTGCAGGGCGGCCGGGTCGGCGGCGTGAGCTTCACGAACGTCGAATCGTTCCTGCTGCACCGCGACGCCGAGGTCGAGGTGGAAGGCTTGGGCGAGGTTCGGCTCGACATCGCCTATGGCGGCGACTTCTATGCGATCGTCGATGCCGACCCGCTGGGGCTGCGGCTGGCGCCCGACAACGACGCGGCGCTGATCGCGGCGGCGCAGCGCATCATCCCCGCGGTGAGCCGGCAGCTCGACATCCGCCATCCCGAGCGGCCGGACATCAATCGCTGCTATCAGACCCTCTTCACCTCGGCCGCGACCGGCACGGGCGATCTCAAGCAGACCATCGTCTGCCCGCCGGGCTCGCTCGATCGCAGCCCCTGCGGCACCGGCACCTCGGCGCGCGTGGCGGCGCTGCTACACGCGCGGCGAGCTGCGCGCTGCATCAGCCGATGCGTTTCGAGGGCGTGCTCGGCACCTGCTTTACCGGCGAGGCGGTCGCGGCGCAGGAGCGGGCAGGGGTGCTCTACGTCACGCCGAAAGTCACCGGCCGCGCCTGGATCACGGGCTTTCACCAGTTCGTGCTCGATCCCGAGGATCCGCTGCCCGGGGGCTTTCGGATCGGCCATCCGCCGCGCCCGGCGCCTGACCCGGAGCATTGGAGCTGAGCTGGACCTGTCCCGACCGCGTGTCGACGATCATCGATCTGCTTTGATGGCTTGGCGCGCGCGTCGTCACTTCGTGACTGCGTGGGAACTTTCTTTGCTTGCCCGCTGTTTACCATATGACTGTAGCACATCTGAAGCCTGGAGCGTGCGAGGCGATGCGCGAGGGTGGAAGTTCGCCCACGGGGCGGCAAACGCCGGACGAGGCCGAGCGAGCCGGCGAGCAGAATTCGGTCTGGGACAAGGCCGCCTACGCAGCCTTCCTAGCAGCTTCGATGCTGATCGTTCTGGTGGCGGGCGCCGTGCTGACGGTGGCCGACATTTTTCCGGGGCCGCAGATCGCGCGCGCCTACGAGGGCGGCAAGGCCCTCTACGGCAAGCTCACGGCCTATGACGACGTCTTCGCTTCGGATCTCTGGCATCCGGCTTCCGGACCCGACGGCAGCGTCACGGTGCACGATCCAGCACGGGCGCAGGACGGCCTCACGCTGTACACCTCCGGCCACGAGGCCGCGGCTTATCTCATCGGCATGGACGGCGAGGTGCTGCACGAATGGCGCCGGCCGTACAGCAGCGTGTGGACCGAGGGTGCTGCGGTGCGACGGCCGCAGCCCGACTCGCACGTCTATTTCCGCAAGGCGGTGGTGTTCCCGAACGGCGACCTGCTCGCGGTCTACGAGGGCGTCGGCGACACGCCTTACGGCTATGGCATGGTCAAGCTGGACCGCAACTCCGAGGTCCTGTGGAGCTATCTCGCTCACACCCATCACGACCTCGACATCGGCCCCGACGGCCGGATCTACGTGCTGACGCACGAGTTCGTGGACGAGCCGCTCGAGGGATTTGGCCGGCTCGCCTCGCCGCGGCTCGACGATTTTCTCGTGGTGCTTTCTGCGGACGGCTTCGAGCTGAGCAAGACCTCCCTGATCCACGCCGTGGCGGGGTCGGAATATCGCCATCTGCTCTATGGCGTCGCCGCCTATGCGCTCGCCGATCCGCTTCACACCAACACGGTGGACGTGATCACCGAGGAAGCCGCCGCGAACTTCGCCTTCGGCGAGGCCGGACAGGTCCTGCTGTCCTTCCGCGAGCTCGACGCGATCGGCGTACTGGACCCCGCGAGCGAGCGGCTGCGATGGGCCGCGCGCGGCTATTGGCTGGGCCAGCACGATCCCGATATCCTGCCGAACGGCAACATCCTGCTGTTCGACAACTACGGCTATTTCGAGAGGCCCGAAGGCCGGTCCCGCGTCATCGAGTTCGACCCGCAGACCATGGCGATCGTCTGGCAGTATGCGGGCACCGCCGACTGGCCGTTCGAGAGCCTGATCCGCGCCTCGCAGCAGCGCCTCGCCAACGGCAACACGCTGATCACCGAATCGAGCGGCGGACGCATCCTCGAGGTCACGCCGGCCGGCGAGATCGTCTGGCAGTTCGTCAATCCGGTCCGGGGCGGCGAGGACAACGACCGGCTGCCGATCATCTGCTGGGCGCAACGTCTCGATCCGAACGACTTCGATACCGCGCTTTGGAGCGGAAAGCCGTCCGACGCCGTCGCCGCGACGGCGGAACCAGAGGGTGAAGCGACCGCCTGGCTCAGTCCCGCGCCGTCACCGCCGACCAGGTGAGCAGGCAAAGTGCGACGAAGGTCAGCACCGCGTTCATCGCGTGGGCGTACTCCCAATGCAGGCGCAACGTGGTCCAGTTCGGCGTGGGCAGGGTCCAGTTGGCGGTGGCCTGGTTCGCAGGATAGGTCCAGACGAAGAAGATCACGAGCGTCGCCGCGACCAGCAAAAAGGCCAGCAGCGGCAGCAGGTAGGCTCCTCGCCGGAATGCCAGGAGCAAGGTCAGCGCGAGGTTGGCGAACAGGGCGCCGAACAGCGCGATGCCGAACAGCGCCCAGCCGCGATAGATGGCCTGCACGGTGAAGTAGGCCTGCTGGTCGAGGCCGATCTTGTTCGGCAGCTCGAAAAAATGCGCGCCGGCCGGCACGAGCGCCAAGGCCGTCAGCACGATCGCGCAGAACTGCAGGAGCCGCACGGCCATGCCTGCGCCTCGGTGGTGAGAGGACGCCAGGAGAACGGCGAGCGCGCGGGGTGGTTCCCAGCCCGGCTACTGGAAGTCAGGTGCACGGGGGTGGCTTTCTCCGCTGCCCGGGCTCAGCAGGGCAGGGCGCGGACATGGCCCTGCGCCGCATACTCCAGGATCGCGCGATCGCGCGTGACGAGCGTAAGGTTCTCGATACGGGCGGTCGCCACCAGGATGCGATCGATCGGGTCGCTGTGGAGCCGGCCGGGCAGCTGATGGCAGCTCACGGCGATGTCGGAGGTCAACGCGCCGAGAGTGATGGGTGGTGCGAGCGCTCGCTGGACCCAGATCGGCAGGGCGAGGCCGAGCGCCACGCGCTGCTTTGCGTGCAGCAAGCCGACCTCCCAGACAGACATGACCGAGACGAAGGCGCAACCGTGCGCCGCGGCGCCGGCGATCCGGCGAACCACGCCGTCGTCGAGCTCGGCTCCGCCTTCGTTCAGCCAGATCCAGACGTGCGTATCGAGCAGCAGTGGCTCAACCGGGTTCGTCATCTTCGCCGACGTAGAGGATGCCGCGCTCGGCATGCCAGTCCTGTTCGATCGGACTGATGATGTCGCCGTGGATCGTGACCGTGCCCTTGAGTCGACCAAACAAGGAGGGAACCTCCTCCTCGACCGGCACGAGCTTCGCGACCGGTTTGCCCCGCTTGGTGATCACCAGAGGTCGACGGGTCGCCTGGACCTCGTCCATGAGCTTGAGGCAGCGCGCCTTGAACTCGCCGGCAGGAATCTCGAGGATCATCTTGGTCATGGGCTGATGTCCATGGTCATAACGTACAGCCATATAAAGCCACGTGACGGACGGTGCAAGCACGGGTGCTCCCGCGAGCCTACGGGCAGATATAGCCCTCGCCTGTCGGATTGGGGAAGCACCCGACCGACTGCGGCAGGACCTGCTTGGGCAGCCAGAGCACGACGTCGGGGAAGAAGATGCAGAACGAAATCGTGGCGAAGAACACGAGGTATAACGGCAGCGAGCTGTACATTGCGGTCGAGAACTTGACCCCGCAGAACTTGCTCGCCATCAGCAGCGAGAGCCCGTAGGGCGGCGTCAGCAGGCCGAAAACCAGGGTGGTGATGAGGGTCACCCCCATATGGACGGGGTTGATGTCGCCGAGCTCGACCAGCCGGATGACGATCGGCATGAAGATGATGATCGCCGGCACCGCGTCGACGAAGTCGCCGACGATGATGAACAGCAGGACCAGCAGGAACATGATCATGCGCGGGTCGGTGCCGGCGGTGCTCGCGATCCAGTCGGCCACCGCGTCCGGGCCGCGCAGGTAGGCGAGCATCCAGCCGAAGGCCGAGGCGCCGGCGACCGCGGCCATCGGGATGGCGTACAGCAGCCCCGCGTGCATGAAGTCGCGCGGCAGGTTCGGGATGTGGTCGAGCCGAAGCGCCGGAATGATGACCACCACGATGTAGGCGACGGCAGCGAGTCCCGCCTCGGTCGGCGTGAACCAGCCGGACAGGATGCCGCCCATGATGATCACCGGGATCACCAGCGGCAGCGCGGCGCCGCGGGTCGCGATCGCGAACTCGCGCATGGTGGCGCGGCGCCGCATGACGCCGGGCGGCCCGAACACATAGCTGTAGATCATCAGGCCGATGCCGATCAGCACGCCCGGCACCACGCCGCCGAGAAACAGGCCGGCGATCGAGACGTTGCCGGTGGCGCCGTAGACCACCGCCATGATGGAGGGCGGGATCAGGTTGGCGATGGTCGAGGCGGCCGCGATCAGCGCCGCCGTGAAGCCGCGATCGTAGCCCTCGCGGTCCATCTCGGGCGCGACGGTCCGGCTCAGCACCGCCACGTCGGCGGTCGAGCTGCCCGAGATGCCCGCGAAGAACATCGAGAACAGCGTCACCACCTGAGCGAGCCCGCCGCGCAGGTGCCCGACGATGGTCTGGGCAAGGGCGATCATCCGGCGGGTCACATCCGCCGACGTCATCAGCTCGCCGACCAGCAGGAAGAACGGCACCGCGAGCAAGCGCCTCGGCATCGAGCCCGTTGAACAGCTGGCCGACCATCGATGCCATGCTGACCGGGGTCAGCATGGTCGCCACGAAAACGCCGGCCATGATCGCGAACGGCACCGGCACGCCGAGATAGCCCAGGCCGAGAAAGATCCCGGCCATGATCAGGAGGACCCAACCCGAATCCAAAATCACACGTGAAATCCCTTGTCGTCGGGGGCCTGCGGCCCGCGCGCCGGGAAGCCGTTGCGCCAGCCGTTGACCAGCTGCTCGATCACGAACAGGCAGACGAAGGCGCCCGAGACCGGAATCGCGAGATACCACCAGGCGAGCGGCGTGAGCGAGGGCATGCGGAAGCTGCCGAAGCCGTGCAGAAAGTTCTCCCAGCCAAACCAGATCATGCACAGGCCGCAGGCCAGGATGACCAGCCGGTTGAAGATCTCGACCACCGTGCGCGCGGCGCCGCGCATCGCTTCCGTGATCGCCGAGAGCATCAGGTGGTCGGCGCGCCGCGTCGCCACCGCCAGGCCGAAGAAGCTGCCGTAGATGAAGAAGGCCGAGGTCACCTCCTGCAGCCACAGCCAGGGGACGCCGAGCGTGCGGGTGATGATGTCGAAGGCGACCGAGAGCGAGAAGCCGGCGATGGCGACGCCGCACAGCACCATCAGCACGACCTCGAGCGCATCGAAGGCGCGCCACTTCAGGTGGCGGTCGCGCTGCAGGACGATCGGACCGCGATCACTCATCGGGGCTGTCCAGGAACGTGCGCAGAGGTGGGGCAGGGCAAGCCCTGCCCCATGGCGCGCAGGCATCGCGGCAGAGCTGCCTATTGGATGTTGCGGATGATCTCGACGATCTCGACCGCCTGGGGCCCGAGCTCCTCGGCGAGCTGGTCCTGGATCGGCTGCGCCGCCTCGATGAAGCCGGACTTGTCGACGTCCTCGACGATCAGCACGCCGATCCCCTTCAGCTCCTCCGCCGATTCCTGCTCGAGCTGCAAGGCGTGGGTCGGCTCCTGCTTGCCGATCTCGGCGGCCGCCTGCTCGACGCACGCCTTCTGCTCGTCCGACAGGCTCTGCCAGGTCTTGTCGCTGACCCAGACCAGGTTGTTGTTGGCCTCGTGCTGGGTGAGCGACATCACCGGCGCCACCTCGTAGTGCTTGTTCGAGAGGTAGACGTTGACGCCGTTCTCGGCCATGTCGACCACGCCGGTCTGGAGCGACGTGTAGACCTCGCCGAAGGGCATGTGGACGGGCTGGGCGCCATAGGCCGGAAAATGCGTGTCCTCGGTCTTGGTCGCCTGCACGCGGATCTTCTTGCCGTCGAGATCGTCGACGCTGTGGACCTCTTCCTTGGAGTACATGTTGCGGAAGCCCATCGTCATCACGGTCAGCACATGCGCGCCCTCGACCGTCTCCGCGACCAGGTTCTTGATCGCGTCGTTGAGCTCAGGCGAGCTGACCGCCTTCGCCAGATGGTCCTCGTCCTCGAACAGGAAGTGCAGCGACATGACGCCGAGCTGCGGCGACACCGTGGCACCGTTCGCCGACGAGCTGATGATGAAGTCGATGTCGCCGGAGCGCACCTTCTGCAGCATCACCGGCTCCTGGCCGAGCTGGGCGCCCGGGAACTGGTTGATCTGCATCGCGCCGTTGCTGCACGCCGCGACCTGCTCCTCGAACAGGTCGCCGGCAAAGCCGTAGGCGGTCGATTCCGGCTGGTCGTAGCCGAAGCTGAACTCGCGCACATCCTGGGCGGCGACGGTGGTGCCGAACATGGCAGCACCGAGCGCCGCCGCTGACGCGGCCATACGTGTCTTGCCATTCATGTCTAGCTCTCCCTGACGGTAGCGGCCCGAGGCCTTCCGTTGTTGTTACCTTCGTCGTCTGAATGGAGCAACTGTATCCAGGCCGTCGGCATTCGCCAATCATTCCGCGCCGCGCCATTGCATTTGGCCGGCGCTCTGTTCCAGCCATGGCTTCGGTGCTAACGTGGCTGCACGCCTCATCGTCGAACCATCGAACAGCAGGGTCGCGCCATGCCGCATCCAGGCCGCAGACCGAAGCCCGGACCATGAAAGTCGTCTTCCTGGATCGCGACACGATCGGGCCGGGCATCACCATCCGGCGCCCGGGCTTCGAGCACGAGTGGATCGAGTACGGCAGAACGGCGCCGGATGAGGTCGTGGAGCGGCTGCGCGGCGCCGCGATCGCGATCACCAACAAGGTCAGGATCGGACGCGCCACGCTCGCCGCGCTGCCGGAGCTGCGGATGATCGCGGTCGCCGCGACCGGGGTCGACGTGATCGACCTCGACGCCTGCCGCGAGCGCCAGATCGTGGTCTCGAACGTACGTGGCTACGCGACCAATACGGTGCCCGAGCACACCTTCGCGCTGATCCTGGCACTGATGCGCAACCTGCCGCAGTACCGCGCCGAGGTGCTCGACCATCGCTGGCAGCGCGAAGGCCAGTTCACCTTCTTCAACCGGCCGATCCGCGACCTCGCGGGCGCCACGCTCGGCGTGATCGGCTGCGGCTCGATCGGCCAGTCGGTGGGCCGCATCGGGCAGGCCTTCGAGATGCGCGTGCTGTTCCACGACCGCTATGTCGAGCGGGCGCCGGAAGGCACCGAGCTGGTCGACCTGGAGCCCCTGCTGCGGCGCGCCGACGTGGTGACCTGCCACTGTCCGCTGACGCCCGAGACCAAGGGCATGATCGGGCGCGAGCAGCTGCGCCTGATGAAGCCGCAGGCGATCCTCGTGAACACCGCGCGCGGCGGCATCGTCGACGAGGAGGCGCTGGCCGATGCGATCGAGGCGGGCAGCATCGGCGGTGCTGCGATCGACGTGTTCGAGCAGGAGCCGCCGGATGCCGGCCACCGCCTGATGCAGCTCGCCGAGCAGCATCATGTCATCGTCACGCCGCATATCGCCTGGGCCGGGCAGGCGGCCATGCAGGGATTGTGCGATCAGGTGATCGACGCGATCGAGGCGTATCAGCAGGGCCGGCCGATCAACACCGTCAGCTGACCGGCTCGGGCCGGTTCTCGAGCAGGCCGACCTCGCGCCGCTCGCTGGCCGACGCGTAGAGGGCATCGACCATCTGCATCAGCTGGACGCCATCCTCGGCCGGGGCAAGGGCCGGGGCCGTGCCGCGGATCGCGGCGGCGAAATGGCTCGCCTGGGCTTGAAAAGGTGCGACCGTGGCGTCCGGGGCCCCCAGCACGATGGGCGTGCTGAAGGCTTCGGTGCCGGCCTCGCCGACCCGGATCACGGTGAGCCTGTCCCTTTCGACCAGCGCGCCGGCTGCGGTGCCGTGCAGGTGCACATACTGCCGGTCGTCGCCCTCGGGCAGGATCCAGGCCGCCTCGAGCTGGATCGATCGGCCGCCGGCAAAGCGCAGCAGCCCGAAGGCTGCGCTCTCGAGGGGACTGGTGTCCGGCGCGCGGTCGTGGGTGACCCCGAAGGCGGCAACCGGCTGCGGCCGTCCCATCAGGAACCAGGCGAGGTCGAGGACATGGACGCCGATGTCGAGCAGCGCGCCGCCACCGGCCCTGGCCGGATCGCGAAACCAGTTGCCAGCACCCTTGGGCGCGCCCCAGGCGCGGGTGAACACCGCGCGGGCGTGATAGATCTCGCCGAGCCGGCCCTGCGCGATCGCCGCCTGCGCGGCGGCTGCCGAGGGCAGGGCGCGCCGCTGCAGGCCAAAGCATAAGACGAGGCCGCGGCGCAAGGCGGCATCGGCCATCGCTTCGGTCTCGCCGGCGTTCAGCGCCGGCGGCTTCTCGCACAGCACGTGCTTGCCTGCCGCGAGCGCCGCCATGACCATCGGGTGGTGCAGGAAGGTCGGCAGCGCCACGACCACGGCGTCCAGGTCGTCCAGCGCGAACAGCTCGTCGGCGGTCGCCAGCAGCCGCGCATCGGTGCCGCGCGCCAGCTCGCGCCGGCGCTCGGGATCGAGGTCCGCGACCGCCGCGATCTCCCAGGCGCCGCTGGCCAAAAAGCCCTCGGCATGGCGCTGGCCGGGCCAGCCGCCGCCGACGATGCCGACCCTGAGCTTCGCGTTCGACACGTTCGCTCTCTGCCGGATGCGCTCAGACGGGCGAGGCAAGCAGCGTGCGCCTGAGGAAATTCAGCGCGCTGATCACCGCGTACTGCCGGACCCGATTGCGATCGCCCGGCAGGCGGGCATGCTTCCGACATGACCCGATCGCCGAGGGCGAGGCCGATGAACACGGTGCCGACCGGCTGGCCCTCCTGCTCGTCCGGTCCCGCGACGCCGGTGGTCGCCAGACCGACGTCGACGCCGATCGCCGCGCGAACGCCGGCCGCCATCGCTTCCGCCGTCTTTGCTGACACCACAGGCCCCTCGGGCACGCCGAGCAGCTTGTGCTTCACGGCCGCCTCGTACGCCACCACGCCGCCGCGATAGACGTCGCCGCAGCCAGGCAGGGCGCAGATCCGCGCGCCCATCAGACCGCCAGTGAGCGATTCGGCGATCGCGAGCGTGAGGCCGCGCGCGCGCAACAGGTCGAGCACCACCGATTCCATGGTCTGGTCGTCGGTCCCGAACACGAAGTCGCCGAGGATGACCCGCAGGCGGGCTTCCTCCTCCGCCAGGAGCGCATCGGCCATGGCCTGGTCTGCGGTCTTGGCGGTGATCCGCACCTTGATGCCCTCGATGCCGCTCGCCAGAAAGGCGATCGTCGGATTGCCCAAAAGGTCGAGCTCGAGGATCCGGTCGGCCAGCATCTCGGCGAGACCCGATTCGCTCTGGCCCCAGGTGCGCAGCACGCGGCTGGTGATCACCGCGCTGACGCCGGCGCGGCGCTGCAGGTCGGGCAGCACGGTGCCGCTCAGCATCTCCTCCATCTCATGCGGCACGCCCGGCACGGCGTAGATCACCTTGTCGCCGATCGGGCAGACGAGGCCTGGTGCGGTGCCCGGCATCTGCGGGATGGTCCAGGCGCCCTCCGGCACGTCCGCCTGGCGCAGGTTGTTGTCGGTCATGTGGCGGCCGCGCGCAGCGAACAGGGCGCGGATGCGCTGGACGATCTCCGGATCGCGGATCAGGGGCACGCCCATCACCGCGGCGATCGCCTCGCGCGTGATGTCGTCCTGGGTCGGGCCCAGGCCGCCGCACAGGATCACCGCGTCGGAGCGCTCGAGCGCGAGGCGGATCGAGCCCACGATCCGCGGCAGGTTGTCGCCGACCTTGGTCTGAAAATGCGAATCGATCCCGGCAAGCGCCAGCTGGCCGCCGATCCAGGACGAGTTCGTATCGACGATCTGACCGAGCAGCAGCTCGGTGCCGATGGCGACCACCTCGCAGCGCATGAGCATCCCCTGTTTCGTCGTGAGCGGCGCCACGCCGGGAACACGATCGGCGCCGAACATACCGTGCGCAACGCGCTTGGGAATGCGCTTCGTGCAGCCCTCGCGAGCGACGCCGCCCGGCGGCTCAGTTGCGCAGGAGATCCGGCAGCCAGGTGGCGAGCTGGGGCACCGCCATGATCAGGATCAGGAAGGCGAGCAGGCCCCAGAGGAACGGCCAGTTCGCCCCGAACACGCGCAGCTGGTCGACGTCGGCGAGACGGCCGCTGATCACGAGCGCGATCGCCATGGGCGGCGTCACCTGGCCGATGACCACCGCGATCACCATGAGCACGCCGAAATGGGTGAGGTCGATCTGATAGGCCAGCAGCGTCGGCAGGATGATCGGCAGCAGGACCGGAATCAGCGGGTCGAGGATCATGCCGGCGATGATCGCCAGGATGACCAGCGAGAGGACGCGCAGGAACTGGCTGTCGACGATCACCAGCGCATCGATGCCGCGCGCCAGGACCTCCGGCACGTGGGCGTTGGAGAGGCCCCAGCCGAGCGCGAAGGAGAGGCTCACGATCAGCAGCAGCTCGCCGGTCAGCTGCACGGCGTTGCCGAACACCCGGTAAAGGTCGCGCAGGGACAGAGCGCGGTACACCACGCAGGAGAGGAAGATCGCATAGGCGGCGGCGAACGCGCTCGCCTCGGTCGGCGTGAACACGCCGATCACCAGGCCGCCGACGATGATGACCGGCAGACCGAAGGAGAGTACCGAGCGCGCAGCCGGAGCGCAGGCATTGCAGCCAGGCGAAGATGCCGTCGGGCTGCCAGCCGTGCTTGCGGGCCCAGCCAGGCGACGATCGCCATCTGACTGAAGCCGAGCAGGACGCCCGGAATCAGCCCGGCGAGGAACAGGGCGCCGAGCGAGGTGCCGGTCACCGCCGAGTACAGGATCATCGGCGAGGAGGGCGGGATCATCGGCCCGATGCCGGCCGACGAGGCGGTGACCGCCGCGGAGAAGTCGGCGGGGTAGCCGGCCTTCTTCATCGCCGGGATGATGATCGAGCCGGTGCCGGCGAGGTCCGCGGTCGACGAGCCGATCATGCCGCCGAAGAACATCGAGGTGACGACGTTGACCTGCGCGAGCCCTGCGCGCATCGACCCGACCAGGGCATTCGCGAAGTCGAACAGGCGCTGCCGAGATGCCGCCGGCATTCATGACGCCGCCGGCGAGCACGAACAGCGGCAGGGCGAGCAGGACGAAGCGGCTCATGCCGGAAACCATCATCTGCGGCAGGGTCGAGGGCCAGGCGCCGGTCAGCCACAGGTCTAGGGCGACCCCGCTGATCAGGGCCACGACCATGGGCACGCCGAGCATCAGGAGCCCGCAGAGCGCAAGCAGCGAGACGATGGCCTCGATCATCGCGCCCGTTCCCCTGTCATCGCCTGCGCCGCTCGCGCCATGCGGCGGCGATGAAGGCGATGGCGACCGCGGCCGAACCAAGCCACAAAGCCGAGGTGAACAGCCCCTTGGGCAACCTGAGATAGGGTGTCGGATCGCCGCCGAACGTGCTGACGTAGGTGAAGCCGAGCCATGCGAGCCAGCCGAGCATCAGCGCGCCGAGCAGGTCTGCAAGGATCGCCAGCGCGCGCCTCGCGCGTGGCAGGAAACCTCTCGAGGAAGAAATCGATCCGGATCATCTGACGGCGCCGCACCGAGAGAAAAAGCCCGGTCATGGCGAGCCAGGGCACGAGGCCGATCACCACCTCCTCGCCCCAGATGATCGAGTAGTTCAGCGCGTAGCGGGTGACGGCGTTGGTGAAGATGATGCCGAGGATGCCCGCGAGCAGCCCGACGCCCAGGATCTCCACCGCGCGATTGATGACCCGCTCGGCAAGCGGCAGGCCCCGATCCGGATCCTCGAGCTCGAGCCGGCGGGTGGCGTCGCCCACCCGCGCGGCGAGATCGTCGCCGCCCGCAGGCGGCCCGTGGCTCGGGTCGGTGCTCATCAAGCTGATCCGGCTGGGATTGACTCGAGCTGCGGGCCCGCGCGACGACCATCGCGCCGCGCGGGCTGCCGTCGTCTAGGAGCCGACCTGCTCGACCACGGCCGCGGTGAACTCCTCACCGGCGATCGGGGCGATCTCGTCCCAGATCGGCTTCGCGGCCTCCTGGAAGGCCTGGATGTCGATCTCGTTGACCTGCATGTCCTGGCTCAGCTCCTCGAGCAGCGTGGCGTCCGCCTCGGCGCCGAAGGCGCGGCTCTGCTCCACCGCCTTGGCGGCGGCGCGCTCGAAGGCCGCCTTCTGGTCGTCGCTCAGGCCGTCCCAGCGGTCGCCGTTGATGGCCAGGGTGATCGGCGTATAGACGTGGCTGGAGAGCGACAGATAGTCCTGCACCTCGTTCCAGGAGAACGCCTTGATGTTGGCGAGCGGATTCTCCTGGCCGTCGACCGTGCCCTGCTGCAGGGCGAGGTAGAGCTCGCCGATGTTCATCGTCACCGGCGATGCGCCCAGCATCTCGAACGCCAGGATCCGGGTCTGGCTGCCGGGCACGCGCAGCTTCAGGCCCGCGAGGTCGGCCGGCACGACCACCGGCCGGACGTTGTTGGTGATGTTGCGAAAGCCGATCTCGCCGAAGCCCAGGACATGCAGCCCGGCGCTCTCGCGCATCGAATCCGCAAGCTGCTGGCCGATCTCGCCGTCCAGCACGCGCACTGCGGTCTCGCGGTCCGGGAACAGGAACGGCATGTCGAAGATCGCCCACTTGGAATCGAGCTCGACCGCGTCCGAGCCGATCGGCACCACGTCGAGCTGACCGGTGCGCACCATCTCCATGTGCACGATCTCGTCGCCGAGCGTGCCGCCGTCGAAATACTCGATCTCGACCGCGTCGCCCATCTCCTCCTGCAGCGCGTCGCGGAAGGCGGCGAGCATGACCTGGGTGGCCGCACCCGGCGCGCTCTCGACCGACATGCGCACCTGGATCGGCTCCTGGGCGGCGGCGCCCGAGCGCTGTCAGCGAGACCAGCGCGACGCCGGTCAAAGCTTTGCGAAGCAACATTTTTAAGCCTCCTTGTTTTGTTACGTTGCAGTTCGCCTTCGCGCCCGCGCTCAGCCGGGCTCGTCGGGTCTGAGGTTGGTGCGGCTGAGGTAATCGAGGGCGGCGGCAATGCCGCTGCCCGCCAGCGACACGCCGCGCTCGCGCAGCCCCATCTCGACGCCCGGACAGCGTGCCGGCGAGCATGACGTCGCTGAAGTCGCCGAGATGGCCGATGCGAAACACCCGGTCGTTCAGCTTGGACAGGCCGTTGCCGAGCGACAGGTTGAAGCGCCTGCAGGATGTGTGCGCGCAGGCCGTCGGCGCTGTGGCCCTCGGGCATGACCACGGCGGTCAGCGAGCCGGAATACTCGCGCGGATCCGCGCATTGGATCTCGAGGCCCCAGGCGCTGGCCGCCTGGCGGGTCGCCGCGCCGTGGCGCGCATGGCGCGCGAACACGTTGTCGAGGCCTTCCTCGTGCAGCATCGCGATCGCCTCGCGCAGGCCGCAGATCAGGTTGCTCGCCGGCGTGTAGGGGAAGAAGCCCTTGGCATTGGCCGCGAGCATCGCCTGCCAGTCCCAGAACGAGCGCGGCAGGCCAGCACTCTCGCTCGCCTTCAGCGCCTTGGGGCTCACCGCATTGAAGCCGAGGCCCGGCGGCAGCATCAGGCCCTTCTGCGAGCCGCCGACGGTGACGTCGACGCCCCACTCGTCGTGGCGGTAGTCGATCGAGGCGAGCGAGGAGATGGTGTCGACCATGAAGAGGGCAGGGTGGCCCGCCCGATCGATCGCCCGGCGGATCTCCTCGATCCGGCTCACGACGCCGGTGGAGGTCTCGTTGTGGACGACGCAGACCGCCTTGATCGCTGTGGCCGCGATCCTAGGCTAAGCGGGCCTCGATCGCCGCCGGGTCGGCGCCATGACGCCAGTCGCCGGGGAGGAACTCGGGCTGCACGCCGAGGCGCTCCGCCATCTCGCGCCAAAGGCTGGCGAAGTGGCCGGTCTCGGCCATGAGCACGGGGTCGCCGGGCGAGAGCGTGTTGACCAGTGCTGCTTCCCAGGCGCCCGTGCCGGACGAGGGGTAGATGATCACCGGCTGCTCGGTCTTGAAGATCGTGCGGATCTGGCGCAGCACCTCGCTGGCGAGCGCTGCGAACGCGGGGCCGCGATGGTCGATCGTCGGCAGCGCGATCGCGCCCAGGACGCGCTCGGGCACGTTGGTCGGCCCGGGGATCTGCAGGAAGTGGCGGCCGGGCTGGCGGGTGGCGGCCGGCGCGGTGGTTTCGGTACCCTGCATTTTGCATGCAATCCGACGCGCGTGATGCAGGATCGGTAGCACGGGCATCACATTAGGCGCTAGGGTGCGATCGGCATTTTGCATGCAAAAGAGCGCGGCCCGCTTCGTAGGATGAGCATAGCGTGGCACAGGTCTTCGACATCCGCGACCGGACGGCCGCACAGGATCCTCTCGCGGCGCGGCTCGCGCGCGCGATCGAGGGCGAGGTGCGCTTCGATGCCGCCAGCCGCGGCCGCTACAGCACCGACGCCTCGATCTACCAGATCGTGCCGCAGGGCGTGGTGCTGCCGCGCTCGGTCGCCGACGTCGAGGCGGCGCTCGCGATCGCGCGCGAGGAGGGCGTCTCCGTCACGGCGCGCGGCGGCGGCACCTCCCAGGCCGGCCAGACCGTCGGCCGCGGCCTCGTGATCGACAACAGCAAGTATCTCGACGGGCTCGGCGAGCTCGATCCGGACGCACGCACGGCGTGGGTCGAGCCCGGCATCGTGCTCGACGACCTCAATCGCCAGCTGAAGCCCTTGGGCCTTGTGGTTTCCCGTCGACATCTCGACCAGCAGCCGGGCGACGATCGGCGGCATGGCGGCCAACAACAGCTGCGGCTCGCGCTCGCTGCGCTACGGCATCATGGCCGACAACGTGCTGGCGATCGAGGGCATCCTCGCCGATGGCGAGCGGGTGACCTTCGACCAGGTGCCGGGCAACCTGCAGGAGGTCGGCGGCAGCCCGCACTACCTCGCGATCATCCAGAAGCTGCGCGCGATCGCCGCGAGCAACGCCGCCGACATCCGCGAGCGCTTCGCGAAGCTCAGGCGCCGGGTCGGCGGCTACAACCTCGACAGCATCGATCCCGCCGGCCACAACATGGCGCGCCTGGTGATCGGCTCGGAGGGCACGCTCGCCTACTTCACGCGGATCAAGCTCGCGCTGCAGCCGCTGCCCGCGCACAAGGTGCTGGGCGTCTGCCATTTCCCGAGCTTTCGCCAGGCGATGGACGTCGGCGCAGCACATCGTGAAGCTCGGGCCCACGGCGGTCGAGCTGGTCGACCGCTCGATCCTCGATCTCGCCGAGGCGATCCCGGCGTTTCGCGAGATGCTGCCGCGGTTCGTGCGCGGCCGGCCGGAATCGCTGCTGCTGGTGGAGTTCGCGGGCGACGAGCTGGAGCCGCAGCTCGCGGCGCTCGGCCGGCTCGAGGCGCTGATGGGCGATCTCGGCCTGCCGGGCAGCGTGGTGCGCGTGATCGAGCCCGCGGCGCAGGCGGCGGTCTGGGAGATCCGCACCGCCGGGCTCAACATCGCCATGTCGATGAAGGGCGACGGCAAGCCGGTCTCGTTCATCGAGGACTGCGCCGTGCCGCTCGAGGATCTGGCCGACTACACCGAGCGGCTGAACGCCGTGTTCGCGCGCCACGGCACCACCGCCACCTGGTACGCGCACGCCTCGGAGGGCTGCCTGCACGTCCGGCCGATCCTCAACCTCAAGCAGGAGCAGGGCGTGCGCGCCATGCGCGCGATCGCCGAGGAGGCGTTCGCGATGGTGCGCGAATACAAGGGCTCGCACTCGGGCGAGCACGGCGACGGGCTGGTGCGCTCGGAGTTTCACGAGGCGATGTTCGGGCCGCGCCTCGTGCGCGCCTTCGAGGAGGTCAAGGACAGCTTCGATCCGGACGGCCTGCTGAACCCCGGCAAGATCGTGCGCGCGACGCGGATGGACGATCGCAGCCTCCTGCGCTATCCGCCGGGCTATCGGGCGCTGCCGCTCGATACCGCGCTCGACTGGAGCGCCTGGGGCGGCTTTCTCGGCGCCGCCGAGATGTGCAACAACAACGGCGCCTGCCGCAAATCCGCAGGCGGCGTGATGTGCCCGTCGTTCCGCCTGACGGACGACGAGCAGCACGTCACCCGCGGTCGCGCCAACACGCTGCGCCTCGCCCTGTCCGGCCAGCTCGGCGCCGAGGCGCTGACCTCCGATGCGATGTACGAGACGCTCGAGCTTTGCGTCAGCTGCAAGGCCTGCCGGCGCGAGTGCCCGACCGGCGTCGACATGGCGCGCATGAAGATCGAGGTGCTGCACCAGCGTGCCCGCCGCCACGGCCTCAGCCGGCGCCAGCGCCTGGTGGCCTATATGCCGCGCTACGCGCCCTACGTCGCCCGGATCGCGCCGCTGGCCAACCTGCGCAATCGCTGGCCGTGGGCGGCAAGGGCAGGGGAGCGCCTGCTCGGCCTTAGCGCGCGGCGCAGCCTGCCGCCCTGGCAGCGCAAGCCCTATCGGCCCGAGCGGCAACGGCGCCGATGCGGGCGAGCGCGCGGTGGTGCTGTTCGCCGACACCTTCAACACCTGGTTCGAGCCGGACAACGCGCGTGCCGCCGAGCGGGTGCTGGATGCGGCGGGCTTTCGCGTGGTGAGCGCCACGCCGCCGGGCGAGCGCCCGTTGTGCTGCGGCCGCACTTTTCTGTCGGCAGGGCTGGTCGACGAGGCGCGCGCCGAGCTGCGGCGCACGCTCGCGGCACTCGCCCCCTGGCTCGAGCGCGGCGTGCCGGTGGTGGGCCTGGAGCCGTCCTGCCTTTTCACCTTCCGCGACGAGCTCGCGGCGATCCTGCCGGGCGAGGAGGCCGATCGGCTGGCCGAGCGCGCCTTCCTGCTCGAGGAGTTCTTGGCCCGGGAGGCCACGAACGAGCTGCAGCCGCGCCTGAAGAAGACGCCTGGGACAAGGCGCTGCTGCACGGCCATTGCCACCAGAAGGCTTTCGGGGCCATGAGCGCCGTCGAGGCGGCGCTTCGCCTGGTGCCGGAGCTCGCGGTCGAGACGATCGAGACGAGCTGCTGCGGCATGGCCGGCGCCTTCGGCTACGAGGCCGAGCACTACGACGCCTCGATCGGCATGGCCGAGCGCGACCTGCTGCCCGCCGTGCGGCGCGCCGCCGCGAGCAGCGTCATCGTCGCCGACGGGACCAGCTGCCGGCATCAGATCAAGGACGGCACGGGCCGCGATGCCGTCCATGTCGCACGCGTGCTCGCCGCGGCGCTTGCCTGAGGGACCTGCATGATGGATCGAACGATCGCCCGGCTGACCTCCGATGACGCGCCGATCGCGCGCCGGCCCCTGCACGACGAGGTCGTCGCCCGCCTGCGCGATGCGATCATCGAGGATCGGCTGGCGCCGAACGAGCGGCTGAACGAGCGCGTGCTGTGCGTGCGCTACGGCATCTCGCGCACGCCGCTGCGCGAGGCGCTCAAGGTCCTGGCGCAGGAGGGGCTGGTCACGCTGCTGCCGAACCGCGGCGCGGTCGTGACGCCGCTCACCGTGACCGAGCTGGAGCAGACCATCGAGGTGATGCGCCCGCTCGAGGTGCTGGCGGGCGAGCTGGTGGTGCGGCGGATCAGCGCTGCCGGCCTCGCCGAGATCCGCGCCCTGCATCACGAGATGTGCGCCTTCCAGGCGCGCGGCGACCTTCCCAACTACTTCCGGGCCAACCAGGCGATCCACCAGCACCTCGTCGAGCAGTGCGGCAACCGCATCCTGACGGCTACCTACGAGGGCCTGAACACCCGCATCCGGCGCTTTCGCTACCGTGCCAACTTTTCGCCCGAACGCTGGGACCAGGCAGTCGCCGAGCATGCCGAGATGCTCGATGCGCTCACCGCGCGCGACGGCTTGCGCCTCGGCAGGCTCATGAGCCAGCATCTCGTCAACAAGGCCGAGGCGGTCAAGGCCAGCCTCTACCTCGATGGCGGCGCCGGGACGGCGCTGCCGCTGCGGCACGACTGAGAGGCGGGCCCAGGGAACACGAGAATGCAGACCGTTTTCACCCAGGAGCAGCTGCGCCAGCCCGGACGTCGCCGAATCGGAAAAGATTCTGCGCCGCTGCGTGCACTGCGGCTTCTGCACCGCGACCTGCCCGACCTACGTCCTGCTCGGCGACGAGCTCGACAGCCCGCGCGGCCGCATCTACCTGATCAAGGACATGCTGGAGAACGACAGGCCGGCGAACGCGCAGGTCGTCAAGCACATCGACCGCTGCCTGTCGTGCCTCGCCTGCATGACCACCTGTCCCTCCGACGTCCACTACATGCATCTGGTGGACCACGCGCGGCGGCACATCGAGGAGACCTACACGCGGCCGCCTGGCGACCGGCTGCTGCGGGCGGTCCTCGCGACCGTGCTGCCGCGGCCGATGCTGTTCCGCCTCGCCCTGCTCGGCGCCAAGGCGGCTGCGGCCGTTCGCGCGGCTGCTGCCCGCGAGCGGCCACGCGGGCCGGCTGCGCGCGATGCTGGGGCTCGCGCCCGCGCGCCTGCCTTCGCCATCGCCGGTCGACGCGCCGCAGGTGTTCGCGGCCGAAGGCGTGCGGCGGGCGCGCGTAGCACTGCTCAGCGGCTGCGCCCAGCAGGTGCTGGCGCCGGAGATCAACGAGGCGACGATCCGCCTGCTCACCCGGCACGGCGCCGAGGTGGTGATCGCCAAGGGTGCCGGCTGCTGCGGCTCGCTCACCCACCACCTGGGCAAGGAGCGCCCGGCGCTGCGCTCGGCGCGCACCAATATCGACGCCTGGAGCCGCGAGCTTGCCGGCGCCGGGCTCGATGCGGTGGTGGTCAACGCCTCGGGCTGCGGCACCACGGTCAAGGACTACGGCTTCATGCTGCGCGAGGATGCCGCCTACGCGGACAAGGCGGCGCGGATCAGCGCGATCGCCAAGGACGTCACCGAGGTCATGAGCGATCTCGGCCTGAAGCCCGCAGTGGTCGATACCGATTTCGTGGTGGCCTATCACTCGGCCTGCTCGATGCAGCACGGCCAGAGCGTCACGGCCGAGCCCAAGGCGCTGCTGGCCCAAGCCGGGTTCACGGTGCGCGACGTCCCCGAGGGCCACCTGTGCTGCGGCTCGGCCGGCACCTACAACATGCTGCAGCCCGAGATCGCGACGCAGCTGCGTGATCGCAAGGTCGCCAATATCGAGCAGCGTGCGGCCGGACGTGATCGCCACCGGCAACATCGGCTGCATCGCCCAGATCGCAGCCGGCACCCAGGTCCCGATCGTGCACACGGTGGCGCTGCTCGACTGGGCGACCGGCGGGCCGATGCCGGATGCCATCGCAACGGTTCCTTGACCGCGAGACACGACAAGGGGCACTGAGCAGCCGCTACACCCGTAATTGCCAGACCCTGCAGGTGAAAGGAAGGCGGCATGGCGGAGGTGCCGCCCGGCGGAGCGCTGGTCGGGCGAATGGCTCGAGGCCGACGGTCTGGGCGGCTTCGCGTCGGGCACCGTCGCCGGAGCGCGCACCCGTCGCTATCACGCCCTGCTGCTGGCCGCGACGCGGCCGCCGAGTGGACGCATGGTGCTGGTCAACGGCCTCGAGGTCTGGCTCGAGACCGCTGCCGGCCACTTCGCGCTGAGCACGCAGCGCTACACGCCGGACGTGACCTACCCGGACGGCGCATCGGCGGATCGTCGCCTTTCGCGCCGATCCCTGGCCGTGCTGGACCTTTCGGGCCGAGGACGGCACCGAGCTCACGCAGGAG
Source organism: uncultured Alphaproteobacteria bacterium (assembly GCA_963753315.1). GTDB lineage: Bacteria > Pseudomonadota > Alphaproteobacteria > Geminicoccales > Geminicoccaceae > DASUGG01. The sequence continues at coordinate 196,691 of CAVWCI010000043.1, forward strand.
ATCGTCGCCCACCACGGCCACGCCGAGGTCGCCCTGCGCTGGCGCCTGGCGGCGCATGGCGGCGCCAGGCTGAGCGTGCGCCCGCTGCTTTCCGGCCGCGACTACCACGCCCTGCACCACGAGAACCCGGCCTTCGACTTCACGCCCGAGATCAGCGGCGAGGAGATCACCTGGCGGCCCTACCAGGGGGTGCCGGCGATCTCGCTGCTCAGCAACGGCCGCTACCAGCATCAGCCGATCTGGTATCGCGATTTCCGCTATGACGCTGGAGCGCGAGCGCGGCCTCGACTTCGTCGAGGACCTGGCGTCGCCCGGCGTGCTCAGCTGGGAGCTGGCCGAGCGCGACGCCGTGCTGGTGCTGCGCGCCTCGGACGATGCCGCCACCGGAGCGCATCGCGGAGGGCTATCGCGCGCGCCATCTTCACCGCCGAGACGAAACGCCGCGCCGGGCTCGGCGCGCCCCTGCAGCGCGCAGCGGATGCCTATGTCGTGCGGCGCGGCGACGGCAGGACGATCATCGCAGGCTATCCCTGGTTCACCGACTGGGGGCGCGACACCTTCATCGCGCTGCGCGGCTTCATGACCCTGCCGGGCGGCCAGGGTCTCGCGCGCGACATTCTCGCTGGCCTGGGCGCCGACCGTCTCCGCAGGGCATGGTGCCGAACCGCTTCCCGGATGCCGGCGAGCAGCCCGAGTACAACGCGGTCGACGCATCGCTCTGGTACGTCGTCGCGGCGCACGAGTATCTGAGCGCGGCCGGATGGCTGCCCGATGCCGAGGTGCAGATGCTGCACCGCGCGATCGACCAGATCGTCGCCGGCTATCGCGCCGGCACGCGCTTTGGCATCCGCATGGACGACGACGGCCTGATCGCCGCCGGCGTGCCCGGCGTGCAGCTCACCTGGATGGACGCCAAGATCGGCGACTGGGTCGTGACGCCGCGGATCGGCAAGCCGGTCGAGGTCCAGGCGCTGTGGTTCAACGCGCTGCGCATCGCCGCGACCCGCTCGCCCGAGCTGCGGCGATCTCGCCGATCGGGCGCTGGCGTCCTTCCGCGCGCGCTTTTGGAACGACGGCAGCCTGTTCGACGTGGTCGACGTCGACCATGTCCGCGGCCGCGACGATCCCTCGCTGCGCCCCAACCAGATCTTCGCCGCGGGCGGCCTGCCGCTGGCGCTGCTCGAGCGGGACCAGGCCGTGCCGCGTGATCGAGACGGTCGAGAAGCAGCTGCTGACGCCGATGGGCCTGCGCTCGCTGGCGCCGGACGAGCCCGGCCTATCGGGGGCGCTGCGAGGGCGGCGTGCCCGAGCGCGACGGGGCCTACCATCAGGGCACGGTCTGGCCCTGGCTGATCGGGCCGTTCGTCGAGGCCTGGCTGCGCCAGCGCGACTTTGCGCCGGAAGCCAGGCGCGAGGCGGACCAGCGTTTCCTCGCGCCGCTGCGCGCCCATCTCGGCGTCGCCGGGATCGGCCATATCTCCGAGATCGCCGACGGCGACGCGCCGCACACGCCGCGCGGCTGCCCGTTCCAGGCCTGGTCGTTGGGTGAGCTGCTGCGGCTGAGCCGCCTGGTCGAGGATCCGATGTCATGACGAGCAGGAAGAAGCCCGATCCCGAGCGCGCAGCGCATGGCCGAGGATCGCCGCGGCGAGCGGCCATGGAAGCTCTGGGGCGCCGTATCTCACCGAGCGCCAGTGGGGCACGGTGCGCGAGGACTACAGCCGCTACGGCACCGCCTGGGACTACTTTCCGCATGATCATGCCCGCTCGCGCGCCTATCGCTGGGGCGAGGACGGCATCGCCGGCATCAGCGACGACCGGCAGCAGCTCTGCCTGGCGCTGGCGCTGTGGAACGGCCAGGATCCGATCCTCAAGGAGCGCCTGTTCGGCCTGACCAACGGCGAGGGCAATCACGGCGAGGACGTCAAGGAGCAGTACTACTATCTCGATGCCACCCCGACCCATTCCTACCTGAAATACCTCTACAAGTATCCGCAGCGCGCCTACCCCTACGCCTGGCTGGTCGAGGAGAACCGCCGGCGCGGCCGGCAGGACCCCGAGTTCGAGCTGCTCGATACCGGCGTGTTCGACGACGACCGCTATTTCGACGTGCTTCGTCGAGTACGCCAAGGCATCGCCGGACGACATGCTGATGCGGATCACGGTGCACAATCGCGGCCCGGACGCCGCGACGATCGACCTTTTGCCGCAGCTGTGGTTCCGCAACACCTGGTCGTGGAACGACGGCGCCAGGCCCGGGCTCAGCCTCGCCGACGGCGCGATCGTGGCGCATCACGAGAGCCTCGGCGAATACCGCCTGCACGTCGAGGGCAAGCCCGCGTTCCTGTTCACCGAGAACGAGACCAACGCGGCGCGGGTGTTCGGCGCGCAGGGCGCTGCCGGCCCGTTCAAGGACGCCTTTCACGAGTATCTGATCGGCGGTCGCGCCGAGGCGATCAGCCAGGCGCCCAAGGGCACCAAGGTCGCGGTCCACGAGCGCGCGCGAGATCGGGCCGGGCGGAGCCGCGCAGATGCGCCTGCGGCTGGCGCGAGCGCGGCGCTGACGAGCCGTTCGACGGACTTCGATGCCGTGCTCGAGCAGCGCCAGGCGGAGGCCGATGCGTTCTACGCCGTCCTGCAGACCGGGCTCACGCGATGCCGACGCCCGCAGCATCCAGCGCCAGGCGTTCGCCGGCATGATCTGGGGCAAGCAGCTCTTCCACTACGACGTGTCCTTGTGGCTCGACGGCGATCCCGACCAGCCGCCGCCGCCGCCCGAGCGCAAGCACGGGCGCAACGCCGACTGGCGCCATCTGAACAACGCCGACATCATCTCGATGCCGGACAAGTGGGAGTATCCCTGGTACGCGGCCTGGGACACCGCGTTCCACTGCATCCCGCTCGCCCAGATCGACGCCGAGTTCGCCAAGCGCCAGCTCATCCTGTTGACGCATGCCTGGTACCAGCACCCGAACGGCCAGATTCCCGGCCTACGAATGGGCGTTCGGCGACGTCAACCCGCCGGTCCACGCCTGGGCGGCGTATCGCGTGTTTCAGATCGATCGCAAGCAGCGCGGCGGGCGCGGCGATCTCGCCTTCCTCGAGCGCGTCTACCACAAGCTGATGCTGAACTTCACCTGGTGGGTGAACCGCAAGGACGTCCAGGGCCGCCACATCTTCCAGGGCGGCTTCCTCGGGCTCGACAACATCGGCGTGTTCGACCGTTCCGCGCCGCTGCCGACCGGCGGCTTCATCAACCAGGCGGACGGCACCGGCTGGATGGCGATGTACATGCCTGAACCTGATGCGGATCGCGCTCGAGCTTGCCCGCCACGACCACGTCTACGAGGACATCGCGACCAAGTTCTTCGAGCACTTTCTGTACATCGCCAAGGCGATGACCGACATGGCCGGGCAGGACATCGGGCTGTGGGACGAGGAGGACCAGTTCTTCTACGACGAGCTGTACCTGCCCGACGGCACGATCATGCCGCTACGGTTGCGCTCGATGGTCGGGCTGATCCCGCTGTTCGCGGTCGAGACCCTGGAATCCGACCACCTCGAGCGAGCTGCCGCAGTTCAAGGCGCGCCTGGAGTGGTTCCTCAACTACCGCCCGGATCTCGCCAACCTGGTATCGCGCTGGCATGAGCCGGGGCTGGGCGATCGGCGCCTGCTGTCGCTGCTGCGCGCCCATCGCATGAAGGCGCTGCTGCGCCGCATGCTGGATGAGACCGAGTTTCTGTCCGACTACGGCATCCGGGCGCTCTCCAAGGCGCACGAGGCCAACCCTTACGTCTTCGAGCACCAGGGCCACCGGCTGACGGTCGACTACGTGCCGGCGGAATCCGAGACCGGCTCCTTCGGCGGCAACTCCAACTGGCGCGGCCCGATCTGGTTCCCGGTCAACTACCTGCTGATCGAATCGCTGCAAAAATTCCACCACTACTATGGCGACGACTTCAAGGTCGAATGCCCGACCGGCTCCGGCAACATGCTGACCCTGGAGCAGGTCGCCGAGGAGCTCGGGCGGCGGCTGATCCGCATCTTCATGCGCGACGAGCAGGGCAGGCGGGCCGTGTTCGGCGACCATCCGAAGCTGCAGAACGACCCGCATTTTCGCGACTATCCGCTGTTCTACGAGTATTTCCACGGCGACACCGCGCGCGGGGTAGGGGCGTCGCACCAGACCGGCTGGACCGGCCTGGTCGCCAAGCTGCTGCAGCCGAGACGGCCGGAATCCGGCGGCCGGCCGCGCCGTCGGCTCTGAGCGGCTGCAGGGCGCTCATCTTCGCCCTTAACGTGACCGCCGGCCGGATGCTAGCGCTGTCTGCCGGCGAAGAAGGACGTCGATGACCACCCTCCTGTACACCCACCCCTCGTCGCTCGAGCACGATCCCGGCCCGGGGCACCCGGAATCGCCCGCGCGCATCCGCGCGATCGAGGCTGCCTTCGCGCAGGATGGGCTCGAAGGCGTCCTGCGCCGCGAGCCGCCGCGCGCGAGCCGCGAGCAGCTCGAGCGCGTGCATGATGCGGGCTTCGTCGAGCAGATCCTCGCTGCGGTGCCGGCGACCGGCTATCGGCGGATCGATGCCGACACGGTGATGTCGCCGGGATCGGGCGAGGCGGCGCTGCGCGGCGGCGGGCGCCGCCTGCGCTGCGGTCGATGCCGTGCTCGGCGGCGAGGCGGCCAACGCCTTCTGCGCGCTGCGGCCGCCCGGCCATCATGCCGAGCCGGACCGCGCCATGGGCTTCTGCCTGTTCAACAACGTCGCGATCGGCGCGCGCCACGCGCTCGCGGTGCACGGCATCGCCCGGGTCTCGATCTTCGACTTCGACGTCCACCACGGCAACGGCACCCAGGCCGCCTTCGAGCGCGAGCCGCGCGTCCAGTACCTCTCGACCCACCAGTGGCCGCTCTACCCGGGCACCGGCGCGCGCCACGAGACCGGCGTCGGCAACATCGTCAACCGGCCGCTGCCGGCGGGCACCGGCTCGAAGGAGTGGCGCGCGGTGGTCGAGGCCGACATCCTGCCGGCGATCGAGGGCTTCGCGCCCGAGCTGATCATGGTCTCGGCCGGCTTCGATGCCCATCGCCGCGATCCGCTGGCGATGCTCGAGCTGACCGAGGACGACTATCGGCTGGGTGACCCGTGAGCTGCTGGCGCTGGCGCAGCGGCACGCCTCGCGGCCATGTGATCTCGGTCCTCGAAGGCGGCTACGACCTGACAGCGCTTGCCAACAGCAGCCTCGCCCATTTGAATGCGCTGCGCGCATCCTGATCACACCAGGCATCATTGCATCGATCGTGACCGAAGAGACCGCCAACTGGAATTCCGCCGCGAGCGGCCCCGAGCCACGCGCCGAGGGCAGCGAGCAGGAGGTCGCCGGCGATGTCGCCGGCATGACCTTCGAGCAGGCGCTGGGCGAGCTGGAGCGGATCGTGCAGGAGCTCGAGCGCGGCCAGCTCGACCTCGATGCGGCGATCAAGGCCTATGAGCGCGGCAGCCAGCTCAAGGCCCACTGCACGGCCAAGCTGCGCGAGGCGCAGCTGCGGGTCGAGCGGATCTCGCTCGCCAGCGACGGCAAGGCAGAAGCCCTGCCGGTCGATCTCGACTGAGCGCGCATGACCACGCTCGCGGCAGCGATGGCGACCAATGCCGAGGCGATCGAGCTCGAGCTCGACCGGCTGCTGCCGCCTGCGGCAGGCTCGCAGGCCCGCCTGCATGCGGCGATGCGCTATGCGACCCTGGGCGGCGGCAAGCGCCTGCGGCCCTTCCTGGTGGTCGCCAGCGGCGCGCTGTTCGACGTGCCGGCGGCACAGGCGCGGCGGGTCGGCGCCGCGGTCGAGCTGGTGCACAGCTACTCCCTGGTCCACGACGACCTGCCGGCGATGGACGACGCCCTGACCCGGCGCGGCCGGCCGAGCTGCCATCGGCAGTTCGACGATGCCACGGCAATTCTCGCCGGCGACGCGCTGCAGGCCCTGGCCTTCGAGGTGCTGGCCGAGCCCGCGACCCACCCCGATCCGGCGATCCGCTGCGAGCTGGTCCAGGGTCTCGCCGTCGCCGCCGGTGCCGCTGGCATGTGCGGCGGCCAGATGATCGACCTCGAGGCCGAGCAGCGCCGCCTGACCATGGACCAGGTGCTGGAGCTGCAAAGGCTGAAGACCGGTGCGCTGATCGGCTTCGCCTGCGAGGCGGGCGCGATCCTGGGCGCGGCGCCGGCCGGCGCGAGGAAGGCGCTGCGCGGCTATGCCGCCGATCTTGGCCTCGCGTTCCAGATCCAGGACGATCTTCTGGACGTCACGGGCGATGCCGCGCTGACCGGCAAGGATCTCGGCCGCGACGAGGCGGCCGGCAAGGCCACGGTCGTGGCGCTGCTCGGCGCCGAGGGCGCCCGCGCGCGCCTCGCCGAGCTGCGCGAGAGCGCCCATGGCCATCTCCGAGGCATCGGCGGACGAAGCTCACCTATTGCGTGAGGTCTTCGACTTTGCGATAAGCCGGTTAAACTAGGAGTACGGCAACCGGCCGTGCCGATCCCGGATCGAGCGAAATTTTGGAAGCGCGTCAAGGAGCGGATCGAAGCCGATGGTAGACACTCCTCTGCTCGACAGCATCAAGCTCCCGGCCGACCTGCGGCGACTGCCCCAGGACAGCCTTCGCCAGCTTGCGGACGAGCTGCGCGCCGAGACGGTCGATGCCGTCTCGGTCACCGGCGGCCATCTCGGCGCCGGGCTCGGCGTCGTCGAGCTGACGGTGGCGCTGCACTACGTGTTCGACACGCCCAAGGACAAGCTGGTCTGGGATGTCGGCCATCAGGCCTATCCCCACAAGATCCTGACCAGCCGGCGCGATCGGATCCGGACGCTGCGCCAGCCCGGCGGGCTGTCCGGCTTCACCAAGCGGGCCGAGAGCGAGTTCGATCCGTTCGGCGCGGCGCACAGCTCGACCTCGATCTCGGCGGCGCTCGGCATGGCGCGCGCGCGCGATCTCGCCGGCGCCGACTTCAACGTGGTGGCGGTGATCGGCGACGGCGCGATGAGCGCCGGCATGGCCTACGAAGCCATGAACAACGCCGGCGCCATGCATGCCCGCCTGATCGTGATCCTGAACGACAACGACATGTCGATCGCGCCCGCGACCGGCGCCATGCACAACTACCTCTCGCGCGTGATCTCGTCGCAGTCCTACATGAACTTCCGCCACGTCGCCAAGCAGCTGTCCGGCTTCGTGCCGCGGCCGCTGGCCGAGGCGGCGGGCAAGGCGGAAGAGTACGCCCGCGGCATGGTCACCGGCGGCACGCTGTTCGAGGAGCTCGGCTTCTACTACATCGGGCCGCTCGACGGTCACAATCTCGACCACCTGCTGCCGGTGCTGCGCAACGTGCGCGACGCCAAGCGCGACGGCCCGGTCCTGATCCACGTGCGCACGCGCAAGGGGGCAGGCTATCCGCCGGCCGAGGATTCCGCCGACAAGTATCACGGCGTGGTCAAGTTCGACACCGCGACCGGCGCCCAGTTCAAGGGCAACTCGAAGGCGCCGTCCTACACGTCGGTGTTCGCGAAGGCCCTGATCAAGGAGGCGGAGCTCGATTCCCGGATCATCGGGATCACCGCCGCCATGCCGTCCGGCACCGGCATCGACGCGTTCGCCAAGCGCTTTCCCGAGCGCGCCTACGACGTCGGCATCGCCGAGCAGCACGGCGTCACCTTCGCCGCCGGCCTCGCGACCGAGGGCTACAAGCCGTTCTGCACGATCTACTCGACCTTCCTGCAGCGCGCCTACGACCAGGTGGTGCACGACGTCGCCATCCAGCAGCTGCCGGTGCGCTTCGCGATGGATCGCGCCGGGCTGGTCGGCGCCGACGGCCCGACCCATGCGGGCGCCTACGACGTCGCCTATCTCGGCTGCCTGCCGGGCTTCGTGGTCATGGCGGCGGCGGACGAGGTGGAGCTGATGCGCATGGTCGCGACCATGGCGCAGATCGACGACCGGCCATCGGCGGTGCGCTATCCGCGCGGCGAGGGGATCGGCCTGGAGCTGCCCGAGCGCGGCGAGCTGCTCGAGATCGGCAAGGGCCGGATCGTGCGCGAGGGCGGCGGCCCGATCGCGATCCTCTCGTTCGGCGCGCGGCTGCAGGAGTGCCTGAAGGCCGCCGACGAGCTCACCGCCCGCGGCCTGTCGACGACGGTCGCCGACGCCCGCTTCGCCAAGCCCCTGGATGAGGAGCTGATCCGGCGCCTCGCGGTCGAGCACGAGGTCCTGATCACGATCGAGGAAGGCTGCGATCGGCGGCTTCGCGGCGCAGGTCCAGCATTTCCTGCTGCAGGCGGGCCTGCTCGACCGTGGCCAGCTGCGGCTGCGCTCGATGTTCCTGCCCGATCGCTTCATCGACCATGGCACGCCGGCCGGCATGTACGAGGAGGCCGAGCTCAACGCCAAGCACATCGCGGCACTCGCCCGGCTGACCCTGGACCCGGGTGCCAAGATCGAGCAGATGCGGGCGCGCGCCTGACCTGCCCAGCCGCGGCCCGATCCAAAGGAGGAGGCTCGATCAGCTGCTGGTCGAGCGCGGGCTGGCCGAGAGCCGCGCCAAAGCCCAGGCGCTGATCCTCGCCGGCCGGGTCTTCTCGGGCGAACGCTGCCTCGACAAGCCCGGCCAGCAGGTCGGCCCCGAGCTCGCGCTCGAGCTGCGCCAGGACGAGCAGCCTTACGTCTCGCGCGGCGGCGTCAAGCTCGCCCATGCCCTCGATCACTTTCGTCTCGACCCGAAAGGCCTGATCGCGCTCGACATCGGCGCCTCGACCGGCGGCTTCACCGACGTGCTGCTGCGGCGCGGCGCCAGGCGTGTCTATGCCGTCGACGTCGGCTATGGCCAGCTCGACTGGCGGCTGCGCAACGATCCGCGCGTGCGCGTGCTGGAGCGGCAGAACGCGCGCAGCCTGACCCGCGCCGAGATCCCCGAGCCGGTCGAGGCTGGTGGTCGCCGATGTGAGCTTCATCTCGCTCCGGCTGGCGCTGCCGGCAGCACTTGCGCTGGCGACGGCCGGATGCCTGGCTGGTCGCGCTGATCAAGCCGCAGTTCGAGGTCGGCAAGGGCCAGGTCGGCAAGGGCGGCGTGGTGCGCGATCCGGCCCTGCACCAGGCGGTCTGCGACGACATCGCGCGCTGGCTCGCCGACGAGCAGGGCTGGCGGGTGCTGGGCATCGTCGAGAGCCCGATCACGGGGCCCAAGGGCAATCGCGAGTTCCTGATCGCGGCAAGGCGGTCCTGAGCCCCTTGCGGCGCGGCGCACGGGTTGTCTAATATATAGACTATGGGCACGACAGCATCCATCTTGAGATGCCACGGAGCCGGCCGCGCACCGGACCAGGAAGGGCGCGACGAGGTCGCCATGCGCGCGTTCTTCCGGCTGGCCGGGCTCTGGGGCCTGACCATGGAGGAGGCGCGCGTGCTGCTGGGCCGGCCCTCGCGCGCACGCCTCTACAACTGGAAGGCCGGCCGGGTCCGCGGCCTGCCGCACGACACCCTGCAGCGCATCAGCTACCTGCTCGGCATCCACAAGGCGCTGCAGATCCTCTACAGCGAGCCTGCGTCTGGCGGACGCCTGGGTGCGGCGTGCCGAATGCCGCCTTCGGCGGCCAGAGCGCGCTCGAGCGCATGCTCGCGGGCGATGTCAGCCGACCTCGCGGCGGTGCGCGCCCATCTGGATGCCGCGCGCGGCGGCTGGACGTGAGCCCGTCCGGCAGGGCCGCCGCAGAGCCTCGACGAGGAGCCGCCGACGAGACGCGTGCGCTGGCACGAGGCGCATCGCATCCTGCCCTCGCGCTACCCGCCGATCCAGCTGTTCGAGCGCCTCACCGACGATCCGGCGGAATGGGAGACGCTGGCCGAGATCGAGAGCCTGACCAATCCCAGGGTGCGCGACGAGATCGGCGAGATCCGCCTGGTGCCGGCGGCCGAGCGGGTGAGCGGGCCGGGTGCCAGCTGGGTCATGGCCTCGTTCACCCACATCAATCCGCAGGGCTCGCGCTTCTCGGACGGCAGCTTTGGCGTCTACTACGCCGCCCGCGAGCTTGCGACCGCGATCGCCGAGACGGCGTTCCACATGGGCCGGTTCTATGCCGCGACCGCCGATCCGCCGCATGCCGAAGCGATGCGCGTGCTGGTCGGCCGGCTCGATGCCGGCTTCCACGATCTGCGCGGCGGCGCGGCGGCCTGGGCCGCGGTCCTCGATCCCGACGACTACACGGCGAGCCGCGCGCTCGGCCGGCGCCTGCGCGCCGCGGGCAGCAACGGCATCGTCTACCCGAGCGTGCGCCGCGCCGGCGGCCAGTGCGTCGGCGCCTTCCGCCCGAAGGCCGTCGGCCTGCCGATCCAGGCGCGCCATCTCCAATATTTCTGGGACGGCCGGCGGATCAGCCGCTACTTCGACTATGCCGACGACCGCTGGGTCGCCATCGTTAGCTAGCCGCGTGCAGGCGCGCAAAACCCTGCTCGAGGTCCGCGATCAGGTCGCCCGGGTCCTCGAGCCCGACGTGGAGGCGGATGCTCGGGAAGGTCGCATCCCAGCTGGTGGCGGTGCGGTAGCGCTCGGGGTGGTTCGGCAGGATCAGGCTCTCGTAGCCGCCCCAGGACGCGCCAAGGCCGAACAGCTCCAGGCCCTCGACGAAGGCGTGCCAGGCGCGCGCCGGGCAGGGCTTCAGCAGCATGCCGAACAGCCCGCAGGCGCCGCGAAAATCCCGCCGCCACAGCGCGTGGCCCGGATCGCCCGGCAGCGCCGGGCAGAGCACCCGCTCGACCTCCGGCCGCGCGCGCAGCCACTGCGCCAGCTCGAGCGCGTTGGCCTGGTGCCGCTCGAGCCGCACCGACATCGTGCGCAGGCCCCGCAGCGCCTGATAGCAGTCGTCGGGCGAGGCGTAGGCGCCGAGATCCTGCATGCCGTGGCGCAGCCGCTCGTGCACCGCCTCGGTCGAGGTGACGACGCCGAGCATCAGGTCCGAATGGCCGCCGATGTATTTGGTCGCGGCGTGGATCGAGATGTCGACGCCGTGCTCGAACGGCTTGAAGTAGAGCGGCGTGCCCCAGGTGTTGTCGATCATCGTCACGGCACCGCGGGCGCGCGCCACGGCGGCGATCGCCGGCACGTCCTGGACCTCGAAGGTGAGCGAGCCCGGCGACTCCAGGAAGACGACCTTGGTGCTGGTCGCGAACCAGCGCCTCGATGCCGGCGCCGATCAGCGGATCGTAGTAGGTGACCTCGACGCCGAAGCGCGCCAGCACCCGATCGCACAGCTGGCGGGTCGGCGCGTAGGCGGTATCGACCATCAGCAGATGGTCGCCGGCCTCGAGGAAGGCCATCAGGGCCTGGGCGACCGCGGTCTTGCCGGAGCCGGTGACGACGGCGCCAAAGGCGCCTTCGAGCGCCGCCACGGCGTCCTCGAGCGCGAAGGTGGTCGGCACCCCGGCGCGGCCGTAGTAGACGCCGCGCAGCTGGCGCGGCGCCTCGAGCGCCTCGACGCTCGGATAGAGGATCGTCGATGCCCGATAGATCGGCGGATTGACGACGCCGAAATTGCGCTCCGGGTCGCGCCCGGCCGTGGCGATCACGGTATCGTCCTTCGATCGGTCGTCGTTCGGCCATCGGTCGGTCCTTCGAGGGCATCGGTCGGCGGGCAGTCGACGGCGGTGCAGGCCAGCAACCTGCGGTTGACGAGTGCCCATGGCACGAGTTTTGCCTACTTTTGCGCAGGTTGTGCTAGTGTCGCGGCAGTGGGTCGAGCCAGCGCTCGGGAGGCATGCCGCGCTGGCCTCGAAAACGACGGAGGACCGATCATGCGCTTAGCTACCCATCTCGTGGCCGGAACGGCGGTCGCATGCGTCGCGTCGTTCGGCGTCGCCGAGGCCGGCGAGACGCTGGATGCCATCAAGGCAAGGGCTTCATCCAGTGCGGCGTCAGCACCGGTCTCGCCGGCTTCTCGAACCCGGACGATGCCGGCAACTGGTCGGGCCTCGATGTCGACGTCTGCCGCGCCGTGGCCGCCGCGCTGTTCGGCGATGCGGATGCGGTGAAGTACACGCCGCTCACCGCCAAGGAGCGCTTCACCGCGCTGCAGTCGGGCGAGGTCGACCTGCTGTCGCGCAACACCACCTGGACGCTGACCCGGGATTCGGCGCTCGGCCTCGATTTCACCGGCGTGACCTACTACGACGGCCAGGGCTTCATGGCGCCCACGTCGCTCGGCGTGAAGAGCGCGCTCGAGCTGGATGGCGCATCGGTCTGCGTGCAGCCCGGCACCACGACCGAGCTCAACCTGGCGGACTACTTCCGCGCCAACAACATGAGCTACGAGCCGGTGGTCATCGAGCGCCTCGAAGAGGTCCGGACCGCCTACGACCAGGGCCGCTGCGACGTCTATACCACCGACCAGTCGGGCCTCTATGCCGAGCGTACCGTGCTGACCAACCCGGACGAGCACATCATCCTGCCGGAGGTGATCTCCAAGGAGCCGCTCGGGCCGGTCGTGCGCCACGGCGACCAGGAGTGGGGCGACGTCGTCCGCTGGACCCTGTACGCCATGCTGGAAGCCGAGGAGTACGACGTGACGCTCGCAGAACGTCGACGACCTGAAGGCCAACGCGACCAACCCGATCGTCCGCCGGCTGCTCGGCGCCGAGGGCGAGATGGGCGAGGACCTCGGCGCTGCCGAACGGATTTCGGCCTACAGATCGTCAAGCAGGTCGGCAACTACGGCGAGATCTTCGAGGCGAACCTCGGGCAAGGCACGCCGCTCAAGATCGAGCGCGGCCTGAACGCCCTGTGGAACGAGGGCGGTCTGCAATACGCCATGCCGGTCCGCTGACCTGCCGGCACGGCCGGGTCCCTTCTCACCAGAGGGCATCGCCGGGTTTCCAGCCCGGCGATGCTTTTTGCGGTGACGAGCCGCGGTCGGCGGCGGCAACTCCTAGAAGGAAGCCGGGCCTCGCCTTGGACCGTGCGGTGCCGCGCCCTTGACCGGCGGCTAAGCCGCAAGCTTCTGCTGGCTTGCAGGCATGGCCGGACCGTGACGGATGAGGGAAGGGGGCTAGAGTCCGCTGATCGGGGAGGCGTGAGCGCGCCATGGCGATCGAGCGGCAGTTCTCGGGCACCAGGCCCGCGCGCCCCGCGCCCTGGCGGGACCCGCGCGTGCGCTCGATCGTCTATCAGGCGCTGACCTTGATCGTCGTCGTGCTGCTGGTCGCCTACTTCGTCGACAACACGCTGACCAACCTCAGCCGCCAGGGGATCGCCGCCGGCTTCGGCTTCCTGGACCGGACCGCGGGCTTCGACATCGGCTTCACGCTGATCGACTACAGCGCGGTGTCGACCTACGGCCGGGCGTTCTGGGTCGGCCTGCTCAACACGCTGCTGGTCTCGGCGCTCGGCGTCGTCCTGGCGACCATCCTCGGCTTCGTCATCGGCCTCGCGCGGCTCTCGACCAACTGGCTGGTCGCACGCCTGGCCATCGTCTACATCGAGACGATCCGCAACATCCCGCTGCTGCTCCAGCTCCTGTTCTGGTACTTCGCGGTCCTGCAGGCGCTGCCGCATCCGCGCGAGAGCGTCGCGGTCGCCGACACGGTCTTCCTCAACAACCGGGGCCTCAGCATCCCGCTCGCGGTGCTCGGGCGAGGGCGCCGGGGCGACCCCGGTCGCGCTGCGTGGTCGCGCTGGTGGCGGTCGTCCTGCTGGGGCGCTGGGCCAGGCGCCGGCGCGAGGCGACCGGGCAGCCGTTCCCCACCGTGCTGGTATCGCTCGGGCTGCTGCTCGGGCTGCCGCTCGTGGCCTTCCTCGCGCTGGGCGCGCCGGTGACCTTCGAGTACCCGGAGATGGGCCGCTTCCGGCTCACGGGCGGGCTCACCCTGGTGCCGGAGTTCGTGGCCCTGCTGGCCGGGCTCTCGATCTACACCGCCGCGTTCATCGCCGAGATCGTCCGCGCCGGCATCATGGCGGTGAGCCACGGCCAGATCGAGGCCGCCTCGGCCTTGGGCCTGCGGCCGGCGCAGACGCTGCGGTTCGTCGTGGTCCCGCAGGCGCTGCGCGTGATCATCCCGCCGCTGACCAGCCAGTATCTCAACCTCACCAAGAACTCCTCGCTCGCCGTGGCGATCGGCTATCCGGACCTGGTCTCGATCGTGGCCGGCACCACGCTCAACCAGACCGGCCAGGCGGTCGAGGCGATCGCCATGACCATGGCGGTCTATCTGACGCTCAGCCTCGCTCATCTCGCTGTTCATGAACTGGTACAACCGGCGGATGGCGCTGGTGGAGCGATGAGCGATGGCTGAGGTCCACGCCGAGACGCAGGCGCCGCGCACCGGGGCGAAGCGGAGCCGCTGGCGCCGCCGATCGAGCGGGTCGGCGCGCTGCGCTGGATGCGCGACAATCTGTTCAACTCGCCGCTCAACGCCGCGCTGACCCTGCTCGCCTTCTGGCTGCTGTGGCAGACGATCCCGCCGATCCTGGACTGGGCGATCTTCGACGCCACCTGGCAGGGCACCTCGCGCGAGGCCTGCGCCGAGGTCTCGGGCGCCTGCTGGACCTTCATCAAGGTGCGCTTCGGCCAGTTCATGTTCGGCTTCTACCCGCCCGACGAGCGCTGGCGCGTCGTGCTCGGCGTTCGCGCTGCTGGTCGTCGCCGCGATCCCGCTGTTCATCCGCGGCTTCCAGCACAAGGTGGCGCTCGGCGCCGGCATCCTGTTCATCTACCCGGTGATCGCGTTCTATCTGTTCCACGGCGGCGTCTTCGGGCTGCGGGTGGTCGAGACGCCGCTGTGGGGCGGCCTGTTCCTCACCCTGGTGATCGCCGGCGTCGGCATCGTGAGCTCGCTGCCGATCGGCGTGCTGCTGGCGCTCGGGCGCCGCTCCGACATGCCGATCGTGCGGATGCTGTGCGTCGGCTTCATCGAGCTGGTCCGCGCCGTGCCGCTGATCACGTCCTGTTCATGGCCTCGGTGATGCTGCCGCTGTTCCTGCCGGCCGGGGTCAACTTCGACAAGCTGCTGCGCGCGCTGATCGGCGTCGCTCTGTTCTCGTCGGCCTACATGGCGGAGGTCGTGCGCGGCGGCCTGCAGGCGATCCCGAACGGTCAGTACGAGGCGGCCAAGGCGCTGGGGCTCAGCTACGCCAAGATGATGGGCCTGATCGTCCTGCCGCAGGCGCTGCGGATCGTCATCCCCGGCATCGTCAACACCTTCATCGGCCTGTTCAAGGACACCACGCTGGTGCTGATCATCGGGCTGTTCGACCTGCTCGGCATCGTCCAGGCGGCGCTCACCGACTCGGCCTGGCTCGGCTTCGCGCTCGAAGGCTACGTGTTCGCGGGCTTTGGCTTCTGGATCTTCTGCTTCGGCATGTCGCGCTACAGCATGCGGCTGGAGCGCCGGCTGAACGCCGGACGCAGGCACTAGCGAGGTCGTCCATGGCCGAGCGCAGCTCCGACGACGCGCCGATGATCATCCTGCGTGGCGTGCACAAATGGTTCGGCCAGTTCCACGTCCTGAGAGACCTCAATCTCGACGTCTGGAAGGGCCAGAAGGTCGTGGTCTGCGGACCCTCCGGCTCGGGCAAGTCGACCATGATCCGCTGCATCAACCGTCTCGAGGACCATCAGCGCGGCCACATCGTGGTCGACGGCATCGAGCTCACCAGCGACGTGCGCAACGTCGACGCGATCCGCCGCGAGGTCGGCATGGTGTTCCAGCACTTCAACCTGTTCCCGCATCTGACGGTGCTCGAGAACCTCACGCTCGCGCCGACCTGGGTGCGCAAGGTCCCCAAGGACGAAGCCAACGCGACCGCGATGGAGCTGCTCGAGCGGGTCGGCATTCCCGAGCAGGCCCACAAATATCCGGGCCAGCTGTCCGGCGGCCAGCAGCAGCGCGTCGCGATCGCCCGGGCGCTGTGCATGCGGCCCGAGATCATGCTGTTCGACGAGCCGACCTCGGCGCTCGATCCCGAGATGATCAAGGAGGTGCTCGACGTCATGACCGAGCTCGCCAAGCAGGGCATGACCATGATCGTGGTGACCCACGAGATGGGCTTTGCCAAGTCGGTCGCCGACCTCATGGTGTTCATGGACCAGGGCGAGATCGTCGAGCAGAGCCCGCCGTCGGAGTTCTTCGTCAATCCGCAATCGGACCGCACCAAGCTGTTCCTGAGCCAGATCCTGAGCCATTGACCGGCCGGCGGCGATCCGGGCGCTGTATTTGTCATAATATATCTTATCGAAGAATCGCATTCATAGTGCAGCATCGCTGCCGCTCGCTGCCGCAGTCATGGTGATAGGTATATTATCCTTTACTAGGCCTAGGCTCCTGTGTAAGGTGGCCTCCTCACGCTCCCCGGAGGTCCGCCATGCCGCCATCCCCGCGCCGCTCGCTGGTCGACAGCGAGCACATCCTGTTGCTCAAGGGCCTGCTGCTGCTCGCGGTGGTGGGCTTCGCCTTCGCCGGCGCCTGGCACCAGGGCCTGCTGCATCGGGCCTGGCGCGAGGACACGACCGGCATCTCGGTCGGCATCACGGTGGTCTTCCTGGTGGCGACCGCGCATGGCAGCGTCTGTCTGCTGCGCCTGTCGCGCGCGCTCAACCATCTGGCCGACGTGCAGCGCGCGGTCGTCGGCGACGATCCCGCGCAGAAAGCTCGCGCTGCCAGAGGGTTGCGTCGGCCGCTACATCCGCGATCTGCACACCAAGGCCAGCCTCAGCAAGGGCGCGGTCGACCAGGGCCTGCTGCTCGACACCTTCGAGGCCGAGCTCAAGAACGGTCATCTGTTCGGCTGGTTCGTCGCGGACCTTCTGCTCTCGCTCGGGCTGCTCGGCACGGTGATCGGCTTCATCGTCATGCTCGGACCGATCACCGGCCTGGATGCCGGCGATCAGAGCGCCATCAAGGGCGCGCTCGCCGCGATGAGCGGCGGCATGGCGGTCGCGCTGTACACCACGCTCACCGGCCTGATCGGCGGCATGCTGCTGAAGATCCAGGGCTTTCTGCTCGATGGCGCGGTCGACGAGCTGATCCGGCGCACCACCCGGCTCACCGAGGTCCACATCCTGCCATCGCTCGAAGGGATGCGCAGCCATGCGGCGCTCTAGCGAGATCGGGATCGCCTTCACGGACCTGCTGTTCAATGCCCTGCTCGGCTTCGTGGTGATGTTCGTGCTGGCGTTCCTCATGATCAACCCGATCGCCAAGACCGGCGCGGTCGATGCCAAGGCCGAGTTCCTGGTCACGCTCTCCTGGCCGGATGGGCGTAGCGAGGACGTCGACCTGTACGTCGAGGATCCGGCCGGCAACCTGGTCTGGTTTCGCCAGCGCGAGGCCGGGCTCATGCATCTCGATCGCGACGATCTCGGGCGCAGCAACGACGTGGTCCGGGTCGGCGGCCGCGAGATCGTCCATCCGCTCAACCAGGAGATCGTCTCGATCCGCGGCATCCAGGCCGGCGAGTACGTCGTCAACCTGCACCTCTATCGCGCAGCACCCGAGGCCCGGCCGGTGCCCGCCACGGTGAAGGTCGAGAAGCTCAACCCCAAGGTCGAGGTCATCTTCTACGGCGAGATCGTGCTGGGCCGGCCGAGCGAGGAGCGCACCGCGGTCCGCTTCTCGGTGCGCGCCGATGGCGACGTCGCCGACGTCAACGAGCTGGCCAAGGCGCTCGTGCCCCTGCGCCGCACGGCGGCCGCCGCGGAGAAGCCGCGATGACGGGCGCGGTGGTCGGCCTGGTCGCGAGCTACGTCGCACTGGCGACCCTGCTGCTCAGCCTCAATCTCAAGAGCGCCTGGCGCTGGCCGGTCAAGGCGGCGGCGATCGGCGTCACGGCGGCCTTCTTCGTCGTGGTCTTCGTCGCCCTGCAGGCGCTGCTCGGCTGGCCGACCGAGGCGCTGCCGCCGGCACGCTTCGAGCTGCACGCGGCGCTGATCGAGGAGCCCGATCGCCAAGGGCCGCAGCCCGGGCGCGATCTATCTCTGGCTGTCGCCGCGCCATGCCGACGGCGCCATCGCGGGGCCGCCCAGGGCCTATGCCCTGCCCTACAGCCGCGCCCTGCACGAGGCGACCGCGCGTGCCCAGGCCGGCCTTCAGGCCGGCAGGCCGATCGATGGCAAGAGCAGGCCTGGCGATTCCGACGGGCTTGCCGCACCTTCGGTCATGGTCGAGCTGTTCGAGCGCACCCTGCCGCCCCTGCCGCCGAAGACCGGCTGACGGAGCTCCTCAGGACGCGGCCTTGCCACTCTGCGCCAGGGCCCGGCCGAAGTTGCGGCGCCACTGCGCGATGTCGTGCTGCTGGACCTGCGCAAACAGCCGCCGCCAGCGGTCCTGGCGCTCGTCCAGCGGCATGGTCAGGCCGAAATGCATCGCCTCGGCCACCGCCTCGATGTCGTACGGGTTGACGATGACCGCGCCGTCCATGTCGTCGGCCGCGCCGGCAAAGCGCGACAGCACCAGGACGCCCGGGTCCTCGTCGGACTGCGCCGCGACATACTCCTTGGCGACCAGGTTCATGCCGTCGCGCAGCGGCGTCACCAGACCGATCCGCGACAGCCGGAAGAAGCCCGCGAGCGTGCGCCGCGTGAAACCACGATTGAGATAGCGCAGCGGCATCCAGTCGAACTCGCTGAAGAGGCCGTTGATGCGCCCCGAGGTCGCCTCGACCTGGCGCCGCAGCTCCAGATATTCCGGCACGTCCTCGCGCGAGGGCGCCGAGATCTGGACGAAGGTCACCTGGCCCCGCTGGCGCGGATAGTTCTGCAGCAGCGCCTCGTAGGCGCGCAGCCGCTCGGTGATGCCCTTGGTGTAGTCGAGCCGGTCGACGCCGATGATCAGCCGCCGGCCGATCAGGCTGCGGGACAGCCGCTGGCTGGCGCGCACCGCCTCGGCCGAGGTCGCCATCGCCGCGAAGTCGTCGGTGTCGATGCCGATCGGGAACTCCTGCGCCCGCAGCGTGGCCCCGAAAGCATGGATCAGGCCGTCGGCCAAGGCGTAGCCGATCCCCTCGCGGTACAGATAGTCGTGGAAGTTGCGCAGATCGTTGCTGGTCTGAAAGCCGAGCAGGTCGTAGGCGCACATCGCCTGCACCAGCTGATCGTGCCACGGCAGGGCGACGTAGACCTCGGTCGACGGGAACGGGATGTGCAGGAAGAAGCCGATCCTGCACTTGACGCCGAGCCGGCGCAGCTCCTCCCCCATCGCGATCAGGTGGTAGTCGTGCACCCAGACCAGATCGTCGTCGCGCAGATACGGGTAGAGCTGCTCGGCGAACAGCTGGTTGACCTGGCGGTAGGCGACGTACCAGTCGCGATCGAAGCTCGAGAGATCGAGCCGGTAGTGGAACAGCGGCCAGAGCGTGCGGTTGGCGAAGCCGCCGTAGTAGCTCTCGAAGGCTCGCGGCGCGAGGTCGATCGTGATGTAGGTGATGTTGCCGGTGCGGGAGACCTTGGGGATCGGCGCGGCGGCATCGGACTGCTCGCCGCTCCAGCCGAACCAGATGCCGCCGGTCTCGCGCAGGGCGGCCAGGATGCCGACCGCCAGCCCGCCCGCGGTCGCGGCTCTGCTGCCCGAGATCGGCGTGACGCGATTGGAGACGACGACGAGGCGGCTCACCGTGCCCGACAGCGGCGGTTCAAACGACATCCTCCCACGTCTTGCTGAGCTTCATGGCACAGTTGATGAGGCCGACCAGCGAATAGGTCTGTGGGAAGTTGCCCCATAGCTCCTTCGTCGTCGGATTGATGTCTTCCGACAGTAAACCGAGATGATTGCGGCATGCAAGCATGTTCTCGAACAGTTCGCGCGCTTCCGCGGTGCGTCCCTGGGCGATCAGGGCATCGATGTACCAGAACGTGCAAATGATGAAGGCGTTTTCCGGGCTGCCGAAATCATCCTCCTTGACGTAGCGGAACAGCAACGGACCCCGTTTCAGCTCGCGCTCGACCGCATCGACCGTGCCGACGAACCGGGGATCATCCGGGCTGATGAACCCCACCTCGTGCATCAGCAGCAGGCTGGCATCGATCGCCTCGCCCTCGAAGCTACTAACAAAGCTGTTGAGCCTGGAGTTCCAGGCACGCTGCAGGATCGTCTCGCGGATGCGATCGGCCCGGGTCTGCCAATGGGTCGCCCGGTCCGACAGCCCGAGCTGGCTGGCGATCCGCGCCAGACGATCGCAGGCGGCCCAGCACATCACGCTCGAATGGGTGTGCACCTCGGCGCGGGTGCGAAACTCCCAAAGCCCGGCATCGGGCTGATCGTGGACCGCGAAGGCCTGATCGCCGATGCGCTCCAGCCGGTGGAACGTGTGCGTGCCGGCGGGTCGGCGCAGGCGCTGATCGAAGAATGCCTGGGTCGACGCCAGCAGGACCGAGCCGTAGCCGTCGTGCTGGTCGTGCTCGAAGGCCTGGTTGCCGACCCGCACCGGCGCATTGCCGCGATAGCCCGCGAGGTTGTCGATCTGGCGCTCGATCAGCCTGGACTCGAGCCCGATGCCGTAGACCGGCTGCAGGTAGCCGTTCTCGCTCGCGCCGACGATGTTGTTGAGATAGGCCAGAAAATCTTCCATCGTCTCGATGTAGCCGAGACGATTGAGGGTGCGGACCACGAAATAGGCGTCGCGCAGCCAGCAGAAGCGATAGTC
This sequence comes from uncultured Alphaproteobacteria bacterium, assembly GCA_963753315.1. Taxonomy (GTDB): domain Bacteria; phylum Pseudomonadota; class Alphaproteobacteria; order Geminicoccales; family Geminicoccaceae; genus DASUGG01. The sequence continues at coordinate 217,362 of CAVWCI010000043.1, forward strand.
CCAGTTGCGCTCCTGGCCGTCGATCTCGGGGATCGAGGTGGTCATCGCCGCCACGATGCCGCCGGTCTCCTCGAAGCTGCAGAGCTTGAGCGTGATGGCGGCGCGGATCACCGGCTCCTGCCACTCGAACGGCACCGACAGGCGCATGGTGAGCGAGCGCCAGTAGGCGATCGTCTGCTCCAGAAACTCCCGTCCGGTCTCGAGCACCGGTCCGCGCAGCGATTCGTCGGGGCCGAGCATCAGGACGATCTGATCCTCCAGGATGAACGGCGTCTCCTCGAGCAGGTAGGTCAGCGGCGCATTGGTGGTCAGCCGCAGGCTGGTTTCGGCGCCGACATAGCGGATGTGATTGCTGCCGCGGGTGATCTGCGGGGCATGCAGGCCGTAGTGGAACACCGGCCGCAGCCGGATCCGGATGCGCGGCGTCTCCCCGAACGGCTTGATGATGCGCATCAGGGTGGTCGGCCGGAAGATCCTGCCGAACTGCTGGAAGCGGGGCGCGAAATCGCTGATCTCGACGCCGTCGCCCTTGCCGTCGGTCAGGCGCGTGACCAGCACCGCGGTATTGGCGAGATAGGACTGCTCGACCTCGGCCAGGTCGTCGAGCTCGATGCTGTAGAAGCCCCGCTCGCCATCCGCGTCGAGCAGCCTGCAGAACAGCGGATCGCCATCGAAGCGGGGAAAGCAGCTCCAGACCACCGTGCCGCTGCGGTCGATCAGCGCGCTGATCGTGCAATTGCCGACGATACCGAGCTCCAAGGATGCCATGCCGAGATACCTCGAGGAAAATGCTAGGCGGCGAGCGCGCCGAGCAGGCCCTGCAGCCACTCTTGCATGCTGCTGACGTCGCGATACCCGTAGAGGGCCGCCGTGGGCCGCGATTCGGCCGCGATTCGGATCGAGATGCCGCCGAGGCGGTTGATCGTCGCGAAGCCCGCCTCGTCGGTGACGTCGTCGCCGGCGAACACCGGATGCCGGCCGCGAAACGGCGGCTCCGCCATGAAGGCGGCGATCGCCGCGCCCTTGTCGCAGCCGGGCGGCTTCAGCTCCAGGACCTTCTTGCCCTCGAGCAGCACCAGAGCCCCCCCGCTCGCCGCCGCCACCGCCTGCGCCAGCGCCCTGGCTTCCTCCTCGAGCTCGGGCGCCTTGCGATAGTGCAGCGCGAGCGTCAGGCCCTTGTCCTCGAGCAGCACGCCCGCGTGGTCCTTGGCAAAGCGATCCAGCCTGGCGCGCGCCGGCTCGAAGACCGCCCGATCCGGCTCACGGCGCACCACCCCGGTGGCAAGGTTGCGGCGCTCCAGCCCGTGCAGGCCGGCAGCACTCAGGCGCAGCGGCGAGAACAGCCGGTCGAGCTGCTCGAGCGAGCGGCCGCTGACCAGGGCCAGCGCGCCGCCGCCGGCCTCGAAGAGGTCCGCAAGAACCCGCGACAGCCGTTCCGGCACATGCACCGCGCCCGGCTCACGCTCGATCTCGACCAGGGTGCCGTCGACGTCGAGAAACAAGGCGATCTCGTCGACCCGCAGGTCTGGTGGCGGGGGCAGCGAGTGGGGCATCAGCTCGAGCAACTTCCGGTGAGCGTGGCTGCGGTCCAAAGGCGGGCATAGCATTGCCCGCCCCAACAAAAGGTTGCAACGGACCATTTGCAGGCTACATGTGGCGCAGACGGGGCGGGGTCGGCCACGCGCAGCGAGCGGATGGCGATGAACAGCGGCTATGTGGTCCTTGCCGAGCGCGGCCTGGTCAGCCTTCGCGGCGACGACGCGAGAGGGCTGCTGCAGGGCGTGATCAGCACCGACATCGAGCGCGTGACGCCCGCTTCGGCGAGCTACGGCGCCCTGCTCACACCGCAGGGCAAGTATCTGTTCGACTTCGTGATTGTGCAGATGGGCGATGCCCTGTTGCTGGACACCGAGCGGGCGCGCGTCGGGCGACCTGATGCGCCGGCTCCTGATGTATCGGTTGCGCGCCAAGGTCGAGATCGCGGACCGCAGCGACGAGCTCGAGGTCGCAGCCGTGCTCGGCGACGACCTCGCCGCCCGGCTCGATCTGCCGGCGCAGCCCGGCGCGGCGCGGCCCCTGAAGGATGGCATCGTGCTGATCGACCCGCGCCTTGCCCAACTCGGCGGCCGGGCGGTGTTGCCGCGCGGTCACAGCGCGGCGACGCTCGAAGAGATCGGCTTCGCGGCCCTGTCGCCTGCGGCCTACGAGCAGGCGCGCCTCGCGCTCGGGGTGCCGGACGGTCGCGATCTGGTGGTCGACCGCTCGACCCTCTTGGAGAGCGGCTTCGAGGAGCTGCACGGCGTCGACTTCAAGAAGGGCTGCTTCGTCGGCCAGGAGCTGACGGCGCGCATGAAATATCGCGGCCTGGTGCGCAAGCGCCTGATGCCGGTCGCCTTCAAAGGTCCGCCGCCGGCGCCTGGCACGCCGATCCGGCTCGACGGCAAGGATGCAGGCGAGATGCGCTCGGGCCAGGACGGCCGCGGCATCGCGCTGCTGCGCCTGGAGCAGGTGGCGCGGGCGGCCGAGGCCGGCGCGGCCGCTGCTGGCCGATGCGACCGAGGTGATCCCGCACAAGCCCGACTGGGCGCGGTTCTGAGCCCACCGCACGCTACCTCGCGGCCGGCGGCTCGAGCAGCCCGATCAGGCCACGCAGCACGCAAAATGGTCCCTGGCCCGGCGCCAGATGGAGGCTCCCTGCCCGCTTCGCCCGCTCGAGGCCGCGGGCGCCGAGCTCGCCTCGCACCGCCTCGGCGAGCCAGCGCTCGGCCTGCGCCCGGCGCCTTGCCTCCAGCCGGCCCTCGCTCGCCAGATGGCGGGCGTGGTCGGCAATCGCCTGCATCAGCTCGGCGACGCCTCGCGTCTTGACGCCGCTCACCGGGATGATCGGGACCGACCAGCCGTCGGTCCGCCGCTCGAGGGCCAGCGCCGCCTCGAGATCGCTCTGCGCCTTCAGCGCGATGCTGCCGAGATCCGCCTTGCCGATCACCGCGATGTCCGGAATCTCGGCGATGCCGGCCTTGATGTATTGCAGGCTGTCGCCCGAGCCGGGCTGGACGCACAGCACGACGGTATCGGCGACGATTGCGATGTCGGTCTCCGACTGGCCGACGCCGACGGTCTCGACGATCACCCGGTCGTACACCGCGCGCATCAGCAGGGTTGCGGCAAAGGCCTCCGCCGCGAGCCCGCCGAGCCGGCCGCGCGCCGCCATCGAGCGCACGAACACGCCCGGGTCCTCGGCATCGAGTGCCAGGCGGACGCGATCGCCGAGCAGGGCGCCGCCGCTTCGCCGCGAGGAGGGGTCGATCGCGATCACGCCGACGCTTCGGTCTTCGGCGCGCAGAGCCTCGATCAGCCGTGCGATCAGGGTCGACTTGCCGACGCCAGGCGGGCCGGTGAGCCCGATCACCTGCGCCCTGGCGCCGTGATAGGCCGCATCCAGGAGATCCGTGGTCGCGGCCTCTTGCGCTGCCGTCTCGATGCGGCCGAGTGCCAGGGCCATCGCGCGCCTGCCGCCGGCGCGCAGCTGCTCCAGCGGCTGGGGCGATGGTGGGTCCGGGCGCTCGACTATGACCTCAAGGCCGCCCGGGCCGCGGCGAGACGCGCGATCGGCACGCGATAGGGCGAGCAGGAGACATAGTCGAGGCCGACGCGCTCGCAAAACGCGATGGTCGCGGGATCGCCGCCATGCTCGCCGCAGATCCCGAGCTTCAGATCCGCACGACCACGCCGGCCACGTTCGCAGGCGAGCTCGACCAGCGCGCCGACACCGGCCACGTCCAGGGTCGAGAAGGGGTCGGCCTCGAAGACCGCGTGCTCCAGGTAGTGCTCCATGAAGCGCGCCGAGTTGTCGCGCGACAGGCCGAGCGCCATCTGGGTGAGATCGTTGGTGCCGAAGCTGAAGAACTCGGCGAGCGTGGCGATCTCCTCGGCGCAAAGGGCGGCCCGCGGCACCTCGATCATGGTGCCGACCTGATAGGCGATCTGCTTGCCGGTCTCGGCCATGAGCTCCTTGGCGATCGCGTCGATCCCGGCCTTGATCAGCTCCAGCTCGCGCGCCGTCGCGATCAGCGGCACCATGATCTCGGGCACCACCGTCTGGCCGGCGGCCTGCGCGACCTCGATCGCGGCGCCGAAGATCGCGCGCGCCTGCATCTCGTAAATCTCGGGGAACAGGACGCCCAGGCGGCAGCCGCGCAGGCCGAGCATCGGATTGACCTCACGCAGCTCGGCCGCCCGCCGGCGTACGGTGGCGGCCTCGACGCCGGCGGCGCGCGCGACCGCCTCGACGTCTTCTTGCGTGTCGGGCAGGAACTCGTGCAGCGGCGGATCGAGCAGTCGGATCGTGACCGGCAGCCCCGCCATGATCTCGAACAGCTCGACGAAATCCTGGCGCTGCATCGGCAGGATCCTGGCCAACGCCGCGCGCCGGCCCTCGGCGTCGCCGGCGACGATCATCTCGCGCATCGCGATGATGCGCTGATCGTCGAAGAACATGTGCTCGGTGCGGCACAGGCCGATGCCCTCGGCGCCGAAGCGGAGCGCCGTGCGCACGTCGTCCGGCGTCTCGGCATTGGTGCGCACCTTCAGCCGGCGGCGCTGGTCGGCCCAGCTCATCAGCGTGTCGAACGCATCGGACAGCTGCGGCTCGACGGTCGGCACCGCACCCAGCATGACGGCGCCGACACTGCCGTCGATCGTCACCAGATCGCCCTTGGCGACCGTGTGCCCGCCCGCCGTGAAGCGGCCTTCGCGATAGTCGATCACGAGCCCGGAGGCGGCGCAGACGCAGGGCTTGCCCATGCCGCGCGCGACGACCGCGGCGTGGCTGGTCATGCCGCCGCGCGAGGTGAGGATGCCGCGTGCGGCATGCATGCCGTGGATGTCCTCGGGCGAGGTCTCGATGCGCACCAGGATCACCGCTTCGCCCAAGGCGCCCAGGCGCTCCGCCTCGTCGGCGCTGAACACGACCTGGCCGGATACCGCGCCCGGCGATGCCGGCAGGCCGCGCGCGATCACCTCGCGCGGCGCGTCGGGGTCGAGCATGGGATGCAGCGACTGCTCGAGCGAGGCCGGCTCGATCCGCAGGACCGCCTCGTCGCGGTCGATCACGCCTTCCTCGGCCAGCTCGACCGCGATCTTGAGCGCCGCCTGGGTGGTCCGCTTGCCGCTCCGGGTCTGCAGGATCCAGAGCCGGCCGCTCTGCACCGTGAACTCGATGTCCTGCATGTCGCGGTAGTGGCTCTCGAGCCGCTCGAACACCGCGGTGAGCTCCGCATAGGTGCCCGGCATGACCTCTTCCATCGCCGGCAGGCCGCCGCCGGTCTCCGCCTTCATGGCGATCGTCAGCGGCTGCGGCGTGCGGATGCCGGCGACCACGTCCTCGCCCTGGGCGTTGACCAGAAACTCGCCGTAGTAGCGCTTCTCGCCGGTCGAGGGATCGCGGGTGAAGGCCACGCCCGTGGCGCTCTCGTTGTCGAGATTGCCGAACACCATGGCCTGCACGCTGACCGCGGTGCCCATGTCCTCGCCGATCTCGTGCAGCCGCCGGTAGGTGACCGCGCGCGGCGTCATCCAGGAGCCGAAGACGGCGCCGATCGCACCCCATAGCTGCTCGTCGACATCCTGCGGAAACCCTCGGCCGAGCTGGTCCGCGACGATCTTCTGGTAGGTCTCGATCAGCCGCGCCAGGTCGTCGGCGCCAAGCTCGGTATCCAGGGTATAGCCGTTGGCGAGCTTGACGTCCTCGAGCTGATCCTCGAACAGGAAGTGATCCAGGCCGAGGACCACGTCGCCATACATCTGGATGAAGCGCCGGTAGCTGTCGTAGGCGAACCTGGGCATCGCCCGACCTTTGCGCCAGCCCCTCGACCGTCCGGTCGTTCAGCCCGAGATTGAGCACCGTGTCCATCATGCCCGGCATCGAGACCGGCGCGCCCGAGCGCACCGACAGCAGCAGCGGCTGCTCGGGATCGCCGAAGCCGCTGCCGACCTCGGCCTCGACACGGCGAAGCGCCGCCTCGACCTCGGCCTTCAGATCAGCGGGATAGCGCCGGTCGTGCTGGTAGTAATGGCTGCAGATCTCGGTCGTGAGCGTGAAGCCCGGCGGCACCGCGAGGCCCAGCTGCGCCATCTCGGCGAGGTTGGCGCCCTTGCCGCCGAGCAGCCCGACCATCGCGGCCGTGCCTTCCGCCTGCTTCGCGCCGAAGCCGTACACCCACTTGGCCATCATGCCACCCGGCGCTCTTGCGCCTGCGCGTCCTCGATCAGCGAGAAGTCCGCGATGGTGCCGAGCGCCGAGCGGATCCGGGCCAGGAGGCGCAGACGGTTCTCGCGCAGCTGCGGCTCGTCGGTGTTGACCGTGACGCGATCGAAGAAGGCATCCACCGGCCGGCGCAGCTTCGCCAGCGCCGCCATCGCCTCGGTGAAGGCCTCGCGCCCGAGCGCGCCCTCGATCTCGTCGCCGACGCTGGTCAGGCGCGAGAACAGGGTCTGCTCCTCGTGCTGCTGCAGGCGGTCGCCGTCGGGCGTGCCGGCATAGGTGCGGCCGTCGCGCTTCTCCTCGATCCGCACGATGTTGCTGGCGCGCCGGTGCGCGATCAGGAGGTTGGCGCCGTCGTCGGTCGCGAGGAAATCGCGCAACGCGTCGACCTTCGCCAGCAGGCGGATCAGGTCGTCGTCCTGACCGGCCGCGAACACCGCGCTGATCAGATCGTGGCGCACGCCCTCGGCGCGCAGATGCACCTTGAGGCGGTCGGCGAAGAAGTCGAGCAGCTCGCTCGCCACGCCTGCCCGGTCGAGATCGGGAAGCTTTGCCGCGTAGCCGGCGAGCGCCTGCTCGAAGGCCGCGCGCAACGGCAGCCGCAGGCGGTTCTCGAGAATCAGGCGCAGGACGCCGAGCGCGGCCCGGCGCAGCGCGAACGGGTCCTTGGAGCCGGTGGGCTTCTCGCCGATCGCGAAGAAACCCACAAGGGTGTCCAGCTTGTCCGCCAAGGCCGTCACCACGCTGATCGGCGCGCTCGGGCATCGATCGTTCGGGCCCTGCGGCGCGTAGTGCTCGGCGATCGCGGTGGCGATGCTGTCGGGTTCGCCTGCATCCTGAGCGTAATAACGCCCCATGATGCCCTGTAATTCCGGAAACTCGCCGACCATTTCCGAGACCAGATCGGCCTTGCACAGGGCGGCGGCGCGCCGCGCCTGCGACGCATCGGCGCCGGGCACGCCGTCCGCGAGCCTTGCCGCCAGCACCTCGAGCCGGCGCACCTTGTCGCCGAGCGAGCCGAGCCTGGCGTGGAACACCATGCCATCGAGCCCCGGCACGCGGCTGGCGAGCGTCGCCTTGCGGTCCTTATCAAAGAAGAATTTCGCGTCCCAGAGCCTGGCGCGCAGCACGCGCTCGTTGCCGGCGACGATCGCCGCATCGTCCTCGGCGCAAAGATTGGCCACGATCACGAAACGCGCCGCGAGCCGGCCCTCGCCATCCTCGAGCGCCAGATATTTCTGGTGCTGGCGCATCGAGGTGACCAGCACCTCCTGCGGCAGGTCCATGAAGCGCTGCTCGATCCGGCCGAGCAGCGGCACCGGCCACTCGACCAGGCCGGCGAGCTCGCCCAAGAGGCCCGGATCGTGGCGCACACGCAGCTGCGCCGCGTGCGCCAGCCGGTCCGCCCCGGCCGCGATCCGCCGCTCGCGCTCGGCACTGTCCAGCTCGACGTACGCCGCCTCGAGCTTTTGCCGGTAGTCCACGAAGCCACGCACCTCGATCGGCCCGGGCGCCAGGAAGCGATGCCCAAAGGTCACAGCACCCGCCGTCACCGGCCCGAACGTCATCGGCACGACCTCGCCATCCAGCAGGCAGACGATGCCGTGCAGCGGCCGCACCCAGCGCACCGAGAAGTCCCCCCAGCGCATCGACTTGGGCCAGGGAAAGCGGCTCAGGACCTGGACCAGCAGCGGCCCGAGCACGGTGCGGGTGGGCTGGCCCCGCCGGGTGAAGCGGGCCACATGCACCCTGCCCTTGCGATCGTCCTGCTCCTCGAGCCGGTAGTCCTCGACACCCAGCGAGCCCAGGAAGCCCTCGAGCGCCTGGGCCGGCGCGCCGACCCTGGGCCCGCGTCGCTCGATCTCGACGTCGGGCTGGCTCGCGACCAGGCCCTGCACCACCAGGACCAGGCGCCGCGGCGTGCTGTAGGTCGCGAGACTGCCATGGGCCAGCTCGGCCTGATCGAGCGCGGCGCCCACCAGCTCGCCGAGACTGGCGGCCGCGCGCGCCTGCATCCGCGCCGGGATCTCCTCCGACAGAAGCTCCAGCAGCAGCTCGGCCATGGCTCCTACGCCGCCTCCGCCGCATGGCCGCGGCCGCGCAGCCAGGCCTCGCAGCAGGCGCGCGCCAGCGCCCGCACCCGGCCGATGTAGGCCGCCCGCTCGGTCACGCTGATCACGCGTCGCGCATCCAGGAGATTGAACAGATGGCTCGCCTTCAGGCACTGATCGTACGCCGGCAGGGTCAGCGGCGGATCACGCGCGAGCAGGCTCTGGCACTCGGCTTCGGCGTCGGCGAAATGGCGGAACAGCCGTTCGGTGTCGGCGGCTTCGAAGTTGAACGCCGAGAACTCGCGCTCCGACTGCAAAAAGACCTCGCCGTAGGTCACGCCCTTGCCGTTGAAGTCGAGCTCGTAGACGTTGTCGACGCCCTGGACGTACATCGCGAGGCGCTCCAGGCCGTAGGTGATCTCGCCCGCGACCGGCTGGCAGTCGAAGCCGCCGACCTGTTGGAAGTAGGTGAACTGCGTGATCTCCATGCCGTCGCACCAGACCTCCCAGCCGAGGCCCCAGGCGCCGAGCGTCGGGCTCTCCCAGTCGTCCTCGACGAAGCGCAGGTCGTGCGCGAGCGGGTCGATGCCGATCGCCTCCAGGCTCTTGAGATAGAGCGCCTGGATGTCGTCCGGCGACGGCTTCAGGATGACCTGGAACTGGTAGTAGTGCTGCAGCCGGTTCGGGTTCTCGCCGTAGCGGCCGTCGGTCGGCCGCCGCGACGGCTGCACATAGGCGGCGCGCCAGCGCTCGGGCCCGAGCGCGCGCAAGGTGGTGGCAGGATGGAAGGTGCCGGCGCCGACCTCGACGTCGTAGGGCTGCAGGATCACGCAGCCCTGCTCCGCCCAGTAGCGCTGCAGGACCAGGATAAGGTCTTGAAAGCTCGGCGCCTTGCTGGTCAACCGGATATGCTCACAAAGGATGGCGGAGCGGGGCCGGACCATAGCCAGCGCCCCGGATATGGTCAAGAATACCCTATCAGAGGTTTCGCAGTCCTTTACGCGGCGAACGTTTGGCCGTCGGCGCAAGCTTCCATCAGGAGTTGGCGATCAGGAGTTGGCGCGGCGCGCCTCGCTGCGGCGCACGCCGCAGTGGCAGCCCTCGCGCGGATCGACATAGGCGCCGCAGCGCGGGCATGGACGCAGCTCCACCGTACCGGGTCGTTGCGCTCGAGGGCCCTTGGCGGCACGCCTGGCCGCGCCCCCCTGCCGCTTGAGCGCCGCCCTGCGCTCGCTCGCCAGGCGGTTGACCAGCGTGAACCCTTTCCAGATCGCCACGAGGATCAGGATCGTGATCAGGATCTTGCTGAGCGACAGACCTAACACGCGGCTCCCCTGCCCTGTGCGGCCCCCCTTCTAGCACGGTGGCGAGCCGAGCCCAAGCCGAGGCCGTCGCGAGGCCAGGGCTGCTGCGCCCTCAAAGCCCGTAGCGCGACCACAGCGCGCGCTCGGCGAGACTGTCCAGGGCCGCATCGACCAGCGCCCGCGGCCATGCCTCGAGCCCCAGGCGCCGCTGCCACCAGGGCCTGGGCGCACTCATCTGCGGCAGCCGCACCTTGTCGCCGAAACGCGCCTTGAGCACCATGTGCAGGCCGCCCAGACCGTCGATCAGGCCGGCCTCGAGGGCGCCGCGCCCGGTCCAGATCTGGCCCTCGAACAGCTCCTCGTCGCCGCCCTTCAGCCGCTCGCCGCGGCGCTCGCGGACCGTCGCCTTGAAACCCTGGTGGAGCTCGTGGAGGATCGTGCTCAGGCGCTCGACGTCCTCCGGGCTCTGCGGCCGGAACGGGTCGAGCATCGATTTCTTGCTGCCGGCGGTGTACAGCCGCCGCTCGATGCCGAGCCGGTCGAGCGCGCCGACAAAGCCGAAGCTCGCGTGGATCACGCCGATGCTGCCGACGATCGAGCTCGGATCGGCAAAAATCTCGTCCGCGGCGAGCGCCAGCCAGTAGCCGCCCGAGGCGCCCACGTCCTCGATGAACGCCAGGACCGGCAGCTTCTTCTCGGCGGAGAGCGCGCGGATCCGCGATGCGATCAGCGCCGATTGCACCGGCGAGCCGCCCGGGCTGTTGATCGCCAGCGCCACGGCCTTGGCGCCGCGCAGCTTGAACGCGCGCTCGAGCACCGGATTGACGCTGCTGAGGTTGAGGCCGCCGCCGCGCAGGCTCGCCGCGCCGATCACGCCCGTCAGGCGCACCACCGGCACCACGGGCGCGCGCGGACGCAGGCGCAGCCGGCCGAGCCAGGCCCGAAGGTCAACCATCGATCCGCCTGCCCGCCCGGCTCGTCACATAGCAGCAGGGCCTCGCCATGGCGCAGCACCGCCTCCGCGGCGGCGCTGAGCCTGCCTTCCTCGTGCAGGATCAGACCGGGCATCAGCGCCAGCGGCGCGCGCGAGCCCTTGCGGCCTTGCACCAGCACGCGTTTGGCCGGCCTGCCCTGCCCCGGCCAGAGCGGAAACACCACGAGCGCCCCCAGGGAGCCGCCGAGCGAGGCCAGAATGTCGCCGAGCCGCTCGGCGCGATGGATCAGGGTCAGGGTGCCGCCGGGCCTCAGCATGCGCAGGCAGGCCCGCAGCCAGTCCTCCAGCGGCACCGCGCCCTCGACATGGGCGATCGCCCGCTCGGCGAGCGGCGGCGCGCTTGCCGCCGACGCCGCCAGATGCGGTGGATTGGTCATCACGTGATCGAAGCTCCCTGGGGCGAAGTGCTGTGGCGGCTGGACCAGATCGCCCGCCAGCATCTCGACCCGCTCGCCAAGTTTGTTCTGCACGACGTTCAGGGCGGCGATCTGCTGCAGCGCGCGCTGCAGCTCGATCCCCACCACCTCGCAGCCGGGCACCCGCACGGCAAGGCATAAGGCCGCGGCGCCGGTGCCGGCGCCGGCATCCAGCACCCGCTCGCCCGCGCGCGCCGGCACCGCGGCCGCCAGCAGCACCGGGTCGATCGCCACCCGATAGCCGCGCGCGGGCTGGCTCAGCGACACCCGGCCGCCGAGCAGCCGGTCCAGGGTCAGATCGAGGGTCACCGATCGGCGCGGCCGGCGCGCTCGAGCACCTGCTCGGCCCTCTCGAAGTTCTCCTCGGCGACCATCAGGCGGCGTGGAATGGCCCCGATGCTGCCCTCGACGCCGCTGACATGGTCGTCGAGCAGGAGCGAATCGATGCCTTCGGCCGCGAGCATCGCCCGCGCCCAGGACAGATGAACCAGATCGTTGCTGCGCAGTAGTTCCCGCATCGCGGCGGCATCCTATATTGAGGTTAGGAAGAGAGCCAGATTTGCATTGCCGCATCGGCCCTGATAGCAAGATGGATCCGCCACGCGTGGCATCCGAAGGAAGGAACCCGGCTTGACCGCGGTCAGCACGCAGGTCCAGGAGCGAGCCCGCGACGGCAAGCTCGACTCGGTACAGGCCCTGGTCGAGGACGACATGCAGCGGGTCAACCGGCTGATCGTGACGCGTCTCGACAGCCCGGTCCACCTGATTCCCGAGCTGGCGGGCCACCTCGTGAGCGCCGGCGGCAAGCGCGTGCGCCCCATGCTGACCCTGCTGGCGGCGCAGCTTTGCGGCTATCGCGGCGGCCGCCACGTCATGCTCGCCGCCGCGGTCGAGTTCATCCATACGGCAACGCTCCTGCACGACGACGTGGTCGATGCCAGCGATCTGCGCCGCGGCCTCGCCACCGCCAACACGATCTGGGGCAACAAGCCCAGCGTGCTGGTCGGCGACTTCCTGTTCTCGCGCGCGTTTCAGCTGATGGTGGAGGACGGCTCGCTGCCGGTCCTCGCCGTGCTGTCGAACGCATCGGCGGTGATCGCCGAGGGCGAGGTCGCCCAGCTGATGACCGCCAACGACACCCAGACCACCGAGGCGGCCTATCTCGAGGTCATCACCGCCAAGACCGCCACCCTGTTCGCGGCGGCTGCCGAGATCGGCGCCCTGATCACGGACCGCCCGGCCGCCGAGGCCGACGCGCTGCGCCGCTATGGCGAGAGCATCGGCATCGCCTTCCAGCTGATCGACGACATTCTCGACTACAGCGCGCGCGAGGTGTTGCTCGGCAAGAGCCTGGGCGACGATTTCCGGGACGGCAAGATCACGCTGCCGGTGGTCCTCGCCTTCGAGCGCGGCAGCGCCGAGGAGCGCCGCTTCTGGCGCCGCACGCTCGAGCAGGGCGAGCAGCGCGAGGGCGATCTGGCGCGCGCGATCGAGCTGATGGAGCGGCATGGCGCGCTGGCCGACAGCCTGGGGCGCGCCGCCCGCTATGCCGATGCCGCGCGCGCCGCGCTGGAGGCGTTCCCGGCCGCGCCGGCGAAGGCTGCGATGCTCGATCTGGTCGACTTCTGCGTCGAGCGCGCCTACTGACCCTGGAGCCTAAAGTGCATACCCGGAATGCGTCCCCGGGCGATGACGGATTGCCCCGTTGCCCGGGAGCCGCTATATAAGCGCGCGGGTTCGGAGTGTAGCTCAGCCTGGTAGAGCACCGTCTTCGGGAGGCGGGGGTCGGGTGTTCGAGTCACCCCACTCCGACCACTATCATCCCGCCGTTCGCGGCCCCTCGTGCGTCCCGCTGAGGTGGGCCGGCCAGCAGTCCAAAGCACGTTCCTGAGCGGTTGCGAGCATCGTCGCCGCGGCGCCGCCATGCGCCTGCGCGGCCGCTGCCGGTCGTCGACCCGAAGACGCATTTTTTCTGCCCTCGCGCCGTTGCGGTGCGCGGCGGTGAAGCCTATCGTTCGATGGCAGATCCGGCGTCCTGGCGCGAGCGCGCGGGCGTCGGCCTGCGCATTCAGGGTCGCGTTTCCAGGGAATGTATCTGTCGGCGCATGCGTGGGCGAAGGGTCGCCAGTGGGCGGTCTCGCGCCGCCGCCGAGAACGGGAGGCAGCAAGATGGCAGGAGATCCGACCAGGCCGGTGACCCGGCGCGATGTGCTGAAGACCGGCAGTGCGCTTACCGCCGCCGGTGCGGTGGGACTGTATGCGCCAGCACTGATCGGCCAGTCGAAGCCGCTCGACGGCGTCACGCTCAACGTCTCCTGCTGGAGCGCGCCCTACCCGCAGTGGCTCGCCGACTACATCCCCGAGTTCGAGGACCTGACCGGCGCCAGCGTCAACTACGACACGCCGGGCTTCCCGATCTACAACCAGCGCGTCGACCTCGAGCTGTCGACCCAGGGCAGCGCGTTCGACGTCCTCAACGTCACCTTCATCTATAGCAGCCGCTGGATCGGCGCCGGCTGGTTCGAGCCGCTGCAGCCCTACATGGACGATCCCGAGAAGACTCCGCCGGACTGGGAGCCTGCCGACTTCCTGCCAGGCGCGATCGGGCCGCTCAAGGACAGCAACGGCGTGATCCACGGCGTGCCCTGGATCGCGGATGCCTACATGGCCGCCGCCGGCCGGTTCGACCTGCTCGAGCAGGCCGGCGTCGGCATGCCCGACACCTTCGACGACATCGTCGCCATGTGCCAGGCCGTGAACGACCAGGACGGCGTCAAGGCCTTCGTCAACGAGAACCACCACGGCTGGACCTGGATCCCCTACCTGCACGGCTTCGGCGGCGACGTGTTCGTCGAGCCGCCCGACAACCTGATGCCGGCCCTGGACACGCCCGAAGCGATCGCGGCGGCCGAGTACTACGCCCGCCTGCTCAAGGAGTTCGGCCCCGACGGCGTGCTGTCCTACACCTACGATCAGTCGCTCAACACCTTGAAGCAGGGCCGCGCCAACTACACCACGTTCAATCAGGCCTGGCTGGTCCAGCTCGGCGACGCCGAGACCAGCAAGGTCGCGAGCACCGTCAACTACTCGATGATGCCGCAGGGCCCGGCCGGCCGCTTCCCGGGCGTCGCCTCGCACGGCTGGGGCATCCCGGTCGGCTCGCAGAACAAGGACGCCGCCTGGGAATTCATCAAGTGGGCGATGTCGAAGGAGCTGATGGAGCGGATGCTGACCGAGAAGGGCTACGGCTCGCAGACCCGGCTCTCGATCATCGACAGTCCCGCGTTCAAGGAGCGGATGACGGTCAACGGCCACGACGTCGCCAAGCTCTACGTCGACACCATCGACCTCGCTTCCGCCGGTCACATGAAGTACCGCACGGTCCACGTCTATCCGCAGGTCGACAAGCAGATCGACAAGGCGATCGAGAACATCGTCTCGGGCCAGATGTCGGCCAAGGAGGCGATGGCGCAGGCGCAGGCAGAGCTCGATCTCCGACCTCAGGCGCGGCGGCATCAAGCTCTAGGCTTCCGAGGGGCCGATGGCGCGGGCGATCGGAGCCGACTGGGAGGCCGAGCGCCGACGCGCGTTCCTGCTCGGCCTCGCGCCGGCGCTGATCGTGCTCGCCGCGATCACGGTTGCGCCCGCGGTCTATCTGGTGGTCACCAGCCTGACGCCCCTCAACCTCGTCAATCCGCAGAGCGCCGGCGACTTCTCCGACCCGCGCGCTGAACTACCGCGAGGCCTTCGCCGACGATCGCTTCGTCAACTCGATATGGATTCAGGCCAAGCTTTCGATCGCAACCGTGGTCTCGCAGCTTCTGCTCGGGCTCGGCGTGGCACTGCTGCTCAACGCCCGCTCGCGCTTCCTCGAGGCGATCCGCACCACGTTCCTCGTGCCGATGGTCCTGCCGCCGATCGTCGTGGCGATCATCTGGAAGGTGCTCTACACGCCGGACATCAGCCCGATGCACCGGGCCCTGGCCTGGCTCGGCCTGCCGGTGAGCTCCCTGATCACCAATCCCGATACCGCGCTCTGGGCGATCGCGGCCGCCGAGACCTGGGAATGGTTCCCCTTCACCATGCTGATGGTGCTGGCGTCGCTGCAGATGATCCCCGAGGAGCCGCTCGAGGCGGCACGGATCGACGGCGCCGGCAACTGGCAGCTGTTCTGGCACGTGATCCTGCCCTACATCCAGCCGACGCTGGTGGTCGCCGGCCTGTTCCGGCTGATCGACAGCATCAAGGCGTTCCCGCTGATCTACGTGCTGACCAACGGCGGCCCGGGCTCGGTCACCGAGGTGACCAACTACTACGCCTTCGTCCAGGCGTTCAATTTCTCCTACTGGGGCTATGCCAGCGCGATCGCGACCATGATGGTGATCGGCGTGTTCCTGCTGAGCTGGCTGATCAGCATCCTCGGCGGCGACGGGATCGCGCATGAGTGAGCGTGCATGAGCAGCCTCGCGCAGAGCCGCACGATCACGGTCGGCCGGGCGCAGCGGGAGCGCAGCCGCCAGGAGCGGCGGCGCCGGGCGCTGCTGTATACCGCCGCGAGCATCCTGGCGACGCTGGTGATGTTCCCGTTCCTGTGGCTGCTGCAGATGTCGGTGCGGCCGAACGACGACATCTTCGGCTATGCCTTGGCCTTCAGCCCGACCTTGGAGCACTACCGCTCGCTGTGGACCGGCCATTTCCCCGCCTCGTTCATGAACAGCGTGCTGGCCAGCACGTCCTCGACCGTGCTGTCGCTGCTGTTCGGCGTGCCGGCGGCCTATTCCCTGTCGCGCGCGCGGTTTCGCGCCCGGCGCCAGATCGCGCTCTGGGTGCTGGCCTCGCGCATGGCGCCGCCGATCGCCTTCACCATCCCGTTCTTCCTCGCCTATCGCTACCTGGGCCTGCTCGACACGGTTGCGGGCCTCGCCCTGATCTACCTGACCTTCAATCTCGCGCTCGTGATCTGGATGATGCAGACCTTCTTCGACAGCGTGCCGCCAGCACTCGAGGAAGCGGCCTGGATCGACGGCTGCGGCATCTGGGAGGCCTTCTTTCGGATCGCGCTGCCGCTCGCCGCGCCGGGCCTCGCCGCGACCGCGGTGCTCTGCTTCATCCTGTCGTGGAACGACTTCTTCTTCGCGCTGATCCTGACCCGGACCAACGCCCAGACCGCGCCGGTCGCGATCGTGAGCTTCATCCAGTACGAAGGCTGGGAGTGGGGCAAGATCGCCGCCGGCGGCGTCCTGGTGATGCTGCCGGTGGTGCTGTTCACGTTCCTGGTGCGCACCTATCTGGTGCGCGGCCTGACCGCCGGCGGCGTCAAGGACTGACGCCCGCGCGCGTCACCACCAACACGATCGAGGAGATGGCGATGCGCCGGCTTGGCTTTCTTGGTCTCGGACATATGGGCGGCGGCATGGTCAAGAGCCTGCTGCGCGCGGGCTTTCCGGTCCTGGCCTTCGACCTGAAGAGCCAGCTGGTCCAGGCCGCGGTCAAGGACGGCGCCGAGGCGGGGAGGTCGCCTGCGGACGTCGCCGCGCGATCGGAGGTGGTGCTCTCGAGCCTGCCGGATCCCGCGGCCGTGCGGGAGGCAGCGCTCGGCGCGCAGGGCATCGTCGAGGGCATCGGCAAGGACCAGGTCTACATCGATCTTTCCAGCATCGACCCGGCGACGACGCGCGAGGTCGGCAGCGCGCTTGCCGCGAAGGGCGCTGCGATGCTGGACGTGCCGGTCGGCAAGGGGCCGGCTGCGGCGGCCGCGGGCGACCTGACCCTGATGATCGGCGGCGACCCCGCCGTGGTCGAGCGCTGCCGGGACATTCTGGCCGCGCTCGGCTCGAGCCAGTTCTACTGCGGCCCGCTCGGCAGCGGGGTTGCGGTCAAGCTGATCAACAACCTGGTCTCCTGCTCCCTGGTGACGCTCAACGCGGAGGCGATGGCGCTCGCCGCCAAGGCGGGCGTCGATCCGGACGTGGCCTGCGAGGTGCTGAAGACCACGGCGGCCGACAACTGGCACCTGCGCAACACGACGCAGGCGTTGAGCCTCGATCGCAACTTCGCGCCGCGCTTCAAGCTCCAGCTGGCGCACAAGGACCTGGGCCTCGCCTTGGCGATGGGGCTGAATCTGGGCGTGCCGCTGGCGCTCGGCCAGGCATCGCACCTGCTGCACACGATCGCCATGGGCCTGGGCCTGGGCGACGAGGATCAGGGCGCCTGCCTGAAGGTGGTCGAGCAGGCGGCCGGCGTGGAGGTCCGCCGGCGGGTGTGACGTAGGTCACAGACACTTCTTCGCCGTCCTGCGAAGCTGTCGGGCCAGCTTGACCACGAACCAAGAGAGGCATGATGTCCCGAGTGACGGTCCGGGTGCTCGGTTGCGGCGACGCGTTCGCAAGCGGCGGCCGACTGCAGACCTGCTTTTTCGTCGACGCCGACCCCGATCGCCTGCTGATCGACTGCGGTGCCACCGCGATGGTGGGCATGCGCCAGTTCGGCGTCGACCCGGGACTGGTCGATACGATCCTTTTGAGCCATCTGCATGGGGATCACTTCGGCGGCGTGCCCTTCCTGCTGCTCGAGGCCCAGTTCGTCAGCAAGCGGACGCGCCCGCTGGTGCTGGCCGGGCCGCCGGGCACGCGTGATCGCCTGCTCCAGGCGCTCGAGGTGATGTTCCCGGGCTCTTCCAAGCTCGCGTGGCGTTTCGCGCTCGATATCGTCGAGCTGGCCCCTGGCCGCAGCGACCGCTTCGGCGCCGTGTCGGTCCTGCCGTTCGAGGTCGAGCACCCCTCGGGCGCGCCGGCCTTCGCGCTGCGCCTGAGCTGCGGCGAGCAGGTGATCGCCTATTCCGGCGACACCGAATGGACGGAGACCCTGCCGGCGATCGCGCGCGGCGCCGATCTGTTCATCCTCGAGTGCTTCGCGTATGCGCCGCAGCCCAAGTTCCATCTCGACTTTCAGACGCTGCGGGCCCGCTGGCCGGACCTTGGCGCCCGACGGACGGTGCTGACCCACATGAGCGCCGACATGCTCGATCACCTCGACCGGATCGACGTCGAGACGGCGCACGATGGCATGTTGATCGAGCTGCCCGACGGAGCGGCCGCCTCGCCGGCCGTAGCAGCTAAACGCGCCGGCGCCCGAGCTCGCTGACGCCGATGCCGCCCAGGATCAGCACGAGCGCGATCAAGGCGCCGGCACCCGGCCGCTCGCCGAGGAACACCATGCCCATCAGCACCGCCCACACCGGGATCAGGTAGTTGATGAAGGAGGTGAAGCTCGGCCCGGCGACCGCCACGAGCTTGAGGAACACCACCGTCGCGATCGAGGTCGCGATCACGGTCAGCGCGGCCAGCGCCCACAGCGGTACCGCCGGCGCGGCGGCGAGCTCGGCCGGCGCCTCCGGCAGGCCGATCGGCAGCATGATAAGCCCGCCCGCGAGCATCACGCCTGCAGCCGCGACCTGCGGATCGGCCGGCGGCCGGTGCCGTGCCAGCACGGCGTTGATCGCGTAGCAGACCGCACCGCCCAGGATCGCGACCTCGTACAGCAGCAGGCTCCCCTGCCCTCGCAGCTCCAGCAGCGCCGTCGGCCCGAGCAGCACGACGAGGCCCGCAAAGCCGACCGCAAAGCCTGCCGCCTTGATCGCGTTCAGCCGCTCGCCCCGGACGAAGAAATGCGCCAGCACCATGGTGGTGAGCGGCATGACGCCCATCAGGATGCCGGCAAGGCCGCTCTCGACCCGCTGCTGGCCGAAGCTGATCAGCCAGAACGGCAGGCAGTTGCCGGCAACCGCGAGCAGCAGGCTGAACAGCCAGAAGCGGCCATGCCACGGAAACCGCATGCCGCGCACGAGCACGAGGCCGCTCAGGAGAATCGCGGCGCCGATCAGCCGCACCGTCACCAGCACGTCCGGGCTGAAGGCGCGCACGGCGAGGCCGGTCATCATGAAGGCGCTGCCCCACATCGCCACGAGGGCGAACAGCAGCAGCCAGTGCGTGATGGGCCGACCCATTTGGCAGGCGGATCAGCGCTCGACAATGCAGAACTGATTGCCTTCCGGGTCCCGCATCACGGTGTATTCTGGTGTTTCGCGGACGAATTCTCCACCGAGCGTTCGGATTCTTCGAGCTTCCTGTTGTCGATCGGCAACCTCGATGTCGAGGTGCACCCGGTTGTTGTCGTATCTGCGATGCGGAACCTGCTGGAAGCAGAGCATCGGGCCCGGCCCATCGACCAGGACGGTGGGGTCTGTCTCAGGCGTGAGGCCGAGCTTCGCCAGACGGTCGATTTCGGCCTGGTCGTATGCCCGCACCGAGTAACCGTCGAGGATCTCCGCCCAAAAGCGCGCCAGCGCCGGCGCCGCGTCGCAATCGAACACGATTTCCCTGATCTTCCCCATCACATCCCCCCGT
Source organism: uncultured Alphaproteobacteria bacterium (assembly GCA_963753315.1). Lineage (GTDB taxonomy): Bacteria > Pseudomonadota > Alphaproteobacteria > Geminicoccales > Geminicoccaceae > DASUGG01. Next base: position 236,794 of record CAVWCI010000043.1, read on the forward strand.
TGCCGCTCCCAGATGACGGCAGGGCCATGGCCGTCAGCCCGTCGGGCCGGCTTCCAGCAAGATGACGCCAAGCGCGACGACGCTCGCCGCGACCACGCGCCGCGTCCCGAACGGCTCACGCAGCAGGCGCGTGCCGATCAGCGCCGCGATGATGACGCTGGTCTCGCGCAGCGCCGAGACGCTTGCCATGGGTGCCCGGCTCATCGCCCAGATCACGAGCCCATAGGCGGCCAGGGCGAGCACGCCGCCCAGCGCCGGGGCGCCACCGCTCGCGCGCAACTGACGCGCCAGATCGTGCCGCCGCCAGAATGCCACGATCAGCCCGAACGGCACGGCGTCGAGCACGAACAGCCAGGCGATGTACCCCAGCACGTCGCCAGCCATCCGGCCGCCGAGGCCATCGCAGATCGTGTAGCCGGCGATGCCGAGCCCGGTTGCGAGCGCGAACCAGACCGGCCGGAGCGGCCCGAGCCGCCAGCCCGGGCCGAAGGCGAGGCTCGCGATCGCGCCCGAGATCACGAGGATGGCCAGCGCGCCGATCGGTCCCGGGCTCTCGCCCGCCATCAGCCAGGCACCGAGGGCCACCAGCGGCGGTGCGATGCCGCGCGCGATCGGGTAGACGTGCGAGAGGTCGCCGGATCGGTAGCCGTAGGCGAGCGTGAGGTTGTAGGCGACGTGGATCGCAACCGAGCCGCCAAGATAGGGCCAGCTGGCAGCGGCCGGCGACCCCACCAGGAGCAGCAGCGGCAGGGCGCACAGCCCGCTCACGACGTTCAGCACGGCCAGGCGCACGAAGGGGTCGCCGCCGACCTTCACCAGCGCGTTCCAGCTGGCGTGCAGCACGGCCGCCAGCAGCACCAGTGCCAGGACCACCGGATCCATCGGTCACCTACCGCGGCTCAGAGGACCGGCGACCTTGGCGGAATCCCGCCCGGCTGTAAATCTCGGCCTGTCGGTGATGCATCTGGGCCAGCCCCGCCCGACCAGGCCGCGTCAGAGGCGGGCGTCATGCCGCTCGAGCCGCCCCGTCCAGGCAAGGATCCGTTGGTCGGCCGTGACAAGGGTCGCGCCGAGCGCCTGCGTGGTGGCGACGATGAAGCGATCCGCCGGGTCGGCATGAAAGCCCCGCAGCTGCGCGGCGGCTATGCAGGTTCCGCCGCCCAGCGGCAGCTCGACAACGCCGCGCTCGAGCAGTTCGTGGCGCCAGCGCGCCGCCGCGCCGCGCAGCCGCAGCCGCCCCTTCGCCACAAGCAGCGCAATTTCCCAGAACGAGATCACCGAGACCGCGAGCTCGCTCGCTTCGATTGCCGCATCGGCCAGGCCACGCGCCGACCGCCCCATGCGTGTGTCCGCCCGATCCATCCAGATCAGGCAATGCGTATCGAGCAGGATCAGCGATTCGCCTCCCACTCGACGTCGAGGGGCTCGATGATGTCGCCGAGGATCTCGACCTGCCCCTTGTGCAGGCCCCAGATGCTCTTGCGCCCACGAACTACCGGCTCGAGTTGCGCCACCGGCCTGCCGTTCTTGGTGATCACCAGAGGCTCGCCCGTTGCGGCGACCTCGTCCATGAGCTTCAGGCACTTGGCCTTGAACTCCGATGCCTTGATGGTACGCATTGCGATCTCCTGACCATGGTCATGACTATAGTCTGCCAAACCGCGGCGATCAACCGGCATGCGGGCGTGCGGCGCCGGGCGACCTTGCCTTCGGGCCCGGGCAGGCGCAAGCTCCGCCAACATTCATCAACCAAAGGGGAGGCTCGCATCGCCACGATGCGCGCCAGGATCGACCAAGGAGGCTGAGATGCCGGAAAGCGTCTACAAGGTGATCGAGCTGGTGGGCACCAGCACCGAGTCCTGGGAAAAGGCGGCGACCGCCGCGGTCGAGCGCGCGTCGAAGACCTTGCGGGACCTGCGGGTCGCCGAGATCGTTCAGCAGGACCTGGTGATCGAGGACGGCAAGGTCAGGGCTTACCGCGCCAAGCTGAACGTCTCGTTCAAGTATGAGGACTGACCGCCCGTCACCGCAGGCAGGGCACGCCCAGGGTCAGAAGAGGTAGCGCACCCGCACGGCGAAATCGTTGATGAACAGGCTCGCCCGGGCGCGCGTCGTGGTGGTGCCGGCCGCTGCGCCGTCGTAGAAGGTCCGGGAGAGATCGATGTCCTCCTTTTGGGAGAAGACGTGGGCGTAGCCGAAGTCGATCCGCAGCTTCTCTGACCAGTCGTAGCTGATGCCGGCGGCGAGGCGCAGCCGATCGCCGTCGGGTAGCGAGGTGTTGCGGAACGCGTCGACCGTAGGCGTCGGCTCGTAGCCGGCGCCGCCACGCAGGGTCCAGTTGTCAAACAGCCGCTGCTCGAAGCCGCCGTAGAAGGACCAGGTATCCTTCCATTCCTGCTGGCGCACGCTGTCGGCCCGGCCGTCGGAAAACTTCACCCGCAGCTCGTTGAAACGGCTCCAGTTGAACCACTGCGCCTCGGCGAACAGCGTCGTGCCGGGCAGAGCCTCGTGGACCACGCCGATCGCGGCGACATCCGGCTCGTTGAGCTTGACATTGGCATCCGTGCGGCCGTTGCCGGGGGCGAGCGCGCCGCTGAGGCCGCTCGCCCTGAAGGTGCCGCGCAGGCGGTGCTCGATGGCCGAGCGATAGTGCAGGCCGATGCGCGTGTGCGGCCACGGCTTCAGCATGACGCCGACATTGAAGCCGTAGGCGAGGCTGTCGCCGGTGAACTTGGAGATGCCGTCGGTGCCGGAGCTCGGGCCGCCCGGCGCCAGCGTGTCCGGCAGGGCGTTGGTGAGCTTGGCGTCGGCGTACTCGACGTTGACCCCGCCGCCGATCGACAGCCACTCGGTGACGCGGTACGCGAGCGCCGGCGACACATTGACGGTCGTGAGCCGGGTCTCGATCAAATCGTAGCGGCCGAACCAGTCGTCGTCGTACTGGACGCCCAGCCCCCAGGGTGCGGTGAGCGCGAGGCCGCCCCAGAAATCGCCCTCCGCCCCGAGCGGCCGCGCGTAGAACGCGGTCGGCACCGGCGCCACCGTGCGCGGGTCGCCCTTGTCGCCCGCCAGGGGAACGGCCGCGCCGCCGGTGGCGGGCGTGCTCGCCGTGCTGTTGCGATCGTCGACGTCGTAGCCCGCATACACGACCGTCATCCCGGCAAGCGCCTGCGCGCCGTCGAGCTCCGTCATGCCGGCCGGGTTGTGAAAGACCGTGCTGGCATCCGAGGCCGCAGCCACGTTGCCCGCATTGGCGCGACCGACCTGCAGGGCGTCCTGGACCGGCAAGGAGAAGCCGTTCGCTCCAGCCGACCCGGAGAGGCCGAGGCCGGCCAGGAGAAAGGGCGTCCAGAAGACGATCCAGGCTGCCGCCTGCTCGAGCCGCGGCCACGATGCAGGCGGCATCAAGCCGATGCACGTCGGCGCGCAGGCCCCGGTGCGCAGCGCGCCCGCCGATCCGGCGTGCAAGCTCAGGCCGCCGGAATGACGAGGTCGCAGCCGCGCGCCCCGAGTCCGCCGTGGAGGTCGCCCATCGTTCTCTGCCGACGTTTCCGCCCCTATGGGAGCTTATGGTAGAACCGCAGAGAAATCGAATAGCGTTTTTGTTGTAAGTTGAATACTGCGAAGTGAAGCGCGGCGCTGACGAGAGCCCCAGAGTACCCGCCGCTTACGACATGTTCAGCACGCTGCGGCTATGGGCTGGGAGCGTCGGTCAACTCGAGGCGGCGCTCGATCCTCTCTATCCGCTGTCTCAAGCCGGCTAACTCATCGGTGTGAGCGCTCACCGTAAGGTGAAATCCGGCCATGTGACTCTCGATGGTGGCGAGATGCACGTTCGCTGCGCGTTGCCCCTCCTTCAGATCGGCCATGTCGGCCTGGAGGCGTCCTTGGAGCCGATCTGCTCGACTGAGCGGCGGTACAGATCCGCCAGCGCGCCGGCATCCCAACTCTCGTAGCGACGGATCCTCATCATCTGCGCATCTGGATTTCGGTTGACTGAGCCTGCGCCAGGGCATTGGATCGGCATGACGATTGTGAACTCTGCTCCGAGATCGAGAGCCGAAAAACTGGAGGATACGATGGCGGGTAGGGATTGGTCGATCGAAGGACGGTATGTCGAGTATTGCAGCTGCGACTTCGGATGCCCTTGCGAATCCATGGCCGACCCGACCCATGGCCACTGCACGGGCGCGGTAGCCTTCATCGTCGACAAGGGCCACTGCGGGGATGTCAGCCTCGACGGCATGAAGGTGCTCGCGACCTTCTACTTTCCGCGCGCCATCCACCACGGCGGCGGGCACCTGCAGCCGATCCTGGAAGACACGATCACCGACGAGCAGAAGGAAGCGATCTTCTACATCCTGAGCGGCGAGGACCAGCCGGTCGGCACGATGTTCCAGATCTTCAGCGTGATCGTCGAGCATTTCCACGATCCGGTCCTTGCCAGGATCGACTTCGAGGTGGACGTCAAGAAGCGCAAGGCCCGCATCGAGGTGCCGCAACTGCTGCGCACCCGCAGCGAGCCGATCCGCAATCCCGTCACCGACAAGGAGCACCGCATCCTGACGGTGCTGCCCGACGGTTGGGTGTTTCACGAGGCCGAGGGTGCCGCAGGCTCAGCCAAGAGCATGGGCGCGGTGAAGTTCGACCTCAGCGGCCGCCACAGCTCGATGGCTTACGTCGCCTGGGGGCCCAACGGCCTGAAGTACGATCTCGACGAATCGCGGCGACGGTTCCCGCTCGGATGACCGTCCGGCGCATCGTTGCCAATCTCGCGGCCGTCGACCCTGACCGCGCCCGCGCGTTCTATGAAGAGTTGCTCGATCTCGAGGTCGTCATGGATCACGGGTGGATCGTGACGCTCGCATCCGGGGTATCGCAGACGCCCCAGCTCAGCATCGCCAGCGAGGGCGGCTCGGGAACGCCCGTGCCCGATCTCTCGATCGAGGTCGACGACGTCGACGCGGTCTATCGGCGCGCGCTCGCGGCAAAGCACGAGATCGTCTACGGCATCACCGACGAGCCCTGGGGCGTGCGCCGCTTCTACCTGCGCGACCCGCTCGGCCGGCTGGTCAACATCCTGTCGCACCCGGGCCAGGTGCTCCTTCCTGGACAAGGCATGATCAGCGCGCAGGGGTAGTGCCCTTTTCTGGGCCGGCTGCTGGCGCGATCGTGTCTGCCACCGGGTGTGGCCAGAGGGTCCGCGCGCGTTCGGCACAGGGCCAGGGTGCATCCGGGTCGAGGTTGAAGTGCTGGATCGCCTCCGGAGAGAGATCACGCGGCAGGCTCGCGCACGCGTGGGCGACGAGCGATGCATCGTCCTTGCCGATGAACCACAGTCGCACCATGCCATCATTGCCGCCGCTGACGATCTGATCGCCCGCCGGCGAGAACCCGGCCACCGCTACCCGTTCATGGCCGCGCAGCACCTTAAGCTCCGCGCCGCTCGCCGCGTCCCACAGCCGGACCGTGCCATCATCGGAGGCCGCTGACGATCCGATCGCCCGCCGGTGAGAAGCCGGCCGCTCTCACCCAGTCCTCATGGCCGCGCAGCACCATAAGCTCCGCGCCGCTCGCCGCGTCCCACACCCGCACCGTGCCATCCTCGGCCGCCGCTGACGATCCGATCGCCCGCCGGCGAGAACCCGGCTGCCTCGACCCTTCCCGCATGGCCGCGCAGGACCTAGAGCTCCGCGCCGCTCGCCGCGTCCCAGACCCGCACCGTGCCATTATCGCCGCCGCTGACGATCCGATCGCGCCGCCGGCGCGAACCCGGCCGCCTCGACCCCTCCCTCCTCATGGCCGCGCAGCACCTGCGCTCCCGCCTGGACAGCGTCGCATCCACCAGCGCCTGCCAGGTCTCGATGACGAGCTTCCGTGGTTCATCGACGTTAGCGATCGGCATGCCGCGTAGCGCCAGCAACATGCCGTCGACCGCGTTGCCGGCTCTTGTTTCGCTTTGGGCGAGCGCCGCTAGCGCCCGCAATTCCTGCCTGAGTGCAGCTTGCCGCTGGTCGTCCGCCTCAATCCGGGCCGCCTCGGCGTCTGCCGCTCGCGAATTCGCGAGTGTCTTTGCCCCCTCGGCTTCCGCCGCCCTCTGCTCGGCGATGGTCCGCTGTTCGGTCGCCTCGTCTCTCGCTGCCTCGGCCTCGGTTGCCGATTGCTCGGCGATGGTCCGCTGAGTCGTCGCCTCGTACCACTGCCAACCAGCAAGCGCAGCGAACGCCAACGCAGCAACGAGGCCAACCCCGGTGCGTTGGGCGGTCCGCTTGTTGGCAGTGGCGACAGCCTGCGCCGCCTGAACCTGCCGTTCCCTTTCCTCATCGCGACGGCGCTGCTCTTCCGCATTGCGCTCGCTATCTCGTTTACTCGAGAGTTCGACGTACTCCGGATGTCGTCGTCGATCGATCACGTCGCCGTGCTTGTGCAGAAGGTCCCGGCCCTCCTCGAGCGCGCGCCCGCGTCGGTAGGAGATATCGTCGGGCTCTCTGTGTTCCTCCTCCCAGTGCTTCATCTGCCCGCGGATGCGCTCGCGCGTCCGCAGAATCTCGCGGTTGGCGGCGATCCAGTTCCGCAGCGTGCCCCAGTTGCGGATCAGGGCCTCGTGGCTGACCTCGGCCAGGCGCTCGCCGCGGCTCTGGTCCCAGCCCGTGACCAGGAGGCGGGCGGCGGGGTCGCTGAACTCGCGCACGACCTCGGCCATCGCCGGCTCGTCGGGAACGGTCGCGCGGGCGCGGGTGTCCTCCTGGCCTTCGCCCGGCGTCACCAGGCTGACGAACAGGCGGCGCGCCGCCTGCTGCTGGGCCTCGTCGAGCTTGCTCGTAGATCTGCTCGGCGCGGGTGCCGATCGCGCCGCCGACCCGGCCGATCGCGTTGTACGCGGCGAAGGTCAGAAGGCCCGGCGTGCCGCCGTTCTGCCAGGCCTTGCGCGAGGCTTCCCAGGTCTCGCGCAGCGCATACTCCAGCAGCGGCAGCTTGCCCTCGTCCTCGCCCACCTCGTCCAGGATGCTCTCGACCAGATTGCCCTCGAAGCCGAGGCCGACGGCTGCCGCGGGGCCCTCGATGCATTGCTGGAGCTGGGCGCGGGTCATCGGCCCGAGGTTGACCTGCTGGCCCTGGATCGCCGCCGGCAGCGTCGGGTGCCGCAGCAGGTGGTCGTAGAAGTCGGCGCGGACGGTCAGGACCACGGTGAGCGGGCTGTCCCGCTCGGCGGCCGCCGCCAGCAGCAGATCGATGAACCGCGTGACGTCGGCGCGATTGTCGTGCTGCCGCTCGCTGGGCGCCCTCGCTCGCCGTCGCCGTTCTCGGCCTTGCTGGCGCCCTCGGCTCGCGCCGCCAGCGTGTACAGCTCCTCCCACTGGTCGACGTAGAGGAGCAGGCGGTCGGTGCCGGGCTGCTGGTCCAGATGGTGCCGGACCAGCTGGTCGAGGCGGACCGTGCCGCGGCGCAGGCGATCGGCGTCGGCGTTGATCCTCTCGATGCGCTCGGCCGGCGTGGCGCCCTCGGGCGGGGGCGAGAGCGCCTCGGCGAGCGCGTTCAGCGGCTCGTGGCCCGGGCGGATCGCGAGCATGTCCCAGGTGGTGCCGCCCGGGCTCTTGCGCAGCGCCGGGAACAGGCCGGCGTAGACCAGGGACGACTTGCCGCTGCCCGAGCGGCCGACCACCGCGACCAGCGGGTGCGCCTGGACCTTGGCCGTGAGGTCCGCGATCCAGTCGTCGCGTCCGAAGAAGAAGGCGGCGTCCTCCTCGCGGAACGGCAGCAGGCCGCGATAGGGGCAGATGGCCGCCTTGATGGCGGCGGCGCCCTCGGGCGCCTCGCGGTGGATCGCCGCGATCAGGTTTTGCAGCTGGATCGGGTCGTCGGTGCCGGCGCGCAGGTCGATCCAGGTCTGCAGCGCGAGGAAGCCTTTGGGCTCGTCGTCGAGGCCGGGCAGCAGGATCGGGATGACCGGGAAGTCGTGCTCGCGGCCCTGGCGGTCGAGGGCGACCTGGACCTCGCGGTGCTGCCAGGAGCCCATGCGCTGGCCGAGGAACACGGCGACCGCGCCGGACCGGCCGAGCTCCTTCTCGAGAAACGGCTGCCAGGGCTGGCCGGCCGGCAGCCTGGTCCGATCGAGGAAGCTGGTGATGCCGGCTTCGCTCAGGCGCGCGCGCACCGCCTCGACCGCGTGCGCATCGGCGCGGCTGTAGCTGAGGAAAACGTCGCTGCGCGCCCGGCGCAACCATGCCTTTGCTGAAATCTGGTTTCGATACAATCCCAAATTCAGTCTGAGCAGTCGATAGCAGTTAATATGGTCCTACGTGCGCCAACTACACCACGCGTACCCGCGCGTGCCGCTTGCGGCCGGCGGAAAGGGTGAGCTGGTCGCCCTGAAGGTGGGCGGCATCCACAAGCAGCG
>CAVWCI010000044.1:0-266336 GCA_963753315.1 uncultured Alphaproteobacteria bacterium
TGGATGCCGCACTCGGTCTTGTCCAGGCCCCACCAGCGGCCGTTGCGCGCATCCTCGCCGGCGGCGACGCGCCGCGTGCAGGTGAAGCACCCGATCGAGCGGTAGCCGTCCGCGACCAGCGGATGCGCCGGCAGGTTGCGCAGCTGCCGGTAGCGCTCGACGTCGTCGGCCGACCAGGGAGCGAGCGGGTTGACCTTGATCCTGCCGCTCGCCGGATCGCCCTCGATCGTCTGCAAGGCACCACGCAGCCCGCCCTGGAAGCGCTTGCGCCCAGTGATCCAGGCGGCAAAACCCTCCAGCACCTGCTCGAGCGGCTCGGTCTTGCGGATGTGGCAGCAGAGGTCCGGATCGCTCTGCCACAGGCTGCCGGCCGGGTCGTGCACGGCGAGATCGCGGCGCCGGGGCGTGACCACGCGTACGTCCGTGAGCCCGAGCAGCGCCGTCAGCTCCTCGCGATAGTCCTGGGTCTCGCCGAACAGCTTGCCGGTATCCAAAAAGATCACCGGCGTCGCGGGATCGACGGTCGCCACCATGTCGAGCAGCACGACGCTCTCGGCGCCGAACGAGGAGACCAGCGCGGTGCGGCCGGCGAGCGGCCCCTCGCGCAGCAGCGCGCGCAGCAGGGCCAAGCCGTCCTGGGCGCCGTAGGCCTCGCGCAGGCAGCCGAGCTGGGCGATCAGGCCCCCACTTTCCGATGCGCCGCTCATGGACCGGAGGTCCTTGGACGTCGCGTCTTTCGGCAGCCAGCCGTGGGCGTCGATGGTGGCGTTGGTGAGGCGTGCGAGCTCCTCGAGCGAGTGCTCCTCGCGGCGCCAGGCGGTCCGCTTCGCGCCGATCCGCTCCAGCCGCAGGGCCCACTCGGGGCCGAACGCCCGCGCCAGCTCCGCGCGGATGCGCGCGGCGAGGCCAGGGCTCTTGCCGGCGGTCGAGACGGTGAGCAAAAGGTCGCCACGGCGCACCTGCGAGGGATTGTGGAAGTCGCAGAAGGCGACGACGTCCTCGACGTTGACGAGGCAGCCGCCGGCCCGGGCGGCGCGCGCGAGCGGCGCTGCCTCGGCGATCGGCAGGTCCGCGACCCACAGGAGCGCTAAGCGCGCAAGCTCGGCGGCGGAAGGCAGGCGGCGGCGCAGCCGATGCGCGGCCAGCTCTTCCAGGTGCGGCGAGGGCGCGTCGGAGAAGACCGCGATCTGCTGCGCACCACCGGCGAGCAGCAGCTCGAGGCGGCGCGCGGCCGCCTGGCCGCGGCCAATCAGGGCCATGGCGCTTTGTTTGGGATCGACGACGATCGGGATCATGGTCTCGCCAGCCCGCCTTGGGAATCGATAGGCGCGAGATCGAGAGCTAGGCCTGCGGTGCCTTTGCGGCAATCACGCAGATGGGCTCAGAATGGAAAAATATTGCTCATACGGTCGCTCTTGACAGAATGCATGGCATGGAGCACCTCCAAGTGGCCTGTTCTGAGAATCAGGTTCTAAATTTGGGAGTGACGCCCTTGGACCGGACCGACCGCGAGATTCTGGCCTGCCTGCAGGAGGACGCCACCATGCCCGTGGCCGAGATCGCGCGCCGCGTCGGTCTCTCCTCGACGCCCTGTTGGCGCCGCATCCAGAAGCTCGAGGAGAGCAAGGTCATCCGCGCCCGCGTGGCGCTGCTCGACAGCAGAAAGCTGAACGTCGGGATGACCGCGTTCGTCTCGATCCGCACCAACCAGCACAGCCTGGAGTGGCTCGAAAAATTCGCCGAGGCGGTGCGCGAGATGCCCGAGGTGGTCGAGCTTTACCGCATGAGCGGCGAGATCGACTACCTGCTGCGCGTCGTGGTGCCCGACATCGACGCCTACGACCGGTTCTACAAAAAACTGATCGCCAGGATCCAGCTGTCCGACGTCAGCTCGAGCTTTGCGATGGAGCAGATCAAATATACGACTGCGCTGCCTCTGGACTACGCCTAGGCGATGGCTCTACAGTCGCCGCGGCCTGCTTGTCGTGCGCGAGTAGGGAGGAAGCCAACTTCATGGGATCTGCAGCCGCAGTTTGGGCTGACAGGATGCAATGGGTCGGCGCCTTCGCCGTCCTCGCTCTCGGCTCGGCCTGCGCCTCTCCCGAGGCCGTGGCGCCGCGCGCCGATGGCCCCTATATCGCCGCCCGCCCCGCGGCGTTCGAGGGCCACGTGGTCGGCGCAGGCCACTGCGTGGACTTCGTGAAAGACCTCGGCGGGTGCGCCGCAGACCGCCGCATGGCAGGAAGGCGCCGAGGTCTACGGCAATCCGCATATACCGCCAGGCACCGCCATCGCCACGTTCGAGTCGGATGGCAGCTACACGAGCGAGTCCGGCAATCACGCGGCGATCTACCTCTACCAGGATGACCGCGGCATCTGGGTTTACGACCAGTGGCAGGGCCAGCCGGTGCAGAAGCGCCTGATCCGCTTCGAAGGCGGGAGCGGTGCCAAATGGGGTAGCAAGAGCAACGACGGCACGCGCTTCGCCGTGATCGAGTAGCGTCCCTCGGCGACGCATAGACTGCGTCTCCCTAGAGCGCCTTGGCCGCCTCCTTGGCGCTGCGTCGTGCCGCCGCCTGTTCGCTCAGCATCCGGTAGGCGACATAGTATTTGTAGATGTTCCGGACGTAGCGCACCGGCTCTCGACTGATCACTTTCGCCGCCGCGAACTCGACGTTCTCGAACCAGCGGTTCGGATCGAACCCCATGGCGGTGGCCTGTGAGCGCGCCTTGGCGATGTTGCCAGGACCGGCGTTGTAGGCGGCGAAGCTGAACAGTTCCTGGTCCAGCGGCGCGATCGCGGGATCGCTGAAGTAGCGATCGCGCAGGAAGCGCAGGTACTTGACGCCGGCATGAACGTTGTTGTCCAGAACCTCGATGCCCGAGATGGCGACGTTCGGATCGCCCGCCGTGCTCGGCAGGATCTGCATGACGCCGATCGCCCCGGCCGGGCTGACCGTGCTCTGCACGAGCTTCAATTCCTGATAGCCCTGGGCGGCAATCATCAGCCAGTCAAACTCATATCGATCCGCATAGGCCTCGATCGTATCGACCACGGCTCGAAACTTCGCGATCTCATCGTCAGCAAGCGCATCTTTGATCCACTCTGTGCTTTGGAGATATCGCTGCAGGAGGATGTTGCCGAGAAGGGTGCCTTTCTTGGCGGTCTTGACGAAGCCGTTACGACAGACCTCAGCTCCGGGTTGTCCTTGCGGACCGCCCAGGCGATCTGGCCTTCGGTGCTGATCGCGATGTCTTCATGGACGACGATCCCCTCCATCACCTGCGCCCACAGCGCCACCTTATGACTGTCGACGACGATCGCCGGTAACAGGCCGACCGCGACCATCTCCAGCAGGTCTTCGTCCTCGAGGTTCTCGTCGACGGGGACGATTTCGACCTCGTGCTCACCGCTTGCCTTCCGGCGCTCGTTGAGGTCGATCAGGTGCTCGTAGTAGCTGGATGATGGCCGTACGTAGACTGCGTTCGCAGCGGCGAGGTCGTCGAAGCTCGCGACCGGACCGGCTGCAGGACCGGTCACCAGGAGCTCGCTCACGCCGGTCAGCAGCGGGTCCGCGAAATCGACCAGCGCCTGTCGCTCGGCGGTGATCGTGAGATTGGCGGCGGCGATGTCGCCGCGACCTTCGATCAGCGCCGGCAGCAGCTGGTCGCGCGGCACGGGGATGACCACCGCCTGGACCTTTGCCGTCTTGCCGAGCGCCTTGTTGACGTGCTCCTCGAACGCCTGGACCAGATCGTAGGTGATGCCTTTCTGCTCTGCGCCGTCGAGGAAATACGTGGTCTGGTTGAACACCGTGAGGACGCAAATCATCTGCCGTTCGACCATCTGGTCGAAATCGCCAGTCCAGGGCGCTTGAACGTGCTCGATGACCGCGGGATCGGCCTGGTCGGCCCGCGAAATCAGGGGCGACAGCGCGATGAAGGCAAGCACCAGCGAGACCGCCGATCGCAAGCGAACGAAACCGCACATGGGCACCTCTGCGTGCCGAGCCTGTCGTATGGAGAAGACGCTCTTGGCAGAGCGTTCGCTGGCCCTTTGTGCGGGCCTTAGGCGAGCGCTCCCGCCAAGTTGTGCTACTTAATAACATTGTCTCCTCTGACGCGCCAGTGCTGCGATGATTGCGACTTATCCTTGGATCCAAATCCAAAACGAGCTGCTTTGCCGCGCTCAAGGCCGATTCTCGGGAGGTTAGTCGATGCCGATACAGGGCCTCTGGGCTATGCCCGAGGGCGCAGCACCACCCGGCCCTCGCAATCGACATGGACCGGCACCGGCTCGAGGCCGCAGGGCAGCGCGCCGCCGAGCGGGCGGCCGTCGTCGATGCTGAACTCGGCGCCGTGGTTGGAGCAGCGCAGCCGCGTGCCGTCGGCGCTCAGGATTTTCGGGCTTCGATAGGTCAGCGGAAGCCACTGGTGCGGGCAGAGATCGCGCCAGGCTTTGACCTCCTCGCCATGGCGGACGACCACGACGGGCCCGTGCTCGTCGTGGTCGAGCAGGGTCAGCTCGACACCCGGCCGGTCCTCGCTCAAGCGGCGCTGTCCTTCAGCACGCCGCGGCGGATCTGGTCCTCCTCGATGCTCTCGAACAGGGCCTGGAAATTGCCCTCGCCAAAACCCTCGTCGCCCTTGCGCTGAATGAACTCGAAGAAGATCGGGCCGATCACGGTTTTGGAGAAGATCTGCAGCAGCACTTTCGTGTAGCCGCCTTCGACCACGCCCTCGCCGTCGATCAGGATGCCTAAGGTCCGCAGGCGGTCGAGCGGCTCGCCATGGCCCGGCAGGCGCGCATCGACCTTCTCGTAGTAGACCCCGGGCGGCGGCGGCATGAACGCGACGCCGCGCTCGCGCAGGGTCTGCACGCTGCCGTAGATGTCGTGGCAGCCGCAGGCGACGTGCTGGATGCCTTCGCCCTGATAGTCGCGCAGATACTCCTCGATCTGGCTTTTTTCGTCCGCACTCTCGTTGATCGGGATGCGGATGCGCGCGCAGGGGCTGCACATCGCCTTGGAGCTGAGGCCGGTCAGCTTGCCCTCGATGTTGAAGTAGCGGATCGGCCGGAAGTTGAAGAGCCGCGCGTACCAGTCCGCCCACTTCTCCATGTTGCCGCGATAGACGTTGTGGGTCAGGTGGTCGATGTAGAACAGCCCCGCACCCTCGGGCTTGGGATCGGGCTCGCCGGTCCAGCGGAAATCGACGTCCCAGATCGAGCCTTTTTCGCCATAACGGTCGACGAAGTAGAGCAGCGAGCCGCCGATGCCCTCGACGGCCGGGATGTTCAGCTCCATCGGGCCCCACCTTGGTCTCCACGGGCTTCGCGCCGAGCGCCACCGCGCGCTCGAAGGCATGGCGCGCGTCGACGACGCGAAACGCCATCGCGCAGGCGCACGGCCCGTGCTGCTCGGCAAAGCGGCGCGCGAAACTGTCCGGCTCGGCGTTGACCACGAAGTTGACGTCGCCCTGGCGATACAGCGTCACGTCCTTCGAGCGGTGCTTGGCGACGGCCGCGAAGCCCATGGTCTCGAACAGCCGGCAGAGCTTCTCGGGCTCGCTCGAGGCGTACTCGACGAACTCGAAGCCGTCGGTGCCCATCGGGTTGTCGTCGCTGATGGTCGCCGGCGGCGCGTCGTGCGGATAGGGGCCCATGGCAAGCCTCGCATGCTGGTGCGCTCGTGGCAGTTTAGCCCATTCGAGGTCGCCAGATCCCAGCTTTTTACATGACGAAGGCCAGGGCCGACGCGATAATCGGGCATCGATGGCGTCAAGGATGCGGGAAGATGCAGGAATCGGACTGGATGCCTTCGACTTCCGATTGCTGCCGCCTGGTCGTGCGCATCCCGGGCATCACCGGCATTCGCTCGAGCATTGTTTTGTAGAAGATCAAGCCGTTCCGCGGCCTGCCGCTGGCGCAGCCTGCGGCCTGACCTTGGCCGCGGGGCGGCACGATGGACAGATCGTCCAAAGCGAGCTTAGGCTGTCGCCCGCACGACGTTGAGGCCGTAAGACCATGAACCTCGAGCAACTGAGGGCGCGCCGAGAAGAGATTCTGGCGACTGCACGGCGGCACGGTGCACGCACGGTGCGCGTGTTCGGCTCGGTCGCCCGAGGGGACGCCGATTCCGAGAGCGACGTCGATTTTCTGGTCGAGCTGGAGCCCGGCCGCAGCCTGCTCGACCAGGGCGCGCTGTTGATGGACCTGCAAGAGCGGCTTGGCTGCCGCGTCGACGTGATGACCGAGGCAGGGCTGCGCCCGAGCGTGCGTGCGCGCGTGCTACAGGAAGCATTGGCCCTGTGAGGGACGATCGCACCAGGTTGAGCGACATGCTCGAGGCGATCGAGCGCATCCGCCGCCAAGGCGACAAGGGCCGCGAAGCGTTCGATCACGACGAGCTGGTGCAGACCTGGATCGTCCACCACCTCCAGATTCTCGGCGAAGCGGCGGCCCGATTTGTCACCCGCAATTGCGCTCGCGAACGCCCATTCCCTGGAACTCGATCGTCGGCATGCGGAACATTCTGGTGCATGCGTATTTTCAGATCGACCGTGAGGCGGTCTGGCGGGTCGTCGAGCGTGACCTGGGGCCACTCGAGGCCGAGATCGCCGACCGCCGCCGTTCGCGTGCACGGCTCGACCTTCGGTCCGCACGGAGAACACGAGCAAGCTGGCGCGATGGGGCGGACAGGCGCGTCGCAGAGCGCTAGCACGAGTCGGGCTCGAGCGACGCCGCGGTCCTGCGCGCCGCGACTCGCAAGCGCTCGAGCGAGGGCACGCTGCTCGATCGAGGCTTCGGTGCGCCGGGCGACGCATCTCAGACAGGGCTGCTGCGAGCTGGTGCAGAGGAGGTGTCGCGGCAAGGGCATGATGCTCGGGATCGAGTTCGGCCCGCTCCCAGAGCCTGAAGCCCAAGAGCCTGAAGCTGCGCGCGGCCTATGCGCTCATGGAGGAGGCGAGCCCTGGCCTGTTCTGCCAGCTGATCCTGGTGCCGCTGTTCGCCCGCCACCGCATCCTGGCCCAGGTCGCGGGCCACGGCATGCCGGTGATCAAGCTCTTGCCGCCGCTGGTGGTGAGCGAGCCGACGTCGACTGGATCGAGACCGGCCTCGAAGACGTGGTGCGCGCGGCCCATTCGCTCGGCGCCGTGTGGGATCTCGGCCGCACGCTCGCGAGCCACGCGGTCAGGGCCCGCACCGCCGCCTGAAACCCGAGGCGGTCGGCCCGCGAAAGCGGACTGCGCCTATGGCTAGGCTTGAGCGGAGACGACTACCGTATCCGCTGCCGATACCACCCATGGGCAGGCGTAGTAGTCGGTAATGTGGTTAACAACCCCGTCGGCCGCCTTGATCCGAACCGGATACGCGGGCTTCCAACCGTTCTCGCCGAAGCGGAGGACGAGCAGGACAGTCTCACCATCCATCACACCGACCACCATCTTCCAAACGACTTGGTCTCTCTCATATTCCATGAAGTAGGGGGAATCCGCCAGCCGGCCTTTGAAGCAGTCCGAGACGCGCAATTGCGCGTCGGCGCTCGTAAGCGCACCCACGCCGTGCCAGTCACGGCAATTGAACAATTCTACATAACGGTTAAGAAGTTTCACCAATTCCGGATCGCGGTCACGCTCGACGACACGATCGGGTGCCGGGGGCAAGGCCGCAAGCTTGGCCCGACCGCGATGCAATGCGGCCTTGACGCCGCCCACGGTGGAATCGACAAGACCGGCGATTTCCTCCAGCGAATGATCGAAAACGTCCTTCAGCAGCACACAGGCGCGCTCCTTGGGCGGCAGGAGAATCACCAGTCGCTCGATAGCCCGGTCGGCTCCCTGGCCGGCCGGCTCCACGGGCAGGACGATATGGTCTTCCACGAAGTTCGTTTCCGCATGCCGGCGCGCTGTGCGTTTCCTGATGAAGTCGACGCAACGGTTGTGCGCAATGCGAAACAGCCACCCGCGCAACGCCGCCGGATCATCCAGCAGGTCGAGCTTGCGATAGGCCTCAAACAGCGTCTCCTGCATGATATCCTCGCCATCCATGACCGACCCGGTCATGCGCGCGCAATAACGATGAAGGGGTGCGCGCCTTTGCGCTACGGTCTCCAAGAACGCGGCGTAGCGGACATCAGAAAGCCCGGGAGGATCAATTCGGGGGTGTGTCTTCATGAACGTCAGACGCTGGCGGCGCGGCGTCCCGCAAGTGCGGCCCGGCCGGCATGCGTAACCTCGCATCGAAAAGGGCGCCGGGAGAAGTTTGCGACCCTACTACATCAGCCGAGTGTCGGCAGGAGGTCGATCACTATCGTGTCGGCCGTCGATGTACATGATGGGCGCTGCCGCCAGCTCTTCCGGGTCGATGTCATCAAGGGTCGCCATCGGAATGGCATAGACGACACCGCCGAGCTCTGGAATATCGCCCCGGGCCGGCATGCGGGTCCCGCAGGTTGCGCAAAAGTGGTATTGGATGCTGGGCTGATCCTTGCCAGGCGGCGTCCACTGATATTCGGCCTGCGAGGCCGCGCCTGACCGCAAGTGAAACTGTTGAGGCGGGACGAACGCGATCCACGACCGCGTCTTCGAGCACATCGAGCAATTGCACCTCACCGTCCCCTGGCTGAGGTCCATGCTGGCCTCGAAGCGAACCTTGCCGCAATGGCAGCTTCCTGAATAGGTCTTGAGCATTGCTTTTGGAACCTCCTGCGTTCACCGACCGACTTCAAAGCGCCCGTCAATGTCAAGACGTAGCGACGGCAGAAAAGGATACGCGCCAACGCCCTCTTAGCAGGACTGAGCGACTGTGTTGCGGGTCAAGCGGGTTGCCACGGTGTTTGGTCTCGCAGGATGGCGTTGAGGATGACGAGGAGTTTGCGCATGCAGGCGGTGATGGCGACTTTGGCCGGCCGGCCGCGTGCGATCAGGCGTTGGAAGAAGGCTTGCAGCGGAGGATTGTGGCGGATGGCGGTCAGCGTCGGCATGTACAGGGCGGTGCGGACACTGGCACGGCCGCCCATGACCATGCGACGGCCGCGGAAGCAGCCGCTGTCGCGGTTGATCGGCGCGACCCCGACTAAGGCGGCGATCTTGCGGCGATCGAGGCTGCCGAGCTCGGGCAGCTCGGCGATCAAGGTGCGGGCGGAGGTCTTGCCGATGCCCGGCACCGAAGCGAGCAGATCCTCGGTGGCGCGCCAGGCCGGGGTGCCGCGGACCGCGTCGTCGAGGTCGGTCTCAAGGGCGGACAGCTCCTTGTGCAGCCAAGTCAGATGCGCCTCGAGGCGGCGCCCCAGGCGCGGGTCGCGCGCCTGGCGGCGACGCTGGCCCTCGCTGGTGATCATCTCGACCAGCTGGCGCCGGCGGGCGACCAGCTCGCCGAGGGCTTGGGCGGCGGCGTTCGGCAGCAGTCGCGGCGCCGGTTGGACGGCCTCGGCAAAGCGCGCGATCGCCGCGGCATCCAGGCGGTCGGTCTTGGCGAGGCGTCCGGTGGCCCGGGCGAAGTCGCGGATCTGCCTGGGGTTGACCACGACAGCGGCAGTCCGGCGGCGGCCAGCGCGCCGGCGACCGCGACCTCGAAGCCCCCGGTCGCTTCGAGGACCACCAGCGCTGCGGGCAGGGCCGCCAAGCGCTCGACCAGGGCTTGCAAACCGCGATCGTCGCGGCTGAGCGCGAAGGCCTCGTCCGAGGGGCGCAGGTGCACGTCGAGGCGGTCCTTGGCGACGTCGATGCCGACAAAGGTAGGCGCAGCAGGAGGTTGCTCCATGACCCGTCCTTGCCAATGCGGGCTCGACCGGGGCCGGCCCGAGCGACTGTTCGGGCTCGAGAGCGGTGCGACGGACGGGGCGCCGAGCTGAGTCACGGGCTCGTTCGCCCAGGGAGGCACGGGCTCCCGTCCGCCCCCAAGCTCGCCCGGCCGGGCGACCTTGGCAACTGAGACATACAAGGGATGACGGCAATTCGGCGTCGGCGCGCCGGAACCCTCTGAGCTAGCTATGCGCCGCGCTGCTTCACCTCGCGGCGGCGGCGGTGCAGGATCGGCTCGGTGTAGCCGTTCGGCTGCGTGCGCCCTTCGAAGACCAGGTCGCACGCCGCCCGAAAGGCGATGCTGGCGTCGAAGTCCGGCGCCATCGGCCGGTACGCCGGATCGCCCGCGTTCTGGCCGTCGACCACCGCCGCCATGCGCCGCATGGTCGCCATCACCTGCGCCTCGCTGCAGATGCCGTGGCGCAGCCAGTTGGCGATGTGCTGGCTCGAGATGCGCAGGGTGGCGCGGTCCTCCATCAGGCCCACATCGTTGATGTCGGGCACCTTCGAGCACCCCACGCCCTGATCGACCCAGCGCACGACGTAGCCGAGAATGCCCTGGGCGTTGTTGTCGAGCTCGCGCTGCACCTCGTGCGGGCGGCCAGTTCGGACGCTCCGCCACCGGGACCCCGAGGATGTCGTCGAGGCTCGCGCGCGGCCGCGCCTTCAGCTCGTCCTGGCGGGCCGCGACGTCGACCTTGTGGTAGTGCATGGCGTGCAGGACGGCGGCGGTCGGCGAGGGGACCCACGCGGTGTTGGCGCCGGCTTGCGGATGGCCGATCTTGGCCTCCAGCATGTCCGCCATCTTGTCCGGCATCGCCCACATGCCCTTGCCGATCTGGGCGCGGCCCTGCAGGCCGCAGGCGAGGCCGACATCGACGTTCCAGTCCTCGTAGGCCTGGATCCAGGGTGCTGCCTTCATGTCGCCCTTGCGGATCATGGCGCCCGCCTCCATGGCGGTGTGGATCTCGTCGCCGGTGCGATCGAGGAAGCCCGTGTTGATGAAGCACACCCGATCGCGCGCGGCGCGGATGCACTCCTTGAGATTGACCGTGGTGCGCCGCTCCTCGTCCATGATGCCGATCTTGAGCGTGGCGCGCTCGAGGCCCAGCGCATCCTCGATGCGGCCGAACAGCTCGCTCGTGAACGCCACCTCCTCGGGCCCGTGCATCTTGGGCTTGACGATGTAGACGGAGCCCGCGCGGCTGTTGCGATGGCGGCCGCGACCCTTGCAGGTCGTGGATCGCGATCAGCGCGGTGATCACGCCATCGAGGATGCCCTCGGGCACCTCGTTGCCCGCGCGGTCCAGCACCGCATCGCTGGTCATCAGGTGGCCGACATTGCGCACCAGCATCAGGCTGCGGCCGGGCAGGGTGAGCGTGCCGCCGTCGGGCGCGGTATAGCTGCGATCGGGGTTGAGGCGACGCTCGATGGTCATGCCGCCCTTCTCGAGCGTGGTCGCGAGGTGGCCCTGCATGAGGCCCAGCCAGTTGCGATAGACCGCGACCTTGTCCTCGGCATCGACCGCGGCGATCGAATCCTCGCAGTCCATGATCGTGGTGACCGCGGCTTCCAGCACCACGTCGGCGACCCCGGCCGGATCGTCCTTGCCGATCAAATGGCTCCGGTCGATGCGGATCTCGATGTGCAGGCCGTGGTTGACCAGGAGGACCGCCGAAGGGCTCGCGGCATCGCCCTGGTAGCCGGCGAATTTTTCCGACTGTTTCAGGCCGGTGGCGCCGCGCTCGCGCTGCACCACGAGGCGGCCGGCCTCGACCGCAAAGCCCCGCGCGTCCCGGTGCGAGCCTTGCGCGAGCGGCGCGACCTCATCGAGAAAATCGTGCACGAAGGCGAGCACCCGGGCGCCGCGCTCGGGGTTGTAGCCCGGGCCGCGCGCAGCACCCTCGTCGGCGATCGCATCGGTGCCGTAGAGCGCGTCATACAGGCTGCCCCAGCGCGCATTGGCGGCGTTCAGGGCATAGCGCGCGTTCATCACCGGCACCACGAGCTGCGGCCCGGCGATGGTCGAGATCTCCGGGTCGACCTTCTGGGTGGTGGCGGAAAAATCCTCGCCCTCGGGCACGAGGTAGCCGATTTCGCGCAGGAAGCTCTTGTAGGCTTCGAGGTCGAAGGGTCTCTGGTGCTCGTGGTACCAGGCGTCGATCCTGGCCTGCAGCTCGTCGCGCTTGGCCAAGAGCGCACGATTGCGCGGCGCCAGATCGTCGATGATCGCTTCCAGCGCCGACCAGAAGGATGCCTCGTCGACACCCGTGCCCGGCAGCGCCTCTTCGTTGATGAAGTCGTGCAGGACCCTGGCGACCTGGAGGCTGCCGGTCTGGATTCGCTCGCACATGGTCTGGGCTGTTCCTCCTGGGTAGTGTTTGCAGGCGGCCGGGCTGCGGCGCGCCGACAAGACAGCCGTATCCGGCGATTTGCGCAAGCCCTCCATCGAGCGGCGTCGTGCCGCGGTTCAGCGGTCGGGCCTGGCGAGACCCGCGGCGCTGTGCGGTGGCGGCACCGGGCCGCGCAGCAGCCAGCCGGCGAGCAGTCCGCCGGCCAGCGCCACCAGGGCGCAGGTCAGCATGACCGCATCGAAGATGTCGTCCTGCACCGCGCGCAGCGTCTGCTGCAGCGCGCTGCCGATGCCGGGGTCGAGCGTGAACAGCGTCTGCTGCACCTCGTTCGGCGAGCCATGGGTCAGGGACGCGACCAGGCCGGCGCGGTTGGGCAGGTCGGCCGGCAGCGCCTCGACCACGGCTTCGACCTGGCCGCGCACGGTCCGCGCGGCGACCAGGCCGCAGAACACCACACCCAGCGAGCCGCCGAAATAGAGGCAGGTGTTGATCACGCCCGAGCCCTGGCCGGTATGCGCCTCGGGCAAAAGCCGCAGCCCGACCCGCGGCAGCAGCGGCGTCGTGAGGCCGAAGCCGACGCCGAGGATGACGAGCTTCCACCAGATCGAGGCGTAGGTCGACGTGCTGCTCGTGCCGAACAGCAGAAGGCACGCGACGACGAGACAGGTCATCCCGATCGTGACCGGCCAGTGGAAGCTGTAGGGCGCCAGGATGCGCGGTGCGCTGACCGAGAGCACGAACATCACGGCCGTGAGCGGCAGCAGTGCTGCGCCCGCCAGCACCGGCGAGAGCGCCAGCGTGTCGGGCGACTGCACGAACAGGTTGAAGTAGACCAGGAAGCCCAGCAGGAGGAAGCCGGCGACCAGCACGCCGACGCTGGCCATCAGATAGCGCGGATGGCGGAAATAGCCGAGATGGATCAGCGGCTCGGGCACCCGGCGCTCGATCAGCCAGAACGCGATCGCCGCCGCGAGCGCTACCGCAAGCGGCACGAGCGTGGCAGCGCTGGTCCAGCCCTGGCTCTCGCCGTTGGTGAGCGCGTAGGCGGACGGTCCCAGCAGCAGCACCAGCGCCACGGCGCCCGGATAGTCGAAGCGTGCGCCGGCGACCCGCGTGTCCGGGACGTAGCCGGCGCGGAAGACGCGGATCGCGAGCGCGAGACAGACGGCGCTGAGCACGAGGTCGCTCACGAAGATGCCGCGCCAGCTGATGAGCTCGGCGAACGAGCCGCCGATGATCGGGCCGAGGCTCATGCCGAGCGCCATCATCGCGCCCCAGAAGCCCATCACGAACGAGCGCTGCGATTCCGGCGTCGCAGCGCTCAGCACGGCAAGCGAGGTGCCGAACAGCGAGGCGGCGCCGATGCCCTGGCCGAGCCGCCCGGCCAGGAGCACGAAGGCATCGCCCGACAACGCCACCACGAGCGCGCCGAGCGCGAACACGACGATGCCGAACAGGTAGACCGGCATCTTGCCGACCTGGTCGCCGAGCCGCCCCATCACCGGCACCAGCGCCGCGGCCGACACGGTGTAGATGGTCATCACCCATTGCAGCGTGGTCGGCCGCATGTCGAACTCGGACTGCAGGTTCGGCATGATGGTGATGACGGCCGTGGTGTTGTAGGCGATCACCGTCATGCCGATCGAGGCCATGATCAGGACCAGCCAGGTGCCGTGCAGGTTTTCACTTGGCGGGAGGGCTCGTGACACCAGGGGATTCTCCTGTTCTTCTTGGCCGCGAGCGCGGCACGAGGTCGTGGCCTTCTAACAGAGCTTCGGCGATGATGCGAACCGGGGCCGCGAACGGGGTTTGTGAAGGCCTGGCGATGGACGAGGCCGCGATCCGAAGAGCCGAGGCCGGCGATGCGGCGGCGATCGCCGCGGTTCACGTGGCCGCATGGCACGAGGCATATGCCGGGCTCGTGCCGGCGCGCATGCTGAGCGCGTTCTCGGTTGCAAGGCGCACCAGGCGATGGCACCGCATCCTGACGGCGCCCGATCCGTCGCGCGAGAGCGCCGTCTTCGTCGCCGTTGCGCGCGATCGCGGGATCATCGGCTTCGGCTCCTGCGGCCGGCAGCCCGCACCGGACCTGGTCGCGGCCGGCTTCGCAGGCGAGTTCTCGGCGCTCTATCTGCTGGCGGCGCATCAGCGCCGGGGCGTCGGGCGGCGGCTGATGCGCCTGATGGCGCAGGACCTGCTGGCGACGCGAGATGCGGGGTGCGGCCCTTTGGGTGCTGCGCGACAACGAACCGGCGCGCCGGTTCTACGAAGGGCTCGGCGCCGGGGTCGCCGGCCAGCGCGTCGAGACGGTCGATGAGTTCATCAGCGGCGAGCGTGGCCGGGCGCGGGACGTGCTGCACGAGGTCGCCTATGGCTGGCCCGATCTTTCTGTCCTGGCACCGCGCTGATGGCAGGACAGTCCTCGCACGGCTCGCGGCGGCGCTGCTGCTCGCGCTGATCGCGCCGCCGGCGCTCGCCTGCACGGACGGATCACATCGTTTCGAGACGTTCTCGCTGCCGGCGGAAGCACTCGGCCACGCCAAGCGCATGCTGGTCTGGCTGCCGCCGGGCTACGACTGCACGGATCGCCGCTATCCGGTGCTCTACCTGAACGACGGCCACGACCTGTTCGCATGGAACCCGTTCGCGGCCGACCTCGAGCCGGCGCTGGCGGCGGAGATCGCGAAGCGCGAAGGCTGGTACGGCAGCTGGCGCCTGGACGAGCAGCTCGAGCGGGCGATCGCGGCGGGCGTGCTGCCGGCGATGATCGTCGTGGGCATCGCCGCCGACGACGGGCTGCGCAGCCGCGATCTCGCGCCGGTGCCGTGGGACGGCTCGGCCGACGCCCGCGGCGCGCAGTACGCCGCGTTCGTCGCCGGCACCGTCGTGGCGGCGGTCGATCAGGCCTATCGCACGATCGACGCGCCGCACTGCCGCGGCATCGGCGGGGCGTCGCTGGGCGGGGTCAGTGCGCTGCAGATCGGCTTCGGCTATCCCGAAACCTTCGGCATGGTTTTCACGCTATCGCCGCTGCTGCGCGATCCGGCGATCGCCGGCTTCATGGCCGGGCTGTGGCGAGGCGGCCGTGCCGGCCCGCGCGTGCTGATCGATCTCGACGACGACGCGATCGGCCATGCCGACCGGCAGTGGCTCGAAACGTTGGTCGGCACATCGCCGCAGGCGATGCTGGTCCAGACCCCGGGCGGCCGCCACACGATCGCCTCCTGGGCCGAGCGCGTGATCCCGGCGCTCAGAAGGCTGTTCGAGGGGCGATGCGTGGATTGACGTCGCCAAGCCGACCGCACGTCCCACCGGAGCGGCGGCTCGGCGACCGCGGTCGGACGTGAGAGCCGTCTGCCGTCTATGCGATGGAGCTTATTGGGCGGCCGAGACGGGCTCGACGTTACCCTCGACGCCCGCAGCGGCCGTTTCCAGCTCGAGCTTGTCGAGCACCGCGGCGCAAAGCTCGGATGTCTCCCTCGCTCCCTTCTCCTGGCCCGGCATGGTCGCCCAACCGCCATCGTCGATGAACTGCCGCTGGCGATAGGAGCTGTCGATGGCTTTGAGCGCGGTCAGTTGCGCTTTCGCATCGGCTGCGGCCATGAACCGCTCGGCGCAGATCGTCGAAGCGAGCTCATAGCGCGACTGGTCGCCGGCGTCTTGCGCCATATCCCGAGCCGTACCGCCCGTGACCCAGCCGCCCCACGTGAAGCCCGCGATGAGCGCCACGGCGACAGAGCCGACACACGACCATACAAGCATCGTTTTCGAGGGTTGCAAGCCGTCCCAGCGCTGCTGGAGCGACCACTTCTTTTGCTCTGGCATATTATTTCCTTTCTATACAGAGGGTGCGCTTGAATAGAGGGGCTGTCAATCAAGCAATTGGGGCGTGAAAGTGGTCCCTGACCGAAGTTCAACAGTGTGTTGTTGGAGATGATTTATTTTTCGATCCGCGCCCGGCGATCGGTTTGGCGGCCCATCTTGTTGAAAAACTTCCCGAGGCGCCGGCAGCAGGCGCCTCGCAGCCGGTGTGACCTAGCTCACAAACCACGCTGCGCTGCGTGCGTTACACACGAGCCTCGATGATCGCTATGATTGAGCCATCACGGACGTGGAAATCAGCCGCAGGGGACCGCGCATGCCAGAGACGCCATTGTCAGAGACCGCAATGCCGGAGACGATCGTGCGACCGGCCCATGCCGGCACAGGGCTGAGCGAGGAGGCGGGACCGCCGCCGTCGGCGGCCGACGTGATCGCGCGGGCGCTGCGCACCATCGACATCCGCCAGATCGGCGTGGTCTCCGGCACCGCGGGCTCGCTCGGGATCGATCGCATCGAGCTCGGCGAGGCGACCATCGACCGGCTGGTGATCCAGGGCATCTCCGCCAACATCCAGGCGGGCGCGACCTGGCTGCAGGACGTGCGCTTCGTGCTCGAGCTGCGCCTGTCGGTCGACTGGTGGTACGACTTCGGCTGGCTCGGCAGCGGCGGCGGCACGGTCGGCCTGCCGTCGCTGAGCTTCGGGCTCACGCTCGGCAACGTGCTGGTGCCCTCGCTCGACGACATCAACCTTTCGGTGCCGAGCGCCGTGGTGAACGACGCCGGCGCCGCCATCGCGCCGATCACCAACCTCGATCTCGGCGGCGCCAGCTTCCGCGACCTGCGGGTCGACGACACCCAGCTGCCCTCGGCCGGCTTCGGCCTGTCCGGCATGGACCTCGGCGCCGTGAGCATCGAGAATGTGGGCTTCCCGGCGGCGGCGAGCCGGCGCCTCGGCATCGGCCACTTCACGCCGGACGGCCCGCTGCGCCTGCCGGCGGCGGAGGTCACCGGCATCCAGATCCCGGCAGCGCAGATCCCGAACGTGGTCTCCCAGGGCGCCATCGACATCGAGGACGCGCAGGCGACCCGGCGCGGCGTCAGCCTCAGCCTCGGCCTGTTCGGCTTCACCTTCTGGGTGGCGCCGGTGTTCGACATCCACATCGGCCAGCTGACGCTTTCCGACGTCGTCGCGGCCGCCTCGATCGAGCGCCTGCGGCTCGAGGACGTGAGCGCGCCGGTAACGATCCGCGGCGTGCGCATGGGCGACCTGCAGCTCGAGCAGCTGACCGTCAACCAGGTCTCGATCTGAGCACAAGGGGACACACGATGGCCAAGAAGACCGATGCGGCCGCGCGCTTCGAGAAGCGCTGGAAGCAGGCGATGGAGCAGCCCGAGCTGGTCGAGGCGCCGCCGGTGAAGCTCGATGTCGACCTGTCGCCCATGGGCGTCCTGGCGCGCATGCGCGAGCTCGATCGCGATGCGCTCGGCTACGGCGCCGATGCGGTCGAGGACATGCTCAAGGGCCTGCGCGACCGCTTCCGCTGAAGCCCGCTGGTCGGGGCTTCGAACGGCTGATCGGGCAGTCTCGCGGGCAGGGCTCAACCGATGCCATGCTCCCTCAGAAGCGCCCGCTCGTCGCCCGCCACCCAGCCGAAGATTTTTGGGTCGCCATCCAGCTTCTGGACGAGGTAGTGGACAGCGAAATCGATCGCGAGGTCGGGCTGTCCGTTGCGCGCGTAAACCGCCGTCCAGTCGACGTGGGCCAGGCAATGATGCTCGTCGATCGGCGAGATACGGACATCGCGTATCCGCATCTCCTTCGTGCCGATCGATCGGTACCAGGCGTAGCCCTGCTCGATGGCCTGCTTCAGCTGATCGTCGTTCTTCCCGGCCATGACGCCCGCGGGCGATGCCGCGATGAAGGCGCAGGCGTAGACGGATGCGACCTCGTCCATGTCGATCTCGCCGCTGAGCGACCGGCCGAAGAAGCGTCCGTAGCGCTCGAACAGCTTCCTTGTCTCCGTCTCCATGGCCAGCACTCCCTGTAAAGCCGTGTGCCAGCTCGCGAGCACAGGCGACACTCCGGGCGATCGTCTACAGATAGCCGATCATGCGGCCGGCGGTGATGGCCGCGAGCCATAGCCCGATCGAGAGGGCGCCCGCGAGCTGCAGGCGCGGCGTGGTGCCGGCAAGCTCGCTCTGCTCGTGGACCGTCCAGGCGAGGCTCAGGCGCAGCAGCAGCGCATTCGCGATCGCGCAGGCGATCAGGGCGAACTTGATCCCGAACAGCGGCATCGCGGCATATTCGGCCGCGCGCACCGAGAACAGCAGCGCGCCGGTCGGCACCGCGAGCAGGAGGCCGGCAATCGCAACCGGCAGCAGGATGCGGCTCATCGCAGCGAGCGGCACTTTTGGCCAGAACCCGAGCAGCCGCAGGTCCAGCGGCACGATCGCGCCGAACAGCAGCGCAAGCCCCACGATGTGGCCGGCATTGACGAGCGGATAGACCCAGAACGACTGCCGCAGCGCCGTCGCGAGGCCCGTGTCCTGCAGCGCGCTCGCAAGCTCCGTCAGCATCGGCTCAGCATGGCTCAGCCGGCCGATGGACCCGCGGCGGCGTCAGTCGCGCTCCGGATACAGCTCATAGACGGTGCCGTCGATGGTCACGCGCTCCGCCTTCATGCGGTTCTCGGAGTGGTCGGCGGAGCGGCCGCCGGACGCCGTGATCTCGACGCCTTCCACCAGCATGTCGTCGGTCAGGCCGGCGCGCTCGTTGCGCCAGGGCTGGCCGACCTCGACGATCCAGGCCTCGCCCTCGGCGTCGACCTCCAGGATGCCGTGCGGGTTGCCGAGCCGGGCTGCGGTGATCACGCCGGTCAGCTCGAAATTGCCCTCCTCGGTCCAGCGCCAGCCGTGATGCGCCAGCGCCGCCCGCCCGAGCCCCGCGAGCCCGGCCGATACGAGCCCGAGCCCCATCAGGATCGATCGCCTTTGCATGATCCTTCCCTCGCCTGCATGCCCCCTGCACCATGTAGCTCCGCACCTCACCCCGGCAAGCGGCTAGAATCGGAGCGATTCGGCCCGCCCAAATCAGTCTTGCTTGTGCGAGCCGAGCCAGGCCGTGCAGCAGGCTCTTCAGCCACGCCCACAGCGCCCGCAGGCCCAAAGAGCCGCCACGGATCTCGTGGGTATCGGTGGCCGATGGCGCTCGGGCTGGCGCGCTCTGGGCCGCAGGAGCCAGTTGCGTCTCGAGGGCGCGCGACGAAATCCTGCACCAGGATGTTGGCGGTTTCCTGGATCAGGCCGGTGCGGCCGACCTGGGCGATGGCGCCGGCGAGCTAACGTCTGCATCGACCGTGACCTCGGTGCCCCCGTCGACCGGGGCGAGCCGGTAGTCCATCACCATGCGCGTGCGGCTGCCGCCGCGCTTATCGACGCCCTTGCCCTCGACATGGCCGCTGTGCGCCGCGGGATCGGCGCTCACTTTGGCCTCGCCCTCGAAATTGGCGCCGAACGGCCCGAGCCGCACCTTCACCTTGCCGGCATAGAGGCCATCGCCCTTGTCCTCGACAAGCTCGGCGCCCGGCATGCAGCGCGCGACCGCCGGGACGTCCTGGAAGAACGCAAAGACCTCCGCGGGCGGCCGCGCCACCGTAAATTTCTGGCTGACCTTCACCGGCGAGGGCCTAGCTGCCGGCCGCCAGCACCTCGACCTCGGCCTCGCCGCAGTCGAAGAACGCGATGATCCGGCACGGGCAGGCTTCCAGCCCTTCGTACTTCCAGGGGAAGGCGCCGATGATGCAGCGCTGGTTCAGCACCGTCCCGATGTCGCCGCCGACGTTCTCGGCGTGGATCAGGCCCTCCTGGAAGCCGTAGTTGTGGAACGGGAAGAGGTTGTTGCGCACCCGGCGGCCGGAGCGCTTGTGGGTGTACTCGTAGTGCGGAAAGTATTCGTCGCACGCCATCCCCACCTTCGCCTCGAACATCTTGGTGAGGTCGCGGCGCATGAAGCGGATGGTGGTGTTGATCGGGTGGTCGCCCGAGCCGCAGTCGATCCCGAACCAGCGGATTTTTTTGTCCAGCATCCACTCGAGCAGCTCGAGCTTGCCGCCCGGGTGCATGCAGAAGTAGCGCACCAGGTCCTGCTGCGGCCGGCCCTCGTAGTAGCGGTGGTAGCCGGTGTGGATCATCAGGATGTCGTCCGGCTCGATCGCGACCGGGGCGGCCTCGAGCATCGCGGGCGTGATCACGTCCCAGTCGCCGACATGCGCCGAGACGTCGACGATCGCCCCCTTGCCGACCAGGAAATCGAGGGGGTAGGAGGCCATGTCGCCCATGCCGTCGCTCGCGTGCATGGCGCCGTCGATGTGGGTCCCGACATGCAGTGCGGTGTCGATCCGCTGCGCGACGATGCTCACCGTCTGCAGGTTCTGGGCATAGTACATCTTGTTGCCGGCATAGCCGACCCAGCCCGGCGTGTGCACGTTCATCCTGTGCGACAGGTCGACCATCCGCATCGCGATCCTCCCCCGTTCGATCTTGTCGTTACTCGGCCGCCTGCTGCGCGCGCTCCTGCCAGGCCGCCAGAAGGTCCGCCGCGTCCATGACCAGGCCCAGATGCAGCGAGACGATTTTTTCCGCGGCCGCCTCCATCTCGGCGTTGGTGCCGCGCACCAGATCGCGCAGCACCACGACGTCGTAGCCGAGATTGCTCGCATCGAAGGCCGTGTTGAGCACGCAGCAGTCCGCCATCACGCCATCGAGGACGAGGGTGCGGGTGCCCATGTTGCGCAAGAGGAAATCGAGATCGGAGGGGTAGAAGGCGGTCAGGCGCTTCTTGGTCTGCACGATCAGGTCGTCCGGCAGCACCTCCGTCTCGAACGCGTTCCAGCGGGTGCCCTCGATCGCGTGCTCGTCGGCATTGGGGATCGGCCCGACATGCAGCGGAAAGACCTTGCGCCACGCCGCCGGCAGGCCATTGACATCGTCGACGCCGCCGCGCCGCAGCACGCTTCGCACATGGACCACCGGCACGCCGCGGGAGCGCGCCCGGGCGTGAAAGCGGTCGATCGGCGCCACGATTTCCCTGGCGCGCGGCGCCGGGCAAGGGCAGTCGGGGGTGTCTGCGAGATGACCCTGGTGCATGTCGATCGAGACGACGGCGGTACGCGCCGGGTCGACGAAGCCCTCGAAGCCGTCAGGCAGCGGCCGGCGCTCGCCGTAGACATAGGCGTGGAGCTGAGGTTGCGGGGCCATCAGCGGTGCTCCCGATCGTAGGCGGTCCCGAGGGCTGCGGGCACGCCGAGGCGCCGGCGCATCACGGAGCGGCTCACCAGGGCCAGGACCACCAGGGTTGCGAGGTAGGGTAGCATGTTGAGGAAATGCGGGTCGATGATCGGATCGCCGCCGACCTGCATGCGAAAGCGCAGCGCATCGACGGTGCCGAACAGCAGCGCTCCGGCCAGCACCCACCAGGGCCGCCAGGTCGCGAAAATCACGAGCGCGATCGCGATCCAGCCGCGGCCCGCCGTCATGTTCTCGATCCAGGCCGGCGTGAAGGCGAGCGAGAGATAGGCGCCGCCGAGGCCTGCGAGCGCGCTGCCGGCGATGACGTAGAGATAGCGCAGCGTTGCGACCGGCAGGCCCAGCGCGTCCACGACATCCGGGCTCTCCCCCAGCGCGCGAAGGATCAGACCGGGTCGGGTGCGCCGGATATAGAGCGCGATCAGCGCGGTGAGCCCGATCGCGGCATAGACCAGCGCGTCCTGGCGAAACAGCACAGGTCCCAGGAACGGCAGATCGGCGAGCGGGCCGAGCTCGAGCCGCGGCACCGTCGCACCCGGCGGCACGCCGATCAAGGGCTTGCCGATGAAGGCGGAAAGGCCGGTGCCGAGGATCGTGAACGCGAGGCCCGTGACGATCTGGTTGAGGCGAAGGCTCACCACCAGCGCTGCGAACGCGAGGCCGAACACGGCACCCGCGAGCAGCGCCCCCAGCACGCCTGCCCAGACCGAGGCCGTCGTGCTGGCGGCAGCGAAACCCGAGACCGCGCCGATCAGCATCGTGCCCTCGACGCCGAGGTTGAGCACGCCGGCACGCTCCGAGAGCAGCTCGCCCAGCGCTGCCAGCAGGA
Organism: uncultured Alphaproteobacteria bacterium; assembly: GCA_963753315.1. GTDB lineage: Bacteria > Pseudomonadota > Alphaproteobacteria > Geminicoccales > Geminicoccaceae > DASUGG01. Next base: position 22,115 of record CAVWCI010000044.1, read on the forward strand.
TCGGCGTGCCGGAGACCAGGGCGGCGGCCAGCAGCAGCTCGATGCTCATCCGAGCGCACCGCTTTGGCGGAAGAGCTTGATGCGATAGCGGCCGAGGCCGACCACGGCCAGCGTCGCCAGCAGCAGCACGGCCTGCAGGACCACGGTGATCGCGGGCGGGATGCCCGTCACCTGGAGCGCGAAGCCGCCGTTCTGCAGACCGGCATAGAGGATCGATGCGAGAACGATGCCGAGCGGGTTGCCGGCGGCGAGCCAGGCGACCAGGATCGCCATGAAGCCATAGCCGGGCGAAAGGCCGGCCTGCAGCCGCCCCGTGGAGGCCGACACCTCGATCGCGCCGGCAAGGCCCGCCATGGCGCCCGCCAGCATCAACCCGGTGAGGATCGTGCGGACCGGGCTGATGCCGCCATAGATCGCAGCGCGCGGCGCATCGCCTGCTACCCGCAGCTCGTAGCCCCAGCGCAGGCCGCGATCGACCGCGACCAGCAGCAGCGCGGCCGCGGCGAGCAGCAGGATGCCGCCGTGGATGCCGCCTGCCAGCTGGCCCAGGCGTGCCGCCGCCGGGATCGGCTCGGAATAGGGGAAGGAGAAGGTCAAGGGGTCGGCCCACGGGCCCGTTACCAGATAGCCGACCCAAAGGATCGCGACATAGGTCAGCATCAGGGTCGAGAGGATCTCGTTCATGCCGAGATACGCGCGCGGCAGGGCAGCGAGCGCGGCCCAGGCGGCGCCCGCGATCGTGCCGGCCGCCAGCACCGCGGCTACGGCAAGCAGCGGCGATGCCCCTTCGGGCAGCGCGAGGCCCACGCCGGTCGCCGCGAAGGCGCCGAAATAGAGCTGGCCCTCGGCGCCGATGTTCCAAAGGCGCGCCCGGTAGGCGAGTGCTATGCCCATCGCGCAAAGGCCGATCGGCACCGCCTTGTTGATCGTGGCGGCAAGCGCGCGCAGCGAGCCGAAGGCGCCGCGCCAGAGCGCCGAGAGCGCGGTCTGCGGATCGTAGCCGGCAAGCGCGATCACCAGTGCTGCCAGCAGCAGCGCAAGGGCCAGGCCCAGCCCCGTGCGCGCCACCCACTCGGCAGGGCTCGGATCGGACAGGCGAGGCTCCAGGCGCAGCAGCACCGGATCAGCACCGCCCGGTGGTCATCTGCCGGCCGAGCGTGCCCTGATCGACCGTGCGCGGGTCGTGGTCGGCGACGATCTCGCCGCGATGCATCACCAGGATCCGATTGGCGATCGCCAGGGACTCCTCGAGCTCCTCGCTCGAGATCAGGACGGCGGCGCCAGCACTCGCGCGGGCCACCAGAGCGCGCCGGATCTGGCCGGCGGACGCCACATCGAGGCCGCGGGTCGGATAGTCGGCGACGATCAGCGCGGGCTCGCCGTGCAGCTCGCGGCCGAGCACGAGGCGCTGCAGGTTGCCGCCGGAAAGCCAGCGCACGGGCGACGCGAGATCGGCCGTGACGCCGAAGCGGGCCGCGACCTCGCGAGCGCGTCGCTGCACGCTCGGCCGCCGCAGCCACCAGCCGAACGGCGGCCGGCGCTGCTGGCCCAGCAGCGCATTGTCCCGGATCGACATGCCGGGTGCCAGGCCGACGCCCAGATGCTGTGCCGGGACATAGGCGAAGCGGCGGCCGCGGCGGGCCACCGGCGCAATCTCGCCGCGATATGGCCGCACGCCGCCGATCGCCTGCACGAGCTCGGTCTGGCCGTTGCCGGCGACGCCGACGATCGCAACCAGCTCGCCCGCCCGCACCGTGAAGCTCGCGCCGCGCACGGCGGCAAGGTCGAGGTCGCTCTCGACGGTGAGATCGTGGACCCGCAGCACCGCCTCGCCGAAAGGCCCGGGCGGCCGGCTGCCCTCGCCGAGATCGCGATCGCCGACGATCAGGCGGGCAAGGCGCCCGACATCGACCTCGGCGGCCGGGCCGCGATGCACGACGCGGCCCGCGCGCATCACCACGAGGCCGTCCGCGACCTCCAGCACCTCGTCGAGCTTGTGGCTGATCAGCACCACGGCGCGTCCCGAATCCGCGATCCGCCGGATGATCTGGAACAGGCGCACCGTCTCGGGCGGCGAGAGCACGGAGGTAGGCTCGTCGAGGATCAGGAGCTTTGCGCCGGTCGCCAGGGTGCGCAGGATCTCGAGCTGCTGGCGGACCGCGAGCGGCATCTGCCAGACCTGCGCGGCAAGATCGATCGTGAAGCCGAGATCCGCCATCAACGCGCCCAGATCGGCGCCCGCCGTGCGCGGCTGCAGCAGGCGGCCGCGATCGCAGGCGAGCGAGAGGTTCTCGAAGCCCGTCAGCGTCTCGACCAGCTTGAGCTGCTGGTGGACCATGCCGATGCCGGCCCCGACCGAAGCTTTCGGCGAGCCCAGCCGAAGCGGTGTGCCGGCGATGCTGACCGCGCCGCCGATCCGGCAGATACAGGCCGGCCAGCACGTTCATCGCCGTGGTCTTGCCGGCGCCGTTCTCGCCGACCAGGCCCAGCACGCGACCGGCCGGGATCTCGAAGCTCACCTCGTCGTTGGCGAGCAGCGCGCCGAAGCGCTTGGTCAGGCCTTCGATCCGTACGGTCCCGGGTTGTCCCGCTTGCGCGACGACCGACGGTCGCGCCGGGTCGTCGTGACCGGGATCGCGCGCGATCACCGGTTCGGGATCTTGCCCACCACGCCCTCGACCAGCCAGCCCATGCCGTTGATGTCGGCGATCGAGAGCGTCTGGCCGGCCGCGACCACCTCGGCGCCCGTGTTGTCCTGGAGCGGTCCGGTCCAGTAGTCGAAGGAGCCGTCGATCAGGCCCTGCTGCTTCTCCTCGACCATCGTCTTGATGTCGTCGGGCACGGCGTCGTTCAGGGGCGCCAGCGAGACGGTGCCATCGTCGAGGCCGCCGTAGAACTCGCCGGGCTTGAAGCTGCCGTCCTGCACCATCTCGACGGCCTTGATGTAGAACGGGCACCAGTTCCAGATCGTGCCGGTCAGATAGCGCTCGGGCGCGAAGCTCGTCATGTCGGATTCGGAGCCGATCGCCCAGGCGCCCTTTTCGGCCGCGCCCTGCACCGGCGATGGCGTGTCCTGGTGCTGCGCGATGACGTCGGCGCCCGCCTCGACGAGCGCTACGGCAGCCTGCTTCTCGGCCGGCGGATCGTACCAGGACAGGGTCCAGATGACCCTGACCTCGGCGTCCGGATTGACCTCGCGCACGCCGAGCGTGAACGCGTTGATGCCGGCGATCACGGTCGGGATCGGCTGCGCCGCGACGAAGCCGATGATGTTGCTCTCGGTCATCGCGCCGGCGACCAGGCCCGTGAGGTAGCGGCCGTCCCAGAGCTTGCCGTAGTAGTTCAGGATGTTGTCGGCGGGCGCCACCGTCGGCGTGATGCCGAAGAAATGCTTGTCCGGGTTCTGCTGCGCGACCTGCTGGGTGAAGGGCTGGTAGCCGAACGCGGTCGCGAAGATCAGGTCGTGACCCGCTTCGAGGAACTGCTGCTCGACGTTCGCCACGTCCGGGGTCTCGGGCACCGCTTCGACGAACGCCGTGGCGATCCCGGTCTCGGCCTCGAGGCACTGGCGGCCCTGGTCGTGGCGGTAGGTCCAGCCGGCATCGCCGACCGGCCCGACATAGACGAACGCCGCACCGAGCTCATCCGTCTGGGCCATGGCCGGAGCGGCTCCCGCCACCAGACCCAGCGACACCAGCGCGACGGCTCTGAACGAAACGGCTGCCATCTTCGTGCCTCCTTCTGTGCTTGGCCTGCCGGCGCGCGGCTCAGCTGTCGTCGGGCAGCGCGCCTACCGCCTTCAGCATGGCATAGTCGGCGGGGCACGGTCCCCCCACGCTCACCACCTGCGCGCCCTTGTCGGCGGCGACGGCGTGCCTGACGCCGGGCGGCACGTGGATCACGTCGCCGGCCTGAAAATCCAGCTTCAGGTCGTGATCGAAGTCCCTGACGGTGCCCTCGCCCTCGAGGATGTAGATCGTGTCCTCGGAGGAGGGGTGGACGTGCGGTACGTTGGCCTCGCCCGGCTCCATGCGCACGTAGTTCATGTTCGCGGTCTTCGCGCCGACGCCCGGCCACACCACGAGGCGGGCATCTTTGGAGATCATCGGCAGCATGACATCGGGCCTGTCCTTGTGAAACACGCGGATCGCCATGCTCTTCGTCTCCGTGCGCGCGCAGGGTCGCCGTCATGCGCGCAGGCGCGCAGCCTATCCGGTTATCCCGCCCTCGGGTAGAGGGCAGGGTCGGCGGGACAGGGGCCGCCAAGCAGCAGCATCCCGGCGCTGCCGGCTTCGATCAGGTAGGTCGTGCCGGGCTCGACGAAGATCATCGAGCCTTCCAGCAGCGGTTCGCTGCCGCCGGTGTCGGGATCGCGCACCACGCCGTCGCCGCGGATCACGTAGTAGGCGGCTTCCATCGCATGCTTCAGGGCCACGGTGCGGCTGCCGCCGGCGAGCTCGATCCGGTGCATGGTGCGGAATGCGGCGCCGCTGCCCGGCCATACGATCGGACGTGCCGAGCCTTCGCCTTCGACGATCGGCAGCACCGGTCCATGGTCGGCGGTACGAAGAACGCGCACCTCGCGCGGCGCCCGCATCCAGCGATCCTCCCGTGACGCTTGGAGCGTCAACATTATTCAAGTGCTTTGATATGAATGAATATGCCGCTTGCGATGGGGGGAGGCAAGTGCTGTGTTGCCGTGATACGCTCCGATCCGGGAGGCGACTCACCTCGGAACGTCGATCATGCGTACGCGCGGCACGCCACAGACCAGCGAGACATCGATCGAGATGGACTACACCCTGGCCACGATCGGCGCCAGGATCCGCCAGTTCCGTACCCAAAAGGGGCTGACGCTGCAGGCGCTGGGCCGGATCACCGGGCTCAGCCCCTCGATGCTGAGCCTCGTGGAGCGCGGCAAGACCAGCCCCTCGATCGGCACCCTGATCGTCATCTGCTCGGCGCTCGAGGTGCACATGAGCGACCTCGTCGCGATGGAAGAGCGCACCGTGCGGGATCCGGTGTCGCGCCTCGGCGAGCAACCCGTGTTCCAGACCGCGGCGGGCGTGCTGCGCCGGGTGCTGCGCGCCGACCACGTGCGCGGCGTCGAGATCGCAATCAACGAGTATGCGCCCGACACCGGCAGCGCCGCAGCACCGGTCCACCATGCCGGCTACGAGTACGGCATCGTGCTCGAGGGCAAGCTCACCGTCGAGGTCGACGGCACCCGGCATGTGCTTCACCCGGGCGACCTGATCGCCTACGAATTGTCGCGCGATCATCGCATCTGGAACTATGGGGCCGACCGCGCCAAGGCCTTGTGGGTCAACCTGGAACGGGCGTAGGCGGGCCCGGGACCCTTGAAGCCGGCGGCTTTCACCTACCATGCGCCGCAAAGCCTCGATGAGGCGCTGGCCCTGCTCGCCCTGCACGGCGACGAGGGCAAGCTTCTGGCGGGCGGCCAGAGCCTGGTGCCGGCGATGAATTTTCGCCTCGCCCGGCCGGCCGTGCTGATCGACATCAACCGCATCGCAGGGCTCGATTTTCTCAGCGGGCAGGACGGCTGGCTGCGGATCGGCGCCCTGACCCGGCACGTCGCCTTCGAGCGACCGGTGGCCGCCGGCCCGCTCGGCGCGCTCCTGCCGCGGGTCGCGCGCGACGTCGCGCATCTGCCGATCCGGGTCAGGGGCACGTTTGCCGGCAGCCTGGCGCACGCCGATCCCGCGGCCGAATGGAGCCTGGTCGCGGCGACGCTCGGCGCAGAGATCGTCGCGCAGAGCAGCGTCAGGCGAGCGCACCCTGGCGGCGGATGGCTTCTTTCGCACCGCGTTCACCACGGCGCTGCGGCCGGACGAGCTGATCACCGAGGTGCGCCTGCCGCTGCTCGGCGATGCGTGGCGCTGCGGCTTCATGGAGTTCAGCCGGCGCAAGGGCGATTTCGCGCTCGCGATGGCGCTGGCGGTGGTGCGCCTCGAGGGCGGCCGTCATCGCCGAGGCGCGCATCGGCGTCGGCGGCGCCGAGCACCGGCCGCGGCGGATCGAGGCGGCCGAGCAGGTCCTGGTCGGTGCGAGCGCGAGCCCGCAAGCGTTTGCCGCAGCCGGTGCCGAAGCCGGCGCCGCGGTCGCGGCCGCGCTGGAGCCGACCTCGGACATCCACGCCTCGGCCGAGTATCGGCGCGATCTGGCGCAGGTCATGACCCGGCGCGCGCTGGCGGCGGCGCTCGCATGAGCTGGGTCGGGCGGCCGATCCCGCGCCTCGAGGACCCGGTGCTCCTGACCGGGCACGGCCGCTTCGTCGCCGACGTGGCACAGGGCGCTGCGGCGGTCCGCTTCGTGCGCAGCCCGATCGCGCGCGGCCGCATCACCGGGATCGACATTCCGGATGATCTTCCGGCCGGCGTGCGCGTGATCACCGCCGCCGATCTCGGCGATGTCCGTCCGATCCGGCCGCTGCTGCACCGCCCGGACTACGTGCCGATCGCCCAGCCGGCGCTCGCCGTCGAGCGCGTCAACCACGTCGGCGAGCCGGTCGCGGCGGTGCTGGCGCCGAGCCCCGCGCAGGCCGAGGACATCGCCGAGCTGGTGTTCGTCGAGATCGAGCCGGAGGATGCCGTCGTCGATCTCGACGCGGCGCTCGAGCCGGACGCGCCGCAGGTGCATCCCGAGGCGCAAGGCAACCTCCTGATCGACGGCAGGCTCAAGACCGAGGGCTTCGATGCGGCGCTCGCTGCTGCCTCCCGGGTCGTCGAGATCGAGATCCGCTCGCACCGCCAGAGCGCCATGCCGCTCGAGGCGCGCGCCGCGCATGCGAGCTTCGAGCGCGCGACCGGCCGCATCACGCTCGCCGTCTCGGCGCAGATGCCGCACATGCTGCGCACCGGCATCGCCGACCTTTTGGGCATGCACGAGAGCGACCTTCGCGTCGTGGCGCCCGATGTCGGCGGCGCTTTTGGCCAAAAGATGTCGCTGTTCCCCGAGTATCTCGTGGTGGTCTGGATCGCGCGCCGGTTCCGCACCTCGGTCGCCTGGATCGAGGATCGGCGCGAGAACCTGATCGCCTCGGCGCACGGCCGCGACCAGCGCCTCCTGGTGCGCGGCGGCTTTTCTGCCGACGGCCGCCTGCTGGCGCTCGAAGGCGACATCCGCTGCAACGTCGGCGCCTACTCCTGCTACCCCGTGACCTGCGGCGTCGAGCCCTTGATGGCGCTGGCCGAATTGCCGGGGCCCTACGATGTCCGGCAATACGCGGTGCGCGCCCGCGCCGTCACCACCAACACCTGCATGATGGCGCCCTATCGCGGCGTGTCGCGGCCGGTGATCACGCTCGCGATGGAGCGGCTGATGGACTGCGCCGCGGATCAGCTCGGCATCGATCCGGTCGAGCTGCGCGCGCGCAACCTGATCCGGTCCTTCCCCTACCGCTCGGTGACCGGCCTGCTGTTCGACGAGGGCAGCTATCTCGCGAGCCTGGAGCGCGCGGCGGCCGAGATCGACCTCCCCGCGTTTCGCGCCCGGCAGCAGGCGGCGCGCGCGCAAGGGCGCCATATCGGCATCGGCTTTTGCCTGTTCAGCGAGCGCACCGGCTACGGCACGCCCGCCTTTGCCGCACGCGGCATGGAGATCACCCCGGGCTACGAGCGGGTCGAGATCACGCATGGACCCGTCCGGCCACGTCGAGGCGCGGATCGGCGCCTCGCCGCACGGCCAGGGCCTGGCGACGACGCTCTCCCAGCTGATCGCCGACGAGCTCGGCGTGGAGCCCTCGCAGATCCGCATCACCCATGGCGACACCGACCGGACGCCGTATGGCTGGGGCACCTTCGCCAGCCGCTCGATGGTGATTTCCGGTGGCGCCTGCAAGCTCGCGGCCGCTGCGCTGCGCGACAAGCTCGCCGAGGCTCGCCGGCCACGTGCTGGAGGCCGACCCCGGCGACATCGAGATCCTGGCGGGCAGTGCGCGCGTGCGCGGCACCGACATGACGATCGATCTCGCGACGCTCGCGCGCCAGGCCCATCACCAGAGCCATCGCTTCGGCGACGCGCACGACCCGAACCTGTTCAGCGCAGGCGACCTACGATCCGGCCGGCACCTTCTCCAATGCCTGCCACGTCGCGGTCGTCGAGGTCGATCCGGAGACGGGCCAGGTCGCGATCGAGCGCTTCCTCGTCGTCGAGGACGCGGGCGTGCTGATCAATCCCATGATCGCCGAGGGCCAGGTGCATGGCGGCGTCGCCCAGGGCATCGCCAATGCGCTGTTCGAGGAGATCGTCTACGACGGCGAGGGCAACATCCTGACCGCCTCGCTCGCCGACTATCTGCCGCCGACCTGCGCCGAGATCCCGCCGATCGAGATCCGCCACATCGTGACCCTGAGCGATGCGACCCTGACCCGCGCCAAGGGCCTGGGCGAGGGCGGCGCGATCGGCGCACCGGCTGCGGTGCTGAACGCCATCTCCGATGCGCTGAAGCCGTTCGGGGTCGGCGTGTTCGAGATGCCGGCGACGCCGCAGCGGATTCGTGCGTTGATTCGCGCCGCGGCGGCCGAGGGGAAAGAGCCATGACCACCTGTAAGGTCGCGCTCGACGTCAACGGCGAGCGCTACGAGGTCGAGGTCGAGCCGCGCCGCACGCTCGCCGATGCGATTCGCGACGACTGCGGCCTGACCGGCACCCACCTCGGCTGCGAGCACGGCGTCTGCGGCGCCTGCACGGTGCTCCTCGATGGCCGGCCCGTGCGCTCCTGCCTGATGTTCGCGGTCCAGGCGGAGGGCGCGAGCATCCGCACCGTCGAGGGGCTTGCCGACGGCGACGCGCTGCATCCGCTGCAAGAGGCGTTCTGGCAGCACCACGGGCTGCAGTGCGGCTTCTGCACGCCGGGCTTTTTGATGCTCGCGGCAGGCGTGCTCGAGGCGGACCCCGAGATCGACGACGAGGCGCTTTGCGACGCGCTGTCCTCGAACCTCTGCCGCTGCACCGGCTATCAGAACATTTTGAAGGCAGTACGCGCCGCGGCGGCCGAGATGAGGGCATGGTCCTCGGCCAGTCGATAAGGCGCATCGAGGACCGCCCGCTGCTGACCGGCAAAGGCAGGTTCGCGGCCGACATCGGCTTTCCGGGCCAGCTGCACATGCGGGTCGGTGCGCTCGCCGGTCGCCTTCGGGCGGCTGCGCGGCGATCGAGACAGGCGAGGCGCTGGCGATGGCGGGCGTTGCGGCGGTCTGGACCGGCGCGGACGTGGCGGCGATCCCGCCGATCGATTTCCGCCAGGTGCGCGTGCCGGGGCTCGAGCCCTATCGCCAGCCGATCCTGGCCCAGGAGTTCGTGCGCTATGTCGGCGAGCCGCTCGCCGTGGTGTTCGCGGCCGATCCTTACCTCGCCGAGGATGCCGCCGAGCTGGTGTTCGCCGAGATCGACGAGCTGGAGCCGTGCCTCGACGCCACGGCCGAGCCCGGCGCGTTCCTGCCGGGCGTGAGCACGGAAGCCGCGATCGTCGAGAAGGCGTACGGCGATCTGGCAGGGGCTTTTGCTCGCGCGCATGCGGTCGTAGCGCTGAGGCTCGCGGTCGGCCGGCACAGCGGCGTGCCGTTGGAGACCCGCGGCGCCATCGCCCGCTACGATGCCGCGCGCGGCCTGCTCGAGCTGCATGGCGCCGCGAAGATCCCGCACATCAACCGGCGCGCCATTGCGGGGATGCTCGGCCTGCCGCTGGAGCGCATCCACCTCTACGAGGGCCACGTCGGCGGCGGCTTCGGCATTCGCGGCGAGCTCTACCCCGAGGATGTCCTGGCGTGCCTCGCGGCGTTGCGCCTCCAGCGCCCGGTCAAGTGGATCGAGGACCGGCGCGAGCACCTTCTCGCGGCCAACCATGCGCGCGATCAGGTCCACGAGATCCGCGCCGCGGTCGATGCGCAGGGCTTCATCCTCGGCATCGACGACGAGTTCTGGACCGATCAGGGCGCCTATGTCCGCACCCATGCGGCGACCGTCACGGATCTCACCGCGGCGATCCTGCCGGGCCCTTACGTCGTGCCGGCCTATCGCTCGCGCGGCCACATCCGCCTGACCAACAAGACGCCGTGCGGCACCTATCGGGCGCCCGGCCGCTTCGAGGGCACTTTTGTGCGCGAACGCCTGCTCGATGCGATCGCGGCCCGGCTCGGCCGCGACCCGCTGGAGGTCCGCCGGGTCAACCTGATCGGCCCGGACGCGATGCCGTTCGCGCGCGGCGTCGACGCGCTCGGCACCGAGGTCGTCTACGATTCCGGCGACTATCCGGCGCTGCTCGAGCACCTGCTCGCGCGCATCGGCCATGCCGATCTCGAGCAGCGGCTAGCACTGCGCCGCGCGTGCGGCGAGAAGGTGGGCTTCGGCCTCGGCTTCTTCGTCGAGAAGAGCGGGCTCGGCCCTTTCGACGACGCCAGGGTGCTGCTCGAGGCGGATGGCGGCATCGAGGTCGTGACGGGGGCCGCCTCGGTCGGCCAGGGCATCGAGACGGCGCTCGCCCAGATCTGCGCCGAGGCTCTGGGCGTGCTGCCGGAAGCCATCCGCGTCACCCACGGCAGGACCGATCGGATCGAGGACGGCATGGGCGCGTTCGCCTCGCGCGCCACCGTCATGACCGGCTCGGCCGTCCATCTCGCCGCGACCGACCTCAGGCGCAAGCTCCTGGAGGTGGCGGGCCGGCTGCTGCAGACCGCGCCCGAGGATCTCACGATCGAGAATGGCCGCATCCGTCGCGACGAGGCGGGACCCTCCCTCGGCCTCGCCGACCTCGCGCGCGAGCTTGCCCGGCAGATGGGCGAACGCTCGCAGGACGTGGTGCTGAGCGCGGATGGGCGTTTCGCCAGCACCCACATGACCTACCCCTACGGCATCGTCGCCGTGGTGGTGCGGGTCGACGCCGAGACCGGCGGCCGCGCGATCGAGCGGCTGTGGGTGGCCTACGACGTCGGCCGTGCGGTCAACCCGATGCTGATCGAGGCGCAGATCGCCGGCGGCGCGCTGCAGGGCATCGGCGGCGCGCTGCTCGAGGAGTTCGTCTACGACGCGGCGGGCCAGCCGCTGGCGGCGAGCTTCGCCGACTATCTCATGCCCGGCCTCGCCGATGCGCCGCCGGTCGATGTGTTGCTCACCGAGGACGCGCCGAGCCCGCTCAACCCGCTCGGCGTCAAGGGGGCGGGCGAGGGCGGCATCAACGCGGCCGGCGCCGCGATCGCGGCTGCGATCGACGCGGCCCTGGCCATGCCCGGCGCGGTGGATCGCCTGCCGGTGACCAGCGAGCGCCTCTACCGCCTCGCGCGCAGGGCCTGAACCGGTCCGGCCGCGCCAACGCCACGGGGTCGGGTGGGCGCGGGGGAGCGGCTGCTCTACGAGATTGGCCCGCAGCTTGCCGGCGCGATCCTCGAGCTGCGCCGCCTCCGCGTGCCGCCGCAGCACACGCAGCACGATCGCATAGTTCTCGATCGTGTTGATCAGATCGGGATGGTTCGCGCCGAGCGCCTGCTCCTCGATCGCGAGTGCCTGGTGCAGCAGCGCCTCGGCCTCGACATAGGCGCCGCGATCGTAGTGCAGCAGGGCCAGGTTGTTCAGCCCGAGCGCGACATTGGGATGCTCCTGGCCGAGGCTGCGGCGGTCGATCTCGAGCGCCCGATTGTACAACGGCAGGGCCTCGTCGAAGCGCGCCTGGACACGATACAGCTCGGCCAGGTTGTTGAGGGTCAGAGCGAGCTCGGGATGGTCGGCGCCGAGCACCCTCTCCTTGATCGCGACGCTCTTGCGGTAGAGCTCCTCGGCGCGCTCGTAGAGGCCGGCGTCATAGTGGGCGACCGCAAGGTTGTTCAGGCTCTGCGCGGTTTCCGGATGGTCGGGACCGAGCGCCTCCTCGCGGATCGCGAGCGCCTGCTCGTGCAGGGCGATGGCCTGCTCGAGATGGCCTTGGGCGCGCTGCAGCTCGGCGAGGTTGGAGAGCGTGGTGGCGAGCGATGGATGGGTCGGCCCGAGCGCCTTCTGCTCGACGTCGAGGGCCTGGCGATAGAGCGCCTCGGCCTCCTCGAAGCGCTTCTCGGCGTAGTACAGCGTGGCGAGGTTGCTGCGCGTCTCGGCGGTGGTCAGATGATCGTCGCCATAGGATGCGATGCGGATCCGCAATGCCTCCTGGTAGAGCGGCTCGGCGTCGTCGTAGCGGCCCTGGCTAGCGTACAGCACGCCGAGATTGTTCAGGCTCTGCGCCACCTCCGGGTGGCTCCCGCCGAACCGCTCTTCGCGGATGCCCAGGGCGCGGCGATGGAGCTCCTCGGCATCGCCATAGCGCCCGAGCACGCGGTACAGCTCGGCGAGGTTGTTGCAGCTCTGCGCGATGTCGGGATGGTCCGGCCCGAGCGCGCTCTCGCGCATCGCCAGCGCCTCGCGATAGTGCGGCTCGGCAGCCCCATAGTGGCCCTGAGCGTGCAGGATGTACGCCAGATTGTTGATGCTGGTGGCGCGGCGCGGATCCTCGTCGCCGAACGGATCGCTCAGCTTCAGCGCGCTGCGGAACAGCTCCTCGGCCTTGGCCAGCTGGCCCTCGTCCGCGGCCTGCAGGCCGGCCTTGCTGACCTCGTACCACGGGTCGCCCTGCGCCCAGACCGGCGCAGCGACGAGGCACAGCAGGCCGATGATCACGCCCGGCCAACGTGGCAGCTGGATCGCCATAGCTCCTCCCGGGCCGGTCTCACCCAAGCCCTGGATCCGACATCAATCCAGCATCGAGCTTTCCACAGATTGGTTAACGGGCGGTTTACCCTCGCTCGCGCCGCGGGCTTGCCTCGAAGGGCTTGCCGCCCACGCCTGATCGCGGCCACAATTCGCCGGCAGCAAGCATGGGGCTCGGTCCGGAGCCCCGATGGGCGTCCCAGATGATCGTCCGCCGATGAACATCGCCAATTTGTTCGTGCGCGCGAGCCGCCGGCGCGCCGACGGGCCAGCCGTGGCCCTGGGCACGGACGTGCTCCTCACCCACGACGCCCTGGTGACGCCGCGCGGCCGCGATCGCCGGGGCGCTGCGCCAGCGCTTCGGCCTGGCGCCGGGCGATCGCGCGGCCCTGGTCATGAGCAACGTCCCCGACTACCTCGAGCTGCTGCTCGCCGGCTGGCATGCCGGGCTCACCATGGTGCCGGCCAATGCCAGGCTGCACCGTCGCGAGCTCGCCTACATCCTGGGCCATGCCGGCGCCAGGGTGTGCTTCGTGACGCCGGATCTGGCCGAGACCGTGGCGCCGCTCGAGGGCGAGCTTCCCTCATTGGAGCGGGTCGTCGAGGTCGGCAGCCGCGACCATCTGACGCTGCGCGAGGGCGAGCCGATCGCGCTTGCCGAAGTGCGCCCGGACGACGTCGCCTGGCTGTTCTACACCAGCGGCACGACTGGCCGTCCCAAGGGCGCCATGCTGACCCATCGCAACCTTTTGGCGATGACCCTGGCCTATCTCGCGGATGTCGACCGCATCGCGCCCGAGCGATGCGATCCTCCATGCCGCACCGATGTCACACGGCTCGGGGCTTTATGTCCTGCCACATGCGGCGCGCGGCGCCTGCCAGCTGCTGCCGCCCTGCGGCGGCTTCGATCCCGCCGAGGTTCTTCCGCTCCTCCAGGCGCGGCGTGGCGCCAGAGATACCGGACCGGGCGGTATAACCCTGTTCGCCGCGCCGACGATGGTCCGGCGTCTCGCCGAGCACCCCGATGCCGGCCGCTTCGAGCATCCCGGCCTGAAAACCATCGTCTATGGCGGCGGGCCGATGTACCAGGCCGATCTCGAGCGCGCGCAAGCCGCCTTCGGCTATCGTCTCGCGCAGATCTACGGCCAGGGCGAGAGCCCGATGTGCATCACCGCGCTCGACAAGGCGATGCACGCCGATACCGGCCATCCGCGCCATCGCGAGCGTCTCGCCTCGGTCGGCACGGCGCAGTCGGTGGTCGAGGTCGTGGTCGCCGATGCCGACGACCGGCCCCTGCCGCCGGGCGAGCCCGGCGAGGTGCTGGTGCGCGGCGACAGCGTGATGCGCGGCTACTGGCAGGACCCGGACGCCACGGCCGCGACGCTGCGCGGCGGCTGGCTGCACACCGGCGATGTCGGCGTGCTCGACGCCGACGGCTTCCTCACGTTGCGCGATCGCTCGAAGGACCTGATCATCTCGGGCGGCAGCAACATCTATCCGCGCGAGGTCGAGGAGGTGCTGCTGCAGCACCCGGCGGTCGCCGAGGCCGCGGTGATCGGCCGGCCCGATCCGCAATGGGGCGAGGCGGTGGTCGCGTTCGTCGTGGCGGCGCCCGGCCGGCGCTGCGATGCCGGGCTGCTCGACGCGCACTGCCTCGCCAGCATCGCCCGCTTCAAGCGGCCGAAGGACTACCGCTTCATCGAGGCCCTGCCGAAGAACAGCTACGGCAAGGTCCTGAAGACCGAGCTTCGGGCCCGGCTCGAGGCGAGCGGGACCGATGTGTCGGAACGCTGACTAGCAGCGCGTGCAGGGCTCGGTGGGCAGCGAGCGCGCCAGCCAGCCCGGGCCGTGCTCGCCGCCGACCATGCCTTCGCTGATGTCGTGTACCTGGCTGAAGCCGCTCTGCAGCAGCCACTGCTGCGCGAACGCGGAGCGGTGGCCGCTGGCGCAGATCAGCGCGATCGGCCTGGTGGGATCGTTCGCCAGCGCCGCCAGCACGTCCGCGACGAAATCGCCGCGCGGCTGCAGGGTCTGGTCCTGCAGCGAGATCGCCATGGCACCCGCCGGCAGGCCGGTCCGCTCCCATTCCGCCGGCAGGCGGATGTCGATGATCGTGAGCTCGCCCCGCTCGGCCATCGTCCTGGCCTCGTCAGGCGTCAACACCTCGGCGTGCGTCGTCACGGGCAGGACCCACAGCAATGCGAACAGCAGAAACCGCCACATGCGGCCATCCTAGCCGATGCCGTGCCGCGATCCCATGACGAATGCGTGGAGGGCGACGGCAGGCGTCGTGCCGTGCTACGCAGGTGCGACGGAGGGAATCCATGCGCGTTGTGATCTGTGGCGGCGGCGTGATCGGCGCCTGCACCGCCTGGTTCTTGAGCCAGCGGCAGATCGAGGCCGTGGTGGTCGAGCGCACCGGCATCGCCTGCGCCGCCTCCGGAAAATCCGGCGGCTTTCTGGCGCTGGACTGGTGCGACGGCACCCGCTGGCGCCGCTTGCCCGGCGCAGCTTCGCCCTGCATGCCGAGCTCGCCGCGAAGCTCGGCGGCTGGGACTATCGCCGGCTCGATACCTTG
Organism: uncultured Alphaproteobacteria bacterium; assembly: GCA_963753315.1. GTDB lineage: Bacteria > Pseudomonadota > Alphaproteobacteria > Geminicoccales > Geminicoccaceae > DASUGG01. The sequence continues at coordinate 37,383 of CAVWCI010000044.1, forward strand.
GGCATCGCCGCCAGCGCAAGGCGGCCGCTGCGCGCGTCGGCGGGCGGACTGCCGGACTGGGTCGCGCCGGGAGCCGCTCCTCCAGCAGCAGCTCGGCGGCACCCGCACCACGGCGCAGATCCACCCCGAAAAGTTCACGCGCGGCATGATGGAGGCGGCCATCGCCGGCGGCGCGCGGCGTGCAGGCGGGCGAGGTCACCGGCCTCGTGCGCGGTGCCGAGATCGCGTCACGGGCGTGCTGGTCGACGGCGCGCCGTTGGAGGCCGATGCCGTCGTGATCGCGATGGGCCCGTGGTCGCTGCTCGCCTGCCAGTGGCTGCCGCTGCCGATGGTTTTTGGGCTGAAAGGCCACAGCGTGGTCGTGCGAACGCGGCGGCACCGCCTCGCCGCACGCCCTGTTCGTCGAGTACGAGGCGGAAGATGGCGCCGTGCACGCGCCGGAGGTCTTTCCCCGCCCGGACGGCACGACCTATGTCTGCGGCCTCTCGAGCGAGGCGCCGCTGCCGCTCGACCCCGCGGACGTCGCGACCGATGCCGGCGCGCAGGCACAGCTCAAGGCGATGATCCGCAGCTTCGCGCCGGCGCTGGCGGATGCCGAGGTCGTGGCGGCCCAGGCCTGCTACCGGCCGGTGACCCGGGACGGGCTGCCGCTCATGGGCGCCGTGCCCGGCGTCGCTGGCGCATACGTCGCCACCGGCCACAGCGTCTGGGGGATGCTGAACGGGCCGGCCACGGGCGAGGCGATGGCCGAGCTGATCGTCGATGGAAACACCTCGGTCGACATCGCCGCGTTCGATCCCGCCCGGCTGCCGGCCCTGCCGCGCGATGCGATCCGCGCCTGAGCCCACCCGCCGCGCGATCAGCGGACGAGCATCACCGTGCATCCGGCTCGGCGGCTGACGCGCTCGGCGTTCGAGCCGATCAGAAAATCGCCGGGCTGGGGGCGATGCGCCGCCATGACGATAAGATCTGCTGGGATCTCCGCCGCGACCCGAAGGATTTCCCTGTAGATGCCGCCATAGGTGACGTGCTGCTGCACGTCGACGTCGCTCGGAACCTGCTCGCGCACGAACTGGTCGAGCGCCGCCTTGGCCACCGGCACCAGCTTCGTCTCGTAGTCGTACGGTCCCGTCTGCATGAGGGCCGGCACGGCGACCTCCGGCACCACCGTCATGACATGCAGCTTGGCCTTTGCTGCCTTGGCCGCATCCAGCGCCACCGGCAGGGCCTTGTGCCAGCTGTCCTCGTGCTCGAGATCGACCGTGAGGAGGATGTTCTTGAACATCGCTGCGCCCGCTCCCTGCGGCGGTTGCCGACGGCATCTCGTCACTGCTGAGATCGCATGCTTGCCCGACCAAGGCAACCGGAGCTGCGCCGGATGCTCTTGGATTCGCGACCTTGCCGCCCGGGTGCAGATGGCTATGATCCGCAGAAGCGGGCGCTCCGTCGACGTGCTGCCAAGGGGGCGCGAGGAAACAACGATCAGGGCAAGAAGGGGGCTCCCGATGCACAGATTGTCGCTTGCTGCCGGTGCGGCCGCACTCGCCGCCTCGCTCGTCGCGGCGCCGCCGGCGACGGCGCAGGTTCAGGACCTCGAGATCCTCGTGCCGGCTGCGCCCGGTGGCGGCTGGGACCAGACCGGCCGGGCCATGCAGAACGCGCTGCAGGAGGGAGACCTGGCCAGCGGCATCCAGGTGGTCAACATCCCGGGCGCCGGCGGCACGATCGGGCTCGCCCAGTTCGTCTCCGAGCAAGGAGGGCCAGGGCAACGCCCTGATGGTCGGCGGGCTGGTCATGCTCGGCGCGATCCTGACCAATCAGTCGCCGGTCACGCTCGAGCAGGTGACGCCGATCGCGCGGCTGACCGGCGAGTACGAGGTGATCGTCGTGCCGGCGAGCTCCGACATCCAGACCCTCGACGACCTGATCGCCCAGTTCAAGGAAGATCCCCAGTCGGTGTCGTGGGGCGGCGGCTCGGCCGGCGGTACCGACCACATGCTGGTCGGCCTGATCGCCAAGGCAGGTCGGCGTCGACCCGGGCGGCATCAACTACGTGCCGTTCTGCCGGCGGCGGCGAGGCGATGGCCTCGATCCTCGGCGGCCATGTCACCGCCGGCGTCAGCGGCTACGCAGGAGTTCGCGGGCCAGATCGAGACAGGCGATCTGCGTGCGCTTGCCATCTCTTCGGCCGAGCGCCTGGACGGCGTCGACATCCCGACCCTCAAGGAGCAGGGCGTCGACGTCGAGCTGACCAACTGGCGCGGCCGTGTTCGCGCCGCCCGAGCATCTCGGACGAGGACAAGCAGGCGCTGGGCGACGCGGTCGGCCAGATGGTCGAGAGCGAGGCCTGGCAGACCACGCTCAAGGATCGTGCCTGGCTGGACCTGTACCTGCCGCCCGACGAGTTCGCGCAGTTCCTGCAGGAGGACACGGCGCAGGTCGAGACCGTCCTCAAGGACATCGGCCTGGTGCAGTAGCGGCCACGTCGCGGTCGCGGCGCCATGCGCGGGCTTCGCCTGGGCGAAGCGGTCCTGGCCGCGTTCATCCTGCTGCTCGGCGTGTTCGTCGCCGTCGAGACGGCGATGCTGCGGACCGGGCCCGGCTACGCGGCGATCGGGCCGAAGCTGTTCCCGTGGCTGGTCGCCGCCGGGCTTGTGCTGGTCGGGGTGGCACTCCTGCACGAAGCGCGCGCCGGTTCGGTCGCACACCCGGCCGGCTTCGACCTCGACCTGCCGCCCACCCTGGCGGTGACCGCCGGGCTCGTCCTGCAGATGGTCCTGATGAAGCCGGCGGGGTTCGTGATCGCCACGACCGTGGTGTTCGTCGCGGTCGCGTACGCGCTCGGCAGCCGGCGCATCGCGCTCAACGCCGCCGTGGGGCTCGTTCTGTGTGCCGTCACCTACGTCGCCTTCACGCGGGGTCTGGGTCTGGTTCTCCCAGCCGGAATGCTGGGTACCCTGTTTGGATAGAGCTTCTCCGGGCTCGGGCAGGAGGGAGCTTTGAGGGATGGAGACCCTCGCCGCGCTCGCCAATGGCTTCGCCGTCGCGCTCACGCCCTTCAACCTGTTGTGGGCGGTGGTGGGGGTCACCCTGGGGACGGCCGTCGGCGTGCTGCCCGGGATCGGCCCGGCGCTGACTGTCGCCCTGCTGCTGCCGGTAACCTTCAATCTCGACCCGACCGCTGCCTTCATCATGTTCGCCGGCATCTACTACGGCGCCATGTACGGCGGCTCGACGACCTCGATCCTGCTCAACACGCCAGGCGAGTCGGCCACCATCGTGACCGCGCTCGAAGGCAACCTGATGGCCCGCAAGGGCCGCGGCGGCCCGGCGCTGGCGACCGCAGCGATCGGCTCGTTCGTCGCCGGCACGATCGCGACCCTGGCGCTGACCTTCATCGCTCCGCTCATGGTGCAGTTCGCGCTGCGCTTCAGCCCGGCTGCCTACTTCGCGCTCATGGTGCTGGCCTTCACCACCGTCACCGCGGTCCTCGGCAGCTCGCTCTCGCGCGGCCTCGCCAGCCTGCTCTTCGGCCTGGCGCTCGGTCTGGTCGGCATCGACACCCAGTCCGGCCAGGCGCGCTTCACGCTCGGCATCCCGGAGCTGCTCGACGGCATCGATGTGATCGTGGTCGTGGTCGGACTGTTCGCCGTCGGCGAGACCTTCTACGTCGCCAGCCGCTATCGCTACGAGCCCGAGGAGATCACCCCGGTCAGGGGCTCGATCTGGATGGGCCTGGAGGACTGGGCGCGCTCGTGGAAGGCGTGGCTGCGCGGCACCGCCCTCGGCTTCCCGTTTGGCACGCTGCCGGCCGGGGGCGCCGAGATTCCGACCTTCCTGTCCTACATGGTGGAGAAGCGCCTCGCCAAGCGGCCCGAGGAGTTCGGCCATGGTGCGATCGAAGGCGTGGCCGGCCCCGAGGCGGCCAACAACGCCGCCGCCGCCGGCGTGCTGGTGCCCTTGCTGGCACTCGGGCTGCCGACCTCGGCAACCGCCGCCATCCTGCTCGCCGCGTTCCAGCAGTTCGGGCTGCAGCCGGGGCCGCTGCTGTTCACCACCCAGCCGGACCTGGTCTGGGGGCTGATCGCGAGCCTCTACATCGGCAACGTGATGCTGCTTTTGCTGAACCTGCCGCTGGTCGGCCTGTGGGTGAAGGTGCTCAGCATCCCGCGGCCGCAACTCTATGCCGGCATCCTGGTGTTCGCGACGCTCGGCACCTACACCCTCAACAACAACGTCGTCGACCTGATCCTGCTCTACCTGATCGGCGTGATCGGGTTCGGCATGCGCGTGCTGGGCGTGCCGATCGCGCCCTGCGTGATCGGGCTGATCCTCGGTCCGCTCGCCGAGGCTCAGTTCCGCCGGGCGCTGTCGATCAGCCAGGGCGACTGGACGGTCTTCTTCACCGACCCGCTTTCCGTCACGTTCCTTGTCATCGCCGCGCTCGCCGTGCTCGGGCCGCTCATGTGGCGCCTGTGGCAGCGGCATCGGCAGGTCAGTCCGGCGTGATCGCGTCCAGCACCTGACGCAGGACCACGCGCCCGTGGCCCTGCGCGAGGGTGCGAGGGTGCGCGCCGCGGCCGTACTCAAACGTTTGCGATGTGCGGCCGACTGACCTGCGCGCTGCCGTCCAGAGCGCCAGCCGGGCGGCTCGCGCTTCTGGTCGCGGCAGCACGTGCCCGTTCCAGGAGAAACGCGGCGCACAGCCCGGTGAGATCGAAACCCGTGGCGCCTTCGAGGAACAGGAACTGGCCCTGGGGATTGACCTCGAGAAAGCAGATGTCGCCGTTGTCCAGCAGCTTCGCGTCGAGCATGCCCATCTCGAGGCCGAGCTTCTCGATCAGGCCGAGGCAAAGCTCCGAGGTCCGTGCATCCAGAGGGTGGGGCGTCATGCGCGCGGCGTGATCGCGCCGCCAGTCCATGACGTCGGTCTCGATCGCGAACGCTGCGATCCGCCCGCCAAAGCAGTTGATGCGCAGATGCCGCGTGCCCGGTATGAAATGCTGATAGATCGCCGGACACATGGTGAGGTCAGCCTGCTCGAGGTCGGGCGGCCTCAGGGCGATCGCCGCCATGGTCCGACCGCGCGTCGCCGTCAGCGCCTTGGCGATCACGCGCTGCCCCGGCGCACTGGCGCAGAACGCATGGATCCTGGCCGGATCCTGGCTCACCAGCGTTTCCGGTATCATCCAGCCGAGCTCGGCCGCGGCCTTCAGCTGAAGCAGCTTGTTGGACGCGGTGCGCGTTCTGTCCTGATCGCTGATCCACAAGCCCGTGAACCCGGTGAGGAACGCGCCGAGCAGAGCCGAACGCCACTCGCCGGAGAGAAAGGCGTTGCGGTCGGAGTATGCCTCTTCCTCGCCGATCTGCGGAAACGACGCCCTGCGCCACCACACGACGCGAGCGTCCGCCAAGTCGACCGGAACGCCGCCGCGCGTCGGAAGCACGATCCGGCCCGCCCCGTCGGCATCCGGCCTGGCCCAATCGAAGCCGGAGCTGTCGATCAGGTCGTCGGATTCAATGACGTGGCAGGGCCGGTCCGATGTGCTTCTGATCCGGTCCTGAACGGCAAGCGCGTGCAGATCATCCTTGATCGAGACGACGACGATCACTCGTCATCGACTTCGCAGTCGTCGCCGACCCGGGAGTTGCGGTCGGCGTCACCGGAAAATGTCGGCGTACCCCATTTGAAGCCTTCGCCGACATCGACGCCGAGCTTCACGGAAAGTTGCTTGGCCCACGCCTGCCGCTCCTGGTCGCTCTCGAACTCGACGAAGTAGTCGGGCTGAAAATGAATGATGACCGGTGTCCGACCCTTCTTCGCCACATATTGATCGTACGGTATCCGTTTCATCGCGGTTTCCTCCCGAGCAGGTCCCACCACGCATCGATGATCGTACCACGATACCGCCTTATGCCGCTCGTGTCGATGATGGTCAGGCGGCGCCAACTACTGCCGGTTGGGCGCGATGCGGCGAAAGGAGAGCGCCTCGGCGATGTGCGGCCGGGCGACCTGGGCCTGGCCGTCGAGATCGGCGATCGTGCGCGCCACCCGCAGCACCCGGTGCCAGCCGCGCGCGGTGAGGTGCATGCGCTCGGTCGCGCGCAGCAGAAGCTCGCGGCCCGCGGCATCGGGCGTGGCGATCGCATCGAGCAGGGCGCCATCGGCCTCGGCGTTGGTGCGAATGGCACTCATCGCGTGTGCGATCGCTGCACGGCCGGGATCCTCGCCGTTCGTGCGGGCGGAAAAACGCTCGGCCTGGATCTCGCGCGCCCTGGCGACCCTTGCCGCGACCGTGGCGCGCGGCTCGCCGGGCGCCGGTGCTGCGATCTCGCCCGGCCGCAACGCCGGCACCTCGACCTGCAGATCGATGCGGTCGAGCAGGGGCCCGGAGATCCGCCCCTGGTAGTCGCGGGCGCAGCGTGGTGCGCGCGCACACGCCAGCGCCGGATTGTCGAGATGGCCGCAGCGACACGGGTTCATCGCCGCGACCAGCTGGAAGCGGGCGGGGTAGGTGACGTGGTGGTTGGCGCGCGCGACCGTGACGCGGCCGGCCTCGAGCGGCTGGCGCAGCGATTCGAGGATCGCGCGGCCGAACTCCGGCAGTTCGTCGAGGAACAGCACGCCCTTGTGCGCGAGCGAGACCTCGCCCGGCCGGGCATGCACGCCGCCGCCGACCATGGCCGCGACCGAGGTCGCGTGATGCGGGCTGCGAAACGGCCGGCGCTCGGTCAGGCGGCCGTCGTGCAGGAGGCCCGCGACGCTCGCAACCATGCTCACATCCAAGATCTCGGCCGGGTCGAGCGGCGGCAGCAGGCCGGGCAGGCGCGCCGCCAGCATCGACTTGCCGGAGCCTGGCGGGCCGATGAGCAGCAGGTTGTGACCGCCGGCCGCGGCGATCTCGAGCGCCCGCTTGGCGGTCTCCTGGCCCTTGATCTCGGAGAGTTCGGGATAGTCGGGCGGCTGCTCGCGCAGCTGCGGCACCGGCGGGCTCAGGACCTGGCTGCCGTTGCAGTGGTTGATCAGGGCGAGCAGGCTCGCGGGCGCCAGGACCTCGATGTCGCTGCCGAGCCAGGCGGCCTCGCCGCCGCAGGGCGCCGGGCAGATCAGGCCGAGGCCATGGCCCGCGGCCGCGAGCGCTGCCGGCAGGACGCCGCTCACGGCGCGAATCGCGCCATCGAGCGCCAGTTCGCCCAGCGCCAGATAGCCCCTCGCCGCATCCGCCGGGATCGCACCGATCGCGACCAGCATCGCGAGCGCGATCGGCAGGTCGAAGTGGCTGCCCTCCTTGAGCAGGTCCGCCGGCGCCAGGTTGACGGTGATCCGCCTGGTCGGCAGGCCGATGCCCAAAGCACCGAGCGCGCTGCGCACGCGCTCGCGCAATTCGCCGACCGCCTTGTCGGGCAGGCCCACGATCGTGAACGCGGGCAGGCCGGCGCTGATCTGCACCTGGACGTCGATCGGCTTGACGTCGATGCCGGAGAACGCGACGGTATGGGCGTAGGCCACGCCGAGCGCGGAGGGTTGCGAGGTCATCGTTCGGGTCGAATGGCCGCGCACTCCCTGGGCTCGAACCATCGCGGTAAGCCGCATCCTCGCACGCGCTGCGATAGCGGTAAAGCTGGATTCTATCCTTATGGTTGAGAGATCGCGGGCTGGCAGAGGCGCGGCACGGCCCGCGGTGACATGCTGACCCGAGCTCTGCATCTGCTGCCGCCCGAGGCCGCGCATCGGCTCGCGATCTGGGGGCTGGAACACGACCTGGTCCGCCGCCGGCGGGCCGATGCCTGGCCATCGCTGGCCACCCGCCTGTGCGGCCTCGATCTGCCCAACCCCCTTGGTCTCGCGGCCGGCTTCGACAAGAACGCGCAAGGCTTGCGCGGCCTCGCGCGGCTGGGCTTCGGCTTCGTCGAGATCGGCACGGTGACGCCAAAACCTCAGGGCGGCAATCCCAGGCCCCGGCTGTTCCGGCTGCCGCAGGATCGCGCCCTGATCAACCGCCTGGGCTTCAACGGCGAGGGCCTGGAGCGGGTGCGGGCGCGGCTCGCGCTGCGCCGGCCCGACTGGGGCGTGATCGGCGCCAATATCGGCGCCAACCGCGACGCCGCCGACCCGACCCTGGACTATGTGACGTGCCTGCGCGGGCTCTACCCGCTGGTCGACTACGTCACGGTCAACGTCTCGTCGCCCAATACGCCGGGCCTGCGCCGGCTGCAGCATGGCAGCCGGCTCGAGGCGCTGCTCGCCGCCCTGATCGACGCGCGCCGCGAGCTTGCGAAGGGGCTGATCAAGCCGATCCTGCTGAAAATCGCGCCGGACCTCGAGGCGGACGAGGAGCGGGCGATCGCCGAGACCGCGCTGACGGCAGGCATCGACGGGCTGATCGTCGGCAACACCACGCTCGCCCGCCCCGAGGGGCTGCGCAGCCGGCATCGCGACCAGGCAGGCGGCCTCAGTGGCGCGCCGTTGCTGGCGCCCTCGACCGCACAGCTTGCGCGCATGTACCGCCTGACCGGCGGCCGGCTGCCGCTGGTCGGCGTCGGCGGCATCGCGTCAGGCGCCGATGCTTATGCCAAGATCCGGGCCGGTGCTGCCGCGGTGCAGCTCTACACCGCGCTGATCTATCAGGGGCCGGCCGTGGTCCCCCGCATTCTGGCCGAGCTCGAAACCCTGCTGGCGCGCGATGGCCACGCCCGAATCGACACCGCCGTGGGCGGCGACGCCTGATCCCTGGCGGCTCGCACCAGACTAGGAGGCCAGGCGGAAAGGCAGATGAATCACCGGCCGCTCGGCGACCTGCCGGCGTGCGCGGCGATGGTGCTCACGTATCGCGTTCTTGCGCGCCTCCTCAGCGCGCTCGTCGCGCTCCCGCTCGGCCCGCTCCAGCAGCGCCGACATCGGCACCCCGGCCATAGCCGCCAGCAGCCACGGCCGCGGCATGTCGTCGATCGTCATGATGCGCCCAATCCGTCGAATGCCAGATCGCGAGGGCATGGGTACTTTGCCCTTACTCATGGTTGCTAACGCCCAGGGAGAGAGAAAATTCCAGGTTGAGTTCCGCCGGCGCCGCCAGAGGGCCGAGCTGTGCCGAGCTCGCGAAACGCGATTGACGGCGGCACCGCGGCAGGGCTAGCAATGCGCGTACGTGGTGATTTGGGCCGGTCGGCTTGCAGGCCACGCTAAACAAGCTGCTAAAAGGCCGGGCTGCGAAGCGCCCTGGTCTCCGGCCGGGGCGATTTTCGTTGCTGGAGGACGAAGCGATGAGCGCGAGTTGGCGCAGACGCACGCAGTCGGTGCATGGCGGCCGCGAGGCATCACATTTCGGTGAGAACGCGGAGGCGCTGTTTCTGACCTCCGGCTTTCGCTACGAGCGCGCCGAAGACGCGGCCGATCGTTTTGCCGAGCGGCAGGCGGGCTACCAATACTCGCGTGTCGCCAATCCGACGGTGCGCATGTTCGAGGAGCGCCTGGCGCAGATCGAAGGCGCCGAGGACGCCGCAGCGACCGCCACCGGCATGGCCGCGGTGCACGCCGTGCTGATGGCGCTGCTCAGGGCGGGCGACCGGGTCGTAGCGGCGCGCCTGCTGTTCGGCTCCTGCCACTACATCCTGAGCGAGCTGCTGCCGCGCTTCGGCATCGAGGTGGTGCTGGTCGACGGCCGCGACCTCGACGCCTGGGCCGAGGCGCTGGCGAAACCGACCACGCTGGTGTTCTTCGAGAGCCCCGGCAACCCGACCCTCGATCTGGTCGACATCGAGGCGGTGTCCGCGCTCGCGCATCGGGCCGGCGCCAAGGTGATCGTCGACAACGTGTTCGCGACCCCGATCGACCAGCACCCGCTCCGCCTCGGCGCCGATCTCGTGGTGTACTCGGCGACCAAGCATATCGACGGCCAGGGCCGCTGCATGGGCGGCGCCATCCTGTGCGCGCGCGAGCTGCGCAACGGGCCCTTGCAGACCTACCTCAAGAACACCGGGCCCTCGCTCAGCCCGTTCAACGCCTGGGTGATGCTCAAGGGCCTGGAGACCCTGGAGCTGCGGGTGCGCGCCCATGCCGCGGCCGCAGCGGAGGTGGCGGCGTTCCTCGAGCAGCATCCGGGCGTCGAGCGGGTGCTCTATCCCGGGCTCGAGAGCCACCCGCAGCACGCGCTGGCGCGCCGCCAGATGGAGAGCGGCGGCGGCCTGGTGGCGTTTCGGGTCGGGGCCGGGCGGGCTCATGAGGGCCAGGCGCGCGCGTTCGACGTGCTGAACCGCCTGCGCCTGATCGGCATCTCGAACAACCTGGGCGACGCGAAGTCGCTGGTCACCCACCCGACCACCACCACCCACCAGCGCTTCACCGAGGCGCAGCGCCTCGACCTCGGCATCACCCCGGACCTTCTGCGCCTCTCCGTCGGCCTCGAGGATCCCGCCGACCTGATCGAGGACCTCGACCAGGCTTTGCGCTAGCCGCTGCCGGCATCTGCAGCGGGAAGGTGCTGGGCCAGCTCGGTCATCACCCAGCTGCGCAGGACCGCGACGGCCGGCCGGGTTTCGGCCCCGGACGGGTAGACGAGGTCGTAGCGCAGGCCGTCGAGGACGGGGCCGAAGGGCTGGACCAGGGCGCCGGAAGAAAGCTCGGCCGCCACCAGTGCCAGGCTCAGCAGGGCTGCGCCCTGGCCGGCGATCGCGGCCTGGATGGCGCTGCTCTCGTCGTTGAACGTGATGCCGGCCTCGGCGTCGAGCCGGCTGATGCCGGCGCGCTCGGCCCATGCGCGCCAGGTGGGGACGCTGGCCTTCGTCGGGCGTAGCGCCCCATTCGAAGTGGATCAGCGTAGCGCCCAGCAGGTCCTTCGCCTCGCGAAGGCCGGCATGAGGGCTGCAGACGGGCGCAAAGCTGTCGGTCAGCAGAGGCAGTGCTACGAGCCCGGCGTAGGGGCCGAGGCCGTAGCGGATCGCCGCATCGGCCTCGCCCGCCTGGAGATCGACCGGATCGTCGGACGCATGCAGGCGCAGATCCCAGCCCGGGTGCAGCGTGCGGAAGCCGGCGGCGCGCGGCACCAGCAGCTTGGCCGTGAACGCCACGGTGGCCGAAAGCGTCGCGAGCCGCCGGGCCGGCTGCCGCCTTACCGCTTCCACGGCCTGGGCCATCGCGTCGAGGGCCCGTTGCAGCGTCGGGTAGAGGGCCCTGCCTTCGGCGGTCAGCACGACCTTGCGGGTCTGGCGCACGAACAGGGAGACGCCCAGGCCGTCCTCGAGCTGGCGGATCTGGTGGCTGATCGCGGTCGGCGTCACGCCGAGCTCGGCCGCAGCTTGCTTGAAGCTTCCGCGCCGAGCGGCCGCCTCGAAGGCACGCAGGGAGCCGAGCGGCGGCAGTCGGCGCATCACGTTACAGCTGAGTTCAGCTCATCCATGCGCTGAGAACTTCGCGTTTGTCGGCGACGACGTCAATCGCTACATGGCGCCCTGTCGTCGACTGACGGCGTCTTAGGATGAGCTCAGCTCATGCGCCAGGCCGACGCATTTTTGCGACACCTGTCCGACAACCTGCAAAGGGGCAAGGGCATGGCCTGGGCCTATCTCGCTGCCGCCGCCACTTTCGAGATCATCTTCGCGATGAGCATGAAGTACGCCGAAGGCTTCACGCGCGTCGTGCCGACCGCCATCACGGTCGTCGGCGTGATCGGCGGCATCGGCTTCCTGACGCTCGCGATGAAGACCCTGCCGGTCAGCATCGCCTATCCGATCTGGACCGCGGTCGGCACGCTCGGCACGGTGGTCCTCGGCTACCTCCTGCTCGACGAGCCCCTGACCGCGACCAAGCTCCTGTCCGCGCTCGCCATCATCGGCGGGGTCGCGGGCCTCAAGATGACCTCCGCGTGAACCTCCGTCTTCGGAGCCCAATCCCATGACGATCCTCCACCTCGATGCGAGCGCGCGTACGGCACGCTCGCTCTCGCGCCGCCTGTCGCAGCAGTTCGTCGACGCCTGGCGCGCGCACCGCCCGAACGAGCAGGTGATCCGCCGCGACCTCGCGATCGACCCGCCGCCGCATGTCACGGAGGCGTGGATCGCCGCGGCCTTCACGCCGGAGGGTCAGCGTGACGCCGCCATGCAAAGGACGCTCGCCTGGTCCGACGCGGCGATCGCCGAGATCGAGGCGGCCGATCTCATCGTGCTGGGCACGCCCATGTACAATTACGGCATGCCCAGCGCGCTCAAGGCCTGGTTCGACCAGATCATCCGGATCGGCCGCACCTTCTCCTTCGACCTGCGGCGCGGCGACTGGCCGATCGCGCCGACCATGGCCGGCAAGCGTCTGGTCGTCCTGAGCGCGCGCGGCGAGTTCGGCTTCATGCCGGGCGGCGTGCGCGCGGGCCTGAACCAGCTCGACCCGCACATCGCCACCTGCGCCCCCTTCCTCGGGGTGGCCCGGGACGCGATCCATACCGTCGCGGTCGAGTACCAGGAGTTCGGCGACGAGCGCCACGCCCGCTCGCTCGCCGAGGCCGAGCGCCAGGCCTGCGCGCTCGCAGGCGCGCTCGCCCGCCCACAGGCCCTGGTCGCCTGAGCGCGCCTACCGCCGCCTGGACGCGCGCACGCTCAGCAGACCAGGGCGCGGGGTCGGGGCAGCACGCACTGGGCCATCGCGTATTGCCGCGTCTCGCCCGGCCGGATCGGCGGATCGTCGAGCTGCGCGAGGCCCAGGTAGGTCACGTGCACCTGGGCCAGGCCTTGCCGCTCGAAACCGAGCGCACGCGCGGCGGCCTGCGAGAGGTCGATCAGGCGGTCGCTGACGAACGGCCCGCGATCGTTGACCCGCAGCAGCAGCGTGTAGCCGTTGGCGAGATTGGTGACCTGGACGATGCTCGGCAGCGGCAGGGTCGGATGCGCCGCGGTCAGCGCCTCCATGTCGTAGACCTCGCCATTGGCGGTGTGCTGGCCGTGAAAGGGCTCGCCGTACCACGACGCCACGCCCGTGGCCTCGTACTGCGTCACGAACTGCGGCTGGTACCAGGTGCCGTTGATCTTGTAGGGGGCGCCGATCTTGTAGTGCGGCTGCGGCTCGGGAGCACCACAGCCCGCGAGCAGCAGGAGATACGCGAGCCCGAGCCAGACCGCCAACGTCCGCTGCATGTGGAGCCCCCGACTTTGTCCCGGCGTTTCAGGAGCATCAAGACCACAGTTCATCGGCCATGGCAACGGGCATGACTGCTGAGCGCCGCCGGCTTGCCCGGGCCCGAGCGAGCGCGTAGCGTCGGCGGCCAAGGCAGCGAGCGGGGGGACGGACCATGAAGATCGGCATCGTCGGCAGCGGGGCCATGGGCTCCGTCTATGGCGCGCTCCTGGCCGATGCCGGCAACGAGCTGTGGATGCTGGATCGCTGGCAGGAGCATATCGAGGCGATGCGCAGCAACGGCCTGCGCTGCCAGGGGGCGAGCGGCGATCGCACGGTTGCCGTGAATGCCACGACCGATGCCGCCAAGGCGGGTCCTTGCGAGCTCGTGATCGTCGCCACCAAGGTCATGGACATCGAGGCCGCGGTGCGCGCCGCGGCGCCGATGATCGGCCCGGACAGCCTGGTGCTCGCGATCCAGAACGGCCTCGGCAATGTCGAGCGCATCCAGAAGGTCGCGAGCGCCGACAACCTGCTGTTCGGCATCGCCGGCGGCTTCGGCGCCGAGATCCTGGCGCCGGGCCACGTCCATCACAACGGCATGGAGGCGATCAACCTCGCCGAGCTTTCCGGCGGCCTCTCGGCGCGGCTCGAGCAGGTCGGCGCCGTCTGGCGCGAGGCGGGCTTCACCGTCAACCTGTACGACGACCTCTGGCCGGTGGTGTGGAGCAAGCTGGTCGCCAACGTCGCGTTCAGCGCGATCTGCACGGTGACCGGCATGCGCACCGGCCAGGTCTGCGCCAACGAGTGGGCGTGGGGGATCGCGCGCGCCTGCGTCGAGGAAGCCGTGGCGGTCGCCGCCGCCAAGGGAATTCCGCTCGCCTACGACGATCCGGTGCGCTGGGTCTGGGACTTCGCGCACAAAATCCCGAACGCGCGGCCGTCGATGTACCAGGACGTGCGCGCCGGGCGTCGCTCGGAGATCGATACGATCCAGGGCGGCGTGGTCGCCGAGGGCGCCAAGCTCGGCATCCCGACGCCGACCTGCGCCCTGATGGTCCAGCTGGTCAAGGCGCTCGAGGCGAAGGCGCAGGCCCACGGCAACGCCTACGAGGCGCTTTAAGGCTGCGGCGATGCTGGAATGCGCGATGACGATGCGCACCAAATGCGACTCCCGTCGATGAGGCCTGAGAGCTCGGTGGCAGGTTCCTGATGCTCGGCACGCAAAAGGCCGGTCAACCTGTCGATCGACAGCGAGCTGCTGCAGGGTGCGCGAGTGAAGGTCAATCTCTCCAAAGCGCTGGAGGAGGGGCTTGTCGCCATCGTAAGTGAAGAGAGAGCGCGCCGCTGGCAAGAGGAAAATCGCGAGGCGATCGAGGCGCACAACCGGATGATCGAGAAACACGGCCTGTTCAACGATATCCGAAAGCGCCTGTAGTCCGACACCGCCACACGATCGCTTCAGGACGTAAGGCAGACGCTCAGCGCGCGGTCCAGCCGCCGTCGACCGGCAGGGTGACGCCGGTGATCATGCTCGCGGCATCGCTCGCCAGGAACAGGATCGCGGATGCGACCTCCTCGGGCTCCACGAAGCGGCCCATCGGCGTGTCCTGCATCAGCCGCGCCGCCATCGCCTCGTCGGCCAGCAGCGGCTCGGTCAGCCGGGTGCGCGCGAAGGTCGGCGCCACGGCGTTGACGCGCACGCCGTGCGGCGCCCATTCGCAGGCCAGCGCCCGGGTGAGGTTGACGATCGCACCCTTGGCCGTGTGATAGGCGAGGTTCGGGTAGTGGGCGCCGCCGACCAGGCCCATGATCGAGGCGACGTTGACCACGGCACCCCGGCCCGCGCCCAGCATGTGCCGCCCGGCCTCGCGCGCGCAGAAGAAGCCGCCGTCGACGTTCACGGCGAGCACCTGACGCCAGCGCTCGGTCGGCAGCTCGACGCTCGGCACCCGGGCGCCGAGCCCGGCATTGTTGACCAGGATGTCGATCCGCCCGTGGCGCTCCGCGACCGCCGCGACCACCTCGCGCACTTGGCCCTCGTCGGCGACATCGAGCCGGTGCGCCTCGCCGCCGACCTCGGCCGCGACTTTTTCGGCGGCGGCCTGGTCGAGGTCGGTCACCGCGACATGCGCGCCGGCCTGCGCCAGCGCATGGCAGGTCGCGCGGCCGATGCCGTTGCCGCCGCCGGTCACCAGCGCGACCCGGCCGTCGAGACGCAGCAGTCCCAGGTAGTCGCTCATCAGCCTACTCCGGCGGTGGCTCGCTGCGCAGCCGCTTGACCGCGCCGCGGCGCTGCTTGACGTCGAGCCGGCGCTGCCTGGCGGCCGCGGTCGGCCTGGTCGGTCGCCGCGGCGTCGGCGGCCGGGCCGCTCGCCGGACCAGCTCGACCAGCCGATCCAGCGCGTCCTGGCGGTTGCGCTCCTGGGTGCGGTGGCGCCGCGCGGTGATGATCAGCACGCCGTCCTGGGTCAGCCTGCGCCCGGCCAGGCGCTCCAGCCGTACGCGAACCTCCTCGGGCAGCGATGGCGAATGGCGGACGTCGAAGCGCAGCTGCACCGCCGTCGCGAGCTTGTTGACGTTCTGTCCGCCCGGGCCCGCGGCGCGCACGAAGCTCTCCTCGATCTCGCGCTCGGCGATGGCGATGGCATCGGTGATGCGGATCATCGTGCACGCCGGATGCCCACGGCGGCGGGCGCTCAGTCCCGAAAGTTCACATACTGCAGCGGCTGCTCGATCTCGAGGCCCTTGACCAGCGCGATCGCCTCCTGCAGGTCGTCGCGCTTCTTGCCCGAGACGCGCAGCTCGTCGCCCTGGATCGCGACCTGCACTTTCAGCTTGGCACCCTTGATCGCCTTCACGACCTGCTGCGCGAGGTCGCGCTCGACGCCCTGCTTGATCGTGACGGTCTGGCGCAGGCTGTTGCCGGCCGCCTTCTCGGGCTTGGCGAAATCGAAGCGCCGGCGTCGACCTTGCGCCTGGCGAGGTGGCCGCGCAGCAGCTCCTGCACCTGTTTCAGCTTGAAATCGTCGTCCGCCTTGATCGTCAGGACCGTATCGGCGCGCTCGATCGAGCAGTTGCTGCCCTTGAAGTCGTAGCGCGTGCCGATCTCGCGCACGGCACCCTGAACGGCGTTGTCGACCTCGGGAAGCTCGGTGCGAGAGACGATGTCGAAGGATGGCATGGGGGTCTCGCTGCGATTGCTGAATGGTCGATGGTAGCCCAAGCCGCGCGGCAACGCATCACGTGCCCACGTGCGCTCACCGCTTGCGGGCCAGCGCCGCCGACAGCGCGGCCGCCATCGTGCCGTCGGCCGCGGGCGGCGGCTTCGTCGTGCTTTGCGGCGGGCGCGCGGGGGCGGCCTTGGGCTCGGGCCTGGCTTTGGCGGGCGCGTCGTGCTTGCGCATGGAAAGCGAGATGCGCTTGCGCTTGAGGTCGACCTCGAGCACCCGGACCTCGACCACGTCGCCCGCCTTGACGACCTCGCCCGGGTCCTTGACGAAGCGGTCGGCCAGCTGCGAGACGTGCACCAGCCCGTCCTCGTGCACGCCGACATCGACGAAGGCGCCGAACGCGGCGACGTTCGACACGGTGCCTTCGAGCACCATGCCGGGCTTCAGATCCTCGATGCGCTCGACGCCCTGGGCGAAGCTCGCGGTGCGGAACGCGGGCCTCGGATCGCGCGCCGGCTTCTCGAGCTCGGCGAGGATGTCGCGCACGGTCGGCAGGCCGAAGCGCTCGTCGACGAAATCGGCGGGCCGGAGCGACTTCAGCACGCTGCCGTCGCGGGCAAGCGTGCGCACGTCGCGCCCGCAGGCCGCCACGATCCGCCTCGCGAGCGGGTAGGCTTCGGGATGCACGGCCGAGGCGTCGAGCGGCTCGTCGCCGTCGCGGATCCGAAGGAAACCGGCGCAAAGCTCGAACGCGCGATCGCCCAGCCGCGGCACCTTCATGAGCTCGCGGCGCTGCCGGAAGGGGCCGCTCCGGTCGCGATGCACGACGATCGCCTCGGCCAGAGCCGGGCCGAGACCCGAGACGCGCGCCAGCAGCGATGCCGATGCGGTGTTCAGCTCGACGCCGACCGCGTTGACGGCGTCCTCGACCACCGCATCCAGGCCGCGGGCCAGACGATGCTGATCGACGTCGTGCTGGTACTGGCCGACGCCGATGCTTTTCGGCTCGATCTTGACCAGCTCGGCCAGCGGGTCCTGCAGCCGGCGCGCGATCGAGACCGCGCCGCGCAGCGAGACGTCGATATCCGGCATCTCGGCGGCCGCCGTGGCGGATGCCGAATAGACCGAGGCGCCGGCCTCGCTGACCATCACCTTGGCAGGGGCGGGCATCGGTGCCGGGGCCGGCAGATCCGCGAGCATCGCGGCCACCAGCCGATCGGTCTCGCGGCTGGCCGTGCCGTTGCCGATCGCGATCAGCTCGACGCCGTGCGCCCGGACCAGGCGCGCAAGCTCCCGCATCGCGCCCTGCGGCGTCGTTGCGCGGCTGGAACGGGTAGACGGTGGCCGTCTCGAGCAGCTTGCCGGTCGCGTCGACCACGGCAACCTTGACGCCCGTGCGCACGCCCGGATCGAGCCCCATGGTCGGCCGCGCGCCGGCCGGCGCCGCGAGCAGCAGGTCCTTGAGGTTGCGCGCGAAGACGGAGATCGCCTCCTCCTCGGCGCGCTCGCGCAGCAGCCCCAAAAGCTCGGTCGAAAGGTGCGGGGCGAGCTTCGTGCGCCACGCCGCGCGCACCACGCCCATCAGCCAGGAATCCGCCGGCCGCCTGGCAGCGGTGTCGATCGCGAACGCGGCCGCGATCATCGCCTCGACCGGCCTGACCGGCGACGGGTCCTCCTCGTCGACGACGATATCGACCGCCACGATCGTCCTCGTTGCGGGCCCGAAACAGCGCCAGCGCCCGGTGGCTCGGGATCGTCGCCCAGCGCTCGGCATAGTCGAAGTAGTCGGCGTATTTCGCGCCGACCTCCTGCTTGCCGGCGACCAGCCTGGCCTGGACCTTCGCGCGCGCCATGAGATGGCGGCGCAGGCGGCCGAGCAGGTCGGGCTGCTCGGCGAACTGCTCGACCAGGATGTCCCTCGCACCCTCGAGCGCGGCTTTGGTGTCCGGCACCTCGTCGCCGAGGTAAGCGGACGCCGCGGTCTCGGGGTCGCTGCCGCGATCCGCCAGCAGGCCTGCGGCAAGCGGCTCGAGCCCGCGCTCGCGCGCGATCTGCCCCTTGGTGCGCCGCTTGGGCTTGAAGGGCAGGTAGAGGTCCTCGAGCTCGGCCTTGGTCGTGATGCCGGCGATCTTCGCCGCCAGCTCTTCGGTGAGCTTGCCCTGGGCCTCGATCGACTTGCGGATGGTCTCGCGACGGGCGCCGAGCTCGCGCAGATAGCCGAGGCGCTCCTCCAGCTGGCGGAGCTGACCGTCGTCCAGGCCGCCCGTGGCTTCCTTGCGATAGCGCGCGATGAAGGGCACCGTCGAGCCCTCGTCCAGGAGTGCTACCGCAGCCCGGACCTGGTCGGGCCGGGCGCCGATATCCTGGGCGATGATGCGGGTGATCTCGTCGAGCGCTGCGGTCATGGAGGTTTCTATCCGGCAGGTTGCGGGCGGGAGTGGTAGCAGATCGCGCCGCAAAGCGCAGTCGGGATCAGCGTGGGCCCGCGAGCGTGACGTCGAGCCAGCCGTGCTCGGTCGCGCGGGCGCGATCGCCCGGGCGCAGCAGGGCGGTCGTGGTCGCCAATTCGACGATCGCCGGGCCGTCGAGGATCTGGCCGGGCCGCAGCGCATCGACGTCGAAGACCGGGGCCTCGTGCCAGTCGCCGAGCCAGATGCGCCGCCGGTCGTGCGGCGCCGCCGGCGGACCCTCGCCCCGCCGGGGCTCCTGCGGCAGCGCCGGCAGCCTGCCGATCACCGCGACCCGGGCGTTGACCAGCACCGCCTCCTGGTCCGGCAGCGCGTAGGTGTAGAGCTCCTCGTGGCGGCGGTGGAAAGCGGCGGCGAGCTGCGCCAGGAGATCGCGCGCCTGCCAGTCGATGCCGTCGAGATCGACGCCGACCTCGAAAATCTGCTCGCCGTAGCGCATCTCGGCAAAGCGGTGCACCCGCACCTCGCCCGCGAACGCCGCGTCCTCCAGCCGGCGGCGGCCTTCGGCCTCCAGGTCGGCATAGAGCGCGCGCAGCGCGTCCGCATCGAGCCGGCTCGCGTCGCCGACGTGGCTGCGCGCGACCTCGTAGCGCAGGTCGGATGTGAGCATGCCCCAGGCCGAGAGCACCGAGGCAAGGCGCGGCACGACGACCCGCGTCAGCTCGAGCTGACGCGCGATCTCGGTCACGTGCAGCGCGGCGGCACCACCGAAGGCCAGGAGCGCAAAGCGGCGCGGATCGACGCCGCGGCGGACGGAGACCAGGCGGATGCCCTCGGCCATGCGGGTGTTGACGATGCGATGGATGCCGAGGGCAGCGTCCAGGCGGCCAACGCCCAGCGCCTGTGCGATGCGATCGACCGCGGCCTCGGCGGCGGCGCGATCGAGCCGCGCGCGGCCGCCCAGGAAATTGTCCGGGTCGAGAAAGCCCAGGACCAGGTTGGCATCGGTCACGGTCGCCTCGGCGCCGCCTTTGCCGTAGCAGGCGGGGCCCGGATCGGCGCCGGCACTCTCGCGGGCCGACATGCAGCACGCCGCCGGCGTCCACGCGCGCGATCGAGCCGCCGCCAGCACCCACGCTCACGATGTCCAGCGCCTGCAGGCCGACCCGCTGGCCCGCGAGCTTGCGGTCCGAGGCGACCTGGGCGCGGCCGTCCGCCACCAGCGAGACGTCGGTGCTGGTGCCGCCCATGTCGAACAGCACGAGGTCGGGCTGGCCGATCGCGCCGCTCGCGTGGCAGCCGGCGGCGACGCCGCCCGCCGGGCCCGAGAGCACCGCACCCGCGGCGAGGCGCACGCTGTCGGCGATCGTCGCGACGCCGCCGTGCGACTGCATGATCAGGATCGGGCCGGCAAAGCCCGCCTCGCGCAGCCGCGTCTCCAGGCGGCCGAGATAGCCCGCCAGCGCCGGGCCGACATAGGCGTTGACCACGGTGGTGCAGACCCGCTCGTACTCCTTGATCTGCGGCAGCACCTCGCAGGAGAGCGAGACGTGCGCCTCGGGCAGCGCCGCGCGCAGCGCATCGCCGGTCAGCCGCTCGTGCCGGCCGTCGCGCCAGGCGTGCAGGTAGCAGACGGCGACCGAGCCGACGCCGGCCTCGCGCAGCGCTTCGATCGCCTCATCGAGCGACTGTGCTGGTCGAGCGGGGTCTCGATGCGGCCATCGGCGCGCATGCGCTCGCGCACCGCCATACGCAGCTCGCGCGGCACCAGCGGCTCCGGCGGCGGCTGGCGCAGGTCGTAGCGGTCGTCTTTCAGGCCCTCACGCATCTCCAGCACGTCGCGATGGCCCTCGGTGGTCAGCAGGCCGACGCTCGCCCCCTTGCGCTCGAGCAGCGCGTTGGTCGCGACCGTGGTGCCGTGGACGATGCGGGCGGTCTGGCCGAGCATCGCGCGCCGGTCCATGCCCAGCGCCTCTGCCAGGCGCTCGAGCCCTTCCATGACGCCGAGCGACGGGTCGGCAGGCGTCGAGGCGGCCTTGGCGAGCGTCACCTCGCCCTCTTCGCCCACCGCCACCAGATCGGTGAAGGTGCCGCCGACGTCGATGCCGATCCGCAGCATGTCAGCCTGCCTGCCCGGTGACGAAGCCCCGGCGCACATCGCGCGCCCGGTCGGCGGCGGTGCGCTCGGCGGGCGGACCGTAGCCGCCGCCACCGCCCGAGCGGACGTCCAGGATGTCGCCCGGCCGGATCGGGATGCCGACCTCCTTGGTCCGAAGCGGGCGGTCGGGCCGGCCTTCGGAGCGCAGCACGTAGCGATGCGGCTGGCCGTCCTCGCCGCCTCGCATGCCGCAGGCGCCATGGCGCACGCCGTCGCCCGCGGTGTTGGCGACAGCGGGCACGAGCGACCTCGACCGCCATCTCGAGCACGGCGCCGGGGCCGCCGCGCAGGCGGCCGTCGCCGCCGCTGTCCGGGCGGAACTCGTGGCGCCGGAAGAACAGCGGGAAGCGCACCTCCGCGACCTCGAGGCTGCCGAACTTGATGCCGCCGGCTGCCTGCCACTCGCCGGCCGCCGGCCAGCCGTCGCCCGCGATCGAGGCGCCGCCGCCGGGCCGCGCCTGGAACAGGTGCCAGATGAACGGGTTGCCGCTGCGCGGATCCATGCCCTGGATCGCGACCCGAAAGCGCCGGCCCCAGCCCGCCATGACGCGCTCCGGGCAGGCCGGCGCCAGCGCCTTGACGATCGCCTCGATGATCTCCTGGCCGCAATGGTTGGTGCAGAGCGTCACCGGCGCGCCGGGCTTCGCCCAGACGACCGTGCCCTCCTTCGCGATCACGCTGACCGGGCGGAAGGCGCCGTCGTTCTTGGGCGTCTGCGGATCGATCAGGTAGGCGAGCGCCACCACCACGGCCGAGCGCATGTTGGGATAGGAGGAGTTGACGAAGCTCGTGGCCTGCGGGTCGGAGGCCGACAGATCGACCTCCAGGTCGCTGCCCCGCTTGGTGACCGTGGCGCGAATGTGGATGTCTTCCGTGCCGTGACCGTCGTCGTCGAGCACCGCCTCGCCGTGGTAGACGCCGTCCTTCCAGCTCGCGATCACGGCGCGCACCTGGCGCTCGGCGCCATCGAGCACCGCCTCGATCGCGGCATGGGTGGTCGCGGAGCCCAACTCCGCCAGCAGCGCGTGCATGCGCCGCTCGCCGACCCGCGCCGAGCCGATCATGGCCGCGAGGTCGCCCTGAAACTCGCGCGGATGGCGCACGTTCAGGACGATCATCGCCATCACGTCCTCGCGCAGCCGGCCCCCGTCGTAGAGCTTGAGCGGCGGGATGCGGATGCCCTCCTGAAAGATCTCGGTGGCGCCCGGGTTGTAGGCGCCGTGCGTGGCGCCGCCGATGTCGCTCTGATGCGAGCGGTTGATCGACCAGAACGCGAGGCGATCGCCGTCGAACACCGGGCACGAACGGCGGTGAGGTCCGGCAGGTGGTTGCCGCCGTGATAGGGGTCGTTCAGGAGATAGACGTCGCCCGGCCGGATGGTGCCGCGAAACGCGTCGTGCACGGCCTTGGCCGCCCAGGGCAGCGCGCCGACGTGGATCGGCACGTGCTCGGCCTGGGCGATCAGCCGGCCCTCGGCGTCGCACAAGGCGGTCGAGAAGTCGCGGCTCGAGTTGATGATCTGCGAGTAGGACGTGCGCAGCATCGCCTCGCCCATCTCCTCGGCGATCGCGTGCAGGCGGTGCTGGACCACCGAGACCGTGACCGGATCGACGCTTGCCTCAGGCACTGCTGCGCTCCCCCTGCGCCCGCCCTGCGATTGCCGGGGAGCCCTCACCTCGGATAGCTTGCGGACGGAACGGTTCGCAAGAAGGCAGCATCGATGGCCCAGCAGTTTGCCCAGATCGAGCCCGCGCAGCGGGACTTCATCCTCCGCCAGCACATGTTCTTCGTCGCCACGGCGGCATCCGGCGGGCGGGTGAACCTGTCGCCCAAGGGGCTGGATGCGCTGCGCGTGCTGGGCCCGAATTCCGTGGCCTACCTGGATCTCACCGGCAGCGGCAACGAGACGGCCGCGCATCTGCGCGCCGACGGCCGGTTGACGCTGATGATGTGCGCCTTCGAGGGACCGCCCCGGATCCTGCGCCTCTACGGCCAGGGTCGCGTGGCGCGGCGCGGCACGGCCGAGTACGCGCGCCTTCTCGCCGAGGCGTTCGAAGGCGAGGAGCCGCTCGGCGCGCGCCAGATCGTCGTGCTGGACGTCGACCTCGTGCAGACCTCCTGCGGCTTCGGCGTGCCGCTTTACGACTATCGCGGCGAGCGGCCGGCGCTGGCCCGATGGGCCGAGGCGAAGGGCGCCGACGGGCTCGAGGCCTACCGCCGCGAGCACAACGCGCACAGCATCGACGGCCTGCCGACCGGCCTGCTCGAGGACATGGCTACGGTCTAGCCCATCCGCTGGAGACGCGCGAAATGGCGCTGGAAGTGATTGGGGCGGGCTTCGGCCGCACCGGCACGGAGTCGATGAAGCAGGCGCTCGAGATCCTCGGTCTCGGCCCGTGCCACCACATGAGGGAGGTCATGTCGAACCCCGCCCAGCTCGCGCTCTGGCGTGCCGCCGCGCGCGGCGAGTTGCCGGACTGGGACGAGGCGTTCGCCGGCTACCACTCGGCGGTCGACTGGCCATCCGCCTATTTCTGGCGCGAGGTCAGTGCCCATTATCCCGAGGCCAAGGTCCTGCTCACGGTGCGCAGCGCCGAGAGCTGGTACGAGAGCATGGATCGCACGATCCTGCCGGTGCTGCGGGCGAGCACCGATCCCGATTCGATCGGCCTGCGGCTCGTCGCCGGGCGCGTCTTCGGCGGCCGCCTCGACGACCGCGCCCACGCGATCGCCGTCTACGAGAAGAACATCGCCGACGTACAGGCCGCTTTCCCGCCTGAGCGCCTGCTGACTTACCGCCTCGGCGACGGCTGGCAGCCGCTGTGCCGCTTCCTCGGCAAGCCGGTGCCGGACATGCCCTATCCGCAGAGCAACTCGACCGAGCAGTTCCGCGCCGCCACCGCGACGACGCGCGATCCCTAGCCCGCGGCTGCTGCGGCCTGCGGCGCGAGGTGGCCGGACTTGATGTAGAACAGGCAGCCCTCGTCGCTGAAGGGGCTATGCTCGCTGCCTGGCGGATTGCGCACCCAGCTGCCCTTGGGATAGCGGCCGTGCTCGTCGGCAAGCGTGCCTTCGAGCACGAAAATTTCCTCGCCGCCCGGATGGCTGTGGCGGCGCCCACGCGTTCCTGGCGCGAACCTCACCAGCGCAACCCGCTCGGCCGGGCCCTCGTAGAGCGGCAGATTGCTCGCGCCCTCGACGGGGCCTGGCTGCCACGAGGCGCGCGCCGTATCGATCCTCACCGTCTCGCGGTCGTCCTGGCCCATCTGCCGCAGCTTGACGAAGATCGTGCAGCCCGGCGCGCTGCGCGGCGTGTGCCGCGAGCCGGGCGGGTTGCGCACGTAGCTGCCCGGCCCGAAGTCGCCGTGCTCGTCGGAGAACACGCCGTCGAGGACCAGGAACTCCTCGCCGCCGCCGTGGGTATGCGGCGAGAAGCTGCTGCTCGGGGCGTAGCGCACGATCGAAGTGGCGCGCGCCACTTCCTCGCCGTCGCGCTCCAGCATGCGCCGCTGGACGCCGGGCAAAGGCGAGTCGCGCCAGGGCAGGTCCTCGCTCAGGACCACGGCGCGCTTGGAGAGATCGGCATGGAGCTTCATGGTGCCGCTCCGCGTGTTTGCGCTCTTCACGGTCTTCTACATAAGGCGGGGGCCCGAAGTTCGGCCAGGGCGCCGGGGCTTGCCGCGGCGCCTTGGCGGCGCCATTTCATGGCGGCCATGCGATGCACCTGGATCGGTCTGGCGGTGGTTCTCCTGCTGGTCGGCTGCGCCGGCCGGCCGCTGGTCTACAACGAGCAGCTGAGCCACGCCTACCGGCCGACCGAGTATGGCTATGGCGCCGGCCGGCGCGATTTCACCACGGTGATCCAGGGCGATCCGTTCCAGCTCGGCGAGGAAGAGTTTCAGGCGCAGTTCGTCGACCTCCTGAACCGGCATCAGCCGATCCTGCAGCCGACCCATTTCACCACGACGCCCGGCCCGAGCGCGCGGCCGATCTATCGCGTGGTGTTCCTGTTCAACACCAAGTACGTGCTGCCGAACCAGATGTGCCGCCAGCCGCTCGACGTGCCGGCGGCCGAGCCCGGCAAGACGGTGCGGGTGATGGCGGCGTTCTGCCGCTGGCAGGGCGCGCTCTCGACCGTGACCGGCGAGGTCGAGGTGGCGAGCGTCGACGACCCGAGGTTCGAGAGCATGATCGCCCAGATGATCTGGCTGCTGTTCCCGCCGATCGACCCGAGCGAGGACGACGACCCGCGCTGGCTGGTGGACGGCAACGGGGCGCCTGCGGGCGCGACCAGTCCGGCCGCCCAGCTCAATCCGGTCTTTGCGGGTTTCGCCGACGGCTGATCACCTTGCCGTGGACATGGCGCGGCGCTGCCTCGGTCGGGCCGCCGGAGCGGACCGGCCGTGGCGCGAAGCGGCCGAGGCTCAGCAGCCGGTCGTACATCACGATCGCACCTGCGACCGCGAGATTGATGCAAAAGCGGGTCGGGATCCTGACCACGTGATCGCAGCGCTCGACCATCGCCGGCGACAGCGAGCCGCGCTCGGGGCCGAACACGTAGGCGGCGTTCAGCGGATGGCGAAAGCTCGGCAGGTCGGCCGCCTCGTCGAGCAGCTCGACGCCGATCAGGGTGCAGCCGCGCGGCAGCAGCAGCGCCTCGACCGAATCGAAGCGATAGAGCGGCACCTGGCGCTCCGACTCCGAGGTGTCGGCGTGCGCCGTCTCGATCGTGTGGTGCGGATCGACCAGGAACAGGAAGCTCGCGCCGAAGGCGTGCGCCGAGCGCGCCAGGTTGCCGACGTTGGTCGGCTTGCTGATGCCCTCCGCGCCGATCCCGAAATAGCCGCGCATGCGATGGTACTTAGCGCCCTCGGCGACCGCGACGCCAGCGCCTCGCGATGCCGCGGGTCGGCCGAGGCTCGGGTTGACAGGGTGGGTGCGGCTGCCCATTGTCCGCAACCGGATCGCCCGGGCCGGGCGGTCACATCGTTCATGACTTTCCGCCAAGAGGCCGCGATGACCAGCGCGCTGCCGGAGCAAGCCGTTGCCGATCGGAAAAGCCAGGTGAGCATCGTCCTGCCGGACGGCAGCCGGCGCACGTTCGAGCATGCGGTGACGGGCACGGAGCTGGCAGCGTCCATCGGCCCGGGGCTCGCCAAGGCCGCGGTGGCGATGGAGGTCGACGGTGCCTTGTGGGACCTCTCGCGGCAGCTGCCCGATGGCGCCTCGGTCCGCTTCGTGCGGTTCCAGGACGACGAGGCCCTGCCGCTGATCCGGCACGACGCCGCGCACCTGATGGCCGAGGCCGTCAAGGAGCTCTGGCCCGCGACCCAGGTCACGATCGGCCCGGCGATCGAGGACGGCTTCTACTACGACTTCGCGCGCGACGAGCCGTTCACGCCCGACGACCTCGAGGCGATCGAGGCGCGCATGCGCGAGATCGTGCAGCGCGACGAGCCGCTCGAGCGCGAGGAGTGGGAGCGCGACAAGGCGGTCGCGTTCTTCGAGGGGCTGGGCGAGCGCTACAAGGCCGAGCTGATCGCGGCGATCCCCGAAGGCGAGCCGATCACCACCTACCGGCAGGGCGGCTTCATCGACCTCTGCCGTGGCCCGCACATGCCGAGCACCGGCCGGATGGGAGCGTTCAAGCTCCTGAAGGTCGCCGGCGCCTATTGGCGGGGCGACAGCCGCAACCCGATGCTGCAGCGGATCTACGGCACCGCCTGGGCGAGCCAGAAGCAGCTCGATGCCTACCTGCACCGGATCGAGGAGGCGGAGCGGCGCGATCACCGGCGTCTCGGCCGCCAGCTCGGCTGGTTCCACTTCCAGGAGGAGGCGGCGGGCTCCGCCTTCTGGCACCCCAAGGGCTGGGTGATCTACCGCACCATCGAGAGCTACCTGCGCCGCCGGCTGGCGCAGGCCGGCTACGAGGAGATCCGCACGCCGCAGCTGATCGACCGGGCCTTGTGGGAGACCTCGGGGCACTGGGAAAAGTTCGGCGAGCACATGTTCACGCTCGAGTCCGAGCACAAGACGCTGGCGCTCAAGCCCATGAACTGCCCGGGCCACGTGCAGATCTTCAACCAGCGCCTGCACAGCTACCGCGACCTGCCGCTGCGCCTGGCCGAGTTCGGCTCATGCCATCGCAACGAGCCGTCCGGCGCGCTGCACGGCCTGATGCGGGTGCGCGCGTTCACCCAGGACGACGCCCACATCTTCTGCACGCCCGCGCAGATCACCGCCGAGACCGAGGCGTTCTGCACGCTGCTCGCCAGCATCTATCGCGACTTCGGCTATGACGAGTTCCAGATCAACTTCGCCGACCGGCCGCCGGTCCGGGCCGGCAGCGACGAGGTCTGGGACCAGGCCGAGCAGGCGCTCTGGCAGGCGGTGCGGGCGTCGGGCATCGAGACCACGCTCAACCCCGGCGAGGGCGCGTTCTACGGCCCCAAGCTCGAGTTCTGCCTGCGCGATGCGATCGGCCGCGAGTGGCAATGCGGCACCTTCCAGGTCGACTTCGTGCTGCCCGACCGGCTCGGCGCCAGCTATGTCGGCGAGGACGGCCGCAAGCACACGCCCGTGATGCTGCACCGCGCGATCTTCGGCTCGATGGAGCGCTTCATCGGCATCCTGATCGAGCATCACGCCGGCAGCCTGCCGCTGTGGCTGGCGCCGGTGCAGGCGGTGGTCGCCTCGATCACCAACGATGCCGACGCCTATGGCCGCGAGGTCGGCGAAGCGCTCGCCAAGGCGGGCATCCGCCACGAGCTCGACCTCGGCAGCGACAAGATCGGCTACAAGGTGCGCCAGCACTCGCTCGCCAAGGTGCCGCTGATCCTCGCGGTCGGCCAGCGCGAGGCGGAGCAGCGCGCGGTGTCGGTGCGCAGGCTCGGCCAGCAGGCGCAAGAAACCCTTGCCCTCGATCAGGCGGTGGCGCTATTTGTCGCCGAGGTGCGACCGCCGGATCTCGCCTGACCCGGGTGTTGTCCGGGTCGGAAGGAGAACGGCACTGATCGACCACAGGGGGAGGTAGCTCTACCGGAATGGCAGCACCGGTCCGCGAGGACTACCGAATCAACGAGCAAATCGACGTACCGGAAGTCCGTCTGATCGACGATGCCGGGGAGATGCTCGGCGTCGTGTCGTTGCGTGAGGCGCAGGGGCGGGCGGACGATCTCGGCCTGGATCTGGTCGAGGTATCGCCGACCGCGCAACCGCCGGTCTGCAAGATCCTCGACTACGGCAAGTTCAAGTACGAGGCCCAGAAGAAGGCCAATGCCGCGCGCAAGAAGCAGCGCGTGATCGAGGTCAAAGAGATCAAGATGCGGCCGAGCATCGACGACAACGACTACAATATCAAGATGCGCAAGATCTTCTCGTTCCTGGAGGAGGGCGACAAGGTCAAGGTGACCATGCGCTTTCGCGGGCGCGAGCTCGCGCATCAGGACATCGCCATGCGGGTGCTGACCCGCGTGCGCGACCAGGTCGGCGAGCTGGCAAAGATCGAGCAGTTCCCGCGCATGGAAGGCCGCCAGATGGTCATGGTCATGGCGCCCTCCAAGTAGGTGCGCCCGAGGGGCCGGGCCCTTCCCCACATATCCCAGCACGCCCGGAGACCCATCATGGCTTCAACCTCCCTAGCGCCTCTGCTCGAGGCGAGCGGCGTGCCCTGGCGCGAGGACGAGGTCGTCGAGCTGATCCGGGGCGTGCTCGCCGCGCCCGAGCCGTTGGACCCCGACGCCTGGCTCGACCTGATCGCACCCGCCCGATGCTGCGCGAGCTGCGCGCCGCGCTGCGTGAGCTCAAGGCCGAGCTGGCGCAGCGAACCTTTCACCGATCCGCCGGTCGCACAGCGGCTCGCGAGCCTGCGCCGGGCGCTCGCGGCCCGTGGCGTCGACGGCCTGATCCTGCCGCTCACCGACGAGCACCGCAGCGAGTACATCCCCGCCTCGGCGATGCGCCTGAGCTGGCTCACGGGCTTTACCGGCTCGGCCGGCATCGTCGCCGTGCTGCCCGAGCGCGCGGCGATGTTCGTCGACGGCCGCTATACCCTGCAGGCCGAGGCGCAGCTCGATCCGGCGCTGTTCGAGCGCTGCCACGTGATCGAGCGGCCGCCTGCGGCCTGGCTCGGCGAGCATCTGCGCGCGGGCCAGCGCCTGGGCTTCGACCCAACCTGCACGTCAAGGCCGAGGTCGAGCGCTATCGCCGCGCCTGCCTCAAGGCGGGCGCGGAGCTGGTGGCGCTCGCGGACAATCCGATCGATGCGATCTGGGAGAGCCGGCCGCCGGCGCCGATCGCGCCGATCACGCTGCTCGACGGCGCCTATGCCGGCGAGGCCAGCGCCGACAAGCGCGCAAAGATCGGCGCCGAGGTCGGCAAGGCCGGCGCCGAGGTCGCGGTGCTGAGCGCGCCGGATTCGATCGCCTGGCTCCTGAACCTTCGCGGCGGTGACATCCCGTTCAATCCGCTCACGCTGAGCTTTGCCCTGCTGCATGCCGACGGCGCGGTCGAGCTGTTCGTCGACCAGCGCAAGCTGGCGCCGGGCCAGAGCCTGGGCAACGGCGTCTCGATCCAGCCGATCGCGGGCTTTGCCGCCGGCCTCGAGCAATTGGGCAAGGAAGGCCGGCGCGTGCTGGTCGATCCGGCCTCGACCAGCGTCGGTGTGACTAACAGCCTTGGCGCCGCCGGCGCGCTGCTGATCGAGGCCGACGAGCCCTGCGTGCTGCCCAAGGCGTGCAAGAACCCGACCGAGATCGAGGGCGCGCGGCGCGCCCAGCGGCGCGACGGTGCTGCCTTGTGCCGCTTTCTGTGCTGGCTCGAGGCGGAGGTGGTGCGCCGCCCCGTCACCGAGCAGGAGGCGGCCGACCGGCTCGAGCGCGAGCGCAAGGAGGACCCGCTCTATCGCGGCCCAAGCTTCGAGACGATCTCGGCCGCAGGCCCCAACAGCGCGCTCGCCCACTATCGCGTCACGCCCGAGAGCAACCGCACGCTGGAGGCGGGCTCGCTGTACCTCGTGGATTCCGGCGGCCAGTACCTCGACGCCACCACCGACGTCACCCGCACGGTCGCGATCGGCGAGGCGAGCGCCGAGATGCGACGGCGCTTCACGCTGGTGCTCAAGGCTCACATCGCCCTGGCGTGCGCGCTCTTCCCGCAGGGCGTCAACGGCGCCCAGCTCGACGGCCTCGCGAGGCGGCCGCTCTGGCAGGCCGGGCTCGAGTTCGACCACGGCACCGGGCATGGCATCGGCAGCTATCTGTGCGTGCACGAGGGGCCCGCCAGGATCGCCAAGACATCGACCGTGGCGCTCAAGCCCGGCATGATCCTCTCCGACGAGCCCGGCTACTACAAGCCCGGCGCGTATGGCATCCGGATCGAGAACCTTCTGGTGGTGACGCCGCGCGGCGTGCCCGAGGGCGGCGAGCGCGAGCTTTTCGGCTTCGAGAACCTGACGCGCGCGCCGATCGATCGCCGCCTGATCGTGCCCGAGCTTCTCGATGCCGACGAGCGCGCCTGGCTCGACAACTACCACGCCCGCGTGCGCGCCGACCTGATCGATCTGCTCGATCCCGCCACGGCCGACTGGCTGGTCAGGGCGACCGCCCCGCTCGACTAGCGGAGCCGCGGGGCGGGCCGCCCCATCATCGTCCACGCGCAATCGGCGATTACGCTCGCCGCACCGATCGCCTGCCGGTGCGCGAAGGCTTTGCGGCGCATCCGGCGTTGCCTATGGTGGTCGGGATCGCTAGCCGGGCCTGCGGCGCAGCCGCGCGGGAAGAACAGATCGCCCTTGGAGGCTCTTGGTATGGTCGCGCGGCTCCAGGACAAGAAAGCCGATCTCCTCAAGGGTGTGGCGCATCGCCTGCACGACAGGCTGCCGGACCCTCAGGCCCTGATGGCCGAGGCGTTCCTCGAGCACTACTACCGCAGCGTGCCGCCGGCGGAGCTGGTCGAGCGCGATCCGCTCGATCTCTACGGCGCGGCGCTGGCCCATCTGCGCTTCGCCGAGCAGCGGCGCCCGGGCCGGGCCAAAATCCGGGTCTACAATCCGCAGATCGAGCAGCATGGCTGGCAGTCGACCCATACCGTGGTCGAGGTGGTCACCGACGACATGCCGTTCCTGGTCAATTCGGCGAGCATGGCGCTGAACGGCCATGGCCTTTTGATCCATCTGACGATCCACCCCGTGATCCCGGTCCGGCGCGACGCCGGCGGCATGCTCGAGGCGGTGCTGGCGCCGGGTCGGCCGCGCGACCAGGCGATCTCCGAATCGTTCATGCATTTCGAGATCGACCAGCTGAGCGATCCGGCGCGCCTGGAGGCGATCCGCGCCAGCCTCGAGCGGGTCATGGGCGACGTGCGCGCCTCGGTCGAGGACTGGCGCGGCATGCTCGGGCGGATCGAGCCGGCGCTGGCGGACCTCAAGCGCGGCGCCAAGGCGCTGGATCCCGAGGAGGTCGCCGAGGTCGAGGCCTTCCTGCGCTGGATCGCCGACGACAACTTCACCTTCCTCGGCTACACCTGCTACGACCTCTTGCGCGAGAAGGATGGCGATCAGCTGCGCCGCGTCCCAGGCTCGGCGATGGGCCTGCTGCGCCGCCAGGCCGAGCAGAGCCCGAGCGCGAACTCGCGCAGCTTCGCAGCACTGCCGGCAGACGTGCGCCGCCTCGCGCGCCTGCCGGTGCCGCTCATCATCACCAAGGCCAACAACCGCTCGACCGTGCACCGCCCGGTCTATCTCGACTACATCGGCGTGCGGCGGTTCGACGCCAAGGGCAGGGTGCTGGGCGAGCACCGCTTCCTCGGCCTGTTCACGTCCGCCGCCTACAGCCGCAATCCGCGCCAGATCCCGCTGCTGCGCCGCAAGGTCGAGCGGATCGTCGCGCGCGCCAACCTCGCGCCCGCCAGCCATTCCGGCAAGGCGCTGGCCAACATCGTCGAGACCTACCCGCGCGACGAGCTGTTCCAGGTCGGCGACGACGAGCTGTTCGAGACCGTCAACGAGATCCTGCATCTGCAGGAGCGCCAGCGCATCCGGCTGTTCGTCCGGCGCGACGCCTTCGCGCGCTTCGTCTCCTGCCTGATCTACGTGCCGCGCGATCGCTGGGACACCGTGCTGCGGCGCAAATACCAGGAGATCCTGCTGCGGGCGTTCCACGGCACCGAGGTCGACTTCCAGGCGCAGCTTTCCGAATCGATCCTGGCCCGCATCCAGTTCATCGTGCGCACGCCCGACGGCATCGCCCGGGACGTCGATCCGCAGGAGCTCGAGCGCCAGCTGCTCGAGGCCACGCGCTCCTGGACCGACCTGCTGCGCCACGCGCTGATCGACGCCCACGGCGAGGAGGAGGGCAACCGGCTCTATCGCGCCTATTGCGACGCGATCCCGCTCGCCTACCAGGAGCAGGTGCCGGCGCGCGCCGCGGTCGCCGACCTCGCCCGCATCGACCGGATCGCCAGGGGCGAGAGCGATCTCGAGATGTCCCTCTACCGCGCGCTCGAGGACGACGACACCCTGGTCTGCTTCAAGCTCTGCCGCGCCGGCTCGGGCATTCCCTTGTCCGACGTCCTGCCGGTGCTCGAGAACATGGGCCTGCGGGTCATCCACGAGCGGCCCTACAGCTTCGTGACCAAGGACGGCCGCAGCTTCTCGATGCACGACTTCGCGATGCAGCGCACCGAGGCCGGCGAGATCGACCTCGACAAGGTCAGGGGCAATTTCCAGGACGCGTTCGCCCGCATCTGGCGCGGCGATGCGCAGAACGACGGCTTCAACCAGCTCGTGCTCGGCGCCGGGCTCGACTGGCGCGAGGTCACGGTGCTGCGCGCCTGCTGCAAGTACCTCCTCCAGGTCGGCAGCCCGCACAGCCAGGCCTACATGGAGCAGACCCTGGCCTCCAACCCGACCCTGGCCCGCCAGCTCGCCCTGCTGTTCGCGGCGAGCTTCGATCCGGACCTGCGCGGCGATCGGGCGGCCAAGGTGGAGGGCCTCATCGCCAGCATCCGCGAGGGCCTGGACGCGGTCGCCAATCTCGACGAGGACCGCATCCTGCGGCGCTATCTGCGCCTGATCCGCGCCATGCTGCGCACCAACTTCTATCAGCCGGGTCCCGAGGGCGCGGCGCACAAGGCCTATCTCTCGTTCAAGCTCCAGCCGGCGGCGGTGCCCGACATGCCGTTGCCCTACCCGGCCTACGAGATCTTCGTCTACTCGCCGCGCATGGAAGGCGTCCACCTGCGCGGCGGCAAGGTCGCGCGCGGCGGCATCCGCTGGTCGGACCGGCGCGAGGACTTTCGGACCGAGGTGCTGGGCCTGATGAAGGCGCAGATGGTCAAGAACGGCGTGATCGTGCCGGTCGGCGCCAAGGGCGGCTTCGTGGTCAAGCAGCCGCCCAGGGGCGGCGACCGCGCCGCCCTGCACGCCGAGGTCGTGGCCTGCTACCAGACCCTGATGCGCGGCATGCTCGACATCACCGACAACCGGGTCGGCGAGGAGATCGTGCCGCCGGCGCGCGTGGTGCGCTACGACGAGGACGATCCCTACCTCGTGGTCGCGGCCGACAAGGGCACCGCCACCTTCTCCGACATCGCCAATGCGATCAGCCTGGAGTACGGCCACTGGCTCGGCGACGCCTTCGCCTCGGGGGGCTCGGCCGGCTACGACCACAAGGGCATGGCCATCACGGCGCGCGGCGCCTGGGAGTCGGTCAAGCGCCATTTCCGCGAGCTGGGCAAGGACTGCCAGGCCGAGCCGTTCACCGCGATCGGCATCGGCGACATGTCGGGCGACGTGTTCGGCAACGGCGTGCTGCAGTCCCGGCAGATGCGCCTGATCGCGGCCTTCGACCACCGCCACATCTTCATCGACCCGGACCCCGACCCGGCGAGCAGCTATGAGGAGCGCAAGCGCCTGTTCGAGCTGCCGCGCTCCAGCTGGGACGACTACGACCGGAGCAGGATCAGCCCCGGCGGCGGCGTCTATCCGCGCACCGTCAAGTCGATCACCATATCGCCCGAGGCGCGCCGCGCGCTCGCGACCGACACCGACACGTTCACGCCGCACGACCTGATCCGCACGATCCTGCTGGCGCCGGTCGAGCTGTTCTGGAACGGCGGCATCGGCACCTACGTCAAGGCCGCGCAGGAGCGCAACGCCGAGGCGTCGGATCGCAGCAACGACCCGGTACGCGTCAACGGCGAGGACCTGCGCTGCCTGATCGTCGGCGAGGGCGGCAATCTCGGCTGCACGCAAAGGGGCCGGATCGCGTTTGCCCGCAAGGGCGGGCGGATCAACACCGATTCGGTCGACAACTCGGCCGGCGTCGACTGCTCCGATCACGAGGTCAACATCAAGATCCTGCTGGGCGCGGTGGTCGACGCCGGCGACATGACCGGCAAGCAGCGCGATCAGCTGCTCGCCCAGATGACCGAGGAGGTAGGCCACCTGGTCCTGCGCAACAACGTCCTGCAGGCGCAGGCGATCTCGCTCGCCGAGGCGCGACCGCAGGAGATGCTGGACAGCCAGGCGGCGTTCATCCGGCGTCTGGAAGCGTCCGGCCGGCTCAATCGCGCGCTCGAGGTGCTGCCCGACGAGGAGGAGCTGGCGCAACGCCGCCAGCTCGGCCACGGCCTGCTCCGGCCCGAGATCGCGGTCCTGGTCTCCTATGCCAAGATGACGCTGAAGGAGGAGCTGATGGCGTCCGGCCTGCCGGACGAGCCCTATCTCCTCGACATGCTGGTGAAGTACTTCCCGCGCCTCCTGCGCAAGCGCTTCGCGGCCCAGATCAAGGGCCATCGCCTGCGCCGCGAGATCACCGCGACCCTGGTGGCCAACAGCCTGGTGAACCGTGGCCTGGGCGCGTTCGTGAGCGAGCTCGGCGAGCATAGCGGACGCTCGCCCGACGCCATCGCGCGCGCCTACATCGTCGCGCGCGGCGCATTCGCGCTGGTACCGCTGTACGGCCGGATCGAGCTGCTGGTCGGGCAGATCGCCGCCGACCAGGAGATCATCCTGCTCGATCAGGCGCGCGAGGCGCTGGCACGCGGCACCACGTGGTTCCTGCGCAACCTGCCGGCGCCGATCGACGTGCGCGCCGGCGTCGACCGCTTTGCGCCCGGCATCGCGCGCGTGCTCGGGCAGCTGAACGGCATCCTCTCGCAAGGCCAGCGGCACGCCTTCGACGAGGTGGTCGAGCACTATGCCGCGCAGGGCATCGAGGGCGATCTCGCCCGGGCGCTGGCGGCGCTGCCCTACATGTTCCCGGCCTGCGAGGTGGTCGCGGTGGCCGACCAGGTCGGCGTGGAGGTGCTCGATGCGGGCGCGATCTACTTCGCGCTCGACGCCAGCCTCCAGCTCGGGCACCTGCGCGACCTGCTGCAGGCGGCGACGCCGAGAACGCCCTGGGACCGGCTGGCGCTCGCCGGCCTGTACGACGACGTGGTCGACGAGCATCGCCGCCTCGCCATCCAGGCGCTCACCCGCAGCCAGCTGGCGACGCGCGCCGGCGCGCAGGACATGGGGCCGGCCGATGCGATCGAGGGGCGCGTGCGGCAATGGCTGGAAGGCGAGGTCGTCGGCTTCGCGCGCTGGCAGCAGGTGCTGGCGGAGATCGACAGCCAGCCCGCTGCCGACGTCGCCATGCTCGCCGTCGCGGTGCGCGCCCTGAACGGCCTCGACAGCCGTCAGGCCGCCTGATCGGACGCGCCGCCGCGTGCCGCCCTGCGTGCTCTGCATGCGATGGGGCGATCGCTATGGAGCGGACTACGTCAACCGGCTGTTCGCGATGGTCGCGCGCCATCTGACGGCGCCGCACCGCTTCGTCTGCCTGACCGACGATCCGGCCGGCATCCGGTCCGAGGTCGAATGCCGTCCCCTGCCGGCGATCGAGCTGGCCGATGCGCCGCCGCATTCCGGCTGGCGCAAGCTGTCGTGCCTTTCGCCCGAGCTCGACGATCTGGGCGGCCCGGTGCTGTTCCTCGATCTCGACCTCGTCATCGTCGCCAGCATCGACTGCCTGTTCGCGCATCCGGGCGCGTTCTGCATCATCGAGAACTGGACCCAGCGAGGCCGCGGCATCGGCAACTCCTCGGTCTTTCGCTTCGAGGCGGGCGCGCACCGGCCGGTCCTGCAGCGGTTCTGCGCCGATGCCGCAGCGGATCGTCCGCAGCTGGCCGAACGAGCAGACCTATCTTTCGCGATCGGTCGGCGAGGTGACCTTCTGGCCGCAAAGCTGGTGCCGCAGCTTCAAGCACGACTGCCTGCCGGCCCGGCCGCTGCGCCCGTTCCGGGAGGCCGGAATTCCGCAGGATGCCAGGATCATCGTGTTCCACGGCGAGCCGAAGCCGCCCGATGCGGCCCGCGGCGTTTGGCCGCAAAGCCACACCGGCCTCCGTCCTGTTTCCTGGATCGCGGAACATTGGCGCTGATCAAGTGTTTAACCATGGCGTGCCGATTGCCAAGCCTGGCAGCCGTCGCTATGGTCGCGACCAAATGCAACCGCTTGGCGGCGAGCTTGGCGACTTTCGATGATCGCGGAGCTGGTGATGCGGCTCATGGGTGTGAGGACCGCCCGCTGGCAGGCGGGCAAAATGGCGGATGCGAGCGGACGGCTCGTTAGGAGTGGGGAATGACGCAAGCCAACCTGACGCAGGTCAAGGAAACCGAGCTATTTTTCCGCCAGTGGCTGCGCTCGCCCAGGTCCATGGGCTCGATCATCCCATCGTCGCGGGCGCTGGCCCGGGCGATAGCGGCCCAGGTTGCATGGCAGCCGGGGCAGGTGGTGGTCGAGTTGGGTGCTGGCACCGGTGCGATCTCGCAGGCCTTGACCGATTCGGGCCTGCCGCCCGAGGCGATGATGATGATCGAGCTCGACCGCTCGCTGTTCGAGTATCTGCGCGAGCGGTTCCCGCAGATGCGCGTGGTCAACGGCGATGCCACGCGGCTGGTCGACATCCTGCGTCAGCAGGGCGTCGAGGAGGTCGGCACGGTGATCTCCGGTCTGCCCATGGTCAACATGCCGCTCGCGTTCCAGCGTGCGATCGTCGATCAGGGCCTGGCCGCGATCGCGCCGGGCGGCTGCATGCTGCAGTACTCCTATTCGCCCATCGCGCCGATCCCGGCCAAGAAGCTCGGCGTCGACGTGAAGCTGGTCAAGTTCGTGCTGCGCAACCTCCCGCCGGCGACCGTCTGGCGCTATCGGCGGGCCGATCCCGGCGCGGAGAGCTGACGCCGGCGCCGCCATCACCTGAACGCGCCACGGCGCGCCGCGCCTGGGCGCCGTGAACCTGCCATCGCCGCTGGACCGGTTGCGGTGCCAACCGGCCGCCCGGCTGCTGCGCGAGCATGTCCGCGGCCAGCTGCCGTGGCTGCTGCTGGCGACGCTCTGCATGACGGCGTACGCGGCCGCTACTGCGGCCCAGGCGTGGCTCCTGGAGCCGATCCTCGATCGCGTGTTCCTGGAGCGCGACCGGCAGATGCTGGTGCTGGTGCCGCTCGCCGTGGTCGCGATCGCGGTCCTCAAGGCTTGTGCCGGCTACAGCCAGACCGCGGCGATGGCGCGAAGCGGCCAGCGCATCGTCGCCGATCTGCAGCGCCGCCTGTTCGACCACATGGTCCGGGCCGATGTCGGCGACGTGACCGGGCGCGGCCCGGGGCCGCTGATCTCCGGGCTGGTCTACGACACGCAGCTGCTGCGCGCCGCCGTGTCGTCGAGCCTGACCACCGTCGCCCGCGACCTCCTGACCGTCCTGTTCCTGATCGGGCTGATGTTCTGGCGCGACTGGCAGCTCGCCACGCTCGCCCTGATCGGCCTGCCGCTCGCGACCTTGCCGATCAGCCGGGTGAGCACCCGGACCCGCGCCGTCGCCGCGCGCAGCCAGGCCGAGATGGCCGGCCTCGCGGCCCGCGCCGAGCAGGTCTTCCGCGGCATCCGCCAGGTCAAGGCCGACCATCGCGAAGCCGACGAATCCACCCGCGCCGCCGCCGTGATCGACCGGCTGTTCGGCCTGCAGTACCGCGCCACCCGGATCGGCGGCATCAGCTCGCCGGTCATGGAGGTGATCGGCGGCATGGCGCTCGCCGCCGTGATCGCCTATGGCGGCTGGCAGGTGGTCGACGGCACCAGCTCGCCCGGCATCTTCTTCTCCTTCGTGGCGGCGCTGCTGTTCGCCTATCAGCCGCTGAAGAACCTCGCCAAGCTGCACACCCAGCTGCAGGAAGGCCTGGCGGCCGCGGACCGCGTGTATGCCGTGCTCGATCGCGCGCCGCGCATCGGCGATCGTCCGGGCGCCCCCGATCTTGCGATCGGCGCCGGCGCGATCCGCTTCCACGGGGTGCGCTTTGGCTATCGCCCCGGCCGGCCGGCTCTGCGCGGGCTGGACCTCGTGATCCCGGCCGGGCAGTCGGTCGCGCTGGTCGGGCCGTCGGGTGCCGGCAAGTCGACGATGCTGAACCTGCTGCTGCGTTTCTGGGACGTCGATGCGGGTGCCGTGCTGATCGACGGCCAGGACGTGCGCGCGGTGCGCCTTGCGAGCCTCAGGCGCGCGATCGCGCTGGTGAGCCAGGACGTCGACCTGTTCGACGACACGGTTGCCGCCAACATCGCCTACGGCCGGCCCGACGCCTGCCGCGAGCAAGTCGTGGCAGCCGCGATCGCGGCCTCGGCGCACGACTTCATCCAGGCCCTGCCAGAGGGCTACGACACGGCCGTGGGGCCCTGCGGCACGAGCCTCTCGGGCGGCGAGCGCCAGCGCATCGGCATCGCCCGCGCGATGCTCAAGGACGCCCCGATCCTGCTCCTCGACGAGGCCACCTCGGCGGTCGACGCCGATGCCGAGCGCGCGATCCAGGACGCCCTGCGCCGGCTCATGCGCGGCCGCACCACCCTGGTCGTGGCGCATCGCCTGTCGACCGTGATCGATGCCGACCTGATCGCCGTGGTCGAGCACGGGCGGATCGTCGAGACCGGCAGCCACCCTGCCCTGCTGGCGCGCGGCGGCCGCTATGCAGGGCTATACCGGCAGCAGTTCGCGGGCCAGGGCATGGGCGATCCGCTGCGCGAGCGGGACGACGTGTCGGTCGCCTGATGCTGCTGGAGCTGTATCGCGGCGCCACCTCGCTGGGCGGGCCCCTGATCGAGGCGCAGCTGCGGCGGCGGGCGGGGCGCGGCAAGGAGGATTCCTTGCGTTGGCGCGAGCGCCTCGGCGCCGCGGGCATGGCGCGTCCGGAGGGGCCGCTGCTGTGGCTGCATGCCGCAAGCGTCGGCGAATCCCGCTCGCTCCTGCCCCTGATCGAGACGCTGCTGGCGCAGCGCGCCGCCCTGCAGGTGCTGGTGACCACCGGAACGGTGACTTCTGCGGCGCTGATGACCGCTCAGCTGCCGTCGCGCGCGCGCCATCAGTTCGCGCCGGTCGACCGGCCGCAGGCCTGGCGCGCGTTCTTCGCGCACTGGCGCCCGCAACTCGGCGTGCTGGTCGAATCCGAGCTGTGGCCGAACCTGATCCTCGAGGCGCGCGCGCGGGGCCTGCCACTGGCGCTGGTCAACGGGCGCATCTCGGAGCGCTCGTTCCGGCGCTGGAAGCGGCTGCCGGGAAGCGCTGCGCAGCTTTGCGGCGGCTTCGCGCTCTGCCTGGCCCAGAGCGAGGCCGATCGGGCGCGGCTCGCGGCGCTTGGCGCCGCGCAGGCGACCACGGCCGGCAACCTCAAATACGCAGCGCCGCCCCTGCCGGCCGATCCGGAGGCGCTCGCGGGCCTGGCCGCCGCGATCGGCGAGCGGCCGGTGTGGCTCGCTGCCAGCACCCACCCGGGCGAGGAGGCGCTGGTGCTCGAGGCGCACCGGCGCCTTGCCGGCCGGCTGCCGGATCTCGTGACGATGATCGCGCCGCGCGACTCCGGGGCGCGGCGACGCGCTCGCCGCCGACATCAGGCGCCGCGGCCTGCGGCTGGCGCAGCGCAGCCGGGACGAGCCGCTCGATGCCGCCTGCGAGGTCTATCTCGCCGATACGCTGGGCGAGCTCGGCCTCTTCTACCGCCTCGCCGCCATCGCGCTCGTCGGCGGCTCGCTGGTGCCGCATGGCGGCCAGAACCCGCTCGAGCCCGCCCGGCTCGGCTGTCCGACCTTGCTGGGGCCCCACACCCACAACTTCGCCGAGATCGCCGCGCGGCTGGTCGAAGCCGGCGCCGCGCAGCCGGTCGCAGACGGCGCGGACCTCGTCGCGGCGCTGAGCGTGCTGCTGGAAAGTCGCGCGCGCCGCGTCCGCATGGCGCAGCAAGGCCTCGCGGTCGCGGACGAGGTGGCGATGGCTGGGACGGAAACCCTGGCGAAGCTCGGCCCGCTGCTCGATCGCGCCCTCGGTCCCGCCGATGCGAGCGCCTGAGTTCTGGGCGCAGGACGCGCTGCCGGCGCGTCTGCTGCACCCGCTCGGCGAGGCCTACGGTCTGGCGGGGTGGCTGCGGCGGCGGCTGGCACGCCCGGTGCGCGCCGGCGTGCCGGTGATCTGCGTCGGCAACCTCGTCGCCGGCGGCGCCGGCAAGACGCCGGTGGCGCTGGCGCTGGCGGCGCAGCTGATCGCGCGCGGCCGGCGGCCGCACTTCCTGACCCGCGGCTATGGCGGCCGGCTGGCCGGGCCGCTGCGGGTCGATCCGGCGCGGCACGATGCCGCGGCGGTCGGCGACGAGGCGCTGCTGCTGGCGGAGGTGGCGCCGACCTGGTGCGCGCGCGATCGCGCCCTCGGCGCCCGGGCCGCTGCGGCCGCCGGCGCCGACCTGCTGATCATGGACGACGGCCTGCAAAGCCCGTGGCTGCATCAGGATCTGGCCTTGCTGGTGGTGGACGGGGCTTTCGGCTTCGGCAATGGCCGCCTGCTGCCGGCGGGTCCGCTGCGCGAGCCGCTGGCCGCGGGCTTCGCCCGGGCGAGCGCGATCGTTCAGCTGGGTGACGACGAGGTCGGGCTGGACGGTCTCCTGCCGCCCCGGCTCGTCCGCCTGCACGCGAGGCTCGGCGCCGGCCCGGACGCTCCGGACCTTCGCGATCGGCGCGTCGTCGCCTTCGCGGGCATCGGCCGGCCGGAAAAATTCTTTCGCAGCCTCGCCGAGGCAGGAGCGCTGCTGCTCGCCCGGCACGCTTTCGCCGATCACCACCGCTACCGGCGGCGCGAGGTGCAGGCGCTGCTCGCCGAGGCGGCGGCCGGCGATGCGCTCTGCGTCACCACGGCCAAGGATCGGGTGCGCCTGCCGGCAGACCTGTTGGCGTCGATCACGATTTTGCCAGTGACCGTGAGCTGGCGGGATCCGGCGGCCCTGGCACAGGTCCTCGATCGCCTGCCGAATGGCTGAGAACCGGCGATCTTGCGCATCACGGGCCGATCACGCGCGCTGAAGGAATCCCTAAATTACACGAACCTAAACTATTCTTAACTTGCGCCTTCAGGCCCCGAACCGGAACCTTCACCTCGATCCTGTGGTTTCTACAGAACCAGGATCAGGCCGAAAGGGTCCAAGCCGTCCGGCGCTGATCGGCGCGATGCTGCGGTCAGCGGTGGGCCTGCGCAGAAAGGGCAGGAACATGGCGATGGTGGACATGCCCGCCCAGAGGGTGAACCGGGAGTTCATCCGCGGCTCGATGAGTGCGGCGCTGCTGACGCGGGAGCGGGAGCAGGATCTGGCGCGGCGCTGGCGGGGGGCGGGCGACGAGGCGGCGCTGCACGAGCTGGTGCTGGCGTACATGCGCCTGGTGATCAGCACCGCGACCAGGTTTCGCAACTACGGCCTGCCGATGAGCGATCTGGTGCAGGAGGGTGCGGTCGGCCTGATGCAGGCGGCGGCGCGCTTCGAGCCCGAGCGCGAGGTGCGCTTTTCGACCTATGCCGCCTGGTGGATCCGCTCGGCGATGCAGGACTACATCCTGCGCAACTGGTCGGTGGTGCGCACCGGCACCACGGCGGCGCAAAAGGCG
Organism: uncultured Alphaproteobacteria bacterium; assembly: GCA_963753315.1. Lineage (GTDB taxonomy): Bacteria > Pseudomonadota > Alphaproteobacteria > Geminicoccales > Geminicoccaceae > DASUGG01. The sequence continues at coordinate 79,169 of CAVWCI010000044.1, forward strand.
CTGTTCTTCAATCTGCGCCGGCTGCGGGCGCGCATCGAGGACGGCGGCGGCGCGCTCGATGATCGCGGCCGCGCCCTGATCGCGCAGGAGCTCTCGGTCAACCTCGCCGACGTCGAGGCGATGGAGATCCGCCTGTCGGGCGCGGATCAGTCGCTGAACGCGCCGATCGGCGCCGAGGGCGAGGACCAGTGGCAGGATTTTTTCGCCGACCAGCGCCCCACGCCCGAGGAGAGCGTGACCCTGGCGCGCGACGGCCGCACCCGCTCGCTCTGGCTCGCCCAGGCGCTCGACGAGCTGTCCGCGCGCGAGCAGACGATCATCAAGGAGCGGCGCCTGCGCGACGATGCCCGCACGCTGGAGGAGCTCGGCCACAAGCTCGGCATCTCCAAGGAGCGCGTGCGCCAGATCGAGCACCGCGCGCTGGAGAAGCTCAAATCCTCCCTGCTGCAGCGCTCCGCCCTCCCCAACCACCTCTCCTGATCCTGGACTTTTTCCCCGCCCGCCCGCATCTCGGGCGTATGGCGGACGTACAGCGCGACCCTCCGGCCCCCATCCTGATCGTCGGCGCCGGCCACAGCGGCCTGCTGCTGGCGTTGGCCCTCGACCATGCCGGCCTGCCGGTGACCGTGATCGAGGCGCAGCCGCTCGAGACCATCATGGCGGCGCCCTTCGATGGCCGGGCGCTGGCGCTGATGTACGGCTCGAGGCGGGTGCTGGACGCCATGGGCCTGTGGCCGGCGTTCGTGGACATCGCGGAACCGGTCCGGGGCGTGCGGCTGCGCGACGGGGGCACCGGTGCTGGCATGGCGTTCGATGCCGCGGCGCTCGGCGAGGAGGTGTTCGCCTACGGCATCACCAATCGCGCCCTGCGCCGCCGCCTGCTGGAGCTGTGTCGCTCGCGCCCCAACATCACGCTTTTGGCGCCGGCTCGCGTGGCGGGCCTGCGGCGCCGGGCCGATGCCGTGGTCGTCACCCTGGACGACGGCCGCGAGCTTTGCGCGCCGCTGCTCGTCGGCGCCGATGGCCGCGGCTCGGTGGTGCGCGAGCTCGCCCGCATCGGCGCCCGGCGCTGGCGCTATCCGCAGACTGCGATCACCTTCGCCCTGCGCCTGCAGCAGCCGCACGATGGCTGCGTGCACGAGCTCCTGCGCCCCGCGGGGCCGCTCGCCCTGCTGCCGATCGGCCCCGAGCTGTATGCGATCACCTGGGTCGAGAGCCGCGCCGTCGCGGACGGGCTGCTGCGTCTGGACCCGGAAAGCCTGCTGCTCGAGCTGCAGGACCGTCTCGAGGTCGATCTCGCCGGTGCGGGCCTCTGCGGCAAGCCGACCGGCCATCCGCTTGAGCGGCCTGCAGGCGGTGCGCTACGGCGCGCCGCGGGTGGCGCTGGTGGGCGATGCCGCGCACGGCCTGCATCCGATCCATGCCCAGGGCTTCAACCTCGCCGTGCGCGACGTCGCAGCACTGGCCGAGGTGGTGGCGGGCAGCGTGCGCGCCGGCGCCGACCCGGGCGGCCCGGACGCGCTGCTGCGCTACGATCGCCTGCGGCGCACCGATGCGTGGCTGACCGTCGGCCTGACCGATGGCCTGAACCGGCTGTTCTCGACCGATCTCGCGCCCGCGAGGCTGCTGCGCAGCCTGGGCTTCGCGGCGATCGACCGGCTGCCGCCGCTCAAGCAGCTGGCGATGCGGCGCGGCATGGGGCTGGCGAGCTGACCAGGCGCGCGCGAGCCCTTGGGTCAGCGCAGGTCCTCGGCCACCTCGAGCCAGGTGCAGCGCTCCTCCACCACCGCCGCGGTCTCCGGCTGGCCGATGCCGCGGGTGATCAGGCCGATCACCCGCTCGTCGTCGTCGTAGTCGCTGTGCGCGGCGAGCGGATTGGCGAACTCGCCGAGGCCGAGGACGGAGCTGACCCGGGCGATGTTGATCGTGACGTTGACCTGCTTCGGGCACAGGCGCGAATCGACGTGGTCCTGCACGAAGGCATCCGGGATCGGGTAGCTGAGAAGGTCGTTCGGATCGCTGAACGCGATCAGCTCGGTCTCCTTGAACAGACGGCCGGCGAACTCGGCGCCCTCGGGCACGGCAATAGGAGGGCGCGGCGCCCTGGACGCTCGCCGGCTCCAGGCCGCTCTGGAGCAGCGGCAGCTGGTTGGCGAGCATGAACATCTTGACGTCGCGTTCCTGGAGCGACTGCGACACGCGCGCGCGCCTCGGGGCGGTCCGGCCCTCCGCCTCGACACGCTGGGTCAGGCGCTGCAGCCCGTCGGTGGTGATCCGGCTGCCCAGGCTGTGCGTGATGAACACGAACTCGTCGGCATCCAGCCGCGAGGCGAAGCCCGGGGTGTCGGCGCGTGCAGATCCGTTGCTCGTCCGGCAGGTGCTGCCAGTCGGTGCTGATCGCCCAGCAGAGCGCCTGGCTGATCGTCGACCTGGATCCTTTCGCGTCCGGTGCCGGTATAGACCAGCGGATCGGGAGCGACGTCGTTGACGAACTGCTTGAAGATGTTGTTGGCGCCCGCCCGGCGGCGCGCATAGACCGCGGTGCTGTCGAACGCGATCGCATCCTTGGCCGGCTGGCTGATCGGCGACCAGGTCAGCTCGAAGAACAGCATCTCGCGATCGCGGGCGGCGTTGGTGTGGCGCGTGACGGTCAGCGTCGCCGAGCGTCTCGTCGGGAAAGCCGGCCGCTCTCGATCGGGAAGCTCTTGGCGTCCGGCGCGACCACCGTGAGGTCGAGCGACTGCGCGAGATTGGCGCTGAGGCGGGCGCTGTAGCCGGGCACGTGGGTGCCGACGCCGTGCACCATGATCACCTTGAGGATCGGCCGGTCCGGTCCCGCCTGGCCGATCGGCGGGTAGCCGTCCTGGCGCTCGAGCATCGGCAGGATCCCCGTGAAGGCCGGGCCGCTGACCTCGCACAGGCGGGTGTCCTGCGGCGGCTCCGCCTGATGGCGCCATCACGCCGCGGGCGAGGCCTTCGCCGAAGCTGGCGCAGCCGGCCAGCAGCCATGCGGCGAGCAGAACGAGAGCGTGCCGCATCGTCAGCTCACGACAGCCAGTCCGCATCCGACTTGTCTCCCACAGCTCGTACGGGTACGCCCTGGCCTTGCAGCAAAGCTCGTTGCCCCTTGCCGAGCAAGCGGCGTTTGCGATGGGCCACCTGACGGCCCTCCTGAGAGCGCTTGGCATCGCCTGCCTCGGGCCTCGCGGTGGCCGGCGCGACGATGTGGGCGGCGCTCGCCCTCTACTATTCGGATCTGCCGGGCGAGGCCCTGCGGGTCGGACTGGCCGCGGCCTTCGTCCTGGGCACGCTCGGGGCGTTCCTGTTCCTGCGCGACCGCCGCCGGACGCTGGCCGGCTTCGCCGTCGCGTTCGCCGTCGTGCTGCTCTGGTGGACCTCGATCGAGCCTTCCAACGAGCGCGACTGGCAGACCGACGTCGCGGTGCTCCCCTATGCCACCCACGATGGCGATCTGGTCACCCTGCACAACGTCCGGAACTTCGACTATCGCACGCAGCGACCAGGACTTCGCGCCGCGCTACGACGATCGCACCTTCGATCTGCGCGAGCTGGATGCGGTCGATCTGGTCGCCGTGTACTGGATGGGCGATGCCATCGCCCACATCATCGTGAGCTTCGGCTTCGCCGGCGAGCACGTCGCGATCTCGATCGAGACGCGCAAGGAGAAGGGCGAGGCCTATTCCTCGATCGCGGGCTTCTTCAAGCGCTACGAGCTGATCTACGTGGTCGGCGACGAGCGCGACCTGATCCGGGTGCGCAGCAACTATCGCCGGCCGCAGGAGCAGGTCTACCTCTATCGCACGCGCATGAACCACGACAACGCGCGTCGTCTGTTCCTGGAGTATGTCGGCAGGATCAACCAGCTGAAGGAGCGGCCGGCGTTCTACAACACGCTCACCACCAACTGCACGACCGACGTCTGGTCGCTGGCGCGCGCGCTTTCGACCACCCAGGTCCCGCTCGACTGGCGGGTGCTGCTGAGCGGTTATTTTCCGGCCTACGCCTACGATCTCGGCAGCCTCGATACCCGCCTGCCGTTTGCAGAGCTGAAGACGCGAAGCCTGATCAATGCGAAGGCGCACGCCGCCGCCGCCGATCCGGACTTCTCCGGGCGGATTCGCGCAGGCTTGCCGAAGCCGCCGCCACGCGCCGCCCGGTGACGCGCGATTCCGGCATCGTCGGCTTTCCGGATCATGCTAGGATGTTCGCTTCGGCAGGCTCTGAGCCCATCACGGGAGGGTCGCTGATGTTGAACCCCGCCCATCTCGTCGCGAATGCGCTGGCCGCGGAGCTGGTCTCGAATTTCCGGGACATGTTCGGCGATCGCAGCCCCGAGTATGCCGCCATCCTGCGGACGAGCGCCAAGCTCGTGATCGAGCGGATCGCCAACAGCGACGCGCTTTACCACGACGCCCAGCACACGGTCATGGTCACCCTGGTCGGCCAGGCGATGCTGCGCGGCCGGGTGTTGGCCGAGCAGGTCACGGACGCCGACTGGCTGCACTTCACGGTGGCGACGCTGTGCCACGACATCGGCTATCTGCGCGGCATCTGTCCCGGCGATACCGAGAGCAGCTTCGTGATCAACGAGGCGGGCGACACCGTGACCGCGCCGCGTGGCGCCTCGGACGCATTCCTCACGCCCCACCACGTCGAGCGCAGCAAGATCTTCGTCAACCATCGCCTGCGCTTGAGCGAGCATCTCGACGCCGACCGGATCGCCCGGGCGATCGAGCTGACCCGCTTTCCGGTGCCCGAGGACGACGACCACGCCGACACCCATACCGAGGCCGGCCTGGTCCGCGCCGCCGACCTGATCGGCCAGCTCGCCGATCCTCACTATCCGCGCAAGCTGAACGCGCTGTTCCACGAGTTCGTCGAGACCGGCGTCGCCGAGCGGCTCGATTTCAAGTCGCCCGCCGATCTCGCCGAGCGCTATCCGCGCTTCTTCTGGAGCGTGGTCGAGCCCTACATCCGCCCGGCGCTGCAGCATCTCCAGCGCACCGTCGAAGGCAAGCAGTGGATCGCCCAACTCTACGCGCATGTGTTCGTCGAGGAGCATGTGCGCGCCCGTGCCGGGCCCCAGCGCGGCGTCGGCGAGGGTCCCGACCACGCCAAGGTGCCGCTTACCCCGATCGCAGGTGCCGCACCCAAGCCCAACGACCCGAGATAGCACGCCCCGGCCCGCGGTCATTGACGCTCCGGCGACGGGGCGCCAAGTAAGTCGCAGTGTCATGAGTTCGAGCAGACGAGGCGATCCCCGAGACCCCCGTGGCAACGGCGACGCCGCAGCAGCGTCCGGCCGGACGCAGGCCGCGCGCCGTCGAGGACGCGGGCACCGAGCTGTCCGGCGCCGCACTCCTGCAGCGGGAGGCGGCGCGGCTGCCGAACGCGCCCGGCGTCTACCGCATGCTCGATGCCAAGGGCGAGGTGCTCTACGTCGGCAAGGCCAAGTCGCTGCGCAAGCGGGTCCCGGCCTATGCCAAGCCCGCCGCGCTCAGCGCCCGCCTGCAGCGCATGGTCGCGCTCACGCGCGCGCTCGAGGTGGTGACCACGGCGAGCGACGTCGAGGCGCTGCTGCTCGAGTGCAACATGATCAAGCGGCATCGGCCGCCGTTCAACATCGTCCTGCGCGACGACAAGTCGTTCCCCTACATCTACGTCGGCAAGACCACCGAGCAGCAGCCGTTCCCGCGCATCGGCCGGCATCGCGGCGCCAAGCGCAAGGACTGCGACTATTTCGGTCCCTTCGCCTCGTCGGGCGCGGTCAACGAGACGCTCAGCGCGCTGCTGCGCGCGTTCCCGATCCGCTCGTGCCCCGACAGCATCTTCGCGAACCGCACGCGGCCCTGCCTGCAATACCAGATCAAGCGCTGCACCGCGCCCTGCGTCGGCCGCATCGAGGCGCATGACTATGCCGCCCTGGTCGAGCAGACGCGGGCGTTCCTGTCCGGCCGCAGCGATGCCATCCGGGCCGAGCTCCAGGCGCAGATGCAGGCGGCGAGCGAGGACCTCGCCTTCGAGCAGGCGGCGGCGATCCGTGACCGGCTGAAAGCGCTGGCGCACATCACCGCGCGCCAGGGCATCAACGTCAGCTCGATCGACGATGCCGACGTGGTCGCGCTGGCCCAGGACGGCGGCCAGGCCTGCGTCCAGGTATTCTTCTATCGGGGCGGCCGCAACTACGGCAATCGCGCCTACTATCCGAGCCATGCCCAGGACGCCGGCCCGGACGAGCTGCTCGAAGCGTTCCTGGGCCAGTTCTATGCCGAGCGGATCGCGCCGCGCCTCGTGCTGGTGAGCCACACCCCGGCCTCGCAGGACCTGCTCGCCGAGGCGCTTTCGCTGCGCGCGCAGCGCAGGGTCGAGCTGTCGCGGCCGCAGCGCGGCGCGCGCCGCCAGCTGATCCTCCAGGCCGAGACCAACGCCCGCCATGCGCTGGCCCGCCGGCTCGCCGAGAGCAGCTCGCAGGCGTTGCTGCTGCGCCGCCTCGCCGATCGCCTGGACCTGCCCGAGCCGCCCGAGCGGATCGAGATCTACGACAACAGCCACATCATGGGCACGCAGGCGGTCGGCGCCTTCGTGGTCGCCGGCCCCGAGGGCCTGAGCAAGGCCGGCTATCGCACGTTCACCATCCGCGACGAGGACCTCACGCCGGGCGACGACTACGCCATGATGCGCGAGGTGCTGCGGCGCCGCTTCACCCGCCTGCAGCGCGAGGATGCCGAGCACCAAAGCGGCCAGTGGCCCGATCTCGTGGTCATCGACGGCGGAAGCGGCCAGCTTTCGGCGGCGCTGGAAACCCTGGGTGCCTGCGGCGTGAGCGGGCTGCCGGTGCTCGCGATCGCCAAGGGGCCCGAGCGCGACGCCGGCCGCGAAACCCTGCACATGACCGAGCGCGCGCCCTTCACGCTGGACCCGCGCGACCCGGTTCTCTACTTTCTTCAGCGGCTGCGGGACGAAGCGCACCGGTTCGCGATCACCAGCCACCGGGCGCGGCGCGGCAAGCTGGTCGGACGATCGGCGCTCGACCGGGTGCCAGGCGTCGGCGGCAAGCGCAAGCGCGCGCTGCTCGGTCACTTCGGCTCGGTGCGCGCGATCGAGACCGCGGGGCTGCTCGACCTGGAGCGCGTCCCGGGCATCAGCAAGGCGGTTGCCAAAGCCGTCTATGACGCCTTTCATGAGCGACATTGAGCGACGGCGAGGAAACGGCCCGATGCTGACCAGCCCGCCCAACCTTCTGACCGGAGCGCGCATCGTCGCCATCCCGGCGATGATCGGCGCGTTCTACGTTCCGGGCGATTTCGGCAAGTGGGCCACCTGCGCGATCTTCACGATCGCCGCGATCACCGACTACTTCGACGGCTACCTGGCGCGCAGCTGGTCCATGCAGTCGCGGCTCGGGCGGATGCTCGATCCGATCGCCGACAAGCTGCTGGTCGGCGCCGCGATCCTGATGCTGGTGCACTTCGACCGCTCGCCGATCCTGCCGGCGCTCGTGATCCTGTGCCGCGAGATTCTGGTCTCGGGCCTGCGCGAGTTCCTGGCCGAGGTGCGGGTGGGCCTGCCGGTCTCGCGGCTCGCCAAGTGGAAGACGGCTGTGCAGATGATCGCGATCGGCTTTCTTCTGGCGGGCTCGGCAGCACCCTGGTGGGTGTTCGCCGACCAGGTCGGCTGGTACGGCCTCTGGCTCGCCGCCGGCCTGACGCTGATCACGGGCCTCGACTACCTGGTGGTCGGGCTGCGTCATTCGACCGCGCCGGCCCCGTCGCCGTCGACGGGCAAGGGCAAGCCGGGTGCCAGGCCCGCGACCATCCCCTGATCCGAAAGAGCGTCCCGAGGGAGGCGCTGTCATGAAGATCCTCTACTTCGCCTGGCTGCGCAGCAGGACCGGCACGGCCCACGAGGAGGTCGCACCGCCGGCCGAGGTGACCACCGTCGGCGCGCTGATGGAGTGGCTCGCGAGCCGCCATCCGGGCTTCGCCGAGGCGATGGCGGCGCCGGGCGTGATCCGCGCCGCCGTCAACCAGGACTATGCCCAGCCCGAGGATCCCGTGCGGCCCGGCGACGAGGTCGCCTTCTTCCCGCCGGTGACCGGCGGCTGAGCCCCCCAAAATCCAGCGATGATCCGGGTCCAGGAAGCGCCCTTCGACGTCGGCGCCGAGCTCGCAGCGCTCAGCGCCGGCCGCACCGACATCGGCGCGATCGCGAGCTTCGTCGGCCTGGTGCGCGACCACGCCGGCGAGCAGGCGACCCTCGCCATGACGCTCGAGCACTACCCCGGCATGACCGAGAAGAAGCTCGCCGAGATCGAGGCCGAGGCGCAGGCGCGCTGGCCGTTGCAGGCGAGCCTGATCGTGCATCGCTACGGCCGCATGCTGCCGGGCGAGCCGATCGTCCTGGTCGCGACGGCCTCGCAGCACCGGAGCGCGGCGCTCGAGGCCTGCGCCTTCCTGATCGACTGGCTGAAGACGCAGGCGCCGTTCTGGAAGCTCGAGGAGGCCCCGGCGGACGCCGGGACCGCGCCGCGCTGGGTCGAGGCGCGCGAGGCCGACGAGCGCGCCGCCGCGCGCTGGCGCCGCTGAGCCCTGAGCAGCGCCGCTCAGTCTCGCTCGCGGGTACGGCCACGCCGTCGCCAGGGCCCTCCGATCCAGCCCTTGGCCCAGAAGTAGGCGAGCATGCCGAGCGCCATCGCGGCCATCACCGCCAGCGAATAAAAGTAGCCGAAGCGCCAGTGCAGCTCCGGCATGTTGTAGGGCGATACCTCCGGGTCGAAATTCATGCCGTAGAGGCCGACGAAAAACCCGAGCGGGATGAAGATCGTGGCGATGATCGTCAGCACCTTCATGATCTCGTTCATGCGGGCGCTGAGGCTCGAGAGATGCAGATCGAGCAGGGTCGAGGTGACCTCGCGATCGATCTCGATCATGTCGAGCAGCTGCGAGACGTGGTCGCTGCAGTCGCGAAGGAACACCCTCGTCTCCGGCTGGACGTAAGGCGTGCCTTCGCGCGTCAGCGTGTTCAGCACCTCGCGCAGCGGCCAGATCGCGCGGCGCAGCTCCATGACCGCTCGCCTGAGCTCGTGGACCTGGCTGACCAAGCCGTCGCTCGCGCGCTCCACGACCTCCTCTTCCATGTCGTCGATCAGCTCGCCGTAGCGCTCCAGGATCGGGAAGTAGGCATCGATCAGGGCATCGATCAGCGCATAGGCGAGATAGTCGACCCGCTTGCTTCGCATCCCGCTGTGATCGCGGCCGAGGCGGCTGCGCACGCCATCGAAGCCATCGCTCGAGCGCTCGCCGAACGTGATCACGAAGTCGTCGCCGAGCACGATCGCGACCTGCTCGTTGACCAGCCCCTTGTCGAGACGCGGCAGGCGCAGCACCACGAAGAGGTAGCCCTCGAAGATGTCGACCTTGGGTCGCTGCACGACCTGGACGATGTCCTCGAGCGTGAGCGGATGCAGGCCGTAGCGCTGGCCGATCGCCCGGATCGCGTCGACGTCGCGCAGGCCCGCGACATCGATCCAGACGTTCGCGACGCCGTGCGCCCGCTTCTCGATCTCGGCCACGTCCTGGCTCTGGTGTTCGATCAGGCCGTCCGCGTCGTAGGCGATGAGGTGCAGGTGGGTCGGGTGCGCGTAGGGGGTCGGCGCCAGGCTGCCCGGCGGCTCGCCGGGTGACGGTCTGTGCTCGCGTCGGCGTCGTCGATGCAACATGGGCGATCCACCCGCCGGGCCCGCCGGCTTGCGCATGCGCTGCAACCAACACCAAACGCCCCGCGCAGGCAACCTGCAGCGCCGGCGGCATAGGCCGGTGAACGCCCAGATTGACACGGCCCAAGGGCTGTCCGACCCTCACGGCGAACTCAGCACACCGTCGAGGAAACCCGTCATGGAAGTTGTCGTCCTGCCGCCCCTGGTCGCCCTGATCGCCGGCATCCTGATCCTGATCGTGCCGCGCCTTCTGAACTACATCGTCGCGATCTACCTGATCCTGATCGGGCTCCTCGGCCTGTTCGGCCACTACAGTGCCTGAGCGCGCTACAGCCGCGCGCTACAGGGCGACCCTCTCGAAGGGCGCCTGATCGGGGGCGCCGGCGGCGAACTTCATGACCGGCGTGCCGAACGCCGGCAGGGCGATCAGGGTGCTGCACACCGTGCCGAAATCGCCCCCCGTCACGATCGTCATCGCGTCCTCGGGCGCATCGCCGGGCTCGGCGCCGGGCGCCGCGCGCCGGCCGAGCAGGTCGATCCAGGCACCCCAGTCGTCGGCGCCTGGGTCGGGCGGGAGCGGCGCGCTCGAACTGCGGCAGAAAGTGGCGCACGCGCGCCGAGGTCGGCATCGTTCAGGTCGCGCGCCGTGATCATCGAGCAGCCTTCCGGCAGCGGCCGGCACTCGATCGGCGCCGAGAGCAGCGCCACCTTGGGCTTGCCGCCTGCTTGCGGCTGCCCGTCCGTGCCCCCTGCCCCGGGCATCGCCGTCGTATCGACCTCGCGCCAGGCGCCGCTGCTGTCGCGGTAGCCGAAGCGCGGCAGGCCGCCGGCATGGCGCAGCCAGAATGCGTCCCGCGCATCGGCGATCAGCAGGTTGAAGGGGCGGTAAGCCTCCGGATCCAGATCGACCAGCGCCTGCGCCGCGGCCGCCGCATCGGCATGATCGAGGGCCTCGAGCACCAGTTCGCCGCGCGAGCGCTTGCCGGCGGCCGGCCCGAGGCTGCCGACCCGGTTGAGGACCGCTGCCACCACGCCGTCGTCGTTGACGCCGAGCCAGCTGCCGCCGGCCTGGACATCGAGACCCGCGACCACGTCCGGGCGATCCGGCCAATGCCGCGCCGGCGGGCGCCACGGCCGGCTTTGCAGCTCGTCCCGATTGGCCGCCAGCAGCAGGGGCCAGGGCGCCTGCGGGCGGCGCAGAAGGACCACGGTGCACATCTTGGCTCCGATTCGTGCCGGGCGACTGGCCGGCATGCTCTGCCGTCGCTATATAGACGGGAAGACGAACAGCCGACTATGCCACGGGGCCGCCGATGACAACCTTCGATGATCGCGAACGCACCGAAGAGACCCGCTTCAAGCACAACGAGGAGCTGACCTTCAAGGCGCGCAACCGCGGCAACCGGATGTTCGGGATGTGGGTAGCCGAGCAGCTCGGCCTCTCCGGCGAGGCGGCGGACAGCTATGCCAAGGACGTCGTGGTCGCGGACTTCGAGAGCCCCGGCGACGAGGATATCTTCACCAAGGTTCGCGCCGACCTCGGGGCCAAGTCGATCCAGCTCAGCGATCATCTGCTGCAAAAGCACCTGCAGGAGTTCCGCGACGTCGCGCTGCAGCAGATCAAGACCCAATAGCCGTGAGCGCCGCTCGCCCATCGCCGGTCGCCGGACGCGAGCAGGCCGCGCCTGAGCCTTCCGAGGAGGTGCTGGCGCCCCGGCAGGGCAGCGCCAAGGCGGCGGTCGTAGAGATCGGCGGGCCCAAGGGGCCTGAGCCGACGCGCTACGGCGACTGGGAACGCAACGGGCGCTGCAGCGACTTCTGAGGCGGGCGCATGATCGATTCAGGGTTCGAGGGCGTCCCGGCGGCGCGCATCTGAGCGATGCGCCCTGCCCAGCCGCAAGCTCCGGCGTCGCTCGCCTCGGACGGCGCCATCTGGTCGCTCTCCGGCATCGCGCTGCTCGTGACGCTGACCGTCACCTGGGGCTTCAACTGGCCCATGATGAAGCTCGCGGTGCAGGAAGTGCCGCCGTGGACCTTCCGCACGCTCTGCGTCATGGTCGGCGGCGGCGCCCTGCTGGCACTCACCGGCCTCACCGGCGGCCGCGTCACCTTTCCGGCGCGCCGGCTGCCGGCGCTGATGCTGGTGGCGCTGTTCAACATCACCGCCTGGCACCTGTTCTCGGCCTATGCCTTGCTCTACACGGGCTCCGGCCGCGCCGCGATCATCGGCTACACCATGCCGATCTGGGCGTCGGCGCTGAGCGTGTGGGTGCTGCACGAGCAGATCGGCGCTGCGCCGGATCGTGGCGCTGGCGCTCGGCATGGGCGGGCTCGGCCTGCTGCTCGCGCAGGACCTGGGCCAGGTCGGCGCGACGCCCGTGGGCGCGTTCCTGATGCTGGGCGCCGCGATCAGCTGGGCGATCGGCACCGTCCTGATCAAGCGCTTCGCCTGGCACCCGATGCCGGTCATGGCGCTGACCGGCTGGCAGCTGCTGATCGGCGGCGTGCCGATCGTGATCGGCTGGTGGCTGTGGGAGCCGGTGCCGGATCTCGCGGCGCTGAGCCTGCCCGCAACGCTCGGCCTGGCGTACGCCGTGCTCGTGGCGATGATCTTCTGCCAGACCGCCTATTTCCGGATGGTGACGCTCGTGCCGGCCAACGTCGCCGCGATGGCGGTGATGGCGGTGCCGGTGGTCGGCGTGCTGAGCTCGGCCTGGATTCTCGGCGAGCCGATCGGGCCAGCCGAGGCGATCGCCCTGGTCCTGGTGGTGGGCGGCCTGTTCCTCCTGGTCCGCCGCCCCGCCCGCTAGCTAGTCTGACCGTCAGCGCCGCAGAAAGCCGACGATGTCGTAGACCTGCGCGAGGTTGTCGCTGGCGATCGCCTCGGCGCGCTCGGCACCGGCGCGCAGGATCGCATCGATACCGCCGGGATCGGCCAGGAGGCGCCGCATCTCGCCGGCGATCGGCGCGAGCCTGGCGACCGCGAGATCGGCGAGCGTGCCCTTGAAATCGGCGAACGAGCTCGCGGCGAAGCGCTCGACGACCGCCTCGCGCGGCTCCTCGGCGAGCGCGGCGTAGATGTTGAGCAGGTTCGCCGCCTCCGGCCGCCGCTCCGGCTCGAAGCTCAGGCCCATCTCGCTGTCCGACTTGGCGCGGCGCACCTTGCGGGCGATCGTGTCGGCATCGTCGGTGAGATTGATGCGGGAATTGTCGCTCGGATCCGACTTGCTCATCTTGGCGGTGCCGTCGCGCAGGCTCATGACGCGGGTCGCGGTGCCGAGGATGAGCGGCTCCGGCAGGGGGAAGAAGTCCACGTCGTAGCGGCGATTGAAGGCGCCCGCGATGTCGCGCATGAGCTCCAGGTGCTGCTTCTGGTCCTCGCCCACGGGCACGTGGGTCGCCCGATAGGCCAATACGTCGGCGGCCATCAGCACCGGGTAGACATAGAGCCCGGCCATGGCGCCTTCGCGGTCCTTGCCCGCCTTGTCCTTGAACTGGGTCATGCGGTTCAGCCAGCCGATCGCGGCGACGCAGTTGAACACCCAGGCGAGCTGCGCATGCGCCGGCACATGGCTCTGCACGAAGATGACGCACCGTTGCGGATCGATGCCGGCGGCGATGTAGGCGGCCGTGACCTCGCGGGTGTGCGCCCGCAGCGCCTCGGGCTCCCACGGCGGCATGGTGATGGCATGCATGTCGACGATGCAGAAGATCGATTCGTACTGCTCCTGGAGCGCTACCCAGTTGCGGATCGCGCCCAGATAGTTGCCGAGATGCAGGTTGCCCGTCGGCTGCACGCCCGAGAAGATCCGCCCGCCCATGTAGGCTACACCCCAATGCTTGCGGAGACCTCGCCGAAAGATCTCGACCCCGGCGGAGTTATCGTGATGGCCGGCGCGCCGTCAAGGCCGGCGCTAGCGCCTGGCCATCGCCGTCCTGAGCTCGCCAAGCGCCATGGCGCCGGAAAGCTGCGCCAGCACCGCGAAGACGGTGCCTCCGAGCACGATCAGCACGGCCAGCGCCAGGCTCTGCGGCAAGGGCGCCAGCCAGGGCTGCAGCAGCCATAGCGCTGCCCCCATCAGGAGGCTCACCAGGGCAATGCGCGGCAGGCGGCGCCTGAGGCGCGCATCGGGGCGCAAAAAGCCTTCGCGATGCAGGCGGTAGCCGAGCAGGCCGGCATTAAGCCAGGCCGCGAGCGCGGTCGCGAGCGCGATGCCGACCTCTGCCAGCGGCCAGATCAGGATCAGGATGAGGACGATGTTGGCGACCAGGCAGACCACCGCGATCTTGACCGGCGTCCTGGTGTCCTTGCGCGCGAAGAAGCCCGGCACCAGCACCTTCACCAGGACGTAGGCCGGCAGGCCCAGCGCATAGGCCGCCAGCACGTGCGCGGTCGCCAGCGCATCGGCCGCGCTGAACGCGCCGCGCTCGAACAGCACCTGCATGATCGGCAGGCTCAGGACCGCGAGCCCGATCGCAGAGGGCAGGGTCAGCAGCAGCGCCAGCTCGAGCGCCCGGTTCTGGCTGGTGAGCGCCGCCTCGGCTTCGCCGGCCCGGATCTGGCGCGCGAGCAGCGGCAGCAGCGCCGTGCCGACCGCGATGCCGATCACGCCGAGCGGCAGCTGATTCAGCCGGTCGGCGTAGTACAGGTAGGAGACGGCACCCGCGGGCAGCAGCGAGGCGAAGAACACGTCCGCCAAAAGGTTGATCTGGGCAACGCCGGCGCCCAGCACCCCCGGCAGCACGAGCCCGAACAGGCGCCGGATCTCGGGCGTCCAGCGCGGCCGGCGGAAACCCAGCGCCATGGCCTCGCGCCCGACCGAGACCCGCAGCCACAGGTACTGCATCAGCCCGGCTGCGGCGACGCCCCAGGCGAGCGCGATCGCCGGCGAGGCCTGCCACAGCATGCTCACCAGCAGCGCGCCGATCAGGCAGAGGTTGAGGACCATCGGCGCCGCCGCGGCCGCGGCGAACTTGCCGAGCGAGTTCAGCACGCCCCCCTGCAGCGCCACCAGCGAGATGAACAGGATGTAGACGAAGGTGATGCGCGAGAGCTCGACAGCGCGCAGATAGCGCTCGCCGCCATATTCGAAGCCCGGCGCCATCACCGCGATCACCCACGGCATGGCCGCGATCGCGACGATCACCAGCGGCACCAGGATCGCGAGCAGGATCGCCTGGGCCTGCTCGGCGAACGCGCGTGCGGCGACCTTGCCGTCCGCCTCCAGGGTGCCGGCGAACAGCGGCACGAAGCCCGCGTTGAACGCGCCCTCGGCGAACAGCCGGCGCAGGAAATTGGGCAGCTTGAAGGCGACGAAGAAGGCATCGGCGAGCGGGCCGGCGCCGAGGATCGCCGCGATCATGACGTCGCGCACGAAGCCCAGCAGGCGCGAGAGCATCGTGAACGAGCTGACCGTGGCGAAGGAGCGGATCAGCGCCACCGGGCGGGCGGCCGTGCGGCCTCCCGCCTGGTCGACGGGCCTGGCGCCCGAGCCGGGCTCAGCCGCCACCGAGCGCGGCCCTTTGGGCCACAGGCGCTTCGCCCGGCTGCGCATCCGCCTGCTCGGCGCCCAGCGCCGCCGCGAGGCGCCGCTGGATCTGCCGCAGCTTCTGCCCCTGGTTGATCTTCAGCCCGAACACGTCCTTGACGTAGAACACGTCGACCACCCGCTCGCCATAGGTGCTGATGTGGGCGCTGACGATCACCACGCCGAGGTCCTTCAGGCTCTTGGCGAGGTCGTACAGCAGCCCTGGCCGGTCGCGGCCGTTGACCTCGATCACGGTGAGCGTGCGGCTGGCGTTGTTGTCGACCAGCACCCGCGGCTCGACCTCGAACACGTCGGCGCGCTTGGGCAGAGAGCGGCGGCCCTCGAGCGCCTGGTCGAGCCGGATCTCGCCGGCCAGCGCCTTGGCGACGTTGCTGTGGATCCGCCGCAGCCGGGCGGGGTCGTCGACGGCGCCGAGATCCTCGACGTTCTGGATGCCGAAGCTGTCGAGCGCCATGCCGTCGCTGGTGGTGAAGATGCGGGCGTCGACGATCGAGGCGCCGCTCAGCGCGAGCGCGCCGGCGACCCGCATGAACAGGCCCGGATGGTCGGGCGCGAAGACCACCATCTCGGTGCGGGCGCGAAACCGGTCGATCATGAAATCGAGGGTGAGCGGCTCGCCGGCCGCCTCGGCGCGGCGCACCAGCAGGGCGTGCCGGTGATGCGCCGCGAGGTCGAAGCCGATCCAGTAGCGCGGGTCGTGGCGCTGCAGGAAGCGCGCGACCTCGTCCTCGGGCCAGTCGGCGAGCGCCTCGGCCAGCGCGGTCTTGGCGGCCTCGATCCGCTGGCTGCGCCGGCCGCTGCCATCGCCGCCGGCCAGCGCCGCGTCGGTCTCGTGGTAGAGCTCGCGCAGGAGCTGGCCCTTCCAGCCGTTCCAGACGCTGGGCCCGACCGCGCGGATGTCGGCCGCGGTCAGCACCAGCAGCAGCCGCAGGCGCTCGGGCGACTGGATCGCCTCGATCACGTCGCTCACGGTCTTGGGGTCCTCGATGTCGCGCTTGAACGCGATCCGCGAGAGCAGCAGGTGGTGCTGGACCAGCCAGGCGATGGTCTCGACCTGCTCGTCGCTGAGACCGAGGCGGGGACCGACATGGCGCACCATGCCGGCGCCGATCGTCGAGTGATCGCCGCCGCGGCCCTTGCCGAGGTCGTGAAAGAAGAGGGCGACGTACAGCTCGGTGCGCGAGAGCACCTTGGGCATCAGACTGGTGGCGAGCGGCAGCTCCTCGCCGAGCAGGCCGGCCTCGATGTCGTGCAGCACGCCGATCGCCCGGATGGTGTGCTCGTCGACCGTGTAGACGTGGTAGAGGCTGTGCTCCATCTGCGCGACGACGCGGCCGAACTCGGGCAGGAAGCGGCCCAGCAGGCCGGCCTCGTTCATCCGCCGCAGCGCCGTCGCCGGCTGCTTGCGCGAGGTCAGGATCGCCATGAAGAGCGCGTTGGCGGCCGGATCCTCGCGCAGCTCCGTGCCGATCCGCTTGAGGTTCTGGGTGACCGCGCGCAGCGCCTGGGGGTGAATGTCGAGGTCGCGCTCCTGCGCCAGATGGAACATGCGCAGCATCGCGATCGGCTCGCGCTCGAAGGCGTCGGGCTCGAGCGGGCCGATGCGGCCGCCCTGGATCACCATGCCGTCGACCCGGCGCCGCCCCAGCCCCAGGCGCGCCAGGCGAAGGCGCGGCCGGCGCCGATGCTGCTCCTCGAGTGCGGCGCAGAAAATCCGGGTCAGCGCGCCTACCTCCTTGGCGACCAGGTAGTAGTGCTTCATGAGGCGCTCGACGGCGCGCGCCGTCCTGCGGTCGCGATAGCCCAGGCGATACGCGATCTCGGGCTGCAGATCGAACGTCAGGCGCTCCTCGGCGCGCCCGGTCAGATAGTGCAGGTGGCAGCGCACCGCCCAGAGAAAGCGGCGCGCCCGGCCGAACTTGCGCAGCGCATCGCGGGTCAGCACGCCATGCTCGACCAGATCGGCGGAATCCCTGATCCGGTAGAGGAAGCGGCCGAGCCAGAACAGGGTCTGCAGGTCGCGCAGGCCCCCCTTGCCCTCCTTGACGTTGGGCTCGAGCAGATAGCGGCTGTCGCCGGTGCGCTGGTGCCGGCCGTCGCGCTCGGCGAGCTTGGCCTCGACGAACACCGGGCCCATGCCGGCGATCACCTCGCTCTCGAAGCGGTCGCGCAGCGTGTCGAAGGTCGCGCGGTCGCCCCACAGAAAGCGCGCCTCGAGCAGGCTCGTGCAGACACCGATGTCGGTGCGGGCAAAGCGCAGGCACTCGCCGATCGAGCGGGTCGCCTGGCCGACCTTGAGGCCCAGGTCCCACAGCTTGTAGAGCAGGTACTCGATCATCTGCTCGCTGTGCGGCGTGCGCTTGTAGGGACAGAGGAACAAAAGGTCGATGTCGGAGTGCGGCGCCAGCTCGCCGCGGCCGTAGCCGCCGACCGCGACCACCGCGAGCCGCTCGCCGGCGGTCGGATTGGCGAGCGGGAAGACGTGCGTCAGCGCATGGCCGAGCAGCGCGCAGACCAGGGCGTCGATCAGCCGGCAGCGCTCGTAGACCACCGCCTCGGCGTCGTGATCGGCCTCGAAGCGTTCGCGCATCGCCGTCTGGTGGCGATCGAGCCAGACCCGCAGGTCCTTCAGGAGCGTGCCATGGTCGCGCTTGCCGTCGGCCAGGATCGCGTCGAGCTCGGCGCGCAGCTGCACGCCGTCGACGCCCACCACCAGCGGCGCGTCCTCTGCCAAATCGATCGCGATCGCAAAGCTCATCGTCGCCGAACCTGCACCCTTTCCCACCGCCGCCGGCTGCAACGGGCCGACGTCGCGCGACGCCCCGTTATAGACCCGCTCCCTTGCAGAAGGTCAAACAACCCGCGGCGCCCGCTCGGCGCCCCGCATCAGCCCCCTCACCAAGGTCGCGGCGGCAGGGCCTCGGTCTGGCCGAGCAGGCCGCCGGGGCGCCAGATCAAGGCTACCGCGAGCAGGCCGAACACCGCCACGTCCTTGTACGCGACGGAAAGATAGCCGGCCCACAGGGTTTCCCAGCTGGCCAGCAGCAGGCCGCCCAGCATGGCGCCCGGCACCGAGCCGATGCCGCCGATGATCGCCGCGGTCAACGCCTTGAAGCCCAAAAGGAAGCCGTCGTAGAAGCCGACCCCGCCATAGCGCACCAGGATGACGAAGCCGGCGATCCCGGCATAGGCGGCGCCGAGCACGAAGGTCAGCGCGATCGTGCGATCGACGTCGACGCCGCACATCGCCGCCATGCGGGCGTCGTCGGCGCAGGCGCGCGCGGCGCGGCCGAAGCGCGAGCGCCGCATGAGCAGCCAGAGCGCGCCGTACAGGCACGCCACCAGCAGCAGGATCAGGATCTGCGTGGTGCTGAGCGCGACGACGAAGCCGTCGCCCGCAGCCAGCGTGTGCGCCGCCGAGAGCACCGGCTGAATCCAGCGCTCGCCGGCACCCTGGGTCAGGCGCAGATACTCCTGGAGCAGGATCGCGAGGCCGATCGTGGCGATCAGCGGCGCCTGCGAGCGCGCATGGCGGAGCGGCCGGAACACCACGCGCTCGATCACGAGGCCATGTGCAGCACCACACGCCGCGGCGGCGAGCAGCACCAGCAGCAGGGCCAGCGGCAGCGCGGTCACATCGAGCACTGCCAGGATCGCGACGCCGAGGAAGGTCGCGTAGGCGCCGACCATCGCGATCTCGCCGAACGCGAGGTTGATCCTGCCGATGATGCCGTAGACCAGCGTGTAGCCGATCGCGAGCAGGCCGTAGATGCACCCGAGCGTTGCGGCATGGACGCCAAGCTGCATGAGGTAGAGGAGCTGGCGCACCGGCCCCGCGCCGGGCGCGTCTTCCTCGCCCGCCCGGGTCTGGGCCTCGTAGCGCCCGAGCCAGTACTGCCGCAGCATGTAGAGCGCTACCGGCGAGAGCACGCCCTGCCGGTCGGTGCTGACGGCGGTCAGGCGCAGGCGGTCCTGCTGCAGGCCGCGGCCGGCAAAGCTGCAGGTGATCCAGTGCTCGCTTTCACGGCCTTGCGGGTCGGTCGCGCGATAGTGCAGGGTGACCACGCCCTGGGAGGCGCTGCGCTGCTCGATCGCGATCATGCGCTCGTCGAGCGCCGGGATCACCCGGGCGCAGACGTCGACCTGCTCGAGGTCGGGTCCGCCGCAGGCGCCGAGCGTGACGACCAGGAGGCCCAGCAGCAGACACGGAAACCCCAGGCGTCGTAAAGGCGCGTGCGACGTGCTCAGACCGCCGGGCCCCGCTCAGCAGTCGCCGACGCGCACCGCGTCCCAGCTCATCGTCATGCTCATCTTGCGGCCGCCCATGTCGAACTCCATGTCGATCTCGCCGTTGCCCTGATCGCCTTCGACGAACATGCGGCCCTTTGCGGTGCCGCTGCCGCCGGCGCATGCCATGGTGAAGGTCAGCGTGTTGCCGTCCCGCGCCTGCTCGGTCATCTGGCAGTCGTCCTGGCCGTCGAGCATGGTCTGCGGGTCGAGCACGGCATCCTTCAGGCACTCGCGGCTGGTGCGCTCGCCGGTCATCGGGTTCTGCACGGTGGTCTCCCAGAGACCATCCCTGATCGGCAGCCCCTCGGCCCGCGCATCCTTCGGTCCCAGCGCGCCGACCAGGATCGCGCCAGCCAGGAGCCCGCCGGCCAGGACCACGCCCAGCGCCGCTGCCCAATGCTGCATGCGTCTGCTCCTCGTTTGCGTCGCGCCGCCAGGCGCAGAAAAGGTCTTCAGGCCGCCTCGGCCTCGGGCGGCGGGGTCGGCTTGGGCAGCTCGTCCGCCGTCAGCGTCTCCTTCTCGAGCAGCTTGGTCGCCAGGCTCTCCAGCTCGCCCCGCCGCTCGCGCAGGATCGCAAGCGTCTTCTGATACACCCGGTCGATCCGCTCGCGTACCGCGACGTCGATCTCGCGCGCGGTCGCCTCGCTGAAGCGCCGGCCGCCGCCCTCGCTCGGCATGCCCAGATAGTTGCCGCGCTCGGTCTCGTAGGCGGCCTGGCCGAGCGTGCCGTCCATGCCGTAGCGGGTCACCATGGAGCGGGCGATGTCGGTGGCCTTCATCAGATCGTCCGAGGCGCCCGTCGACACCTCGCCGAACACGAGCTGCTCGGCACCGCGGCCGCCGAGCAGCACCGCCATCTTGTTCTCGAGCTCCTCGACCGACATGAGGAAACGGTCCTCGGTCGGCCGCTGCAGCGTGTAGCCGAGGGCGCCGACGCCGCGCGGGATGATCGAGACCTTGTGCACCGGATCGACGCCCGGCAGGGTCAGCGCCACCAGCGCGTGGCCGAGCTCGTGATAGGCGACGACGCGGCGCTCCTTGGGATTGAGCAGGCGGTTGCGCTTCTCGAGCCCGGCGACGATGCGCTCGAAGGCGGCGGTGAAGTCGTTCATCGTGACGGCCTCCGCCCGCCGGCGGGTCGCCATCAGCGCCGCCTCGTTGACGAGGTTGGCCAAGTCAGCGCCGGTGAAGCCCGGCGTCAGCGCCGCGACCTCCTCGAGCCGGACCTCGGGTGCCAGCTTCACCTTGCGGACATGGACCTCGAGGATCTGGATGCGGCCCTGCTTGTCGGGCCGGTCGACCAGGATCTGGCGATCGAAGCGGCCGGGCCGCAGCAGGGCCGGATCCAAAATCTCCGGGCGGTTGGTCGCCGCCAGCAGGATGATGCCCTGGCTCGGGTCGAAGCCGTCGAGCTCCACCAGGAGCTGGTTCAGGGTCTGCTCCTTCTCGTCGTGGCCGCCGGCCATCGGGCCGATGCCGCGCGCCCGGCCCATGGCGTCGAGCTCGTCGATGAAGATGATGCAGGGCGCCATCTTGCGCGCCTGCTCGAACAGGTCGCGCACCCGCGCGGCGCCGACGCCTACGAACATCTCGACGAACTCGGAGCCGCTGATCGAGAGGAAGGTGACGCCCGCCTCGCCGGCGACGGCGCGCGCCAGCAGCGTCTTGCCGGTGCCGGGCGGGCCTACCAGCAGCACGCCGCGCGGCAGCCTGGCGCCGAGCACGCCGTAGCTCTGCGGGTCTTTCAGAAAATCGACGACCTCCTTCAGCTCGGCCTTGGCCTCCTCGACGCCGGCGACGTCCCCGAAGGTCGTCTTGGTGTCCTTCTCGACGTAGATCTTGGCCTTGCTCTTGCCGATCGACATCAGGCCGCCCGACCCCATGCCGCCCATCGCCATGCGGCGCAGCAAAAAGATCCAGATGCCGAAGAAGATCGCGATCGGCAGGACCCAGGAGAGAAGGTTCGAGAAGAAGTTGGAATCGGTGCCGCCGGTGAACTCGACGCCATATTGCCGCAGCTGCTCGGCGAACGCCGGGTCGACCCGGGTGGTGACGAAGGCATCCGGCTGGCCCTCCTGGGCATCCTTGAGCGCGCCGATGATCTTGGTTTCGGTGATCGTCAGGTTGTCGATCTTGCCGTCGCGCAGATAGGTCTCGAACTCGCTGTAGGGCAGGTATTCGGTGCGCTGCAATTCCTGCCACATGCCCTGGATCACCGTGATCAGCAGCACCGCGATCAAGAGGTACCAGGCATTGAAGCTGGCCTTCTTGTCCATGACATCCCTCGCCCCGCTCGCCCGGGGCTCCAGTGTCACCGCCGGCGCGCAGCCGTCAAGCGCGACGGGCGTACGCCGCTCGAAGGCTTCGGGCATGCCGGGTTCGTTCTCCGGCTCGACCTCCGAAAAAGCCAGGTTTTCTGCGGCTGTTGGGTTCGTTCGGTTTTTCGCGCGACGATCGGCCCTGCACGCCGCACCACATCGCGACGCCACCGCCACTATGGCACAATTCAGGAATTTTTTCCAGGCCACGAACGACGCCATGCAGATGGACCAGGTCAGTCCGATGTACCGATCCCTTGTTGCGGCGTGATGCGCTGGCGGCAAAAATCGGACAGTGCGACGCAAAAATGCGTCACCATGCGCCATGCTATGTGCGATCGCCCTTGTGTGCTTCCATGTAGGAGCGCAGGACGGCGTTCATGCGGGTGAGATAGCCCCGCCCCCGAGCCCTGAACCAGGCCAGCACATCGGCATCGACGCGCACGTAGAAGCAGGTGCGACCGCCGAGCAAGCGCTATGGCGTCGGCGCTCGCCTCACAGCCACACCCAGCCCGCGGCTTCGTCTCGACAGGCGGTGTGATAGAAGCGGCCCGACGCGCCGCCTACCGCCAGCTCCTCGCGATAGTCGCGACAGAAATACCCATCGACGGTGGCGTAAGTGCGCAGCGGCGTGATTTCGCCGCTATTGCCCGTCTGATCGTTGGTCCAGCGCCGCGTGACGCCGTCCGGCACCTGTTCGAGCGTCGTCTGCACGAGCTGCGAGGCCAGCCTCACGTCGCTGTCGGCGAGCCCCCCGTAGAGGGTCGGATCGCCCGGCGCGATCTGGGCACACGCCGCGATCGGCAGGGCGACGGCGGAAATCGTCAGAATTGTGCGAACCATCACCGGCGCGTCTTCATGGGTTCTGCTCCGCCACCTGGTCCGGCTCCGGCTCCGCGGGAGCGTCTCCCTGCGCGAGCGTCTCGAGATCACGGCGGTCGACCACCTGGTCGTCATTGACGTCGAGGTCAGCGGTGGCCCAGCCGTCGTCCGGTCCGACCCCAGGCTTGGCTTGTTCGATCGCGGCCGCAAGCTCGCCCCGAAGGCGCTCCGCCTCCGCCTCGTCGCCGGCTTGCTCTGCCGCGGCGAGATCGGCCTGTAAGTCCGCGATGCCGTTCTCGAAGGGGGTGCCGAAGTTGGCCTGCAGGGCGCCGACGCGCGCGCCGTAGCCGAGCTGCTTTGCCAGTTCGACCATGGTGCGCGTGCGCGCACCGTGATTACGGAACCCGGCGGATTGAGCCTCGGGACCTTTCCAGCCGCGCTCGATCAGGGTCGTGGTCTCTTCGAACGAGAAGCCGTAGGCGACCTCGCGGGCCTCCTCGGCATGGCCGACGCCGCGCGACGGCCTGCCTAGCGCCTCCCGATAGCGTCCCTTCGCATCGACCATCCGCTCGTCGCGACGTTCCAGGCCAAGCGCTTTGCCGCTCCGGACGCCGTCGAAGAACTCGTTCAGATCATGCGGGCCGCCGGGATTTCCGGCCCGGCCCTGGCCGCGGCCGCTGCCATGCACGTAGCCGTCGTCGAGGCCATGGCCGATTCCGCGCCCGTTTGCGCCGTGAGCGTTGTCGCGGCCGTTGCCCCGTCCGTTGCCCTTGCCGCCGCCGGGCCCTCCGCCTTTGCCGTTGTCGTTTTTGGCGATCGCCGTCTGCCAGCCGGGCAAGGGAGCATCGTCCCTCACCCCCATCGGCAGTGCGACCAGCGCGAGCGCAAGGGCGCCGGTCAGCAGGCGCCGGTCGCGCCGCGAATGCTGCTGGACATGGGTCGGAGACGCGAGACGGGACATGCCCTTTTCCTCCGGTGCTCTGTTGCCTGGAAGGCCACGCACGATCCCGATCCTACCGCGGCATGGTTTGGGTTCCCTTAACGCCCCGGCAAGATTCGGTTCGATCCCAGAAAGGCCAGGACTCCTGCGGACTTTGGGTTCGTTCGGTTTTTTGCGCGAGGGTCGACCCGACACTTCCCGCCGCATCTCGACGCGAGCGCCACTATGCCACGATGCAGGAATTTTTTCCAGACTGCGGCATCGCCGTACAGGTGGGACCAGGTCACCGCGACGCACGTGCCAGCATGCGAGGCTGCCTGACGCGTCACTCATGCGCCGGTCCGTCGCAACATCGGTCGGTGCGGCGCAAAAATGCGTCACCATGCGTCACCGATCCATGCCTGCACGCCTCACGCAGATGGTACGCCACAACCTCTGGTGCATGCACCGGTACCGGATTAATCTGCTGTATGTATTCGCCCGATCGCCTGGATTATGACCCATGGATGAAGAGAGCATCGGTTTCTCGGCCAAGGCGCCCGTCAGCGCCTGGAACAAGCAGATCGGGTTCGACTACCCCGGCGTCTTCAAGGCGCTGATCAAAGCCACGATCGCCTATGCGACCGGTAATGCTCCTGCCGGCCTCAGCGCCACGGTCGACGGCTTCTTTGCATTCAAGCTACAGGACAGGCCACTGCCGCCTGCCGAGCTGGCCTGGCTGTTGATCCGCCGCGCGCTCGCCCACGCCATGGCAAGGCTTTCGGTGGAGGCCCTCAGGGGACGTCTCTTCTTCCACAAGGAAAGCAGCAGCCTGATTGCCGCGCTCGATCAGGGCCTGGACGACGCCCAGATCTGGATCGATCCGGCGTTCTTCGATCGCCCAGCCGATTTGCCTGTGGTCGAAGCGGTACGTGCGCCATTCAACGAGTGGCTTCGAGAGTGCCTCAGCCTCGGAGAGGCCGAAGCAGCCTCCGTGCAACAGCGGCTCGGCGCCTACTTCACTTTCGCCCTGCGTCGGGAGTGGGCCGAGCACTTCGAGACCTACGCGCCGATCGACGCCGAAATCCGCAAGCTAGAGACGCCGTTTGCGAAGGCAACGGTCCGAGAGCGCGCTTGGCTGCGCAACGCCGCATATCTCGAACGCCAGATCAATAAACCAGTGTTCGACGAGACATTCGGGCTGGCGCAAATCTACGTGCCGCTCCGCGCCTGGTACCTGGAGGCTCCCGCCAGCCGGAACGGTGGTGGGCAAACGGAGGATGCCACCCGCGAGCGTCGGCGCGTCGTCGATCTCGAGCGGCATTTGGATGCTTGGTTCGCGAGCAGCAACAAGAAAGACGCCATTCGCGTCATCTGCGGCGGTCGCGGCTCGGGCAAGACCAGTTCTGCCAAGATCTGGGCTGCGAAGCTTGCGCGTGAAGGGCATCGCGTTTTGTTGGTGCCCCTGCACCGCCTGGCGCTGCGCCACGAGCGTCCAGATGTGCAGGCGGCCCTATGGGAATTTCTGCGCGATCTCGATGTGCTGCCGCTAGACCCGCTGGACAGAAGCGAGGGCGAGCCGCGCCTTCTTATCCTCTTCGACGGGCTCGACGAGTTGGCGATGCAGGGGCGCGCCGGGCAGGAGGTAGCCAAGAACTTTGTCGAGGCTGTGGAGCACAAGATCGATCTCCTGAACGATCGCGAGAATCGCCTTGTCCAGGTTGCCTTCGGGGGTCGCGACATTGCGGTGCAATCGGCCCAGCTTCGCAGCCATCGGGTGCTGCATGTGCTGCCATATCACGGTGCGGAGGGAGCTTTCGAGGACCCAGAGAGCCTCCTGAAGGCAGACGACTATGCCTGCGGCCGTTGGTGGCAGCGGTACGGTGAGGCTATCGGTGAAGCTTACGGCGGCATCCCTGAACCGCTAAAAAGCGAGGATCTGGCTGAGATCACGGCCCAGCCGCTACTCAACTATCTTCTGGCGCTCAGCTACCGCCGCGGCGAGGTTGACTTCGGCAGAGATCCCAATCTGAACCTCATCGACCGGGGTCTCCTCGACGCGGTTTATGAGCGTCGCTGGGGGGCGGGCCGACATCCGACCCAGAAGCACCTGACGCGCGACGAATTCGATAGCCTTCTCGACGAGCTTGGCCTTGCGGCCTGGCACGGTGCCGGACGAACGGTCACTGAGGCACAGGTTCAGCAAGCATGCGAACAAGCAGGCCTGCTGCAGCAGCTCGCAGCTTTCCAGGAAGGAGCCCGCGCTGGCGCGATTAGCCTTTTGGCCGCCTTCTATTTCCGCCAAGCTGGTAGTATCAAAGGTGAACGCACGTTCGAGTTAACACATCAAAGCTTTGGAGAATATCTGATCGCTCGACGGCTTGTGCGGGCGATCCGAGACATACATGACGACCGCGAGCTGAATCGTGAGAGCCGTCAGCGCGGTAGGAACATCGAGGAAGCTCTGATCAGATGGGCCGAGCTGACTGGACCAACTGCGCTCGATCACGAAATCCTTCATTTCATCGAGCGCGAGGTGGCGCTCTGCGACGATACCCCTGTGGGGCTGTGGCGATCGACGTTCGCCGAGCTGTTTGATGACCAGCTCTCTAATGGTTTGCCGATGCATCGACTCGAACAGGCCACATTCCGGGAAATGTCCCGCCAGAGTCGGAACGTCGAACGAAGTCTTCTAGCCGCTATTTGTGCCTGTGCAGCATTTTTAAACCGAGGACCGGCTAACGCAGCTTCTTTATGCACTTCGATCCGATGGCCTAACGCTTACGCTTTAGGATCCTGTATAAGTCGTCTTCAGCAAGATGATTTCTTTGAGGGCGCATTCGTAACGTCGTGCCTTGCTTGGGTTGATGCCAACGGCCAGGTATTACGAAATATTGACCTGGCCTACGGCAATCTCGACGGATCAGACCTGTCAGGTTGTGACTTATCGCACACCAACTGTGAGTATACTGATTTTCGAGGAGCAAACATGAAGAAGGTACGGTTTTATGGTGCCAGTCTTGAATTAGCAGATTTTTCAAGGGCGAATCTCGAGGAAGCTGAGTTCCACAACACGGACCTAGAAAACGCTAGGCTTGATCAGACTAATTTGGAACGTGCAGATCTAAGGTACGCCCGTAACCTTCACAAGGTCCGTGGACTTGACAAGGTGAAAAGCTGGCAAGGCGCCAAGATAGAGCGTAAGTGGGTTGAACGTCTGCGGCTTGATCGCTCAAAGCTCCAGTTCTGCGTTGTTGATGATGTGGATGGCATGGGGGACATCATTCGCCAGGAACTGGCGACCAAGTCCGGCTGAGCTGCGCGGGTGACATTGCCTCATCGCCCTTGCCATCACCCCCGGCTCCACTAGCTGGGTAGGGCGCACCGTCGTCTGGCCGCGCCGTCTGGAGGCCCGTCATGCCGGCACCTGAGGAGGGCCTGGACCTGCTGAAGGCCCTGGCCGACAATCCGTTGCTCCGCTATGCGCCGGACGAGCGGCCGGAGTCCGGCATCCCGTTCGTCCTGCAGTCCGATTTCAAGCCGTCGGGCGACCAGCCGCAGGCGATCGCCGAGCTGATCGAGGGCGTCGAGGAGGGGGCGCGCGACCAGGTGCTGCTGGGCGTCACCGGCTCGGGCAAGACTTTTACCATGGCCCATGTCGTCGCGGCGGTGCAGAAGCCGACGCTGATCCTCGCGCCGAACAAGATTCTCGCGGCCCAGCTCTATGGCGAGATGAAGAGCTTTTTCCCGAACAATGCCGTGGAATACTTCGTCTCGTACTACGATTACTACCAGCCCGAGGCGTACGTGCCGCGCACGGACACGTACATCGAAAAAACCTCGGCGATCAACGAGCAGATCGACCGCATGCGGCACTCGGCGACCCGCGCGCTGCTCGAGCGCGACGACGTGATCATCGTCGCCTCGGTGTCGTGCATCTACGGCATCGGCTCGCCGGAAGTGTACGCCAAGATGGTGCTGAACCTGCGCACGGGCCAGCGGGTCGAGCGCGCCCGCCTGCTGCGCGCCCTGGTCGAGCTGCAGTACAAGCGCAACGACCTCGACCTGCACCGCGGCACCTTCCGCGCGCGCGGCGATTCGATCGAGATCTTTCCGGCCCACCTCGAGGATCGCGCCTGGCGGCTCAGCCTGTTCGGCGACGAGATCGAGAGCGTCGTGGAGTTCGACCCGCTGACCGGCGAGCGCACCGACAACCTCCACCAGGTCAAGCTCTACCCCAACAGCCACTATGTGATCCCGAAGCCGACGCTCGCCGAGGCGGCCGAGCGGATCAAGGTCGAGCTGAAGGAGCGCCTCGCTGAGCTTAACGCCGCCGGGCGCCTTCTGGAGGCGGAGCGGATCGAGCAGCGCACCGTGGCCGACCTCGAGATGATGGTCACCACCGGGCTCGTGCCCCGGCATCGAGAACTACTCGCGCTACCTGACCGGCCGCCGGCCGGGCGAGCCGCCGCCGACCCTGTTCGAGTACATCCCCGATGGCGCGCTCCTGATCGTGGATGAGAGCCACATCTCGGTGCCGCAGCTCGGCGGCATGTATCGCGGCGATTTTCAGCGCAAATCCACGCTCGCCGAGTTCGGCTTCCGGCTGCCGTCCTGCGTCGACAACCGGCCGCTGAAGTTCGAGGAGTGGGAGGCGATGCGGCCGCAGACCGTGTTCGTCTCGGCGACGCCCGGGCCCTGGGAGATGGCGCGCACCGGCGGCGTGTTCATCGAGCAGGTGATCCGGCCGACCGGCCTGATCGACCCCGAGTGCATCGTGCGGCCGGTGGAATCGCAGGTCGACGACCTCATGGCCGAGTGCCGCACCTGCGCCGAGCGCGGCCTTCGCGTGCTGGTGACGACACTTACCAAGCGCATGGCCGAGGACCTGACCGAGTATCTGCACGAGAACGGCATTCGCGTGCGCTACCTGCATTCCGACATCGACACGCTCGAGCGCATCGAGATCGTGCGCGACCTGCGCCTTGGCGTGTTCGACGTGCTGGTCGGCATCAACCTTCTGCGCGAGGGCCTGGACATCCCCGAATGCGGCCTGGTCGCGATCCTCGATGCCGACAAGGAGGGCTATCTGCGCTCGCAGACCTCGCTGATCCAGACCATCGGGCGGGCAGCGCGCAACATCGAGGGCCGGGTGATCCTCTATGCCGACCACATGACCGGCTCGCTCGAGACCGCGCTCGAGGAGACAGAGCGCCGGCGCGCCAAGCAGGCCGCCTACAACGAGGCGCACGGCATCACGCCGGAGAGCATCATCAAGCAGATCGGCGACATCCTGGCGCACGTCGCCGAGCGCGACCACGTCACGGTCGACATCGGCCAGGACGCGCCGGGCACGCTCGCGGGCATGGACCTGCAGACCTATATCGGCCAGCTCGAGACCAGGATGAAGGACGCCGCGGGCAACCTCGAGTTCGAGGAGGCGGCGCGGCTGCGCGACGAGATCCGCCGGCTCGAGGCCTCGGAGCTGGGCGTGCGCACGGCGCCCACGGCGCGCCCGGCGATGCGCGCCGAGCTGCAACGCGCCAGGTCCCAGAACAGCCGCGCGCGGGCGCAGCGCATGGCCAAGGCAAGGCGCCAGCGCGCTCCCAGCGGACGTTGAGCATGGCTTGCTCGGGCGATCGCCGACGGCGCGGCAAAGCGCCTGCTGGCGCCAGGCGCTCTTTGCGCTATATCGAGGTCTGCAAGCAGGCTGAGGGGAGGGAAGCTTTGCACCAGATCGCGCCTGGGATCGCCGTCGGATCGGCCGCCCGATGGATGGCGGCGCTCGTGGCCATCGCGCTCATGGCCCTGCCTGTCGCCGGCGCCCTTCGTGCGCAGGAGACCGGGCAGACCGGGACGCCCGAGACCTTCGGGGCGCAGCCCGGTGCGCCCGCGCCCGGCGGCCAGCTGGGGCGGACGACGACGGCGCCGCCGCCGCCCGCGGAGCCCGGCCTCGAGGTCCGGCAGTTTCAGGACTGGGTGGTGCGCTGCGGCCAGCCCGCCGAGGGCGCGCCGGAGGCCTGCGAAATGGTGCAGCAGCGCCTGGACGAGAAGGGCCAGACCGTGCTCGCGATCGCGGTGGGCAAGGTGCCCAACACCAACGATCCCGGCATGTTGATCATCCTGCCGCTCGGCATCTGGCTGCGGCCCGGGGTCGTCCTCAAGGTCGACGGCGGCGAGGAGGTGCCCGCGCCGGTCGAGCGTTGCGAGCGCCGCGGCTGCCAGGTCGAGCTGCTGCTGGAGCCGAACGTGCTGACCCTCCTGAAAGGGGGCACCGAGGCGAACGTGCTGTTCCAGATCTATGACGAGAACGGCCAGCCCAAGGTCGTGGGCGTGCCGTTCTCGCTCCTGGGCTTCACGGCCGCGCTTACCGAGATCATGGCCTAGGCGCCGATGGCGCTGTCGATCACGCGGGCCGACCTGACCTTCCTGGGCCAGGACCTGACGCGGCCGGAATGCGTCGTGGTGACGGCGCGAGGCGACGTGTTCGCGTCCGATCGGCGCGGCGGCATCGCACGGGTCCGTGACGAGGGACCGCCCGAGCTGCTTCTTAGCCGCGGCGTCGAGGCTTTCCTGCCGAACGGCTTCGCGCTGCTGCCCGACCGCAGCTTCATGATCGCCAATCTCGGGCCCTCGGGCGGGGTATGGCGCATGCTGCCGGACGGCGAGCTGGTGCCGGAGCTGCTCGAGGTCGACGGCATGAGCCTGCCGCCGACCAACTTCGCCAACGCCGAGCACACGACGGGCGCGCTTGCGCCTCTGGGTCTCGGTCAGCACCCGCAAGGTGCCGCGCGAGCAGGCGATGCGCTCGGACGTCGCCGATGGCTACATCGTGCTCAAGGACGCGCGCGGCGCCCGCATCGTCGCCGACGAGCTCGGTTTCACCAACGAGAACAAGCTCGACCCCTCGGGCCGGTGGCTCTACGTCAACGAGACCATGGCGCGAAGGCTCAGCCGCTTCGCCCTGAAGGGCGACGGGCTCGGCCCGCGCGAGACGGTGGCCGAGTTCGAGGACGGCATCTTTCCGGACGGTTTCGAGTTCGATGCCGAGGGCGGCATCTGGATCGCGAGCGTGGTCAGCAATCGCCTTTTGCGCATCGCGCCCGAAGGCAGCCAGACCGTCGTCCTGGACGACGGCGACCCTGAGGTCATTGCGCGCGTCGAACGAAACTTCGCCGAGCATCGGCTCACCCGCGCCGACATCGACGCTGGTCGCGACGGGGTTTTGGGCAATCTCGCCAGCGTCACCTTCGGCGGCGCGAACCTCAGGACGGTGTTTCTGGGCTCGTTGTTCGCGTCTCGCATCGCCACTTTCCGCTCGCCGATCGCCGGCGCACCGCCGCCGCACTGGCACTACTGACGCGTTGGGAGAGACCATGACGAGACCCAGCAAGGTGACCGTGACCGAGGTCGGGCCGCGCGACGGTTTTCAGAGCGAGCACGACTTCATCCCGACCGCGACCAAGATCGCGCTGATCAACCAGCTGATCGAGGCGGGCGTGCCGCGCGTGGAGTTCTCCTCGTTCGTCTCGCCGCGCGCGGTGCCGCAGCTGGCGGATGCCGCCGACGTGCTGGCCGGGATCGACCGCTCGCGGGGTACGGAGCTCATCGCCCTGGTCCCGAACGCCAAAGGGGCGGCGCGGGCCGTCGAGGCCGGCGCGGACGCGCTTTGCGTGTTCGTCTCCGCGTCGGAGACCCACAACCGCAAGAACGTCAACCGCTCGGTCGAGGAATCGCTCGCGGGCTTTGCGGAGGTGATGGAGATCGCGAACCGGGCCGGCACGCCGGTGCACGGCGCGATCGCGACCGCCTTCGGCTGCCCGTTCGAGGGCGACGTGCCGGCAGCCCAGGTCGGCCGCATCGCCAAGAGGTTTCGCGAGCTCGGCATGGTCGGCGTGAACCTCGGCGACACGACCGGCATGGCGACGCCGCCGCTGGTGGTCGAGCGCTGCCGCCATCTCAAGGAGCACGTGCCGGAGCTGCCGATCACCCTGCACTTCCACAACACCCGCGGGCTCGGCCTCGCCAACGTCATGGCCGGGCTCGACGAGGGCGTGGACGCTTATGAATCCTCGTTCGCGGGTCTCGGCGGCTGTCCGTTCGCGCCGGGCGCGACCGGCAACATCTGCACCGAGGACCTCGTGAACCTCTTGAACGAGCTCGGCATCGAGACCGGGATCGACCTCGACGCCTTGTGCGGCGTCGCGCGCCGGGTCGAGGAGGTGATCGGCCGGCCGCTGCCGGGCCAGGTGATGAAGGCGGGGCCGCGGCTGCGTCTTTCCGCCGAGGACGAGGTGCGGACGGCAGTCGGTTAGGCCTGGGGTCGGCTGATGCCGCTTTCGGGCATCCGCGTGGTCGATCTGACCCGCATCCTGGCGGGACCGTTCTGCACCCAGCTGCTGGCCGACCTCGGCGCCGAGGTGATCAAGGTCGAGCCGCCCGGCCGCGGCGATCCGGTCCGCGGCCAGGGTGCGATCAAGGACGGCCTCAGCTGGTACTACGCCCAGTTCAATCGCAACAAGAAGTCGATCACCCTCGATCTCTACACCGATGACGGCAAGGAGGTGCTGGCCGACCTGATCCGCCGCGCCGACGTGCTCGTGGAGAACTTTCGGCCGGGCGTGCTGGGCGAGATGGGCTTCGATGCCGCGCGGCTCGAGGCGCTCAACCCGGCCCTGATCCTGGGCAGCGTCAACGGCTACGGCAGCACCGGCCCGCACGCGCATCGGCCGGCGTTCGACTTCATCGCCCAGGCGATGAGCGGCTTGATGAGCGTGAGCGGCACGCCCGACGAGCCGATGCGCGCCGGCCCGCCGATCGCCGATCTGGTGGCCGGCCTCTACGCGGCGCTCGGCATCACCGCGGCACTGGTCGCGCGCGGCGGCACAGGCCCGGCAGGGGCGCACGGCCAGCGGGTCGAAGCGAGCCTGGTGAACGGCCTGATCAGCATGCTCGCCTATTCTTCGGCGAGCCATCTCGCGACCGGCGCTGTGCCCGCGCGCACCGGCAACGACCATCCCGTGGTCTGGCCCTACGGCCTGTTCCACGCCGCCGACGGCGAGGTCGCGGTCGCACCCAGCACGCCGGTGCACGTGCAGCGCTTTCTGGCGGCGCTCGAGCTCGCGCATCTGCTGGACGAGCCGGCCTATGCGACCAACGAGGCGCGCGTTCAGAACCGCGAGACGCTGCGCGCGTTGATCGACCAAAAAATCGGCGCGGATACGGTTGCGGCCTGGATCGAGCGGCTGAACCGGGCAGGCGTGCCGTGCGGCCGCGTGATGGACCTCGCCGAGGTCTTTTCGGACCCGCAGGTGCGCTCGCAGGAGATGGTGGTCGAGATCGACCATCCGGGCCATGGGCCCGTGCGCATGACGGGCTTTCCGATCAAGCTCTCCGCCACGCCTGCCCGCCTGCGCCGCCCGGCCCCCGCGCTCGGCGAGCACACGGATGAGGTGCTGACCGACCTCGGCTACGACGCCGAACGAATCGCCGCCCTGCGCGCAAACAGTGTTGTATAGGCTGGTCGAGAGAGCTCATTGACTTCGATGCGTCTGTATCACTTCATCGGTAAGAAGTACGGTCTCAAGAGCAACAGAGAACGTCGGATCAAAGTATCCACCATCGCTGATCTCAATGATACTTTCGAGGCGCTGAAGTTCCAATTGCCGAGCCGTTTTCTCCGAAAGAATTTTGAGCGAGATAGGTCAAGTTTTTCTCAAAGATACGGAATGATTATGTTTTTAGCAGATCGTGGTCCAATGCGTTGATGTGGAGTCATTACTCGGACCGTCACAGAGGGGTCTGTCTTGGTTTCGATGGTGCTGAGAATGATGCGTTTGTATGCGTCGAATACGTAAACCGCCGGACGAGATACAGAAAACCTATATCCAGAGTAGGCAGCAGAGACAATATAATAAGAGAATGCTTCGCTGTGAGATATGCATCATGGGGTTACGAAGAAGAAGTACGGCGCATTGAATCTATCGAAGATGACAAAATGGATACCGATGGTTTGTATTATGCTAAATTTGGCGACGATCTCAAACTCGTCGAAGTTATCAATAGGACCACGTTTGCAGAATGCAAGATCTGAAATAGGCCTGGCTCACAATGTAGATGTAATTAATTCGAGATTGGCATTCAATTCATTTCATGTCGTGCGTCAGAACAATCAGAAGCTGTGGAATTGATGATGCGCGGACATTGCGCACCAGAACTGAGAAGGCAAGGACGGGCAGGAGGCGGCATTTGGTGCATCTCGATCACGCCACGGCGGCGCGTTTGGCGTCCTTGCGGCGCTCGTTGGAGGCGAGCTGGCGCTTGCGCAGGCGGATCGAGCGCGGCGTCACCTCGACCAGCTCGTCGTCGCCGATATAGGCCAGCGCCTGCTCCAGGGAGAGGCGCACGGGCGGCGACAGCAGCACGGCGTCGTCCTTGCCGGCGGCGCGGATGTTGGTCAGCTGCTTGCTCTTCAGCGGGTTGACGTCGAGATCGGTCGGCCGGCTGTGCTCGCCGATGATCATGCCGGGGTAGACTTTCTCGCCCGGACCGATGAACAGGAACCCGCGCTCCTCCAGGTTCCAGAGCGCATAGGCGACCGCCGGCCCCTGCTCGAGCGAGACCAGTACGCCTGCGCGACGGCCCTCGATGCTGCCCTTGTACGGCGCATAGCTGTGGAACACCCGGTTCATCACGCCGGTGCCGCGGGTGTCCGTCAAAAACTCGCCGTGATAGCCGATCAGCGCGCGCGAGGGGGCGAGGAACGCGAGGCGCTGCTTGCCGGTGCCGGTCGGCCGCATCTCGGTAAGCTCCGCCCGGCGCTGGCAGAGCGTGTCGACCACCGGCCCGGAGAACGCCTCGTCGACGTCGATCACCACCTCCTCGATCGGCTCCAGCGTCTGGCCGGTCTGCGGGTCGTGGCGCAGCAGCACGCGCGGCCGGCCGATCGACAGCTCGTAGCCCTCGCGCCGCATGGTCTCGATCAGCACGGCCAGCTGCAGCTCACCGCGGCCCGCGACCTCGTAGCCGTCGCCGGCGGGCGCCGGCCCGACGCGGATCGCGACATTGCCCTCCGCCTCGCGCGGCCAGGCGCTCGGCGATCAGGCGCGCCGTCACGCTGTTGCCCTCCTGGCCCGCGAGCGGCGAATCGTTGGCCGAAAACGTCATCGCCAGCGTCGGCGGGTCGATCGGCTGGGCCGCGAGCGCGCTCTCGACCTCGAGATCGCACAAGGTGTCGGCGACGGTGGCGCGATCGAAGCCCGCCAGCGCCACGATGTCGCCGGCGCGGGCCTCCTCCAGCCCGACCCGCTCGAGACCGCGGAAGGCCAGCAATTTGGTGACCCGGGTCTGCTCGATGACGGCGCCGTCGCGCGCGAGCGCCTTGATGGTGGCGTTGGCGCGGATGCAGCCGGATTCGATCCGGCCGGTCAGCAGGCGGCCGAGATGCGGGTCGCGCGCGAGCGTGCTAGCGAGCATGACGAAGGGGCCATCCGGGGCGACCTGCGGCGGCTGCACGTGGCGGCAGATCAGCTCGAACAGCGGCGCCATGCCGGCGCGGGGCGCTTGCGGATCGGCTACCGCCCAGCCCTCGCGCGCCGAGGCGAACAGGGTCGGGAAGTCGAGCTGGCGCTCGGAGGCACCGAGCGCTGCGAACAGGTCGAACACCTCGTCGTGCACCGCATGCGCGCGCTGGTCCGGCCGGTCGAGCTTGTTGATCACCACGATCGGGCAAAGGCCCAGGCGCAGCGCCTTGCCGAGCACGAACTTGGTCTGCGGCATCGGCCCTTCGGCGGCATCCACCAGCAGCAGCACGCCGTCGACCATCGAGAGGATGCGCTCGACCTCGCCGCCGAAATCGGCGTGCCCCGGCGTGTCGACGATGTTGATCCGGGTGTCCTGCCAGACCACCGAGGTGCATTTCGCCAGGATCGTGATGCCGCGCTCGCGCTCCAGGTCGTTGGAATCCATCGCGCGCTCGGCGACCTGCTGGTTGGCGCGAAACGTGCCGCTCTGCTGGAGCAGGCGGTCGACCAGCGTGGTCTTGCCGTGGTCGACATGGGCGATGATGGCGATGTTGCGCAGGTGCATGGCTGCAGGTCAAAAAAAGGCGGCCCGGGAAGCGGGCCGCGACGCGCACTATATGGTTCGGCGGCGTGCCCGGCACAAGGGCCCCATGCGCCGACGCGACCTGGCGATCACTCGGTGAGCGGCAGCAGGGGACCCTGATAGATCACGGGTCCGGTCGGCAGGCCGGTCGGCGAGCCACCGGGCGGCTCGAGGCTGACCGCGAGCGCGGCGCTCGGCCCGACGCCCGCCTCGGCCTGCGGATCGAGCTCGAGCGAGATCTCCCGGGCCGGATCGAGCAGGCCCAGCGAATGCGGCGGCGTGTCGGCGCCGGCGACCAGCCACAGCTCCATCGCCCTATCCTCTGCCGGGGTGCCCTCGACCGGGGCGGTCTCCAGCGGACGGATGGTCATGCGCCCGGCCGCGGGGTCGACGGTGACGATCAGCGAAGGGCTCGCGTCGCCCTGAGAGAGCACGGCGACGTAGCGGGCCGGGGGTGCCGGGGGCGCAAAAGCGACATAGAGCGCCAGTCCGGCGGCAAGCGCGCTGGCCGCCAGGGTCGACCAGCGCCAGAAGCCGAGGCTCTGGCTCAGTCGCCGCCGCGGCGCCGGTTGCACCGCCCTCGGGCGCTGGACCGGCCTCGCGATCCGTCAGCGCCTGCTCGATCCCCGCCCAGACCGCGGCTGGCGGCTCGACCGGCGGCACGCTCGCGGCAAGCGGGGCCAGGCGCTGCTGCCAGACGTCGACCAGCCGGGCGAGCTCCGGGTCGGTCCGCATCATCTGCTCGACCCGAAGCCGCGTCGCGTGGTCGAGGCTGCCGAGCGCGTATTCGGCGGCGAGCGCTTCCTTCTCGTGCAGCTCGTCGCTCATCGCTCGAGGCATTCCTTGAGGCGCAGCAGACCACGCCGGATCATGCTCTTGACCGTGCCGAGCGGGCACGTCGAGACGCTCCGCGAGCTCGGCATGGGTGTAGCCGAGGGTGTAGGCCAGCAGAACGCATTCGCGCTGGCGCTTCTCGAGCTCGCCCAGGCAATGGCCGAGCGCGCGCGCCTGGCTGCCGAAGACGACGCCATCGAGCGGGTTCGGCCGATCGCCGCCTGGATCCTCGATCTCGTCGATCGCATCGAGCGGCAGCTCGGGCCGACGGCCGCGTCGCCGGTCGAGCGCACGGTTGCGCGCCACCGCGATCATCCAGGTCATGGGCGACCCTTTGTCCGGCCGGTAGTCGGCGGCGTGCTGCCAGATGCGCAGATATACCTCCTGCAGCACCTCGCTCGCCTGCTCGCGATCGCGCAGGATACGCAGCACGATGCCGAACAGCTTCGCGCTGCTCGCCGCGTAGAGGTCGGCAAACGAGCGCTGATCGCGCGCCGCGGTGCCATCGAGGAGGTGGGTGAGCGGCGACGGCTCGGCCTGGGTGTCATTCGACATCGTTGCGCGCGAGCCTTGGCTTGTTGGGCACCTGCTGACCGGCTGCCGACCCTCAAGCCATAGCAGAATGACCCTCGAGGCGCCAGACGACCGCGGCCGCTTCCCGATGCCCCTCAGGAAGCGGCCGCGCCAAGCCTCAGCTCGGCAACAGCACGTCGTCGATCACGTGGATCACGCCGTTCGACTGATAGACGTCGTAGGTCGAGATGGTGGCGATGCCGCCCTGCTCGTCCTCGACCACCAGGTTGGTCGGCCCGTTGGCCATGACGGTGAGCGTCTCGCCGTTGACGGTCTCGAGCTCGGCCGTGCCCCCGCCCGCGGCCACACGCTGCCGCAGCGCCGCCGCATCGAGCCGGCCAGGGACCACGTGGTAGGTGAGGACGCTGGTCAGCGTCGCGCGGTTCTCGGGCTGCAACAGGTTGTCGACCGTGCCGGGAGGCAGTGCTTCGAAGGCGCTGTCGACCGGCGCGAACACGGTGAACGGCCCTTCGCCGTTCAGCGTCTCGACCAGCCCGGCGGTCTGCACCGCCGCGACCAGCGTCGTGTGGTCGGCCGAGTTGACCGCGTTGCCGACGATGGTCTTGCTCGGCAGCATCGGCTGGCCGCCGACCATGACGCTCGAGCTGGATGCCATGCCGGTCGACGCCGTGCTCATCTGCGACTGGCCGGCCATGGCCCCGCCCATGCCGCCCCGGTCGGCGGATGAGCAGGCGCTGGTCGCCGCCAGCGCGGCGAGGGTGGCGGCGGCGAGAGGGAGCCGCATGCGGTGTTGGTCAAGCTTTTGCATGATGAGGTCGTCCCGTTGATGCCTGTTGATGGAATGGCCGTGGAGGGCCTGGCTCACTTGGGGTGCAGCACGCTCTCCACCACGTGGATCACGCCGTTCGACTGGTAGACGTCGTAGGTCGAGATGGTGGCGATGCCGCCCTGCTCGTCCTCGACCACCAGGTTGTTGGGTCCGTTGGCCTTGATCGTGAGGATCTGGCCGTTGACGGTCTCGAGGTCGGCCATGCCGCCGCCTGCGGCCACGCGCTCGCGCAGCGCCTCCGAATCGAGCTCTCCCGGCACCACGTGGTAGGTGAGGATCCCGGTCAGGGCGTCGTGGTTCTCGGGCTTCAGCAGACTGTCGACGGTCCCCGGCGGCAGGGCCTCGAACGCGCGGTTGACCGGCGCAAACACGGTGAACGGGCCGTCGCTCTTCAAGGTATCGACGAGGCCCGCAGCCGAGACCGCCGCGACCAGCGTGGTGTGGTCGGCCGAGTTGACCGCGTTGTCGACGATGGTCTTGCCCGGCAGCATCGGCTGGCCGCCGACCATCACCTCTGCGCCCGCGCCGGCCACCGGCACGCCCGCCAGAAGCGTCGCAGCCACCAGGGAAGATCGTAGGATGCCTATCCGATTCATTATCGATTTCTCCGTTGCTGGCGGTGCACCGGCACCGCCCGTCGGCCGCACGGCGTGTGCGGCTCGGGTAGCTACGGAGCGAGTACGGATTTGGATGCAGCGGACCGACCAGCGATACGACCCGGTCTGGAGGCGCGCAATCCGGCGGGATCAGAGATGGCTCGCGAGGAACTGGCGCAGGCGCTCCTAGCGCGGGTTGCCCAGCGCCTCGCGCCGGGCGCCCTCCTCCTCGATCGGGTTCGGGCGGGCGCCGATGCGCACCGGTCGCTTGACCCGGCGCATGCGGCGCCCTTGATCGCTCCCGAGGGCCGATCATGTTGTGCTCAGAGACCCTGGATCAGCCCGAGCCGCCGGTCGTGCTGTCCAGCACACGGAGACCGACCATGCGGGCGTTGCCGAAAGATCGAGCTGTGCCGGGGCCGCTGGCTCGCGGCTGCTGCCGAATTCGGCGGGCTGGCGCGAGCGCCGGCGTCGGATCGGGCTGCGACGGTCGCAGGTCTGCCTGTGCGATCGTGAACCGGAGCGCGGGGCCGTGCCGCGGATCGGGAACGGACCACGTGCGCCGCGCCTCCTGGGGCTCGCGACTGCCGTGCCGCCACATGTTCTGCATCAGTCGGAGGCGAAGGCACTGGCGCAGCGCGTCTTCGCCGCCCGCGGCGAGGAGTTGGAGCGCCTGCTCCCGGTCTTCGATCACGCTGGGATCGAGACCCGACATTCCTGCCTGTCACCCGAGCAGTACCTGGAGCGCCAGAGCTGGAAGGCCCGCAATCAGATCTACGTTCAGCATGCGCTCGAACTGATCTGCGCCGCCAGCGAGACCGCCCTGGCGCGCGCCGGGCTGATCGCGTCGGACGTGGGGGCGGTGGTCACGGTCTCGACGACCGGACTCGCGACGCCAAGCCTCGACGCTCTGCTGCTCGAGCGTCTCGGGATGAGGTGCGACACGATCCGCCTGCCGATCTTCGGGCTGGGCTGCGCCGGCGGCGTGCTCGGCATGGCGCGCGCCGCGGCGCTCGCCTGCACCGTGCCCGAGCGACCGGTCCTGTTCGCCGTCGTCGAGCTGTGCGCCCTGACTTTCCGCCTTGCCGACGTCTCGAACAGCAACATCGTCGCCGCGGCGTTGTTCGGTGACGGCGCCGCCGCGGGCGTCGTCGGCCTGGATGGCGCCGGACCCGTCCTCGCGGGGGCGGGCGAGCACACCTGGCGCGCCTCGCTCGACGTCATGGGCTGGCGGATCGAGGACGACGGCTTCGGCGTCCTGTTCTCGCGTGACATTCCGGCGCTGATCCGCGAGCGCTACCGCGCCGCGCTGTCGGGCTTCCTCGACGGCTGCGGCCTGCGGCTCGACGACATCGCCGGCTTCGCCATGCATCCTGGCGGCAGCAAGGTCCTGCTGGCGCTCGGCGACGCTCTCGATCTGCCGCCGACGGCGTTGGCCGACAGCCGTGAGGTGCTGCGTACCCACGGCAACATGTCGGCGGCGACCGTGCTGTTCGTGCTCGAGCGGATGCTCGCGCGCCGCGCCGGCGGCAGGCTTCTCGCCTCCGCCCTGGGACCCGGCTTCACGGCGGGATTTCTGCTCCTGGAGACCTGATGGGCGCCGCGCAGTGGCTGGTCCTGACGGTGGCGCTCCTGCGCCTGGTCGAGCTGGCCTACGCGGGCCGCAATGCCCGGCGCCTGCGCGCCCGGGGCGCGCACGAAGTCGGCGCCCGCCACTACTCCGCCCTGGTCGCGCTGCATGCCGCCTGGCTGGCGACGATCTTCGCGACCGTGCCCCCGAACACGCCACCGTCGTTGCCGCTGGCCGCGCTGTTCGCCGTGCTCCTGGTCGCCCGCGCCTGGACCATCGCGAGCCTCGGCCGCTATTGGACCACCCGGGTGATCACGCTTCCCGACGAGCCGCTGGTCCGCCGCGGGCCCTACCGATTTCTCCGGCATCCCAACTATCTGATCGTGGCGGGCGAGATCGCTGTCCTGCCGCTGATCTTCGGCGCCTGGCGCCTCGCGCTCCTGTTCTCCGTCGCCAATGCCGCCCTGCTGTGGTACCGCATCCGGGTCGAGGATCGGGCGCTCGCCCCGCGCCGCGCACGCGTTGCGCCGGACGGCTGAGATCACAGATGGCTGGCTAGGAACTGGCGCAGGCGCTCCGAGCGCGGGTTGCCGAGGACCTCGCGGGGCAGGCCCTCCTCCTCGATCCGGCCCTGATGCAGGAAGACGGTGCGCGTGGAGACCTCGCGCGCGAAGCCGATCTCGTGCGTCACGATCAGCATCGTGCGGCCTTCCTCGGCGAGATTGCGGATGACCCGCAGCACCTCGCCGACCAGC
This sequence comes from uncultured Alphaproteobacteria bacterium, assembly GCA_963753315.1. GTDB lineage: Bacteria > Pseudomonadota > Alphaproteobacteria > Geminicoccales > Geminicoccaceae > DASUGG01. Next base: position 120,026 of record CAVWCI010000044.1, read on the forward strand.
TCCGGGTCGAGCGCCGAGGTCGGCTCGTCGAACAGCATCACCTGCGGCTCCATCGCCAGCGCCCGGGCGATCGCGGCGCGCTGCTGCTGGCCGCCCGACAGGTGGCTCGGGTAGTGATCGCGCTTCTCGGCGATGCCGACCTTGGCGAGCAGCAGCTCGGCGCGCTCGATCGCCTCTGGCCTCGGGCGTCGCAGGACATGCACCGGCGCCTCGATCAGGTTCTCGAGCACGGTCATGTGCGACCACAGATTGAAGCTCTGGAACACCATGCCGAGGCGCGTGCGGATGCGGTCGACCTGGCGCCGGTCGGCGGGCCTGGCGCCATGCCGGGTCGCGGTCATGCGGATCAGCTCGCCGCCGACGTGGACCTCGCCGGAATCGGGCACCTCGAGCAGGTTGATGCAGCGCAGGAGCGTGCTCTTGCCCGAGCCCGAGCTGCCGATCATGGAGATCACATCGCCGTTTTGCGCCGAGAGCGAGACGCCCTTGAGCACCTCGAGCGAGCCGAACGCCTTGTGAAGGTCGGCGACCACCAGCGCAGGTGTAGCTCCGGCTGCCTGATCCATGGCGTTGGCCCCGCGGCTGCGATCGCGGAACGCTAGCGGCTCCTCGCAGCACCGGCAAGCGTCGCGCCGCCATGCAACGCGCTTAAATCTTTGTTCACCATGATGGCGCAGGCTCTGGTTGCGATGCCGAGGCCGCCTTGGGGTCTGCCCCGGGCTGCTGGCGGCGCGAGACGGGGTTGTGATGACCGCAGCAATCAGGGTTCTGCTGATCGAGGACAGTCCGAGCGATGCGCGCATCGCCGCGGAGCTTCTGGGCGAGGACGCAGGCTTCGAGCTGACCCACGTCGCTCGCCTGAGCGAGGCCAGGGCGAGGCTCGACAAGGGCGGCTTCGATGCCGTCCTGCTCGATCTGATGCTGCCGGATTCCAGCGGTCTGGCCACGGTCAGCAGCGTGCACGACCATGCGCCCGACCTGCCGATCATCGTGTACAGCGGCTTCGGGGCCGAGGACGTGCTGTTCGCCCGCGCGGCGGTCCGCGGCGGCGCCCAGGATTTTTTGCCGAAGAGCCTGGCCACGCCGGCGGCGATGCAGCGCGCCATCGTCGCCTCGATCGAGCGCAAGCGTCTCGAGCGGTTCCGGGTCCGTCACGCCCGCCACGATCCGCTGACGGGGCTCGCCAACCGGCTGCTCCTGGCCGAGCGCTTCGAGCGCGCGGTCGCCCGGGCCGAGCGCCAGGGCAACTCGCTCGGGCTGCTCGCGATCGAGCCGGACCATTATCTGCGCACGGTCGAGCAGATGGGCAGCGCGTTCGGCGAGGACCTGCTGTGCGCGCTGGCCGATCGGCTGCAGGCGAACATCCGCCGGTCGGACACCCTGGCGCGGGTGCGCGATCACGGCTTCGTCGCCCTGCTCGAAGGCCTCCATGGCAGTGCCTGCGCCGACGCGCTCGCCGGCAAGCTGCGCCGGCTCATGACGCCGCCCTTCTGCATCGACGGCCACGAGCTCTCGTTGACGGCGAGCGTCGGCATCGCGCTGTTTCCGGCGCACGGCCGCCGTCTCGAGGAGCTGATCGGGCTTGCCGAGAGCGCGCTGTTCGATGTCGTGCTGGCCGGCGGCAACGGCTGCCGCGTCGCCATGGCACCGGCCGGCTACATGGCACCGACCGGCGCGTTCACAGATCCCGGCGCGTACGAGGCGGTGTGAGCCGGCCGGAGCGGTGCCGGCGGCAATCGAGACGTGCGGCAGCGGCGGGCGGCTCAGCCGTCGCCGGCCGGCTCGCCGTCGTCCGGCGTGCACGCCGCATCCGGGCGGTAGCCGGTGCCGAGCAGGTAGATCTCCGAGGATTCGCGGTGCGTGGCCTGCGGCCTGATCAGGCGGGCCTGGCGGAACTGCCGGCGCACTTCGGCGGTAAGCGCGCTGTCGGCGCCGCGCAGCAGCTTCAGCACCAGACTGCCGCCCGGCGCCAGCAGGCTCGGCAGCAGCGCCAGCACGGCCTCGCCGATCGCCTCGGCGCGCAGGCGATCGACGCTGCGCCGGCCGGTCGAGGCCGGGGCCACGTCGCTCAGCAGCACATCGGCCCTGCCGCCCAAGGCCGCGACCATCCGCTCAGGGAGCTCCTCGTCGAAGATGTCGCCCTGCAGCACCGCGGCGCCGCCGACCGGCGCCACCTCGTCGAGATCGACGCCCACCACGCGCGCGCCGCGCCGCACCGCCACCTGCAGCCAGCCGCCGGGGGCGCTGCCCAGATCGAGCACGCGGCGGCCGGGCTTGAGCAGGCCGTGCTTCTCGTCGATCTCGAGCAGCTTGTAGGCGGCGCGGGAGCGATAGCCCTCCTTGTGCGCACGCTGCACGTAGGGGTCGCCCAGGTGACGCGCGAGCCAGCGGGTCGAAGCGATGCGGCGCCCCTTGGCCGAGCGAACCCGTTCCTTGCCGCAGCCGGGCCCACGCCGCGCCCGGGCATCAGGCCGCCGTGTCGCCGAGCAGGTGACCGGGCGCAAGCTCCTGCCGGCCGGCCAGGGTTGCCGGGTCGGGTGCGAGCGCGCGCGTGAGCGTGCGGCCCATCAGGCCGTGCAGCATGCCCTCGCGCAGGCCGCGGTCCGCAACCCGCAGGCTGGCCACCGGCCAGCATCGCATGACCGCCTCCAGGATCGCGCAGCCGGCGACCACGAGATCGGCGCGACCCGGGCCGATGCAGGGATGCGCGGCGCGGCTGGCGTTGTCCATGGCGCGCAGCCGCCGCGAGACCGAGACAATGGCATCGGGGTCGACCCGCAAGCCGTCGATCACGCGGCGATCGTAGCGCGGCAGGCCGAGCAGCACCGCCGCCAGCGTCGTGACCGTGCCGGAGGTGCCCAGCATCTGCGCCCTCGCGGCGCGGGTCGCGCTTGCGATGCCGTGCGCCAGCTCGATCGGCGCCAGAAGGTCCGTCACGTGTTGCACCATGGCCGCGAAGGTGGCGGGATCCGGCTCCGACGTGAACGCCTCGGACAGCGACACCACGCCGATCGGCACCGAGGCGACGGCTCGCCGCGGCGAGCCGGCATGGGCCGGGCTGCGGTCGAGCCAGAGCACCTCGGTGCTGCCGCCGCCGATGTCGACCAGCAGCACCTGCTCGGCATCGGGGTCGACCAGAGGCAGGCAGCCCAGCATCGCGAGCTCCGCCTCCTGCTCCTGCGGCAGGATCTCGAGCTCGATGCCGGTGTCCCGCCTGACCCGGTCCAGGAATGCCACGCCATTGATCGCGCGCCGGCATGCCTCGGTGGCGACGCAGCGCTTTCGCGTCACCTGGTGGCGCGCCATGATCCGGGCGCAGATCTTGAGCGCCGCGACCGTGCGCGCCATGGCCCGCTCGGTCAGCCGGCCGCTGCCGGCCACACCTTCGCCGAGCCGCACGATCCGCGACAGGCTGTCGAGCACCTCGAAGCCGTCGCCACGCGGCCTCGCCACCAACAGGCGACAGTTGTTGGTGCCCAGATCGAGGGCGGCAAGGACCGGCCCGCTCGAGCCGGTGGTCTCGGGTTCGTGGCGAGGTACAACCATGGGACCTGCCAAGCTTAGGAGGTCTGGTCGCAAATGGACAGTGCCTTTGCGACATCATCCTCTGGCGCCCGGCAGGACCGGCAAGCTTGCCAGCCGGGTCGAGTTGGGCTACCTCGCGTCCGCAGCAGGATCGGCAGGCCAGGATCGACAGGAAAGACCCGCAGCCATCTTCAGCCACCCCACTGCACGCGTGACCTCGATTGCCGCAGCGCTGCTGGCGCTGCTGTCGGCCTGCGGCAGCTCCAGCCCCGAGCCGGTGCCGCCGGCCTGCCCGACGGTGCTGATGCTCAAGGGTGCGGAGCGCACCGCCGCCTATCGCCCCGGCCCGGACACACGTCCCGCCGACCTTCGCTATCTGGCCGTGCTGACCGACCTCGTCAGCATCTGCCGCTATGAGAACAATGGCGTGGATGTGGCACTGCGCTTCAACCTGATCGCCGAGCAGGGTCCGGCGTACGGCGGCGGGCCGCTGCGGCTCACCTACTTCGTCGCGAGCCTGGGACCTGGTCAGCAGGTCCTGAGCAAGCCGCTGTTCGATGTCGACGTCGCGTTTCCCGAGGGCCAGCAGCGCGCCGGCAGCACCCAGGAGATGACGGTCCATATGCCAGACGTGACGCCGGCCACGGGTCCGCAGTACGGCGTCTTCCTGGGCTTTCAGCTCGACGACGAGGAGATGCGCCGCCGGCTCGAGCCCAGCCTGCCCTAGCTCCCGGTCCGGTCATCCATTGGCGATGCTTGATTTTGGCGGCGTCGTGGCTAGTGTTGCTGCATACCAGCTGATCCCCGCGGGAGAGTTCGCGCGCCGGCAGGCTGCCGGTCGACGCGACGCCGAAGGAGCAACCGCCCCGGAAACTCTCAGGCCGCAGGACCGCGGGAGGATGGTACTCTGGAGAGCGAGGGTTCGACCCTCCACCGAAGGGGTTAAGTCGGGCGCGTTGCTTGGCGTCCGATGAATCTCTCAGGTCTGGGACAGAGGGGGCTCGGCGACTGGACGCAGGCGCGTCGGTCGACAGCCTCTGGAGGCCCGGGCCGTGAGCGAACCGTCACCAGCCAACCGATCCGGCCCGCGCCGCACGCCGCTGCATGCGGTGCACGAGGAGCGCGGCGCCCGGATGGTCGATTTCGCCGGCTGGGCCCTGCCCGTGCAGTATCCCGCCGGCATCATGGCCGAGCACCGGCAGTGCCGCGACGCGGCCGCGCTGTTCGACGTGTCGCACATGGGCCAGGTGCTGGTGCATGGCGAGCACGCCGCGCAAGCCTTCGAGGCCCTGGTGCCGGGCAACCTCACGGGCCTCGGCGAAGGCAGCCTGCGCTACACCGTGCTGACCAACGCGCAGGGCGGCGTGCTCGACGACCTGATCGTGGGCCGCATCGCGGGCGGCCTTTCCGTGGTGGTCAACGCCGCCTGCCGCGAGGCCGACCTCGCGCATCTGCGCGCGGCGCTGGAGCCAGCGCACCGGGTCGAGGAGCTGAGCGAGCGCGCGCTGCTGGCGCTGCAGGGGCCCGCAGCCGCCGCGGTCATCGCACGCCTCGCGCCGGCGGTGGCCGAGCTTCGTTTCATGCAATCCGCCGAGGCCGACATCGGCGGCCGGCACTGCCGGATCGCGCGCTCGGGCTATACCGGCGAGGACGGCTTCGAGATCTCGGTCGCAGCCGACGACGCGGCGGCGCTGGCGCGGCTGCTCCTCGACCAGGCCGAGGTCGAGCCCGCCGGCCTCGGCGCGCGGGATTCGCTGCGGCTCGAGGCCGGCCTTTGCCTCTACGGCCACGAGCTCTCGCCCGAGATCACCCCGATCGAGGCGGGGCTCGCCTGGACGATCGGCAAGCGCCGGCGCGAGCAGGGCGGCTTCCCGGGCGCCGAGACGATCCTGCGCCAGCTGCGCGAAGGCCCGGCCCGCAAGCTCGTCGGCATCCGGCCGGACGGCCGCACGCCTGCGCGCGAGAACACCGAGATCCAGGATACAGGCGGCCGCCCGATCGGGTTCGTCACCAGCGGCGGCTTCGGGCCTACCGTCGGCGGTCCGATCGCGCTCGGCTACGTCGCGGCCGCGCACGCAGCGCCCGGCACGCCGCTCACCCTCATCGTCCGCGACAGGCCGCATCCGGCCCATGTCGCAAAGACGCCCTTCGTCCCCCACCGCTACGCGCGCTGATGCGCTGATGGAGCCGCCATGTCCGACATCCGCTACAGCAAAGAGCACGAATGGGTGCGCGTCGAGGGCCAGATCGCGACCGTCGGCATCTCGGAGCATGCCCAGCAGCAACTCGGCGACGTGGTGTTCGTCGAGCTGCCGGAGGTCGGCCGCGAGGTCGCCCAGAAGGCTGCCATGGCGGTGGTCGAGAGCGTCAAGGCGGCAAGCGACGTCTATGCGCCGATCAGCGGCAAGGTGGTCGAGGTGAACACTGCCGTGAGCGACGACCCGGCGCTGGTCAACGGCGATGCCGAGGGTGCGGGCTGGTTCTGCAAGCTCGAGATCGCCAAGCCCGCCGAGCTCGACGGCCTGATGGACGCCGATGCCTATCGCGCCTTCGTCGAGAGCCAGAGCTGAGCGCGGCCGAGCCGGACCGGTGGCAGGGAAAGTGAGCATGACAAGCGTTTCGTTGGCCGAGCTGGAAGCGCCTGGCGCGTTCGTAGCGCGGCATATCGGCCCGGACGAAGCCGAGATTGCGGCGATGCTCGAGGTGGTCGGCGCCGCCTCGCTGGGCGAGCTGATCGACCGGACGGCGCCGGCCGCGATCCGCACCGAGCGGCCGCTGGCGCTGCCGCCGGCGATCGGCGAGGACCAGGCGCTGGCGGCCCTGCGCGCGCTCGCCGGGCGCAACCGCGTGCTGACCTCGATGATCGGCATGGGCTACTATGGCACCCACACGCCGTCCGTGATCCTGCGCAACGTCCTCGAGAACCCCGGCTGGTACACCGCCTACACGCCCTATCAGGCCGAGGTCAGCCAGGGCCGCCTGGAGGCCCTGCTCAATTTCCAGCAGATGGTCGCGGATCTGACCGGCCTGGAGCTGGCCAACGCGTCGCTGCTCGACGAGGCGACCGCCGCCGCCGAGGCGATGGCCATGGCCAAGCGTGCCGGCAGGTCGCGCGCGGAAACCTTCTTCGTCGATGCCGACTGCCACCCGCAGACCCTGGCCGTGATCCGCACCCGCGCGGCCGCGTTCGGCTTCGAGGTCGTGGTCGGCGATCCGCTGCGCGATCTCGAGGGCAAAGACGTGTTCGGCGCGCTGCTGCACTACCCGGGCTCGAGCGGTGCGGTGCGCGATTATCGCGACGCGATCGCCAACGCTGCAGGCGCAGGGCGCGCTCGCGATCATGGCCTGCGATCTTTTGAGCCTGGCCCTGCTGACGCCGCCGGGCGAGCTCGGCGCCGACATCGCGATCGGCAGCGCCCAGCGCTTCGGCGTGCCAATGGGCTACGGCGGCCCGCATGCGGCCTTCTTCGCCACGCGTGACGCCTACAAGCGCCTGATGCCGGGCCGCCTGATCGGCGTCTCGGTCGACAGCCGCGGCCGGCCGGCGCTGCGCATGGCGCTGCAGACCCGCGAGCAGCACATCCGGCGCGAGAAGGCCACCAGCAACATCTGCACCGCCCAGGTCCTGCTCGCCGTGATCGCCGGCCTCTATGCCGCCTGGCACGGGCCGCAGGGCATCCGCAGGGTCGCCGCGCGGGTGCATCGCCTGAGCCAGATTTTGGCCCAAGGCCTGCGCGACGCCGGGATCGAGGTCGCCACGCCCGCCTTCTTCGACACCATCACGGTGCGGGTGCCGGGCGGTGCCGGGACGATCGCCGAGGAGGCCCGCGCGCGCGGCATCAACCTTCGCCTGGTCGACGCCGACCATCTCGGGATCGCGCTCGACGAGACCACGACGCGGCACGACGTCGAGCAGGTATGGCAGGCCTTTGGAGCGGACCAGGGCAGCGACACGGTGGGTGCTATCGACCGGCTCGATCGCGAGGTCGAGGAATGCGTGCCCGAGGGGCTGCGCCGGACCAGCGACTTCCTGAGCCATCCGGTCTTCAGCCAGCACCACAGCGAGACCGAGATGATGCGCTACCTGCGCCGCCTGCAGGCCAAGGATCTGGCGCTCGATCGCACCATGATCCCGCTCGGCTCGTGCACCATGAAGCTGAACGCGGCGACCGAGATGGTCCCGATCACCTGGCCGGGCTTTAGCGCGCTGCATCCGTTCGCGCCGCTCGATCAGGCGCAAGGCTATGCCCGGCTGTTCGAGGACCTCGAGCGCTGGCTCGCCGAGATCACGGGCTTCGATGCCATCTCGCTGCAGCCGAACGCCGGCAGCCAGGGCGAGTATGCGGGCCTCTTGGTGATCCGCCGCTATCACGAGGCCCGCGGCGAGGCGAATCGCGACATCTGCCTGATCCCGTCCTCGGCGCACGGCACCAATCCGGCCAGCGCGATCATGGCCGGCTTCTCGGTGGTGGTGGTCGGCTGCGACCGGCACGGCAATGTCGACCTCGAGGACCTGGGCGCCAAGGCAAAAGCGCATCGCGACAGGCTCGCCGCCCTCATGATCACCTATCCCTCGACCCATGGCGTGTTCGAGGCCAAGATCCGCGACATCTGCCAGGCGATCCACGACCATGGCGGCCAGGTCTATCTGGACGGCGCCAACCTGAATGCGCTCGTCGGCATCTGCCGGCCGGCCGAGCTCGGCGCCGACGTCGCCCATCTGAACCTGCACAAGACCTTCTGCATTCCGCATGGCGGCGGCGGCCCGGGCATGGGCCCGATCGGCGTGAAGCGTCACCTGGCGCCTTATCTGCCGGACCACGCCGTGGTGCCGGGCATCAATCCGGCGGCGGACGGATCGACCATCGGGCAGGTGTCGGCGGCACCCTGGGGATCGCCCTCGATCCTGCCGATCTCCTGGGCCTACATCGCGATGATGGGCGGGCCGGGCCTGCGGCGCGCCACAGAGGTCGCGATCCTGAACGCCAACTACATCGCCAGGCGCCTGGCCCCGCACTACCCGATCGTCTACAGCGGCGAGGGCGGCTGGGTCGCGCACGAGTGCATCGTCGACCTGCGCGCCATCAAGCAGGCCTGCGGCGTCACGGTCGAGGACGTCGCCAAGCGGCTGGTCGACTACGGCATCCACGCGCCGACCATGTCGTGGCCGGTGCCCGAGACCCTGATGATCGAGCCGACGGAGAGCGAGGCCAAGACCGAGCTCGACCGGTTCTGCGATGCCATGATCGCGATCCGCGACGAGATCCGGGCGGTCGAGCAGGGCGTGGTGGAGGCCGGAGCCAGCGTGTTGCGCAACGCCCCGCATACGGCGGATCTGCTGGTCGGCGACTGGCCGTACGCTTACTCCAGGGAGCAGGCGTTCTTCCCGCAGGAGGCCGTGCGCGAGGACAAGTACTGGCCGCCGGTCGGCCGCGTCGACAACGTCTATGGCGATCGCCACCTGGTCTGCAGCTGTCCGCCGCTCGAGGCTTACCAGACCGCGGCCGAATAGCGACCAGGCGAGGTCCTGGAGCTACGGGAACGGGCAGGCCTGGCCCGTGACCTCGACGAACGAGGCCGGCCCGGCGATCGCGCTGAAGCGATATTCCAGGCCGTCCACCAGCATGCGGTGCGCGAGCGGCAGGGTGCCCTCGACCCGCAGCTCGCGGCCATCGAGGGTACGAAAGACGAGCTCGATCGGCACGGCCGGATCGTACCAGGCCTCGCGCTGCCCGCCGGCGTCGAAGGCCGATTCGGCGCTCGCGGTCACCGTGATGCGATCGCCGAACCGAACCGCGCCGACGGGGCCTGTGGAGATCGGCGTGTGCGGCCGGAAGCGCTTGGTGACCGGCGCCTCGACGCAAGCGGTATCCACGCCCGCGGCCTCGATCAGGAAGGCGAGGCGCGCGGGCTCGACGCCGGCGCGCAGTTGCTCCTCGACCCGCGCGAGCAGCGCTGCCAGCTCGCCGTCCGGCACCTCGGCCGCGTAGCGCCGCCGCAGATCCTCGAGCGCCGTCTTTGCGCTGCTGGCGCCAAGCGCGGTCTGCGCCAGCTCGTCGCGCAGGCTCAGGTTGTCTTCCTGGAAGCGTTGCAGGTCGGCCTCGAGCATCCGGGTCCAGGCCTCGTTCGCCGAGACCCCGACCTGATAGCCGTAGCCGCCGACAGCAGCCACGGCGGCGAGCCCGAGCAGGAAACGGAGCGCGGCCCGGTATCCTTGGCGGCGCCCGCGACGGCGGTGCGTGCCGAGACTGGAGGAGCTGCGATCATGGCTCCTCGCGCTGCTCCGACGCCGTGCCGTGCGTGGCCTCGTCGCGCGCCCGAAGCAGCTGCAGCAGTGCCGCAGCACTCTCCTCGACGGAGCGCCGCGTGACGTCGATCACCGGCCAGCCGTGGCGAGCAAACAGGCGGCGCGCATAAAGCAGCTCCTCGCGCACCCGCTCCAGCTCGGCGTAGTCGCCATCGAAGCGCGGGCTGCCGCGCGGCTGCTCGGCACGCAGCTGACGCAGCCTGCTCATCCGGATCTGCACCAGCGGCTCCGGGTTGATCGTCAGGCCGACCACCAGAGGACGGGTCAGCTGCTCGAGCTCGGCCGGCAGGGGGCAATCGGGGACCACGGGCACGTTGGCGACCTTGATGCCGCGATTGGCGAGATAGATCGACAGCGGCGTCTTCGAGGTGCGCGATACCCCTACCAGCACCAGATCCGCCTGATTGAGGTCCCGGACCGCCTGCCCGTCGTCGTGGTGGAGCATGAAGTTCATCGCTTCGATGCGCGAGAAGTAGCCGGCATCCATGGCGTGCTGCCGGCCGATCTGCGGCCGGCTCTCGGCGCCCAGCAGGCTCGAGAGCGCATCGAACACGCCATCGAGGATCGGCACGCAGGGCGTGTTCAGCGTGTGGCAGCCCTCCTGCAGCGCCCGCCGCAGATCCGGCGACACCAGCGTGAAGATCACCACCCCCGGCAGGGCCTTGACCATGGTCAGCACCTGGTCGACCTGGGCCCGGTTGCGCACGAACGACCACACGTGCTCGACGGGGATCACCCCATCGAACTGCGACACCCCTGCCCGGGCGACGGTGATGACGGTCTCACCGGTCGAATCCGAGACCAGATGGAGGTGCAGACGCACGACGGACCCCACAAGAACGCTGTTGATGAATTGGGAACTTTTCAGTCCCGGCTGCGTTTATAGCCGAATGCCTGCGCCGCGCTCCAATCTTTAGCCACCTGGGGACGCCGGGGCGCTAACGCCGGGACGATCCGGGGACGATGGATCGCCACCGTTTTTTGCTGCCGCTTTCCAGCTGTCTCAAAACAGCCGCATAGCTGCAAGTCGCCCTGATTACGCACGGCCTTATCCCCGACGCCTGGCGGCTCTCCTCCAAGAATCGGCGTTGACGGCGGAACGTGGGGACAGCGAGGAATCCCCGTTATCCCGTTGGCCCACCACACCTACCTCTTTTCTCTAAATAAGATTAGGAAAGGGTAAGGAGTGAAGGAACCATACTGTGCAGCAATCCAACGCCGCGTCTGACGTTGGTGCGGCCCCGCCTCTGCTCGTCGACGTTCTCGCGGGCCGGTCCGTGCCGCGCCCGCCGATATGGCTCATGCGGCAGGCCGGGCGCTATCTGCCCGAGTACCGCGCATTGCGGCGGGAGGCGGAAACCTTCCTCGACCTGTGCTACACGCCTGAGCTTGCGGTCGAGATCACGCTGCAACCGGTCCGCCGGTTCGGCATGGACGCGGCGATCCTGTTCTCCGACATCCTGGTGGTGCCCGATGCCCTCGGCTGCGCCGTCCGGTTCGAGGAAGGTGCAGGGCCCAAGCTTTCGCCGATCCGCACCCGTGACGATCTGCGACGGCCTGACGCTGGACGGGCTCGCGGATCGCCTGGCGCCCGTCTATGCGACCGTCCGCCGGCTGCGCGAGCATCTCGCCGAGGAGACGGCGCTGATCGGCTTTGCCGGGGCGCCCTGGACGGTCGCGGCCTACATGGTCGAGGGCGAGACCTCGAAGGAATATGTCCGCGCGCGCACGCTGGCACGGCGCGAGCCCGCCCTGTTCGGCGCCCTGATCGAGCTTCTGGTCGAGGCGACCACGGCGCATCTGCTGGCGCAGATCGAGGCGGGCGCGCAGGTCGTGCAGCTGTTCGACAGTTGGGCTGGCGTGTTGCCGGAAGCGGAGTTCGTGCGCTGGTGCCAGGAGCCCGCGGCACGGATCGTCGCGGCCCTGAAGGCGGCGCGGCCCGATGTGCCGGTGATCGCCTTTCCACGCGGCGCCGGCGCGCTCTATCCTTCGTACCAGGAGGCGGTGGGCGCCGACGGGCTGGGGCTGGACACCACCGTGCCGTTGGGCTGGGCGCGGCGCGCCCTGCCCGGCGTCTGCCTGCAGGGCAATCTCGATCCGACAGCACTTCTGGTCGGCGGCCGGACGATGCGGGCGGAAGCCGAGCGAATCGTCGCAGCCCTTGCCGGCGCGCGCTTCGTCTTCAATCTTGGCCACGGGGTGTTGCCCGAGACCGACCCCGCTGCGGTTGCAGAGTTGGTCCACCTCATCAAGTCGCTTGCGCCGGCGCGCGCCTGACCGCACGCGGGCCGTGCCCGGCAGGACAACAGCAAAGGCAGCGTCGATGGCGAGGACCGCGGTCGTTCTGTTCAATCTCGGCGGGCCGGACCGGCTGGAGTCGGTAAGGCCCTTTCTGTTCAACCTGTTCTACGATCCCGCAATCACCGAGATGGCAGCCCCCTTTCGCTGGCTGTTCGCCAAGCTGATCACTGCCAGGCGCGAGAAGGCGGTGCAGGCGAACTACGCCCTGATGGGCGGCAAGACGCCGCTTCTGGCCGAGACCCTGGCGCAGATGCAGGCGCTGCAGGCAGCGCTCGCCGATCCCGGCGCCGGGCTCGGCGAAATCCGCTGCTTCATGGCAATGCGCTACTGGCACCCTCTGAGCGAGGCTGCGGTCGCCGAGGTCGCAGCCTGGCGACCCGATCGCATCCTGCTGCTGCCGCTCTACCCGCAGTACTCGGCCGCGACCACGGGCTCGTCGCTGGAGGCATGGCGCCAGGCCGCGCGCGCCGCCGGGCTCGACGTCCCGACCCGGGCCGTCTGCTGCTATCCGCTCGAGCCGGGGTTCGTGGAGGCGCATGCCGCCCTGATCCGCGAGGCCTGGCCGAAGGCCGCCGCGGCGGGCAGGCCGCGCCTGCTGTTCTCGGCGCACGGTCTGCCCGAGGCTTTCATCAAGAAGGGCGATCCGTACCAGTGGCAGATCGAGCAGACCTGCGCCGCCGTCGCCGAGGCGCTCGCGATCGAGGGTCTCGACTGGCAGATCTGCTACCAGAGCCGGGTCGGGCCGCAGACCTGGATCGGGCCGTTCACCGACCGGGAGGTGGAGCGCGCCGGCGCCGATGGCGTGCCGCTGGTGGTGTGCCCGATCGCGTTCGTCTCGGAGCATATCGAGACCCTGGTCGAGATGGATGACGAGTACGCGGCCTTGGCAGCGCAAAGCGGCGTTCCTACCTATGTGCGGGTGCCGACGCTGAGCGCGCGGCCCGAGTTCATCGAGGCGCTTGCCACGCTGGTGCGCCGCCATCTGGCTGCATCGTCGTCGGCAGGTCTGGGCGGGGCTGATCTGACCCGCCTGTGCCCGGCCCGCTTTGGGCGTTGTCCCTGTCGGCTGCGTGCCGATGCCGCGGCCGGCGAGACGCGCGCCGCGGCATGAGCGATCTCGCCTTGTGGCTGAAGGCGCTGCACATCATGGCGTTCACGGCCTGGATGGCGGGCTTGTGGTATCTGCCGCGGCTGTTCGTCTATCATAGCCAGGTCGTCGTCGGCTCGGAGGCATCCGAGAAGTACAAGGTGATGGAGCGCCGGCTGCTGCGCGGCATCACCACGCCGGCGATGCTCGCGGCGATCGCGGCAGGCGTCACGCTCGGCATCGTGCAGGGCCAGTGGTCGGCCGGCTGGCTCCACCTCAAGACCGCGCTGGTGCTGGGGCTGGCGGGCGTGCACGGCGTCCTGGCGCGCTACCTGAAGGCGTTCGCCGCCGATCGCCGACCGGCGAGCGAGCGCTTCTTCCGCTGGCTGAACGAGCTGCCGACGCTGCTGTTCGTCGCGATCGTCCTGGTGGTGGTCTTTCGACCGTTCTAGGCCGCTGCGCGCGCGGCGGCGCGGCCGCGCGCAGAACCGGCAACCAGCCGTTGGTTTTGCGTTTGACAGTCATGGGTGAATTCGTTAAAGCGAGGTCCGTTCCGTGCCCCCATCGCGTAGTTCTGATCCCATTATCACCGCCCCAACGACCCGCAGACGGCGCCCCCGCGTTCGAACCGAACGTGTTCCGGCGGACGATCTCGTCAATGTCGGCGAGACCCCGCTGATGCACGAATCGGACCTGGAGGCGGAGCCGCATCTGCCGCCGCCCGACACGCCCGGGCAGCCGCCGCCGGCGTTGCCCGAAGGCGTCTCCGGCTACATGAACCTGTCCGAGCTCAAGCGCCGCTCGCCGGCCGAGCTGCTCGCCTATGCCGAGGAGCTCGGCATCGAGAACGCGAGCACGCTGCGCAAGCCGGACCTCGTGTTCGCGACGCTCAAGCGCCTCGCCGAGAGCGGCGTGCCGATCTATGGCGAAGGCGTGCTCGAGATCCTGCAGGACGGCTTCGGTTTTCTGCGCACGCCGGACGTCAACTACATGGCCGGGCCCGACGACATCTACGTGTCGCCGAGCCAGATCCGCCGCTTTGGGCTGCGCACCGGCGACGTTGTCGACGGCGAGGTGCGGGCTCCCAAGGAGGGCGAGCGCTACTTCGCGCTGCTGCGCATCAACACGGTCAACTTCGATCCGCAGGACCGGGCCCGCCATCGCGTCCACTTCGACAATCTGACGCCGTACTACCCGACCGAGAAGCTGAACCTCGAGATCGTCGATTCGCGCGACAAGGACATCAGCTGCCGGGTGATCGACATCGTGGCACCGCTCGGCAAGGGCCAGCGCGCCCTGATCGTGGCGCAGCCGCGCACCGGCAAGACGATGCTGATGCAGAACATCGCGCACAGCATCGTGGCCAACCATCCCGAGGTGTACCTGATCGTCCTGCTGATCGACGAGCGCCCCGAGGAGGTCACCGACATGGCCCGCTCGGTCAAGGGCGAGGTCGTGAGCTCCACCTTCGATGAGCCCGCGACGCGCCATGTCCAGGTCGCCGAGATGGTGATCGAGAAGGCCAAGCGCCTGGTCGAGCACGGCCGCGACGTGGTGATCCTGCTGGACTCGGTCACGCGCCTCGCGCGCGCCTACAACACCGTCGTGCCGTCTTCGGGCAAGGTGCTGACGGGCGGTGTCGACGCCAACGCCCTGCAGCGGCCCAAGCGCTTCTTCGGCGCCGCCCGCAACATCGAGGAAGGCGGCAGCCTCACGATCATCGCCACCGCCCTGATCGACACCGGCTCGCGCATGGACGAGGTGATCTTCGAGGAGTTCAAGGGCACCGGCAATTCCGAGATCCAGCTCGACCGCCGCCTGGCCGACAAGCGTGTATACCCTGCGATCGACATCAACAAGTCCGGCACCCGCAAGGAGGAGCTGCTGGTCGACAGGGGCACGCTGTCGCGGATGTGGGTGCTGCGGCGGATCCTGTCGCCCATGGGCACGATCGACGCGGTCGAGTTCCTGAGCGAGAAGATGCGCATCAGCAAGTCGAACGCCGAGTTCTGGGATTCGATGAACTCGTAGGACGCCGCGGCCGGCGCCCGTCAGGCGCGTCTGCCGAAAAGTCTGCCGAAAATCCCGACCTTCTGCCTGCCCTCGAGCCGGCGCAGCCGGTCCTCGATGCCCTGAAGCATCGCGGCGAGGTCCGGCGGCGGCTCGCGCGCGGGCAGGTTGCTGCTGCCGCCGGCTTTGTCGGCGGCGCGCGCGAGCGTCACGATCGCCTCGGCAACCCAGTCGCCGACCGTCATGCCGCGCGCTTCCGCCGCCCGCAGCGCCATGTCGCGGACCGGCGGCGGCACGCCGCGCACCGTCCAGCGCGCGCTTGCGACGTCCGACGAGTTGGGGCGCCCGCGGGCCTTGGACGGCCGGCCCCGGCGGCCGCGCCCCCTGGCCGTTGCGGGCGGCGTGCCGGGGTCCGCCTCAGTCCCTTCGCTCATCGCCCGGCGCTTGGCTAAGGCAGAAGGACGGTGGAGCCGGTGGTCTGGCGCGCTTCGAGCGCCCGATGCGCATCGGCAGCATCGCGCAACGCGAAGGTCTGGTGGATCTCGATCTTGACGGCCCCGCTCTGCACGACGTCGAACAGCTCCTTGGCCGAGGCCAGCAGGTCGTCGCGTGCCGCCGTGTAGGTCATGAGCGTGGGCCGGGTGACGTAGAGCGAGCCCTTCTGGCTCAGAATGCCGAGATTGAGCGGCGGGATGTTGCCGGACGACTGGCCGAAGCGCGACCAGCATGCCGCGCGGCGCCAGACAGTCGAGCGACTGCTCGAAGGTGCTCTTGCCGACGGAGTCGTAGACCACCGGCACGCCCTTGCCGTCGGTGAGCTCGCGCACGCGGGCGACCACGTCCTCGCGATCGTAGCGGATCGGCACGTCGCAGCCATGCGCGCGGGCGAGCTCGGCTTTCGCCTCGCTGCCGACCGTACCGATCACCCGCGCGCCCAGATGCTTGGCCCACTGACAGGCGATCAGCCCGACGCCGCCGGCGGCAGCGTGGAACAGGATCGTCTGGCCTGCCTGCACCGGGAAGGTCCGGCGCAGGAGATAGTGCGCCGTCATGCCCTTGAGCATCATGGCGGCCGCCTGCTGATCGCTGATGCCATCCGGCAGCCGCACGAGACGATCGGCCTGCATCAGGCGCGCCTCGGCATAGGCGCCGATCGGTGGCGCAGCATAGGCGACCCGGTCGCCGACCCCGACCTCGCTGACGCCTTCGCCGATCGCCTCGACCACCCCGGCCGCTTCGAGACCGGGTGTGAACGGCAGGCTCGGTTGCGGATAAAGCCCGGTTCGAAAATAGACGTCGATGAAGTTCAGTCCGATGGCCGTCTGGCGGAGGCGGGCCTGGCCCCGCCCCGGCTCGCCCACCTCGACCTGCTCGAACCGCAGCACCTCGGGGCCGCCGACCTCATGCACCCGCACCATTCCGACCATGTCGGCCTCCCGGCTGAATCTGCGCACGCCGCAACCCTAGCGCGCGCGCACCGCGTCGCCAAGGGAAGATCGACGCCGTGCGTCTGCCGGCCGTCTGCCGAAAGCATGGCGGCGGCGCCGGTCTCAGGTCGCGCGCAGGCTGGCGGACGCCAGGGACGCCGCGAGATCCGCGGGCTCGACCACCGGTGCCAGGCAGGTCTGACCCGGGCAGACATAAGCGGTGGCGCGGCCGTCCACGGGGCCTTTGCCGAAGGCCGGATGGTCGGCCGGAAGGACCGTGTCCGGCGCGATCTGGAGCACCACCGCCTCGGGCACCGGCGCAGCCAGCGCGGTGCGGCGAAGGGCTGCGAGGTCCGGGCTCGCCGGGTCGCCGGTCAACACCACCTGGACGGAGTGCTCGAGCAGCATGGCGCCGCTCAGCAAGGCGGCGTGGCCGAGCGGGTTGTGCGCCACCTCGCCCGAGAACGCGGCGATCTGGCGCTCGGCGCGTTCGCGCCAGGCGGCATCGCCGGTGAGGTAGAAGAGCCGGGCAAAGACCGCGACCAGCAGGCCGTTGCCGCTCGGCAGCGGCCCGTCCTGCGCGTTCTTGGGTCGCACCACGAGGTCGGAGGCCCTGGCAGGCGCCTGAAAATAGCCGCCATGCTCGGCGTCCAGATAGTCCTCGTCGAGGACCCGCACCCACGCCTCGGCCTGATCGCGATAGGCCTGCTTGCCGGTGTGCTCGAACAGGGCGAGCGCTGCGGCGGCCATCTGCGCGTAGTCCTCGAGAAAAGCGAGATCGAGGGTGCGGCCGCCCCGCCAGCTGTGCGCGAGGCGGCCATGCGGCTGCATGCGCTCGGCGACGAAGGCGAAGGCGGCCTCGGCGCGCTGCAGCCAGGCGGGCTCGTCGAAGACCGCGCTGGCCTTGGCGAGGGCTGCGATCATGGGGCCGTTCCAGTCGGCCAGCACCTTGTCGTCGCGGCCGGGCGGCACGCGCTCGGCGCGCACGGCGAGCAGGCGATCGGCGCTGGCGCGCAAGGCCGCCTCCTGGTCGGGCGCCAGCAGAGCCTGCTGATGCAGGCGGTTCAGCACCGTATGGCCTTCCCAGTTGCCGCCGTCGGTCACGCCGTAGGCGAGCCGGAACGCGGCCGCGTCGGCGCCGAGCACGCGGTCGATCTCGGCCGCCTGCCAGACATAGTACTTGCCCTCCTCGCCCTCGCTGTCGGCATCCAGGCTCGAGGCGAAGGCGTCCTCGACCAGCATCTCGCGCTCGAGCCAGCCGACCGTCTCGCGCGCCCGCGCCGCGAGCAGCGGACTGCGCGTGTCTGCCGATACGTCTGCCAGCAGCGCCAGCAGCTGGGCGTTGTCGTAGAGCATCTTCTCGAAATGCGGCACCAGCCACAGGGCGTCGACCGAATAGCGGGCGAAACCGCCGCCGAGATGGTCGTAGATGCCGCCCTGGCAGATGTTGGTCAGCGTGTGGATGACCGCTTGGCGCATGGTGGCATCGCCGCTGGCGCGGGCCTGGCGCCACAGGAAATCCAGCAAGGTCGCCTGCGGGAATTTCGGGGCGCCGCTGAGCCCGCCGTGGATGGTGTCGAACGCCTGGGCGAGGCGGGTCGCGGCCCTGGTGGCGAAGCCCTCGGCGAGCGGCCCGCCGGCATCGGGCCGGGCCAGGCGCTGCAGCGCATCCTTGAGCGCGCTGGTGTTGCTGTCGACCTTGTGGCGCTCCTCGCGCCAGATCTTGCCGACGCCCTGCAGCACGTCCGGCAGGCCAGGCCGGCCGTAGCGCGATTCCGGCGGGAAGTAGGTGCCGCCCCAGAACGGCTCGCCGGCGGGCGTCAGGAACATCGTCAGCGGCCAGCCGCCCTGCTGGCCGAGCAGGGCCAGGGCATGCTGGTAGATCTGGTCGAGATCGGGCCGCTCCTCGCGATCGACCTTGATGTTGATGAAGTCGCTGTTCATCAGCGCGGCGATCTCGGGATTCTCGAAGCTCTCGTGCGCCATCACATGGCACCAGTGGCAGGCGGCGTAGCCGACCGAAAGGAGGATCGGCTTGTCCTGCTCCCTGGCGGCGGCGAGCGCCGCCTCGTCCCACGGCTGCCAGTGCACCGGGTTGTCCTGGTGCTGGAGCAGGTACGGGCTGGTCGCTTCGGCGAGGCGGTTGCGCATGAGGAAGAATCCCGAGGCTTCGGCCGCGCGCTCGCGGGCGGCCGGGCGGAGATAGGGCGACGTGGGTGGATTGCTATATAAGCTGGGCCCGCGGTCGCAAAGACCAAGCCCCGCGCAAGCATGAGGCGGCGGCGAATACAGCGGAGCTGCCATGGCCGACACGATCTTCGCGCCAGCGACCGCGCCGGGCCGGAGTGCGATCGCCGTGATCCGCCTCTCCGGGCCGGCCTGCGCCGATGTCTGCCGGCGTCTGACGAAAACGCGGCTGCCGGCGCCGCGCCGCGCCGCGCTGCGCCGCCTGCACGATCCCGCGAGCGGGCAGGCGATCGACCAGGGGCTGGTGCTGTGGTTTCCGGGTCCGGCGAGCGCCACCGGCGAGGACGTGCTCGAGCTGCAGGTGCACGGCGGACGCGCGGTGATGGCCGGGCTCCTGATGGCGCTGGCTGACCTGCCGGGGCTGCGGCCGGCCGATCCCGGCGAGTTCAGCCGGCGCGCCTTCCTCAACGGCCGTCTGGACCTCACCGCCGCCGAGGGCCTGGCCGATCTGGTCGCGGCCGAGACCGGGGCACAGGCGCGCCAGGCGCTGCGGCAGCTCGATGGCGAGCTCGGCCGGCTCTACGAGCGCTGGCGGAGCGAGCTGCTGGGCGCACTCGCCCGGCTCGAGGCCGAGATCGATTTTTCCGCCGACGAGGACGTGCCGGGCGACATGATGTCTGCCGTCCGGCCGGTGCTCGGCAAGGTGTCTGCCGAAATAGCGGCCCATGTCGACGATGCGCGCCGGGGCGAACGGCTGCGCGCCGGCCTGACGATCGCCGTGATCGGCCCGGCGAATGCCGGCAAGTCGAGCCTGGTCAACCGCCTGGCGCAGCGCGACGTCGCGATCGTGACGCCGGAGCCGGGCACCACCCGCGACGTGCTCGAGGTCCATCTCGACCTCGCCGGCTATCCGGTCACGCTGCTCGACACGGCGGGCCTGCGCGAGCCGCAGGGCGGCGCCGAGGCGGAAGGGGTGCGCCGGGCGCGGCAGCGCGCCGCTGAGGCCGACCTGCGCCTCGCCCTGCTCGACGGCGCGCTGTGGCCGGCGCAGGATGCCGAGACCCTGGCGCTGGTCGACGAGGGCACGGTGGTCGCGGTCAACAAGGCCGATCTCGGCCGCCTGGACGGCGATCTCGTGGTCGCCGGCCGGCCGGCGGCGCGCCTGTCGTGCCGGACCGGCGAGGGCCTCGAGCGCCTGCTGGAGCTGCTCGGCGCGCGGGCGGCCGAGCGGATGGCGGATCGGCGAGGCGCCGCTGCTGACCCGCGCCCGGCACCGCGCGGCCCTGCAGAGCGCGCAGGAGGCGCTCGGCCGCATCGCAGCCTTGCCGTCCGATGCCGAGCTGGCCCTGGTCGCCGAGGATCTGCGCCTCGCGGTGCGCGCCATCGGCCGCATTACCGGCCGCGTCGGCGTCGAGGATCTTCTTGATCGCATCTTTGCCGAGTTCTGTATCGGAAAGTAGAGCTCTGAAAAGCCTATAGTAATAGCGCACATAAGTAGTGCCTCCGTCTGTGAGTATATATTGTGGTTATCCTCGGCTAACCCTAGTATGGCGCGAGGATTTAGCGAAGGATTAACGTCGATCGGGTAGTCTTCGCAGCGTAGACAGCGAAAACGTCGAGCGTGGGCCGGAGGTCGTGTCTCATGCTGCGGATTCTGATCGTCGCCACCCTGCTCTTCCTGATCTCCGCCGCCAGCGCCTGGGCCGACGCGCCCACCGCGGCGGGCGCTTCGGAACCTGCATCGGGCGAAGGCATCGCGGTCCAGCTCGAGATCGGCACCCGCCTCGGCGCACACGCCTTCCTGCAGCCCGCGGCGGCCCGGGCCAGCATGCCGACCGCTGCCATGCATAGGACCATCAACGGCGTCGTGCGGGCGCAACGCGCGGCGGACAGCCGCAACGCGATGCTGCCGTTACTCAGTTTCGGCGGCGACAGGCCCGGGGTGGGCCTGCCGGTGTCCGAAACGGTCTCGCTCCGCCTGCGCTATCAGTACCTGCGGCCCGAGGACATCCGCCGCGACGTCGCCGAGACCGCCTCGCTGGACGACGAGTACACCAGCCACAACCTGGTGCTGCGCGCCCGCTGGAACTTCTGACGCCGTTCCGACCAACCCATGCATGGGCGCGGGCCTCCGTCCGCGCCCGCTTGCGCGCCCCCCTCCGCCCGTCGCGCGGCCATTGACGAGCCAATGCCGCGACCCCACAACAGCGGCCATGAAGGGCCAGGGCTCCAGTTACGACGTCGTGATCATCGGCGCCGGTCATGCCGGCTGCGAGGCGGCGGCGGCGAGCGCCCGGATGGGGGCGCGTACCCTGCTGCTGACCCACAAGCTCGACACCATTGGTGCCATGTCCTGCAACCCGGCGATCGGCGGCCTCGGTCGCGGCCATCTGGTGCGCGAGATCGATGCGCTGGACGGCATCATGGCGCGCGCGATCGATCGCGCCGGCATCCAGTTCCGGGTGCTCAACCGCAGCAAGGGGCCGGCGGTGCGCGGGCCGCGGGCCCAGGCCGACCGCGCCCTCTATCGCGCCGCGATCCGCGACCTGCTCGCGGAGCAGCCGAATCTCGAGATCGAGGCTTGCGCCGTCGACGACCTGATCCTCGATGGCGGCCGCGCGGCAGGCGTGGTGAGCGAAGACGGCCGCACCTGGCAGGCAGGCGCCGTGGTGCTGACCACCGGCACGTTCCTGCGCGGCGAGATCCACCTCGGGCTGGAGCGCTGGCCGGCCGGCCGGGTCGGCGACGCGCCGGCGGTGCGGCTGGCGCAGAGCCTGGAGCGCGCGGGCTTCGCGCTGCGCCGGCTGAAGACCGGCACGCCGCCCCGGCTCGATGGCCGCACGATCGACCATGCCGGCCTCGACCGGCAGCCGGGCGACGATCCGCCCGAGCCGTTCTCGACCATGACCGCGGCGATCACCAACCCGCAGGTCGCCTGCGCGATCACCGCCACCTCGCAGGCGAGCCATGCGCTGATCCGCGCCAATCTGCACCATTCGCCCATGTATGCCGGCCAGATCGACGCGGGCGGCGTGCGCTACTGCCCCTCGATCGAGGACAAGGTGGTGCGCTTCCCCGAGCGCCCCCGCCACCAGATCTTTCTGGAGCCGGAAGGCCTCGACGATCACACCGTCTACCCGAACGGCATCTCGACCGCCCTGCCGAAGGACGTGCAGCAGGCGCTGCTGGCGACGATCCCGGGGCTCGAGCGGGCGGTCATGCTGCGGCCGGGCTATGCGATCGCCTACGACCATGTCGATCCGCGCGAGCTCGATCCGACGCTCGAGACCCGACGCGTGCCGGGACTGTTCCTGGCGGGCCAGATCAACGGCACCACCGGCTATGAGGAAGCGGCGGCGCAGGGCCTGATCGCCGGCATCAATGCGGCGCGCAAGGCGTCCGGCGGCGACGGCTTCACGCCTGGACCGCGCCGATGCCTACCTCGGCGTGCTGATCGACGACCTGACCACCCAGGGCGTGAGCGAGCCGTACCGCATGTTCACCTCGCGCGCCGAATATCGTCTGACGCTGCGGGCAGACAATGCCGACCGGCGTCTGACGGCCAAGGGGCGGGCGCTGGGCGTGGTGGGTGCCGAGCGCGGCCGCGCGTTCGCCGCCAAGGAAGCAGCGACTCGCCGCCGCCGAGCAGCGTTTGCGTGCTCTTCGCCTCAGTCCGAGCGAGGCCGCCAGGCACGGGCTGCAGATCAAGCGCGACGGCCGCGTGCGCGATGGGCTGGAACTGCTGCGTCTGCCGGAAGTCGGCATGACCACGCTCGCGGCCATCTGGCCCGAGCTTGCCGGCATGCGCAAGGACGTGGCGGAGCAGCTCGAGATCGAGGCGCACTATGCGACCTATCTCGGCCGGCAGGTGGCGGACATCGCTACCTTCCGGGCCGAGGAATCGCTGTTGCTGCCGGGCGATCTCGACCTCGATGCGATCGCGGGCCTGAGCAACGAGGTGCGCGCGCGCCTGGCCGAGAGCCGGCCGGCGACGCTCGGGGCGGCCGCGCGTCTGCCGGGCATGACGCCGGCGGCGCTCACCATTCTTTGCCGATATGCGCGGCGGGCCGCCTGAAGCATGGCGTCGCCGCTCGGCCCGGAAGGGTTTGCGAGCGCCATGGCCGCGGCCGGGGTCGATGTTTCACGTGAAACATTGCAGCGCCTGAGCCGCTATCTCGAGCTGCTGCGGCGCTGGCAGGCTGCTATCAACCTGGTCGGCGCCAGCACGCTCGCCGACCCATGGCGCCGCCACATCCTCGATTGCGCCCAGATCGCGCCGCACGTGCCGCGCACGGCCGCAACCGTGCTCGATCTCGGCAGCGGCGCCGGCCTGCCCGGCCTGGTCCTGGCCCTGCTCGGCGTGCCGGGCGTGCAGCTGGTCGAGAGCGACCGGCGCAAGGCGCAGTTCCTGCGCGAGGCCGCGCGCGCCACTGGTGCCCAGGTCGTCGTGCATGCGGTGCGGATCGAGCAGCTGGAGCTTCGCGCCGACGTCGTGACCGCCCGCGCGCTCGCACCCCTGCCGCGCCTGCTCGAGCTCGCCGCGCCCATCCTCGCGCCGCACGGCCTCTGCCTGTTCCTCAAGGGCGAGTCCGTCCTCGATGAATTGACCCGGGCGCGGCAAAGCTGGCATATGCACGACGAGATCGTGCCGAGCCGGTCCGGGTCGAGGGGCGTCCTCTTGAAGCTCGAGGGAGTTGGCCGTGCGTCTGATCGTCAATCGTAGCGAGCCGCAGCTCGGCCGGGTGGTCGCGATCGCCAACCAGAAGGGCGGCGTCGGCAAGACCACCACGGCGATCAACCTCGGCACCGCGCTCGCCGCCTGCGGCAAGTCCGTCCTGATGATCGACCTCGACCCCCAGGGCAATGCGAGCACCGGGCTCGGCATCCAGAACGGCGATCGCAAGGTCACCACCTACGACGTCATGCTGGGCCGGGCCAAGCTCGGCGACGCCGTGCTCGGCACCCGCATCCCGGGCTTCGAGGTGGTACCCTCCGTGGTCGACCTGTCGGCGGCGGAGATCGAGCTGGTCGAGCGCCCGCGCCGCGAGTTCGCGCTCAAGGATGCGCTGGGCGGCCTCGACAAGGACTACGACTATGTCCTGATCGACTGTCCGCCCTCGCTCGGGCTGCTGACGGTCAACGCCCTGGCGGCGGCGCGCTCGGTGCTCGTGCCGCTGCAATGCGAGTTCTTCGCCCTCGAGGGCCTGAGCCTGCTGCTGCGCACCGTCGATCGCGTGCGGCGCAGCCTGAATGCCGGGCTCGAGGTCCAGGGCGTGGTGCTGACCATGTTCGATCGCCGCAACAACCTCGCGCAGCAGGTCGCGACGGATGTGCGAAGCTTTCTTGGCAACCGCGTCTACGACACCATCATCCCGCGCAACGTGCGGATCTCCGAGGCGCCATCGCACGGCCTGCCGGCGATCCTGTACGACTTCCGCTGCGCCGGCTCGCAGGCCTACGTGGCCACTCGCGGGCGAGGTCCTGCGCCGCGAGCGCGCGCCATGAGCGAGGTCGAGCCCAAGGTGGCGCGCCGGCGCGGTCTCGGCATGGGCCTGTCGGCCCTCTTGGGCGGCGATGCCGACCTTCTGCGGGCGCCGCCGCCCCGAGCCGGCAGCAGCGTGCCGATCGAGCTCCTGGCGCCCTCGCCCTTGCAGCCGCGCCGCCATTTTGCCGAGGACCGAGCTCGAATCCCTCGCGGAATCGATCCGCGCCCGCGGCGTGCTGCAGCCGCTGCTGGTACGGCCGGTCGCGGGCGACCCGCGGCGCTACGAGATCGTCGCCGGCGAGCGCCGCTGGCGCGCCGCCCAGCGCGCCGGCGTGCACGAGCTGCCGGTGGTGGTATATGCCTTGTCCGACCGCGAGGCGCTCGAGGTCGCGCTGCTCGAGAACGTGCAGCGCCAGGACCTCTCGCCGATCGAGGAGGCGGACGGCTATCGGCGCCTGATCGACGAGTTCGGCCATACCCAGGCCGAGCTGGCGAGCGCGCTCGGCAAGAGCCGCAGCCACATCGCCAACCTGCTGCGGCTGCTGGCGCTGCCGTCCTCGGTGCGCAGCCTGCTCGATGCCGGCGCGCTTTCGGCCGGCCATGCCCGCGCGCTGCTGATGGCGCGCGATGCCGGCGCCATGGCCAAGACCGTGCTGGACCGGGGCCTGAACGTCCGGCAGACCGAGCGCCTGGTGCAGGCAGACAAGAGCGCGGTCCGGGCGCTCGCGGCCGACCGCCCGAGAAGGACGCCGACACGCGCGCCCTGGAGCGCGAGCTGTCCGCCCGGATCGGATTGAAGGTGACCCTGAAAGTCGCAGGAAACGGCGGCACCCTGACGGTCGCCTACCATACGCTCGATCAGCTCGACGCGCTGATCGCGCGCCTCCGCGATGGCGGCGGCGCGCCCGGCAACGCTGCCGACGACGTGTCTGCCGAAATTCGCTGACGGCGCGCAGCCGTCAGATCATGCCGAGCTCGAGCTGGGCTTCCTCGGTCATCATGCTCGGGTTCCACGGCGGATCCCAGACCACCTCGACGGTGGCGCCGCTGACGCCCTCGATGCTGTCGACCTTGCTTTCGACCTCGCCCGGCAGGGTGCCGGCGACCGGACAGGCCGGTGAGGTCAGCGTCATGTCGATCTGCACATGGTTGTCGTCGTCGATGTCGACCTTGTAGATCAGCCCGAGCTCGAAGATGTTGACCGGGATCTCCGGGTCGTAGACCGTACGCAGCACCTCGATGACGCGCTCGCCGAGCGCGTCGACCTCGCTCTGGCGCGCCTTGTCTGCCGAGTCGGCAGACAGAAAATCGGTGGCGCGCTCCAGGCTCCCATCGTCGCTCATGAGCTTCCTCCCGTCAGCGGCACGGCCATCAGCCGAAGCGCTCGATCATCCGGCGCAGGCTCGCGGCGAGCGCGTCGATCTCGCCTTCGGTGTTGTAGAGCGCGAGCGACGCCCGCGTGGTGGCGGCGACGCCGAACCGGTCCATCACCGGCATCGCGCAATGGTGGCCGGTGCGCACGGCGATGCCGTCGAGATCCAGGAGCGTGCCGACGTCGTGGGCATGCAGCTGGTCGAGCACGAACGACATGACGCTGCTCTTGGCGCGCGCCGTGCCGATGATGCGAAGGCCGGGGATCTGGTTCAGCGTGCGGGTGGCATAGGCCAGGAGCTGATGCTCGTGCGCGGCGATGTTGTCGAGGCCGAGCGAGCGCACGTAATCGATCGCGGCGCCGAGCCCGACCGCAGCCTCGATCGCCGGCGTGCCGGCCTCGAACTTGTACGGCAGCTCGTTGAACTCGGTGCCGGCGAAGCTCACGCTCAGGATCATGTCGCCGCCGCCCTGGTAAGGCGGCATCGCCTCGAGCAGCGCCTCCTTGCCGTATAGCGCGCCGATGCCGGACGGCCCGTACAGCTTGTGGCCCGAGAACACCAAGAAATCGCAATCGAGCGCCTGCACGTCGATCGGTATGTGCTGGACCGCCTGGCAGGCGTCGATCAGCACGGGCACGCCCCGCGCATGCGCGAGCCCGACGATCTCCGCGACCGGGTTGATCGTGCCGAGCGCGTTCGAGACCCAGGCCACCGACACCAGCCGGGTACGCTCCGAGATCAGCTCGGCGAGCGCATCCAGCAGCACCTCGCCATCGTCGTTGATCGGCGCCACCACGAGCTTGAGGCCGATCTGATCGGCCAGAAGCTGCCAGGGCACGATGTTGGCGTGATGCTCCATCGTCGTGATCAGCACCTCGTCGCCGGGCTCGGCGCGCGGCCGCACGAAGCTCTGCGCGACGAGATTGATGGCCTCGGTGCCGCCGCGCGTGAAGATGATCTCGCGCGCGCTGGCGGCGTTGACGAAGGACCTGACCTTCTCGCGCGCCTCGTCGTGCAGGTCGGTCGCGCGCTGGCTCAGCGTGTGCACGCCGCGGTGGATGTTGGCGTAGTCGTGCCGCAGCATGTGGTCAGCGTGTCGATCACGCGCTTGGGCTTCTGCGCGCTGGTGGCCGAATCCAGAAACACCAGCGGGCGGTCGTGGATCATCTGGTCGAGGCACGGGAAGTCCGCGCGCACCGCCTCGACGTCGAGGCCGGCGCGGACCGGCACGGCCAGCTCGTTCATGCCAGCTCTCCGAGCTGCGCCCCGCCCGGCAGCCAGCGCACCAGCTCGCGCCTGGCCTGGGCGGCGATCGCGGGATTGGCGAAGCGCTCGAGCACCTCGTCGGCAAACGCGAAGGTCAGCATGCTGCGCGCCGTGGCCGGGATCGAGGCCGCGCGAGCGCAGGTAGAACAGCTCGCGCTCGTCGAGCTCGCCCGAGGTAGCACCATGCGAGCATTTCACGTCGTCGGCAAAGATCTCGAGCTCCGGCTTGGTGTCGATCTCGACGTCGGGCGAGAGCAGGAGATTGTTGTTGGCCTGGTAGGCGTTGGTCTTCTGGGCGTCGCGCCGGACCACGATCTTGCCGGCGAACACCGCGTGTGACTCGCCGTCGAGCACGCCCTTGTAGAACTGGTCGCTGACGCTGCCGGGCTTGGCGTGGTCGACGCGGATGGTGTTGTCGACATGCTGGCGCCCGCGGGTCAGATAGAGGCCGTTGAGCTGGAGCTCGATGCCGCTGCCGTCGATCAGCGCCAGGGTCTCGTTGCGCACCAGGCCGCCGCCGAGGGTCGCCAGCGACTGCGTCAGACGCGCGTCTGCCGCAATGCGGTAGGTCGTCCGACCGATCAGGCTGCCCGCCACATCGCCCTGCTGCAGGCGGTCGTGACGCAGCTGCGCGCCGCGGCCGACCACGATCCGGTTGACGAGGTTGGTGAGGTTGCGACCGCCGCCCAGGGCGACGTGGCTCTCGATCAGGTCGAGGCGCGCGCCGTCGCCGAGCATCACCAGGTTGCGCGGGCTGATCAGGGTCGGCTGATCCTGGCCGATGCTGGCAAACAGCAGCTGCACGGGCCCGCGCAGCGCGGCGCTGATCGGCCAGGCTGATGAGGCAGCCGCCGGCGGCAAGGGCGCCGTTCAGCGCGCTGAGGCCCCGCTCGTCATCATCCTCGGGCAGCAGGTCGAGGCAGTCGCGATCGCCGCGCTCGAGCGCCTGATCCAGGCTCGTGACCGTCACGCCCTTTCCGGCAGACAGACGTGTCCGACAGGTCCGCCGCGAACCGGCCGTTGACGAACACCAGGCGGTCGCCGCGGGATCGTCGATCAGGAAGGGTGCGAGGTCGGCGCGATCGACCTCGACCCGCTCCGGCAGCCGGAACTCGAGCTTCGCGAGCGGTGCCAGCTGGGTGTATTTCCAGGCTTCGGTCTTGGGGCCGGGGAAGCCCTCGGCCTCGAACCGGGCGAAGCTCTCCTCGCGCCGGCGCCGGCAGGGCAGGGTCGCCGCACCCGGGAGATCGGCGAGCGCGGCACCGAACAGGGCGCGGTAGTGCGCCGGCGGTGCGATTCGCTGTTGCGTCGTCGCCATGGCTCAGGCCACCGCCTTGGCGACCGGCTCGAAGGCGGCGTAGCCCTGGCGCTCGAGCTCCAGCGCCAGCTCCTTGCCGCCGGACCGGGCGATCCGGCCGTCCAGCAGGACATGCACACGGTCCGGCACGATGTAGTCGAGCAGCCGCTGATAGTGCGTGATCACGACGATCGCGCGGCCGGGATCGCGCAGGCTGTTGACGCCGTCGGCGACGGTGCGCAGCGCGTCGATGTCGAGGCCGGAATCGGTCTCGTCGAGGATCGCGAGCTTGGGCTCGAGCACCGCCATCTGGAGGATCTCGTTGCGCTTCTTCTCGCCGCCCGAGAAGCCGAAATTGACCGCCCGCTTCAAAAGCTCGGGCTTGACGCCGACCAGCTTCGCCTTCTCGCGGATCAGCTTCATGAAGGCGGCGGCATTGATCTCGTCCTCGCCGCGCGCCCTGCGCAGCGCGTTCAGCGCCGTGCGCAGGAAGTACATGTTGGCGACGCCCGGGATCTCGATCGGGTACTGGAAGGCGAGGAACAGGCCCATGGCGGCGCGCTCCTCCGGCTCCAGCTCCAAAAGCTCGGCGCCCTCGTAGCGGACCTCGCCGCCGGTCACCTCGTAGCCCTCGCGTCCCGCCAGGACGTAGGCGAGCGTGCTCTTGCCGGAGCCGTTCGGCCCCATGATCGCGTGCACCTCGCCGGCGCCGACCTCGAGATCGACGCCTTTCAGGATCTCCCGGTCGTCGACCGAGACCCGAAGGTCGTGAATGCTAAGCATGCGCTCCCTCAAGCGAACAGTGGTCAGACGGGTGCGCGCGGCGGTCAGCCGACGCTGCCCTCGAGGCTGATGGCCAGGAGCTTTTGCGCCTCGACCGCGAACTCCATCGGCAGCTCCTGCATCACCTCCCTGCAGAAGCCGTTGACGATCAGCGCCACCGCGTCCTCGTCGGAGAGGCCCCGCTGGCGGCAGTAGAACATCTGGTCCTCGCTGATCTTCGAGGTGGTGGCCTCGTGCTCGACCTTGGCCGAGCGGTTCTTGACCTCGATGTAGGGCACGGTGTGGGCGCCGCAGCGATCGCCCAGCAGCATCGAGTTCGCACTGGGTGTGGTTGCGGGCGTTGTCGGCGCCCTTGAGCACCCGCACCAGGCCGCGATAGGTGTTGTCGCTGCGGCCGGCGGAGATGCCCTTGGAGACGATCCGCGAGCGGGTGTTCTTGCCGATGTGGATCATCTTGGTGCCGGTGTCGGCCTGCTGGCGGTTGTTGGTCAGCGCGACCGAGTAGAACTCGCCGACCGAGTTGTCGCCCTGCAGGATGCAGCTCGGGTACTTCCAGGTGATCGCCGAGCCGGTCTCGACCTGGGTCCAGGAGATCTTGGAGTTGCGGCCGCGACAGGCTCCCCGCTTGGTGACGAAGTTGTAGATGCCGCCCTTGCCCTCGGCATCGCCCGGGTACCAGTTCTGCACCGTGGAGTACTTGATCTGGGCATCGTCGAGCGCGATCAGCTCGACCACCGCGGCGTGCAGCTGGTTCTCGTCGCGCTGCGGCGCGGTGCAGCCTTCCAGGTAGCTCACATAGGCGCCGGCGTCGGCGATGATCAGGGTGCGCTCGAACTGGCCGGTCTCGGCGGCGTTGATGCGGAAGTAGGTGGACAGCTCCATCGGGCAGCGCACGCCCTTGGGCACGTAGACGAACGAGCCGTCGGTGAAGACCGCCGAGTTCAGCGCCGCGAAGAAATTGTCGCCCTGCGGCACCACCGTGCCGAGATACTGGCGCACCAGCTCCGGGTGCTCCTGCAGCGCCTCCGAGATCGAGCAGAAGATGATGCCGAGCTCGCCCAGCTTCTTCTTGAAGGTGGTCGCGACCGACACGCTGTCGAACACGTAGTCGACCGCGACGCCGGCCAGCACCTCCTGCTCGCGCACCGGGATGCCGAGCTTCTCGTAGGTGCGCAGCAGCTCCGGGTCGACCTCGTCCAGGCTCTTGGGGCGGTCGGCGCTGGATTTCGGCGCGGCGTAGTAGCTGATCGCCTGGTAGTCGATCGGCGGGTAGCTCGACCTTGGCCCAGTTCGGCTCCTCCATCGCCTGCCAGCGGGCGAGCGCCTTGAGGCGCCAGTCGACCATCCACGCCGGCTCGCCCTTCTTGGCCGAGATCACGCGGATGGTCTCCTCGCTCACGCCCTTGGCGGCGATCTCGGCCTCGATGTCGGTGATGAAGCCGTATTTGTAGTCGCTGCCGCTGTACTCGCGCACGGTCTCGAGCGCTGTCGCCATCGGTAACCTCTCTCCTGCCCGGCTGCGGCCGGGCTCAAGCCTCACGGTTGCGAAGTGTCACCTGGCTCCGGCCGTCGCCATGCCTGACCAGCCGGCATGAACGCCGTCGGCAGCGCCTGCGCCATCTCCGCCATGGTGATGTCGTCGAGCGCCCGGCGGATCGCGTCGTTGATCCGCTGCCAGTTGGCCCGGGCCGGGCAGAGCGCCTCGATCCCGCAGTCGCCGGGGCCGTCCTCGATGCACGAGGTCAGCGCGATCGGGCCCTCCAATGCTACGATCACCTGGGCGACCGTGATCGCCTCGGCGTCGCGCGCCAGCCCGTAGCCGCCCTTGGCGCCGCGATGCGAGGCCAGCAGCCCCGCGCGCGCCAGCGCCTTCAGGATCTTGCTGGCCGTCGGCAGCGGGATGTGGCTCTCGGCGGCGATCTCGGCCGCGTTGTGCTGCCGCTGCGGATGGCGCGCCATGTTGGTCATCATCACGATACCGTAGTCGGCGAGCTTGCTGAGACGGATCACGCCAGCCCCTCGTAATGTGGACCAATACTGGTCCGATTTCTCGTGTCTAATGTGGCCAGGCGCGCGCCGATGTCAACCCCGAATCGGTCTCGGCGCCGGACAAAAACGCCGTTGTTTCGCAGACCTGGACCGTGTTTTAGAAACGGGCTAAGCGCGCCGCCGGATGTCCCGGGGATGGCTGGATTCTGCGGCTCAGAGCAGGCGGAGCTGGCGTTGGTCGCCGGCGGGCGGCTCGAACAGGTCGGTGCGCAGCGTCCGTTCGATCGGCTCGAGGCCGTGCTTGCGCCGCGCCACCGCGAACCTCCTCGAGATCAGCTGGGCGTAGGCGCCTTCGCCGCGCATGCGCCGGCCGAAGGCCGGATCGTTGAGGCGGCCGCCGCGACACGCGCGCACCAGCGCAAGCACGTGGCTCGCGCGCAGCGGCGCGTGCGCGTGCAGCCAGCCCTCGAACAGGTCCTTGATCTCATAGGGCAGGCGCAGCAGGACATAGCTCGCCTGACGCGCGCCGGCGCGAGCGACCGCAGCCAGGATGGCCTCGAGCTGGTGGTCGGTCAGGCCCGGGATGATCGGTGCCACCATGGCGCCGACCGGGATGCCGGCGGCGCTCAGCTGCTCGATCACCTGCAGGCGGCGATGCGGTGCTGCGGCGCGCGGCTCGAGCTTGCGCGCCAGCTCCGGATCGAGCGAGGTGACCGAGACGAAGACCATCGCGAGGCGGTCCGCCGCCATCGGCGCCAGCAGGTCGACATCGCGCAGGATCGCTGCCGACTTGGTGACGATCGTCACCGGGTGCCGGCAGCGGGCCAGGACCTCGAGGACGCTGCGCGTGATCTGCAGGCGGCGCTCGAGCGGCTGGTAGGGATCGGTGTTGGGACCGAGCGCGATCGGCGCGCAACGATAGCCGGGCGCTGCCAGCTCGCGCTCCAGCAGCGCCGCCGCGTCGTGCTTGACGAACAGCTTGGTCTCGAAGTCGAGCCCCGGCGACAGGCCGAGATAGGCGTGGCTCGGCCGCGCGTAGCAGTAGATGCAGCCATGCTCGCAGCCGCGATAGGGGTTGATCGAGCGGTCGAACGGGATGTCGGGCGACTGGTTGCGCGCGATCACGCTGCGGCTGGTGTCGGCGAAAACCTCGGTCCGCGGCGGCGGCGCCTCCTCGGCGACCTGCTCGAGCGAGCCCCAGCCGTCGTCGAACGGATCGAGCTCGCGGCTCTCGAAGCGGACCTTCGGGTTGAAGGTCGCGCCGCGGCCCTTGTGCACGGTGGTCCACTCGCCTGCCATGAGGGCAGTGTAGCGGTGTTGCAGAACAAAACAAGAACTTAGATGCCGGACTTGCCCCGTCGCCGCCCCCGGCATCATGTTCCCCTGCGGGAGTTCAACGGGGAGAAAGTGGTGACGACCATCGCGCCCTACGGGACCTGGCAATCGCCGATCACGGCAGAGCTGGTGACGGCCGCGCATGTGGGTCTCGGCCAGCCCGCCCTCGATCGCGGCGCGGTCTACTGGACCGAGGCGCGGCCGCAGGAGGGCGGCCGCGTCGCGCTGGTGCGCCAGGGCCCGGGCGGGCGCGCCGATGTGATGCCGGCGGGCTTCAACGTCCGCGCGCGCGTGCACGAATATGGCGGCGGCGGCTGGCTGGTCAGGGACGGCGTGGTGGTCGCGGTCGATTTCGCCGATCAGCGGCTATATCGGCTGGAGGAGGGAGCCGCCCGTCGCGCTGACGCCGGAGAGCGACCGCAGGCTGCGCTACGCCGATCTCGAGCCGGACCTCGGCCGTCGCCGCATCCTCGCGGTGCGCGAGGATCACCGTGGCGGCGGCGAGGCGGTGAACAGCATCGTCGCCGTCGGCCTCGACAGCGAGGACCTCGGCCGGGTGCTGGTCGAGGGCCACGACTTCTTCAGCTCGCCACGCCTCAGCCCCGATGGCCGACGGCTCGCCTGGCTCAGCTGGGACCATCCCGACATGCCCTGGGACAGCACCACGCTCTGGTCTGCCGAAATTGCCGAGGACGGCGGGCTTGCGCAGGTTCGCCGGGTCGCCGGCGGCGAGCGCGAATCGATCGTGCAGCCCGAGTGGTCGCCGGACGGCCAGCTCTATTTCGTGTCCGATCGCAGCGGCTGGTGGAACATCTACCGCGCGTCCGACGACGGCCCGGTCGCTGTCTGCCCGATGTCTGCCGAATTTGCCGGGCCGGCCTGGTCGTTCGGCAGCCGCTGGTATGGTTTCCTCGGTCCCGGAACGATCCTCGCCTGCTTCAGCCAGGACGGCACCTGGCAGCTCGCGCGCCTCGACGTCGCCGCCGGTAAGCTCAGCCGGCTCGATCTGTCCTACAGCTCGTTCGGCGGCATCGCGATCGATGGCGGCCGCGCGGTGCTGCGCGCCGGCGGGCCCGACCGGCCGGCGGCGATCGTCGAGCTCGATCCGGCGAGCGGGGTGGCGAGCGAACTTTGCACCGCGGGCGAAGTGCCGGTCGATGCCGCCTTTCTCGCGCACCCGGAGCCGATATCGTTCGCAAGCGGCGGCGCTGTGGCGCATGCCTTCTACTATCCGCCGACCAATCCGGAGTTCAGGGCACCGGCGGGCGAGCGGCCGCCGCTGATCGTCAAGAGCCACGGCGGCCCGACCGGCGCGACCTCGAGCGAGCTGCGCCTCGCCAACCAGTTCTGGACCTCGCGCGGCTTTGGTCTGTGCGACGTCAACTACGGCGGCAGCACCGGCTATGGCCGCGCCTACCGCGAGCGCCTGAACGGCCGCTGGGGCGAGGTCGACGTCGAGGACTGCCTGAACGCGGCGCGCTTTCTGGTGGCGGACGGCAAGGCAGACGAAAACCGGCTCGCGATTACCGGCGGCAGCGCCGGCGGCTACACCACGCTTTGCGCGCTGACCTTCCACGACCTGTTCCGGGCCGGCGCCAGCCACTACGGCATCAGCGATCTCGAGGCGCTGGCCAAGGACACCCACAAGTTCGAGAGCCGCTACCTCGATCGCCTGGTGGGGCCTTACCCGGAGGCGGCGGCGCTCTATCGCGCCCGCTCGCCGATCCACCACGTCGACCGGCTGTCCTGCCCCTGCATCTTCTTCCAGGGCCTGGAGGATGCCGTGGTGCCGCCCGATCAGGCCGAGCTCATGGTCGAGGCGTTGCGCAACAAGGGGCTGCCGGTGGCCTACCTCGCGTTCGCGGGCGAGCAGCACGGCTTTCGCCGGGCCGAGACGATCCAGACGGTGCTGCGCGCCGAGCTCACCTTCTACGGCCGGATTTTCGGCTTCGAGCCCGCCGACGCGCTGCCGGGCCTCGCGATCGAGAATCTTCCCTAGCTGTTGTCGAGCGAGCACTTCTCGGTCGACGGGACCCTGATCGAGGCCTGGGCGAGCATGAAGAGCTTCAAGCCCAGGCAGGTACCGGGCGGTGATCACGGCGGCGATGACCGCAGGGACGGGGGCCGCAACGCGGCGGCCGACTTCAAGGGCGAGAAGCGCGCGAACGCGACCCACGCGTCGACCACCGACCCCGATGCCATGTTGTATCGCAAGGGACCGGGCATGGAGGCCAGGCTGTGCTTCATCGGCCACGGCCTGATGGAGAACCGCTCCGGCCTGATCGTCGGCACCCGGCTGACGCGGGTGTCGGGCCATGCCGAACGGCTGGCCGCGCTCGACCTGATCGCGCCCCATGGCGAGCGGCCGCAGGCGGTAACCCTCGGCGCCGACAAGGGCTACGACGCCAAGGACTTCGTGATGGAGCTGCGCGAGCTCAACGTGCGCCCGCACGTCGCCCGGCACAGCAACGGCCGGCGCTCGGCGATCGACCGGCGCACCACCCGGCATCCCGGCTATGCCATGAGCCAGCGCAGCCGCAAGCGGATCGAGGAGGCGTTCGGCTGGATCAAGACGGTGGCCGGCCTGAGGAAGACCCGGTTTTGCGGGCTGGCACGCGTCGACCTGGCCTTCACCTTCGCAGCCGGCGCCTACAATCTGGTGCGGCTGCCCAGGCTGTTGGCCGGAGCCCTACCGTGACGGCGCCGATGGACTGCCGGCTCGTCGGCCGCTGGCGGATCGTCGAGGCCGACCTGTGGGATCGTGACTACCTCGACCTGGTCGTCCCCGCCACCATGACCATCGGCGCCGACGGCCATGGCGAGATCGCCTACGGCGCCATGCAGGCCAGCCTCGAGCTCGAATACAGCCGCTCGATGGTCTTCTTCACCGGGGCCGGCTTCGACGAAGGCGACGAAATCACTGGTTCCGGCTCCGCCGAACTCAACGACGACGGCACCATCGAGGTCGCCTTCGCCTACCACCTCGGCGACGAGGCCGTCCTTAAGGCCGAACGCATGACTTCTTCAACAGCCTGCTAGCCGTCGCCGAACGCGGCCGCCAGGAACGCGCCGCCATGGGCGATACCTTCGGGGTCGATCGCGTGCGGCAGACCCGGGCGGATCTCGAAGCGCACCGGGATGTCGGCCGCCTGCAGCCCGGCGACCGCGGCGGAAAGCGCGCCGACCGGCACGATCTCGTCGGCATCGCCGTGGATCAGGAAGACCGGCGGCCGGCTTCGCACCTCGGCCGGCAGGGCGTCGGCGCCGAGCAGCGCGCCCGAGAAGCCGAGCACCGCCGCCACCGGCGAAGCGCGGCGCGGCGCCACGTGCAGCGACAGCATGGTGCCCTGCGAGAACCCCACCAGTGCCAGCCGGCGCGCATCGAGGCCGTGCCGCGCGAGCTCCTCGTCCAGGAACGCGTCGAGCAGCGGGGCGACCGCGAGCACGCCGCGCAGCAGCGCCTCGGGACGGCGGTCCTGCAAGGAGAACCACTGGTAGCCGAACGGCGCCATGTCGCAGGGATCGGGCCCGTTCGGCGCGACGAAGGCGGCATGCGGCAGGAACTGCGCCAGCGCCGGCGCGAGGCCGATCAGGTCGTTGCCGTCGGCGCCGACGCCGTGCAGCAGGACGACCAGCTGGCGTGCGATGCCGCCGCTTCTCGGCGCGACGCTGGGCCCGGAAAGCCGGCTCATTTCTACTCCTGCGATCATAAAGGCGGCAAAAACGCACCGCGCCCTTGCCAAGCGCGCGATCCGCGATAATGATCGTCACGCCCGACCGATCGCAAGCCCAGTGCGCGTGAGCGCATGATCAAAGTGCGCGTGAGCATGATCAAAGGCTCAGACTTCCTGCCTCTGCCGGAGCCGGGCGACCCGCCGCCGGTGACCCGCTTCGCGCCGAGCCCGTCCGGCTACCTGCACCTCGGCCACGCCTACGCCGCCCTGGTCGCCTACGAGTGCGCCCATGCCGGCGGCGGCCGCTTCCTTTTGCGCATCGAGGACATCGACGGCAGCCGCTGCCGGCCCGAGTTCGAGGCCGGCATCTACGAGGATCTGCGCTGGCTGGGCCTCGGCTGGGATGGCCCGGTGCGGCGCCAGTCGGAGCAGCTCGACGACTATCGCCGGATGCTCGAGCGCCTGGGCGACCTCGGCGTCCTCTACCCCTGCTTTTGCACCCGCCGCCAGATCCGCGCCGAGATCGCCCATGCCGGCCAGGCGCCGCACGGGCCGGCGGGTGAAACCATTTATCCAGGAATCTGTCGCAGCCTTGGCGATGCCGAGCGCGGGCGGCGGATCGCGGCCGGCGAGCCGTTCGCCACGCGCCTCGATGTGGCCAGGTCGCTGGCACTGACCGGCCCGCTGGCCTGGCGCGACGTGCGCGCGGGCACGGTGCGGGCCGAGCCGGAGCTGCTGGGCGACGTCGTGCTGGCGCGCAAGGATGTGCCGACCAGCTACCACCTGGCGGTGACGGTCGACGATGCGTTGCAAGGAGTGACCCTGGTGACCCGCGGCGAGGATCTGTTTCATGCGACCCATGTGCACCGCCTGCTGCAGGCGCTGCTCGGGTTCGCCGCGCCGCGCTACTATCACCACAACCTGATCGCCGATTCGACCGGCCTGCGGCTGGCCAAGCGCAACCGGGCGGTGACCTTGCGCACGCTGCGCCAGTCCGGCCGCCGGCCGGACGACATCTGGCGCCTGATCGGCCTTCCCGACCCCATGCCGGCGACCGCGGCGGAATGAGGGCGGCCCCCTTCGCCGCGCTCGTAGCGGCCGGTCTCGCCCTGCTCGGCTGCGCGCCGAGCGCGCCGGTGCCGGCCGAGCCGCACGATCTGCCGCGCCGCGTCTGGCTGCCCGAGGATACGCCGCCGCGCGCCGTGATCCTCGCGGTGCATGGCTTCAACGACTACAGCAATGCCTTCGAGACCTTCGGCACCTTCGCCGCCGGGCACGGCATCGCCGTCCACGCCTATGACCAAAGGGGGTTTGGCGCCAACCCGGATGCCGGCCGCTGGCCGGGCGTCCAGGCCCTGGTCGACGACCTAGTGCGCGAGCGCGAGCAGCTGAGCGAGCACTACCCGGACACGCCGGTGTACCTTTTGGGCGAGAGCATGGGTGCTGCCGTCATCATCGCCGCGGCGGCGGAGAGCGCGCCCTTGGGTGACGACGGCATCATCCTGTCGGCGCCGGCCGTCTGGGGCGGCGATCAGCTGAACGGCTTCTACCGCGCCACGCTGTGGGTCATGGTGCGCGTCGCGCCCGGCCTGGAGCTTACCGGCCGAGGCCTGAAGGTGATGGCGTCCGACAATATCGAGATGCTGCGCGCGCTCGGCGCCGATCCCTTGTTCATCAAGGCGACCCGGGTCGACGCGATCGCCGGGCTGGTCGAGCTGATGGACATCGCGGCGGCGTCGGTCGACAGCCTGAACGGCCCGCTCCTGGTGCTGGGCGGCGCACGCGACGAGATCGTGCCGCCCGGCGCGCACCTGGCGATGCTCGGGCGCCTGAGGGCGCAGCAGTGCACCGAGATCATCTACCCCGACGGCTGGCACATGCTGCTGCGCGACCTGCAGCGCGAGGTGGTCTGGAACGACATCCTGGCCTGGATCGATCAGCGCGCCGTACCCTCGGACGCCGCCAAGCCCTGCGCGGCCGCGCTCACCGAGGTCGCTGCAGCGCTGCCGTAATCTGGAGCGCCGTGTCCAGCGCCAGCCTGCCGTCTTCGCCCGAGACCGCGACCGGCCGCTCGCCGCGGATCGCCGCCACGAACGCCTCGATCTCGAGCATCAGCGCGTCGTTGGCGCCGAGCGAGCGCTGCTCGAGCGCGATGCCCGGGACGATCCCCGACGCGGCCGGATCTTTGCGCGCGATCGTGGCGCTGCCCGCCGAAAAATCGATCGAGATGTAGGCGTCGCGCTGGAACAGGCGCATGCGCCGCTCGCTCTTGAAGCTGACCCGGCTGGCGGTGACGTTGGCGACGCAGCCGCCCTCGAAATGCAGCCTCGCATTGGCGATGTCGTCGTGGCCCGAGAGCACCGGCACGCCGACCGCATCGACCGCGGCGAGCGGCCGGCCCACCAGCAGCTGGATCAGGTCGATGTCGTGGATCATCAGCTCGAGCACCACGTCGACGTCGGTGCCGCGCTCCGAGAACGGCGCGATGCGGTGCGACTCGATGAACAGGGGCCGGTCGATCACGTCGCCCAGCGCCAGCACGGCGGCATTGAAGCGCTCGAGATGGCCGACCTGAAGGATGCGCTCGTGCCTGGCGGCGAGCCCGATCAGGGCGCTCGCATCCGCGAGGCTCGTGGCCAGGGGCTTCTCGACCAGCACGTGCAGGCCGCCCTCCAGCAGGCGGCTCGCGACCTCGAGGTGGCCGCTGGTCGGCACCGCGACGCTTGCGGCATCGGCAAGGCCGGGCAGGTCGCCCGCGTCGGTCAGCGCGAGGACGCCCAGCCGCTTCGCCAGGCTTTGCGCCGCCGCCTCGTCGCGATCGACCACCGCGACCAGCCGTGCGCCCGCGCAGGCGGCGTACTTTTCGGCGTGATGGCGGCCGAAATGGCCGCAGCCGACCACCGCCGCCCGGACTTCGCTCATGCGCCGGACTTCGCTCACGCGAATGCAGGCACCGGCGCCGCGTCCGCGCTCTGCTCGATCAGGTCCACCAGCTCGCCCATGACCTCGGCGAGCGCATAGTCCTTGGGCGTGAACACCCGCGCCACGCCCAACGCCCGCAGGGCCGCGGCATCCTCGGCCGGGATGATGCCGCCGACCACCACCGGCAGGCCCTCGAGCCCGAGGTCGGCGAGCCGGCGCAGCACCTCGCGCACCAGCGTGCCGTGCGCGCCCGAGAGGATCGAGAGGCCCACCACGTGCACGCCTTCCTCGAGCGCGGCATTGGCGATCCGGCCGGGCGTCAGGCGGATGCCGTCGTAGACCACCTCGAAGCCGCAGTCGCGGGCGCATACCGCGATCTGCTCGGCACCGTTGGAATGGCCATCCAGGCCAGGCTTGCCGATCAGCATCTTCGGCCGCCGGCCGAGCCTTGCCGTGAGCGCCTCGACCCGGGCGTGGACCGCGGCGACGTCGTCGCTGCTCCAGGCAGCGCCAAGCCCGGCAAGCCCGGTCGGCGCGCGATACTCGCCGAAGGCCTCGCGCAGCACCTGGCTCCACTCGCCGGTGGTGACGCCGGCGCGGGCGCAGGCGATCGAGGGTTCCATGACGTTGCGGCCCTCGCCCGCGGCTGCGCGCAGGGCATCGAGCGCGGCGCCGGCGGCTGCCTGATCGCGCGTCCGGCGGTGCGCCTCGAGCCGGGCCACCTGTTCCGCCTCGGCGCCGGGATCGATGGCCAGAAAGCCGCCCTCGGCCGCGAGCGCTGCCGGCTCGCTGTCGCAAAGGCAGTTCACGCCGACCACTTTTTGCGCCGCCGATGCGACCGCCGCAAGGCGCCCGGCGCCGGATTCGACCAGCTGCTGCTTCATGTAGCCGACCTCGACCGCCACCAGCGCGCCGCCCAGCGCCTCGATCCGGGCGAGCTCGGCGCGCGCCTCCTCCTTCAGCGCCGCGACCCGCGCCGCGATCACGGGCGAGCCGTCGAACAGGTCCTCGAACTCGAGCAGGTCGGTCTCCAGCGCCAGGATCTGCTGCAGGCGCAGGCTCCACTGCTGGTCCCACGGCCGCGGCAGCCCGAGCGCCTCGTTCCAGGCCGGCAGCTGCACGGCGCGCGCCCGCGCCGATCTGGACAGCACCACGGCGAGCGTCGAGAGCAGGATGCGATAGACGTTGTTCTCCGGCTGCTGCTCGGTGAGGCCGAGCGAGTTGACCTGGACGCCGTAGCGAAAGCGGCGAAGGGTCGGGTCCAGCACACCGTAGCGCTCGCGCGTGATCTCGTCCCACAGCTCGCCAAAGGCGCGCATCTTGCACATCTCGGTGACGAAGCGCACGCCCGCGTTGACGAAGAAGCTGATCCGCCCCACGACCTCCGCGAGCGCGTCGGGCGCCACCTGGCCGCCGTCGCGCAGCGCATCGAGCACCGCGATCGCGTTGGCGAGCGTGAACGCCAGCTCCTGGACCGGCGTCGCCCCTGCCTCCTGCAGGTGGTAGGAGCAGACGTTGATCGGGTTCCACTTCGGCATCTCGGCGGCGGCGAACGCGATCACGTCGCAGGTGAGCTTCAGCGACGGCTCGGGCGGCAGCATGTAGGTGCCGCGCGACAGATACTCCTTGAGCAGGTCGTTCTGCACGGTGCCGGCGAGCGCTGCGCGCGCGGTGCCCTGGCGCTCGGCGGCGACGATGTAGAGGGCCAGCAGCCAGGGTGCGGTGGCGTTGATCGTCATCGAGGTGTTCATCGCCGCGAGCGGGATGCCCTCGAACAGGCGCTCGAGGTCGGGAAGGCTGCAGATCGGCACGCCGACCCGGCCGACCTCGCCGGCAGCGAGCGGATGATCGCTGTCGTAGCCGGTCTGGGTCGGCAGGTCGAACGCCACCGACAGACCGGTCTGGCCGCGCGCCAGGTTGGCCTTGAAGAGCGCATTGCTCGCCGCCGCCGAGCTGTGCCCGGCATAGGTGCGAAACAGCCACGGCCGATCGGCGGCCAAGGGCGCTGCCTGGTCCATCGGGGTCTCCTGTCGCGCGTCCGGTGCCGCCACCGCTGGCTCTGCGGCAGCGGCGCCGCTGCATGGTTAAGCACTATTAGTGTTAACAACTTCAACGTAAGTGTTGACATTTTAACACCTTGCGGCGTAGACTTCCAGCCGAAATCGCCGCCGACGTGGAGGCGTGCGGGTGGAGGGCGTGCGTGACGCCATGAGCAGGGCAACGGTCGAGCAGGTGATCCGCCGCTTCGGCTCGCAGCAGCGGGTCGCCGAGCTTTTGGGGATCT
This sequence comes from uncultured Alphaproteobacteria bacterium, assembly GCA_963753315.1. GTDB lineage: Bacteria > Pseudomonadota > Alphaproteobacteria > Geminicoccales > Geminicoccaceae > DASUGG01. Next base: position 161,278 of record CAVWCI010000044.1, read on the forward strand.
GGCAGACCGCGGTGAGCGGCTGGGTGCGGCGCGGCGCGATTCCCGCCCGGCGCCAGGACCAGCTGCTGCGCGTCGCACGGCGCGAGGGCATCGCGCTGAGGCCCGCGGACTTTTTCGGCGACGGCCACGCCATGGGCCAGCCGGCCGCCAACGGTAGCCCATCTGCCAACGGTGGCGTAGCGCCAGACAGCACAGGAGCGAGCATGGGCACGAGCGCGCAGGTGATCCCGCTGAACGCCGGCACGGCGGCGCAGGCCGCGAACCCGGCAGCCGGCAGCGCCGCGGGCGCCGCCCTGCCGGCCCTCGTGCCGGCGCCGGCCCCGGCCGCAAAGGATCTGTACGAGATCGGCGAGATCCCGCCGCTCGGCCACGTGCCGAAAAACATGTACGCCTGGGTGGTGCGGCGCGAGCGCCACGGCGAGCCGCTGACCGCCATGCAGCAGGAAGTGGTGCCGGTGCCCGTGCTCGAGAGCGACGAGGTGCTCGTTCACGTGATGGCCGCGGGCGTCAACTACAACGGCGTCTGGGCCGCGCTCGGCAAGCCGATCTCGGTGTTCGACGTGCACAAGGCCGACTACCACGTCGCGGGCTCCGATGCCGCCGGCATCGTCTGGGCGGTCGGCAGCAAGGTGCGCCGCTGGAAGGTCGGCGACGAGGTCGTGGTGCACTGCAACCAGGACGACGGCGACGACGAGGAGTGCAACGGCGGCGACCCGATGAACTCGCCGAGCCAGCGGATCTGGGGCTACGAGACGCCGGACGGCAGCTTCGCGCAGTTCTGCCGGGTGCAGTCGCGCCAGCTGATGCCGCGGCCGCGCCACCTGACCTGGGAAGAGAGTGGTTGCTACGTGTTAACACTTGCGACCGCCTACCGCATGCTGTTCGGTCACCCGCCGCACGGCCTGAAGCCAGGCGACAACGTGTTGGTCTGGGGTGCCGCGGGCGGCCTCGGCTCGATGGCGATCCAGGTGATCGCCGCCTCCGGCGGCAATGCCATCGCGGTGATCTCGGAAGAGGACAAGCGCGAGTTCGTCGAGAGCCTCGGCGCAAAGGGCGCGATCAACCGCAAGAATTTCGAGTGCTGGGGCCAGCTTCCCGACATCGACGATGCGGAAGGTTTTGGCGCCTACATGAAGAAGGTGCGCGAGTTCGGCAAGGCGATCTGGGCGATCACCGGCAAGGGCGTCGACGTCGACATCGTGTTCGAGCATCCGGGCGAGGCGACTTTTCCGGTCTCGGCCTTCGTGGTCAAGCGCGGCGGCATGGTGGTGATCTGCGCCGGCACGTCGGGCTACAACCTGACGCTCGATGCGCGCTTCCTCTGGATGCGCCAGAAGCGCATGCAGGGCAGCCATTTCGCCAACCTCAAGCAGGCGAGCGCTGCCAACCAGATGGTCGTGGGCCGCAAGGTCGACCCCTGCATGTCGGAGGTGTTCGCCTGGACCGACATCCCGCGCGCGCACGACAAGATGATGAAGAACCAGCACCGGCCCGGCAACATGGCCGTGCTCGTCCAGGCCCGCCGCCCCGGCATGCGCACCCTCGAGGACGCGATCGAGGGGTAGCCGGCGGCGGCGCGATCATGACGTGGCAGGTTAAGTCGCGCCGTCCCCTCGGCTCTTGAACATCGTGACGCCAAATGCCCATATTGACGTCATGACGGTAGCTAAGGGGGATGGCCATGGAGAGGATCGCAACGACGTTCAGGATTGAGCCCGTCCTCAAGGATGGCCTGTCGAAGCTGAGCAGGCTGGAGCACCGCTCGCTCAACCAGCTCGCCAACCAGGCCATCAAGGAGTTCGTCGCGAGGCGCATGGTTGAGGTCGAGGACGATCTCGAGTTGACGCTCGAGGATCTGCGCGCTTATCGGAAGCGCGACCCCAACTTCGACCGCGCGATCGCCGAGGTCGTCGAAGCTGAGGTAACGGCGAAGGATGATCCGGCAGAGGGGCGTGTCGTGACGCGAGTCGGCCCGACCGAGACGATGATGCTCAATCTTCTGAATGACTGATTGGGACGAGGATCGCGAGCAGCTCCGGGCCAACCTGCACCGTCTATTGTCTGGGATACGACGGGATTCGCGTCAGCGCGTCACCCCGACCGTCGAGACGGCCCGCAAGTGGCAAAGCGACATCATGCGCCGGCTGACTCCGCCAGACCGCCGTTAAATTGGGCGGTTCCGGGGAGAGCCCGGGCTCGAGGGCTGCGAGGTTTCCATTGGCGAGGACCGCGGGGTTTCTTCGGATCGTGTCGCAGACGAGCTGATTGCGTTCGAGGCGAAGCTCCAAAGGGCGGTGAAAACGCTCGACGGGCTGATCAAGCCTGAGCAGGAGATGAGCGCCGACGAGCTGGCCGCCGTGATCGATCTGTGCGCCTGGGCTCATTCGGAATGGGTGCGGATTCACCCCTTTGCTAATGGCAACGGCCGAACGGCGCGGTTTTGGGCCGATGCTATCGCAATGCGCTACGATCTACCGCCATTCGTGCGGCTGCGCCCCAGGCCAGATGACGGCTATGCTGACGCTTGCGCCGCGGCGATGGTCGGTCGGTGGCGACCGACGGCGCAGGTCTTCCGACAGTTCTATCGCGAGGCCATCCGCCCCTGACCGCACCGACCACGGCGGGCATCACCACGCCCGAGACTCCGGCGATGGCGTGTCAGGCACGGGCGGTGGCCTTCGATCCGCACGTCTGGTAGCGTTGCGGCGGCGACCACCATCCTTGTGAGAGACGCCATGGGCGTCGCATGGCTGCGGACGTTGGCGGCGGAGCTTGGCCACACCGATCGGGCCGGTGTCTGACGACGTGTTGTGGGTCAAGCGAGTTGCCATGGGGTTTGGCTTTTGAGGATGGCGTTGAGGATGGTGAGGAGCTTGCGCATGGCGGCGGTGATGGCGAGCTTGGCGGGCTTGCCGCGGGCGATCAGGCGGGCATAGAGGGCGCGGATGGGGGGATTGCGGCGGATGGCGGTGAGGGTCGGCATGTACAGGGCCTTGCGGACGCTGGCGCGACCGCCCAGGATCATGCGCCGGCCGCGGAAAGTGCCGCTGTCGCGATTGACCGGGGCGACGCCGACGAGGCTGGCGATCTTGCGTCGATCGAGGGCGCCGAGTTCGGGCAGCTCGGCGATCAGCGTGCGGGCGGAGGTCTTGCCGATGCCCGGGACCGAGGCGAGCAGGTCCTCGGTGGCGCGCCAGGCGGCGCTGGCGCGCACGGCGTGGTCGAGATCGGCCTCGATTTCGCTCAGCTCCTTCTGCAGCCAGGCGAGGTGGGCGTCGAGCCGGCGGACGAGGCGCGGGTCGCGGAGCTGGCGGCGGCGCTGGCTCTCGCTGCCGATCATCTCGACGATCTGGCGGCGGCGGGCGACCAGCTCGCCGAGCGCGCGCGCCGCCGCGTCCGGGATCGGCCGTGGCTCGGGCCGGACCGCTTCGGCGAAGTGCGCGATGGCCTCGGCATCCAGCCGATCGGTCCCCTGGGCGAGCCGGCCGGTGGCACGGGCGAAGTCGCGGATCTGGCGGGGATTGACCACGGCCAGGGGCAGCTGTGCGGCGGTGAGCGCGGCGGCGACGGTCACCTCGAAACCGCCGGTGGCCTCGAGCACGACCAAGCTCGGGGCGAGCTCGGCCAGGCGCTCGAGCAGAACGGTGAGACCGGCGGCGTCACGGCCGACCGCCAACGCCTCGCCCGATGGCCGCAGATGCACGTCGAGCCGGTCCTTGGCGACGTCGATCCCGACGAACACCGGCACGGCAGAGGAACGCTCCATGACCCGTCCTTGCGATGCGGGCTCGCCGGTCGGCGGCCCGAGCGACTGTTCGGGTTCGAGAGCTGGTGGGCGGACGGGGCGCCGAGCTTAGATACGGGCTCGCTCACCCCAGGCGGACACGGGCTCCCGTCCGCCGCCAACCTCGCCGCGCGCGGCGAGGTTGGCAACTGAGAGATACAAGGCTGTGGGGGCGGGCAAGCGAGCCAAGGGCGGGCCGCGGCGCCCGCTCGAGCTCGATCCGGCGCGGGTTGCTCGCGCGCGCCCGCATCATGCCGTGGTCGACATCGGCTCCAATTCGGTGCGCCTCGTGGTCTACGACGAGCTCGGCCGGGCACCCTTCCCGCGTTTCAACGAGAAATCGCTCTGCCGCCTCGGCGAGGGGCTTGCGGAGACCGGGCGGCTCGGCGAGGCGAGCTTTGCGCGCGCCGTCGAGGCCTGCCGCCGCTTCCGCGCGATCTGCGATGCCATGGAGGTGGCGCGCATCGACGTGCTCGCGACCGAGGCGGTGCGCAGCGCCAGCAACGGCGCTGCGCTGATCGCCGCGATCGCCGAGGCCGCCGGCTTCGAGGTGCGGGTGCTGAGCGGCGCCGAGGAGGCTCATTTCGCCGGTCTCGGCGTGATCTCCGGCTTCTACCGGCCGACGGGCCTGGTCGGCGACCTCGGTGGCGGCAGCCTCGAGGCGATCGAGGTGCAGGACGACCGGGTCGGCGAGCGCGACGTCAGCCTGCCGGTCGGCGCCCTGCCGGTTGCCGCCATGCTCGCAGCCGAAGGCCGCAGCGTTCGCAAGCGGCTCGATGCGCTGTTCGCCGAGCACCTGCCGGCGGCCCTGATCGCCGAGCCCGCCTTCTTTGCGGTCGGCGGCGGCTTCCGGGCGATCGCCAAGGCGCACATGGCGGCGAGCGGCGTGCCGGTGCAGGTGGTGCACGGCTACGCCCTCGATGCCAAGGAGGCGCGAAGCTTCGCCAAACGCTTGTGGAACCTGTCGCCCGACGAGCTGGCGCTTCAGCCGGGCGTGCCGGCGAGACGGCTTTCGACGATCCCGGCAGCGGCCCTCGTGCTGGACCGCCTGCTCAAGCGCCTCGAGCCCGAGCGGGTGGTGTTCTCGGCACTGGGCCTTCGCGAGGGCTGGCTGTACGCGCAGCTGAGCGAGGCGGAGCGCGATCTCGACCCGCTGGTCGAGGGTGCGCAGATCGTGGGCCTCGCGGGCGCCCGCGTGCCGGCGTTCGGCGCGGCGCTCGCGCGCTGGACCGATGCGCTCTTTCCGGACGAGAGCCCGGCCGAGCGCCGCCTGCGCCTTGCCGCCTGCGCGCTCACCGACATCGCCTGGCGCAGCCATACCGACGTCCAGGCCGAGGAGAGCTTTCACCGGCTCCTGCAGTTCCCGTTCATCGGCATCGACCATCTCGAGCGGGTCTACGTGGCCGCCGTCGTCCACGCCCGCTACGGCGGCGGCTCGGGCGATCCGGCGACCGCAGCGGCACTGGCCCTGCTGTCTTCGGCGCAGCGCCGCCGCGCCCGCGTGCTCGGCCGCACGCTGCGCCTCGCGCACCGCCTCTCCGGCTGCGTCGACGCGATTCTCGAGACCGCCTCGCTGCATGTCGAGGCCGGCCAGGTCCGCCTCGAGATCAGGAGCAGCGCCGGCATCCCTGACAGCGACACCCTGAAGAGCCGCCTGCAGGACCTCGCCAAGGCCCTGCGGGTTCCGAAAGCCGAGATCGTCGAGGTCGGCTGAGAACGTGCCGGGCGCGTCACTGTCCTACGTCCACAGCTTCCCGCCGATCGAGAGTGCCGCCTCGCGCGTGCTGATCCTCGGCACGATGCCCGGCATCGTGTCGCTGCGGGAGAACCAGTACTACGCCCATCCTCAGAACGCGTTCTGGCGCATCGCCGGGACGATCCTGGGCTTCGATCCCGCGAGCCCTTACGCGGTCCGCGTCGCCCTGCTGCGCGCCGCAGGGATCGCCGTATGGGACGTGCTGAAATCCTGCACCCGCCAAGGCAGCCTCGACTCCGACATCGTCCATGCCACCGCCGTGCCGAACGATCTGCCGGCGTTTCTCGGCGCGCATCCGCAGATCCGCCGGGTCTGCTTCAACGGCGCCAAGGCCGAGGCCCTTTACGCGAGACACGTGCGGCCGCATCTCGTGGGCGGCGACGACATCCACTATGTCCGCCTGCCGTCCACCAGCCCGGCGAATGCGTCGGTGCCGGTCGCAAGGAAGCTCCATGCATGGCAGGCGATCGTGTTGTGAGGTCACCCACGCCCATCTTTTGACCCGGGATCGTTTCGCGGTTAGGCAAGGGTGTCCTGCGGCAGCGGTGATGCAGGCCACGAGGGACGGAAGAGCGCATGTGCGGATTTGTCTGCCTCTGGAAGATCGACGAGCCCGAGCTTGCGCGCCGCATGATCGCGAAGATCGCGCATCGCGGCCCGGACGACGTGCAGATCAGCCGGGCGCCCGGCGTGCCGGCCCTGATGGCGCATTGCCGGCTCGCGATCATCGGCCCCGACGACGGCGTGCAGCCGATCCACTGCGCCGACAACGTGCTGGTGGCCAATGGCGAGATCTACAACTACGCCGACCTGCGCGCGATCCTGGGCGAGGCCGCCTTCGCGACGCAAAGCGACAGCGAGACCATCCTGCATCTGTTCCGCACCGCGGAGCCGCGCTGGATCGCGCGGCTGGACGGCATGTTCGCGTTCGTGCTGGCGACGCCCGAGCGCATCGTCGCGGCACGCGATCCGCTCGGCATCAAGCCCTTGTTCATGGCGCGGCTCGAGGACGGGCTCGCCTTCGCGTCCGAGCTGAAGGCATTCGACGGGCTGCCTGTGCGCGATGTCGAGGCGATCGGCCCCGGCAGGCTGTTCGACAGCGCCGATGGCATGCGTGCATGGTACCGCATGCCGCAGGGTGCGGCCGAGCTGGCGCCGGGCGAGGAGGCGGAGCCGATCTGGCGCGAGCTGCGCCTGGTGCTGGAGACCGCCGTGCGCAAGTGGCTGGTGGCGGACGTCGAGGTCGGCGCGTTCCTCTCGGGCGGCCTGGATTCCTCGGTCATCGCGGCGCTCGCGGCGCGCACGCTCGACCGGCCGCTCAAGACCTTCTCGGTCGGTGTCGCCGGCAGTCCCGACCTCGCCGCCGCCCGCACCGTGGCGGCGCACATCGGCTCGGACCATCACGAGCTGACGTTCACCGCGGGGGACATGGCGGACGCCCTGCCGCACGTGCTCTACCACCTGGAGAGCGCCGACGTCGATCTGGTGCGCAGCGCCCTGCCGACCCATTTCGCGACCACGCTCGCAAGGCGCCACGTCAAGGCGGTGCTGACCGGCGAGGGGGCGGACGAGCTGTTCGCCGGCTACACCTACCATCATGCCTATGCCGGCAGGTCGCGCGCGCTCGCCGACGAGCTGACGCGCTCGCTCGGCACCATGCACAACATCAACCTGCAGCGGGTCGACCGGATCACGATGGCGCAGGGCCTGGAGGCGCGCACGCCGTTCCTGGATCGCGACCTGATCGCGTTTGCGCAGTCGATCCCGGCGTCCTTGAAGCTGAAGGTGACCGATCCCGCCACCGGCGCGACCACCGAGAAGTGGATCCTGCGCAAGGCATGCGAGGACCTGCTGCCGGCCGCGGTGATCTGGCGCAAGAAGGCCCAGTTCGACGAGGGCAGCGGCACCGTCGCGGCGCTCGAGGAGGCGCTCTTTGGCCTGCTCGGCGTCACGCCGCCGACCGATCGCGAGCGCGAGGCCGCGCTCTACGAGCGCCTGCTGCGCGCGCAGTACCGGAGCCCCGAGCTCATCCTCGCCAACGCCGGCACCTGGATCGCCGACCGCGATCGCGATCTGAGCCAACCGGCAGCAGATTGCATAGGCTCCCGAAGCGCCTTATAGATTGAAAGCTATATAGATCTGGGACTATATAGGGGATGACGTGGACCGTCACGTTCTTTGACGTCTTCGAGGCCGAGTTTGATGCGTTCCCCCGAAGAGGTGCAGGACGCGATCCTCTCCCGAGTGATTTTGCTCGAGCGCGAGGGTCCACAACTCGGAAGGCCGCATGCCGACACGCTGAAGGGCTCGAGGCACACGAACATGAAGGAGCTGCGGTGCACGGCCAGTGATGGCGTCTGGCGCATTGCCTGTGCCTTCGATGCCGACCGACAGGCGATCCTTCTGACGGCGGGGAACAAGTCGGGTGCAAGCGAGAAGCGGTTCTATCGGCGGCTCATCGCGAAGGCGGACGAGCGGTTCGACCGTCATCTCGCACGAAGGAGAGGATGAGATGGCAACGACACTGAGGGAAAAGATGGCGCAGCTACCGCCGGAGCGGCGGGCTCGCGTCGAGGCGGAGGCAGACCGGCTGCACGCCGAGTACCTCACTCTCAGAGACCTCCGTAAGGCCAGAGCGCTTACTCAGGAGCAGGTGGCCGAGGCGCTCGGCATCCGCCAGGCGACGGTCGCGCAGCTGGAGAAGCGCAGCGACCTCCTGCTCTCCACCCTGCGCGGCTATGTCGAGGCCATGGGCGGACGGCTGAGACTCTTGGTGGAGTTCCCCGGCCGGCCGCCCGTGGCACTCGAATGCCTTGGCGACACCGAGGAGCCAACAGGCCCGGAGGAAGGGCGCGTCGCCGTAGCTCCCGACTGCCAGATACGCCGCTCTACCGCCAGCGGCATTGTCGCGAGGCCTCCGTGGCGCTATGGGGCTGGGGGAACAGTGCGCGGAAACCCCATGCTCCCCGTTCTCACCGTCGCCGGCGTGCTCCTGGTGACCGCGCAGATGCACCGCTTCGGCGGCGGCGTGATCGCGGGCGAGCTGCACCGCGTGTTCGACCTCGGCGCCGGCGAGATCGGCCTGATCATGGGCGCCATGCCGCTCGCATCCGCCGTCGTGCAGGTGCCCGTGGGGCTCGCCTTCGATCGCTTCGGCACCAGGCTCACGGTCTCCTTCCTCTCGCTGGTGGCGCTGCTCGGCACGCTGATCCTGGCGCTCGCCGAGGGTGCGGCGGGCCTGGCGCTCGGCCGCTTCCTGATCGGCGCCGGGCTCGCCGCCGTGGTCACGGCACTCCTGCTCCTGACCATGCGCTGGGCGCCGCCCGAGCGCTATGCCAGCGTCGCGGCGACGGTCATGGCGGCGGCCAGCATGGCGGGCGGCCTGCTGGCGACGGTGCCCTTGGGCTTCTTTCTGCAACGGGCCGGCTGGACGCCGACCTTCCTGGGCATCGCCCTGATCACGCTCGCGGTCATCGCCTTGTGCTTCATGGTCCTGCGCGATGCCCCGCCCGGCAGCGAGGCGCGCGGCATGCGGCCGGAAAGCGTGGGCGAGAGCCTGCGCGGCCTATGGGCCGTGCTGGCCGATCCCGACGTGCGCCGGATCATGGCGATGGCGACCTGCGTGATCGCGCCCTTCATGTGCGTCGGCGGCTTGTGGGCGGGACCGTATCTGCAGGTCGTGCACGGCCTCGATCCGGCCGAGGCGAGCTGGGTGCTGCTCGCCATGATCACGACCGCCAATGTCGGCACCTTCGTCTACGGGCCGCTCGATCGCCGGCTCGGCGGCCGCCGCAAGGTGGTCCTCGGCGGCGCTGTGGCCACCATGGCCATGCTGGCGGCCCTGGCGCTGTGGCCGGGCCCGGCCTTGTGGCTCGCGATCGCGATGCTGCTGCTGCTCGCGGTGGTCACGCCGTTCTACGTCACGCTGACCGCGCACAGCCGCAGCTTCGTGCCGGTCGAGCGCGCCGGCCGCGTGCTCACCACGATCAACCTGTTCGCGCTCGGCAGCGCGTTCGTCGCGCAGTGGCTGACCGGGCTGCTGGTGGCGCTGCCCGGCGGCGGCGGCGGCCTCGGCACCGAGACGGGCTTTCGCCTGGCGTTCGGCTTCCTCGCGCTGATGCTGCTGGGCGCGATCCTGGTCTACCGGGCAGCGCCCGAGCGGCCGGCGGTGACTGACACAAGCGAGGTCAGCGTGTAAGAACACACTGTGTGCATGGCCCGACAGCGGCCACGAGCCCTGGAAAGAGAACGGGAGACGACACCGATGGCCAGCCTTGCCGAAGCCCTTTGGAACGCACGCGCCCGTGGCGACGTGATCGCGGTCGAGCCGGCGCAGAGGCCGGCGAACGAGGCGGCGGCCTACGACATCCAGGCCGCGGGGATCGCGCTCTCGGGCATGCCCCGGGTCGGCTGGAAGATCGGCGCGGCGGCGCAGGCGGCGATCGACATGCTGGGGCTCGATGGGCCGTTCCCGGCGCCGCTGCTGGCGCCGCACTGCCTGGACGACGGCGCAAAGGTCGCGCTGGTGGCCGGTCAGAGCCCTGGTCTCGAGACCGAGTTCCTGGTGGCGCTGGGCGCCGATCTGCCGGCGCGCGATCGAGCCTACCAGCGCGACGAGGTCGCGGCCGCGGTCGCGTTCATCGCACCGTCCTTCGAGATCGTCGCCTGCCGCTTCGAGGGCGGCTTCAAGGGAAACGGCCTGCTGGCGATCGCCGATGGCGGCGGCAACGCCGCGATCGTGCAGGGCGCACCGGTGCGCGACTGGCAGCGGTTCGATCTGGCCAGCCACAGGGTGCGCCTTTCGATCAATGGGACCGAGACCGTCTCGGGCACCGGCAGCGCATTGATGTTCGGCGATCCGATCGCAGCCGTCGCCTGGCTCGCGAACCAGCCGCAGCTCGCGGGCCGCGGCCTGCGCCGCGGCGAGATCGTGATGACCGGCACCTGCACGGGCTTGACGGCGCTCCAGGCTGGCGATCGTGCCTCCGCCGATTTCGGCGAACTCGGCCGGGTGCATGCGCGTTTCACCTGAGCGCCGCGGCGGCGGCCACCGCGCACAAGAGCCTTAGGGCCAACGGGGAGAGGGACGATGGGCAAGCAGATCGAGCTGACGGCAGGCGATGGTCACCGGCTGGGCGGCTACCGCGCCGAACCGCCGGGCAAGCCGATCGGGGCGATCGTCGTGATCCAGGAGATTTTCGGGGTCAACCACCACATCCGCTCGGTCTGCGACCGGTTTGCCGATCTCGGCTATGTCGCGGTCGCGCCGGCGCTGTTCGATCGCCACCGGCGCGACTTCCAGTCGGGCTACTCGCCTGACGAGGTGCAGCGCGCCCGCGCCTTTCTCGGCGAGGTCGACTGGGATGCGATGATGCGCGACGTCGAGGCGGCGGTCGACAGCGTGCGCGCGGTCGGGCCGGTGGCCGTGGTGGGCTTTTGCATGGGCGGCTCGCTCGCCTTCCTGGCGGCCGCCCGGCTGGACGGCCTCGCCGCCGCGATCGGCTACTATGGCGGCAAGGTCGCGGCCTATGCCGACGAGGCGCCGCGCTGTCCGACCCAGCTGCATTTCGGCGCCGAGGACCAGGGCATTCCGCTTGCCGACGTCGACGCGGTCAGGGCCAAGCGACCCGACTGCGAGGTCCACGTCTACGAGGGCGCCGGCCACGGCTTCCACTGCGACGAGCGGGGCAGCTACCATCCCGAGGCCGCGGGCAAGGCCTGGCGGCGCAGCACCGACTGGCTCGGCCGGCACATGGGGCCCGCTGCGTAAACGCCCGGATCGCGCGCAGGAACGCACGATGCGGGTCCTGTTCTGGGTCCAGCAGCTACTGGGCAGCGGTCATCTCAAGCGGGCCCTGACCCTTGCCAGGGCGATGGCCGACGAGGGCCTCGAGGTGACCCTCGCGGCCGGCGGCATGCCGATGGCGTCTTTGCTGCCGGCCGGGTTCGAGGTGGTCCAGCTGCCGGCCATCCGCACCAGCGACCCGAGCTTTGCGCAGCTGGTGGATGCTGAAGGCCGGCCGGTGGACGACGCCCTTTGGCAGGAGCGTCAGGCGCGCCTGCAGCGCCTGCTCGCCCTGCGCCGGCCGCAGGTGTTGATCACCGAAATGTTCCCCTTCGGTCGGCGCGCCTTTCGGCGCGAGCTGCTGCCGCTGCTCGAGGCCGCCGCGGCGATGCGGCCGCGGCCCTGGCGGCTGTGCTCGGTGCGCGACATCCTGGTGCAAAAGCCCGCGCCCGAGAGCTACGCCTGGATGCGCGATCTGGCGCTCGCCCACTACGATCGCATCCTGGTGCACACCGATCCGCAGCTGATCCCGTTCGACCTCACCTTTCCGTTCGCCGCCGCGCTGCGGGGCCGGCTGGTCGATACCGGCTACGTGGTCGATGCGGCCGCCGCCTACGCCGGCGAGCCCCCGGCAGGCCCGCCCGAGGTGCTGGTATCGGCCGGCGGCGGGCGGGTCGGCGCCGCGCTTCTGGAGGCGGCGATCGAGGCGCGCGCCCGACACGGCCCTGGCGAAGGCGCCATGGCGCCTCGTCGCCGGCGGCAATCTCGCGGCCGATCGCTTCGCAGCGCTCGAGGCGCGCCTGCCGGGCGGCATGGCGCTCGACCGCCACCGGGCCGATTTCGACGCCCTGTTCGCCAACAGCCTTCTCTCCGTCTCGCAGGCGGGCTACAACACGGTGGTGGAGGGATTACGGCTCGGCAAGCCGATGGTCCTGGTGCCGTTCGAGACGGCATCGGAGACCGAACAACGGATCCGGGCGGAACGGCTGGCGAGCCTGGGTCTCGTCGAGGCCGTTTGGGAGAGTGCGTTGGCGGCGGGCAGCCTTGCTCGAGCGATCGATGCCGCTTACCAGCGGCCGGTGAGCGCCGGCCCGGGGCCGGGCCGTGCCCTGAACCTGGACGGAGCCGCCACCACGGCGCGCCTGGTCGCGGCACTTGCGCGGCGCCCTGCAGAGCCTGCAAGCCCGAGCGCGGCCGTGCGATGACCGGCTGGCGCGAGCTGGAGGCGGCGCTCGACGCCATCGCCCAGGACGGCAAGGCGATCCGGCTTTGGTGGCGCGACGACGATGCCGGCCGCGGCGATCCGCGCCTCGAGCGCCTGCTCGAGCTGGCCGAGCGGCGTGCCCTGCCGCTGGCGCTCGCGGTGGTGCCGGTCTGGCTCGATGCGGGCGCCCAGGCCAGGATCGCCGCCAGCCCGCAGGCGAGCGTGCTGCAGCACGGCTTCGCGCATCGCAACCATGCGCCGGCGGGCGAAAAATCCTGTGAGCTCGGCGGCCGGGCGGTCGCCACGATCGAGGACGAGCTCCGGCGCGGCCAGGCGACCCTGGTGGATGCCTTCGGGGCCGCCTTCCTCGCGGTCCTGGTGCCGCCCTGGAACCGGCTCGACCGGCAGCTGATCGGGTGCCTGACCGCGTGCGGCTTCTGCGGCCTCTCGACCTATGGCAGGCGCGAGCCTCGCGATGCCGCGGCCGGCCTCATCCAGGTCAACACGCATCTCGATCCGATCGACTGGCGCGGCGAGCGGCTGTTCGTCGGCGAGGTCGCAGCGCTCGAGCGCCTGGTCGCGGTGCTCGACCCCGACGAGCCGATCGGCATCCTCAGCCACCACCTGGCGATGGACGAGCCCGGCTGGCAGTTTCTCGACCGGCTGCTGGGGGTGCTCGCGGCCCATCCCGGTGCTGTGCTGTGCAGCGCTGCGGACCTGTTCGAGGCGCCGCCTTCGGCATCCGCTGAGGAAGCGGCGGCCGCGGGAGCGGCGGCATGAGCGGCCCGCTCCTCGAGGTGCAGGATCTCGCGGTCGACTTCCTCGCCGACGAGGGTGTGATCCAGGCGGTACGGGGCGTCTCGTTCACGATCGAGCGCGGACAGACGGTGGCCCTGGTCGGCGAGAGCGGCTCGGGCAAGACCGTGGTCTCGCAGGCGATCCTCGGCATCCTGCCGCAGTCGGCCCGGGTGACGCGCGGCGCGATCATCCTGCGCGACCCGCAGCGCGGCGGCGAGGCGCTCGATCTGGCGTCCTATCCGGACGACCATCCGGTGCGCCGCTCGATCCGCGGCGACCGCATCTCGATCATCTTCCAGGAGCCGATGAGCTCGCTCTCGCCCCTGCACACGATCGGCGATCAGATCAGCGAGGCGGTGCTGCTGCACACCGATGCCGATCGCGCCGAGGGCGAGCGCCGCACCGTCGAGATGCTCGGCCGGGTCGGCTTTCCCAACCCGGCCCAGGCCTTCCGCACCTACCCCTTCGAGCTGTCGGGCGGCCTGCGCCAGCGGGCGATGATCGCGATGGCGCTGGTGTGCGATCCGGCCCTGCTGATCGCGGACGAGCCGACCACCGCCCTGGACGTCACCATCCAGGCGCAGATCCTGCAGCTGATGCAGGAGCTCCAGAAGGAGCTCCAGATGGCGATCCTGTTCATCACCCACGATCTCGGCGTGGTCGCCAACATGGCCGACGACGTCGTGGTGCTGTATCGCGGCCGGGTGATGGAGAGCGGCAGCTGCACCGACCTGCTCAGCCGGCCACGGCACCCCTACCTGCGGGCCCTGCTGCATGCCGTGCCGCGGCTGCACATGCCGGCCGACGAGCGGCTGACGCCCTTGCGCGAGGTGCCGGCCAGCGGTCGCGCCCTGCTCGGCTACGGCGACCGCTCGCAAAGCCGCGCCGGCCCGCTGCTCGAGGTCGAGGGCCTGCGCAAGAGCTATCGCATCCGCAAGAGCGGCTGGTTCGGCGGCAATGCCGAGGCGGTGCTGGCCGTCGACGACGTCAGCTTCACGATCGAGCGCGGCGAGGCCTTCGGCCTGGTGGGCGAGAGCGGCTGCGGCAAGACCACGGTCTCGAAGGCGATCATGCGCGCGGTCAGCACCGATGCCGGCACGGTCGTCTTCCATGCCGAGGGCGGCCCGATCGACGTGCTGGCGCTCAAGGGCAGCGCGCTCGAGCGCTTCCGGCCGCGCCTGCAATACATGTTCCAGGATCCGTTCCACTCGCTGAACCCGCGCATGACGGTCTACGACATCGTGGCCGAGCCGCTGGTGATCCACGGCGTCGCGACCGAGAAGGAGCGGGTCGAGCGGGTCAAGGCGCTGCTCGCCGCGGTCGGGCTCGACGTGCGCCACCTGCGCCGCTATCCGCACAGCTTCTCCGGCGGCCAGCGGCAGCGGATCGGCATCGCCCGGGCGCTCGCTCTGGGCCCGGAGATGCTGATCTGCGACGAGCCGGTCTCGGCGCTCGACGTCTCGGTCCAGGCGCAGATCCTGAACCTTTTGAAGGATCTGCAAAGCGAGCTCGGGCTGACCTACCTGTTCATCTCGCACAATCTGGCCGTGGTGAAGTACATCTGCCAGCGGATCGCGGTGATGTGCGCCGGCCGGATCGTCGAGGTGGCACCGCGGGATACGCTGTTCGCGCGGCCAGTGCACCCCTACACCAAGGCGCTGCTGGCCGCCGTGCCCGAGCCGGACCTTTCGCAACCGCTCGACTTCTCGGCCCTGATGGCCGGAAAAACATCGGAACCAACCGCTTGGCCGGCGCCGTTCACGCTAGGCAACGGGCCCACCCGTCTGGCCGATCTCGGGGGCCACCACTCCGTGCGGATGAGCGCAGAAGCCAATGTTCAAGCCCACTACGCCGCGTAGCATCGCGCTGGCTGCGACCGTCCTGGCCGGCGCGCTGACCCTGGCAGCCTTGCCGGCATCTGCGGAGCCGCCCGAGGAGCCGCTCGTCGTCGACTTCGAGGCGTCCGGCAAGACCATCGGCAAGCCCGGCGGCACGCTGCACATGCTGGTCGCCCGGCCGCGGGACACCCGGCTCATGGTCGTCTACGGCTACGCCCGGCTGGTCGGCTACGACCAGGATCTCGAGCTGATGCCGGACATCCTGAAGGACGTCGAGGTCGAGGACGGCCGCATCTTCACGCTGCACCTGCGCAAGGGGCACAAGTGGTCGGACGGGCAGCCGTTCACGAGCGAGGACTTCCGCTACTGGTGGGAGGACGTCGCCAACAACGAGGCGCTCTTCCCGGTGGGGCCGCCGACCGAGCTGTTCGTCGAGGGTGAGCCGGCAACCGTCGAGATCCTCGACGACCTCACGGTGCGCTACAGCTGGTCGAAGCCGAACCCGTTCTTCCTGCCGCTGCTGGCCCAGGCGACCCCGTTGTTCATCTACATGCCGTCGCACTACCTGAAGCAGTTCCACGAACGCTACGCCGACGCCGGCCGAGCTGGCCGCGCTGGTCGAGAAGACCCAGGCGCGCGACTGGGCGCAGCTGCACGGCCGCAAGGACGGCATGTACAACTTCGACAATCCCGAGCTGCCGACCCTGCAGCCCTGGATGCTGACCAACGCGCCGCCGGCCACCCGGTTCATGTTCGCGCGCAACCCGCATTTCCACCGCGTCGACCCGGAGGGGCAGCAGCTGCCCTATATCGACGAGGTCGTGCTGGACGTGGTCGCCGACCAGCTGATCCCGATCAAGACCGGCGCCGGCGAGACCGACCTGCAGTCGCGCGGCCTGTTCTTCAAGCACTACACCTTTCTGAAGGAGAGCGAGGAGCGCAGCAAGCTGGCGACGCATCTGTGGCCGACGGCCACGGGCGCGCATCTGGCGATCTACCCCAATCTCAACGCCCAGGACGAGGTGTGGCGGGAGCTGTTCCGCGACGTGCGCTTCCGGCGTGCCCTGTCGCTCGGCATCGATCGCGACGAGATCAACCAGATCCTGTATTACGGGCTCGGCATCGGCGGCAACAACACGGTGCTGCCGCGGAGCCCGCTCTACAAGCCCGAGTACCGCGATACCTGGGCCACCTTCGATCCCGAGCGAGCCAACGCCCTGCTCGACGAGATCGGCTTGACCGAGCGCTCGGCGGACGGCCTGCGCCTGTTGCCCGACGGCCGGCCGATGGAGCTGGTGGTCGAGACCGCCGGCGAGGAGAGCGAGCAGTCCGACATCCTGGAGCTGGTGGGCGAGGTCTGGCTCAATCTCGGCATCAAGATCCATACCCGGCCCTCGCAGCGGGAGGTGTTCCGCAACCGGATCTTCTCCGGCGAGACCCTGATGTCGATCTGGTACGGGCTCGAGAACGGCATCCCGACGGCGCACATGAGCCCGGCCGAGTTCGCGCCGACCAGCCAGCAGCAGCTGCAGTGGCCCAAATGGGGCCAGCACCACGAGACCAAGGGCCAGGCCGGCGAGGCGCCGGACACGCCGGAGGCGAAAGAGTTGCTCGAGCTGTTCGAGAAGTGGCGGCAGGCGCGCAGCGACGAGGAGCGGCGCAAAATCTGGGACCAGATCCTGGCCCTCTACAGCGACCAGGTGTATTCGATCGCGCTGATCAGCGGCATCATGCAGCCGGTCGCGGCGCGCACCTCGCTGCGCAACCTGCCGAATGAGGCGGTCTACAACTGGGAGCCGGGCGCGCAGTTCGGCATCTACCGTCCCGACACTTTCTGGTTCGACAGTTAGCCGGCCGGTTCGCCAGTCAGCCGGCCGTTCGACCGCTAGCGGGCGGCCGCGATCAGGGGCTTCAGCGGCCGCGCGGCGCGGGCCCCGTAGTGGCCGAGAATGTGTGCCGCGCAGAGGCTGCCGAGGCGTCCGCAGGCTGCGAGCGGCAGGTCGTGGGTGAGGCCGTAGAGCAGGCCCGCGGCGTAAAGGTCGCCGGCGCCGGTGGTGTCGACCAGCCGCTCGATCGGCGCCGCCGGGATCACATGGGTCCGCTCGCCCGCGACGATCACGGAGCCGGCAGCACCCCGGGTCAGCGCCGCGATTCTGGTCTGGCGGCGCACGACGTCGATCACATCCTCGAAGCGGTCGGCGCCATACAGGCTGCAGATCTCGACCTCGTTGGCGATCACGATGTCGGCGTGGCGCGCGATCAGGTCGGCGAACTCGGCGCGCCAGCGGGCCACGCAGAACGGGTCGGACAGGGTGAGCGCCACCTGGCGGCCGTGGCGATGCGCGAGCTGCTGCGGCCTTCAGGCAGGCCTCCTTCGCGTTCGGCCGGTCCCAGAGATAGCCCTCCAGATAGGTGATGCTGGCGGCGGCGACCACGGCCTCGTCGACGTCGTCCGGGCCCGAGCTCGACGCAGGCGCCGAGGTAGGTCGACATGGTGCGCTGCGCGTCCGGCGTGACGAGGATGAAGGAGCGCGCCGTGGGCGGGCCATCGTCCAGGGGCGAGGTGCGAAAGTCGACGCCCGCCGCACGGACATCGTGCGTGAACACCTCGCCCAGCTGATCGCGCTGGACCTTGCCGACATAGGCGGCGCGCGCGCCGAGCGAGGCCAGTGCCGCCATGGTGTTGGCGCAGGAGCCGCCCGACATCTCGACGGCAGGCCCGATGCCGCCGTACAGCTCGGCCATGCGCGCCTCGTCGACCAGCGTCATCGTGCCCTTGGCCAGATCGAGCCGCTCGAGCGTTCGATCGTCCGCTTCGGTCAGCACGTCCACGATCGCATTGCCGAGGCCGAGCACGTCGAACTCGTTCGCATCCGGGGCGGGCGTGGTCATCGGGCGAAAACCTTTCCGTGCGAGGGGGCGGCGGCCAGCATCGAGGCGCAGAACGTAGCGGCGCCCAGTATGTGGCCGGAAGTATAGATTTATGGTTTAAGCCTTGGCCACCTCGTGGCTTGGCGCCGAGGCGGCGCCGTGCCCATATCTGGGCGAAACCGCATGCGGGCGCCGCCTTGCTCAAAGCCCTGATCCTCAGCATCCGGCAGCTGTTCGACCCCGCGATCTCGCGCGTGCTGGTGCGCTGCGTCCTGCTGGCGCTGGCGACCTTCGCGCTGCTGGTCGCAGCCGTCGGGCTCGGGCTCGGAGCGCTCGATCCGACGGGCCTCGCCTGGCTGGACGGCACGCTCGCGGTGCTCGGCTCGCTTGGTGCCGTGGTGCTGGCGTGGCTGCTGTTTCCGATCGTGATCGTGATGAGCCTGGGCCTGTTCGCCGACGAGGTGATCGAGGCGGTCGAGCGGCGCTACTACCCGGATCTGCCGCCGCCGGCGGGGATGGGCCTCGCCCAGAGCACCTGGGGTGCTATCCGCTTCGCCATGGTCGCGCTGGCGCTGAACCTCTTGGTCCTGCCGCTGTACCTGCTGCCCGGCGCGAACGTGGTCCTGTATCTTGCGCTCAACGGCTATCTGCTCGGGCGCGAGTATTTCGAGCAGGTGGCGCAGCGCCGGCTGGACTGGCGCGCGGTCGCAAAGCTGCGCCGCAGCGCCCCGGCCCGGCTGTGGTGGGCCGGCGTGCTGACCGCAGGGATGCTGACCGTGCCGGTGCTCAATCTGATCGCGCCGGTGATCGCGACCTGCTTCATGGTGCACCTGTTCGAAGGTCTGCGCCGGCGTGCCGGTGCGGCGCAGCGCTTGCGGGCCGGCGCCGCCGGCGCCCGCTGATGGCGTGTGCCGCCGCCGTGCCCGCCGGCCGGACGTCGATGCGGCAACGCCGTGGGCTTCATGATATGTTTACCGTCATTTCGGCATTAAGGCGTGCATCGTCATGGTTTCACGGTAAGCTCTCCGCAAGGAGCCTTACAATCTGGGGGTTCGGCCAGCATGTTCCGCAAGAAAGACACGGATAGCGAGGGTTCGACCGCGGGCGAGGGCGTTCTTCGTCGTTCGGTTGGCGAAGGCGCACCGACCGAGTTGCCGCCGCGCAAGGTCGATCTCACAGGCGCCGGGGCCGCGCCGAGCGCCGGCGCCGCCCTGCCGGCGAGCAGCCTGCCGCCGAGCAAGCAGGCCGAGCAGGACCAGTATGCCGGCAAGCGCCTGATCGTCGGCCAGGGCATCCGGCTCAGCGGTGAGATCAGCTCCTGCGACCGCCTGGTGGTCGAAGGCGCGGTCGAGGCGACCCTGAACGACACCCGGGCGCTCGAGATCGCCGAATCCGGGCGTTTCACCGGCGGCTGCGAGGTCGAGGAAGCCGACATCAGCGGCGTCTACGAGGGCGACCTCACGGTGCGCAAGCGGCTGTTCGTGCGCGGCAGCGGCAAGCTCACGGGCACGGTGCGCTATGGTGAGCTCGAGCTCGAGCGTGGCGGTCAGATCGCCGGCAACATCAGCGTGCTGGACAACGCGGGCAGCGGCGCCGGCGGCGGGACGAAGCCGGCGTCGACGTATGGCGAGGCCAACGTCGCGAGCGGCGGCGGCAACGGCTGACGACTCCCCGGGGCTGATCCGCCGCGCCGCACGCGGCCCGGCGGGGTCCGTCCCGGGATCGCCCGGCCTCCTGAGGGGGCCGGCCGCGTTGCCGAAGCTGCCATCGCAGGCGGCGTTCCGAGGCTGCGGCAGAGCGCCGTTGCCATGGGCGGCGTCGGCTGTTCCTGCCCTGGCGCTCGGAGAGCTTTGCATAACCTGCTGGTTCTGTGATTCGATATGGCGGTCGGCGGCTCATGGTGCGGGAGGGCGGGATGCGGCGGGAGCTGGGGCAGCTGAGCTTGGCGGACGGGCTGGTCGAGGGTGGTGCCGGGCGCAACCGGAAGCTGGAGCGGATCGCGGCGCTGGTCGACTGGGCGGCGTTCGAGCGGCTGCTCGGCGAGCATCTACGCGGCGCCGGTCGGGCGGCCGTCGTACGGGCCGCTGGTGCTGCTGCGCTGCCTGCTCTTGCAGCAGTGGTACCGGCTGTCGGACCCGGGGCTCGAGGAGGCGCTGTCGGACCGGTTGTCGTTCCGGCGTTTCGTCGGCTCTGGCGCTGGCCGACCCGGTGCCCGATCATTCGACGCTGTCGCGCTTTCGCAGCGAGCTTGTCCGGCGGGGGCTGAGCGAACGGCTGCTGGCCGAGCTCAACCGTCAGCTCGACGCCAAAGGCCTGATCGTGAAGACTGGCACCCTGATCGACGCCTCGCTGGTCGCCGCCGACGGCCGCAGGCCGCGCAAGGGCGAGCCGGTCGAGGGCCGCAGCGACCGGGACGCGACCTGGAACGCGATGCCGGAGAAGCCGCTGTTCGGCTACAAAGCGCATGTCGCGGTCGACCAGGCCTCGGGTCTGGTGCGCCAAGCGATCCTGACCCCGGCGAACGTGTCGGACAAGGCGCCGTTCCTGGCGCTGGTTCAGGGCGACGAGCAGGCGGTGTATGCCGACAAGGGCTACGATGGCTGGTGGTATCGCCAGGAGCTGGCCGCGCAAGGGATCGAGGACGGGATCATGGCCGGCAACTACTGGCGGCGGCCGCTCGATGCCGAAGGCCACGCCCGCAACCGGGTGATCGGCAAAATCCGGGCGCCGGTCGAGCGGACCTTTGCGGTCCTCAAGCGCTGGTACGGCTACCGCCGGGTCCGCTATCGCTCCCTGGTCAAGAACGCACTCCAACTTCAGCTCCTCGCCGTCGCCATGAACCTGCGGCGCGCCCTGGTGCTGACCGGCTGAGGCGATTGAGCCTCGGCCATGGCCCCGCTGGCTCGAGGCGCTATCCGCAACCCGTGCCTGGACCAGCGCGGCGGCAGCGCCGGCGCCTCTCTCGCCACCTCCATCACCCATTCCTAGCCCCACAAGGAACAAACTCCGGCATAGTTACAAAGCTTTCGCGCTCGCATTGAATTCGTTCCTATCATCGGTTAGACTGGAGGATCGGGCTGCATGCCCGACCCTCCTCCTCATGCCGCGCGCGGGTGCCAGCGATCCGTCATGATCAGCCGATGGGCGGCGCGAAAGCGCCTGCCCGTGCGGCTTGTCGCCAGGTTGCCGGGCAGGCGGTCCGGCGGTGCGGGCGGAGAATCCAAACGAACCGGAGAGCCGCAGGAATCCGGGCGATTCAATCGGGACGGCGGAGCGAAGGAACCCGGCACGACGGTCTCCGGATGCGCGCCGCGCGCATCATGCGGCACCGGCGCGCCGATCCCCGGCGCGCTGCTGCCATCCGCCGGGCCGGCCGGGAACGAGGCCGATCCGTCCGGCAGGCCGCCTCGAGGTGCGGGGCGGTTTCGAGGACTGAGCCGCGCGCCGGCGGCTCGGCGCGAGGACCGAAGCAGCGGCCGCCGGCTCAGGCGTGGCCGTGGCGCTCGATCGCGCCGGCGACGTCCTCGAGCACCAGATTCAGCAGCACGTCGTCATCGGCCTCGACCATGACGCGGATCACCGGCTCGGTGCCGGAGGGGCGGACCAGCAGGCGCCCGCGATCGCCCAGCCGGGCATGGGCGGCATCGATGCAGGCCTGCACCGCGCTGATCTCGAGCGGCCGCTCGCCACCGTTCAGGCGGCAGTTGCGAAGACGCTGCGGCAGCGGCGTGAAGACCCTCGCGAACTCGCTGAGCGGCCGCTCCTGGCGGCACATGATGGCCAGGATCTGCAGCGCCGCGAGCAGGCCGTCGCCGGTGGTCGCGAAGTCGGTCATGACGATGTGGCCGGACTGCTCGCCGCCCAGATTGCAGCCGCTGCGCCGCATCTGCTCGACCACGTAACGATCGCCGACCTGGGTGCGCTGCAGGTGCAGGCCGCGGCCCTCGAGGTGACGCTCGAGCCCGAGGTTCGACATGCTGGTGGCGACCACGGCGCCGCCGCGCAGCAGGCCGTTGGCCTGCCAGTGGGTCGCGAGCAGCGCCAGGATCTGGTCGCCGTCGATCAGCTCGCCGCGCTCGTCGGCCAGCACCAGGCGATCGGCATCGCCATCCAGGGCTACGCCCAGATGCGCGCCATGCTCGCGCACCTTGGCCTGCATGGCCTCGGGCGCGGTCGAGCCGCATTCGGCATTGATGTTGAAGCCGTTCGGCTGGGTGCCGATCTCGATCACCTCGGCGCCCAGCTCCCACAGCACCTTCGGCGCCACGCCATAGGCGGCACCGTGCGCGCAGTCGATCACGATGCGCAGGCCGCCGAGCGTCATGCCCTTGGGCAGCGTCGCCTTCAGCGCCTCGACATAGCGCTCGCGGCCGCCTTCCATGCGGACCGCTCGGCCCAGCATGTCGGGCGCCGCCAGCCCGTCGTCGTCGGCACCGAGCATGCGCGCCTCGATCGCGAGCTCGATCTCGTCCGAAAGCTTGTAGCCGTCGGGGCCGAACAGCTTGATGCCGTTGTCCTGATAGGGATTGTGCGAGGCCGAGATCATCACGCCGATGTCGGCGCGCAGCGAGCGGGTCAGCATGGCGACGCCGGGCGTCGGCAACGGACCGAGCAGCATCACGTCCATGCCCATGCCGACGAAGCCGGCGGTCAGCGCCGGCTCGAGCATGTAGCCCGACAGCCGGGTGTCCTTGCCGATCACGACGCGATGACGATGGTCGCCGCGGGTGAAATAGCCGCCTGCGGCGAGGCCGAGCCGCAGTGCCGTCTCGGCGGTCATCGGCGGTCGGTTGGCGGTTCCACGAATGCCGTCGGTGCCGAACAGTCTGCGGGCGCTAGCGGGCTTCGACAAGGGACAGCTCCTCAAAGGGCGACAACCGCCGCCATCGATCAATGTGGCGCACGCAATATAGCGCACGAGACGTTAACGCGCTTCTTCCTTCGCGGTTCGTCGCCCGCGCCCGTTTCTGGCCGCCCCGCCCATGATACGCCTGCGCGGCCCAAGCGGGACTCGGGCGCGCACTTGCCAGCTCAATGCGCGCCCAGCGGCTGCGACAGCACCGGCTCCGGCGCCTGGCGCAGATGCGCCGACAGGCGGTGTTCGGCATGGCGGACGGCGTGGCTGACC
Organism: uncultured Alphaproteobacteria bacterium; assembly: GCA_963753315.1. GTDB lineage: Bacteria > Pseudomonadota > Alphaproteobacteria > Geminicoccales > Geminicoccaceae > DASUGG01. The sequence goes on from CAVWCI010000044.1 coordinate 184,442, forward strand.
AGGAAATTGATCAGGAGGTAGATCGCGCCGGCGACGATGAAGATCTCCACCGGCGCGAAGGTCTTCGAGATGATGCTGCGCGCGACCCCGGTGACCTCCATCAGGGTGATGGTCGAGGCGAGCGAGCTGGCCTTGACCATCAGCATGATCTCGTTGCCGTAGGCCGGCAGGGCTTGGCGGATCGCGATCGGGAAGACGATCCGCCGGAACAGCAACAGGCTGCCCATGCCGCAGGCACGCGCCGCCTCGATCTGCCCGTACGGCACGGACTGGATGCCGCCGCGGATGATCTCGCTGGTATAGGCGCCGGTATTGAGGGTGTAGGCCAGGATCGCGCACCAGAACGCCTCGCGAAAGAAGGCCCACAGAAAGGTGTCGCGGATCGCCTCGAACTGGCCGAGGCCGTAGTAGATCAGGAAGATCTGCACCAGGAGCGGCGTGCCGCGGAACACGAACACATAGCCATAGGCGAAGCCGGACAGGACCCGGTAGGACGACACGCGCATCAACGCGATGCCGACCGCGACCAGGAAGCCCAGGAGCAGCGACAGGCCGACCAGCTCCAGGGTCAGGACCAGGCCGCCCAGCAGCTGCGGGATGCTCTCCCACATCAGCGCGAGGTTCATGGCGCGCGCCTCACGCCGCGATTCGCCCAGTCCTCGGCACGCTGGAAGCCGTAGTTCGAGAACGCCGTCAGCACCAGAAACGCCAGCGCCGCGACGAGGTAGAAGGTGAACGGCTGCCGGGTCGAGCCCGCCGCGATGTGCGCCTGGCGCATGAGCTCGACCAGGCCGGTGACCGAGATCAGCGCCGTACCCTTGATCGTGACCTGCCAGACATTGCCCAGGCCGGGCAGGGCATGGCGCGCGACCTGCGGGAACATGATGCGGCGAAACAGCAGCCAGCGCGGCATGCCGATCGCTTCGGCCGCCTCGATCTGGCCGCGCGGCACCGCCAGCACCGCGCCGCGGATCACCTCCGTCGAGTAGGAGCCGGAGATGGCGCCGATCGCGAAGGTGCCGATCGTGAAGGCGTTCAGCTCGATGTAGCCGTGGTAGCCGAACAGGCCGGCCGCGAACATCACGGCACCGCTGCCGCCGAAGAACAGAAGGTAGATGATCAGGAGTTCCGGGACGCCGCGCACGACGATGGTGTAGCCCTCGGCCAGCCAGCGCGCCGGCGCGATCGCCGACAGCTTGGCGGCTGCGGCGAGCGTGCCGAACAGCAGGCCGAGCGCCATCGACGACAGGCTGACCGCGAGCGTCATGCCCGCCGCGCGCGCCATCTCGTCGCCCCAGCCGGCGTCGCCGAAGCTCAGCAGCTCCATGGCTCAGAGGCCCGGCGAAGGATCACCGTCGGCGCGGGGCCACGCCCTCGAGCGCGGCCCGGCCAGCCGATGCGCCGATCACGACACCACGTCGAAGCCGAACCATTGCTGGGCCAGGCGGTTGATCGTGCCGTCCGCCTTGGCCTCTGCGATCGCCTTGTTGAGCAGCTCGACCAGGTCGGTGTCCTCCTTGCGCGCGCCGGCGCCGACGCCGGCGCCGAACGGGCCGCCGTCGAGGCCGGGGCCGATCAGCGTGAAATCAGCACCCTTCTCGGTCTCCAGCAGCGGGTGCCAGTAGCTGGCCGAGGCCAGCGCGGCGTCGACCCGCCCGGCCTGCAGATCGAGGTCGAGATTCTCCTGGGTGTCGTAGTTGCGGATCTCGACCGCATCGCCGAGGTACTCCTCGAGGAAGTTCGCATGCGTGGTCGCGACCTGCACGCCGACCGACTTGCCGTCGAGCAAGGTCTTCAGGTCGTCGATCGCGGCCTGCTCCGCGTCGTCGATCTCCGCGAGATTGACGTTGTCCAGCGCATGCTTGTACGTCGCCAGGTCACTGCCTTCGACGACCGCGAAACGGGCCGGGGTGCTGGCATAGCTCTCGGTGAAATTGATCACCTCCATGCGCTCGTCGGTGATCGACATGCCGGCCATGATGACGTCGTACTTGCCGGCGGTCAGCGCCGGGATGATCCCTTCCCAGTCCTGCGCGACGATCTCGCATTCGACCTGCATGCGGTTGCAGAGATCGTTCGCCAGGTCGACCTCGAAGCCGATCAGCTGGCCCGAGGAGTCGGTCGCATTCCAGGGCGGGTAGGCGCCCTCGGTGGCGATCCGGACCGACGTCCAGTCCTTGGCCACCGCGCTACCGGCCGCCAAGGTCATGGTCACGGCAAGGGCCGTGATCGCAGCAGTGCGCACCATGATATCCTCCGTCTGTACGGTCGATGAGTTGTCCGAGAGGATGCGCGCTGCTGTCAAGGACGGCAAGCAAGATGCGGCTAGGCCTCGTCACCAACGCTGCATGCGCTAAGCTTTGGGGCATGAGCGGAGAGACCTGACGATGGCGTCGAGACGACGGGCGATCTGCCTGGGCCTGCTGCTGCTCGGCGCGCTCGGCCTGATCTTTGCGTCGGGCGTCGTCTTCTGGCTGGCGCTCGGCGTGGTCGCGGTGGCCCTGGTCGGCATCCTGCTGCCGCTTGCGGGCGCGGAGCGCTTCGTTCGCGTCGCCATGGTGGTCGGCTCGGTGTTCGCCGGCCTCGCCCTGTTCGAGACCGCGCTCTGGCTATGGGAAAGCGCCGCATCGGAGCCGCTTCCCGGAATTCGTCGCCGAAGACCGGCGACGTGCCGCTCGCGCCCGACCTGCCGCCGGAGATCCGGGCCAAGATCGGCCGCATGCAGAGCGCGCTGGTCATGCCGCCGTCCTGGCAAAAGCGTGATCTCGCCGACATCCCCGGCACCGATCCCTTCGTCTGGCACGGCGTGATCCACCAGATCGACGCCAACGGCATGCGGCGCGAGGAGCCGCTTCCGCCGAAGGATCCGGCGCGCTTCAGGATCGTCGTGGTCGGCGACAGCCTGACCTACGGCGAGGGCATCGACGCGTTCTGGGCGTATCCGGCCCAGCTCGAGCGCGCCCTTCAGCCGGAGTTCCGGGTGGAGGTCCTGAACCTCGGCGTCAGGGCCTACGGCAGCGAGGACATCCTCGATCTCCTGCGACGTTTCGTGCCGGAGCTCGAGCCGGACCTCGTGGTGTACGGCATGTGCCTGAACGACTTCCTCGAGCGCGGCGCACGGCAGCAGGCTTCTCCTGCCTTCCTGCCCGAGAAGCTGACGAAGATCCTCACCAGGCGGACCCGCGTCGGCCGGCTGGTCGACGAGCGGTCCGCCGCCCTCAAGCGCTCCCTGGGCCTGGAGCCCGACTTCTACGCCGACCTGCTCGCCGACTTCGAGGTCCGCTATCGGCGCTTCGGTGAGGACGTTGCGGCCATGAACGCGCTGGTCACCGGGAGCGGCCTGCCGCCGATGGTCGCGATGGTCCTGGACCAGGGGCCACGGCTGGACGGGCCCGGCCGGCAGCTTGCGCTCGCCGCGGAGCGCCAGCTGCGCGCCGCGGGGATCGAGACCGTGGACAGCGAGGACTTCTATCGCCGCTACGACGGAACGAACTTGGCCGTAAGTCGTTGGGAAGGGCACCCGAACGAGGAGGCCCACGCGATCTGGGCGAGCGAGTTGGCCGATCGGATCCGGCAGCACCCCGACCTCGAGCGCTTTGCCACGGGCGCAAGGATTGCGCGTGATCAGCAAGGGGTGATGCGGCGGAGTTGAACTCGGTGGGGTTTCGGGTGACGATGGCGAGGACCAGCAGCAGGAGACCGTCTATGGCCGAGCGTGACCTGAACAAGGACGTCGACGCGATCAAATCCGATCTCGACGCCCTGCGCAAAGACCTCTCGAACGTCCTGGAGACGATCAAGGGGACTGCGAAGAGCCGGGCCGAGTCCGAGCTCGACGCGCTGCAAAGGCGCATGAACCAGATCGCCGCCGATATCCAGACGTCTGGCCGCGACAGCCTGCGCGCGGTCGAGGGGCAGATCGGCGAGAAGCCCCTGGTCAGCGTCGCGGTCGCGTTCGCGGTGGGCCTGATGCTGGGAAAGCTGTTCGACCACCGCCGGTAGCGCTTTGATCCCGCTTGGAGAGCTGATCGCGCTGCTCGGCCTGCCGCGCTTCAGCCCGGCCCGGTTGGCGGCCGCCTTCGGCCTGCTGATCGTCGCCATCGGCCTCGGCATCGCCGGGTTCGTCGAGCTGATGGACGCGCTGTATCTCCAGCTCCTGCAGCATCTGCGGCCGCCGGTCGCGAAGCTGCTGGTCGGGCTCTTGCTGCTGCTGCTGGCAGGTGCGCTCTGCCTGATCGCGCGCCGCCTGACCCGTCCCCTGCCGGTGTCGAAACGGCCGCCCCCCGCGGGCATCGATGCCGGCGCCGAGGCGCTCGCCTGGGTGCGCCGCCATCCCGGGCAGTCGGCGGTGCTCGCCGCGGTGCTCGGCTTTTGCGCGGGCGCGTTGCCCGAGGCCCGCAAGGCGATGAGCGATCTCGCCAAGCCGCGCCGTTAGATGGGTCCGACCGGAGCACCTCGCGCGGCTCTGGTGACCGGCGCGGCCCGGCGGATCGGCCGTGCGATTGCACGCGACCTGGCCGACTGCGGCTGGGACGTCGCGGTGCACCACCACAGCTCCGCACGACGAGGCGGGCCGGGTGGCCCGTGAGATCGAGGCGAGCGGCCGGCGTGCGGTCGCGTTGCAGGCCGACCTCGCGCAGGAGACCGAGGCCGCGGGCCTTCTCGCGCGGGCGTGCGAGCGGCTCGGGCCGATCTCGCTCCTGGTCAACAACGCCGCGATCTTCGAGCACGACCTGCCGCTCACCGCCGATGCGGCGTCCTGGCAGCGGCACATGGCGGTCAACCTGCGCGCGCCGCTGGTCCTGACCCAGGGCCTGCTCGCGCAGCTCCCTCCTGCCCCCGATGGCGATACGCCCGGACAGGGCATCGAGGCCAACGTCATCAACCTTGATCGATCAGCGGGTGCTGAACCTGACCCCGCGCTACACCTCCTATACCGTCTCCAAGGCCGGATTGTGGGCGCTCACGCGCCACCTCGCTCTGGCGCTGGCACCGCGGGTCAGGGTGAACGCGATCGGGCCTGGCATCGTCCTGCCGCCGCCCGGCGCCAGTGAGGACAGCATGGATGCGATGCGCCGGGCGATGCCGCTGCGGCGCGGCGGCGACGTCGAGGAGATCTGCGCCTGCGTGCGCTTCATCGTGGCGACGCCATCGCTCACCGGGCAGATGATCGCCCTGGACGGCGGCCAGCATCTCGGCTGGCTGCAGCCGCGGCAGACCAAGCCGCAAGGGGACTAGCGCCCGGAAGCTAGCGCCCCGCCGAGATCGCGGCCTCGCCGGCGGCAGGCGAGCCGCCCCGCAACGATGCCGGCACGCGGCGCCGCGTGGCTCTGCGCAACCAGGCCGTGCAGGCCTGCGGCGGCAGCGGCGCGCTGCTCATCAGTCCCTGGACCGCGCTGCAGCCATGGCGGCGCAGGAAGGCGAACTGCGCCGGATCGTCGACGGCTTCCGCGACCACCCGCACGCCGAGATTGCGCGCCAGCGCGATGGTCGCGCCGACCACCTCGATGTGCCCGGCGTGCGCGGCGCGAGGCGGGAGCGCCCCGGGGGCGATAGGCGTCGTATCATCGCCCGCCGGCGCCTGATGCCACGCGCGCGCCAGCTTGAGGGTGTCGAGGATTCCCAGCTGCAGGCTGCGCAGCGAGGTCGGGCCGCGACCGAAGCCATCGAGCGCGATCCGCACGCCCACCTCCTTCAGCGCCCGCAGGCCGGTCGCCGCTTCGCTCAGCAGGACCTCCTCGCCCAGCTCGATCTCGAGACGGCCGGCGTCGAGCCCGGCGGCGTGCAGGCAGTCCTGGAGGCGCTGCGCGAGGCCGCTCCAGGCCAGCTGCCGGCGCGACAGCAGCGGCACCGCCACATGGAGCTGGCGAAAGCCCATCGCCTGCCATGCCTGCGCTTGCGCCAAGGCCGCTTTGAGCATCCAGTCGGTGAGGTCCTCGAGCACGCTGCTGTCCTCGGCCAGCGGCATGAACCGTTCGGCGCCTAGCAGCCCGAGCCGGGGATGATCCCAGTGCAGCAGTGCCGCGATCCCGGGCCCGGGCCCGGCATCCCCAAGGTCGATCTGGGGCTGGTAGCGCAGGACGAGCTCGCCATGCTCGAGCGCATGGCGAAGATCGGCTTCCACGAGCGTGCCGCGCTGGACGCGCTGCTCGACCTGCTCGCTGCTGAAGCGGCAGAGATTGCCGCCCTCCGCTTTGGCCCGATACATGGCGCGATCGGCTGCGCGCAGCAGCGTGGCGCCCTGGCTGCCATCCTGCGGGTACAGGGCGACGCCGAGGCTGGCGGTGACCGTGACGCTGTGGGATTCGATCGCGACCGGCGGCACCACCGCATCGAGCAGCTTGCGCGCCACGAGCCCGGCATGCTCGGGCTTGACCAGGTTCTCCACCACCAGCGCGAACTCGTCGCCGCCGAGCCGCGCCACCGTATCGGTCTCGCGCAGCCGGCTGCAAAGGCGCATGCCCATGATCGTCAGCAGCCGGTCGCCGGCGACATGCCCGAGGCGATCGTTGACCGCCTTGAAGCCGTTCAGGTCGAGCACCATGACGGCGGCGATGCGCTCGTGGCGCCGCGCCCAGGCCAGCGCCCGCTCGAGCCGGTCGTTGAACAGCGAGCGGTTGGCGAGGCCGGTCAGCTCGTCGTGCTGCGCCAGCCGGCTGAGGCGCTGCGCCTGCTGCCGCCGGTTCAGGGCGTAGCGGATCGTGCGCTCGAGCAAGGTGGCGTCGAGCCGGGTCTTGTCGAGATAGTCGGCGGCGCCAAGCTCCATGGCCAAAAGGTCGAGATCGAGGCTGCCCCTGCCGGTCAGCATGATGATGGGCGCATCGCAACCCCGGGCCAGCGCGGCCCGCACGATCTCCAGCCCGTCGCCATCGGGCAGCGCCTGCTCCAGAAGGCAGACGTCGAATGCTGCCGGCACCAGCCTTGCCAGCCCGCTTTGCAGATCGCGTGCCCAGTCGATCGTGAAGCGGGTATGCGGCGCGGCATCGAGCAGATCGCGCGCATGCCAGTAGTCGGCCTCGCTGTCTTCGATCAGCAGAACGCGAATCGGGTCGCCGGGCCGGGCCGCGCGGCCTGCGCGCATGGGGACAGCCTCGGTCGCGGACATTCGTTCCGACCTCATTTTTCTCGGCTTCGTGGGTGGCGCCCACCGAGATGGAGGGTTGGCCGGTGGCCGGCCGGCAGTCGCCCTTAGCAGGAATGCGCTCGACTTGCAAAACTATTGGGTGAGTCACGGGAACTTTTACAAACCTTCAGCGTTTGCGATCTCGAGAAGGCGATGGCCCGTGCAATTGGTCCGGCGCCCATGCGGGGTGAACCTGCTTTCATGATTCCTAAAGCATGATCGGATTGGATGAGGCGGTGCGATCGCGCCCCCACGGGGGATCGCAACGAAGGGACCTGGCGATGGCGGCCCTCGAGAGCTACCACGTGCTGCTCGTCGACCATGATCTGGCCGATGCGACCCTGACCGCGGACAACCTCGGCCAGAGCAGCATGGGCCAGAGCAGCATGGGAAAGTTCACCGTCTCGCGCGTCGCCACCTTTGCGGTTGCGGCGAAGCGGTTGCGCAGCGTGCGCTACGACGCCGTGCTGCTCGATCTGGTCCTGCCGGATCGCCAGGGCCTGGAGGCGGTGCAGGCCGTGCTCGCGATCGCGCCCGACATCCCGCTCGTGGTGCTGACCGGGCGCGACGACGAGCGCCTGGCGCTCGAGGCCGTGCGGTGCGGCGCCCAGGACTGTCTCATCAAGGGGCAGGGCGATGCCGCCCTGCTGCGCCGCGCCGTCCGCCACGCGATCGAGCGCAAGCGCATCGAGCGCGAGCTCAGTCAGCTCGCCAAGTTCGATCCGCTGACCGGGCTGCCCAACCGGCTGCTGTTCCATGACCGGCTCGCCCAGGCGGTGCAGCGCATCGACCGGCGTGACCATGCGGTGGCGCTGATCTTCATCGACCTGGACGGCTTCAAGGCGGTCAACGACCGCTATGGCCACGCCATCGGCGATCGGCTGTTGGTGGCGGTCGCCGGGCGCCTGCGGCGCGTCGTGCGGCGCACCGACACGGTGGCGCGCCTGGGCGGCGACGAGTTCACGATCATTCTCGAGGGTCTGCGCCATGCCGACGACGCCGCCCGCGTCGCGGAGCAGGCGCTGCTCAGCCTTCGCGAGGCGTTCGAGATCGGCGGCGCCGTGATCGAGCTCGGCGCCAGCCTCGGGGTCGCGATCGCTTCGCATGCGAGCGACGTGCCCGACGCGCTGACCCATCGCGCCGATGCCGCGATGTATCGAGCCAAGGCACGCGGCGGCACCGGCTACCAGTTCGACGTCGCCGCCTGATCGCTTTTGCGTTCGCGATCGCGGCGACGCCGCCCTGCTTGACAGGGTCGAAGCGACATGACACGTCCGAGCGACCACCGCAGGGGGGCCGCGCTCGTGCCGCTTCTTACCAGGGTACTCCTTGCCGGCCTGACGGTCAGCGTCGCAGCGGTCGCCCTGGCCGCCGGACGACCCCGCATCGAGCTCGTGGTGCCGCGGCGCCACACGCCGGCCCTGCGCGACGATGCGCTGATCGCCGGTGACGGCCTCCGCCTGCCCCTGATCAGCTGGCAGCCGCAGGAGCCGGCGGCCATCATGCTCGGCCTGCATGGCTATGGCGACTATCGCCGCGCCTTCCGCCTCGCGGGGCCGTGGCTCGCCGCCCGGCGGATCGCGTTGTTCGCCTACGATCAGCGAGGCTTCGGCGAGACCGAGACGCGCGGCCGCTGGCCGGGCGCCGGCGAGCTGATCCAGGACCTGGCGGAAGCCGTGCTGCTGCTGCGCGAGCGCTACCCGACGCTGCCGTTGTACGTGATCGGCGAGAGCATGGGCGGCTCGGTGGCGCTGGCGGGGATGGGGCAGGGCAAGGTCGTGGGCGTCGACCGGCTGATCCTCGTGGCGCCGGCGGTGCGCGGCCGGGTGCCGCTGCGCGACCTGCACGATCTGGCGCTGCGCCTGGGCGCGCTGGCCCTGCCCTGGCTGGCGATAGCGCTACGGCGCGGCGCCCGGCCGTGGCTCGACCCGGGCGAGGCGGCGCGGCTCGCCGACGACCCGTTGATCCTGCGCGAGATCAGCGTGGGCGCGTATGACGGCCTGATCGAGCTCGCGAACCAGGCGAGCGCCGACCCCGCCGTGGCGATGCAGCCGACGCTGCTGCTCTATGGCGAGCTCGACGTCACGATCCCGAGGGTCGCGATCGACGATCTGGCGCTGCGGCTCGACAACGTCACCGACCAGGCTCTACCCCGAGCGCCATCATCTTCTGCTGCACGAGAAGGGTGCCGATGCCGTGCTCGAGGATTGCCTGGCCTGGCTGGCACAGCCCTGAAGCGGCGGCCGCTCGCCACGCCGCTCGTGGCTGCGGGCGGCGCGCTCAGTGGACGGCGGCCCAGATCTTGCGCTTGGTGGCGTAGAGCAGGCCGGTCAGGATGATCAGGAACAGCAGCACCTTGAGCCCGGTCTGCTTGCGCTCCTCGAGCGTCGGCTCGGCCGTCCAGCTGAGGAACATCGCGACGTCGCTCGCCATCTGCTCGATCGAGGCGGTCGAGCCGTCGGCATAAGCGACCCCCTCGTCGAACAGCGGCGGCGGCATGGCGATCCAGTGGTTGGGGAAATAGGCGTTGTAGTGCAGCCCCTCCAGCCCTTCCTCGCCGGCCGGCGGCTCCTCGTAGCCCTGCAGCAGGCTGTAGACGTAGTTGGTGCCGTCGGCGCGGGCCTTGGTCATCAGGGACAGATCCGGCGGCAGGGCGCCGCCGTTCGCCATGCGCGCCGCCGCGTCGTTGGGGAAGGGCGGCGGAAAATAGTCCGACGGCCTGCCCGGGCGCTCGAACATCTCGCCTGTGTCGTCCGGACCGTCCGTGATCTGATATTCGGCCGCGATCGCGCTCACCTCGTCCTCGGTGAAACCGAGCGCTTCCAGGTTGCGGAACGCGATATACTTCAGCCCGTGGCAGCTCTGGCAGACCTCGCGATAGACCTGCAGGCCGCGCTGCGCGGCACTCCGGTCATAGGTGCCGAAGAAACCCTCGAAGGACCAGTCGCGCTGGATCGGCACCGCTTCTTCCTGGGCGGCGACCGGCGCAGCAAAAGCCAGGCTGAGCCCGCCGAGAAGCAGCGTGCCGACAAGAGCGGTTCGCAACATCGCCATCCTCATTCGGCCGGGCTGGGTCTGGCTGCCGGCGTCCGATCGAGCACCGGTTGGCTGATGCTGCTCGGCAGGGGCCTGGGCCGCTCCAGCTTGCCGAGCAGGGGCAGCAGGATCAGGAAGTGGAAGAAGTAGTAGGCGGTGCCGAGCTGCGCCAACACCACATAAATTCCCTCGGGCGGGTGGGCGCCGAGATAGCCGAGCAGCACGCAGTCGGCCAGCAGGACCCAGAAGAACAGCTTGAAGATCGGGCGGAACCGGCCGCTGCGCACGGGCGAGCCGTCCAGCCACGGCAGGAAGAACAGCACGATGATCGAGCCGAACATCAAGATCACGCCGATCAGCTTGGCTGGGATGAACCAGATGTCGAAGGTGATGGCGCGCAGGATCGCGTAGAAGGGGAGGAAGTACCATTCCGGCACGATGTGCGGCGGCGTCTGCAGGGAATTGGCCGGTATGTAGTTGTCGGGATGCCCGAGCAGGTTCGGCCAGTAGAACACCAGGAGTGCCAGCACGATCAGGAACACGCCCAGGCCGAACAGGTCCTTGATCGTGTAGTAGGGGTGGAAGGGCAGGCTGTCCTTGGCCGACTTGCGCTCGATCCCGAGCGGGTTGTTGGAGCCGTGCTGGTGCAGCGCCACCAGATGCAGGATCACGACGCCGACGATCACGAACGGCAGCAGATAGTGCAGCGCGTAGAAGCGGCCGAGCGTCGGCTGGGCGACCGAGAACCCGCCCCACAGCCAGGTGACGATGGTCTCGCCGAAGATCGGGATGGCGGAGAACAGGTTGGTGATCACGGTCGCCGCCCAGAAGCTCATCTGGCCCCAGGGCAGCACGTAGCCCATGAACGCCGTGGCCATCATCAGCAGCAGGATCACCACGCCAAGCATCCACAAGAGCTCGCGCGGCGCCTTGTAGGAGCCGTAGTACAGCCCGCGGAAGAGGTGGATGAAGACCACGATGAAGAACATCGAGGCGCCGTTGGCATGCGCGTAGCGCAGCAGCCAGCCGAAATTCACGTCGCGCATGATGCGCTCGACGCTGTCGAACGCCATATCGACATGCGAGACATAGGTCATCGCCAGCACGACGCCGGTCATGATCTGCAGGACCAGGGCGATGCCGGCCAGCGACCCGAAGTTCCACCAGTAGCTGAGGTTGCGCGGCGCCGGATAGCCGGACCCCATGAAGCTGTCGGCGAAGCTGAAGATCGGCAGGCGGTACTCGATCCAACGGATCACCGCATTGTCGAACTGCGGGCCGCTCCCCGGAGCATGCGGGCTGGTGGTCATGGGTGGTGTTCCTCGCGCCCCGGCGGGTCAGCCGATCTGAATCACGCTGTCTGCGGTGAAGACGTAGTCGGGCACATCCAGATTGCGCGGCGCGGGACCGCCGCGGACCCGGCCGGAGGTATCGTATACCGAGCCGTGGCAGGGGCAGAACCAGCCGCCGTACTCGCCGTGCGGCTGGCTCGGCTGCTGTCCGAGCGGAACGCAGCCGAGATGGGTGCAGATGCCGACCACCACCAGCCATTGCGGCTCGATCACGCGCGCGTCGTCCGGCTGCGGATCCGGCAGCTCGTCCAGATCGACGGCGCGCGCCTCCTCGATCTGTTCGGGCGTGCGGTGGCTGATGAACACCGGCTTGCCGCGCCACGTCACCGTGATCCGCATGCCCTCTTCGATGCCCGACAGATCGACCTCGGTGCTCGCGAGCGCCAGGGTGTCGGCAGCCGGGTTCATGGCGTCGATCAGCGGCCAGCACAGCACCGCGGCGCCGACCACGGTGGTCGCGCCTGTGACCAGGTAGAGGAAGTCCCGCCGCGTCCCCTCCTCGCCGTGCTCGCCCGCGGGGGCGACCCGATCTGCCGTCGTCTCGGCCATCGTCAACCGCTCTCGTGTTGCTGCATCCGGAAAATCGCGCGAACGTTAGGATAGCGGCCCGGTCGGCGCAAGGGTTCGCGTTGGCGCGACGGCGATGACACGAGGTCGCAGGAGCAACGATGGCGCACGCTGCGTGACGTCGCAGGCGTTGGGATTGGATGTGCAGCTGGCGCTGTTCGAGCCGGACAACGCGGTCAATGTCGCAGCGGTGCTGCGCCTGGCCGCCTGTCTGGCGGTACCGGTCCTGATCGTCGAGCCCTGCGGCTTCGTCTGGGACCAGCGCCGCCTGCGCCGGGTGGGGCTGGATTATCTCGAGCGGGTGACCCTTTGCCGCCTGCCGTCCTGGTCCGCGCTCGAGGCCCGGCGCCGCGCCGAGGGCCGCCGCCTGGTGCTGCTCACCACGCGGGCGGCGACCCGGCACGATGCGATCGCGTACCGGCCAGGCGACATCCTGCTCGGCGGCCGCGAGAGCCTGGGCGTGCCGGATGCGGTGCACGCCAGCGCCGATCTGCGGGTCAGGGTGCCGCTCGCCGCCGGCTGCCGCTCGCTCAACCTCGTCACCGCGCTCGCCATCGTGCTCGGCGAGGCGCTGCGGCAGACCGGCGGGTTCCCGTCCTGACGCGGCTGGCCTAAGCTCGCGCGTACGGGCCAGCGTTCGGGGAAGCCATGGCGGAACCAGCACCATCCGCGGAGCCATGCTTGTCCGAAGAGCAGCGGAACGCGCTGCGCGAGCGGGCGCGCGCGTGGTTCGAGGCCCTGCGCGATCGCGTCTGCAGCAGCTTCGAGAGCCTCGAGGACCGCTACGCCGGGCCGGACCACGAGGCGCTGGCGCCCGGCCGCTTCGCGCGCGAGGCCTGGTCGCGCGAAGGCGGCGGCGGCGGCGTGATGGCCAGCCTGCGCGGCCGGGTGTTCGAGAAGGTCGGCGTCAACGTCTCGACCGTGTGGGGCTCCTTCCGCCCCGAGTTCGCCGCCCAGATACCCGGCGCGGATGCCGATCCGCGGTTCTGGGCGAGCGGCATCTCGCTGGTAGCACACCCGCGCTCGCCGCATGTGCCGCCGGTGCACATGAACACGCGCCACATCCAGACCGCGCGGGCCTGGTTCGGCGGCGGCGCCGATCTCAACCCGATCGTGCCGGACGCGGCCGACACGGAGGCGTTCCACCGTCGTCTGCGGGAGGCGTGCGATGCCTTCGATGCCGACGACTACCCGCGCTTCAAGGCCTGGGCCGACGAGTATTTTTACCTGCCGCACCGTGACGAGCATCGGGGCGTCGGCGGCATCTTCTTCGACTATCTGGAGGACGACCTCGAGCGGCGCTTCGCGTTCACCCGCGCGGTCGGCGAGGCGTTTCTCGACGTCTATCCGCGCCTGGTCCTGCGCCACATGGACCGGCCGTGGACCGCCGCGGAGCGGGCCTTTCAGCTGCAACGCCGCGGCCGCTATGTGGAGTTCAACCTGCTCTACGACCGCGGCACCCAGTTCGGCCTGAGGACCGGCGGCAACCCCGAGGCGATCTTGATGTCGCTGCCGCCGGTCGCCACCTGGCCCTGATCCTTCGGCGCCGGCTTGTTGGTCCGGAACCCCGCGCGTTAGCGGTCCGGGCGTCGGTGGGCGCCCGCGCGCGGCATCCTCGGCCGGGCTGAGCGCGGTGATCGAGAGCGCGTGCACGTCGGTCCGCAGAAGGTCGCCCAGCGCATCGTACACCATGCGTTGCCGCTCGATCCGGCTGCGACCGCTGAACGCATCGGCGACGATCAGGAGACGAAAGTGGCTCTCTCCCTCCGGTCGCGCGCCCGCGTGGCCGGCGTGACGCGACGAATCGTCGACCAGCTCGAGCCGTTGCGGCTGCAGTCGGGCCAGGCGCGCCTGGATCTCGTTCGCGACCCGCATGCGCACAAGCTTAGCATCGGGCGCGCTCACGATCGCGCGAAATCTGCGCATCCCGAGCTGCTCGCGGGCCGCGAACCATCGCGATGCGCTCAAACAGGCTATCGCTTGCACTCAAATTGCGTAAAATTTATCTGGCTTGCTATTGAAGTTGGCGGTACTACCTCTCGATGATCGGGGCAGGGCACGCAACCAACCAGGGTTGAGAAGGTACGGAGGGCGGCATGGCGACACCACTGACGCAGACGCACACGGGCGCGGGGACGTCGCGCCGGGCCCGTGCCGAGGATGTCGACCGCTATGTCGGCGCCCGGGTGCGCCAGCGGCGGGTCATGCTCGGCCTCACCCAGCAGCAGATGGCCGATCTGATCGGCGTCACCTATCAGCAGGCCCACAAATACGAGAAAGGCATCAACCGTGTGGCCGCCGGGCGCCTCTACCAGATGGCGCGCGTTCTCGGCGTCGACATCGGCTATTTTTTCGAGGGCCTGAATGGCGACGGCTCGTTCCAGGCATCGCCCCAGCAGCGCATGCTCCTGGACCTCGCGCGCAACTTCATCAGCATCAAAACGCGTCGCCACCAGGAAGCCGTCTGCACGCTGGCGCGTGCGTTGACGGTCGAGGAGAAACTCTGAATCGGCGAGGGTGGCGGCGGCGCGACGATGGCGCGGCCACGCGGAGCTGGGCGGGGCGCGGCGCCGAGTGCTGGCAGCGCGCGGACGCTCGGCCGTGCCGGCGAGATCAGATCGCCACAGTCGCGGCCGGGGCGGGACCCGGCGGGGCATTGTCGACACGAGTGGTTGTACTGGCATACGTGCAGTCCGGTGCCGTTGATGTGTTGTTCGACTGAAAATAGGTTTAGCGGTAAGGACGATTTTTCGCTTTACGATTTAGAAACGTCTTATGCCTAACTTGGCGCGGCGAGGCATGGAATGTGGCCCGGCGACGTTGCCGCGATGACGGATCGCGAGGCGCGGCTCCGTGCCATGCCGAGCGTCCAATTCGGTGTCGGATGGAGAGCACGAATGGCAACGGTCATGGTCAAGTCAGGCGGCAGCTCGGGTCCTGGTCGGTCCCGTGCGCAAGATATCGATCGCCATGTCGGCGCACGCATGCGCGAGCGACGCGTCATGCTCGGCCTGACGCAGCAGCAGATGGCGGAGCTGATCGGCGTCACCTATCAGCAGGCCCACAAGTACGAGAAGGGCATCAATCGCGTGGCTGCCGGGCGCCTGTACAGCATCGCCCAGGCGCTTGGGGTCGATGTCGGCTACTTCTTCGAAGGGCTGTACAGCGAGAAGGCGTTTCGCGCGACCCCGCAGCAGCGGATGCTGCTGGAGCTGGCGCGCAACTTCCTCGGCATTCCGACGCGCAAGCATCAGGAGGCGATCTGCTCCCTGGCGCGCGCTCTCTCGGATCCCGATCAGTAGACATCCGCTCCATCCGCGCCGGGCACGATACCCCCTGACCGCAGCCGCCGCCGAGCGACGCTCACGTTCGCCGGCGGCTGCGGCTGTTCTCGCGGCCGTGCGGACCGCTCGCCGGCGCTGACGAACGGACAAGACCGTCCGCGCCAGCGCTGCGGCACGGCAGCAGGCGCCGCGCGATGGTCGCCGCGGGCCACCGCGATGGCCTTCGATCACACGGGCCATGCCGCTCGGCCACGACGCCCCAGGCATCGGGTCGGGCCGATCCGGCTTTGGCGTTGCATGCGGTGGCGCTGCATGCGGGCGTCGCATCCGGGGCGTTGCGTCCGGCGATTCCTCTTCGCAGCGCGGCCGCGGGGCTTCTTCAACAGCCTGTCGGGGCCGACGGCGGGAGCCGCCCCGAGGCGGTGCGCGGTACGGGCCGGCGCCACTTGTCGGGATGTTCCGCAGTCGCCATAGTGCGATCCATGAGCCCGCGACGCCACACCGCCGATCTGCAGCTGGAGCAGCACGACTTTCGCCAGCGTGCGCGCAGCAGCTGCGACTGGCCCGGCTGTGCGCTCACCGGCGACTACCGGGCACCGAAGTCGCGCGACAACCTGCGCGCCTTCCATCACTTCTGCCTGGACCACGTGCGCGACTACAATCGCGCCTGGGACTTCTTCTCGGGCATGAGCCAGAGCGAGATCGAGGCGTATCTGCGCGAGGACGTCACCTGGCACCGGCCGACCTGGCCGCTCGGCAACGGCATGTCCGGGACCAACGGCGCCTGGCGCTGGCAGGACCCGTTCCATCTCTTCACCAACGGCTCGGGCACGGATGGCACCCACGGCGCCTCCGAGTGGGACCGGCAATCCGGCCGGCGCGGCAAGACCGAACGCATGCTGGCCGTCCTGGACCTGACGCCCGGTGCCACCGCAGTCGAGCTCAAGGCGCGCTACAAGCAGCTCGCCAAGCGCCATCATCCGGACCTGAACGGTGGCGACAAAAAGGCCGAGGAACGGTTGAAGTTGATTAACGAGGCATATACCTACTTGCGAGACAGCGAGCTGTTCGCGTAAGCGAGCGACGGGCGCATCGGGCGATCCAGCAATCTTGGAGTGAGCGAGGGTGCAGCGCGACTCTGCGGTGACCGAGCCGGAGCGGCTGGTTGGACTGCACGACCTGCCGGCCGAGCCGGACATCAAGGTCTCCGTTCGGCAGAGCTTCGGGATCGATTCCGACCTTCAGGTGCCGGCCTTCTCCCAGGCGACCGAATACGTGCCGGAGATCGACGAGGCATACCGGTTCGATCGCGACACCACGCTCGCGATCCTGGCAGGCTTCGCCTACAACCGCCGCGTGATGATCCAGGGTTATCACGGCACCGGCAAGTCGACCCACATCGAGCAGGTCGCCGCCCATCTCAACTGGCCGTGCGTGCGCGTCAACCTGGACAGCCACATCTCGCGGATCGACCTGGTCGGCAAGGATGCGATCGTGCTGCGCGACGGCAAGCAGGTCACCGAGTACCGCGAGGGCATGCTGCCCTGGGCGCTGCAGCACCCGGTGGCGCTGGTGTTCGACGAGTACGACGCCGGCCGGCCGGACGTGATGTTCGTGATCCAGCGGGTGCTCGAGGTCGAGGGCAAGATGACCCTGCTCGACCAGAACAGGGTCATGCGGCCGCACAAGTCGTTCCGGCTGTTCGCGACCGCCAACACGGTCGGCCTGGGCGATACCAGCGGCCTCTACCACGGCACGCAGCAGATCAATCAGGGCCAGATGGACCGCTGGAACATCGTCGCCCAGCTGAACTATCTGGAGCACGACGCCGAGGTCGAGATCGTGCTGGCGCGCTGCCCCTCCTACCAGACCGAGGAGGGCCGCAAGATCCCTCTCGCAGATGGTGAGCCTCGCCGACCTGACGCGCTCGGGCTTCATCGCCGGCGACATCTCGACCGTGATGTCGCCGCGCACGGTGATGACCTGGGCCGAGAACGCCGTGATCTTCGACGACCTCGGCTTCGCCTTCCGCCTCACCTTCCTCAACAAGTGCGACGAGACCGAGCGCTCGATCATCGCCGAGTACTATCAGCGCTGCTTCGGCGTCGAGCTGCCCGAGAGCACGGTCGGCGCCACCCTGGTGTGACCCCGCTCGGTGTGACAATGGGACGCGGCCATTGAGCGCGGCCGGTCGGGAGCGTCTCGAGGTCTTCCAGCGAGCGGTCGCGGCGACCACCCGCGCGATCGCGCACCGGCCGGCGCTGAGCGTCGCGTTTCGCGCCGGCGACCCGGCCCGCGAGGCGCCGGGCGCCAGCGGCCCTGGCACCAGGCCCCGGACCAGCAACACGCCGGCGGGCGCCGCCAAGACCGATGCCGCGCGCGCCCGCAGGAGGAGCCGACCGGTCAGGCTGCCGATGCCGCGGCGCGATCTGGCCAGCCAGGACGTCGCCCGGGTGCGCGGCGAGGCCGACGGCGTCGCGCTCCGGCTTCGCCACCACAACGCCAGACTGCATCGCGAGCTGAGCCCGAGCGGCGAATCCGGCCGCGCGATCTTCGAGGCGCTCGAGCAGGTGCGGGTCGAGGCGCTCGGCGCCAGCCGGATGGCCGGCGTCGCCTCCAACCTCGCCAGCGCGCACGCCGCCCGCGGCCGCCGGCAGCCGGATCCGGGCTCGGACGAGGCGGCGCTCGCCGAGGCGCTCGAGCTGTACGCCCGCGAGAGCCTGGTCGGCTTCTCGCTGCCCAAGGCCGAGCGGGCGCTGCTCGACAAATGGCGGCCCTGGCTCGAGAGCCGCACCGGCCAGGACTGGCAGGGCCTGCGTCGTCAGTTGGGCGCCCAGGAGGAGTTCGGCATCCACGTGCGCGAGATGCTCGCGCATCTGGGCCTGGCCGAGGACCTGGGCGAGCAGCCCGAGGACGAGGACGACAGCGAGGACAGGGCCGAGGAGCAGGCCGAGGGGTCGGACGATGCCACCGGCGAGGGTGCCGCCGACGACACCGATCAGTCGCCGAGCGATGCCGAGGGCAGCGCCAGCCAGGACGAGCGCGCCGAGGCCGGCGCCAGCGACGACCGCCTGGCCGAGACCACCGCCCATGGTGCGACCGACGAGGACGAGGGCCTCGAGGCGCCGTTCGAGACGCCGCAGTACATTCCGCCCGGCGGCGAGGGGCTGGCCTACCGGGTCTACACCACCCGCTTCGACGAGGTCATCGAGGCGGGCGAGCTTTGCAGCCCGCTCGAGCTCGCCCGTCTGCGCAGCCAGCTCGATCATCAGCTCGGCCGCCTGCAGGGCATGATCGGCCGCATGGCCAACCGCCTGCAGCGGCGCCTGCTCGCCCAGCAGACCCGCTCCTGGGACTTCGATCTCGACGAGGGGCTGCTGGATACCGCGCGCCTGACCCGCGTCGTGGTCAATCCCGAGCATCCGCTGTCGTTCAAGCTCGAGAAGGACACCGAGTTCCGCGACACCGTGGTCTCGCTGCTGATCGACAACTCCGGCTCGATGCGCGGCCGGCCGATCGCGGTCGCGGCGATGTGCGCCGACATCCTCGCGCGCACCCTGGAGCGCTGCGGCGTCAAGGTCGAGATCCTGGGCTTCACGACGCGCAGCTGGAAGGGCGGCCAGGGCCGCGAGCAGTGGCTGCGCGAGGGCAAGCGGCCCAATCCCGGCCGCCTCAACGACCTGCGCCACATCGTCTACAAGCCCGCCGACAGCCCCTGGCGCCGCGCGCGGCGCAATCTCGGCCTGATGCTGCGCGAAGGGCTGCTCAAGGAGAACATCGACGGCGAGGCGATCCTGTGGGCGCACCAGCGCCTGCTCGGGCGGCCCGAGCAGCGCCAGGTCCTGATGGTGATCTCGGACGGCGCCCCGGTCGACGACAGCACGCTGTCCGCCAATCCGGGCAACTACCTGGAGCAGCATCTGCGCCAGGTGATCGAGTGGATCGAGCAGCGCTCGCCGGTCGAGCTTTTGGCGATCGGCATCGGCCACGACGTGACCCGCTACTATCGGCGCGCGGTCACGATCTCGGACCCG
Organism: uncultured Alphaproteobacteria bacterium; assembly: GCA_963753315.1. Classification (GTDB taxonomy): domain Bacteria; phylum Pseudomonadota; class Alphaproteobacteria; order Geminicoccales; family Geminicoccaceae; genus DASUGG01. The sequence continues at coordinate 203,838 of CAVWCI010000044.1, forward strand.
GAGCAGCTCGGCGGCGCCATGCTGAGCGAGCTCGCGGAGCTGTTCGATCTCGAGAACGCGGCGCTGCGCGCGCCGCTGCGCGGCAAGCGGCGCTAGCCTAGCTCGCCGCCCAACCCTCGGTCCGGCGGGGTTGACCGGCCGGGCGCCACGTCGCACAGTTTCGCTCAGGGCATCTGCGGCCGGGCCAGGGCCGCTGCAGGTGCGAACCAACGACATCAGGAGGGCTTCGGGATGACCCGACACAGCCTGCTGGCGGCGGCGCTTTGCGCTGACTGTCGCGATTCCGAGGCGCGGCTTCGGCCGAGACCCTGCGCCTCATGACCGGGCCGCAGGGCGGCTCGTGGTACCCGATGGGCGGCGCGATCAAGAACGTGGTCGACGCGGCCATGCCGGACTCCTCGGTCCAGGTCATGCCGGGCGCCGGCATCGCCAACGTCAAGGCGATCGAGGCGGGCAAGGCCGATCTCGCCTTCGCCAACTCGGTCTCGACCGTCGACGCGATCAACGGCCAGCCGCCGTTCGAGGAGGCGGTCGACCAACGTCTGCCACATTGCGACCCTCTATCCGCAGTACTTTCAGGTCGTGACCACCGCGGATACCGGCATCGAAAGCCTGGATCAGCTCAAGGGCCGTGGGCTCACCACGCAGCCCGTCGGCAACACCGGTGAGGCGATCACCAAGCACCTGGTCGAGGCGACAGGGCTGTCCTACGACGATCTGGGCGGCGTCGACTTCATGTCGTACAACGATTCGGTGGCCCTCCTGAAAGACGGCAACTCCGAGGTATTCACGCTCGGCACCACGGTGCCGGCCTCGGCCATCATGGACCTCGCCTCCGCGCGCGACATCAGGTTGCTCGAGGTCGACGATGCGCTGCTCGCCAAGATGCAGGAGCTCAATCAAGGCTACCAACGGATCGAGATGCCCGGCCGGCAGCTATCCGGGTCAGGACGAGGCGGTGCCGACCATCGGCTATGCCACCCATCTGATCGCGCGCTGCGATCTGCCCGACGAGACCGTCAACGGGCCTGGTCGCGCAGATCGTCGACCATCAGGAGGATCTCGCCGCGGTCGCCAAGGCGATCGGCGACACCACCCTCGAGCAGATGGGTGCCGACATCGGCGTGCCGTTCCATCCAGCCGCCGCGCAGTATTTCAAGGACCAGGGCGTGATGTAGCCGGCACCTGAGGGATCGGGCGGGCCGCAGCGGTCCGCCCGCCTCCTGGTGATCTGTCCTTGATGTCGTACGCCCGCATCATCCATCGCACCATCGGGGCCGTGGCGCTGGCCATGGCCTGCTACCATCTGTGGGTGGCCTTCAGCGGGCCGCCGAACGCCCTGGTGCTGCGCAGCATCCACGTCGGCTTCGCGCTGACCCTGGCGTTTCTCGCGCTGCCGGCGCGCAAGGGCGACCCGATCGAGACGCCGAGCTGGCTGGACCTCGTGCCTGGTCGCCTTCGGCATCGCCACCGCCGCCTATCCCGTCCTGTTCGTCGACTATTTCCTGGGCCGGATGTACTACGTCGACGACCCCACGGTCGCCGACCTGGTGCTCGGCTACGGCATGATCCTCCTGGCGCTCGAAGCGACCAGACGCTCGGTCGGGCTGGCGCTGCCGCTCACCGCGGCCGCCTTCATCCTGTACGCGCTGACCGTGGGCGAGCAGAGCCCGCTGATCCTGATCGACCAGCTGTATCTCACGACCGAGGGCATTTTCGGAATTCCAGTCGGCGTCTCGGCGACCTACGTGATCCTGTTCATCATCTTCGGCGCGCTGGTCGAGCGCACCGGCGCCGGCCAGCTGTTCATGGACGTAGCACTCGCGCTCGCCGGCCATCAGGCGGGCGGCCCGGCCAAGGTCGCCTGCCTGTCGAGCGGCCTGTTCGGCACGGTCTCGGGCAGTGCCGTGGCCAACGTCATGACCACCGGCACCTTCACCATCCCCTTGATGCGCAAGATCGGCTATCGGCCGGCGTTTGCCGGCGCGGTCGAGGCGGTGGCTTCGACCGGCGGCCAGATCATGCCGCCGATCATGGGCGCGGCCGCGTTCGTCATGGCCGAGTTCCTGGGCGTCTCCTACCTGCACGTCGCGACCGCGGCCGCGATCCCGGCCGTGCTCTACTTCCTCGCCGTGTTCGTCGCGGTGCACTTCGAGGCCAAGCGCACCGGGCTCAAGGGCATGCCGCGAACCGATCTGCCCAGGCTCGGCCTGGTCCTCAAGGAGCGCGGCCATCTGTTCCTGCCGCTGGTCATCATCATCTGGGTCCTGGTGGACGGCTACAGCGCGCAGTTCGCAGCACTCTGCGGCATCGCCTCGGTGGTCCCGAGCGCGCTCCTGCGCAAGTCGACCCGCGCCGGCATCACCGTGCGCCTCATCGTCGAGGGGCTGATCGCCGGCGCCCGCAACACGGTCACGGTGGCGCTCGCCTGCGCCTGCGCCGGCATCGTGGTCGGCGTGGTCACGCTCACCGGCCTCGGCCTCGCGTTCACCAGCGTCGTGTTGGCCGTGGCCCAGAACACGCTGATCCTGGCGCTCGTGCTGACCATGCTCGCGGGCATCATCCTCGGCATGGGCATGCCGACCACGCCCGCCTACATCATCCAGGTGGCGCTGCTGGTGCCGGCCATCGTCAGGCTGGGGATCCCGCTCGAGGCGGCGCACATGTTCGCCTTCTACTTCGCCATCCTGTCGGCGATCACGCCGCCGGTGGCCCTTGCGGTCTACGCCGCCAACAGCCTCTCGGGCGGTACGCTCTGGGAGACCGGCATCGCGGCGGTCAAGCTCGGCGCGACCGGCTACATCATCCCGTTCATGTTCGTGTTCGGCCCCGCACTGCTGATGATCGGCAGCTGGGACCGCATCCTGCTCGCCAGCATCACGGCGGTGATCGGGGTCACGGCGCTCGCCGCCTCGCTGCACGGCTATTTTTTGCGTCCGACCCGCCTGTGGGAGCGCTTTTTCCTGTTCGGCGCGGCGCTGCTCCTGATCAAGCCCGGCTGGATCACCGATCTGATCGGGCTCGGCGCCCTGGCCGTGGTGCTGATCAGCCAGCAGGCCTTCAAGCGGGCGCATGAAGAAGCCACCGCCGCGCCGCCCGGCGAGTGAGCGGCGCGACCCCTCGAAAAATCCCATTTGCCAAAGCGCTCGGCGCCGTTGGACGATAGCGTTCAGCGCCGATCTGAACGGCGCCACAAAATCAACGCGTTGGGGGTACCCATGCCATCCATGCTTCGCGCTGCGTCGCTCACGGGAGCGGTTGTCTTGGCGGCGGCGGCCGCGCAGGCGCAACCGCTGCAATCGCTCGGCGAGCCCGAGGGCTTCGTCGACATCGTCGCCTGGCCCGGCTACATCGAGCGCGGCGACACCGATCCCGCCTACGACTGGGTCACCGGCTTCGAGGAGCAGTCCGGCTGCCAGGTCCGGGTCAAGACCGCCAACACCTCGGACGAGATGGTGGCGCTCATGAACGAGGGCGGCTTCGACCTCGTGACCGCCTCGGGCGACGCCAGCCTGCGCCTGATCGCCGGCAAGCGGGTGCAGGAGGTCAACACCGACCTGATCCCGAGCTGGAGCACGATCGATCCGCGCCTGCAGGACGCGCCCTGGCACACCGTCGACGGCAAGCACTACGGCACGCCCTACCAGTGGGGCTCCAATGTCCTGATGTACAACACCGAGGTCTTTCCGGAGCCGCCCGAGAGCTGGAGCGTCGTGTTCGAGGAGACCACCCTGCCCGACGGCAAGTCGAACCAGGGCCGCGTGCAGGCGTTCGACGGCCCGATCTACATCGCCGATGCCGCGCTCTACCTGATGCATCACCAGCCGGATCTCGGCATCAAGGATCCGTACGAGCTGAACGACGCGCAGTACCAGGCGGCGCTCGACCTGCTGCGCCAGCAGCGCGAGATCGTCAATCGCTACTGGCACGACGCCTTCGTGCAGATCGACGACTTCACCAACGAGGGCGTGGTCGCGAGCTCGTCCTGGCCGTTCCAGGTCAACATCCTGGTGAGCCAGGATCAGCCGATCGCGAGCGTGGTCCCGGTCGAGGGCGCTACCGGCTGGGCCGATACCACCATGATGCACGCCGAGGCGCCGCATCCGAACTGCGCCTATCTCTGGATGGAGTGGACGCTGAGCTCGAATTTGCAGGGCGATCTCGCATCCTGGTTCGGCTCGGTGCCGGTCGTGCTCGCCGCCTGCGACAAGAGCGATCTGCTCGGCCCCGAAGGCTGCAAGACCAACGGCCTGGACAATTTCGAGCGCATTCACTTCTGGCGCACGCCGGTGGCCCAATGCGCGAGCCAGGAAGAATGCGTGCCGTACTATCGCTGGGTGACCGACTACATCGCCGTGCTCGGCGGCCGCTGACAGGCGAGCCCCGGTTGGCGGGGCCGGCGCCAAGCGATGCAGCCGGCGGTCAGCTTCACGCAGGTCAGCCGCCACTTCGGCGACGTGCGGGCGGTCGACGGTGTGAGCTTTGCGGTCGGGGATGGCGAATTCTTCGCCATGCTCGGACCGTCGGGCTCGGGCAAGACCACCTGCCTGCGGCTGATCGCCGGCTTCGAGGAGCCGGATGCCGGCGAGATCGCGCTGCACGGCCAGAGCATGCTCGGCGTGCCGCCCTACGATCGCCGGGTCAACACCGTGTTCCAGGACTACGCGCTGTTCCCGCATATGAGCGTCCTGGACAACGTCGCCTACGGCCTGATGGTGCGGGGCGTCGCCAAGGCCGCACGGCATCGGCGCGCCCAGGAGATGCTGGAGCTGGTGGCGCTGGGCGGGCTCGGCGTGCGCCGGCCGGCGGCGCTCTCGGGCGGCCAGCGGCAGCGCGTGGCGCTGGCCCGTGCCCTGATCACCGAGCCCGAGGTGCTCCTCCTCGACGAGCCGCTCGGCGCCCTCGACCTCAAGCTGCGCCAGCAGATGCAGACCGAGCTCAAGGCGCTGCAGCGCCAGGTCGGCATCACCTTCGTCTACGTCACCCACGACCAGGAGGAGGCGCTCGGCATGAGCGACCGCCTCGCCGTGTTCAACCTCGGCCGCGTCGAGCAGATCGGCACGCCGGAGGAGATCTACGAGCGGCCGGCGACCGCCTTCGTCGCGGGCTTCGTCGGCGCGTCCAACATCATCGATGCCGAGGCCGCAGAGCGCCTGATCGGGCAGCGCCGCGCCTTCTCGCTGCGCCCCGAGCGCATCCGCATCGGCGCGCGCCGCCGACGGCGGCCATGCCGTCGCCGGGACCGTCGCCAGCGTCCAGTACCACGGTGCCAGCACGCGGATCGAGGTGGCGCTCGACGGCGCCGGCAGGCTGATCGTCGACCGCCCGAACGACCTGCGCGGGCAGGCGCGGCCGGAGCCCGGCGCAAGGGTGCAGCTGTCCTGGCCCGGCACCGCGATGCAGCCGCTCGACGGTGATGCCGCATGAGCGTCGCCACCTCGGATCTGGCGCTCGGCGGCGGCCTGCGCCAGAGCCCGGTCCGGCGCCTCTCCACGTTCCTCTACCGGCACGGTGGCCTTCTCACCCTGATCCTGCTGGCGCCGCCGCTCGCCTGGCTCGGCATCGTCTATCTCGGCTCGCTGTTCGCGCTGCTGGCGCAGAGCTTCTTCAGCTTCGACGACTTCAGCGGCCAGGTGATCTACGAATTCACGCTGCGCTCCTACGTCGAGCTGCTGACCAGCCGGGCCAATCTCGACATCATCCTGCGCACGGTCGCGATGGCGGCGGCGGTCACGGCTAGGCGCCGCGCTGATCGGCTTCCCGATCGCCTACATGATGGCCCGCCATGCCAGCGGGCGCACCAAGGCGCTGTTCTATCTCGCGGTGATGCTGCCGCTGTGGTCCAGCTACCTGGTCCGGGTCTATGCCTGGAAGCTGATCCTGGCCAAGGAGGGCATCGTCAGCTGGGCGTTCGCCGAAGCCAGGCTCGGCTGGCTGCTCGACGGCGTGCTCGCTTTGCCGGTGATCGGCGGGCCGTCGCTCTCCGTCTCCTATCTCGGCATGTTCCTGGTGTTCACCTACATCTGGCTGCCGTTCATGATCCTGCCGACCCAGGCGGCGCTGGAGCGCGTGCCCAAGGGCCTGATCGAGGCCTCGGCCGACCTCGGCGCAAGGCCGTTCACGACGTTTCGCACCGTGGTCCTGCCCCTGGCCTTCCCGGGCCTGGTCGCGGGCTCGATCTTCACCTTCTCGCTGACGCTCGGCGACTACATCATCCCCTACATCATCGGCAGCTCGCGCTTCTTCATCGGCCAGGCCGTCTACATCCACCAGGGCACGGCCGGCAACATCCCGCTCGCCGCGGCGTTCTCGGTCGTGCCGATCGTGATCATGGCGATCTACCTCTCGATCGCGCGCCGCCTGGGGGCGTTCGATGCGCTCTAGGCCGCGCGCCGGGCGCGCGCCGATCGGCCTCAAGCTCGCGGCCGGCAGCGGGCCTGCTCTACCTGCACGTGCCGATGTTCTTCATCCTGCTCTATGCCTTCACGACCGACGACAAGAGCTACCAGTTCCCGCCGCCCGGCCTGACCCTGCACTGGTTCGCCGTCGCCTGGGAGCGGCAGGACATCTGGAACGCCCTGTTCCTCTCGGTGCGCGTCGCCCTGGTGGCGACCGCGATGGCGATCGTGCTCGGCACGCTCGCCGCCGCCGCGCTGTACCGCGCCCGCTTCTTCGGCCGCGAGGCGATCACGCTCCTGATCATCCTGCCGATAGCGCTGCCCGGCATCGTCACCGGCATCTCGCTGCGCGCCGCGATCAACCTCGCCGACATCCCGTTCAGCTTCTGGACCATCGTGGTCGGCCACGCGACCTTCTGCGTCGTGGTGGTCTACAACAACGTGCTCGCCCGCTTGCGGCGCACCTCGGGCTCGATCATCGAGGCCTCGATGGACCTCGGCGCCGACGGCTTCCAGACCTTCCGCTACGTGGTGCTGCCGAACATCGCGACGGCGCTTTTGGCGGGCGGCATGCTCGCCTTCGCGCTGAGCTTCGACGAGGTGATCGTCACCACCTTCACCGCCGGGCAGCAGTCGACCCTGCCGATCTGGATGCTGACCGAGCTGGTGCGGCCGCGCCAGCGGCCGGTCACCAACGTGGTCGCGGTGTTCGTGATCGCGGTGACGTTCGTGCCGATTCTTCTGGCCTACTACCTGACCCGCGGCACCGAGAGCGTTGCCGGCGGCGGCAGATAGCTCGTCGGAGGTGCGATCCGGCGAGCCACGTGAGCTTTCACGAGATCATCACCAGGTTGGGCGTTAATGTGTCATGATGGGCGATGGCCGGCGGAGGGCCGGCCACGCCTGCGGGCAGGGAACACGAGACTTGGCAGCGCGCCTTCGACCCAACGAGATCGACCCGGCCGAGGTCGACGGGCAGCCTGCTTCGCAGGCCGAGGCGGCGCCGGCGCACCGGCCGCACGGCTGGCAGATCGCGCACACCTACCTGGTGACCGCCGCCGCGCTGGTCATCGTGGTCGCCGGCATGCGTGCCGCGGCCAGCCTCCTGGTGCCGTTGCTGCTCGCGATCTTCGTCGCCGGCATCTGCGCGCCTATGTACAACGGTATGCGCCGGCGCCACGTCCCGACGCCGTTCGCGATCCTCGCGATCATGCTGGTCATGCTCGGCGGCGTGCTGATGCTGGTCGGGGTGATCGAGCGCGCGGTCACGGGCTTCGCCAACAACCTCCCCAGCTACCAGGCGGCGTTCGCCGCGCAGACAGACAAGATCTGGGCTCTGCTCCAGGCGAACGGCATCGACGTGCTCGAGCGAGCTGTTGCGGGACCAGTTCAATCCGCAGGTCCTGATCCGCTACCTCGGCACGGTCGCGGCCAAGCTGCGCGATCTGCTGACCATGACCTTCATGGTCGTGATCGTCGCGATCTTCATCCTGCTCGAAGGCACGGCGCTGCCCGACAAGGTGCGCAGGGTGCCGGGCGTGTCCAACGAGGCCTGGACGCCATCTGAGCCAGATCGTGGCCGACCTGCGGCGCTACATGTTCCTCAAGACCGTGATGAGCCTCCTGACCGGGGCGCTGGTGGCGCTCTGGCTGCTGCTGCTCGGCGTCGATTTCGCGATCCTTTTGGGTATGCTCGCGTTTGCCCTGAACTACATCCCGGTGATCGGCTCGATCGTGGCGGCGCTGCCGGGCATCCTGCTCGCCTTCATCGAGTTCGGCCTCGGCACGGGCGTGATCACGGCGGTCGCCTACGTCGTGATCAACGTCGGCGTCGAGCAATGGCATCGAGCCGCGCTATTTCGGCCAAGGGCTCGGGCTGTCGCCGCTCGTGGTGATCGTCTCGGTGCTGTTCTGGGGCTGGGTGCTCGGGCCCATGGGCATGCTGCTCTCGGTGCCGCTGACCATGAGCCTGAAGATCGCGCTCGAGAGCGACGAGGGCACCCGCTGGCTCGCCGTGCTGATGGGCGGCCGGCCAAGGTCGAGAAAGCTGCTCGGGGCGGGCAGGCTGTCTGCCGACCCGCCCGCGGCGGAATGAGCCGTCGCCGTCAGCCCGCACAGATCGCTGAGCTTGACCTCGAGATCGGCCGCGCGCGTCCGGTCGATCGGCACGGCATCCCGGATCAGGGCCTTGGCCGCCAGAAAATCGGCGCCGCGATTGATCGCATCGATCGCGATCAGCCGGCCATCGCGCAGGTGCAGGCAGGAGAAGGCGCGGTCCGCCGGATCGCCGCGCAGCAGATACTCGGCATCCGGGCCGCGAGACGCCGGCGATCTGCAGCTTGAGATCGTACTGGTCCGACCAGAACCAGGGCACCTCGGCATAAGGCGCCGGCTGGCCCGCGATCGCGCCGGCGACCGCCTTGGCCTGGGCCATCGCGTTGTGGACGGATTCCAGCCGCAGGCGCAGGTCGAACAGGGCGTTCGGGTGATTGGTGACGTCGCCCGCGGCGAAGATCGCGGGATCGCTGGTCCGGCCGAGGTCGTCGACCACGATGCCGTTCTCGACCGCGAGCCCGGCCGCGCGCGCCAGCTCGTCGTTCGGCACCGCGCCGACGCCGATCACCACGATATCGGCCGGAAACGCGCGGCCGTCGGCGCAGCGCACGCGCTCGACCTGGCCCTCGCCCTCGAGCGCTGCGACCGCAGCGCCCGTCACGATCGCGACGCCGTGGCGGGCATGCTCGGCGGCGAAGAAGTCGGACACGGGCAGCGCCACGACGCGGTTCAGCACCCGCTCCAGCGCCTCCAGCACGGTGACCTCGGCAGCGCCATTTGCTGAGGCTCGCGGCGATCTCGAGGCCGATATAGCCGCCGCCGATGATCACCGCGCGCGCCGCCGGCTGCGACCGCCGCCTTGATCCGCTCGCAATCCTCGAGCGTGCGCAGGTAGAAGACGCCCGGCAGGTCGCCGCCCGGCAGCGTCCAGGCGGCGCGCCCGCGTGCCGGTGCAGAGCACGCAGCAGGTCGTAGTCCAGCGTCCTGCCGTCCTCGCACAGCACGGCGCGGCGCTCGCGATCGATCGCAGCGACCCGCACGCCCAGCACGCAGATCCACCCCGCTCTTGGCGTAGTAGGCCTCGGAGCGTATGTAGGTGCGCTCGACGTCCATCTCGCCGGTCATCAGCTTCTTCGAGAGCGGCGGGCGCTGATAGGGCGGGAAAAGCTCGTCGCCGAGCAGGCTGATGCGCCCGTCGAAGCCCAGCTGCCGCAGGCTGATGGCGGTCTGCGCGCCCGCCTGGCCGGCGCCGACGATGACCACGCGATCCGTCATGGCGGCTGTCTCGCATGGCGCGCCAGGGCGGGCAAGCCGCGTTGAGCCAGAAAGGGAGTGCGCCATGGCCGAGCTTTGCGATCTGACCGCGATCGAGCTGCGCCGCCTGATCGGCACCAAGAAGGTCTCGCCGGTCGAGCTGCTGGCCTCGTGCCGGGCGCGCATCGAGCAGGTCAATCCCGCCGTCAACGCGTTCGTCGCGACCTGCTGGGAGCGGGCCGAGGCGGAGGCCGAGGCGGCCGAGCGCGCCGTCATGGAGCGGCGAGCGGCTGGGGCCGCTGCACGGCCTGCCGCTCGGCGTCAAGGACCTGGTGCTGACCGAGGGCCTGCGCACCACCTGCGGCTCGCCGCATGTTCGCCGACTTCGTGCCCGAGGCGGACGAGCGCCAGGTAGCGGCCGTGCGCGAGGCAGGCGCGATCGTGGTCGGCAAGACCAACACGCCCGAGTTCGGCGCCGGCGCCAACACGGTCAATCCGGTCTATGGCGCGACCGGCAACCCGTTCGACCCCGAGAAGACCTGCGCCGGCTCGTCGGGCGGCTCGGCGGTGGCGCTCGCGACCGGCATGGTGCCGCTCGCCACCGGCTCCGATACCGGCGGCAGCCTGCGCAACCCCGCCGCCTATTGCGGCATCGTCGGCTTCCGGCCGAGCCCGGGCGCGGTGCCGAGCGAGCTGCGCCTGCTCGGCTGGTCGTCCTTGCCGGTGCAGGGGCCGATGGCCCGCAACGTCGCCGACGTGGCGCTGCTGTTCGAGGCGATGAGCGCGATCGACCCGCGCGATCCCTTGAGCCACGCGCCGCATCCGGCCGAGCCGCCGGGCGCTGGAGCCGGCCGACCTCTGCTCGCTGCGGGTCGCGATCAGCGAGGATCTGGGCTTCTCGCCGCTCGACCACGGCATCCGCGCCACCTTCCGCGCCGCCGTCGCCCGGTTCGCCGACGTGTTCGCCTCGGCCGAGCCGCGCGATCCGCCGCTGGACGGCGCCGACGAGGCGTTCGAGGTGACCCGCGCCGCCAATTTCCTCGCCGCCCACGCCGACAACTACCGCAGCCGGCGCGACATGCTCGGCCCCAACATCGTCGCCAATGTCGAGCAGGGCCTCGCCATGAGCCTCGAGGACGCCGCGCGCGCGAGCCGCATGCATACCGCGCTCTACCGCCGCTTCCTCGACTTCATGGCCGGCTACGACGTGCTGATCTGCCCGGCGATGTCGGTGCCGCCGTTCCCGCACGAGCAGCTGCACCCGACCCACATCAACGGCGAGCCGCTGCGCACTTACTTCCACTGGCTCGCACCCGCCTACGGCCTGACGCTGACCGGCCGCCCGGTGGTCTGTCTGCCGTGCGGTCTCGACCACACCGGCATGCCGTTCGGCATCCAGGTCTGCGGCCGGCGCTTTGGCGACTGGCGCACACTCGGCATCGCGGCGGCCCTGGAGCGCCATCTCCAGGACATCCCCGAGCTCGCCCGGCCGCTGCCGGATCTGGCGGCCCTCGCCGCCTAGCCCGTCGCCCGATCGCGCTTGCGCGCGGCGGCATTGCGCGCTAGGCGGTCCACCGTGGCACCTTGGCCTTGCGTCTCCCATGCCCACGCGGCCCGCTAGCCTCGCCGGCGGAGCGTCCGGTCGGCCGCGCGGCTCGCTGCCGGGGCTCGGCAGGCGCATCCGCCGGCTTCTCCTCTGGGGCCTGCTGGTAGCACTGCTCCTGCCTGCGGCGCTGCTGCTGGTCTTCCGCTTCGTGCCGGTGCCGCTGACGCCCTCATGGTGATCCGCCTGATCGAGGGCGAGGAGCTGTACAAGGACTGGGTGCCGCTGGCGCAGATCGCGCCGGCGCTGCGCCAGGCGGTGGTCGCGGCGGAGGACAATCGCTTCTGCGATCATGGCGGCTTCGACTGGACGGCGCTGGGCGAGGTGCTCGACGAGCTGCGCGCCGGCGGACGGCCGCGCGGCGCCAGCACCATCACCATGCAGACCGCCAAGAACCTGTTCCTGTGGCCCGACCGGAGCCTGCTGCGCAAGGGGCTCGAGGCCTGGCTGACGCCGCAGATCGAGCTGATCTGGGACAAGCGCCGGATCCTCGAGGTCTATCTCAACATCGTCGAGATGGGGCCCGGCATCTATGGCGCGCAGGCCGCGGCGAGCCGCCATTTCGGCAAGTCGGCGGCCGATCTCGGGCGCCTCGAGGCCATCGCTGCTGGCCGCCGTCCTGCCCAATCCGAGGGCGTGGTCGCCGGCCGCGCCGACCGACTACATCCTCGGCCGTGCCAGCACGATCCGGACGCGGATCGACCAGCTCGGGCCGATGCTCGCCTGCACCGACGCGGCGCGCTAGGGTGCGCCGGCGCAGGGATGGGGGAGGAAGCCATGCAGGCCGATCGACAGGCAGTTCGCGATTTTCTGGATCGCTCCGAGGCCGCGGCCGTCGAGCCTTCTGGCCGAGCTGGTGAAAGTGCCGTCCGACAATCCGCCGGGCGACTGCGCGCCGCATGCCCTGCGCGCAGCCGCGCTGCTCGAGGAGCGCGGGCTTCGTCGTCGAGCGCCACCCGGTGCCCGAGCCCCTGGTGCGCGCCAACGGCATGGTCAGCGCTATCAATCTGGTCGTGCGCGAGCGCTTCGGCGAAGGCCCGGTGATCGCGCTCAATGCCCATGGCGACGTCGTGCCGCCGGGCGAGGGCTGGAGCACCGATCCTTACGGCGGCGAGATCAGGGACGGCTGGATGTACGGCCGCGGCGTCGCGGTCTCGAAAAGCGATTTTTCGACCTATGCCTACGCCCTGCTGGCGCTGAAGTCGGTTGCGGGACGGGGCGCACCGCTCGCCGGCACGGTCGAGCTGCACCTCACCTACGACGAGGAGGCGGGCGGCGCGATCGGCCCCAAATGGCTGCTGGACCAGGGCATCTCGAAGCCCGACTTCGCGATCAGCGCGGGCTTCGCCTACGGCATCGTCACGGCGCACAATGGCTGCCTGCATCTCGAGGTCGAGGTGACCGGCAAATCGGCGCACGCCGCGCGGCCGGAGACCGGCCACGACGCGCTCGAGGCGGCAAGCGGGCTGCTCGCCGCCCTCTATGCCCACCGCCAGGGGCTCGCGGCGACCCGCTCGGGCGTCGACGGCATCGACTCGCCGACCCTGGTGGTCGGCCTGATCCGCGGCGGCATCAACACCAACGTGGTGCCGGACGCGGTGACCCTGCGGCTCGACCGGCGGATGATCCCGGAGGAGGACCCCGCGGCGGTCGAGCAGGAGCTTGTCGCCCTGATCGAGCAGAGCGTCGCCGGCCGGCCCGGCATCACCTGCCGGGTCCGCCGCATCATGCTGGCCTTGCCGCTGAAGCCGGTACCCGGGCTGGAGCGCATTGACCGGACCCCTGCAGCGCAACGCCGAAGCCGTGCTGGGCGAGCCGGTGCCGGTCTATGGCGTGCCGCTCTACACGGACGCCCGTCACTATGCCGCGGCCGGCATCCCGACGGTGCTGTACGGCGCCGGGCCGCGCAGCCTGATCCTGGCCAACGCCCATGCCGCCGACGAGCGCCTGCCGCTCGCCGATCTGCGCAAGGCGACCGAGGTGGTCGCGCTCACGCTGCTGGATCTGCTGCAGCAGAAATAGCGGCGGACGGCCGCAAGCCCGCCCGCCGCCTTCGCCCCACCTCAAACCGGCGGCCCACCTCAAACCGGTTAATCCCAGAGCGGCTCGCCGAGATCGATGTCGTCCTCGTCGGTCAGCGCACCGCCCGCGGCGCCCGCGGCACCACCGAGCGCCGCGCCGCCGAGCACGCTGGTTCCGGTCACGGCGCCGAGCCCGGCGCCTGCGCCGGCGCCGATCGCGCCACCGCTCAGCGCCCGGTCGCCCGTGCTCGAGCCGCAGGCGGCGAGCAACAGGGCGGCGGCGGTGGCGAGTGCAGCGTAGCGAATCGCAAACATCGAAGTCCCTCCTGACTGTCGTCGATGTCTTACAACGGCGGTTCCATAGGCGTGGTTCCGTCCGGCTGCCGCTGGCAGGGATCCTGGTTGCCATGCGAGCGCGCCGACCGCATGCTGGCCAAGCAACGAGGATCCGGGCCCCGGCACGGAGCACAAGACCATCCGAGAGGCAGACGCCATGAACCTCGCGCGCTTTCCCCTCGACAAGGCGGCGTTCGACGGGCCGGTGCTGGTCACCGGCGCCGGCGGCTGCATCGGCAGCTGGGTCCTCGCGATCTTGAGCAGGGCAGGCGTGCCTGCGGTGGCGTTCGACCTCTCGGACGACAGGCGCCGGCCGCTGCTGCTGATGACCGAGGACGAGCTCGCGAGCATTCCCTGGCTCACCGGCGACATCGCCGACGCCGAGGCGGTCGCGAACGCGGTCGCGCAGCACGAGGTCGGCGCGATCATCCACCTCGCAGCCCTGCAGGTGCCGTTCTGCAAGGCCGACCCGGTCGCCGGCGCCAAGGCGAACGTGGTCGGCACGGTGAACGTGCTCGAGGCGGCGCGCCACCACGGCCTGAAGCGCGTGGCCTATGCCAGCTCGATCGCGGCGCACAGCTTCCTGCCGGGCACGCCCTGGCTCGCGACCCTGTACGGCGCCTACAAGCTGTGCGACGAGATGATCGCGCACACCTACGCCGCGGACTGGGACGTGCCGAGCATCGGCCTGCGCCCGGGCGTGGTCTACGGCCTGGGGCGCGACCAGGGTCTGACCTCCAAAACCACCGTGGCGATCCTCGCGGCGGCGGCCGGGCGGCTTTATACCGTGCCGTTCTCCGGCGCGGTGTCGGCCCTGCACGCGGGCGAGATCGCTTCGGCCTTCATCAAGGCGGTCTCGAAGGAGCGGGCTGGCGCCGAGGTGTTCGACATCAACGGCCGCGCCACGAGCGTGGAGGAGTGGCTCGGCATCGTCCGCCGCCTGGCGCCGGAAGCGCAGCTGAGGGTGGCGGGCGACCCGCTGCCGTTCCCGGCCGAGCTCTCGGACGAGCCGGTGCAGCGGCATCTGGGCGACTACGGCCCGGTGCCGCTCGAGGAGGGCATCGAGGAGACCTACCAGGATTTTCGCAGGCTGCTGGCGGCCGGCGCCCTGTCGCCGGAAGCCGTCGCCTGAGAGTCGGGCCGAGGAGTTGATCCGCCGCATTGCGGCGCCATCTCTGTCCGGAAACCTGTGCGGGAGCGCGCGATGGCACAGCTAGCGGTCGTGACGTCAAAGGAGCCGGAGGTCCGCTCGCACAGCGGCTACCGGCTGATCATCGAGCCTCGCCGCCGGCGCGTGCGCGCGATCGTCAGGCGGCGAGACCGTGGCTGAGAGCGACCGCGTGCTGGTCATGCACGAGACCGGCTACCGGCCGGTCACCTACGTGCCGCGCGAAGATGTGCGCATGGACCTCCTGCGGCCGAGCGAGCTGCGCACCCATTGCCCCTTCAAGGGGGATGCCAACTACTGGACGATCGAGACCGGCGGGCGGCGCGTCGAGAACGCGGCCTGGAGCTACGAGGACCCCTACGAGGAGGCGGCGATCGTCAAGGGCTACGTCGCGTTCTACTGGGATCGGATCGACGCCTGGTTCGAGGACGACGAGCCCATGGTCGAGCCGCCGCCGGCGACGCCTGCGCTCTCGGCCAACCCGCTGCTCGAATGGGTGACGCGCGAGGCCTGGCAGGCCGCGACGGCGCAGGAGCTGATCGAGAGGCTGGCCCTTCGCCTGGTGGCGGCCGGCTTTCCGGTGTGGCGCCTGCGGCTTCTGATCCGGACCCTGCACCCGCAGCTGTTCGCCACGGCGCTGACCTGGCAAAGCGATGCCGACGGCGTCGAGACCACGCGCCCGAGCCATGCCGTGCTGGAGTCGCGGGCCTATCTGGAAAGCCCGTTCGTGCCGATCCTGCGGGGCGAGGGTGGAGTGCGGCGCCGGCTCGAGGGGCCGCAGCCGCGGCTCGACTACCCGATCCTTGAGGAGCTGCACGCCGCCGGCGCTACCGACTACGTCGCCATGCCGATGCGCTTCTCGGACGGCCAGATCAACATCATCACCCTGGTGTCGTGCGAGCCGGGCGGATTCTCGACCGCGCAGCTGGGCCTGCTCTACGAGACCCTGCCGGTCCTGAGCCGGCTGTTCGAGGTGTTCGCCCTGCAGGACACCGCAGCGACGCTGTTGGGCACCTATCTCGGCCGGCGCACCGGCAGCGAGGTCCTGAACGGGCTGATCCGGCGCGGTGACGGCCGGGACATCGATGCCGCGATCTGGCTTTGCGATCTGCGCGACTCGACCGCGCTCAGCGAATCGCTGCCGCGCGAGAGCTATCTCGAGATCCTCAATCAGTTCTTCGACGCCATGGTCGAGCCCATCGTGGAGCACGGCGGCGAGGTGTTGAAGTACGTCGGCGATGCGGTGCTGGCGATCTTCCCGATCGAGGAGCCGGACAGCCCCGCGCAGCAGGCCTGCGCGCGGGCGCTTGCGGCGGTCGCCGATGCCCGGGTGCGCGTCGAGGAACTCAACGCGTGAGCGCGGCGAGCCGCCGCTCGCCTATGGCATCGGCCTGCACCGCGGCTGCCTCACCTATGGCAATATCGGCTCGGCCGAGCGGCTGGATTTCACGGTGATCGGCACGGCGGTCAATCAGGCGGCACGCATCGAGAGCCTGACAAAGGTGCTGCGCCGGCCGGTGCTGATCTCGTCCGCCTTCGCCGCGAGCTTCGGCCGCCCGCTCACCTCGCTCGGACTGCACCGGCTGCGCGGCGTGGCCTTGCCGCAGGAGATCTTCACCGCCTGACGCGCGGGCGTCCTTCGCCTGCTCGGGCGCGATCACGGCGAAGAGTATCCGCACGCCTCGGACCGTCCCGTCATCAACGTTTGCGCGCTTCGCGCTGCACCGCTTCGTTCATCGCCGCAACGGTGACTGGCGGCCCGTCATGCTTAAGGCAGCCGCACACATCTTCCGGCCAAGTCGGTCGAAACGGCGATGTCCGGCGCAGCCCCGCGAAGCTCGTGGTCGCCGTCGCCCCGCCCGGTCTTCGCCAACCGGCGATGCGGCTCACGCAATCCTTTCATTTCCGGCCATCGCTCCAGCGCTCATGAAGGCGCGGGTCGAGCTTGCGCATGATGATCTTACTTCGTTCGTACGCGGCAGCGCGTCAGGAATCCGGGTCGACGAGGTGGGGGAGGGCCCGCGCCTGGGCGATCCAGTCGGCGACCTCGTCCTGGGTCGGCGCGCGGCGCGCGAAGCGCTCGGTGGCATTCAGGTCGCGGAGGATCGCGTACAGTCGGCCAGGGTCTTGGCGGGCCAGGCTCGAGACCCGATCGACCCCGGTAAGCTCGAGCATGTCGGCGAAGATCGCGCCGACGCCCTTGATCCGCGCCAGATCCGCGCGACAGGTCAGGCGCAGCAGCATGGCTTCCTCGATGCCGCTTCGCGCGGCGAGCTCACGACGGTTCTGCCGGCGTCCCGCAGCCTCGAGCAGCTGATGGGTGTAGGTCACGCCATGTCGCTTCAGCTGGTTGCGGACCTGATTGCTGATGCCGCGCAGCTTGCTGACGTGGAGCGACATCGACCGGCCGCCCTGTGCCTGCCGGTCGCGATCCAGAGGCCGCGCGCCGGCATCGCCCGGATCCGCGGCCGCCACCGCCGCGCTGCCGCGCGCGCTCGCGGGAAAGCGCAGGTCCACCACGTTCGACGGCATAAGGTTCTCCCTCCCTCTTCGTTCGCATCGCGGATCAATTCGCGCTGTTCTTTGTTTGTTTCGATAATGCGCAGACACCGATAATGCCGTCAAAAGAATGAGATCATGCGGGTTTCAAATGTCAAGGAGAATAAACCCACGATCATTGATCGCGGCGACCCATTGTCGCTACATGACAATACAGAACCTGGAGGCGTGTGCAAACGTCCGCAGACACCAGGAAGTTGTCGCGCCGTCATGATCGGCGCGCGACAGGGCGACCCGTTCGAGCCGCGTCACTATGATCAACAGATGTCGCGGCGTCTTATTTCGAGAGCGCGGGGTGCGGTCCCATCGCGGCGGCGCATGCAGCGCCGTACGATCGCCGATTGCGCAAGCCCCCGGAGGCAACCGGCCCCGCGATCATCGCCGCCCCGTGAGGCGGCGAGCTGGGCCGGCAGGAGCAGCACGAGGAGGGCCACAATCCTGCTTCCCTCCAGATGACGGATCCGACCTCAGCCTAGCGAATCGGGGTTCGAGAGCCGTTAGTCCGCCGGCAGAAGAGGCCGGGACCTCGGTGCTGTCAATTCGCCCTGCCGCAAGCGCGTGAGATCTCGTAAGAAGGCGCCCTGGTGAGGTCCAGGCGCCAGCCACGACCGTGCCCACGCGAAGGGACCGCCCTGCATGAGCGCAGCCGAGCACCGTCACGCATCATCCGGCTACGGGGCCGATCCGGTGGCGGTGCTGGTCCGGCGCGGCGACCGGATCGAGAGCACGCATCGCGTCGCCTATGCCGTGGTCGATGCCGCCGGCGCGGTGCTGCATCACGAGGGCGATATCCGGCGGCCGGTCTTTGCGCGCTCCTCGGTCAAGCCGCTGCAGGCTCTGCCGCTGATCGAGAGCGGCGCGGCGGAGCGGTTTGCGGTCAGCGAGCAGGAGCTCGCGCTCGCCTGCGCGTCGCACGGCGGCGAGCCCATGCACACCGAGATCGTGGCGGCGTGGCTGGCGCGCCTTGGCCTCGATCCGTCCGCCCTGGAATGCGGCGCCCATGCGCCCTCGCACGAGGCGACCGCCCGGCAGCTGGTCGAGCAGCGCCGGCCGCCGTCGCCACTGCACAACAACTGCTCGGGCAAGCATGCCGGCATGCTCACCCTGGCGCTGCATCTGGGGGCGCCGGTCGCCGGCTACATCGCCCCCGATCATCCGGTGCAGCAGCGGATCAGCGCGCTGCTGGCGGCGATTTCCGGCGCCAGCCTGGCGCCGCCGGCGGTCGACGGCTGCGGCGTGCCGACCCATGCGATGCCGCTTGCCGGGCTGGCGATGGCCATGGCGCGGCTGGCCGACCCCGGCCAAGACCCCGGCGCGCCCGGCCGGGCCGAGGCCTGCGCCAGGGTCCGCGCCGCGATGGCCGCCCATCCCCTGCTGGTCGCAGGATCGGGGCGCGCCTGCAGCCTGATCATGGCGGCAGCGCCGGGCGTGCTGGTCAAGACCGGCGCCGAGGGCGTTTACGTCGCGGCGCTGCCGGAGCGCGGGCTGGGCCTGGCGCTCAAGGTCGCCGACGGCGCCGGCCGCGCCGCCGTCGTGGCGCTCATGGCCCTGCTCGCGAGGCTCGGCGCCCTCGACCCGGCCGCAGATACGGCGCTCGGCGATCTCGCCGCGCCGCTGCTGCGCAACCATGCCGGCACCGCGGTCGGCCGGATCGAGCCGGCGCCGGGCTGGCCTTCCGTCGATCGGCCGGTGGGCCAGGGCCCCCGGCAGCAGGCTTAAGCGCGCCTCAATGTCGGCCGCTTATGCTCGTGCGATGGTCGAGCACCTCAACCTGGTCCCGATCGCGTTCCTGCTCGTCGGCGCGATCGTCGGCGGCCTGCTGCTGGCCGGCCTGCGCCAGCCGCCGCTGGTCGGCTACATCTTCGCAGGTGCGGTGCTCGGGCCCTCTGGGATCGGTCTGATCACCGATCGCGGCACGGTCAACCTGCTCGCCGAGCTCGGCGTGCTGGTGCTGCTGTTCGTGGTCGGCATGCACCTGTCGCTGCGCGCCTTTCGCAACATTTACAGGACGGCGCTGGGCGCGACCGTCCTCCAGGTCGGCATCAGCGTGTCGCTGATGCTGCTGATCGCGCCCGCTGTTCGGCTGGTCGCGCGGCACGGCGGTGCTGTTCGGCTTCGTCATGGCGCTGAGCAGCACCGTGGTCGGGATCAGCATGCTCGAGGATGTCGACGAGCTGCGCAGCGACGCCGGCCGGCTTGCGGTCGGGGTGCTGATCGCCCAGGATCTCGCCGTCGTGCCGATGCTGATCATCGTGAGCGGCCTCGCCAGCGCTACGGGCATCGACATAGGCGGCTGCTGTTCGAGCTGTTCGCCGCGATCACCGTGCTGGCCGGGCTGATCTGGGTGCTGTCGCGGCGTCATCGCATGCGCCTGCCGTTCCGGCCGCTGCTGCTGCGCTATCCGGACCTGGCGCCACTCGCCGCGTTGACGATCTGCGTGCTCGGCGCCGCGCTGAGCAGCGCGCTCGACCTCTCGCCGTTCCTCGGCGCCTTCCTGGCCGGCCTGTATGTCGGCAACACCACCGAGCGCCGGCTGATGGTGCAGGCGACCAACCCGATCCGCAGCCTGCTTCTGATGGCCTTCTTTCTGTCGATCGGCATGCTGATCGAGCCGGCCTTCGTGCTGCGCAACTTCGGCACGGTGCTGACCCTGGTGGGCATCGTGTTCCTGCTCAACAGCGTGATCAACGTGCTGGCGCTGCGCGCCGTCGGCGAGCAATGGCGGACCGCGTTCATCGCCGGCTTCGCGCTCGCCCAGATCGGCGAGTTCGCGTTCATCCTGTCGGCGGTCGGCGCCTCCAGTGGCCTGATCACCGAGCAGGCCAGCCGCCTGATCGTCGCGGTGATCGCCTGCAGCCTGGTGATCAGCCCGTTCTGGCTGGAGCTGGCGCGCCGCCTGCACACGCTGGAAGGCGCCTCGGGCGAGCGTCTGATGTCGCTGCTGACCTGGCTCTACCACGACGAGGCGCGGCAGCTGCGCCTGCGCTCGCGCCAGGTCGCCGTGCGCAGCAACGTGCTCGCGACCAGCCTCGCCCGCAGGGTCGACCGCGTGCTGGATCGCAGCCGCAGGGCGCAACCGAAGCCGCGCGGCCTGCAGCACCGCCGGGCAGGGGCGTGCTGTTCGGCCGCGCCCGGGCGGCTCGACGATGGCGCGGCGATGACGGCCCTGATCCTGCGCCCGGCGCGCGGCTGATCGCCGGGGTCGACGAGGTCGGGCGCGGCCCGCTCGCCGGGCCGGTCGTGGCGGCCGCGGTGATCCTGCTGCGCCCGCTCGACGGCATCGCCAATTCCAAGCTGCTCGGCTGCGCCACCGCGAGCGGCTGGCGCAAAGCCTGCGCGAGGGCGCGCTGATCGGCGTCGCCGCCGCCTCGGTCGCCGAGATCGACCGCATCAACATCCTCCACGCCAGCATGCTGGCGATGCGCCGCGCGGTGCTGCGCCTCGGCTGCCTGCCCGACCTCGCCCTGATCGACGGCAACCGCGCGCCCGATCTGCCCTGCCTGGCCGAGGCCGTGGTCGACGGCGACGCGACGTGCCGGCGATCGGCGCCGCCTCGATCGTCGCCAAGGTCACCCGCGACCGGCTGATGCACCGCCTCGCCATGCGCTATCCGGGCTATGGCTGGGAGACCAACGTCGGCTACGCGACCGCGGCCCATCGCGAGGCGGTGCGCCGGCTCGGCGCCGCCTGCCATCACCGCCGTAGCTTCGCGACCGTCCGGGCGACGCTGTTCTAGCGGCGATGGCCGCGCCGCGCAAAGCATGGTGCCAATGCTGCATCGCGGGCGGCGGGCCGGCGGGCATGATGCTCGGCTACCTGCTCGCGCGCGCGGGCGTCGACGTCATCGTCCTGGAGAAGCACGCCGATTTCTTTCGCGACTTCCGCGGCGACACGATCCATCCCTCGACGCTGGAGGTGATGCACGAGCTGGGGCTGCTGACGCGTTCCTGGAGCTGCCGCATCAGAAGGTGCGCGACGCTCGAGCGCGCAGTTCGGCGAGCCGCGCGTGCGCATCGCCGACTTCCCCACCTGCCGACGCGCTGCAAGTTCATCGCGCTCATGCCGCAGTGGGACTTCCTCGAATTTCCTCGCCGAGCAGGCGCGGCGCTATCCGGGCTTCCCGCTGCAGATGGCGGCCGAGGCGACCGACCTGATCGAGGAGGCGGGCGGGTCGTCGGCGTGCGCGCGCGCGACGCCGACGGCGACGCTCGAGATCCGCGCCGACCTCGTCGTGGCCGCCGACGGCCGCCATTCGACGCTCGCGCGAGCGCGGCCGGCCTGCAGCGTCGAGACCTCGGCGCGCCGATGGACGTGCTCTGGTTCCGGCTCTCCCGCCGGCCGGACGACCGCGGTCAGCCGCTCGGCCGCTTCGGCGCCGGCCGGATCCTGGTCGCTGATCGACCGCGGCGACTACTGGCAGTGCGGCTACGTGATCCCCAAGGGCGCGCTCGAGGCGCTGCACGCGCGCGGCCTCGAGGCCTTTCGCGCGCGCATCGCGCAGCTCGCGCCCGCGCTCGCGACGGGTCGGCGAGCTCGCGCGACTGGGACGAGGTCAAGCTGCTCACGGTCCGGTCGACCGGCTGGAGCCGCTGGTAGCGGCCGGGCCTGCTCTGCATCGGCGACGCGGCGCACGCCATGTCGCCGATCGGCGGCGTCGGCGTCAATCTCGCCATCCAGGATGCGGTCGCGACGGCGAACATGCTCGCCGAGCCCCTGCTCGACGCTGCGCTCGGCGACGAGCACCTGCAGCGCGTCCAGCGCCGCCGGCAGTGGCCGGCAGCGGGTGACCCAGCGCCTCCAGCTCCTGGTGCAGAACCGGGTCATCGCCGAGCGTCTGCACGAGGAGCGAGGCTGGCGACGCCGCCGCTGGCGTTGCGCCTGATCGACGGCTGCCGCTGCTGCGCCGCATCCCCGGCCGCCTCATCGGCCTCGGCGTGCGCCCGGAGCACATCGCCACGCGCGACGTCGGCACGTCCTAGGCCGGCGCGTCTTAGCCCGGCGCGTCTTAGCCGGCGCGTCTGGGGTCCGATCAGGCCGCCTCGGCATCCGCCCGCTGCGATCGGATGGCGGCAAGCGGGCCGAGGTTCAGCCAGGCGCCGAGCGCGCGCCGGGCCTTCGCCGCGCCGATCGCCTCGAGCTGCCGCCGTCGATCGCGTGCCGCAGCGATATGTCGCCGCGAACGATGTAGATCATGGTGACCAGGCTGCAGGCGAGATAGGGTCGACCTCGAAGCCGGGATCCCCCAGGCACAGCTCGCCGGAATGCGGACCGAGCCGCCGGTATCGCTGCCAAGCGCCAGGTCCACGAGGCCCCCGCCGACCGCGGCCGCCGAGCCGCTCGACGAGCCGCCCGGCACCCGGCCGGGCGCCGCGACGTTCTCGGGCATGCCGTAGTGCGGATTGATGCCGATCATGCCGAACGCCAACTCCTCGGTGACCGTCTTGCCGACCATGCGCGCGCCGGCATCGAGCAGCGCCTGCACAGCCGGCGCATTCGCCGTCGCGGGCGGGCTGCTCGCCAGCCAGTCCGGATTGCCGCGACCGGTGATCGTGCCCTCGACGTCGAAGATGTCCTTGACAGCAAAGGTCGCGCCGGCGAGCGGCCCCGCGGCGGCGCCCGCGCGCTCCACCCGGCCATGCGGCACGAACGCGCCGAGCGGATTCTGCTCCTCGGGCAAGCGGGCCGGCCTCAAGCCGCCTTGCGCAGCGCGAGGCGCGACCAGACCTCGGTCAGCGCCTGCACCAGATGGTCGATCGCCCGGTCGTCGTGCCAGGGCGTCGGCGTGATGCGCAGCCGCTCGGTGCCCTTCGGCACGGTCGGGTAGTTGATCGGCTGGATGTAGATGCCGTAGTCGTCGAGCAGCAGGTCGGAGGCCTGCTTGCACAGCACCGGATCGCCGACCAGCACCGGCACGACGTGCGAGGGCGAGGGCATCAGCGGCAGACCGGCGGCGGCAAGCCGCGCCTTCAGGGTCGCCGCCCGCTCCTGGTGCCGTCGCCGCAGCGCGCCGTCGGCCTTGAGGTGGCGCACGCTGGCCAGCGCCCCGCCGACCACCGCCGGCGCCAGCGAGGTCGTGAAGATGAAGCCCGGGCGCGATCGAGCGCACCGCGTCGACCAGCGCCGCCGCGCCCGCGATGTAGCCGCCCATGCAGCCGAACGCCTTGGCGAGCGTCCCCTGGATCACGGTCAGCCGCGCCATCTGGCCATGCGCCTCGGCGACGCCGCCGCCGCGCGGGCCGTACAGGCCGACCGCGTGCACCTCGTCGAGATAGGTCATGGCGCCGTAGCGCTCGGCGAGATCGCAGATCGCCGCGATCGGCCCGAAGTCGCCGTCCATCGAGTAGACCGATTCGAACGCGATCAGCTTCGGGATCTGGGCCGGCGTCGCCCGCAGCAGCGCCTCCAGATGCGCCACGTCATTGTGGCGAAAAATCCGCTTCTCGCAGCGGGAATGCCGGATGCCGGCGATCATCGAGGCGTGGTTGTGGGCATCGGAGAAGATCACGCAGCCCGGCATCAGCTGGCCGATGGTCGAGAGCGTCGCCTCGTTGGCGACGTAGCCGGAGGTGAACAGCAGGGCCGCGGGCTTGGCGTGCAGATCGGCCAGCTCGCGCTCCAGCAGGACATGCAGGTGGGTCGTGCCGGAGATGTTGCGCGTGCCGCCGGCGCCGGCGCCCATGGCGCGCACCGCGGCGCAGGCCGCATCCAGGCTCACCGGATGCTGGCCCATGCCGAGATAGTCGTTCGAGCACCAGACCGTGATCTCGCGCTCCGCCGCGGCATCGCCCGCGTCCGCGGCATAGTGGCGCGCGCTCGGGTAGTGCCCGGCCCGGCGCTCCAGATCGCAGAACACCCGGTAGCGTCCTTCGTCCCGGACGGCCGCCACTGCGGCTGCAAAACGTGCCTCGTAGTCCATCGCCCACCTCACTTCCGGTCGGCGACCCCCTCGCATCAGCCTGATATCCCGGGGCCTTTGTGTTCCTGGCGCAACACATCGCCACTCTTTTTCTAGTTACGATCTTTGTCGGGCAATGGCAAACCCGCTCTGCCAAACGAATTCTGCGCCGCCTGCGGCATGCCGCGCCGGCGGATCAGCGTGCGTCCGCGCCGCGCGGCAAGTCAAGGCGTGGCGGGGCCGCTTTGATTACACGCCGGGCGACGATCGCAGCAAGGCCATCGTCCACCGATCATCGCGGTTGTACCGCTCCAACCGCCGCCACAACACGAAAGCGGGCGCTTGCGTCTGACCGCATACCAATGTACGAGCGTAAAACGTCCGGTAACGGATCTTTCATTTTGCCAGTTGTGGTGAACGGGAGTTGCGGGTTACTTGCTCTACGTGCCACCGTTCAGGACGGTGCGTAGGCTCGACCCTCACGAATGGGAAGGAAGGGGAAGAACTCCATGCTTCGCAAGCTTATCCTTTCGACGGCGGTGGCCGGTGTGGCGTCGGCCCTGGGTGGTGCCGCGCCTGGACTGGCCCAGGATGTGGGCGTCTTCGGTGAAGGCCCCGACCGCATCTGCAATACGGTGATCGAACTCGTCAGGCCAGCCAGTCGTGGATAGTACGTCCGCGGACGCGGTGCGCCAGAGCGGCACCTTCGCCTGCCCCGAGCAGGTGATGGCCGCAGTGGTGGAGCCGGCGGCGCCGCCGCCTCTGCCCGACGACGGCGAGGTGTACTTCGAGCTGGACGAGTCGGACCTCACGCCCGACGCGCAGGCGGCGATCAACGACATGATCTTCGACATCAAGGACCGCGAGCTCGAGGGCATCAAGGTCGTCGGCCACACCGACACCAGCTGCCCGCCCGGGGACAGCCAGGCGGGATGCGAGGCCTACAATCAGACGCTGTCCGAGCGGCGAGCCGAGACCGTCGGCCAGTCGCTGGTCCAGCAGGGCATCCCGGTGGGCCTGATCACCACCGAAGGCGTCGGCATGAACGACCTGGCCGTTCGAGACCGGGCCCAGGACCGTGAACCAGGCCAACCGCCGCGCCCAGATCCAGTTCGAGTAGCAGCGCCACGCTGCCTCGACGATCGTTGCCGGCCCCGCGTCCGTCGCAAGGCGGCGCGGGGCCTGTCTCTCTCTACCGAGACCGCTTCCGCGGCCAAAGCCGGCATGCACGCCAGCTCGCAACGCCGCGCCCTGCTCAGGCGTTGCCCTCGATCAGGCGGCGCGCGATGATCTGCGCCTGAATCTCGGCGGCACCCTCGAACACGTTCAGGATCCTTGCGTCGCACAGCAGGCGGCTCGCCGGATATTCGAGCGCGTAGCCATTGCCGCCGTGCACCTGCAGGGCGTTGTCGGCGGCGCTCCAGGCGACCTGCGCCGCCAGGAGCTTGGCCATGCCGGCCTCGAGGTCGCAGCGCCGGCCGGCATCCTTCTCGCGCGCCGAGAACAGGGTCAGCTGGCGCGCGATCATGATCTCGACCGCCATCCAGACCAGCTTGTCGGCGACCCGCGGGAAGGCATAGATCGGCTTGCCGAACTGGCGCCGCTCGCTGGCGTAGCGCAGGCCCGCCTCGAACGCGCTGCGCGCCACGCCGACCGCCCGCGCCGCGGTCTGGATGCGCGCTGCCTCGAAGGTCGCCATCAGCTGCTTGAAGCCCTGGCCCTCGACGCCGCCGAGCAGGCCGTCGGCCGCCACCTCGAAGCCGTCGAAGGCCAGCGTATACTCCTTCATGCCGCGATAGCCCAGGACCGGGATCTCGCCGCCGGACAGCCCGGCGCAGGGGAACGGCGCCTTATCGGTGCCACGCGGCTTCTCGGCGAGCAGCATCGACAGGCCGCGATAGCCGGTCTGGCTCGGATCGGTGCGGCACAGCACGGTCATCAGGTCGGCGCGCGCGGCATGGGTGATCCAGGTCTTGGCGCCGGTCAGCCGCTAGACCTCGCCATCGCGCACCGCACGCGTGGTGAGCGAGGCCAGATCCGAGCCGTGGTCCGGCTCGGTGAACACCGCGGTCGGCAGCATCGCACCCGATGCGATTCTTGGCAGATAGCGTGACTTTTGCGCGTCGGTGCCGCCGAGCTGGATGAGCTCGGCCGCGATCTCGGACCGGGTGCCGAGCGAGCCGACCCCGATATAGCCGCGCGAGAGCTCCTCGGTGACGACGCACAGCGCCACCTTGCCCATGCCGAGGCCGCCGAACGCCTCGGGCACGGTCAGCCCGAACACGCCGAGCCCCGCCACCGCCTCGATCACCTCGAGCGGGATCAGGGCATCGCGCAGGTGCCAGTCCTGGGCATGCGGCAGCAGCTGCTCCTCGGCGAAACGGCCGAACTGCTCGCGGATCAGCTCCAGCGTGTCGTCCTCGAGCGCCCAGTCGCCCTGCCGGTCCTGCTCGATCAGGGTGGCGAGGCGCGCGCGCAGGGCGGCGCCGTCGGCTGCGATCAGGGCGCGCACCGGGGCCGTGCGAAAGGCCGCCATCGCATCGTCGTCGAGGCCGAGCGCGCGCGGGCCGCACGATCTCGCCCTGGCTCATCGGGATGCCGCCCTCGATCCGCGCCAGGTACTCGCCGAACGCGATCTCGAGGATCAGCTGCTCGAGCGGGCCGAACCGGCCGGCCTCGGTGAGGCGCGCGGCCCAGCCATCCATCTGGCGCAACGCCTCGACATAGGTCGCGAGCCAGGCGAGGCCGTGCGCGGCATGCTGGTGGCGCTCCAGCCGCCCGGCATCGAGACGGCCGCCCGGCGCTACCAGCGCGCGCACCCGCTCGGTCGCCCGCGCCAGCAGCGTTTCGGCGGCATCGAGCGCTGCGCCGGTCGGCAGATCGGCCCGGCCTCGGATCGTCGCGGCAGAAGAGCTGGCCATGGTCACAACCCTGTCTAGCAACCGCAGCATGGCAGAGCCAGCTTAACGGTTTGCGCACGCTGCGCGCAGGCGCGATCAGACCGAGCGCGTGATGCCGCCGTCGATCCGGATGTTCTGGCCCGTGATGTAGGCAGCCCGATCGGAGGCCAGGAGGGCGATCAGCTCGGCCACCTCGGCGACCCTGCCGTAGCGACCCATGGGGATGCGCGCGCGCATTTCCGGCTTCTCGGGCAGGCTGTCGATGAAACCGGGCAGCACGTTGTTCATGCGGATGTTGTCGGCGGCATAGCGGTCGGCGAACAGCTTGGCGTAGGCGGCAAGGCCCGCGCGGAAGACGCCCGAGGTCGGGAACGCCGGATCGGGCTCGAAGGTGGCGAAGGTCGAGATGTTGACGATGGCGCCGGCCTTCTGGCGCTGCATCACCGGCGTCACCAGGCGGGTCGGGCGCACGACGTTGAGGAAGTAGACCTCCATGCCGCGGTGCCAGTCGTCGTCCGTGAGCTCCAGCAGCGGCGCGCGCGGGCCGTGTCCGGCGCTGTTGACGAGCGCGTCGATGCGGCCCCAGCGCTCGAGTGCCCGCTCGACGAGCCGGGCGAGATCCTCGTTCGACTGGTTGGAGCCGGTCACGCCGAGCCCGGCCAGCTCCCCGGCCAGCGCCTCGCCTTTGCCCGACGACGACAGGATCGCGATGCGAAAGCCGTCGGCTGCGAGCCTGCGCGCCGCCGCAGCGCCCATGCCGCTGCCGCCTGCGGTGACCAGTGCTACTTTCTGCTCCGCCATCAAACGCCTCCCCTGACCGGTGCAGCCCAAAGCTTGGTCGATGTTCCGCCCGCCGACAACCGGCTCTCCGGCGATGGCGCAAAGCGCGCCGCCCCCGAGGGGCGGGCTGGAGCGTCAGCCGACCCTGGGCATCGGGCGGCGCGGCCGACGCCCGGCCGCGGCGCCGGCAGGTCAGGCGAAGAACTGGCCGCCGTTCGCCGAGAGCGTCGAGCCCGTGATGAACCCGGCATCGTCGGAGGCGAGGAAGACCACGCAGCGCGCGACCTCCTCCGGCTCGCCCAGCCGGCCGACCGGGATCTGCGGCAGGATCTTGGTCTTGAGCACCTCCTCGGGCACCGCGCGCACCATCTCGGTGCCGATGTAGCCCGGGCAGATCGCGTTGACCGTGATGCCCTTGGAAGCGCCCTCCTGCGCCAGCGCCCGGGTGAAGCCGATGTCGCCCGCCTTGGCCGCCGAATAGTTGACCTGGCCGACCTGGCCTTTCTGGCCGTTGATCGAGCTGATGTTGACGATCCGCCCGAAGCCGCGCTCGCGCATGCCCGGCCAGACCGGCCGCGTCATGTTGAACAGGCCGCTGAGGTTGGTCTCGACCACCTCCTGCCACTGCTGCGGCGTCATCCGGTGGAACATGGCATCGCGCGTGATGCCCGCATTGTTGACCAGCACCTCGAGCGGGCCGAGATCGGCCTCGACCTTGGCGATGCCCGCGACGCAGGCGTCGTAGTCCGCGACCGACCACTTGTAGACCGGGATGCCGGTCTCGCTCTTGAACGCGGCCGCCGCCTCGTCGTTGCCGGCATAGTTTGCGGCGACCTTGTAGCCCGCGTCCTTCAGGGCCCTCGAGATGGCGGCGCCAATGCCCCGCGACCCGCCCGTGACCAGTGCAACCCGTGCCATGCAACGTCTCCCTTGCTGGACTTCCCCTCGGGCGGACCCCCGATCCCGTCCCGATCGCCTCCGTCGTGCGCGACGCGAGGCGCCGCCTTGCTGTGGTAGCACCGACCCGCGGCGCGATCGAGTGCCGGCGCGTTCCGGGGCCGGGCGCCTTGCCACCCTTCGCCCTCCGCCGCTAGAGTTCGCCGGCCCTGGAGCAGCATCCGATCAGACGAGATCGCCGATGCGGATCGTCGTCCGGATGGAGCTGCTCCAACAATGCGAGCGAGCAGTTTTTCCCGCTGAGCGCGGATCCGAAGCGGGAATTGCTCTGGCGAGCAGACGGAACGCGGATCGACCGCCACCGTCATCCTTCCTGGCGCCTGCGGGTCGCGCCCATCCAGGACGAGGACTGCCCATGTTCATCGCCATGAACCGGTTCAAGGTGAGGAAGGGAGCGGAGGCCGATTTCGAGGCCGTCTGGCTCAACCGCGAGGTCCATCTCGACCAGGTGCCGGGCTTCGTCGAGTTCCACCTGCTGCGCGGCCCCGAGCGCGAGGATCACGTGCTCTACTCCTCGCACGCCGTGTGGGCGAGCGAGCAGCACTTCCTCGACTGGACGCGCTCGGAGGCTTTTCGCGCCGCGCACCGGGGTGCCGGCGGCAACAAGCCGCTCTATCTCGGCCATCCCGAGCTCGAGGGCTTCACGGTCCTGCAGACCATCACGCCGGCGACGCGCGGTAAGGCGTGAAGACACCGCTGGCGGCGACGAGGTCGCCGGTCACGATCCCGGTGGCGCGACGACCACCGCCTCGTAGGGATGGCGCCTGCTGATCAGGCCGCTGTGGGCGAACACGTCGAGGGTCACCTCGTAGGCGTCGCGCGGGATCTCCGGGGTCCGGACCCAGTTGCCGAGCTGCTGGTAGAAGGCGATGGTATGCTCCAGCACGTCGGCATCGATGCCCTCGAAATAGGGTCCTTCGACCCTCGCGACCTCGCGGGCCGGGGTCTCGAGCACCCACGCCTGGGCCTTGCGGTAGGCGCGCATGAAGGCAAGTGCCATGTCGCTCGCGAGCCAGCTGCGGGTCGAGCACAGGCTGCTGAACGCGACCGGCCCGAACGCCTTGCCGACCGAGGCGACGATGTGGCCGGCGCCGTCTTTCTCGAGCTGCTGCGGCGCCGGGCCCTGCAGGTGCACGTAGTCCGCCTCGCCGGCGCGGAACGCCTCGGCCATCTGCGTCGAGCGTGCCGGCGTCGAGCGCGATCACGTCGCCCCAGTCGACGCCCTGGCAGTGCAGGGCGAACTTGAACATGGCGAGCGGCTGGGCGCCGTGATCGACCAGAACCCGGGCGCCGGCCAGCTTGTCCCAGCGGAATGCCGCATCCGGCGCGCGGGCGGTGATCAGGAAGCCGTCGCGCTGGTTGATCTGGGCAAAATGCACGATCTCGGAGGTCTCGCCGCGCTCGAGCGGCGCAAAGCTCGCGCCTACCGCCGACTGGATCAGGTGCACGCTGCCGTCGCCGAGGCGCGCGCGCGGCACCTCGGTGGGCGAGGCGATGGAGAAGGTCGCATCGAGCCCTTCGGCGGCCAGGAAGCCGGCGGCCCTGGTGGCGATCAACGGGCTGTAGAACGCCGAATAGCGGGAGAACAAGATCCTGATCTCGGTCACGACGGCACCTCGCGGGCTGGCTCGTTGGGGACCGTCCCTCTATAGCGAGCCTTGGCGCGCTTGTCCCAAGATCAGGGAGCGAATGAGCCGCAGATCAGGCAGGGCGACCGGCCGACCGCCCGCTGGGGGGCAGGCATGGCGTGCCTCGCCTGGCGGCCGTCCACTTGCGAGGCCGGCGCGAAGGCCCGGCCGGCTGTGCCTCTGAAATCGCCACGGACCTGAAATCGCTGCGGACCTGAAATCGCCACGAGGACGGCCGGATCTGGATCCTGAAACTCGCTTGACTAGGACGGATGCTCCAGCGGGGCCCGCGGCGCGCGCTCGGGCGTCGCGGGCCGCACCTGCAGCACGGCACCGTCGACACCGGTGACCTCGACGATCCGACCGGCCGGCAGCTCGGGGCCCGCGACCGCCCAGCTGCTGTCGCCGACCTCGATGCGGCCGCGACCGTTGACGATCGGCGCCACCAGGCCAAAGCGGCGGCCGACATACTGCGCGCCACGCCGGTTGAGGTCGGGCTGATCCGTCACGACCGGTCGCACGCGCTGATACCAGCGCCAGCCGAAGGCGCAGAGGACCAGCAGGCAGGCATAGATCAGCAGCTGGAAGCTGAGGCCGAGCGCGGGCCAGATCACCAGAAACAGCCCGACCAGGCCGGCAGCGACGCCGAACCACAGGAACATGTAGCCTGGCGCCAGCGCCTCGACGATCACCAGCAGGCCGCCGAACGCCCACCAGTGCCAGAACGCCGCGCTTTCCATCAGGGGTGGCCGGCGCCGTTGGCGGCGCCGTTGGGCTTGCCGAGCGCTTCGCGGGCGATCTCGCCGATGCCGCCGAGCGTGCCCAGCAGCGAAGTCGCCTCGATCGGCAGGAACACCACTTTCTGATTGGGCGAGGTGGCGAACCGGCCGAACGCCTCGACGTATTTCTGCGCGATGAAGTAGTTGATCGCCTGGCGGTCGCCGCGCGCCAGGGCCTGCGAGAGCATCGCGGTCGCCCGGGCCTCGGCCTCCGCCTCGCGCTCGCGCGCCTCGGCGTCGCGAAACGCCGCCTCCTTGCGGCCTTCCGCCTGCAGGATGGCGGCCTGCTTCTCGCCCTCCGATTTCAGGATCTGGGCCTGGCGGTCGCCCTCCGCCTCGAGGATGGCGGCTCGCTTGTCGCGCTCCGCCTTCATCTGGCGCGCCATCGAATCGACCAGATCGGTCGGCGGCGCGATGTCCTTGATCTCGATGCGCGTCACCTTGACGCCCCAGGGCGTCGTCGCGTCGTCGACCACGTGCAGCAGCTGGGTGTTGATCCGATCGCGCTGCGAGAGCAGATCGTCGAGGTCCATCGAGCCCATCACGGTGCGCAGGTTGGTCATGGTGAGATTGACGATCGCGCGCTGCAGATCGGTGATCTCGTAGGCCGCCTTGGCGGCATCCAGGATCTGGAAGAACACGACGCCGTCGACCCTGACCATCGCGTTGTCGCGCGTGATCACCTCCTGCGAGTCCACGTCCAGGACCTGCTCCATCATGCTGAGCCTGGCGCCGATGCGCTCGACGAACGGCGTGATGACGTGCAGCCCCGGCCGCAGCGTGCGCATGTAGCGGCCGAACCGCTCCACCGTGTACTCGGCACCCTGGGGCACGGCCTTGACGCCCATGGCGACGAACACCACGGCGATGCCGACCGCCATCAGCACGGCCGTCATAAAACCATCGATACCGAACATCACCGTGCTTCCCAAACCTCCGCGTCAGAGCCGCCGCGTCGCACTTATGCCGCAACGCGGTTAATCATTTGTGAAGGGGCGGGCGCTAGCCTTGTCCGCGACCGATGCCTGGGCTAGATCGGAGCGGCGCGTGGATCACCCTGAAATCCTGTCCGAGCGGAGAGCTGTTCTGAGCGACCAAGTCGAGCCGCAGGCCGCCGCGGGAGGCGTGGCGCCCGTCGCCGCGATGGGTTGGCCCCGCTGGCTGCACCGCCTCTACGCCTGGACCATGGCGCAGGCCTTGCGTCCGCATGCGTTGTGGACCCTGGCCCTGATCTCGTTCGTCGAGAGCTCGGTGTTCCCGATCCCGCCGGACGTGCTGCTGATCCCGATGGTGCTGGCAGCGCCGCACCGCGCCTGGCTGATCGCCGGGGTCTGCACGGTAAGCTCGGTGGCCGGCGGCATGCTCGGCTACGCGATCGGCGCCCTGCTGTTCGAGACCATCGGCCAGCCGATCCTCGAGCTCTACGGCTACATGGACAAGTTCACCGAGTTCCAGGGCAGCTACAACGCATGGGGCGCCTGGATCGTGTTCGGCGCGGGGCTGACGCCGTTTCCCTACAAGGTGGTGACGATTGCGAGCGGCGTCACCGATCTGAGCCTCACGACCTTCGTGATCGCTTCGGTGCTCTCGCGCGGCATGCGCTTCTTCCTGGTTGCGGCGCTGCTCTGGTATTTCGGCGAGCCGATCAGGCTCTTCATCGAGCGCAATCTGGGCTGGCTCACGGTCCTGTTCTTCGTGCTGCTGCTGGGAGGTTTCCTGGTGTTGCGGCTGCTGTGAGCCGGTCGCCCGCCCCCGGCGCGGCACGAGCCATGGCCAAGACCAGGGCGCTTGCACCGCGGACCGCCAGCCTGCTGCTGGCGATCGCGGCCGCCCTGATCCTGGCGGCCGTCTTCGCCTTCCAGTATCTGGGCGGTGCCGCGCCCTGCCCCTTGTGCATCTGGCAGCGCTACCCCTGGGGCGTGCTGATCGGGCTCGGTGCGCTCGGCTTCTTCTGGCAGCCGCGGCCGATGCTGGCACTCGGCGCCCTGGTCCTGCTGGTCGGCGCCGGGCTCGCCGGCTATCACTACGGCATCGAGCAGGGCTGGTTCGCGCTGCCTGCGGGCTGCGCGGCGGGGGGCGATGCCACCAGCGTCGAGGAGCTGCGCCAGATGCTGCGCGAGGCGCCGCCGGCCTGCGACCAGGTGCAGTTCAACGTCTTCGGCCTGTCGCTCGCCGCCTGGAATTTTCTGGCGTCGCTCGGCCTCGCGGCGTTCGCCGGCTACGCCGCCAGCCGGCGCTGAGCGGCAATCAGCGCAGGGTCTGCCAGGCGGCCGCGATCCGGGTCGCCGTCGTCAGCCAGCACAGGGCCCCGAACAGCCAGGCGATCAGCGGAAACCAGGCGGGCCACAGGCATGCCAGCACGAACGCCACAATCGTCTCGCTGCCCTCGGTCAGGCCGCCGAGATAATACAGCGATTTCCTGCCGCGAAGCTCCGTGGTGATGCCGCGCTTGGCCGCCATGATGGCGTAGGCGAGGAACGAGCTGGCGGTGCCGATGAAGCTGAAGATCAGGAACGCCGCCGGCAGCGCGTTGGCCCCGGGATCCGCCAGCGCGAAGGCCATGGGCACGCCCGCATAGACGATGAAGTCGCAGACGATGTCGAGGAAGCCGCCGAGATCGGTGATGCCCTGCCGGCGGGCGAGCGCGCCGTCCAGGCCGTCGAGCAGCCGGTTCAGCAGCAGAAGGCCGAGCCCGAGGCCGTAGGCCTTCGCGGCGATCGCGGCGATGGCGGCAAGACCCGTCGCGAAGCCGACGACGGTGGCCAGATTGGCGGACAGGCCATAACGGGCGAGCGGAGCGCAGAGGCGATCCAGCGGCGGATCGATCAGGCGGCGCAGGCGGGCATCGAGCATGGCCTTCGATCGATGCCGGAAGCGGCCCGGGCGTGCGCGATCAGGACGCGTCGCGCCTGGGCGGACTGGCGCCGGCTCCGAGCCGTACGATCCGCTCCGGACCGCGTTCCTGCTCCGGGCCGGGCGAGGCGGCCTGCTCGCTCTCGCGCGCATGCTGGCGCCCCAGCCGCCAGGCGACCACAATGCTGACCGGCAGGCTCACCAGATACGCCACGCCGATCGCGAGCAGCGTCAGCCACGGCGCATTCAGCAGCGCCGCGGCGATCAGGCCGACGCCGATCAGGGTCGGCAGGATCCATTGCGGCTTGACCCGCACCACGATCATCTTGATCGAGAAGGTCGGCACGCGGCTGACCATCAGCACGGCGACCACCAGTGCTACCAGCGCGTTCAGGGCCCAGCTGCGCGGCCAGGTCTGGCCGAGGGCAAAGCTCGCGAGCATCGGCATGATCAGGCAGCCGGCCGCCGCCGGCGCCGGCATGCCGGTAAAGAACCTGCTCATCCAGGTCGGCTGCTTGCTGTCCTCGAGCTCGGTGTTGAAGCGGGCGAGGCGCAGCGCGCAACAGGTCGCGAACAGCAGGGCCAGCGACCAGCCGACGGCCGGCACCTCGTGGAGCGTCCAGAGGTAGACCAGCAGCGCCGGCGCCACCCCGAAGCTCAGGAAATCGGCCAGCGAATCCAGCTGTGCGCCGAGTTTGGAGGTGATCTTCAGGAGCCTCGCGGAGCGGCCGTCGAGGCCGTCCAGCACGCCGGCCACGACGACCAGGGCGAGCGCCAGCTCGAAGCGCTGGTCGAGACCGTAGCGGATCGCCGTGAGGCCGGCGCAAAGGCTCATCACCGTAAAAATGTTCGGCACGAGATGAATCAGGGGCTGGGCCCGCAACGGCCGGCGCCGGCGCCGGTGCCTTGCCAACATCAGCTTCGCCTCCCGCCGCTTGCCGCCCGATTGCGCCGGCCATCGGCCAGCACCGTCTCGCCCGCGATCGCCCGCTGGCCCTGCAGCACCTGCGGCGCCATGCCGTCCGGCAGATAGACGTCGCAGCGGCTGCCGAAGCGGATCAGGCCGACCCGCTGCCCGGCGTGGACCACCTCGCCCTGCTCGACGAAGCGCACGATGCGGCGCGCGATCAGGCCGGCGATCTGGACCAGCCCGAACACCTGGCCCTGATCGGTCTCGATCCGGAACGACTGGCGCTCGTTCTCGTCCGAGGCCTTGTCGTCGGCGGCATTCAGAAACTTGCCCGGGTGGTGGACGAGCCTGGTGATCCGCCCGCCGACCGGCGCCCGGTTCACATGCACGTCGAGGACGTTCAGGAACACGCTGATGCAGGTCAGCGGCGCATCGCCCAGCCGGAGCTCGGGCGGCGGCCGGCGTGGTGCTATCGCCTGCACGACGCCATCGGCGGGGCTGACCACGATCCCGTCCTCCTCCGGCGTCACCCGTGCTGGGTCGCGAAAGAAGTACGCAACCCAGGCCGTGACCAGCAGGCCCAGCCAGAGCAAAGGCGCCCACAGCAGGCCGAGCAGGAGCGACAACACCAGCGCGCCGGCGATGAAAGGCCAGCCGTCGCGATGAACCGGGCGCCAACGCCTCGGTGATATAGGGCGGCAACAGCACGATGCCGTTCCTCGCTCGCCGTGGATGTCGGGAGGTGATGTAGGGTCTGCCGGCGCGGGCGTCAAAGCGGTCGTGCACCGGCTGCCGGCGGCGCGCGCATGAACACGCCATCGAGCTGGAGCTGACGGCCGAGCTTGCGCTCGAAATAGCCGGGAATGAACAGACAGGGCTCGAAGCCGGCGGCGGCCAGCCTGTCGAGCATCGCGCGAAAGCCGACCTCGCCCTCGTAGCAGGGCACCAGCGACATCTCCAGCTGAAGGCCGCAAAGCCGCGCCATCAGGCCTCCCGCCCCCGCCAGCACCTGGGGCTCGAACCCCTGGGTGTCGATCTTGAGAAAGATCCGGTCCTCGGGCGCCAGATAGGGCTGCGCCGCGCTCTCCAGCCGGGCCATCGGCACCCGCTCGCGGCGCAGCACCGCCGAGCTCGGCGAGATTTTTCGCAGCAGCTCGTTTTGCGGCAGGATCGAGCTCATGTCGGGCTCGGCCGAGACCTCCAGCAGGGCCTCGCCGTCCCGATCGCCGATCGCCATGCGCGGCGCTATCTGCCAGCCGGCATCGGCAGCGGCCCGCCTTACCAGCGTGGCATGCGCGTCCGCCAGCGGCTCGAACGAGACGATCTTGCCGCCAAAGCCCCCCTCGCGCAGCATCAGGGCGTACTGGCCGACATTGGCGCCGACATCCAGCACGCAGGAGATCTCGAAGCGCTCGAGCACGGCTGTCAGCTGCGCCTCGTGCGGCCTCGCCTTCTTGCGCAGCGTGAGATCGTAGCCCAGGCGCCGTGCCAGACGCTGCAGGAGCGTCATCGGGCGGCTTTCAGCGGCCGCCGCACATCCTCTCGAGCTCGCTGAGGCGCGCCTTGGCGGCGGTCAGGTCCTGGGTGGTGTGGTGCAGGCGCGAGGCCAGCTCGTGCATCACCTCGATGCCGATCTGCGGAAACTGCCTCAGCAGCTGGAAGAAATTGTCCTTGGAGACCTTCAGCGTGGTGAGGTCGGTGCTCGCGGTGACGGTCGCGGTGCGCGGCACGTCGCACAGGATCGCGATCTCGCCGATGATATCGTTCTTGCCGACCGTGGCGACCCTGAGGGCGCCGGCCGGCGTGTCGACCAGCACGTCGGCCTTGCCGTCGAGGATGATGTAGGCGGCATCGCCGAACTCTCCCTGGCGGCAGACCTCGTCGCCATCCACGAACTGCAGCCGCTCGCTGGTGAAGGCCAGCAGCTTGAGCTTGGCCGGCTCGATCTTGGCGAAGAGCGGAATGCTGCGCAGGACCTCGACATCTTGCCTCAGGCTCATCGGGCCGGACCTCCTCGACTACTCGGCGGCAACCAGCTCGTGCAGCGCGCTGCCGTCCTTGTTGAGGGCGGCATAGTCGCCCTGCTCGACGACCCGGCCACGCTGCATGACCAGGACGTGGTCGAACCGCTGCGCCCAGTCACCGCGGCTGAGCGCCCAGATCACCGTGCGACCCTCGAACGCCTCGAGCACCCCGTCGAGCACGGCGGTCTGCTCGGCCGGGTCGAGCGGCCCGATCGGATCGTAGGCGATCAGCACCTCAGGCCGCTTGAGCATGGCGCGGGCCAGCGCCAGCTTCTGCCGCTGCGCGAGCGACAGGCGCGCGCCGCTGACGCCGGTGGGCGCGCCCAGACCCGCCTCGACGATGCGCTCGCGCAGCCCCAGATCCTGCAGCACGTCCTCGATCAGCTCGCTGATCCGCTCCGTCGCCTGGGCCTGGCCGTAGGCGATCTTGCCGAACAGGACGTTGTCCTGAACGGTAGCACCGGCGGTGTAGTGGTCCGGGTCGAAGAACGCCACGGCGCCGGCGAGATCGGCGGGCAGGTGCTCGCGGAACAGACGCCGGGCCTCCAGGATCCGCGCCTGCAACGGCTCCTCGACCAGGCCGAGGTGGTGGCGCGCCGGGATCAGCTTGAACGTCAGGGAGATCAGGCGCTCGCGGTCGCCAGCGCTCAGCGCGTCGAGCCGGTTGGCGTCGATCCGGCCGATCAGCGTGCGATACTCGGGCAGGTCGTCGGCGCCGATGAAGCTGAACTGGCGGAAATACTCGTGGTCCGGCGGCAGGTCGGCGAACAGCTCCACCATGGTGCTCGCGAGCTGGAGACCGACGCCTGCAAGCGTCGTGGTCAGGCCGGCCTGCTCGATGATGCGCTGGACGTAAGGATGGGCCGCCAGCCGCTCCATCTC
This sequence comes from uncultured Alphaproteobacteria bacterium, assembly GCA_963753315.1. GTDB lineage: Bacteria > Pseudomonadota > Alphaproteobacteria > Geminicoccales > Geminicoccaceae > DASUGG01. The sequence continues at coordinate 241,840 of CAVWCI010000044.1, forward strand.
GAAGGTCGCGCCGATCGGCGCGCCGAACAGGAGGTTCTCGGCGAGCGTCGCATTGGTGTTGTAGCGCTCCGGATCGAACACCTCGACCAGGCGGCCGAGCCGCGGATCGCGCAGGCGCTCGCCCATGGCGCGGCGCGCCTCGAGGATGGCACCGGCGAGCTCCGGCTGGTCCTGCGGCTCGATGGTGCCGCGCAGCCCCATCTGGTAGACGTCGCGATCGAGCCGGACCAGGCTCAGCACGCGCGCCGCGGCGGCGGCAATCGCGGCGTAGTCCTCGACCCCCGCGGCGGCGTAGTCGACCCAGTCGCCCTCGGAATCGTACGGCGAATTCCCCGACCGCTCCGACTCGAATTTTTCGCGCGCGTAGACTGCTCGCTCGCGGCATCGCGCTCAGCTGGCGCCAGCGGCCGGTGCTTGAGGCCGAACAGCAGGTTGTCGGCGATCGTCCCGGCGAAGATCTGGGCGGGGTAGCCGACATAGGTCATCGCGCGGCCGGTCACCGATTCGGCAAGCCTCTGCACCTCGTGGTCGCCGATCAGCACCCGGCCGGCATCCGGGGCGATCAGGTTCGCGAGCACCAGCGTCAGCTCCTCCTTGCCGCTGCCGGCGGGGCCGACGACGGCGACGTGCGAGGGCAGCGTCACGCCGAACGCAGCGCCGTCCAGAATCGTGGCGCCGTCTTCCGATATCAGGGCCAGGTTCACGGCGCGCAGCTCGCCCGCCCAGTCGACCGGCTCCGGATCGGCGCTCTGCAGCTCTTCCGGCCGCAGGCCCGGAGGATCGAACTGCGCCACCACCTGCTCGTACTTGATGTGCACGTCCATCATCAGCTGGTAGTAGGTCAGCAGCTCCTTCCAGGGCGCGTAGAGCTCCTTCTGGGCGCCGATCACCGCGACCAGGGCGCCCAGCGTCAGCTCGCCCATGATCACCAGATAGCCGCCGATCGAGAAGAAGAAGAACGGCCCCAGCTGCGCTAGAAAGTTGTTGATGAACTTGATGAAGAATTTCTTCTTGTAGATCTTGAAACGGATGTCGAAGACGACGCCGAGCTCCCTGCTGAAGCGCGACCGTTCGTATTGCGTCGCGTCGTTGGCGCGGATGTCGCGCACGCCCGCAACGGTCTCGTTGATCCGATCCGCCATGCGCCGCACCTGACGGACCCGCGCCTTGGCGAGCTGGTTGACCTGACGCTGCAGCCTCGGGATCACGACGATCTGCACGGGATACAGCGCGACCGCGGCGAGGCCGAGAATCGGATCCTGCACGAACATGAACGCGAGGATCGTCAGCAGCGTGCCGCCCTGGAAGGCCGGCAGGGCGAAGGCGTCGCCGATGAAGCCGCCGAGCGGCTCGACCTCGGCGTTGATCATCTGCACGATCTCGCCGGACGATACGCGACGGAACTGCGGCAGCGGGAAGCGTAGCACCCGCGAGTACAGCTCGTAGCGCAGCCGCCGCAGCATGCGCTCGCCGACGATGCCCTTGTAGACGTTGATGACGTACTTGAAGGCGCCGTTGACGAGCACCAGGGCCAGGAAGATGCCGCAGAGCGCGAACAGGTAATGCACCTGGCCCAGCGTCTGGCCGAAGATGGTGCGCGACCCGCTCTGGGCGAGCGCGTCGTTGATGATGATCTTGGGCAGCTCGAGGGTGAAATAGAGAAAGGGGAACGACGCCACCGTCATGAGCAGCGCAAGCACCTGCGCCCGCGCGCTGTAGCGCAGAACGTAGCGGAAGATGTTGCGATCCATGGGCCGGCGCCCGGTACCTTGCTTGCCTGCTCGCCTCGCCAATCTACCCGAATACGCGAAACTCGACAGCCCATTGTAAGGCGGCCGCGTATCCAGGGCCGTGCGGCGGCGCGATTGCGGGAATCCTTGTCGGCTCGGGCATCGACTGCCATAGTGCGCCGGGACACCGCTTGCACAAAAAAGATAGGGGTGAATGGATACCCCCGCTCGGCTGCTGATCTTCAGCCACGACAGTTTCGGTTTGGGGCATCTGCGCCGCTGTCGGGCGATCGCTCACCATCTGGTCGAGCAGTTCCCGCATCTGTCGGTCCTGATCCTCTCGGGCTCGCCGATCATCGGCAGCTTCGATTTCAAGTCCCGCGTCGATTTCGTGCGCGTGCCCGGCGTGATCAAGCTGCGCAACGGCGAATACACGCCCCTGCAGCTGCACATCGACATCGAGCAGACGCTCGACATCCGCAGCTCCATCATCCAGCACACCGCCGACATCTTCGACCCGCACCTCTTTCTGGTCGACAAGGAGCCTTTGGGCCTGCGCGGCGAGGTCCTGGACACCCTGACGCTCCTGAAGGAGCGGGGCACACGGCTGGTGCTGGGCCTGCGCGACGTGATGGACGAGCCGAGCAGCCTGCTCGACGAATGGCGGCGCAAGAACGTCTATCCGGCCCTGCACGACCTCTATGACGAGATCTGGGTCTATGGCCTGCCGCAGATCTTCAATCCTCTGACCGAGCTCGCCAACATGCGGCCGCTCGCGCAAAAGATCGCGTTCACGGGCTATCTGCGGCGCTCGGTGCCGACCGCGCCGCCGCAGTCGAACGAGCACGAGCTGCCCTCCGAGCCCTACATCCTGGTCACCACCGGCGGCGGCGGCGACGGCGAGGAGCTGATCGACTGGGTGCTGAGCGCCTACGAGAGCGACGCCTCCATCCCGTACCCGGCGCTCCTGGTGTTCGGCCCGTTCATGAATCTCGAGCAGCGTCTGGCATTCCAGGATCGCGCGGCCAGGCTCGACAAGGTCCACGCGATCACCTTCGATGCCCGCTTCGAGGGCCTGTTGCTGCGCGCGCTCGGCGTGGTCGCGATGGGCGGCTACAATACCTTCTGCGAGATCCTCTCGTTCGGCAAGCCGTCGCTGATCGTGCCGCGCACGGTGCCGCGCCGCGAGCAGTTCCTGCGGGCGGCGCGCGCCGAGCAGCTCGGTCTGGTGCGCATGCTGCCGGACGACGGCAGGCGCTCACCTGGCGAGATGGCGGCGCAGCTGCGCGACCTGCCGAGCTGGCCGGCACCGGATGCGGCCGCAATTCCGGGCCTGCTCGGCGGTCTCGATCGGATCTCCGCCTTGGCCCGGCCGTGGCTCGAGCCGGCGCCGGCGGCGCTCAGCGCCCGCGCCTGAGAAGCCCGCTCAGCCTGCCGGCGCGTGCGCGCGCAGGAAGCCCCGCACCGCGTACGCGATCGCCCGCTCGGTCTCGGCCTTGCCCGGCGCGTCGCGCGGGCTGAGCAGCGCCCGCAGGTGCAGGTGGCCGCAAAGGGCGCCGAAGAACTGCTCGGCCGCGAGCGCCGGATCGGCGACCGCGAGCGTGCCCTTGCCGCTTTCCTCCGCGAGGTAGTGCGCCAGCTCGTTCGCCGCATGCGCCGGCCCGCCGACGTAGATCGCGCGGGCGAGGTCGGGAAAACGCGGTGCCTCGGCGACCAGCATCCGGTGCAGGGCGAGGTGGGCGGGCATGAGCAGCAGCTTGAGGAAGCGGCGCGCGACCGCCTCGAGGGTGGCCGCGGGATCGGCCTTGCGCCTCGCGCTCGTCCAGCACGTCCAGCAGCTCGTCGGACACATGGTCGACGATCGCCCGGAACAGCTCCTCCTTGCTGCCGAAGTGGTTGTAGACCGTCTGCTTGGAAACGCCGGCCTCGGCCGCCACCAGGTCCATGCTGGCGCTGTAGCCCTCGCGCAGGAACACCCGCCTGGCGGCGTCCAGGATCGCGTCGTGCTTGGGCGCCGAGACCGTCCGGACCGGGCTCGGGCCGATGGCGCGCAACGGCTCCGATCGCATCATTCGGCCGCCTGCAGCGTCTCGACGGCGCGGTGACCTCGACCGGCGCCCGGCGGAGCGGCTCGCGCCAGCTGAGGTAGGTGTAGACCGCCGGGATGACGAACAGCGTGAAGAAGGTGCCGACCAGGAGGCCGCCGACGATCACCCAGCCGATGTCCTGCCGGCTCTGCGCGCCGGCGCCGGCGGCGAGCGCGAGCGGCACGGCGCCGAGCACCATGGCGCCGGTGGTCATCAGGATCGGCCGCAGGCGCAGCACCGACGCCTCGATCACCGCGTCGATCATCGTCCGGCCCTCCTCGCGCAGCTGGTTGGCGAACTGCACGATCAGGATGCCGTGCTTGGTGATCAGGCCGATCAGCGTCACCAGCCCCACCTGGCTGTAGATGTTGAGCGTGCCGCCGGTGAGCAACAGCGCCAGCAGGCCGCCGGCGATCGAGAGCGGCACCGTCAGCATGATGATGAAGGGGCTGCGGAAGCTCTCGAACTGGGCCGAGAGCACCAGGAAGATGAAGCCGAGCGCCAGGACGAAGGTGAGATAGAGCCCGGCACTCGCCTCCTTGAACTCGCGCGACAGGCCCGAGTAGTCGGTCTGCGCCTCGGGCGGCAGGACCTCGCTCGCGGCCTGCTCGAGGAAGGCGAGCGCCTCGCCGAGCGAGTAGCCGGGCGCGAGATTGGCCTCGAGCGTCGCCGAGCGCAGCTGGTTGAAGTGCTCGAGCTCCTGGGGTGCCACCGTCTCGCTCACGCTCACCACGTTGGAGAGCGGCACCATCTGGCCGTCCGTGCCGCGCACGTAGATGCGCTGCAGGTCGTCGGGCGTGGCGCGGTCGGCGTCCGCGACCTGGACCATGACGTCGTACTGCTCGCCGTCGCGCTCGAAGCGCGTGACCTGGCGACCGCCGACCAGGGTCTCGAGGGTGCGCCCGAGCGTGCTGACGCCCACCCCCATGTCGGCGACCTTGTCGCGGTTCATCTCGACGCTGAGCTGCGGCTTGTCGAGCTTGAGGTCGGTCTCGACGTTGACCAGGCCGGGGTTCTCGCGGGCCCGCTCCATCAGCCGCTCGACCATCGCCTGCAGCTCCTCGTAGGGCTGCGAGGTCTGCACGACAAAGCGCACCGGCGTCGAGCTGCCGCTCTGGCCGAGCGGCGCCGGGTTGACCGCGAACGCGCTGACGCCCGGCACGTCGCCCATCAGCGGGCGCAGCTCGTTGACGATCTCCTGCTGGCTGCGCTCGCGCTGGTCCCACGGCACGAGCTTGATGAAGGAGATGCCCTGGGAAGGCACCCGGAAGCCCGCGACGACGAAGTAGCGCTCCGCCTCCGGCACCGCGGCGTAGATCTGCTCGAGCTGGCGGGCATAGCGGTCGATGTACTGGCTGGTGGCGCCGGTCGGGCCCTCGAACACGCCGATCACGGTGCCCTGGTCCTCATAGGGCGCGAGCTCGGAATCCAGGCTGTTGAAGAGGAAATAGCTCGAGCCCGCGACGCAAAGGCCGATCAGCAGCACGAGCGGGCGCGCCCGCAGCGCCCCTTGCAGCACCCAGCGATAGCCGGCCGTGAGCGCGCCCAGCGCCCGCTCGATGAGGTTGTAGAGGAAATTGTGCTTCTTCTCGTGGCGCAGCAGCTTCGAGCACATCATCGGCGACAGGGTCAGCGCCACGAAGCCCGACACCAGCACCGTGCCGGCGAGCGTCAGCGCGAACTCGGTGAACAGCCGGCCGGTGGTGCCGGTCATGAACGCGATCGGCGCGTAGACCGCCGCGAGCGTGAGCGTCATCGCGACCACCGCCATGGCGATCTCGCCGCTGCCCTTGTAGGCGGCCTGCAGCGGCGACATGCCCGCCTCGACGTGGCGGAAGATGTTCTCGAGCATGACGATCGCGTCGTCGACCACGAGGCCGATCGCCAGCACCAGCGCCAGAAGGGTCAGCGTGTTGATGCTGAAGCCCAGGAAATACATCATCGCGAAGGCGCCGATCAGGCTCACCGGGATGGTGACCAGCGGGATGATCGTCGCCCGGATCGAGCGCAGGAAGAAGAAGATGATCAGCACGACGAGGACGATCGCCTCGCCGATCGTGGCGTTCACGTTGTCGATCGATTCGGCGATGAAGACGGACTTGTCGTAGGCGATCTCGACCCGCATGCCTTCGCGGCAGGTTGCTGGTCACGGCCGGCAGGCGCTCCTTCAGCGCCTGGCTGACGTCGAGCGGGTTGGCGGTGGCCTGCTTGACGACGCCCATGGCGACGGCCGTGCGCCCATTGACGCGGGTGAAGGTGGTGTCGTCCTCGGCGCCGAGCTCGGCCTCGCCGACGTCCGACAGGCGGACCAGATAGGCGCCCGCCTGCTTCAGCACGATGTCCTCGAACTGCTCCGGCGTGGTGAGGTCGGTCTCCGAGACGACGGAGAACTCGCGCGCGCGGCTCTCGATGACGCCCGCCGGGACCTCGATGTTCTGGGCGCGCAGGGCATCCTCGACGTCCTGCGGCGTCAGGTCGTAGGCGGCGAGCCGGAGCGGGTCGATCCAGATCCGCATGGCGTAGCGCCGCTCGCCGAAGATCTGCACCTCGGCGACGCCCGGCAGGGTCTGGACCTGGTTCTTGACGTAGCGGTCGGCGTAGTCGGTGAGCTCCAGCGGCGTGTGGCGGTCGCTCGAGAAGGAGAGATAGATGATCGGCTCGGCGTCGGCCTCGGCCTTCTGGATGATCGGCTCGTCGATCTCGTCCGGGAGCTGGTCGCGCACCCGGCTGGCGCGGTCGCGCACGTCGCTCGCCGCCACGTCGGGATCGCGATCGAGCGAGAAGCGGATGCTGACGTAGCTGGTTCCCTGGCGGCTGGTCGAGGAGATGTAGTCGATGCCCTCGATGCCGGCGAGCGAATCCTCGAGCACCTGGGTGACCTGGGTCTCGATGATGCGGGCGCTGGCGCCGGGATACTCGGTGCGCACCGTGACCACCGGCGGGTCGATGTTGGGGTACTCGCGCACGGTCAGGCGATCGTAGGCGGCAAGGCCCAGGAGGACGATGATCAGGCTCAGCACCGTGGCGAAGACCGGGCGCCGGATGCAGAGAGCGGAAATGCCCATGGCTCAGGACACCTTCCGGTCGCTCTGGGCCGCCGCGTCCGGGTCGACGATGCGTACCTCGGCGCCGTCGTGCAGCTTGATATGCCCGGCCGTGACCACGACGTCGCCGGCCGCGAGCCCGGAGACGATCTCGGCCTGGCCGACGCGGCGCCCGCCGAGTGCCACCTCGGTCAGCCGTGCCACGCCGTCCACCACCTTGTAGACGTAGGGCTTGCCCTGCTGGGCGAAGATCGCCTGCTCCGGCACCAGCAGGGCCGCCTCGCGCCGGGCCGTGATCAGCCGCACCGCGGCGAACAGGCCGGGGCGCAGCAGGCGCTCCTGGTTGTCGATGGTGGCGCGGATCGCGATGCTGCGGCCCTGCGCGTCGATCTGCGGGTCGATGGCGTAGACCTCGCCCTGGAAGGTCCTGCCGGGCCAGGCGGCGACCGTGACCTCGATCGCCTGCCCGACCTCGACCGCCGACAGGGCGCGCTCGGGCACCGGGAAGTCGACCTTGATCGGCTCGATGTCCTCGAGGTTGACGAGGTCCTGGCCCGGCTCGACGTAGTTGCCGACGCTGATCTCGCGCAGGCCGACGACGCCGGCGAAGGGTGCGGTGATCCTGGTCTTGTCGAGGCGGGCGCGCGCCAGGTCGACCTCCGCCCGGTCGATCGCCAGCTGGGCCTCGGCCTCGTCGCGCGCCCGCACGGTGCCGGCGTTGCGCTCCAGCAGCTCGATCGCGCGCTCGCTGTTGCGCTCGCTGAGCTGGAGGTTGGCCTCGGCCGTGGCGAGCTCGGCGCGGTAGACGGTATCGTCGAGCGTGAACAGCAAGGCGCCCTGCTCGACCGCCTGGCCCTCGGTGAAGTGCACGCCCTGCGACCCGGCCCTCGATCTCGGTGGCGATGTGCGCGCTCTCGTCGGAGCGCAGGTTGCCGGTGACCGTCATCGCGTCGACCACCTCGTCGACCTCGACCTCGGCCGCCTCGACGGCGATCGCGGCCGGGCTCTCCTGGGCGGCCGCGGTCTGGGCCTGCTCGGCCTCGGGATCGAGGTGCAGGTACCAGAAGGCGCCGGCGCCCACGGCCAGCGCCAGAGCGCCGAAGGCAACGGCTTTCGTCGCGTTCTTGAGCATGGGGGTCAGATCGGCTCTCGAGGCGTTGGCTCGTTGGACTAGACGGTCCAGTTAGGGCGCGGCGGGGCTCTCGTCAAGCCCGCTCTTGGCGCCGTCTCGCCCCGGCTCGTACTAGGCTGCTGCTTCGTGCTAGGAGTTGCGCTGGAGCCACAGGAGGGCGCATGGGCCCGCAGCGCATCGCCGTCGTGGTCAAGGGCTGGCCGCGCCTGTCCGAGACCTTCATCGCGCAGGAGCTGCTGGCGCTCGAGCGCCGCGGCCTGGCGCTGCTGATCGTGTCGCTGCGCCACCCGACCGATCCCGCCGTGCACGCGCTGCATCGCGAGATCGCGGCGCCCGTGCTCTATCTGCCGGAGTATCTGTACCAGGAGCCGCTGCGCGTGCTGCGCGCCTGGTGGCGGATGCGGCGCACGCCACGCTACCGCGCGACCCGGACCGCGTGGCTTGCGGACCTGTGGCGCGATCGTACCGCCAACCGGATCCGCCGCTTCGGCCAGGCCCTGGTGCTGGCCGCCGAGATGCCGGCGGATATCGGCGTCGTCTACGCCCACTATGCGCACACGCCTGCGTCGGTCGCGCGCTATGCCGCCGCGCTGTCCGGTCGCACGTGGTGCCTCTCGGCGCATGCCAAGGACATCTGGACGACGCCCGCCTGGGAGCTGCGCGAGAAGCTCTTGGACTGCCAATGGGTCACCACCTGCACCGCCGGCCATGCCGCGCATCTGCGCGCGCTGGCGCCGGGTGCGGCGATCATGCTGACCTATCACGGCCTCGATCCGCAGCCGCTTTCCGTCACTTGGGCGCGGCCTCGGCCCCGACGGCAGCGATCCGGCCCGCCCGGTGCGCCTGCTGGGCGTCGCGCGCCTGGTGCCCAAGAAGGGCATCGACGTGCTGCTCGCGGCGCTGGCCGTGCTGCCCAAAAGCCTCGCCTGGCGCTACCACCATGTCGGCGGCGGCCCGCTGCTGGGGCAGCTTCGGGCGGAGGCGGCGCGGCTTGGCATCGAGGGTCGCATCACCTGGCACGGCGCGCTCGCCGAGGACGGCGTGCTGCAGGCCTACCGTGCCGCCGATCTGTTCGTGCTCGCGAGCCGGGTCGCGCCGGACGGCGATCGCGACGGCCTGCCGAACGTGCTGCTCGAGGCGGGGGCGATGGAGCTTGCGGTGGTCGCGAGCCGGGTCGCCGCCGTGCCGGAGCTGATCGAGGACGGCGTCAACGGCCAGCTTGTGCCACCGGACGATCCGGTCGCCCTGGGCAGTGCGCTCGCCGCGCTGATCGCCGACCCGGCGGCCAGGCTGCAGCTGGGCCAGGCCGGCCGTGCGCGCGTGCTGGAGCAGTTCGCGATGACGCCGGGGGTCGATCGCCTGGCGGCGCGCCTGCGGGCCGAGCTCGGCGAGCCCAAGAGCCAAGCCAAAAGCAAAGCCGCGGCATGAGCCTGGCGTTCTACGCGCCGCTGAAATCGCCCGACCACCCGACGCCGTCCGGCGATCGCCGCATGGCGCGCGCGCTCATGGACGCTCTTGCCCGCACCGGGCAGCGGGTCGAGATCGCCTGCCGCCTGCGCAGCTACGACCGCACCGGCGACCTCTTGCGCCAACAGCGCCTGCAGGCGCTGGGGGAGCGCTGCGTCGCAAGGCTCCTGCGCCGCTATCGGCAGGGCCATGAGCCGCCGCAGGCCTGGCTCACCTACCACGGCTACCACAAGGCGCCCGACTGGCTGGGCCCCGCGGTCAGCGCCGCGCTGAGGATCCCCTACCTCATGATCGAGGCCTCGTTCGCGCCCAAGCAGGCAGGCCGGCCCCTGGGCACTCGGGCCATCGCGCCACCGAGCGGGCGCTGCGCCAGGCGGACGTCGTGATCGGCCTCACCGCGGTCGATCTCGAATGCCTTGCGCCCCTGGTCGAGCCGCCGGCGCAGCTTCGCCATCTGCCGCCGTTCCTCGACCCCAGCCCTTATGCGGCGGCCCGCGCCGCGCGCGAAAGATCACCGGGCGGAGATCGCGGCGCGCTGGGCCATGGACCCCGGCCGCCCGTGGCTCTTGGCCGTGGCCATGATGCGGGCCGACGTCAAGCGGGATTCCTACCTGCTGCTCGGGCAGGCGCTCGGCATGCATGCGCGATCGTCCGTGGCAGATCCTGGTGGTCGGCGACGGCCCGGCGCGCGCCGAGATCGAGGCCGCCTTCGCGCCGCTCGGCCCGCGCGCGCGTGTTCGCCGGCGCCCTGCCGGAAGCCCTGCTGCCGGCCTTGTACGCCGCCTGCGATCTCTACGTCTGGCCGGCCGTGCGCGAGGCCTATGGCCTTGCCATGCTGGAGGCCCAGGCGGCGGGCCTGCCGGTGGTCGCCGGCCGCGAGGGCGGCGTCGCCGAGGTCGTGCAGCACGGCGTGACCGGCATCCTGACGCCGCCGCGCGATCCGCAGGCCTTCGCCCGAGCGGTCGAGACGCTGCTCGCCGATCCGGACCGCCGGCGCGACATGGCCGAAAGCCGCCTGGCGCTTCGTCGCCGGGCAGCGCTCGCTGGATCAGGCCGCTCCTGGCGCTGGATGCCGCCCTGCGTGAGGCCAGGACGATCCGGGCCGCGCGAACGTGAGGATCTTGTTGATCCGGCACGGCCCCACGGCCTGGAACGAGCAGGGGCGCATGCAGGGCCGCGCCGACCTTTCCCTCTCGCCCGCGGGCCGCGCCAAGGTCCAGCGCTGGCGGCTGCCGGCGGCGTGGGCGAAGGCGCGCTGGCTCAGCAGCCCGCTTCGCCGCGCCACCGAGACGGCGGCCCTGCTGACCGACGGCCCCGTGACCATCGAGCCGCGGCTGATCGAGATGGACTGGGGCGCTTGGGAAGGACGCACGCTCGCCGAGCTGCGCGCCGAAGCTCCGCAGGCGATGGCCGCGAACGAGGCGCGCGGCCTCGATTTCCGGCCCGAGGGCGGCGAAAGCCCGCGCGAGGTCCGCGCGCGGCTTGCAGCCCTGCTCGCCGACCTCGCCGCCGGACCGGACGCGATCCTGGTGACCCACAAAGGCGTGATCCGCGCCGCCCTGTCGCTCGCCACCGGCTGGGACATGACCGGAAAGCCGCCGCTTCGCCTTGCCGACGACACGGCGCTGGTTCTGCACGGCGACGCCTGCGGCCGACTGGCGCTGGATCGTTCGGTGCTTCGGCTGGCTGCCGAATAGCTTGGCTGCGGATCGCGGTACCTCATCCCCCGCGCCTTGAAGCCGGGCGAGGGCAACATCGACTTCAGCCGCGTCTTCCGGAGGATCGAGAAAGCAGGCTATGTAGGCCTGAGCATCCTTCGCTCCTTTGACGTTTTCGGTGCACGTCCTTGGGAAGAACCGTTCTCGACGCGACCGTAGCCCTTCTGATCGGGGCCGCGGGTGGTGCCGTGTTCTATCTGATCGGGGCGCCGCTGCCCTGGACGCTGGGTTCGCTGGCAGCGGTCGCCCTGGTCGCCGTATCGGGCGGGCGCTGGATGATGCCGGCGCCCGTGCGCGAGCTCGCCCGTCCGGTCGTGGGTATTCTCGCGGGCAGCGCCTTCACCCCGGAGGTCGTGGCGTCGATCGGCGACTGGTGGGGCGCCATCGTGTTCGTGGCGGTCTATTCGCTGATCGTCTCGGCCCTGGGCTGGCTGTTCTTCCGCAAGCTGTGCCGGCTCGACCCGGTCACCGCCTACTTCGCCTCGACGCCGGGCGGGCTCGGCGAGCTGACGCTGCTGGGCGGCGCTCTCGGCGGCAGCATGCGCACGCTCGTGACCATTCATGCGGTGCGCATCGTGATCGTGGTGTTCAGCGTGCCGTTCTTCCTGCAGCTGATCCTCGGCGCCGACCTCCAGGGCGCAGCGTTGTCACTCCATGCGGCGTCGGACCCGCTGCTTGCGCGACTGGCTGATCCTGATCGCCTGCGGCCTCGCCGGGTACCTGGCCGGACAGGCTTCTGAGGCTGACCGGCGGCGCCATGATCATGGCGATGCTGTTCAGCGCCGGCGTGCACGGCACCGGGCTCACGCAGGTCCTGCCGCCTTACTGGTTGATAGCCGTCGTGCAGGTGGTGATCGGCGCGGTGGCCGGCGCCCGCTTTGCCGGCATTCGCTGGCTCGAGCTGCGAAGCACGGTGCTCCAGGCCCTGGTCTGGGCCTTGGTGCTCCTGGCGACCGCCGTGGTCGCCGCGCAAGCGGGAGCGCTGCTGTTCGCAAGGCCGTTCGCCGCGCTCGTGCTGGCGCTGGCACCCGGCGGCATGGCCGAGATGATGATCATCAGCTACGCGCTCGGCATCGAGACGGCCTTCGTCGTCACCTGCCAGTTGTGCCGAAGCTTCATGGTGGTCAGCTTTGCGCCGATCATCTTTCGGCTGCTCCGCATCGCGCCGGCCGCCCCCGGAACCCCGGCCGTGCGCGCGAAGGACAAGCGCAAGCTGCCCCCTCCCGACGATCCGCGACCGGACTAACGCGCCCCGCATGGCGGCATGAGGGATCACGCACTATGTAGCGGTCATCGTGGGATGGAAGGAGGCAGGCAAATGCCGACCTATCACAAGAACCCGGACGCGGTCTCCAGCCTGTCGCCCGAGCAATACCGGGTGACGCAGCAGGACGGCACCGAGCGTCCGTTCGACAACGCCTATTGGGACAACAAGGAGCCCGGCATCTACGTCGATGTCGTGTCGGGCGAGCCGCTGTTCGCTTCGGTGAACAAGTTCGACAGCAGCTCCGGCTGGCCCAGCTTCACCAGGCCGATCGAGCCCGAGAACGTGGTCGAGAACCGGGATACCAGCCACGGCATGATCCGGACCGAGGTCCGCTCGAGCCATGGCGACAGCCATCTCGGCCATCTCTTTCCCGACGGCCCGCGCGAGGCGGGCGGGTTGCGCTACTGCATCAACTCGGCGGCGCTGCGCTTCATTCATCTCGACGACCTCGAGAGCGAGGGCTACGGCAGCTACCGCAAGCTGTTCGAGAGCGAGGAGAAGGAGTGAGCGACATGACCGCATCGACCGAACGCGCGATCCTTGCCGGCGGCTGCTTCTGGGGCATGCAGGATCTGCTGCGCCGCTATCCGGGCGTGATCTCGACGCGGGTCGGCTATTCGGGCGGCGACGTGCCGAATGCGACCTACCGCCATCACGGCACCCATGCCGAAGCGATCGAGATCGTCTTCGATCCCCGAGCCATCACGTACCGCAGGCTCTTGGAGCTCTTCTTCCAGATCCACGACCCGACCACGCTGAACCGTCAGGGCAACGACGTCGGCACCAGCTATCGCTCGGCCATCTTCTACACCAGCGACGAGCAGAAGCGGATCGCCGAGGACACCATCGCCGATGTCGATGCGTCGGGGCTGTGGCCGGGCAAGGTGGTGACCGAAGTGGCCGAGGCCGGCCCCTTCTGGGAGGCCGAGCCGGAGCATCAGGACTACCTGGAGCGCTATCCGAACGGCTACACCTGCCACTTCATCCGGCCGGACTGGAGGCTCCCGAGCCGGGCGCAAGCGCGCCGCGCAAGTTGAGCGGGTCAAGTCGCTGACTGGTGCCCCCGGCCGGACTCGAACCAGCACTTATCGTCGCAACCATGCAGGCCATCACCTGCAACTCCTCGAGCGTGGCCCGCACGGCACGGCGCACCGCGGCGTCCGGGTGCTCCTCGGCGAGCCTCTCTATTTTAAAGCCAGATCAACCGGCTGGACGGCGTCACGGGGCTCAAAGATACCGTCCTCAATCCCGAAGAATGCCAACCGGTGGGAATGAGAATTGATTTTTGCCATCTGGCAGCAGCACGACGCACGTGTCTCAGGCGGGCGCGGCCTCGACCAGGCTCACCGGTGCCGTCATCGGGACGACGCGCTCCAGCCGGAATCCCGCCGCAGCGAGCAGCGCGCCGAAGTCGCCCTCGGTGCGCTCGCGCCCGCCGGTCCGCACCATCATGTTCAGGTCGCTGAGCAGGTGCGGCTGGACGCCCGATGTAGGCTCGACCCTGTCAGGCAGCACCCGCTCGACCAGCACGAGGCGCGCGCGTCCCCCCATGGCGCGGCGGCAGTTCCCGAGGATGGCGGTGGCGCGCGCGTCCTCCCAGTCGTTGATCACCCTCGACAGGACGTAGAGGTCGCCATCCGGGGGCACCGCCTCAAACATGTCCCCACCCACCACCTCGCAGCGGTCGGCGACGTCCGACTCTGCGAGGAGTTGCGGGGCGGCCTCCACGACGGACGGGAGGTCGAACAGGATGCCCCGCAGCCCGGGGTTGGCCCGGAGGAGAGCCGCGATCAGCCGCCCCTGGCCGCCGCCCACGTCCACGACCCGGCCGACCCCCGCGAAGTCGCAGGCCGCCGCCACGGCGGCGGCGGTGTTGGCCGAAAGCACCGTCATGCTCGCATTGAATACCGGCCCGAACCTCGGGTCGGCCGCGTAGCGCGCGAAGGCGTCCTCGGTGCCGAAGAGGTGTTGGCCGCGGTCTCACCGGTTCGTATGCAATGCTCCAGCTCGCCCCAGGTGCGCCAGAAATCCTCGTCGCCGTACATCAGAATCAGGGCGCGCACGGAGCCGGGCGCGTCGGCGCGAAGGCAGCCGCCGAGGGCGCCGAGCCCGAACCGGCCGTCTCCGCCCTCCGCGAGCACGCCGAAGGCCGCGAGGGCGCGCATCAGGCGGCGGAGCGAGGGTGCGTGCGCGCCGATGGCGGCGGCGAGGTCGTCGGCGGATCTTGACCCGTTGGCCAGCAGGTCCGGCACGCCGAGCTTGGTAGCGACGTACAACGCCCGCGACGCCTGGTAGGCTGTCGCCAGCCGCAGTACCTCGGCCGCTGGCGGCGGCTGGGCGGCGGGCCTGGTGGCGCGGGCTTCCGTCATCGTGGCGACCTCCCAGGCGCGCAACCGCGAACGCCGCCACCGCCAGCGGGTTGCGATGCGACCGCAGCGGCCACCATACCACATGGGCCTCAAAGCTCTCGCAGTTCTTGCTGGCTTCTTCGAGGACGTCGTCCACGGGGCCGGCTACGGCTGTGGGCGCTGCCAGCAGTAAAAAGGCAAACCCAAGATGTCTCATTCCGGTGCGCCTCGCAGACGGCCCTCGCGCTGCCCTGTCTGATCTCCAGGCCGTATCTGGCAGCTTCGACCATCCCGCGGCAACTGAATTTCGGTTCTGATCTGAGTGATATTCGTGCCAAATTCCAATGCGGTGGCATCTGCGTAGGATGGGGCTCACGACCTGCGCCTTTTCGCCTTTGGTCGGATTCGGATTGTGGTCGATCCATGATGGCTCAGCATGTAGCGACGCACGTCCCTGTTGCTACGCAGGATGCTGGGTGACACCAAGAAAGCCCGTGTTCGTGTTCACGAGAGGATTAAGTCCTGCGCAACCACGAGGCTCGTCCTAGCCCACGTTCCGACCCCTGCAGCCTTGTCTGGCGCGCTCCCAAGGGGGCAAAGTCGGCCCTCGGAAGCCGGTATCCGGGGAATCCCGGTATAGTGGTGAGGAGCAAGGACCATGGCGGCAGACCAGCACGAGGCGTTGATCCGCGCCTACATCGACAAGGTCTTCAACGGGCACCGTATGGACGTGGAAAATACTGGGATGACGATCTGACGTCGCACTGGCTGGGCATGGAGACGATCCACGGCCTGCCTGCCTGGCGCGCGGCGATGGAGGGCTTCTTCGCCGCATTTCCAGACGCCGCCTACACCCTGGACGACATGTTCTTCGCCGGCGACCGAGGCGTCTGGCGCGGCCACTGGCAGGCGACCCAGCAGGGCGAATGGCAAGGGATCGCCGCGTCCGGCCGCAACGTGACGTGGACCGTCATCATCATCGGCCGCTTCGCCGGCGGCAAGCTGGTAGAGGACTGGGTCGAGCTGGACCGGCTCGGCCTCTTCCAGCAGCTCGGATGCATTCCGACCGGGTCGTAGGGGGGTAAGAGCTTCGTTCCCGGCCTCCCAGTGCCAGTCCGGTGAATATGGCTCTAGGATCTTCAGGTCCTCAGAGCTCATGAGACTGAGCCCGCGACAGGTCCAAAGCCCCGGCGCGAGCGCTCACTCTTCCGGAGCCAGCGTCTCCGCGCTGAAGGGGATCGACGGTGTACCGTCGATCATGAGCTTCAGATAGATATGATAGTTGGGCAGATTCTATGAGATCGAGCGGCGTGAACTTTTCCTGCAGCTCGAGGCCGATGAAGCTCGCCCAATCGTCGTGACAAGCAGGCCGCCGAGAAGGGAAGAGGCGTCTTCGCCGATCTGCCCCTTGGCGAGATTCACGAAAAGGATTTTGCCTTCGTCCATAAACTGAAAACAGCCGGAGAATGTCAGGAAGCGTCGCTTGTGGCTGATCAAGGAGTGCAAGGAGCGCGTTCCGAAAGATATGCTCCATCCGGACGCCCCACGCCTCCGGGTCTGCGGGACCTCGGGGCGAATACGGCTCTTGCCGCCCTTCCCGCCGCGCTGGAACGCCGCATGGTTGGCCTTCGGGGCAGAGATCTGGGGAATTTTAGTTGAGCTGATCCACGTTAGTATGGACCATCGGACGTTATGTAACAGGATACACTACCCAGAGGAAGCTTGGCCAGGAGCCGTCCATACTATGTTAACCGTTATGGGCAAAGGGTTGTCTCCGCTGCAACGCTGCATCCTCGACGTGGCGGTCGAGAACCGCCGCAGCGGCAAGCCCGACTATTGGGGCTGGCGCCACGCCTTCAAGCACCAGGTCATGGTCCGCTACTTCGGTTGGCACCGCCGGGGTCGGGGCGAATACGGGCAGCAGTTCCGCGTCGCCGACGTCGGCGAGCAAAGTCTACCGGGCAGGCATGGCGAGCCTGTCGCAAGCCCTGAAACGGCTCGAGCGGCTCGGCCTGATCGAGGCTGCTACGACGGCTACCGGCTGACGCCGCGGGCGCGCGGCTAGGAAGACGGATAGCCGTTCAGCTAAGAGTTCGTCAACCTATTGGAGCGGGCCAGCAGCGCTGGCCCTACCAGAGTCTAAAGGATAAGATAATTTATACAGGTGTGATTTCGGGATCGCTCAATTGTTCGGCGTGAGCGGCTCGGCGCCGAAGGGGATCGACGGTGTACCGTCGATCATGAGCTTCAGATAGATATGATATTGCATCTGTTGTGACCCGCTTCACAGTAGCCACCCACGCTCTCTTGTAGATGACAGATGACCTTTCCGGAGCAATCAGCTTGAGACAGGAGGCTGATCATGTTGATGTCGCGCAAGATCTTGCCGACCGTGCTGGTAGAAAAAATCTGACGATTCGTTTCGCCAAGCTGGGGCTGACGGCTCTCACAGCTACTTTACTGCTCGGCGTAGGGGGCGCTCACGCCATCTGCCCTTGTGGCGACGACGTCTGCGGGGGTGCCACGTGCCTCCCTCCAGAAACAGCTCAGACTTGCCCGGCAGACTGCGGTTCAGGCCCTCCAGCAGAAAGTCACCCGGACTCTGAGCTCGACGAGGTCATCGACTGCAACGACACGCAGGAGATGGACATCCGGGCGGTAGCCTGGAACATCGTCGACGACTGGAGCAACTTCAGGAGCGCGGTCGAGGACGAGACCGGCAAAAATTTCGGCAACTGCATCGAGAAACGGTTCTCGACCAATGGCGATGTCCGCTGCGTGAGCGAGTACCGTTGCAACAACAAGGGGTGCATGCAGGGGTACGCGCCGGGCCTCAGCCAGCAGATCAAGATCTACCAGACGTTCTTCGACAACATCGCCGCGATGCCCCAGGCCGACCGGCGGGCCTGCTACGCCGGGCTGATGACGCACGAGTTCAGCCATTCGTGCGAGCACTACGAGGATGGCCCCAACAGCGTGCCCGAGCTCCGCGAGGACGCGGCGTTCAACTACTGGAAGGACCGGTTCCCGGTCTCGAGCACGCTCGATCCCAACGATGACGATGACAATGACTATGACTGCGACTTCGACTGAGCCGACATCGGCGTCAGCGTCCGCCACCCGACCTGACCAGGACCACCGCGGGCACGGGGACGGGTCGGGAGTTTGACTCGACCCATCCGCGCTTAGTAAGACCTCGCCGCATGGGCGAGACCGCTGCGCCCCGGATCGCCGCCGGCGGTGGTGTGGGGCGAGATCGCGGCGACAGGTATTGCGATGATCTCGGCGCAGTCCCAGACCTTGAAACGAAATGCGTGCGCGGGCGGCTCATAGCGCGAACAGCCAGCGCGGCTGATCGAGCGCCCGTCGCCTAGCTTAACGTTCCAGCGCGGCTCGGGCGGCGTGGCCGAGCATGGCGGCCAGCGGGGGGCTTCAGGTCGACCGAGGCTGCGCAGCGTCGCCCTCAACGCCTCGTGCGGACCGGCCGCTCGCACGTGATGCTGAACGCCGGCGGGGTCAACGATAGTGAACATCTCCAGCTACGGAATCCGCCCTTAGATCTCGAGCGTTGCCCCGAGCGCCGACACCAACTCCATCACCAGCGCTGATGCCGCCTCAGGTGTCAGTACCCTGAGCACCTCACCATCCCACCAAGCTGATCATCCCCGCTGGGTCTTGAACGACATGCATCCAGTGTCTGCGTCCAGACCCATCATGGGCCAAGATGATCCTGTTGCTCACTCACTTTAGGATACAGTGCGGGCGAGGTCTTAAACAGAGATGTCCTATTCCGAGGCAACTATTCCGCTCAAGAGAGAACAGATGCTCGCTACACGTTTGGATTTAATGCTTTAGCAGAACGAGCGGGAGGTGGGCTAAATGCGGCGCAAGATGCATTTCTGATTGTAGCGCCGGGCGCAATCTCCACCTTTGAGAGTGCGACCCGTGCAGATGAGCAAAGAAAGAGGCGAGAGGAGCATTATGCGCAGAGTCGTGCCAACGTCACCGTCATGAACACCTCTACCTCTGGAGGTGGCGGCAGTGGAAACTCATACAACTACATTTACTCCAAACCATTTGGTGATCCGGGAGGGTACCCTAGCTCCCAAGGGGGTCCATATGATCTCTCCAGAGCACAGCAGGGTGCGCTCCAGAACCTTGTAAATACGGTACATGCACGGACTTTTGACGCGCAAGCGTTCGTTAGCGCATTGCAGGGGGTGGTGAGCGTGTTTAGTGTGAAATAAGCGATTATTCGTTCAATTAATATTAACAATGTCAAACCCACTCGTTGAAATTGTCATTCAAATTCTCTGGCTGGCGCTAGCAGTATGGTTCATCCACAGCGGATACAAGTTACACAAAAGATCCAAGCCTTTCTCTTTAAAGGAGTACAAGGCCTCAGAAAATGTTGGCGCATCTTTTATCGCAGGCGGCGTTGTGAGCGGCATCGTATTAATAATCTTGTTGGCATATAAAATTGTCTCTTGCGGAATTATCTGCTGGTCATAGGATTTGTTCCCAGTACTACACTAGGTAGTGGGCGGTGGCCTGCTGGTGCTGACCGTAGTATTTTTTGGTCTCACCCTTCCTCTACTTATGGTGGGCGGTCCGATAGAGACCGGTTGTTGTGAGGCCGTCCAACGTCCGAGCATGCGGTTCGTTCCGGTGAAGAGCGAGACGCAGCAGTCGTTGCTGATGCTGCATCGGATCCGGGATCGGCTGGTCGCAGAACGAACCGGCACGATCAGTGCAATTCGCGGTCATATGGCCGAGTTCGGGATCGTCGCGGCACGCCGTGGGCTCGGCATGACCTACTTCAACCAGGTTTCCTTCACGTTCAATACCGGCTTCTTCAAGGCAGAGATCGCTCATTCGATTAAGTGAGCCGTCTGAGTTGACATCGCCGCGACCGAGGCGGCGCGGCGCGGCTGAAGGGCTGGACTCGTGCCGGCCTCCACCTAACGTTCGCGCGCCTCGCACCAGACCAGACGCGAATTACAAGGCGGACGTTCTCGATCCGAACTTTTAACGCCGATTTACACAACGGGCGAACCCGAGGCTAACCGGGTGCCTTGCCTCCCAACTCGATGTCTCGCTGTCACGCCTTAACCTCAACTCTAGGACTAGAAGGCCGCTTCTTCAACGACCTGCTAAACATCTCAATTTGAGAAGCGGAGAACCGAATTCACCACGGGTTCACCACGGGATCCCTTCCGGCTCGCCGCGAGGTCGATCGTTCATCTCGTGGCGGAATTTAGACACCGCCTCGTAGATGACGAGGCGCGCGCGGTTGTTCGACCCAAGCGGACGGTGTTCCGGCAGGGAATGCCACGGCGTGAACGAAAGGTCCTCCGCTAGCTCCTGCCTACCTTCGGCGTCGATGTCCTGCTTCGGGATACGAATGATCGCGACCGGCTGAAACGGAGACTCCGCTTCGTCCCAGATGACCACCGGATCTTCCACAGGCATCCTCACCGGATCGGTCTGGAGCTGGACGCCGAACGAGAAATACACGTCTTCCGCGCCGACCTGTTTCATCATCGCTTCGCGGAGGAAGTCCGGTCCCGTCGTTTCAGGCGCGTAGTTCGTGTTCCTTGAGATCGGGGTTGCCGAGAACTTGATCGCGTTCGGCCCCAGCAAGTACGGGGTCATGCTCCAGTAGCGGACCTGCAGAGGGTTGAACAAGGGCTGCTCCCTGAGGGACAGGATCGCGCTCGCCTCCGCGGGCCGAGCCCTGAAGAACTCCTCCAGCTGGCCCCGGTTGATCATCTCATGCAGGAGGGCATAATCCTTGAGGTTCCGTACAAAGAAGCCCGGGAAGTTGATCATCACGAAATCTTGCGTCTTGGCGCCCTTCTCCGCTTCGAGAAGTTTGTCGCCCTCGACGCCGAGCAGCTTGATCGCCATCCCGGCGGCCTGGGGAACGGTGTCCACTTCGACCTTGATGTTGCCGGCGGAAAACCGGATCAGCGCCTCAAACGTGCGTGGCGTCCTGAACACACCGTGCCGCAGCTGCTCCGGCAGACCATCGAGCACGATGAATTCGGCGCTTACCAAGCCGTGCGCTTTCGGATGCGCGTCGCGCTTCACCGGCCGGACACCGGGCGGGAACTGCATCCTGAGCCGGTCGAGCGACGCCTCCGTGATCGAGTCGATGAGTTCCTGTTCGCCAGGCTCGACCACCTCTTGCGCAAGCGCCGGCGCGGCATCCCGGTACGCCGTTCGATCTTGCGCAAAAGCAGCCGGCGTACTCGCCAGCGCAATCGCGCAACCCGTCAATGCCATCAGGATCGTCCGGTCCAGCTGGTTCATCGAGGTTGCTCCCCCGCGCCGGTCGCCCCGGACAATTGGGGGGCGCCGTTGTAAGTGCCTGGATTTCGGAGGTGATAGAAGTTCTCATCCTGCCACGCGCGGATCGGGTCCTCCGGGCCGCCGAAAGGCGCAATCTGCCGCGGCTCGTTCGGGATCGACTTCATGTACTCGACCAGTGCCCAGCGTTCGTCGTCGGTCAGCAACCGTCCGATCACGCCGTTGCCGCGCGCACCGTCCTCAAACGAATGCCCGGCATTCGAGTTGCCGACGAGCGACGTGTCGAGCAGGAACTGCCCCGAGTTGCCGGAGGTGTCCACGCCGACCTTTACCGGATCGAACTCCCGCCCGACGAAGAAGATCTTCGATCGCTCCCTCGCGGGAATCAGCAACTCGTAGAGATTGGGAACCGAGCCGTTGTGAAGGAATGGCGGCGAGGCCCACATGCCCTCGGCAGGATTGGCTTTGTACGCCACCAACGAAGGTATCGGATCGAGAGGTTCCGGGTAAAAGGCTTGATAACCGTGCGCTGATGCGAGTTCCTCGTCGCTGAGCTCGAGCTTGGCGACAGCCCTTTCATATATCCCGAGCATCATCGGTTCGAACACAACAGACGGCGGCGCAATTTCGGCGCCAGTGAACGGAGGAGGCAAAAGTTTGCTCATCGGCCCCGTTTTGATCCTCGGGGTGGTCTGGAATTGCATGCTATTGAACTGCATCGCGTCCGTGCCGACTACGTCAGCAGCAACGATCGCGTTCTCGATGAATTGCTTGCCTTGCTTATTGGGCTCGCTCCAACGGTGTGGCCAGGTGGAGTGGCATCCGGCACAGTTTTCGGAGAACAGTTGCGATCCCTTGGCCGCCCTCTCTTGATCGATCTTTCCGAGAATGTTTTCCGGCCATTTGGGCGGCGCAAGTCTCCTCAACAGAGCCTCGCCTTGTATCTGGCCATTAAGGTCAACCGTGGATTCGAACAGGTCCGATCTTAGGTCCGGTGCCGTCGACGTCACGTCCATCTTGGCAAATACACCCATGACCTCGATCAGATTGCGAGGGATGGGATTGTTCCGAACACCGGTCCACTGCGCCCAAGCGGATTGCGGAATGTTCCAGACGAACGACGGCTTGGCCGGCGCGAGCGGCACCGCCCAGTTTTCCGGTATGCCTAACCAGCGGGATGACACTTGGTTGTGAATCAGGCCGAGGGCGTCCATGCGCCCCGGGCCCACGGCGTTGGGGGTCAATGCAGTCCGGTTCACATAGTCATGAACCGCCGCCGCGTCGTAATCCAGACGCCTGCGCAGCTCGTCCTTGCCGGCGCCATCGCGCCTGCCAAGGCTTTCCGCCAAGCGAGCGAACTTTTGCGGATCGGCAGCCGTTGCTGACAGGGACTCGTCCAGTCCCTGGAGAAAGGCGTATAGGTCGAGAGTGGTGTTGCTGCCGCCGGAAATGCTGAGCTTGCTTCCCTTGTATTCGAGTTGTCCGTTGTGGCACGCGGCACAGCCCAGACCGACCCACTCGCCTTTCCAGCGGCCGTCCGGCACGACCGTCTTCGTCACGCCGATAGGCAGGCCATCGGGGTTGTATTTGGGATCGGCGGGTTGGGGAATAAGTCCGTATCCGCTGACGTTCTTGTCCGCGCGGAACAGTTCCTGATCGTTTGCGGTCTCGAGATGCAGGAAAATGTCGTAGGACATCGCCGCTGAACCCTGCGGCATGAAGTAATAGCGTAGCCGATCTTCGTCAGACCAAGCCTGGTCTAGATGGATGACGTTCGGATATGCTGGCTGGTCTTCTACTAGGGAAGGGGGCGGAGGGCCATGTGCAAACGACGTGGGAGTGAATACCAGTACCATCAATCCACAGCCTAGCGCTGTAAGGAGAGCTGTCATAGGCTCCCTCGATGGCTTGTGCTTCGGTTGCGTCATCTACTTTTTCCCTCGTGGTTTTGGGAACCGTCGCCTACAGGATGCGCTCGGCTATCGGCTGCCAGCTGAGCACCCTTACCTCGTATTTGCTCGTTGAGGCTGCGGATGCTCGATTGGTCTAACTTAAATTACAGAGCGCTGGTTAAGGGAAAGAGTAGAGCGTATAGCGTAGGAGAACGATTTACGGAAAAGAGGCGATCGCTCACGCCAGACGAGTTTTGGAATCACATTTGTCAAAGAGATAAACATATCATGCGGCCGCGATCGAATTGCCCCTCCTGACCACACCCTCGGCCAGGACCGCGGCGTAGATGCCGATCGTGCCACCGCGTTTCTTAGTCAAGTGCTGAAGGATCCTGCTGTCTTGGGCGCCCGTGTCCGGGTCGAGCGTGATCATCTTGCAGCGCGGGTCGCGCTCGAGAACCGCGAGCCGCAGCCGGTCGCCCACCGCCAGCGTTCGGCCGACCAGCTCGTCCTCGCGGAAGGCCTGCTCGCCGTCCCAGTCGGCGTAGAAGTTCGCGCGGAAGCGCCGCCGATCCATCGACATGCCGAGCTCTTCGCCGAGCGCGACGGCCGAGGCGTTGCCGAACAGGGAGACCGGCCGGCATACCAATGACTGCGATCGCTGAAGCTCAGGCGCACCTTCTGCCCGCTCTTCTGCTCCAGCTCTGCCTTTAGCTCCGCCAATCGACGGGCCATGTCTGGCCGCCGGGAGTGGTCACGCTGACAACGAACGCCGCGGCCTCCGGGTAGGCGGCAAAGACGCCCGGCGCCATCCCGAATGACTCTCGACGTCGCGCGGCAGAGCCCTAGCCGCGTCGATGAACCGGGGCCGATAGAGGATCAGATCCTCCTGCTCACGGCCGGTGAGCCATGGGAAACCGCTCGGGCCCGGTTCGCGCACGAATGCGAAGGTGCGGTCTCCCATCAGGCCCGAAAAGCCGACGAAGGCCTCCTCGATCTCCTCGCCCGCCACGCGGCCCCTCGACAGGATAGCGGCAGACAGACGGTCTCAGAGCGTGCCGATGCGTTCCACGACGTCCTCTACATACAACCTTACGCCGAGACGATGTCACGCCAGCCGCCGTCGCCTGGGAGATAATTACGGCGAGCGCTACCGGCGCGTGCACGGCCGGAAGCTCTGCCGAGGCAGATCGTCGAGCCCCGGCTCTTGTCCGCATGGCGAAGCCGACACCGGCACAAGACCGCCACGAGGGCGCCGTCCAACCCCCTGATGTGGTTGAGTTCGCGCTCATCCCAGTGCGCAAGAAAGCCCGAGCGTATCGGAAGCAGCGCCGCGCGCGCCGAACCGATCTTTCGGGCTTTGCGACCTGGATTCCCGGCGAGTTTGGGCCGGTCTCCGTTGATCATGAACGCAGAAAGTGGAGCGCCTCGTATCATTTCTTCCGGGCCGCGAGGGCTTGTCGCGAGGACTTGATGGAGAGCATGATGGCTGCTGTGGAA